>NZ_JAJSOH010000017.1 GCF_021277265.1 Kineosporia rhizophila
ACTCGCGCCGGAACCAGCCGAGACCGAACAGCAGCACGACCGCCGCGCCCGCCCCGAACGCGCCGAGCGGAGCGGCGGCGGTCGCGGTGGCCAGGGCCAGGACGAGACCGGCGGCGCACTTCACCAGCACCTCGACCACCTTGACCGCGGCCAGGGCGCCGAACCGCTGCTGCCCCTGCAGCCAGCCCGGGGTGGTGGAACTGACGAAGATCAGGAAGACGCACACCGCCAGGGTGAAGGAGGTCTGCGGATCGGCGAACGACTGGGCCACAGCAAGGATCACGGCGGCTGCGAGCAGGCCCTGAATGCAGTTGCCGAGCAGAGCCATCCGGGTCAGGGCCGCCCGGTCGGCCGGGTCCGGGTTCCGGGCCAGTTGCTGGGCCAGTACCCAGGGGATGGATGCCGAGGCGACCGTTCCGGCAGTCAGCAGCAGGGCCTGGGCGGCCGCGAACTGGGCGTAGCGGTCGGCGGGCAGCAGATGCGTGAGAGCGAGGGCATAGCCGTAGTTCAGGCCGCCCACCGTCAGGGTGCTCACGGTCAGCCAGCCTGCGCCGACGACGAGTTCCTGCTTCGGGCTCGCCGCGACTGCCGTCATCGTTCCTCGCCCCTCGGGCGGACATCGAACAGGATCAGGCTGCCGTCCGTTGACGAGAAGGCGCTGAAGACCGGTCTGCCGGTGCTTCTCAGATGCTCCAGGAAGGCGGGATCACCCAGTCCGTAGCCGTGTTCCACGAGCCGGGGGTTGATCAGTACGTAGTCGACGTGGTTGCTCTGCAGAGCCTGAGCGGTGTGCCATTGGCCCAGATCCATTCCGCTGAGCACGAACTGGGCCGAGTCCTCGGTCAGCGCCACCCGGCTGCCCTGCGGCACACCGGTCCTGGCCCAGGTGAAGAACTGGCGGTAGATGTTGCTGTCGGTGGTGTGGACCCGCGCCCACACCAGGCTGTTCAGCACCACGAAGAGCGCGATCCCGGCCCAAGCGGTCCGGGTGCCCCGGGCCTGGGCCAGGACGGCGACCAAGCAGAGGACGCACGGCACCAGCGGGATGTAGTACATCTGCTCCTCGATCGACCCGAAGGCGGTCGCGTAGACCAGGTATCCGCAGGCGGCCAGGGCCCAGGCCACGAGCGCGGTCAGCGGCCGGGGCAGGCTCTGCGGCCGACGCAGCCGGTACAGGAGCAGGAGACAACACAGACCACCGAGCAGCAGCACCGCGTAGGTCACCGCCAGCCGGTCGAAGTTGGCGGTCAGCCGGGACACCAGCGACACCTTCACCGCGTCGGAGTTGAAACCGGTCTCCTGGTTCGTCCCGATCAGTCGGGTCAGGCCGTTGCCCCGGGCCTGCAGCCAGGCGTCCAGCCCGCCCAGGCCGATGGTCAGCCCGACGTTGGTCAGGTATACGCCGAGCCCGATCCCGACGACGGCGGCCAGCTCCTTCCGCCGTCCGAGCCGGCCGGAGAGGCCGATCAGGATCAACGCCACGCCGAGCACCAGACCGAAGGTCTCCTTGCTGCAGAACACCGCCCCCGCGCTGAGCCCGGTCACGACCAGCAGCCACGGGGGCGTTCCGGCCGGCCGTAGCCCCATCACGAGCAGGATGGTGAGGGCCACCAAGAACTGGGTCTGGGCCTCCAGCATCACCTGGCTGTCGTAGCGGATCTGGAACGGGTCGAGGGCCACCAGCGCGGCCCCGGCCACGCCGAAGGCGGTGCCGAAGCCGGCCCGGCGGCCGATCAGATAGGTGAGGGCCACCGTTCCGGCCCCGAACACCGCCGCCACCGGCCGCAGCGCGAACGCCAGCGTGGCCAGGTCGCCGTCCAGCCCGAACCCCCGGATCACCAGGCCGTAAGTGCCCAGCACGAAAGGGGGGTGCAGAGCGAATGTCTGGCCGTGGTGGGTGACCCCGCGCCCGTCGGCGATGTTGCGGGCGATCTCCGCGTAGGTGACCTCGTCGATGAACAGGTTGTAGGCCGGCACGATGTGGAACAGCCGCAGCCCGAGGGCCACGACGAACAGGCCTGCGCACCACAGCGCGTCCCGCCGGGGACGCTCCCCGGCCTCGGACGGGGCACGGTGCTCCGCCGCGGCCAGTACGGTCGCTTGCATCCCGGCTCCTGGGCTCTGGTAGGTCGCTGTCTTCGGGCGGCTGGTCACGGGCCGAACGGCAAGAGATGGTCGCTGCCCCGGGCGACTCTCAGCACCGGTTCCCCCCGGGTGAGCCCGACGCGGTTGAGGACCTGCTGGGCACCGGGGATGTCGACCCCGGCGAGCAGCAGGGTGAGTTCCCGGTCGGTGTGGCTGACCGAGTCACCGCGGCGCAGTCGGTCCGGTGTCCAGCCCACGGGCAGGTCGGCGGCCGGGATCCGGACCACCGTGGCCACATCGCTGAGGTGCCGGCGTTCCGGGCGGGTCAGGCCCAGCCGCCGGTGCTCCAGCTGGATCACGGTGAGGAGCTTCGCGGTCATCCGCTCCCAGGTGAACTGGTCGGCCCAGCGCACGGTCACCTGAGCCAGCGTCGTGGAGCGCCGCCGGGGGCCGAGCAGATCGAGCTTCTCGGCCAGCGCCGCGCCCAGGTCGCTGCCCTCCGGGATCAGCCAGCCGGTCTCGCCGTCCTTGATCGAGTCGCGCAGGCCCGGCCGGTCGAAGGCGAGTACCGGGGTGCCCAGCGCGTTCGCCTCGATCACCGAGATGCCCCAGCCCTCACCGGCGGAGCAGCTCACCGCCAGCCAGGAGGCGGCCACCAGAGCGTCCCGCTCGGCGTCGCCGGCCTGCTGGTGGAAGGTGACCGCGTGCATCACCTGGTGCTCGGCCGCGAGCGCGGCCAGCCGGGCGTGCTCCGGCCCGACGCCGACCACGTGGACCTGGGTGTCCGGATGCTCGACCAGGATCTTGGGCAGCGCCTCGATCAGCAGCCGCGTGCGTTTGTGCGGGACCAGACGGCCGACACAGACGATGGAAGGGCTGGTCGTCTTGTCGGTGACCGGCCGGGTGACCCGCCAGCCGGGAGGCACGATCCGGACCTCGCCTCTCAGCTTCAGCTCACGCCGGGCACCCTGTCGGGTGGACGGCGAGACTGCCACGATCGAGCGGCGCCCGTACACGAACCGGCACCCTCGGGACTCCAGGAAGCGGCCCACCGCCGCTACCGGGGCCGGGAAGTACTGGCCGAACTGCTGCTGGTGGATGTGGTGCAGCAGGAGGATCACCGGGGTGCGACGGCTGACTGCCAGGGGAGTGAAGAACGGGATGCCGTTCTGCGAGTCCAGCACCGCGTCCACCGCGCGCCGGTGCAGGAACAGCCAGACCAGGGCATGTAGGTAGACGGTGAAGCGACCCCCCGCGCGACGGACGGTGTAGCCGTCGATCACCTCCCGCCGCGGTCGGCCCGGCACTTTCGCGGACAACAGGGTCACCCGGTGGCCCGAGGCCGCGGCCCGGGCGGCGAACTCCTGGCAGACCAGTTCGGCGCCCCCGGCCTGGGGATGTCTCAGGTCGCGCCAGTTGGTGACGACGATGTGGGTCGGGCCGGGTGCCTCAGACATGCCTCAGGGCCCGCCTGATCTGCCGCAGGTCGCGAAAGGCCTCGTAGCCGTCGCGGACCGGGCTGAACGTGGAGTCGGCGTCGTCGGTCCAGGCCACCGCCACCTCGGCCACCTCCACACCGCGGCGCCGCAGACGGGCGAGCAGTTCCACGTCGAAGGCGAAGCCGTGCAGCTGCAGGTCGGCGAACACCGGGCGGGCCAGTTCCCCGTCGAAGAGCTTGAAACCGCACTGGGTGTCCCGGATCGGCCCGACCAGTGACCCGGCGACCAGGCTGAAGGCCTGGCTGCCGGCCCGGCGCACGATCGGCTGCCGCACCTGGTAGCTCGCCCCGGCCACCCGGCGCGAGGCGATCACCGCCTGGTACCCGTCGTCCAGCAGGCTCAGTGCCGTGGCAAAAGTGCTCAGTGGGGTGGACAGGTCGGCGTCGCAGAAGCCCACCCGGGGCGCCCGCGAATGCAGCACGCCGGCCCGGACCGCGGCGCCCTTGCCCCGCTGGCGGCAGCTGATCACCTCGATGTCCATTCCCCGGCAGTGCCTTTCGACGACGGACACGGTGGCGTCGACGCTGCCGTTGTCGACCACGATCAGGCGGACCGGAAGTCCTCCGGCGGCGACGTGGGCGGCCAGCGCCGTGAGGGTCCGGCCGATCCGGAGTTCCTCGTTCAGTACGGGAATGACCAGGTCGACAGGCACCGGTGGTGGGGTGAAACCAGGCATGCGAAGCTCCACGAAGTCATCAGGGGGCGTGACTGACCAATACGCGAACCAGAATTGCGCTGCCCGGCGAACCTCGTCGTCGCCGGCAGGCAGGGATGGTTTTATCAGCCGGCGGAGCGACTTTCCGTTATTCAATGACACCCGTAGGTGGCAAACCGCCTGGTAATGTCGGCTTCGCCGTCGGTGCAGTCGTCCACGAGACCGAGGGGGCGTCGACCTGTTCCGTCCTGACAAAAGGTCTTTAAACTAGCTTAAGGCTGTCCTGATTCGGATCGATTTCCCTGAGGGTGCAGCCTGCGGACCGAGCCCGTTTCGCCCGCTTCTGACCCGATGACCTGCGAAACTCCTCAGTAGGCGATCGTGGCCTGCGGTTTTGATCACCGTTCTCAGCCGGCCCTCAGAATTGACCGACCGAGTTGCCACTGGCGGGTGGCATTCTGCGTCTGATGGACAATGGCTAAATGTCGAGAAAGGAAGCCGACATGACCGGATCGGATTCTCTGCAGGATCACGACTCCATCATCGTCCTTTCCCCGCACTTGGATGACGCGGCGCTTTCCTGCGGCTCTCTGATAGCCCGGGCGGCGATTTCCCAACCGGTCACAGTAATGACTCTGTTCACTTCTTCCACGGCGGGTCGGGTCTCACTCTCCGCAAGAGCCTTTCTGCGGCAGTGCAATGCTCGTTCCGCCTCACTGCTCTTCGAGCAGCGGCGCGCCGAGGACCGCGTGGCCCTGCGCTCGATCGGGGTGACCGGTGTGCATCTGGGCCTGGCCGACGCCCTGTTCCGGCAGCGCGAGAAGTCCCGCCTCCTGCGCATCGCCAGCCGCCTGGTGCCTGAACTGAGCTGTGTCTACCCGACTTTCCGCCGCCACATCGACGCCGGCCGGGTCTCCCCGCACGACCGGCCCCTTCTGGACGCGCTGGAGAAGCGGATCCTGCTGGCCAGCGGGAAGGGCGACCTTGTCCTGGCCCCGCTCGGCCTGGGCGGTCACGTCGACCACGTGTTCACCCACGAACTCGGGGCCCGGCTGTCCCGCCATCGCAGCATCGGCTGGTACGCCGACCAGCCGTACGTCCTGCGGGCGGGTGCCCCCGGGGAGGCCCCCACGAACACCGAACGCGTGGTGCACGAGGTGGATCGGGGGGTCAAGACTGAGCTGATCAGCTGGTACGGCACCCAGGTCACCGCGCTCTTCGGTACCGAAACCGTTCCGCATCTGGAGGAATACGTGTATCTGCCCCGGGCTGCGGCCTGAGGGGCTGGATAGACTCACGGTGCCCTCGGAGAGGAGCGGGCGATGACACGTCCGAAGCCCGGCTGGACCGGCAGTCCTTCGGTGGCGGGTCCGCTGACCCGCAGAGATCTGCTGATCGGTGCGACCGGGACTGCAGCCGGCCTGCTGGTCGGAGCGGGTGGGACAGGCCTTGCGCACGGTGTCCGGCCGGAAACGGTGATGCCCACTGCCGCCCCGGAGCACTTCGGCCCGGCCTGGATGGTCCTGGCCACCGAGCGGGAGGGCGCCAAGGCCCGGGCGAAGCGGGCCGGTGCGACTCATGGCCACGTCCGGGCTTTCTGGGACCAGTTGCAGAACGCCGCGGGCGGCGAGGTGGACGCCGAACCGGTGCTGCGCGAGGTCGAAGCGGTCCGGGCAGCCGGGCTCAAGGTCTGTCTGGAGGTCTGTCTGCAGTACCCGCCGCCGTTCGTGACCGACCACCTGCCGAAGCTGAAAGACCAGTACGGAACGCAGTGGTCGCCCACCCAGGAGTCCGGCGACAACATCCGGGACTGGATCTGGTCGGCACCCGGCCGGGGCTACGTGACCGACTTCCTCGACCAGCTCTTCGGCCGGCTCGACTGGTCGAAGATCGAGCGGGTGAAGACCGGCGGGCTCACCAAAGGTGAGCTCCAGTACCCGTCATCGCACAATCGTCCTCAGTTCTGGGCCTATTCGGCGGCTGCCCAGGGCAAGCAGGAGTTGGCCCCACAGATGAGTCCCTGCCCAGTGCCGGGGCATGTGCCTACCCCCGCAAACCGCCAGACCGGGGGCGCCGCCGGTTGGACGGACCGCGACGAGGCCTTCGCCACCTGGTACGTGCAGTCGCTGATCAACTGGATGACGTGGCTGGTCAGCCGGTTCCGCGAGCACTTCAGCGGACCGGTCTACATGATGCACCCGGGCGCCGGCATCCGGCCGGTCAGTCAGACCCCGACGTCCCCCCGGCAGGCGTACAACTACCAGGTCAACCTCGGGTCCGGCCTGGACTGGGACGCCACCATCGCGGCCTATCCCGACGAGGGCGTCCGGCCGTACACCACCTGGATCGATTCCGACCACTTCCGCGCCCAGGCGGGCTATTCGCTGGTGCACGACGGCAACGGGGCTCCCTGGTGGGCGTTGCTGGTAGCGGCCCGAAAGCACGGACGATCGGGGCGGCTGTGGGGGGAGAACACCGGTGGGCAGTCGCTCGCGGACCTCGACCGGGTGGTCCGGCACCAGGCCCTCGCTCACGGCTACGAGGGGCTCGCCTGGCTGGACGATCGGACGCTGACCTCCGGCAAGGGCGTCACCTATGCGGACCTGAGGGCGGCCATCAGTCGCACCCGTTAGGTGTTCCGCAAAGCACGACCGCCGCCCTCGCTTTCGCGAGAGCGGCGGCCGCTGGTCCGACGATCAGACGTCGTAGTACAGCTCGAACTCGTGCGGGTGCGGGCGCAGCCGGATCGGGTCGATCTCGGCCGAGCGCTTGAACTGGATCCAGGTCTCGATCAGGTCCTCGGTGAAGACGCCGCCCTCGACCAGGTACGCGTGGTCCTTCTCGAGGTTGTTCAGCGCCTCGTCGAGCGAGGCCGGCAGCTGCGCGATGCCCGCGTGCTCCTCCGGCGGCAGCTCGTAGAGGTCCTTGTCGACCGGGGCCGGCGGCTCGATCCGGTTCTTGATGCCGTCGATGCCGGCCATCAGCATCGCCGAGAACGCCAGGTACGGGTTGCTCGACGGGTCCGGCACGCGGAACTCGACGCGCTTGGCCTTCGGGTTCGAGCCGGTGACCGGGATCCGCACGCAGGCGGAGCGGTTACGGGCCGAGTAGACCAGGTTGACCGGCGCCTCGAAGCCCGGCACCAGACGGTGGAACGAGTTCACCGTCGGGTTGGTGAAGGCCAGCAGCGACGGGGCGTGGTGCAGCAGACCGCCGATGTACCAGCGCGCGATGTCCGAGAGGCCGCCGTAGCCGCTCTCGTCGTAGAACAGCGGCTCGCCGTCCTTCCACAGCGACTGGTGGCAGTGCATGCCCGAGCCGTTGTCACCGAAGATCGGCTTCGGCATGAACGTGACCGTCTTGCCCGCGGCGTGCGCCACGTTCTTGATCACGTACTTGAACAGCATGACCTTGTCCGCGGACTTGGCCAGGCTGTCGAAGCGGTAGTTGATCTCGGCCTGACCGGCGGTGCCGACCTCGTGGTGGCTGCGCTCGACCTCGAGGCCGAGGGCGTCCAGGGCCAGGACCATCTGGTCACGCAGGTCGGAGTAGTGGTCGACCGGCGGGACCGGGAAGTAGCCACCCTTGTACGGGGTCTTGTGCCCCAGGTTGCCGCCGTCCTCGGCGCGCGCGGTGTTCCAGGCGGCCTCGATCGAGTCGATCTCGTAGAACGACGTGTTCGGCTTCGTGATGAAGCGGACGTCGTCGAAGATGTAGAACTCGGCCTCGGGGGCGAAGAACGCGGTGTCGGCGATCCCGGTCGACTGGAGGTACGCCTCGGCCTTCTTCGCGATCTGACGCGGGTCGCGGCTGTACGGCTCGTTCGTGTACGGGTCGACGATGTCCATGTTCACGTTGAGCGTCTTCTCAACGCGGAACGGGTCGATGTAGGCCGTCGTCAGGTCCGGGATGAGCTTCATGTCGGACTCGTTGATCGCCTGGAAGCCGCGGATCGAGCTTCCGTCGAACATCTGGCCCTCGGTGAAGAAGTCCTCGTTCACGGTGGACGCCGGCACGTTGAAGTGCTGCATCACACCGGGAACGTCGCAGAACCGGACGTCGACGAACTTGACGTCGTTCTCCGCGATGTACTTGGTCACCTCTTCGGCGTTGTTGAACATCCAACCTCCACGGTCGGGAACGGTCGCGGGTATTCCGGGCGGGAACCGCCGGTGGTGCACTGCCTTATACCGCCGGTCAACGTCCGGGCGCGAGTGTTCCAGACGTTTACCGATGATTCCGGGCGGGACCGCCGTCGTCTCCAACTCCACGATCGGCGCTGATCGCGGGGCTACTGGGGCTGACCCTACCCCGCGGGCAGTGCGTTGTGTTCACCGGTCGGAGCATGATCGCCCGAGCTGCGTAATGCTTCGAAATGGGGCTCTGTCGGTCACTTTCCCTGCTGGATCCGTAGGGTTGTCATCGACAGGAAATGGCTGTGTGACAAGCCGGAAACAATTGCGCGGCGATGGCAGGTTTCTCACTTTTACTGTGCGGCTACCGGCGTGGTAAGTGCGGCCAATTACCGGTGGACGTCGGTGGACGTCGGTGGACGTCGGTGGGCCCGCAGCGCCCAGCGGTCGCCTCCGCCGGGGGGCCGGTCGGGTGGGGCCGTAGTCTCTACGGTGTGGTGAACAGGCGTGATGTTGGGTCGTGGCTCCAGGGGCCGGAGTCGGTAACGGGTGTCTCCGGGTACCCGGGGGAGCGGCTCGGGTTCCCCGAGACCGGGCGGGGGTCGCTGGCCCGGCCCGGCCGGCGCTTCTTCAGCCTGCTCATCGACTGGGTGATCTGCCTGGTCATCGCCCGGAGCTTCTTCCCCGAGCAGATGGATCCGGGTACGGCCGGGGCGCTCATCCCGCTGGGTGTGCTCTTCGTGGAGAACCTGCTGCTGGCCGGTACGACGGGCTACACGATCGGCCAGCGGGTGCTGGGCCTGCGCGTCGAGCGGGTCTCCGTGGGGGGCCCGATCGGGCTCTACCGCAGCCTGATCCGTGCCGTTCTGATGATTCTGGTCGTGCCCCCGATCACGATGGGCTGGGACGCCGATCGCCGGGGGCTGCACGATCTGCTCTCCGGCTCCGTGGTGGTCCGCACCTGATCCGCTTGCTCATGGCTTTGCGGTGAACGGTCGGCCGCTGTCGAAGCCGGGGTACAAACCAAATGGTGGACGTCCGTGGTCTCGGTGCCCACGAACGTCCACCATTTGTGGTTTGGCTCTTGGGGTCAGCGACCCTTGGTGGCGCGACGGTCGGGACGCATCCGCATCGGGTCGACACCCTTGGGGATCGGCAGGCGGGCGTTGCCCAGCGCGCGCAGACGCTTGCTCACCTCGGAGACCTCCTGCTTGGTGATCGCCGGGCGCTTGCGCATCAGGTGACGCACCAGCTTCTGCACCGGGACCTGGTCGGGCCCGTCACCGGCGTGCACCACCAGCACCGGCACGTCGGGCATCAGCCGGGCGGTGCGCTTGCGCTCGTTCTCGGCGAGCTTGGCCACCCGGGGCAGCGGACCCTCGCTGACCAGGACGACACCCGGACGGCCCACCGCGCGGAACAGCAGGTCCTGGGTGCGCGGGTCGACGGCGACCGGCTGCTCCTCGACGTTCCAGCCGCGGCGCAGACCCTTCAGGGCGTAGCCGACCACGCCCTTGCGGTCACCGATCTGGGTGTAGGCGGCTCGCTCGGCCCGCCGGCCCATGATGATGATCGCGATCAGCAGGCCGACCATGAAGCCGAGAATGCCCACGTAGATCGGGTGATCGACGGCCAGGCCGATACCGACGCCGGCCGCGGTGGAACCGACCAGCGCGACGACCATCCAGACGACCGCCATCGGGTCGGCCTTGCGCAGCATGCTGAACACCGCGCGGAACTGGGCGAAGCGGCCCATCTTTTCCGGGTCGACGGGTTGTGAGGGAGTGTTGCGAGCCATGAGCGAAGGATACTTCCCAGCCGAGTCTCAGTGTGACGGGCGGCTCAGCAGGCTCGTGGCCTCCTGCCGCGCGCTGGTCTCCACGGCGAGGTGGGCCATGTTGGCCGGCAGTTCCTCGCCGCGCTTGGCCTTGGCCTGGGCCCAGAGCCGGCCGGCCCGGTAGGAGGAGCGCACCAGCGGACCGGACATCACGCCGGCGAAGCCGAGCTCCTCGGCCTCCTCCTTCAGCTCCACGAACTCCTCCGGCTTGACCCAGCGCTCGACCGGGTGGTGCAGCGGGGAGGGCCGCAGATACTGGGTGATGGTGATCAGGTCGCAGCCGTACTCGTTCAGGTCGGCCAGCGCCTGCGAGATCTCCTCGCGGGTCTCGCCCATACCCAGGATCAGGTTCGACTTGGTGACCTGGCCCTTGCTGCGGGCGAGGCGCAGCACGTCGAGCGAGCGCTCGTAGTTGAAGGCCGGCCGGATGCGCCGGAAGATCCGCGGGACCGTCTCCAGGTTGTGGGCGAAGACCTGCGGCTGCGCGTCGAAGACCTGCTGCAGCAGCTCGGGGTGCCCGGAGAAGTCGGGGGTGAGGATCTCGACGCCGGTGTCGGGCGAGGCCTGGTGGATGGCCCGGATCGTCTCGGCGTAGAGCCAGGCGCCCTCGTCCTCCAGGTCGTCGCGGGCGACGCCGGTGACGGTGGCGTAGCGCAGGCCCATGGTGGCCACGCTCTCGGCGACCCGGCGGGGCTCGTCGCGGTCCAGCGGCTGCGGCTTGCCGGAGTGGATCTGGCAGAAGTCGCAGCGGCGGCTGCACTGGTCGCCGCCGATCAGGAAGGTGGCCTCACGGTCTTCCCAGCACTCGAAGATGTTGGGACAGCCCGCCTCCTGGCAGACCGTGTGCAGGCCCTCCTTCTTCACCAGGCCGGTGAGGGAGGTGTACTCCGGGCCCATCTTCGCGGTGGTACGGATCCACGAGGGCTTCCGCTCGATCGGCGTCTCGGCGTTACGGGCCTCGACCCGCAGCAACCGCCTGCCCTCCGGTGCGATCGTCACCTGTGCTCCCTGTCCGCACGCTGGTCCCGGATCTCTCCGGGCCCGGGATCACGCCCGGGTCGGCAGCACCGGCGGGTTCGCCGGCCTGGTTCCGCGGCGGCGGTCGGCCGCCGTCGCCCTGCCCACTCTAAGCGTCCGGGTGGGGGTGACTCATTCCGGAAGGGGGTGGACGTGGGCGCTATCACGTGCGGCCCTTCAGTTCTTGGATCAGGCGTGGGTGGGGTGCTCGTGGTCGGCGTGGCCGGCGGCCTCGAACTGGAAGGTGGAGTGCTCGACGTCGAAGTGCCCGGCCAGGCAGCCCTGGAGCTGGTCGAGCATGACGGTGAGGTGGCCGTCGAGGAAGCAGCCGTCCTCGACCACGACGTGCGCGGACAGGACGGGCAGACCGGTGGCGACGGTGGAGGCGTGCAGGTCGTGCAGGCCCACCACGTGCGGGACGGCCAGGATGTGGGTGCGCACCTCTTCCAGGTCGACGGTGCCGGGGGTGGCCTCGAGCAGGACGGTGACGGCCTGGCGCAGCAGCAGCCAGCAGCGGGGCAGGATCAGGGCGCCGATCAGGATCGAGGCCACGGCGTCGGCGCGGTGCCAGCCGGTGAGCCAGATCGTGGCGGCCGCGACCAGCACGGCGACCGAGCCGAGCGCGTCGTTGACCACCTCGAGGAAGGCGGCGCGGGTGTTCATGTTCTCGCTGTGGCCGCCGTCGCGGGTGAGGATCCAGATGCCCACGGCGTTGGCGGCCAGGCCGATGGCGCCGAACAGGATCATGCCCGGGCCGGCCACCTCGGGCGGGTCGACGAGCCGGTGCACGCCCTCGGCCAGGATGTAGAGCCCGATCGCGAGCAGGGCGGTGGCCTGGAGGGCGGCGGAGAGCACCTCGGCGCGTTTCCAGCCCCAGGTCAGGCGGGCGGTGGGCGGGCGGTCGGCGAGGATCGCGACGACCAGGCTCAGGGTGAGACCGGCCGCGTCGGTGAACATGTGACCGGCGTCGGCGAGCAGGGCGAGGCTGCCGGTGACGGCGGCGCCGACCACCTCCACCACGAGCACGGTGAGGGTGATGGCCAGCACGATCGCCAGCCTTCGGCGGGCGCCCGGGCCCTGGGGCAGGTCGTGGGAGTGGCCGTGCCCGTGGTCTTTCTGGGTGGTGCGGCGGGAGGTGAAGGGGGCGCAGGGGGCCTGCAGATCAGCGGACGAGGTGGTCTGGTCGGTCGGGTCGGCCTGGTCGCCGGGTTCGGTGGGGGCGCAGGTCGGGCGCTTGGGAGACGACTGCGGGTGCCCACCGTGGTCGTGCCCGGTGTGCTCGTGCGCGTGCCCGGTGTGGGGGCGCGTGCTCATGCCTGGGGCTCCCTGGTCTGGTGCGTGTCGCCGGCCGGGTGGGTGAGTTCCAGGCCGGGACGCTGGGCGCGGCGGTGGGTGAGGGGGCGCGGGCTCTCGTGCTCGTGCGGCAGGCCGTGGTCGTGCCCGGTGTGGTGCAGCACGACCCGCTCGCCGGTGGCCTCGAGGAAGGACTCGGTGGCGTGGAACAGGTCGAGCAGTTCCGGCCGGGCGAGGGAGTACAGCGACGCGCGCCCCTGCGCTCGCGACCGCACCAGGCCGCAGTCGCGCAGGCAGGCCAGATGGCCGGAGACCGTGGACTGGGCCAGACCGAGGTGGGACATCAGATCGACCACCCGGTGCTCACCCCGGGCCAGATGGCGCAGGATCAGCAACCGGGTGGGATCGCCGAGGGTGCGGAAGAGGATGGCGGCCGCAGCCACGTTCTCCTCGCCCTCGGGTGCCGTGCTCGCCTCGGCGGTGCGCCTGCGCTCGGCATTGGTCAGCCCGGTTGGTATCGCCACATGCCGATGATAGCGAGCGGATGAGGTGACATCCAGGAGCCCTGCTGCTGCTAGTTGGTGCGGCTGAGTTCGCGCGCCAGGTCCTGGATCGCGCCGCTGACCGTTTCGATCGGCCGGGGCTGCGCCGTTGCCACTTGCTTCGGCGCCGGACGCCGGCGCTTGTGATGGTGGCCGGGCAGGTCGTACTCCGGCAGGGCGGCCTCGACCAGCGGCAGGATCTCCTGGACGGACACGGTGCGCCCGGCTTCGGCGCTGAGGGTGGTGACCCCGGCGTCGGCGATCCCGCAGGGGATGATCTGGCCGAACGCGCCGAGGTCGGAGTCGCAGGTCAGGGAGAAGCCGTGCATGGTGATGCCCTGCGCCACCCGGATCCCGATGGCCGCGACCTTGCGCTCGGGCCGCCCACCGCCCGCCGGGATCCAGACCCCGCTACGGCCGTCCACCCGGGTGCCCTCGATGCCGATCTGCGCACACACGTCGATCAGCATCTGCTCCAGCCGGCGGACGTAGGCGACCACGTCGACCGGCTTGGCCAGCAGCACGATCGGGTAGCCGACCAGCTGCCCGGGCCCGTGCCAGGTGATCTTGCCGCCACGGTCCACGTCGACCACCGGCGTGCCGTCCACCGGCCGCTCCTGCGGTTCGGTGCGCTTGCCGGCCGTGTAGACGGGCTGGTGCTCCAGCAGGAGCACGGTGTCCGGAGCGCCCGCCACCACCTCGGCGTGGACCTCCCGCTGGCGTGCCCAGCCGGCCGTGTACTCGACGGCGTCGGCGCCGAATCCCAGATGCTCGATCCGCAGCGAACCCATGCCTGGGAGCGTACGCCGGATGCGGGTGGGCAGCGGGCGCGTGGCCTGTGAGCGCGGGCACCCGCAGGTGCGGTCTGCGGTCCCACACGTGTCGGGGAGGAGACGGAGAACACCCTCTAGGCTTGTTGACCATGGACGCGCGCAAGGCGCTGCTGATCGACGCGTACCGCCGGTTCAACGGCCGGGACGTCGATGGGCTGCTGTCGATGATGACGGACGACGTGGAGTGGCCCGACGTGCCGAACCAGTCCGTGCTGAGGAGCAAGGACGAGATCCGGGAGTACTGGTTCGGCCAGTTCGCCATCACCGACCCGCAGGTGGTGCCCACGGACTTCGAGCCCGGCAGCGACGAGGACGAGATCGTGGCCGTGGTCGAGCAGGAGGTGCGTGGCCTGGGCGGTGAGGTGCTGGTGGACCGGCGCGAGGTCCGGCACCGCTACTCGTTCAGGGACGGCCTGGTCCGCCGGATGGTGGTGGAGTAGCTCAGGCTTCCTGGCCTTGGGGCAGGGGATGGGGCGCACGGTGGGGGTACGGGCTGGCGGTCGCTGCCCAGCTCACGGGTGAGACCCCGAGGCCGAGCTAGACGAGTGGGACGCGTTGGCCGCCCGGTTGGTCGCGCTGCCCACGGCCCGAAGGTGAGCGGCGAGACCGGAGTCAGAGCCGGGCCGACGTCAGAAACGAGGTCCCAGACCATCGCCTCGACGCCGGCGGCATTTCCGTGCCTCGTCGGCTGAGTTGGGGCCGGGCTGGAGTCGGAGCCAGGCCGACGTTGTGCTGGTCGGCTCTCGCTCCCGTCTCTTGCCGGGACCTCGGTCAACGTCACGCTCGCGGGCAGCGTCGCAGTTCGGCCCGGCCGAGGGCGCAGCTGTCGTCTCGTGCCTGGCCAAGGCGCAACTGCTGTCTCGCGCCCGACCGGGGCAGGGGCGCTACCTGACGGCTTCTGATCGCAACCTGTTGTCCAGCCTGCGGCCGACTCCTACCGTGCCGAGATGGGTTCCCGGGGCACGGCGGGCAGACCCAGTTCGGCCAGGACAGCGTCGGCGGTGCGGCGGCCGGAGACGAGGGCGCCCTGGGTGGAGGCGGTGTCCCGGTGGTCGCCGGCGACGAACATGCCCTCGCCCAGCGACACCGGCTTGCGGATCTCGAGCGGGGCGGGCATGGCGGTGAGGGCGTCGGGGATGGCGTCGCGTCGGACCAGTTCGAACCAGTGCGTGGGCTGCTCGTAGATCAGGGCGAGCTGGGCCGTGACGGCACGCTCGGTGGCCAGGTCGGGGCTGCCGCCCAGCACGGTGGTGGCGATCAGGGCTCGCTCGTCCGGGCTGTAACTGGGGGCCCGGTTGCTGATCACGACGGTGTTGATCACCGGCCCCCGCCGGTCTCCGTCCACGTGGAGAGCACCTGAGCGGGTAGGAGGCTCGGGGCTCGCGTGCCAGTAGGTGGTCAGCCCCCGGGTCTGCACCGGAGGCAGCCCGAGCAGGGCAGAGGCGCCCTTGGGGTCGGTGGCCACCACCACCGCGCGGGCCTGGATCTCGCCGGCATCGGAACGCACGCGGCCCGGCTCGGCCGACTCCACCCGCACGCCGTAGTGGATGCCCGGCAAGCTGGCGGCCAGCTGCTCGGGAACGGCCCGCATCCCCCGCCACGGCACCGAAGGCGTACCCCGCACGAAGGAACGAACCAGGAACTGCACGAACTGGTGAGAACTGACGCCCTCGTCTTCTCCGAGAACCCCGGCCAGGAACGGCTCGATCACGCGCTGCCTGAGGGCGCCGTCGACCCCGCGCCGGGTGAGCGCCTCACCCCAGGGCAGATCTGACTCGGACAGAATGCCTTCCGGCTTCTCCCGGGCTGCGTGCAGCGCCCACCGGGCGAAAGCGGCCTGTTCGCGCCATGATCCGCTGGCCTCCCGCAGCAGGCTGCGGGCGGTGAGCGGCAGCAGGCCGGGAGACCGGCGCGGATCGGCAAGGACCTGACGGCCCTGGGCGCCCGCTACAACGACGGCGGCCGGGAAGGGCTGCAGCCGCAGCGCGCCCACGTCGAGCACCCGCCGGACCTCCGGGTAGGCCGGATTGAGCAACTGGAACCCGCGGTCGCAGACGAAACCGCCCACCGTGTCGCTGCGCACCCGCCCGCCCGGAGCATCCGCAGCCTCGAGAACCACCACGTCGATGCCGCGCCGGGCGAGCTGCCGGGCGCAGGCGAGACCGGCCAGGCCCGCGCCCACCACGACGACGTCGGCCGCCCGGGGGAGCTCACGGGGAGCCGTGCTCTGGGGTGGGCCCTGCTCGGTCACGGCTGCCTCCGGTGCGGTCGAACTCTGACGCCCTTCCGTTCGAAAGCATGTCAGGTTCGGCGGGTGAGGCAAGAGCGACGACCCGGATCTGTGGACAACCCGGCCTGTGGATAACCAGAACGGCTTGTCGGTACTTCGCGGCACAGTTGGGACATGGACCTCACCCCGTTCCCCGGACCGCCCGCGGCACCGCCCGAGGTGCCGGGCTTCCGGCTGTACGAGTTGCTGGGATTCGGCGCCCACGGCGAGGTCTGGCGGGCCGAAGACCTGATCACCGGCGACGAGGTGGCCCTGAAGATCGGCCGCCGCTGCGAGCCGGGCCCCGACGAGAACCCCTATGACGGTGGTGCTTCGGAAGGCGGGGTGGGCGAGCGGGCCGATCGGGAGACGGCGCTGCTCAGCCGGATCGAGCATCCGCACATCGTGCGGTTGCGCCGGGTCGTCGCCCTACCCGACGAGAATCTCGCTCTAGTCCTGGATCTCGCGGCGGGTGGCAGTCTGGCCGCCCTAGTGGCTGCGCGCGGCCCGCTCACACCGCAAGAGGTGGTGACGATGGCCATCCCCATCGTGTCCGCCCTGGAGCATCTGCATATGAGCGGTCTTACCCACGGCGACGTCTCTCCGGGCAACCTGCTTTTCGCGGCCGACGGATGTCCACAACTGGGTGACCTCGGCGTCGCCCGCGTCCTCGGTGAGCGGCACGAGGAGGCCTGGAGCACTCCCGGTTTCACCGATCCCCGACTGATCACGGCAGCCCAGGCCCCTCCTGTGCCGGCCGAGGTGCTGCAGGCCGCGGACCTGTGGGCGCTGGCCGCCTGCTGCTGGTTCGCACTCACCGGTCGTGCGCCGACGCAGTCGGAGGTCGAAGGGCAGCCGGGGGTCGGAAGGCAGTCGGAGGTCGGAAGGCAGTTGGGGGTCGAAGGGCAGTTGGGGGTTGGAGCGCAGCCGGATGTCGGGAGGCAGCGAGAGGTCGAGGGGCAGTCGGAGGTCGAGGGGCAGCGGCACGAGCTGCAGACCCTGCTGGTCCGGAGTCTGTCGGCCGATGTGGAAGACCGGCCCGATCTGGCCGAGTTCGCGGATCTGGCCTGGCGGGCGGCCCGGCCGGTCCCGATCCGCCTGGAGCGAGGGCCTGGTGGGTCCGGCGATTCCCGTCTGTCGTCGCTGGAAATGCAGACCACGAAACGAGTTACGCAAACTGCTCCGGTGTCGTCGACCGGCTCCTGGAGTGGCTCGTTGAACGGCGGTGATGTCCAGAACGCGGCGGTTGCCCAGACGCGGGATCCGAGGCGGCGTACCGTTCCGGCCTCGCGATTGCTGGTGCTTCTCGTCGCTATCGGGCTGGTGGGGGCCGTGACCGTGGGTGTGGGGTGGCGTCTCTTGCGTTCACCGAGCCCGGGTGGTGGTTCGGCAGAGGTGGCTGCAAGGGCGGCCGATCGAGACCCGGTTGCCGAGAAGGCCAGGGTTGGCGGGGACGATGGTCAGACCAAGGCCGACGGTGCTGGGGCAGAGAAGAAGCGGGCTGGGAAGGTTGCCTTGCGGGTGGAGCTCGCGCAGGCCCTCGCAGGCATCGGCAAAGCCCGGGCCCAGGCTTTCGAGATGGTCTCGGCCCGGCAGCTCGCCCTCGCCAACGAGACGGGCTCACCCGCCGACCGGGCCGACCGGGCACTCCTGAAGCGTCTCCAGGCCACGGGATACCGGCTGGAAGACGTGGCTTTCCGCATCGACCGGGTCCGGGTGCTGCAGAGCAAGGGGCGCACTGCGGAGGTATCGGCCCGGGTCAGTACCGCGGCCCACCGGCAGGCCCGTATCGGTGGTGACTATGCAGCCGGAGTGCCGGCCACTGAGCCGGCGGTCATGATCTTCACGCTTCGGGCCGTCGCTGAGCCAGGCGAAGGAGCGGGGCGGTGGCGGGTTCGCGACATCCGGGCCCCAACGTGATGAGGCTGGTGGACATCAGCCCAAGGAGCTGGGATGGGCCCGCTTCGGGTCTCCGACCGGGCGCTGTCCTGTTACGAACCGCCCGGTGGAGGGCCCACCGCCCACCGCCCACCGCCCACCGCTCTGCCAGCCGGGCTGGCCCCCACGGCCGTGCTGACCCCACCGCCGTGCTGGCCGTGCTGGCCCGTGCTGGTTGTGCAGTGGCGCTGATGTTGGTCGGTTTACCGGCCTCCACGAAGAGCCGGTGAGCGTTGTGCGTCGGCTCGGCCGAGTGACCTTCTCAACAGCGCAGAAAGCGCTTCGCCGACTGTGCTTTCCGCGCCGAGACGGTCAGCGGTTGGTCGCCCAGGCCGCGGCCTTCGCCAGGGTGTCGTGTTCCCAGCGGAATCCTGCCGCGCGGAGCTTGCCCGGGTCCACGCGCTGGCTCGCCAGGATCTCCCCGGCGAACTCACCGACTGCCGCGCGCACGGCGAAGGCGGGCGCCGGAACCAGGGCGGGGCGGTGGGCGGCGGAGGCCAGGGCCTTCATCACGTCGATGTTGCGGGCGGGCTCCGGGCCGACCACGTTCACCGGTCCGCTGAGCTCGCTGTCCAGCATCAGCTCCAGGATCGCCAGGGTGTCGGGCAGGGTCACCCAGCTCCACCACTGGCGCCCGCTCCCCACCGGCCCGGCCAGACCCAGCTTGGCCAGCAGGCGCAGGGGCTGGAAAGCGCCGCCCTGCTGCGCCATGACCAGGCCCGTCCGCGGGTGCACGACCCGGATCCCGGCCTCGGCGGCCGGCCCCGCCTCGCCCTCCCAAGCCTGGACCACGCTGGTCAGGAAGGTGTCGCCCGGGCCCGACTGCTCGGTCAGGATCTGGTCGCCGCGCTCACCGTAGTACCCGATCGCCGAACCGCTGACCAGGACCTTCGGCGGTGTCTCGAGGGCTGTCAGCGCTCGCACCAGGGTGCGGGTGCCCAGGGCCCGGGAGTCGCGGATCTCGCGCTTGTAGGCCTCCGACCACCTGCGGTCGCCCACCCCGGCACCGGCCAGGTGCACGGCCGCATCGATGCCCGCCAGCCCCTCCAGGTCCACGCTGCCGCCGGCCGGGTCCCAGCGGATCTCGTCCGGCGCCGAGGGGGCCCGGCGCACCAGCCGGACCACTTCGTCGCCCCGGGCGGTGAGGCGTTCCACCAGGGCCGAGCCGATCAGGCCGTTCGAGCCGGTCACCGCGACCTTCATGACGGTGTCATCTCCGTTCTGGGGGGCAGGACGTTGCCTGCCCAGCCTGCCGTGTCCGTGATCTCCTCGCCCGCCGAAACGATGGTGACCACGAGCGTCCTCAGTTGGAACGTCTTTATCCCCACAAACGCCGTGCGGCCGGCGCCACCCCGGTGGGGGTGGCGCCGGCCGCACGCCGAACTCGCCGAAGAGGCTTTCTCAGAGACCGAGGTCGCCCTCGAACGCGCCCTCTTCGAGGCGGGCCTTGATCGTGCCCAGGAACCGCGCGGCGTCGGCACCGTCGACCAGGCGGTGGTCGTAGGACAGCGCCAGGTAGACGATCGAGCGGATGCCGATGCTCTCGGCGCCGTCCTCGTCCTTCACCACGACCGGGCGCTTGACCACGACACCGGTGCCGAGGATGCCGGTCTGCGGCGGGAACAGGATCGGCGTGTCGAACAGGGCGCCGCGGCTGCCGGTGTTGGTCAGCGTGAACGTGCCGCCGGACAGGTCGTCCGGGCTGAGCTTGTTCGTGCGGGTGCGCTCGGCCACGTCGACGATCTTGCGGGCGAGCCCGGCGATGTTCAGGTCACCGGCGTTCGGGATGACCGGGGCGGTCAGACCGCGCTCGGCGTCCACGGCGATGGCCAGGTTCTCCTGGGCGTGGTAGACCACGTTCTCGCCGTCGATGCTGGCGTTCAGCTTCGGGTGCTGCTTCAGCGCCTCGACCGCGGCCAGGGCGAAGAACGGCATGAACGAGAGCTTCACGCCCTCCCGGGCCAGGAACGCGCCCTTGGCCCGGTCCCGCAGCCGCGCGATCTTGGTGACGTCCACCTCGACCACGCTGGTCAGCTGGGCGGAGGTCTGCAGCGACTCCACCATGCGCTTGGCCAGCACCTTGCGCAGGCGCGACATCTTCTCGGTGGTGCCGCGCAGCTCCGAGACCTTGATCTGCTTCGGGGCGGCCGGAGCGGCCTGACCCGACGGAGCAGCGGCGGCGACCGGAGCGGCCGGGGCGGCGGCAGGCTGTTCGGCCTGCTTGGCCTTGGCCGCGTCGATCACGTCCTGCTTGCGGATCCGCCCGCCGACCCCGGTACCGGTGATCGAGGACAGGTCCACACCCTGCTCGGCGGCCATCCGGCGGACCAGCGGGGTGACGTACCCCGGGCCGTTGTCGGAAGAACCGTTCGACGGGGCGGCGGCAGCCGGGTTGGCGGCGGCGGGGGAACCCGCCGGAGCCGGGGCAGCAGCCGGAGCGGGGGCAGCCGCGGGGGCGGGGGCCGCCTGCGGAGCCGGGGCCGCCTTCGGAGCGGGGGCGGGAGCAGCCGCGGGAGCCGGAGCCGCCTGCGGGGCCGGGGCAGCAGCCTGGGCGGGAGCCGGCTCGGGTTCGGCCGGAGCCTCCTGAGCGGCCGGGGCACCCGAGCCGACGATCGCCAGCGGAGCGCCGACCTCGACCGTCTCGTCCTCGTTGACCAGGATCTTCTGCACCACACCGGCGACCGGCGAGGGGATCTCGGTGTCGACCTTGTCGGTCGAGACCTCGAGCAGCGGCTCGTCCACCTCGACCGACTCGCCCTGCTGCTTCAGCCAGCGCGTGACGGTGCCCTCGGTGACGCTCTCACCCAGGGCCGGCATCGAGACGGTGGTGCCCTCGTCGTCGCCGGCCGAAGCGGTGGGGACGTCTTCCGGCGTCGGCCGGGACTGCTCCTGCTGCTCGGGCTGGGACTGCGGCTCGGGCTGGGACTGCGGCTCGGGCCGGGACTCGGCCGGGGCCTCCTGCTCGGGCGCGGAACCGCCGCCGGAGCCGTCGCCGATGATCGCGAGCTGCGCGCCGATCTCCACGGTCTCGTCCTCCGAGACCAGGATCTGCTCGAGCACCCCCGCGAACGGGGAGGGGATCTCGGTGTCGACCTTGTCGGTGGACACCTCCAGCAGCGGCTCGTCGACCTCGATCTGGTCACCGACCTGCTTGAGCCACCGGGTGACGGTCCCCTCGGTGACGCTCTCGCCCAGTGCGGGCATCTGCACGGAGTCCGACATCTGCTCTCCGCTCTCCTTCGTGGTTCGTCGGCGTCATGGCCGCCGTGGCGCTGGCTTTCGGTCAACCGCTCGGCGTGCTGGAGAGCGGGTACATCTGTTGGTGCTGGTTCACCGGATCGCGCCGGCTGGAACTATGCCGGAGGTTCCGGCACCGTCCTCCCGGCCGCGTTCGTGCCGGGGCGGTCAGGCATGAGCGTGCAGGGGCTTCCCGGCGAGCGCGAGGTGAGCCTCGCCGAGCGCCTCGTTCTGGGTGGGGTGGGCGTGCACCAGCTGCGCGACCTCTTCCGGGAGGGCTTCCCAGTTGACGATCAGCTGGCTCTCGCCGATGAGCTCGCCGACCCGTGCGCCGACCATGTGTACACCCAGGACCGGCCCGTCCACCCGGCGGACCAGCTTGACGAAACCGGCGGTGCCCAGGATCTGGCTCTTGCCGTTGCCGCCGAGGTTGTACTCGTAGGTCTGCACCTGGTCACCGTGCTGCTCACGGGCCTGGGCCTCGGTCAGGCCGACCGAGGCGACCTCCGGGTCGCAGTACGTGACCCTCGGGATGCCCGACTCCACCAGCGGGGCCGGGTTCAGGCCGGCGATCTCCTCGGCGACGAAGATGCCCTGGGCGAAGCCCCGGTGGGCGAGCTGCAGGCCGGGCACGATGTCGCCGACCGCGAACACGCCCTCCACGTTCGTGCGCAGGCGCTCGTCGGTGGGCACGAAGCCCCGGTCCATCGTCACCCCCGCCTCCTGGTAGCCGAAGCCGTCCGCGTTCGGGCCACGCCCGACCGCGACCAGCAGAAGATCTGCCCGCAGGGTGTCCCCGGACTCCAGCGAGACGGTGACTCCCTCGTCGTCCTGCTGGGCGCCGGCGAACCGGATCCCCGTCCTGAACGCTATGCCACGCTTGCGGAACGCTCGCTCCAGGGCCTTCGAAGCCGCCGCGTCCTCGGCCGGGACGAGCCGGGGCAGGGCCTCGACGATGGTCACGTCGGCCCCGAACGAGCGCCAGACACTGGCGAACTCGACCCCGATCACGCCGCCGCCGAGCACGATCACGCTCTTCGGCACCGTGTCGAGGGTCAGGGCCTGGTCACTGGTGATGATCCGGCCGCCGATCTCCAGGCCGGGCAGGGTGCGGGCGTAGGAGCCGGTGGCCAGCACGACGTTGCGGCCGGTGTAGCGGGTACCGCCCACCTCGACCGTGTCCCTGGCGACCAGCCGCCCCTCACCCTCGACGTAGGTAATCTTCGAGGCGCCGATCAGGCCCTGCAGGCCCTTGTACAGACGGCCGATCACGCCGTCCTTGTACTTGTTCACACCGGGCATGTCGATCGACTCGAACGACGCCTTGACCCCGTAGCGCTCGCTGTCCCGGGCGGAGTCGGCGACCTCGGCGGCGTGCAGCAGTGCCTTGGTCGGGATGCACCCCCGGTGCAGGCAGGTACCACCGACCTTGTCCCGCTCGACGAGGACCACGTCGAGGCCGAGCTGGGAAGCGCGCAGCGCTGCGGCGTACCCGCCGCTGCCGCCTCCGAGGATCACGACGTCATGGGTCTGTCCGGGGCCGGATTCGGACACCTGGGTGCTCCCTCGCGTTCACACGCCACCGGCGCCCTGGTTGCCGGTGAGCCTGCGGCCATCCTGTCATCACTGCAGTGGGGGGTCACGTCGGATCCGGCGCGCCCTGACAGCGTCATTCGTCACGTCAATGAGTCCTGGGACACAAATTCTGCGTTCTGCGGTGGTCCGGAGACGCAAATTCGAACTAGCACACCCGTGCTAGTTTGGATTCGTGGTGCGATCCATCGACGGTGAGGCCCGCCGCCGGCTGCTGGCCGACGCGGTGTGGCGACTGATGCGCCGGGGCGGTCTGGAGGCCGCCTCGGTCCGGGCCGTGGCCGCCGAGGCGGGACTGGCCACCGGGTCGGTCCGGCACTTCTTCGCCTCGCAGGACGAACTGCACGTCTTCGCGATGCGCGAGCTCTTCCGGATCGTCACCGAACGGGTGCAGGAGGTGCTGTCCCGCGGGCCCGCCGAGTTCGGGCCCGACGGGGGAGCGGGCGGGTCCGGCGAAGCGGGGGAGTGGGGGCCCGGACAGGCCCGGGCCCGGGTGGTCGCGGTGCTCCTGGAGACCCAGCCGATGACCGTCGAGCAGTCCGAGCTGTTCCTGGTCAGCACGCAGTTCGTGATCAAGGCGATGCTGCAGCCGGCGCTCGCCCCGGTCGCCAAGGAGACGGCCGACCTGCTGCACGACACCTACCTGCAACTGATCGGGTTCCTGGTGCAGACCGGGGCCGCACCTGCGGATCTGGACGTCGGGCGGACCGCCTCCGACCTCGGCGTCGTCCTGGACGGGCTGGCCCTGCGCCGGCTCACCGCCCCGCACCTGCTGGCGGTCGAGGACATCCGCGACACCGTCACCGCCTTCGTCGAGAACCTCCGGGGGGACCAGCCGTGATCATCGCCATCCTCGTCGCCGACATCACCTTCTGGGTGGTGCTGTTCGGTGGCCTGGCCCTGCGCTACCTCGCGCGGGCCCAGACCCTGAGCAGCGTGGTCCTGGCCTGTGTGCCGCTGATCGACCTGACCTTGCTGGTCCTGGTCAGCGTCGACGTCGCGAACGGGGCGGAACCGTCCCGGGCGCACGCTCTCGCCGCCGTCTACCTGGGCTTCACCGTCGCCTTCGGGCATCACACGATCCGCTGGGCCGACGGCTGGTTCCACCATCGTTTCGCCGGCGGGCCGCGGCCGGTCAAACCGGCCAAGGGGTCGCGGGCCGCGGTCCGGGCGCTCTGGGTGGAGTGGTTCCGGGTGGTGGTCACCGCGGCGGTCTCGGTGGCCGGGCTCGGGCTGATGATCGCGGTCGAGGGGCACGGCGTGCCGAGCTCCCCGGAGGAGGCCTCCCAGCACCCCTACTGGTCGACGATGCTTCTGCTCGGCATGATCGTCCTCATCTGGTTCCTGGCCGGGCCCGCCTTCGCGGGCCGCGGCCGGGACGAGCCGGCCGGTGAAACGGACTTCACCGGTCCCGTGGTCGATGACCCACCCGTGCGGGAACGCCCCGGGACAGGGCATCGTTGATGCTGGGAGAAATGGTGGCGAGTGGTCGATGCGACTGCGGCCGGTGAGGGAGGTGGCGGATGGGCTGGTTCTCACGACGTAAGTCCTCGCCGACCGAGGGGCGTGCGGAGCAGCGGGCCGAGGTGAACCGGGTGCGTGAGCACCTGGAGGAGTTCGTCCGGACCCGGCGCGGAGTGGAGGCGTTCGTCGAGCCCGCCACGACGATGAACCCGCCGACGGTGCTGCTGGTGGCCTCGACGGGGGAGTGGACAAGACGTCGCGTCCCGCACCCCGGGGTCCTGCGCGAACTCTCGGAGCGGCTGATGATCCCGGTCTACGACATCCAGCTGGTGGGCTACCCCCAGCGGAAGCGGGACTGGGACGCGCGGGAGAAGCGGGGCGAGCCGCAACCGGTGGAAGACACCGAGCTGCCGCCCTGGCCCACGTAGAACGCCGAAGCCCCGGCCGGAGACCTCCGGCCGGGGCTTCTTGCCCGAAAGACGATCAGCCCCGAAAGACGATCAGCCCCGAAAGACGATCAGCGCAGCGGACGGGCCGCCAGCGACTCGCACAGCGCCACCAGGGTGCGCACCCCGTGCCCGGTGCCCCCGACCGGCGTGTAGCCGTACGCCGAGCCGGGGTTGTAGGCGGGACCCGCGATGTCCAGGTGCGCCCACGGAACCTGGCCGTCGTCGTCCTTGGCCGGCACGAACTCCTTCAGGAACAGCCCGGCCACCAGCATCCCGCCGAACCGCTCGCCGATGTTCGCGATGTCGGCGACCTTGGAGTCCATGCTGGAGCGCAGCTCGGTCGGCAGCGGCATCGGCCAGAACGCCTCACCGGCCTCCTCGGCGACCTCGTGCACCAGACTGCGCAGGTCGTCGTCGTTCGACATGACCGCCGACGTCCGCGAGCCCAGCGCCACCATCTGGGCGCCGGTCAGCGTGGCGATGTCGACGATCACGTCGGCCTTGGCCTCACCGGCGGCGACGATCGCGTCGGCCAGGACCAGCCGGCCCTCGGCGTCGGTGTTCAGCACCTCGACGGTGCGCCCGCCGCGGATCGTGATCACGTCGGAGGGCCGCTGGGCGGTGCCCGAGGGCATGTTCTCGGCCAGCGCCAGCCAGCCGGTGACCTGCACCGGCAGACCCAGCTCGGCGACCGCGGCGACGGCGTGCAGCACGGCCGCGGCGCCGGACATGTCGCTCTTCATCTCGTCCATGTTCGCGGCCGGCTTGATCGACAGGCCGCCGGAGTCGAACGTGATGCCCTTGCCGACCAGCGCGACGTGCGTGGTGGCCCCGGCCGGCCGGTACTCCAGCTTGACCAGGCGCGGCGGGCGCGAGGAGCCCTGGCCCACCGCGATCAGACCGCCGTAGCCGCCCTTGCCCAGCTTCTTCTCGTCCAGCACGGTGACCGTGACCGGCAGGTCCTTGACCACCTGCTGGGCGTCCTCGGCGAACTGGGCCGGGAAGAGGTCGAGCGGCGCCGTGTTGATCAGGTCGCGGGTGCCGTGCACCGCATCGGCCAGAACCTTCGCCCGGCGGATCCCGGCGCGCGCAGCAGCGTTCGCGGTGGCGGGGGCGGAGACCACGATCGCGCCGACGGGCGTCTTACCGCCACCGTTGCTGCGGTAGCGGTTGTAGGAGTAGGCGCCGAACAGGGCACCCTCGGCGATCGCGGTGACCTCTTCGCCGGTGGTGGCGGGCAGGCCGAGAACGACCT
Source organism: Kineosporia rhizophila (assembly GCF_021277265.1). Classification (GTDB taxonomy): domain Bacteria; phylum Actinomycetota; class Actinomycetes; order Actinomycetales; family Kineosporiaceae; genus Kineosporia; species Kineosporia rhizophila. The sequence continues at coordinate 26,100 of NZ_JAJSOH010000017.1, forward strand.
TGCCCAGACCGGCGAGCTCACGGGTGGCCGCACCGGCGGCCCGCCGCAGCGTTTCGTGGTCCACCTCGCGAACCGGCCCCAGGCCGACCAGGACCACCGACTTGGCGGAAACCCCAGCCACCGTCGGGATCCGGTGCAGGGTGTTCTTGGCCCCGCTCGCCCCCACCGCCTTCAGCGCCTGGGTCAGCGCAGTACGCACGGGGGTAGGCAGCGCCTGCGCCCCGGCCAGGACCGCGCCGGACTTGTTGGTGCCGATCCCGACCACCAGGGCATCGGCGGACTGACTGACGGCTTCTTTGGCTGTGACACTGAGCGTGGGCAACAGGAATCCTTTGAGGTCAACGGGCTGACCGACGAATCCTAGGCCCGCCCCGGGCCGGCCTGCAGAAGGGAGTCCCCCGCACGCCGCACCGGTTTGCCCCGCTCACGTGACCAGCGCCTCGGACAGGTCCACAATCGGCCCCGGTACGTTTGGCCGCGCTCGTACGCGCGAGGGGGAGGGGAAGCACGCATGCCCGAGGCACCGCAGGCATTCGAGGTCGGGGGAACGAACCTGCGGCGGACCCCGCTGTACGAACGGCACCGGGCGCTCGGCGCGAAGCTGGCCGACTTCGGCGGCTGGGAGATGCCGATCGAGTACGCGGCGGGCGGCGTGCTGAAGGAGCACGAGGCGGTCCGCGAACGGGTCGGCGTGTTCGACGTCAGCCACCTGGGCAAGATCGAGGTCCGCGGCCAGGGCGCGGTGGACTTCGTCAACGATTGTCTGACCAACGACCTGCACCGGATCGGGCCTGGTCAGGCGCAGTACACGGTGTGCTGTGACCCGCAGTCCGGCGGTGTGGTGGACGACCTGATCGTCTACATCCGCTCGGAGGACGACGTCCTGCTGGTGCCCAACGCGGCCAACTGTGCGGAGGTCGCCCGGCGCCTCACGGCGGCCGCGCCGCCGGAGCTGGAGGTCAGCGACCGCCACGACGGGTACGGCGTGATCGCGGTGCAGGGCCCCAAGGCGGACCAGACGCTCGCGGCTCTGGGGCTGCCGGCCGGGCAGGAGTACATGAGTTTCGTGGACGTGATCTGGCAGGGGCTGCCGCTGATCGTCTGCCGTACGGGGTACACCGGCGAGCGGGGGTACGAGCTCCTGCCCGCTTGGGAGGTCACGCCTGCGCTCTGGGACAGGCTGGTGGAGGCGGCGCAGGAATGGGACGGGCTGCCCTGTGGGCTGGGGGCCCGCGACACACTTCGTACCGAGATGGGCTACGCGCTGCACGGCCACGAGCTGACGATGCAGATCACCCCGGTCCAGGCCCGGCTGGGCTGGGCGGTGGGCTGGAAGAAGCCCCGGTTCTGGGGGCGTGAGGCGCTGCTGGCCGAGAAGGAGGCCGGTCCCCGCCGGGTTTCCCGGGGGCTGGTGGCGCTCGGCCGCGGAGTGCCCCGCGCCGAGATGGACGTGCTGGATGCTCAGCAGAACGTGGTCGGCCGCACCACCTCGGGCACCTTCTCGCCCACCCTCAAACAGGGCATCGCGCTGGCCCTGCTCGATCCCTCGGTGCCGGAGGGCGACGAGGTCACGGTCTCGGTCCGAGGACGTCCGCTGGCCTGCAAGGTGGTACGCCCGCCGTTCGTCGGGGCGACCACCAGAGAAAATTGAAGGACGGGTCTGGTCGCCGTGGTCTCGATCAGGCCGCGGCGGCCAGGGCAAGTAGCGCTACAGCGGTGCCGAGTTCGACCCCCGCACCGATGATGTCCCCGGTTATCCCACCCAGCCGCTTCGTCGCCCGGTGCGCCAGTATCTGAGCCGCCCCGACAACGGCGGCAACGGCCAGCGGTCCGGCCCACCACGTCAGCCCGGCCGCTCGGCCCGTAAGCGCGGTGACCCCGACCGTCACCACGATGCAGGCCCCCAGCAACAGCTTTGGCACCGACTCCGCCACCATTGCGCCCAGCCCATCAGGCCGGGCCGACGGCACGCCGGAACGACAGAGCATCGGGATGGCGACTCGCGCGGCCAGGGCCACCGTGACCACCGCGCAGGCCGCGGCCAGGTCGCCGAGCCAGCCCTCCGCGTGCTCCCACCGGGTCTCGACCAGCACCTGGTTCAGTGCCGTGACCTGCAGCATCAGCACCACCACAAGCATCACCACGCCGGCTGGGCCGCTGTCGCCGCGCCGCATCACGTCCAGCGCCTTACCCCGGTCGAAGCTCGCCGTGAACCCGTCTGCGGTGTCGGCCAGGCCGTCCAGATGCAGCGCGCGGGTGGCCAGGGCGAAGGCCGCGACGACGAGGACCGCTGCGATCAGGGGGGCGAGTCCGAGCCGCAGGGCGGCGAACGCCGCCAGCCCGCCGGCCAGACCGGGCACCACCCCGGCCAGTGGTGCCAGCGCCATGGCCCGGCCCGGCACCGGCGGCGCGACGCTCGTGGGGGCGGGCACGGGGAACGCGGTGAGAGTTCCGAAGGCCAGCCGTAGAGCGTCAACTGCAGACGGGGAAGAGCCCAGGACTCCTTCGCCCTGGGACGAGCTCATCAGCGTCGCTCGCCGCTGTCGGAGTCCGGAGCTGCGTCTTCTTCCGGAAGCACGGCCTCGAAGGCGGATTCGCGGGCGTCGAATCCGTCGAGCGCCGCAGCGTCTGCATCGGGGGCGAGCGCCGGGTCGTCAGCGGTGGCATCGTCCACCGGAACCGGCGCCGCTTCCACCGCCTCGTTGTCGTTCCGCTCCTGCGCCCTCAGCACCGCCGTCTCCAGCAACTGCAGCGCGAACCGGGCCGCGGTGCCGTCCCCGTCGTCCAATCCCAGGTCGGTGACCGCCGTAAGCCGAAGTTCTTCGAGCATCCGCCGGGTCAGCACTGCACGCCCTGAATCGGCTGCCAGCCACCAACTACGCGTAGCGGGAGCCAGCCGCGCCGCCAGCAGCGCACAGGCGATGGCGACCGGGCCGTCCAGAATCGCCGGGGTACGCCGAGCCGCCAGCTGCAGCAGCAGACCCGTCCCCGCGCGCAGTTCGCGATGCTCCAGCAGTTCTAGGACCCGGTAGGGGTTCTTGCGGTTACCCCGCACCACTTTCAGACCGTCGCGGATCAACGCCACCCGGGCGATCCACTCGCTGTCGGTCTGCCCCGGCCCCGGCCAGCCGGCTGCCTCGACCGCGTCCAGCCCGAGCACCTGGGCGGCCGCCACCTGCCAGGTGACGTCGTTCTCGGGGACCGGCACGCTGAACAGCACCAGGTCGGTGCCGTCGTCGACCGCGTCGTCGGCCGTGGCCACACCCCAGTCCAGGGCGTCCTCCGGATCGCGCGGCGCGGTGAAGCGGTGCAGCACCACCTCCGAGCGCACCGGTCCGGCCGCGCCGGTGTGGGGCAGCCAGAAGTGCTCGACCCGCTGGGGGAGCTGCCCGCCGACCACCCCGCTCCACCACCGGGTCAGCTCGTCCAGCCGGTCTCCGCCGGGAGTCGGCACACCGTTCTTCGGCCGCGCCCGCAGGCTGCCCGAGGAACCGTCCGGCGTGGTGACGAGGGCAGCGATCCGGGTGAGTTCATCCTCCAGCACGGCGCCCATCATGACGGCCCGCGGCGGGAGCCGCCGAACGGGGTGGGCGAACCTACGGCTCGGTGCGCACCAGACGCCCGGCCACCACCACGAACACGTCCTCGCTGGCGTCGGCCAGCTTCGCGTTCAGGCGCCCGAGCTGGTCGCGGAACAGCCGGCCGGACTCGGTGGCCGGCACGATCGACCAGCCCACCTCGTCGGACACCGCCACCAAGGGGAAGGGGCGCTCACGCCAGACCCGCAGCAGCTCCTCGATCTGCGCGTCGAGCGCCTCCCGCCAGCCCTCCCGCTCCTCCCAGGCTCCGCAGGCGTCCAGCACACCGCTGAGCCAGGTGCCGACCGAGTCGAGCAGAACGGCCCGGCGGTCGTCGGCCAGGGGCCCGGCCACCTCGATCGTCTCGAGCGTGCCCCACCAGTCGGGGCGCCGGTTCTTGTGCTTCTCGACCCGGGCCGCCCACTCGTCGTCCTCCGGGTGCTCGGTGGGCAGGGGCTCGTCGCCGGGCTGACTCTCCTGCGCCGAACTGTCGGCGGCGTCGGTCTCGTCCAGGGGTTTCGGCCCGGTGGCGATGTAGACCACCTCGGGCGCGGCCGACAACATCTGCTCCGCGAAGGCAGACTTGCCCGAGCCGGACCCGCCGAGCACCAGTACCCGCCCGCCCAGTGGCGGGACGGCCGGTTCGCTCTCGCTCAGATCGAGGACCAGCCCGCTGCGACCCAGTTCGGCCCCCCACACCGGCAGACAGGCGGCCAGCCGGCCCGGGTGCGACTCCTCATGGCCGAAGCCCAGCAGGATGCTGCGGGTCTGCGGGCCGATCACGCCCTTCGCCCGCAGCCGGGCGAGGGTGCGAGCGCAGCCCACCGAAGGCATCTCGCCGTCTTCTGTGGCCGGCTCGGCCGCCGGGCCGAGGTAGACGGCCCGGGCCGGTTCACCGGCCAGCAGTTCGACCAGCGACCCGACCACCGCCTCTTCCGGTTCGCCGCCCTGGGGGGCCCAGACAATCGTCCCTAGTTCTGGCAACCGGACCACCCGCACACCCTCGCCGGCCGCCACCGAGTCGAGACGATCGTTGGAAAGCTCTACCTCCCCGTCGACCCCGAGCGCCCACCCGTCGGACGACTCCAGCTGCGCGGGCCGGGAGACCACCCCATCGCGCCGAGCCCGGGAACAGGTCGCGCAGGGGCAGTCCGGCAGGGGGAAACCTGCTGCTGGGCCGATTCCGGTGAGCGTAAGCCTCATCGCTGACCTCTCATGGTCAAAAAGGGGAGGAAAGGGCCGGCGAACCACTGGCCGGGAAGGCACTTTCAATTACCGTAGGGCGGGTGAACTCCTGGACCTGGCAGTACGAGGCAGCGGACGGCTCGACCCTGGCGGGCACCGAACTGCCCCGCACCGGTTTCCCGAATCAGGCCGACGCGGAGAGCTGGGTCGGCGAGAGCTGGCACGACCTGCTCGCCGCCGGAGTCGAGCAGGTCACCCTGCTCAACTCCGGCGAGAAGGTCTACGGCCCGATGAGCCTGCGCCCCCTGGCCTGAGCCGGCTCAGACCCGCGGCTGTACCGGCGGACGGCCCTTCGGGGCCCGCCGGCTCGTCCACGTGGGGTCGGTGTTGACCGCGTCGCCCAGCGCCTCGTCGATCCGGGCCAGCAGCTCCGGCTCGAGCTTCACGCCGACCGCAGCCACGTTCTCCTTGACCTGCTCAGGCCGGGAGGCGCCGATGATGGCCGAGGCGACGTTCGGGTTCTGCAGCACCCAGGCCACCCCGAGCTGGGCCATGCTCAGGCCCGCCTCGTCGGCGACCGCCTTCAGCCCCTGGACCCGCTCGAGCACCTCGTCCTTCATCCAGCGGGAGATGAAGTCGGCGCCGCCCTTGGTGTCGGTGGCCCGCGAGCCCGCCGGGGGAGCCTGACCCGGCTGGTACTTCCCGGTCAGGATGCCCTGCGCCAGCGGGGAGAAGACGACCTGCGAGATACCCAGGTCCTGGCTGGCCGGGACCACCTCGGGCTCGATCACCCGCCACAGCATGGAGTACTCCGGCTGGTTGGAGATCAGGTGGATGCCCAGGTCGTCGGCCAGCACCCGACCGGCCCGGAGCTGGTCGGCCGTCCACTCGCTGACCCCGATGTACAGGGCCTTGCCCGAGCGCACCACGTCGGCGAAGGCCAGCATGGTCTCTTCCAGCGGCGTCTCGACGTCGAACCGGTGCGCCTGGTACACGTCCACGTAGTCGGTCCGCAGCCGGCGCAGCGACGCGTTGATCGACTCGGTGATGTGCTTGCGCGACAGGCCCGCGTCGTTCGCGCCCTTGGGCCCGGTGGCCCAGTAGACCTTGGTGAAGATCTCCAGGCTCTCGCGGCGCTCGCCGGCCAGAGCCTCGCCCAGGACCGACTCGGCCGCCCCGTTCGCGTAGCCGTCGGCCGTGTCGAACGAGGTGATGCCCACGTCGAGCGCCGCCCGTACACACTGGGAGGCCACGTCGTTCTCCACCTGGAGCCCGTGCGTGATCCAGTTGCCGTAGGTCAGCTCACTGATTTTCAGGCCGCTACGGCCGAGATACCGATACTCCATGCGGGGACTCTATTGGGCACCCCCGACAATCTCGCCTCAGGAGGGCTTCTGGCCCCGGGCAACCATCGGCTTGGGCATGCGGCCACGGCGGAACTGCAGCGCGCGCATCATGCCGTAGGTGCCCGAGCCAGCCACGCCGGGCACGTTGCGGCCTTCGAACTTGGCATCGACCGCGCGCTGCACACGACGCCGCAGCAGGTACGAGTCGACCGCGATGACCAGCACGAAGCCGTAGAGCAGGACCAGCGAGAACAACCGCAGGGCGGGCACGTTGACCACCCCGAGCAGCAGCGAGAACAGCGCGATCGGCAGGAAGTACTCGCCCAGGTTGCGGCGCGAGTCGATGTAGTCGCGGGCGAACCGGCGGGCCGGGCCCTTGTCCCGGGCGGGCAGGTAGCGGTCGTCGCCGTCGGCCATCGCCTGACGGGCCTTCACCCGCTCTTCCCGGGCGACCGCGTTGCGCGCCTGGCGGGCGGCCTTGCGCTCGGCCCGGGTGGCGCCCTTGGGGGCCGGCGGCGCGCCGATCAGCGGGCGCTTGTTGCGCGCCTGGGACTCACGCCGGGAGGGCGTGGGGCGCCCCTTGCCCCCGACCTTCACCGGGCGCTCGGCCTCGGTCTCCTGGGGGGCGGCGGTCGCTGCGGCCTTGTCACGTCCGAACACCACATCAGGGTAACCGCCGCGGACACGTGCTGTGCTCACCCACAGGTCACCGCCTGGTACCGATCAGGTCGCCCGGGCGCCGCCCGGCCCCTGCCCGAACCTTGCCCCGAGCCTGCCCGAGACCTCGCCGAGACCGGCCTGAGCGCCCTTCGAACGGCAACGGAGCGGAATCGGAGCGGAACCGGCTGTGCGAAGAAGCGGACAAGGGCACCCCTGACGTGGGAGCGTTGTCCTGCGGTCATCGTGCTTCCGCAGCCCGCCGGGCGGGTAGGCAGCTGGGAGCACCACCCGGCCCTCAGGGGTCCGGGATGGGTGCACGGTGCGCCGTGCGTGAGGTAGCCGGTCGGGTCGATGAACAGGACCGGCGAATACGGGGTGGCAACGGAACGGCGCGTGGAGGGACCGCGTCGGCACCGGGCCTGTCCTCACGGGCATCACGCGTCAAACGACACGGCGTCGCACAACGGGGAGACCGCGTCCCGGCCTAGCCACGGCCGTCAGGGAACCGGTCGGCGGGTCCGAACCATTCGGTGACCCGGCTCGTTGGAATTCACTGTGTCGTGCACTGTCCGTATCCGAGCAACAACAGCATTGGGGGGTCGAGATGCCGGTCATCCAGCGGCGTGCCCAGGACACCCGCTCTGCGCTGCTCCACGCGGCCCGGCAGGTGTTCGCCGACGTGGGTTACAGCGACGCGAGCGTTGCCGAGGTGGTGTCGCGGGCCGGGTCCAGCGTGGGCAGCATGTACCACCACTTCGGTGGTAAGGCCGATCTGTACACCGCGCTCTACGACGGTTTCCAGACCAGGCAGGACGCCCGCGCCGACGGTGCGGTGCGGGAGGCCATGGCCGAGGGCGAGTGGGATCCGGTCCGGCTCACCGCCGCCGGCTCCCGGGCGTTCCTCCAGGGCGCCTGGGCCGAGCGGGACCTGGCCCGGTTGTTCCTGACCGGCGACGGCCCGCCCGGGTTCGACCAGGTGCTGCGCGACGGCTTCACCGGCTGGGCGCAGCGCAGCGGGACGAGTCTGCGCACGGCCGACGGCCGTCCGCTGAACCACGCCCACCTGCTGGTCATCGGGTCGGTCATCGCGGCCGGGGCCCGGGAGGTCACCAACCAGCCCGACTCGCTCGCCGCCGCGGCCTTCACCGAAGACGTGGTGGGCATGCTGGACCGGCTCTGCCGGCCCGGGGCCGAACGTGAGCGGGACCTGGCCGAACAGCCCAGCTAGGCAGGCAGTAGGCAGGCAGTACGCACAAAGCGGCGACGGTGTTTCGCGCCACACCGTCGCTGCTGGATAGTTTTCGGACCATGAGTCAGCACAGTCGTACCCCCGATGTCGAAGCCCTCCGCCTGCGCCTGTCCGAGCTGATGCCCGGGGTGCGGGCCGATCTGGAGCGGCTCGTCCGGATCCCCAGCGTCTCCGCCGACGCCTTCGACCAGTCCACGCTGGAAGTCAGCGCCGAGGCGGTCGCCGGACTGCTGCGCGGAGCCGGGATCGACGACGTCGAGATCCTCCGGGTCGAAGGAGGGCGCCCGGCCGTGGTCGGCCGGCGTCCCGGTCCCGAGGGCGCCCCCACCGTCATGCTCTACGCACACCACGACGTGCAGCCCCCGGGGGCTGAGCAGCACTGGCAGACCCCGGCATTCGAGCCCACGGAGCGCGACGGCCGCCTGTACGCGCGCGGCGCCGCCGACGACAAGGCCGGAGTGATGGCCCACGTCGCGGCGCTACGGCTGCTCGGCGACGAACTGGGAGTGGGCCTGGTCGTCTTCGTGGAGGGCGAGGAGGAGATCGGTTCCCCCACCTTCACCCCGTTCCTCAACGAGTACCGCGAGCGGCTGGCCGCCGACGTGATCGTGGTGGCCGACTCGGCGAACTGGAAGATCGGCGTGCCCGGCCTGACCACCACGCTGCGCGGTCTGGTCGACGGCACGATCACGGTGCGCACGCTCGGGCACGCGGTGCACTCGGGCATGTACGGCGGCCCGGTGCCGGACGCCATGATGGCCACCACCCGTCTGCTCAACTCGTTCTGGACCGAGGACGGCACGCTGGCGATCGCCGGGCTGAAGTCGGGCGAGAGCGACCCGCTCGACTACCCGGAGGCCGACTTCCGGGCCGACTCGGGGCTGCTCGAGGGGGTGGAGCTGATCGGGGCGGGGTCGCTGACCTCGCGGATCTGGACCCGTCCGGCCCTGAGCATCATCGGGATCGACGCGCCCACCGTGGCGCAGGCCTCGAACACCCTGATCCCTGAGGTCCGGGTCAAGTTCTCGATGCGGATCGCGCCCGGCCAGGACCCGGCCGAGGCGTTCACCGCGATCGAGGCGCACGTGCGGGCCAACGCGCCGTTCGGCGCCCAGGTGCAGGTGGCGCAGGGGGAGGCCGGGCACGCGTTCCAGGCCGACGTCAGCGGGCCGGTCTACGACGTGGCCCGCTGGGCGATGGAACAGGCGTGGGGCACGGCGCCGGTGGGCATCGGGATCGGCGGCTCGATCCCGTTCATCGCCGACCTGCTCGAGGTCTACCCGAAGGCGACCGTGCTGCTCACCGGTGTGGAGGACCCGGACTCCCGGGCCCACGGCGCCAACGAGTCGCTGCACCTGGCCGAGTTCGAGCGGGCCTGCCTGGCCGAGGCGCTGATGCTGACCGCGCTCGGATCACCGACCCCGCCGAACTCAGAGAACTAGGGACGATCGAAGAGGGGACGCCTCATGCGTCCCCTCTTCGGGTCCAGCCCTCAGATACCGGGCAGTGCCAGCATCTGGTCGAGCGCCACCCGGGCCCAGTGGGCCACCTCCGGGTCGACCACGATCCGGTTGACCGGGCGCCCGGCCGCCAGCGACTCCAGGGACCAGACCAGGTGCGGCAGGTCGATCCGGTTCATCGTGGAGCAGAAGCAGACCGTGCGGTCGAGGTAGCTGATCTTCAGCTCCGGGTGCGCCTTGGCCAGGCGCCGCACCAGGTTCAGCTCGGTGCCGATCGCCCAGGCGCTGCCGGCCGGAGCCGACTCGATCGTGCGGATGATGTACTCGGTGGAGCCGACCTGGTCGGCCTGCGAGACCACCTCGTACGTGCACTCGGGGTGGACCAGCACGTTCACGTCCGGCACCCGGCGACGCACGGTCGCCACGTTGTCGGCGGTGAAACGGCCGTGCACCGAGCAGTGCCCCCGCCAGAGGATCATCCGGGCGTTCTTCAGCTGCTCGACGGTGAGCCCGCCCATCGGCTTGTGCGGGTTGTAGACCACGCAGTCGTCCGGCGAGAAGCCCAGGTCCCGCACCGCGGTGTTGCGGCCCAGGTGCTGGTCGGGCAGGAAGAACACCTTGCCCCGGCCGGCCGGGCGCTGCTCGAAGGCCCAGTCCAGCGCCACCCGCGCGTTCGAGGAGGTGCACACCGTGCCGCCGTGCCGGCCGGTGAAGGCCTTGATCGCGGCCGAGGAGTTCATGTAGGTGATCGGCACCACGTCCTCGGCCACCCCGGCCTCGACCAGCGCGTCCCAGGCCTCCTCGACCTGCCCGATCGCGGCCATGTCGGCCATCGAGCAGCCCGCGGCCAGGTCCGGCAGCACGACCTGCTGGTGGCTGGCGGTCAGGATGTCGGCGCTCTCGGCCATGAAGTGCACGCCGCAGAACACGATGAACTCGGCGTCGGGGCGGTTGGCGGCGTCGCGGGCGAGCTTGAACGAGTCGCCGGTGACGTCGGCGAAGTCGATCACCTCGTCGCGCTGGTAGTGGTGGCCCAGCACGAAGGCGTTGCTGCCGAGCTTCTGGCGGGCGGCGTGGGCCCGGGCCACCAGGTCCGGGTCGGAGGCCACCGGCAGGTCTCCGGGGCACTCGACCCCGCGCTCGCTGCCCAGGTCCTGGGCCTGGCCCAGGAGCAGCAGGGCGGTGGGGGAGGAGGCCGGCTCGGCGAACGAGGACACGCCGGAAGGCCTGCTCTCGGGGAGGGACTCGACCGGTCCTTCGGTCCTCGTAGTCATTCGGTCATCATCCCATGACATGATTTCGCAGTGCGTGTGGTAATCGCCCCCGACAGCTTCTCCGGCACCCTCACCGCGCCGGCCGCGGCGCAGGCCCTGGCCGAGGGCTGGCAACGTCATGCACCCACCGATGACCTGGATCTTTGCCCGCTGTCGGACGGCGCGCAGGGATTCGTGGACGCGCTGGCGGCGGGGCTGCCCGGCCGTCTGGTCCCGGTCGAGGTCACCGGTCCGGCCGACGGCCCGGCGCTGGCCGTTATCTTCGTCACGCCTGGCGAAAGCGTGCAGAACACCGCATATCTCGAGGCGGCCCAGGCCTGCGGGCCGGAGCTGGTGCCGCCCGGTGGGCGCGACCCGGGCACGGCCACCAGCTTCGGGCTGGGCACCCTGATCGGCGCGGCGGTGCAGACCGGCGCCACCCGCATCGTGGTCGGCGTCGGGGGAGTGGTCACCAACGACGGCGGGGCCGGGATGCTGGCCGGCCTGGCCACCTCCCTGGGGCTGCCGGTACCCGAAGGGCTGCGGGCGGGCGGCCTGGCGCTCAAGGGCATCACGGCCGAGCGACTGACCTCCCTCAACCAGTTGCGCGAGCGCCTGAGCGGGGTCGAGCTGATCGCGGCCACCGACTCCGACGTGGTCCTGCTCGGCTTCAAGGGCGTCAGTGCGCTGCACGCCAAGGAGAAGGGGGCGAGCCCGCAACAGGCCCAGGAGCTCGACCTGGCCCTGGGCGACTTCGCCCGGGCGGCGGTGGACGCCCTCGGGCAGCCGCAGCGGCTGGTCGCCGAGGCCGGTTCCGGCGCCGGAGGGGGCCTGGCCTTCGGGCTGCTCCTGCTCGGCGCCACCCGGCAGATCGGCGCCGCCCTGGTCACCGAGGCGGTGGGCCTGGCCGAACGGCTCCAGGGAGCGGGCCTGGTGGTCACCGGTGAGGGCAGCCTGGACTGGCAGTCGCTGCGCGGGAAGGTGGTCACCGCGGTGGCCCGGCTGGCCCAGGAGGCCGCCGTACCCACGGTGGCGGTGGCCGGTCAGGTCCTGGTCGGGCGGCGCGAGCTGCTGTCGGTCGGCGTCGAGTCGGCCTACCCGGTGGCCCGTAACGCCGCCGAGGTGCAGGCCTCGCTCGCCGATCCGGCCGGGCGCCTGGCCGACCGGGCCCAGCGGGTGGCCCGCACCTGGTCGCCCCGCAGGTGACGTACGCTGAAGGCACGGATTCGTCGGCAGAACCGGGAATTCCCCGGGCCTGATCGCTGCTGACCGGTACGCAGAACTGGCCGACCTGACCGTTCAACGAGCAGGAGATCTACGCATGACCGTCAACGAGACCGAGCAGAGCACCGTCGCGACCGAGGCGAAGCCGGCGCACGGCGTGCTGCTCACCGACGTCGCCACCAGCAAGGTGAAGAGCCTGCTCGAGCAGGAGGGCCGCGACGACCTGCGGCTGCGCATCGCAGTCCAGCCGGGTGGCTGCTCCGGTCTGATCTACGAGCTGTACTTCGACGAGCGCACGCTCGACGGTGACCTGGTCCGCGACTTCGACGGCGTCGGTGTCGTCGTCGACCGGATGAGCGCCCCGTACCTCGAGGGTGCCTCGATCGACTTCGCCGACACGATCGCGAAGCAGGGCTTCACCATCGACAACCCGAACGCCCAGGGCAGCTGCGCCTGTGGAGACAGCTTCCACTGATCCGCACCGCCTTCGAACAGGCCGCACCCACCGGGTGCGGCCTGTTCGGTTTTGTGGGCACTCGCGGGCGGTTGGTCGGTTCCCCGGAGCGCAGTCACCGGTAGGCTTCCCAGTCGTGCGTATCGCCGTTACCGGATCCATCGCGACCGACCACCTCATGACCTTCGACGGGCGTTTCGCCGACAGTCTGCTCAAGGAGCAGCTGGAGAAGGTCTCCCTCTCCTTCCTCGTCGGGGACCTGCAGATCCGGCGCGGTGGCGTCGGCTGCAACATCTCCTTCGGCCTGGGCAACCTCGGGCTGCGGCCGCTGCTGGTGGGCTCGGCCGGTGAGGACTTCGCCGAGTACCGGTCCTGGCTGGAGCGGCACAACGTGGACTGCTCCGGAGTGCGGATCTCGCAGACCCTGCACACCGCCCGGTTCATCTGCACCACCGACTCCGAGCAGGCCCAGATCGCCTCCTTCTACCCGGGGGCGATGTCCGAGGCCAGCCAGATCGAGCTCGGCCCGCTGTCCGCCGAGGGCCCGCTCGACCTGGTCGTGGTCAGCCCCAACGACCCCGAGGCGATGCTCCGGCACACCGAGGAGTGCCGCTCGCGCGGCATCCCGTTCGCGGCCGACCCCTCCCAGCAGCTGGCCTGGGCCGACGGCCCGCTGATCCGCCAGTACATCGACGGCGCGACCTACCTGTTCAGCAACGACTACGAGGCCGGGCTGATCGAGTCCAAGACCGGCTGGAGCGCCGAGGAGATCCTCGGCCGGGTCGGCATGCGGGTCACCACGCACGGCGAGAAGGGCGTGTTCATCGAGGTCAAGGGCGAGGAGACGATCCACGTGCCGATCGTCCCGGCCACCCGCCTGGCCGACCCGACGGGTATCGGCGACGCCTTCCGGGCCGGCTTCCTGGCCGGTATCGCCTGGGGCCTCAGCCCCGAGCGCAGCGCCCAGGTCGGGGCCACGCTGGCCACGCTGGTGCTGGAGACGGTCGGGCCGCAGGAGTACAACCTGTCCCGGGCCGGTTTCGTCGAGCGCTTCACCTCCGTCTACGGCGAGGCCGCGGCGGCCGAACTGGAGCCGCACCTCGTCACCTTCCGCCCGTAGCGCCGAGGGCCAGTGCGAGACGGCGTGCGGGGAGAAGACGAGCGGCACCGGCGGGACGAGGCGGGCTTCGGAGGGTCGACCGGAATGACTGCGCAACCGGTGGAGCCGCTGGCCAGCCGGTACGCCTTCGACCTGTCGGTGGCCGTGCCGGGTGAGGACCTGATCGGGGTGGGCGCCGACCTGGAACCCGGCACGCTGCTGGCCGGCTACCGCTCGGCGGTCTTCCCGATGGGCCTCGGCCGGCACGGCCGGGGCCCGCTCGGCTGGTGGTCGCCCGATCCGCGCGGCGTCCTGCCGCTGGGCGGGCTCAAGGTCAGCCGCTCGCTCCGCAAGGCCCTGAACACCTTCGAGGTCCGGGTGGACACGGCGTTCGAGGAGGTCCTGGCCGGTTGCGCGGACGTGCGCCGGCCAGGTCGCTGGATCACCCCGCGGATCGCCGAGGCCTACCGTCGGCTGCACGACCTGGGGTGGGCACACTCGGTCGAGTGCTGGCGCGACGGCCGGCTCGCGGGCGGCCTGTACGGCGTGGGTATCGGCGGTCTGTTCGCGGGGGAGTCGATGTTCCACCGCGAGACCGACGCCTCGAAGGTCGCGCTGGTGGCTCTGGTCCGGATGCTGATGGAAGACGGTGACGAGCGCCGGCTGCTCGATGTGCAGTGGCGTACAGACCACCTGGCCAGCCTCGGGGTGGTGGAGATCGGCCGTCAGGAGTACCGCGCCCGCCTGGAAGAAGCGCTGCTCCTACCCCGCCCGGCCGTGTTCAGTCGCCCGGTCTGACCCGTACCTCGCTGCGCAGGAAACGACCGGTCTCGTCGATCGTCCATTCCTGATCGACCACCTCCGCGCCGCGCAGCCGGCACCAGGCCGCGATGTCCGGCTCGGCCGCCGGATCAGTACTCAGCACGGTGACCACACTGCCCGGCACGGCCAGCTTCGCGGCGGCGGCCAGGCGGATGATCGGCAGGGGGCACCGCAGTCCCCGAGCGTCCACGACCGACTGACCACCATCGTCCATTGGTGGAAAGCTACAGATCCTCGGCGCCCAGCAGCGAACGCACCTGGGCCACCGCCTCGGGAAGGGCGGCGCAGAAGCGCTCCACGGCCTCGGGCCGTACGTCCACCGGCAGCCCCACGCGCACGTTCCCGTGGGTGAGTACGCCCATGGCGGCCAGTACGTGACTGGGTTCCAGGGTGGACGCCGTGCAGGCCGACCCGGAACCCACCGCGAACCCCCGACGGTCCAGGTCGTTCACGATTGCTTCGCCGTCCACGTACAGGCTGGAGAAAGTGACCAGGTGGGGCAGTCGCTCGTCCGGGTCGCCCACCACCTCGGTGTCGGGGACCGCGGCCGCCGCCGCCCGGATCCGGTCGGTGAGCTCACGCCGCACCCGGCTCAGTTCGGCCCGCTGCGCGGTGACCGCCCGCAGCACGACCGCCGCGGCCAGCGCACTCGGAACCGAGACCGAGCCGGGGACCTTCTCGGTTCCCTCGTCGGCGGGATAGGGCGAGAGCCAGCGGGTGTTGGCGCGGATCGCCAGCACCCCCAGCCCGTCCGGCGCGCCCCAGGATCGCGGGTCGGCCGTCAGCAGGTCCCAGTTCGGATCTATGGACGTGTGTCCGGCCGCGGCCGCTGCATCGACCAGTAAGGGGACACCGGCCTTCTTGGTCGCCTCGGCCGCCGCACCCACCGGCTGCAGCGTGCCCACCTCACCGTTCGCCGCCTGGAGACAGGCCAGCGCGACACCTTCGCCCGACACGGCCTCGCCGAAGGCCGGCAGTTCGACACGCCCGAGCCGGTCGACCGGAATCAGGACGGGCTCGCCGGAGAACTCGGCGGCGTGCAGGACCGCGGAGTGCTCGACCGCCGACATCACCACCCGGCGCCCCACCCGGCGCCGGGCGTGCAGGGTGCCCAGCACGGCTGCGTGCACGGCCTCGGTGTGGGAGCCGGTGAACACCAGCTCCTCGGTGCGGGCGCCCAGGTCAGCGGCGATCGACTCGCGCGCGCCCTCGAGCAGGAGACGGGCCGAACGCCCTTCCCGGTGCAGTCGGCGCGGGTCCGCCCAACCCTCCGCGACCGCTGTGTGCCAGGCTTCCCGTCCGGACGGGTGAAGCGGTGCGACAGTGGATGCGTCCAGATAAGTCCGTTGCGCCCGTACTCCTTCCGGGTGAGGAACGCCTGGTCGAGCCGGGGGACCGTAAGTCATCCCCGCAGTGTCTCTCGTCCCTGGCACGCCACGCCGATACCAAGTCCGACCCATCGCGGGCGCTGTCGGAGGCACCCGCTACCCTGCTCACGAACGAGAAATCGGGAGCATGAAAATTCAGCAAAAGCACTCGGGGTCACAGGCGATGACCGGGCACCGGGACGAGACCGTGGGAAGGCCGCCGTTGCGTTCGCACGAGGGGTTTGGCAAGGCGCGTCGGCGCGCCCGTGCAGTTGCCGTGGGTTTGGCCGGCGCTGCTCTACTGACTTTGTCCGGCTGCACCGATGCGGTGCAGCGAGGGTGGTTCCCCGAAGACAGCGTGGGGGCCACCGACCACACCGAGCGGATCAGCGATCTGTGGCGTGGTTCCTGGATCGCCGCACTGATCGTCGGTGCGATCGTCTGGGGCCTGGTGATCTGGTGCATGATCGCGTACCGGCGCCGTAAGGGCGAGACCGGTGTGCCCGCGCAGATCCGCTACCACCTCCCGCTGGAGGTCATGTACACGGTCATCCCGGTCATGATGATCGCGGTGCTCTTCGGGTACACGGCCCGTGACCAGTCGGAGATCCTCGACACCAGCGAGAAGCCCGACGTCACCATCGGCGTCGTGGGCAAGCAGTGGTCGTGGGACTTCAACTACAAGGACAGCGACGTCTACGAGTCCGGCGTGATGGGCCAGCTCGACGGCAACGAGGGCGCGGAGGCCGAGCTGCCGACGCTGTACCTGCCGGTCGGCAAGCGCGTCCAGTTCGACCTCACCTCGCGCGACGTCATCCACTCGTTCTGGATCCCCGCCTTCCTGATGAAGATGGACATGATCCCCGGGATCGAGAACAAGTTCCAGGTCACCCCGGCCGTCGAGGGCAGCTTCAAGGGCAAGTGCGCGGAGCTGTGCGGCGAGTACCACTCCGAGATGCTGTTCAACGTCGAGGTGGTCAGCCAGGCCGAGTACGACCAGCACATGGCCGACCTCGAGGCGCGCGGCCAGACCGGTCAGCTCGAGACCGAGCTCGGCCGTAGCGAGATGGCCCCGGAGAGCTCGGACGCCGAGGAGGCGGGCAACAGCGACGCCCAGTCCTTCTCGACCGAATCGAAGACGGCAGAGGTCCAGCGATGACAGCTACGTTCAACGTCGGGGAGCCGGAGTACGTCGCCCGGCCCGTGCCGGCCGTCAAGGGCCGCACCGTGGTCAAGTGGCTGACCAGCACCGACCACAAGGTGATCGGGAATCTCTACCTGATCTCGTCCTTCATGTTCTTCCTGCTCGGTGGCCTGATGGCGGTGCTGATCCGCCTCGAGCTGTTCACCCCGGGCATGCAGATCGCCAGCACGAAAGAGCAGTACAACCAGCTCTTCACGATGCACGGCACGATCATGCTCCTGATGTTCGCGACGCCGCTGTTCGCCGGTTTCGCCAACGCGATCATGCCGCTGCAGATCGGCGCGCCCGACGTGGCGTTCCCGCGGCTGAACATGCTGTCGTACTGGCTCTACCTGTTCGGCAGCCTGATCGCGGTCTCCGGCTTCCTCACCCCGCAGGGTGCGGCCTCGTTCGGCTGGTTCGCCTACGCGCCGCTGTCCAACTCGGTGTACTCGCCGGGGCTCGGCGGTGACCTGTGGGTGTTCGGCCTGGCGCTGAGCGGTCTGGGCACCATCCTCGGTGCGGTCAACTTCATCACCACCATCATCTGCATGCGTGCCCCCGGCATGACCATGTTCCGGATGGGCCTGTTCACCTGGAACGTGCTGATCACCTCGATCCTGGTGATCATGGCCTTCCCGCCGCTGGCCGCGGCGCTGATGGCGCTGGGCGCCGACCGGCGGTTCGGGGCAACGATCTTCGACCCGGAGAACGGCGGGGCGCTGCTGTGGCAGCACCTGTTCTGGTTCTTCGGTCACCCCGAGGTCTACATCATCGCCCTGCCGTTCTTCGGCATCATCAGCGAGATCCTGCCGGTCTTCAGCCGCAAGCCGATCTTCGGTTACAAGACGCTGGTGTTCGCCACCATCGCCATCGCCGCCCTGTCGGTGTCGGTGTGGGCCCACCACATGTACGTCACCGGTCAGGTCGCGCTGCCGTTCTTCGCCTTCATGACGATGCTGATCGCGGTGCCCACCGGGGTGAAGTTCTTCAACTGGGTCGGCACCATGTGGGGCGGGTCGATCACCTTCGAGGCCCCGATGGTCTGGGCCATCGGCTTCCTGGTGACCTTCCTCTTCGGTGGTCTCACCGGCATCATCCTGAGCTCCCCGCCGCTGGACTTCCAGCTGTCCGACTCCTACTTCGTGGTGGCGCACTTCCACTACGTGGTGTTCGGGACCGTGGTGTTCGCGATGTACGGCGGTTTCTACTTCTGGTGGCCCAAGCTCACCGGCCGGATGCTCGACGACCGGCTCGGCCAGGTGCACTTCTGGCTGACCTTCATCGGCTTCCACGGCACCTTCCTGATCCAGCACTGGCTGGGGGTCGAGGGCATGCCCCGCCGTTACGCCGACTACCTGCCGGAAGACGGCTTCACGCTCTACAACCAGATCTCCACGGTGTTCTCGGTGATCCTGGCGCTCTCGGTGGTCCCGTTCGCCTGGAACGTCTACAAGACCTGGAAGAGCGCGCCGCTGATCACGGTGGACGACCCCTGGGGCTTCGCCAACACCCTGGAGTGGGCCACGTCCTGCCCGCCGCCGCGGCACAACTTCAACTCGCTGCCCCGGATCCGGTCCGAGCGCCCGGCGCTCGACCTGCACCACCCGGAGATCGCGGCAGCCGATCACCCCACGCCGGACAAGGGTCTCCTCCAGAAGATCTACGGCGAGGGTGACGTCCACGAACGCGGTCCGGGCCTGAACGCCCCGGACGAGCCCGGTAACGGCTCCGGTAACCAGGGGGTGCAGAAGTGAAGGTAGAGAGCTGGATCTTCATCGGCGGGACGCCTCTGTTCTTCGCCTTCGGCATCGTCTACGGCGTGGTCACCGACTGGAACGAGTGGGTCGGCACGTCCTGCCTGTTCCTCACCGGCGGCCTGTCGGTCATGATCGGTGCGTACCTGGCCTACACGGCCCGGCACATCGACGCCCGCCCGGAGGACAACCCCTACGGTGAGATCGCCGAGGGCGCCGGCGAGCTCGGTGAGTTCGCGCCGCACTCGTGGTGGCCGCTGGCCGTCTCGGCCGCCGCCGCCGTGATCTTCGCCGGTCTGGCGGTCGGCTTCTGGCTGGTCGCGATGGGTGTCCTGATGCTCGGCATCGGCCTCGTCGGCTGGGTCTACGAGTTCTACCGGGGCGAGCACGCCCACTGATCCACCCGCACCACTCGGCGCCCACGGTCCCCGGACCGTGGGCGCCGTCGTTTTGCCCGGCCCGAGCGGGACGAGCAGGCCCGGGAGTGGGCCGTCTGGGTGGTCCCGGCGGGTCCAGGGTGCGCTCAGCAGACCGATAGGGGAGGAATGCTTGAGAGATCCATGATGTTTCAGGTGGTTCTCAAGTGCGGCCGATACACTCCCTTAAGCGAAACATTGCAACCGATGCCCGCCTTCGACGCGTCTTAGGGGCGTCGCTGCATGAACGGGTGCAGTCGGAATCTGTCTGAATCAGGTGGGTAGAAGTGATGAGTCGTGTCGTCGGCGCAAGAAGGACGCGCAGAGCCGGGGTGGTGGCCGCGGCCCTGGCCGCGCTGATCGCCCTGGCCGGGTGCCAGTCCGGCGATTCCGACAGTGCCGGACCGGGTGGCGCGGGCGGCTCCGGGGGCTCGCAGAACCAGGTCGAGGAGACGCCGGCGGCGGCCCCGGCCGCGGTGACGATCACGCCGGGCGACGGCACGAAGAAGGTCAAGCTTGCCAAGAAGATCAAGGTGGCGGTCGAGGACGGCACGATCTCCGAGGTCAACGTCTCCACCGCGACCGGCAAGAAGGTCAAGGGCAAGCTAAACGAGGACCAGACCGAGTGGACCAGCAAGACCGCGCTGAAGGCCGCGATGGGCTACACGGTCCAGGTCAAGGCCTCGAACGCGGACGGGGTGGCCACCGAGGAGCGGTCCTCCTTCTCCACCCTGACCCCCGAGGGCACGGTCTCCGCCTACGTGGTGCCCGGTGACGGCTGGACCGTCGGCGTGGGCATGCCGGTCGTGGTCGAGCTGTCCCAGTCGGTCAGCGAGAGCAGGCGGGCGGGCGTCGAAGAGGCCCTCGAGGTCGACACCGGCGACGACAAGGTCGAGGGCGCCTGGCAGTGGATGAGCGGCACCCAGGTGTGGTGGCGCCCGGCGAAGTACTGGGAGCCCGGCACCGACGTGAAGGTGACCGCCGACCTGGCCGGGGTCGAGGTGGCCAAGGGCGTCTACGGCAAGAAGCAGAAGTCGCAGTCCGACTTCACCATCGGCGACGAGATGATCAGCACCGTCGACGTGGCCGGTCACAAGATGACGGTCCGCAAGAACGGCAAGGTCGTCCGCACCATCCCGGTGACCACGGGGAAGGCCTCGATGGCCACCCGCAACGGGATCAAGGTGATCATGAGCCGCGAGACGTCGCACCGGATGCGTTCTTCCACGATCGGGATCGAGAAGGGCGACGCCGACTACTACGACATCGAGGCGAAGTACGCGATGCGCCTCACCTACAGCGGCGAGTTCATCCACGCCGCGCCCTGGTCGGCCGGTCAGCAGGGCAGCGCGAACGTCAGCCACGGCTGCACGGGCATGACCACCGAGGCGGCCAAGTGGCTGTTCGACCACTCCAAGGTCGGTGACGTGGTGGTCTACGAGAACAGCGACCGCAAGCTGGAGTGGGGCAACGGGTACACCGTCTGGAACGAGTCGTTCGCGGACTGGAAGGCCTGATCCGCCTCTTGAAGCGAGAAGAGCCCCTGGTCCACGGACCAGGGGCTCTTTCGTTCACCCGGCCCGCACCAATAGGTGCGGGTCCAGCGTTCGCCGGTTCGGACGTCTTAAAGCAGGAAATCAGGCGTTGGTGGCGGCGACCCAGCGCTCGAGCACGTCGGCCGCGGCGCCGCTGTCGATCGACTGGGTGGCCTTCTGCACACCCTCGCTGATCTGCTTGACCAGGTCACCGTCGCCGTTGCCGGCAGCGGCCAGCGCGGCCCCCGCGTTGAGCACCACCGCATCACGCACCGGACCCGGCTCGCCGGCCAGCAGCGAGCGCACCACGTCGGCGTTGTGCTGCGGGTCGCCACCGCGCAGATCTTCCAGCGTGGCCCGGGGGAGACCGAGATCGGCCGGATCGAACAGGGTCTCGTCGACCTGGCCGTCGCGCACCTGCCAGACCCGCGAGGGGCCGGTGGTGGAGAGCTCGTCCAGGCCGTCCTCGCCCCGGAAGACCAGCGCCGAGTCGCCCCGTTCGGCCAGCACCCCGGCCATGATCGGGGCCATCCGCAGGTTGGCGCAGCCGATCGCCGAGATGCCGGGCTGGGCCGGGTTGGTCAGCGGCCCGAGGAAGTTGAACGCCGTGGGCACCTTGAGCTCGGCCCGGGTGGGACCGGCGAAACGCAGCGCGGGGTGGAACTTCATGGCGAACAGGAAGGTGATCCCGACCTCGCCCGCCACCTCGACCACCCGCTCGGTGGGCAGGTCCAGACGCAGCCCCAGGGCCTCCAGCACGTCGGCGGCGCCGGAGGAGGAGGACGCGGCCCGGTTGCCGTGCTTGATCACCCGGACCCCGGCGCCGGCCGCGACCAGCGAGGACATGGTCGAGATGTTCACCGTCTTGTGCATGTCGCCACCGGTGCCGACGATGTCCACGGCCGGGCCCGGGATCTCGATCCGGACCGCGTGCCGGAGCATGACCTCGACCAGCCCGGCGAGCTCCTGCACCGTCTCACCCTTGGCCCGCAGGGCGACCAGGAAGGCGGCCAGCTGGACCGGGTTCGAGCGGTCGGTCATGACCTGCTCCATCGCCCACTCGGTGTCCTCCCGGGAGAGGTCCTGCCCCGAGATGAGGGCGGTGATCAGGTGCGGCCAGGTCAGGCCGGCGGTGGTCGACATCAGAATCAGCCTCTGCGACGTCGGGCCAGGACGGTGACCGCCTCGGCCAGGGCACGGGGGTCGAGCGGGTGCGGCACCGCGGCGTCGGCCCGGGACCAGGTGGCCAGCCAGGCGTCCTGCGGGCGGCCGGTGAGCACCAGGATCGGCGGGCACTCGAAGATCTCTTCCTTGAGCTGACGGCAGACCCCCATGCCACCGGCCGGGACCGCCTCGCCGTCCAGCACCAGGACGTCGAAACCACCGTTGTCCACCGCGCTGATCACGGCCGCCGGAGTGGCGCACTCGGTCCACTGCACCGGGGGCAGGTCGACCGCGAGTCGCTTGCCGATGGCCATCCGCACCTTGGTGCGCACGTCCGAGTCGTCGCTGTACAGCAGCACCGAGACCGGCTTGGGCCCGGACACCGGCTGGGCGCCGCTCAGCCGTGGGTCCTCGTGGGCGTCGGGCTCGCTGGGCGGCAGCGGCACCAGTGCGTCGCCCGAGTGGTCACCGGTGGAAGCAGTGGCGCCGCGATGGGCCGAGGTCGTCGTCATCGATCGCTCTCCTGGAGGCGTGATTCATTCCCTCACGTGCCCCCGCCCGGCCCGCTCGCGGTTCTCGATCCGATGGGTCCGACGGATGCCTGCGTGTCGAGCGTGATCGTACCGAAGGGCCGGATCGTGCCCCCACCCGGATGGTCGGCCGGCAGTGACCGAAAGCGACGGCCGGCCCCGTTCGACCGAGCCCTCCCGGAGGTCTCGAAGTGCCGACACGCCGGGAGACGGGAAAGTCGTCGGGATACCGGGTGAACGACTCCGCGTGTCGGAGGGAATTGCCCGGCGAACGTGGGGTGAAGGCAACAGGAAGGCGTTCGGTGAGCCGATGAAGCCTCACGTGACGGCCTATGACGAGCAGCGACCGGCGGGTGGTGACCGCGGTCCGGAAGGCTCTGCCGAATTACGTGATACGAGCCTTGCGAAACCCTCCACCACCTGCGGGAAACCCGCTCAGGCAACAGTTAGGACACGGCGAGGGGCAGACAAGTGCCCCCCGTCCTACATCCGGATCGGCGTGAGGCCATAATGACGCCCGTGGCATCCGTAGCGGCAGTAGACGGCCCGGCAGGGCCGAACGTTCATGCGACTCTCAACCGACCCAACATGGTTCAGGTCGGCACGATCGTTTGGCTCTCCAGCGAGCTGATGTTCTTCGCGGGTCTCTTCGCGATGTACTTCACGATCCGTGCCGTCCAGCCCGAACTGTGGGCGACCGAGCCGCTCAAGCTCGACATCCCTTTCTCGACGATCAACACGATCAACCTGGTGCTCAGTTCCGTCTGGTGCCAGATGGGCGTGTTCGCCGCCGAGCGTTTCCAGCCGAGCGCCCTCGGCACCTGGTGGGCCCCCTGGACCCGCGAGCACAAGTGGCGCAACTGGGGCATGCGGGAGTGGTACCTGCTGACGTACGTCGCGGGCGCCGTCTTCATCTGCGGCCAGGTGTACGAGTACGCACACCTGATCGCGGAGGGCCTGACCCTCGGCACCAACGGGTACGGCTCGGTCTTCTACATGACCACCGGTTTCCACGGTATGCACGTCACCGGTGGGCTCATCGCCTTCCTGCTGATCATCGGCCGCAGTTTCGCGGCCAAGCGCTTCGGCCATGCGGAGGCCACCAGCGCCATCGTCACGTCGTACTACTGGCACTTCGTGGACGTGGTCTGGATCGGTCTCTTCTTCGTCATCTACGTCATCAAGTGAGAAACCCGATGACCGCTACGACGCAGGCCGTTTCGCCTGTACCTACCTCGGAACGTAGGAGTTCTACATCGTGAGCGCACTCGCTGCCCGGCGGCGGCACCCGTTGGCCACAGCACTGATCGTGCTGCTCGGCCTGCTCGTGACGGGCGTGGCCTACGCCGCCGTGATGCCCAGCACGGCGGATGCCTCGACCAGCACAGCCTCGGCCGACGACATCGAGGAGGGCCGCAAGCTCTTCCTCGCCAACTGCTCCACCTGCCACGGCCTCGACGCGGAGGGCCGCAACGAGGCCCCCTCGCTGATCGGCGTCGGCGCGGCCTCGGTCGACTTCCAGGTCGGCACCGGCCGCATGCCGCTGGCCATGAGCGGCCCGCAGGCCCCCGAGGCCACCGTCGAGCTCAGCGACGAGCAGACGGCCCAGCTGTCCGCCTACGTCGCCAGCCTCGGCGCCGGCCCGGCCATCCCGGACGAGGAGCTGCTCGACCCCGCCCAGGGCGACGTCTCCAAGGGTGCCGCGATCTTCCGCACCAACTGCGCCATGTGCCACAACGCGGCCGGTTCCCGCGGTGCGCTGACCCGGGGCAAGTTCGCCCCGCCGCTGACCGACGTCGAGCCGAAGTACATCTACGAAGCCATGATCAGCGGCCCCCAGTCGATGCCGGTCTTCCCGGACCAGACCATCGGCCCGGAGGAGAAGCGGGACGTCATCGCCTTCCTGACCACGATCAGTGAGTCCCCGGACCCGGGCGGCATGTCGCTGGGCCGGCTCGGCCCGGTGACCGAGGGCCTGGTGGCCTGGGTCGTCGGTCTCACGATGCTGATCGGTTTCGCGGTCTGGCTGGGGGCGAAGTCCTCGTGAGCAAGGAAACGGGTGGGACGATGAGCACGCACGAACCGGACCACGGTGGGTCCGACGTCGCCGTCCACGACGGTGACCTCCCGGCCAGGTTCGAGAACCCCGGCCTGCCGGAGCACAAGCACCGGCTGGCCGACACCGACCCGAAGGCCGCCAAGCGCGCCGAGCGGCAGGTAGCCCTGCTGTTCCTGCTGTCGATCGTCGGCACGCTGGTGATGATCGTCGGCTACTTCGTGGTCAAGATGGACCACGGTCTGGGCTTCCTGGACTATCTCGACCGCCTCGCGCTGTCGAACCAGGTCCTCGGCGTCGGCATGGCGGTCTCGCTGCTCGGTATCGGCGTCGGCGCGGTCCACTGGGCCAAGACGCTGATGTCCGACGAGGAGCGGATCGACTACCGGCACCTGCAGCGCGGCACCGACGAGGAGCGCGCCGAGGCCGTCGAGATGCTGAAGACCGGCGTGGAGGAGTCCGGTTTCGGCCGCCGCCCGCTGATCCGCAACACGCTGATCGGTGCGCTGGCGCTGTTCCCGCTGCCGGGTGTCCTGCTGTTCCGCGACACCGGGCCGCTGCCGGGCAAGACCCTGACCACCACCATCTGGAAGAAGGGCGACCGGCTCGTCCTCGACCCGGAGGGTGGCCCGATCAAGGCATCCGACATGGTCCTGGGGGCCGTCGCGCACATCATGCCGGAGGGCATCGAGGAGGCCGACCACGTCCTCAACGAGAAGGCCAAGGCAGCGGTGCTGCTGATCCGTCTCGAGGAGGACCAGCTGGCGCCCGAGTCGCTGCCCGGCTCCTACGGCGGCATCGTCGCGTACTCGAAGATCTGCACCCACATGGGCTGCCCGGTGGCTCTGTACGAGCAGCGCACGCACCACCTGCTCTGCCCGTGCCACCAGTCGACCTTCGACCTCACGCAGAACTGCAAGGTCATCTTCGGTCCGGCGAAGCGGGCGCTGCCCCAGCTTCCGATCACCGTGGACGACGAGGGATACTTGGTGGCAGCAGCGCCGTTCGGTGAGCCCGTCGGCCCGAGCTACTGGGAGCGTTCATGAGCACCACCAGTCCTCTCGAGAAGGCCGGTGCCACGACCGGGAACTGGCTCGACGAACGCGTCGGGGCCTCCAAGGTCGTCCGGGGTTTCTCCCGCAAGATCTTCCCCGACCACTGGTCGTTCATGCTCGGTGAGGTCGCGCTCTACAGCTTCGTCATCCTGCTGCTGAGCGGCACCTTCCTGACCTTCTGGTTCATCCCGAGCGCGGCCGAGACCACCTACAACGGTCCCTACGCCCCGCTCGCCGGGCAGCACGTCTCCGAGGCGTTCGACTCCACGCTGCACATCTCGTTCGAGGTCCGTGGCGGTCTGCTCATGCGGCAGGTCCACCACTGGGCGGCGCTGGTCTTCGTCGTCTCGATGATCGTGCACATGTTCCGCATCTTCTTCACCGGCGCGTTCCGTAAGCCGCGGGAGATGAACTGGGTCATCGGCATGCTGCTGGCGGTGCTGGCGCTGATCGAGGGCTTCCTCGGCTACTCGATGATCGACGACCTGCTGTCCGGCAACGGTCTGCGGATCGCCCAGGCCATCGTGCTGGGTATCCCGGTGGTCGGCTCCTACGTCAGCTTCTTCCTGTTCGGCGGCGAGTTCCCGGGTGAGGCCTTCATCCCGCGGTTCTTCGTCCTGCACGTGCTGCTGATCCCGGCGATCATGCTGGTGCTGATCACGGTCCACCTGATCCTGGTGGTCGTGCACAAGCACACCCAGTACCCCGGCCCGGGCCGGACCAACAACAACGTGGTCGGGTTCCCGCTGTTCCCGATCTACACCGCCAAGGCCGGTGGGTTCTTCTTCATCGTCTTCGGTGTGATCGCCCTGATGGGTGCGTTGTTCCAGATCAACCCGGTGTGGATCTACGGTCCGTACGACCCGTCACCGATCAGTGCCGGCGCCCAGCCCGACTTCTACATGGGCTTCCTCGACGGCGCGGTCCGAATAATGCCCGGGTTCGTGGAGTTCGAGATCTGGGGCCACACGGTCTCGCCGAACATCTTCATCCCGACCCTGGTGGTACCGGGCCTGATGGTGACGCCGGCGCTGCTATACCCGTGGATCGAGCAGTGGGTCACCGGTGACAAGCGCGAGCACCACCTGCTCGACCGCCCGCGCAACGCGCCGACCCGGACCGCTCTGGGCGTCATGGCGATCACGGCCTACGTGCTGCTGTGGATCAGTGGTGGTAACGACATCATCGCCACCCACCTGCACCTGTCGATCAACGACATCACGTACTTCCTGCGGGTCGGCGTGTTCGTCCTGCCCGCCCTGGCGTACGTGATCACCAAGCGGATCTGCATCGGTCTGCAGCGCAAGGACCGCGAGAAGGTGCTGCACGGCCGGGAGACCGGCCGGGTGTTCCGGACCGAGGAGGGCGAGGTGTTCGAGCTGCACGCCCCGCTGTCGGCCGAGGACCGCTGGCTGCTCGTCGGCTTCGACTCGCCGGAGCCGGCGCGGGCGCTGCCCGCCACCGACGCCTCGGGGGTCCGCCGTCCGGGCGGTGCTCTGGAGAAGCTGCGCCAGAAGGTCAGCCGGTTCTACTTCGAGGACCGGGTCGCTCCGGTGACGCCGGCCGAGCTCGCCGCCGCCCACCACCACGGTGAGCACGAAGAGGTCTCGGCCAGCGGGGGCGCGCGGCCCGAGGTCGAATCCGGCCACTGATCGCAGGCTGATCACAGTAGGACCCGTGAGGGCCGGCGCCGATCCTTCGGGATCGGGGCCGGCCCTTCTGCTTTTGGACGTGCGTGCCGGGGTTGCGCCGGGTGCTTTCCTGGCAGGGTGGTCGGGTGAGCGCAGAGGAAGTTCTGATCGGCGGCGTGAACGAGGTAGTGCGCATCGGGAACACGGTGCGCCGCCCGACCGGCCCGTGGACGCCCGCGGTCCACGGGCTCCTGCGGCACCTGCGGGAGCAAGGGTTCACCGCAGCCCCGGCCGTGCACGGTGTCACCGACGACGGTCATGAGGTTCTGGACTTCATCCCCGGCGAGGTGAGCAACTACCCGCCGACCCCGGCCGCGCGTTCGGCCCAGGCGCTGACGAGTGCGGCCCGGCTGCTGAGGGCGTATCACGACTGCACGGTGGACTACGCGGCTGCGGCGGGCGACGGCTGGATGCTGCCCGCACGCTCACCGGTGGAGGTGATCTGCCACAGCGACTACGCGCCGCACAACTGTGTGCTGAGCGGCGAAGAGGTTGTGGGGA
Source organism: Kineosporia rhizophila (assembly GCF_021277265.1). Lineage (GTDB taxonomy): Bacteria > Actinomycetota > Actinomycetes > Actinomycetales > Kineosporiaceae > Kineosporia > Kineosporia rhizophila. The sequence goes on from NZ_JAJSOH010000017.1 coordinate 53,685, forward strand.
TCATCGACTTCGACACGGCCCACCCCGGCCCTCGGCTCTGGGACGTGGCCTACGCCGTGTACCGCTGGGCGCCACTGACCGCCCCGGCCAACGACTCCGGGTTCGGCGCGGTGGCGGAGCAGGCGTTGCGGGCCCGGCAATTCTGCGACGCCTATGGTCTGGACGTGGCCGGTCGGGCCGGGCTGATCGACATGGTGGTGACGCGGTTGCATGCCCTGGTCGACTTCATGAGGGCTCAGGCGCAGGCCGGTTCGGCGGCGTTCGCCTCGCACGTGGCGGACGGGCACGACCGGCTCTACCTGGCGGACGTAGAACATGTGCTCGGTCACCGGGCGGCGCTGGAGCGGGAGTTGCTGGCCGGGGGTTGAGCTTTCGTCTGCTCGCGTTCGTCCTTCAACGGTATGTGTGCGGCCTACTGCGAACAGCGGTCTTTGTACGTGCGGGCCACAGGCTGCTCCTACGGAAGCTGGATCGTGCGGTGCACCTCTTTCGGTAGCCCGAATCGGGCCTGGGCCGCCCCCTTCACCGGCCAGGCCCACGTGCCCTCCAGTTCGACCAGACGGGTACCGGGCTGCTCCAGCCAGTTCAGGACGATCTCGGTCTCTTCCGGGTGCGCGGAGGGGTAGGGCACGTCGCGAGGCTGGACGACCTCGCCGGTGAGGTTCAGTGCGTCCACATAGGGCATCGGGTCGGCTCCGGGCGGCGACACGCTCGTGCCGGCCAGACGGCCGTGACGGACCAGGGCGAACTCCCAGCCGCCCCGTTCGAGGCGGCGGGCGCCGATCAGGTGGGGCACGGCGGCGATCGGGGCCAGGCGCTGGGCCCGGGCGGCGCCGCGCAGGTACGACAGCAGCCGATCCCGGTGCTGGGCGGCTTCTTCGTAGCGTTGCAGCTCCGACAGGGACGTGGCTCGGCGCAGCGACGCCTCGACCACCGGGCCGGCGTCGGTGAGCAGGGCCGCGCGGACCTGTTCGACGACCTCGTTGTAGGCCGGGATGTCGATGCCGCCGATGCAGGGGGCTCCGCAGCGGCCGATCTCGGCGAGGATGCAGGCGCTGGCGTTCTTGGACGGGCGCCGAGGCAGTTTGGGCGTGCAGCGTCGCAGGGGGTAGGCCTCGTGGATGGCGGCCACGGCCAGCTCGGCCTGCTCCTGCGAGGGGAAAGGGCCGGTGTAGGTGGCGCCGTCGGCCACCACCTCGCGCACCACGGAGAGCCGGGGGTAGGCCTCCGCGGTCAGTTTGAGCCACGGCTTGCGTTCGGGAGCCTTGGAACGGCGGTTGTAGGGCGGGGCGTGCTCGGCGATCAGGCGGATCTCGCGCACTTTGGCCTCGAGCGTGGTGGCGCAGGGCACGGGCGTGACTTTGGCGGCCCGGGCGACCATCTCGCGCATGCGGCTGCGTTGCTCGGCCGCGGTGAAGTAGTTACGCACCCGGGTACGGATGTTGACCGAGGTGCCGACGTAGAGCACCTCGCCCTTCTCGTCGCGGAACATGTAGACGCCGGGACCGGTGGGCATACCGTCGGCCAGATGGCGCTTGCGGCGGGTGCTCTCGGGCACCTTGGCGGAGAACCCGCGCAGTTCGCCGAGGGTGGTGACGCCGAGCGTGCCGATCCGGCTGAGAAGGGCGTGCAGCACGTGCACGGTGGCCCGGGCATCGTGCAGCGCCCGGTGATCGGGCTCGACGGGGGAGCCGAACAGCGTGGCCAGGGTGTGCAGCTTGCGGTTGGGCGCCTCGTCGCGGCTGACGATGTGCCGCGCCAGTTTCACGGTGTCGATCACCGTGGGGGAGGGCCAGGGGTGCCCGAACCGCTCGCAGGCGGCCTTGACGAAACCCACGTCGTAGGGGGCGTTGTGGGCGACCAGCACGCTGCCGGAGCAGAACTCCAGGAACGAGGGCAGCACGGCGCCGAGGGAGGGGGCACCGGAGACCATCGAGTCGGTGATGCCGGTGAGCAGCGAGATGAACGCCGGGATCGGGCTCTCCGGCCGGACCAGGGTCTGGAACTCACCCAGCACCTCACCGCCGCGCACCTTGACCGCGCCGAACTCGGTGATGCCGGCGTCGGCCGGGGCGCCACCGGTGGTCTCCAGGTCGAACACCACGAACGTGACTTCGGACAGGGCCTGGGCATCGTTCTTCCCGGCCCCGGTGACAACTATTTCTTCGGGCCAGAGCGCCTCCTGGGTGGCGACCGCCGACTCGGTACTGCTCATGCGAGGACCGTATGTCAGCCCACCGACAGTCTTGGCGTCGGCCCTGTCCCCGCCGCGCTCACGCCAAGACTGTCGGTGGTCACCCCTAGCGTTCTCCTCATCGGCACCGCGCCGTCCGGGCAGCACGATCGATCGTGATCCACAGGCCCGTGAGCATTCTCGGAGGGGCACCATGTTGATTGACTGCGACTCCTGCGCCGTTCGTGGCCCGGCCTGCCGTGACTGCGTGGTCACCGTGCTGCTCGGGGCCCCCACGGTGCGGCGCACCGGGCGCGACCGGCTCCCGGGCACCGGAATCGACCTGGACGGTAAGGAGCAGGCGGCGATCGCCGTCCTGGCCGGCTCCGGGCTGGTCCCGCCGCTGCGCCTCGTGGCCCGGCCGGTCGACCCGGACGAGGCCGGAGTCCTGAACTGGGACCACGAGCCCGCCGGGCGGGAAGGTGGCCGTGAGCCGCACCGTGAGCACAACCGCAGGCCGGAGCGCCGCGAGGGCGCGGCCTAGTTTCAGTAAGGCAGGTGCCTTGCTGCGGTGGGGCAGGTGCGTAGTTCTAGTGGGACGAGTGCCTACTTCTCGTGGGACGAGTGCCTAGTTCCAGTAGGCAGGTGATCCAGCACCCGTCGGCAGGTGTCAAGTTTCAGTGGAGCGGATGCCTGGTCCTGGTGGGCAGCGGAATGCGTTGTCCTTGGCTCCTTGGCTCCTTGGCTCCTTGGCTCTGCAGGTCTGTGGCCCGAATTGGGCGTAGTGCAGGCCTATACCCGCAAGCCCGGCGTAGAGCGAGTCTGCAGTGCAACTGTCGTCGGCGTCTCGACCGGGCGTCTCGACTGGGCGTCTCGATCGGATGGCCGGGCGTATTGACCTGGCAACCTGGCCGGATGCCTTGACCGGGCGTCTCGACCGGGCGTCGCCACCCGGCAACTTGGCCGGGCGCCTTGACCGGGCGTTTCGACCGGATGACCTGGCGCTTCGACCCGACAGCACGGACAGCATTCAGCGGTTTCACGGTGGGCCCGGCTGGTGAGCTGGGCTGAGGCCTGGCTGGTGGGCTTGATCGGCATCGGTGCCTCGCCAGCGAGGGCGGTTGCCGCGTTCGATCCATGGTTCGGCCTGATGCAGCCTGCGGAAGGGAAAGCCGGCGTCGTGGCCTGTCGGCCTACTCGACGTGGTAGGCAACGCTCACGGATTGGCCGAGACGGAAATGATTGCCTCGGCGACCTGAATTGCAACGCACGTCAAAGAAATTGGCCAAGCTGTGGTCCCTCGATTCGCGGGCCGACCGCATATCGCAAACCCAAGGGATGCTCTGGGATGCCGTTCGCTCGGACCGGCTTCAGGAGTCCCTTCGGCACTCGTACTGCCTTCGTCACCCTGCGTCTCACGTCCCTCACCGCTCAATCACCGTGACAGCCCCCGGTGTCATTGCCGCGAATCGGGCGAAACCTCTCTAAGGCACGCTTCGGGGAACGTTAAAATTTTATGACTCAAGTTAAGGATGGGGTGTCGATATAGGCATCTAGCAGCAAGGATTACCCTCCGCACACTTCGTGCGGCTAAGCGCTGACTTTGGTAGGGGTGTCCCTGCCCGATATCTTTCCTCTGTTCACAGACCGTCGCCGCACCCGAGGCCTGGAGCCTTTTTTCTGCGGCACGGCTCAGTTTCCGTCACGGCGAGTTTCCCGTCGTGCGGGCGCCAGAACGGAGAGCTCGCGCTTGCGATCGGACGGACCGAAACCCGGCCAGCCTGCAGAACAGCGGTCTGATGTCCAGCACTCCCAGTCGCGCGACGCCGCGCCCGGGTCGCAGCTCGTTGTCGGTGATGAGTCGAGAAGAGCCGGCAGTGCCTTCAGGAGAAGTCGCTCCCACGGTCTGCGTCTGACCGGCTGGCGTCGTTTCGCCGGTGTTCTGCTTCCGCTCGCCCTGGCCGGAGGCGTCGTCTTCGCCTCGCCCACGGCCAGCGCGGTGCCGAACCCGAGCGTCGGCGACGTCAAGAAGAAGGTCGAGAAGCTCCGCGAGGAGGCCGACCAGGCCGCGGAGGACCACGCCGAGACCCGCGAGAAGCTGAAGTCGACCAAGGTCAAGCTGAAGGCGGCGAAGAAGGAGCTCAAGGAGCAGGAGGGCCGGGTCCAGGTCCTCAAGGAGCAGGTCGGCCTGCTCGCGGCCGAGAGCTACCGTCGCGGTGAGCTGTCCGCGCTCGACCTGATGCTCTCGGACGACCCGGAGTCCGCGCTCTCCAAGGCCGGCTACCTGCCCTCGCTGTCGGAGCGGCAGAGCGGTGCGCTGAACAACCTGGCCGACGCTCAGAAGAAGCTTCTGGACACCCAGAAGTCGATGGAGGAGCAGGTCAAGTCCATCGAGAAGGCCAAGGTCAAGATGGAGAAGGACGAGAAGAAGGCGAAGCAGCGGCTGGCCGCTGCCGAGTCGGAACTCAGCACTCTCCAGGCCAGTGAGCGCGCAGCCGTCAACAACGCCACCGGTGCCGGCGGCATGCCCACCGACCAGACGGCCGGAACGTGCAACAGTGCGGCCGCGGCGGCGCCTTCGGCCGCAGCCCGCACGGCCATCCAGTTCGCCTGCGGTGAGCAGGGCAAGCCGTACGTCTGGGCCGCGGACGGTCCCAGCTCCTACGACTGCTCCGGTCTGACCATGAAGGCCTACGCGGCTGCCGGTGTCTCGCTGCCGCACAGCTCGCGGATGCAGGCCGGCTACGGCACCTCGGTCAGCACCAGCTCGATGGCCCCCGGCGACCTGGTGTTCTTCAACTCGCCGATCAGCCACGTGGGCATCTACCTGGGCAACAACACGATGGTGCATGCGCCCTCGAGCGGTGACGTGGTGAAGGTGGCCAAGCTCTACTCCGCCCCGGTCGCCGCGGCCCGCCTCGGCTAGCAGAACCGCCCGGAACGGCCTCGCCCCCAGCGATCTGCTGAGGGCGAGGCCGTTTCACATTTTGCTGAACACCGCCAGGGCCTCCGCGTCGGACGGGATGGACCGCACGTTCTCCTCGATGAACTCGTCCAGCCCGGGGTAGCCGCCGGCCTCGGCCCGGAACAGCTCGGCGGCCGCATCCAGGTCGTACTCGCTGTGCCGCAGCACGACCGATGGGCCCAGCAGAGCCCAGTAGGCACCGGGAACACCGGCGTAGGGCATGCCCACGCTGCCGGGATTGACGAAACGCCGACGGTCGGCGAGGCGGTCGAACGGCATGTGCGTGTGACCGAGCACCACTGTCGGCTCGTCGAACTCCGCGAAGGCCTCGGCGTAGGTACTCATCGCAGAGTCCACGAGCACGATCTCCGTGTCGCTGCGGGTGGTGGCGTGGCAGAAGCGCACCGGTCCCAGGTCGTCGATCTCCAGCCGCACCGATAATGGGAGGTCGTCTATCAGGTCGCGTTGTGCGCGGGAGAGCGCAGCCGCCGTGTACGCGGTGGTGGCCTGTACATCCGGCGGCAGCGACTCGTCCGCTGTTCCGGTGTCGTAGGCCCGCAACACCTCGCGTTCGCAGTTGCCGTGGACCCAGACCACCCGATCGCCGAGCGCAGCGAGTCTGTCCAAGGTCTGCGCGGGCATTGGGCCGGTGGTGATGTCGCCGTTGAGGACGAACGCATCTACCCCTGCCAGTTCCGCGTCCCGCAGTACAGCTTCGAGCGCGGGCAGATTTCCGTGGACGTCGGCCAGAACTGCTACTCGCATGCGTGCCTCCCCATGGGTAAGCCACGAGAATCCAGCGCCGCCGCAGCCCGGGCAAGGACATCTGCTTTCCGCGAAGCCGGCGGCGAGGAACGGCATGGAGCATTGACCGCGCTGGGTAATCTGACCCGATGCGGCGGGTCCTGGTCTTCGGCGCCCTGCTGCTCCTCGCCGTTCTCACCGTCGCGCTCGTAGACGCCCCAGCGACCAGTCCCGGTGCCGCCGCCACCGCGTCCCTCGGGTCGGCGACGCCCCCCACAGCTTCCCCGGCGCCGGATTCGGGCCCAGGCTCTTCCACGTCTTCAAACAAAAAGACGTCGGGGGCTGCGGCTGTCTCCGACCGATGCCGCGTAACCGGGCCTACAGAGCTGCAGAAACTCGTGGAGCAGCTGGCCGCCCTGTGTGAACCGTCGGCCCAGACGGTTGATGCGATCTGGGGGAGTACCTGGGCCGACGGCGCCGGGCAGCAAACTCGCCTGGTTGTCGCCGGTGACATCCAGGCGCTGGCGGGGCTGTTGAAACGCGAGAACACAGATGGGCTGGCCAAGACGGCGGCCGTCACCGTAGGCCCGAAGCACTCCCCGGCAGACGCGGTCTATATCAATGGCCCTGCGTTCGTGGAGCTGAGTGACCTAGGGCGCGAGGTCGTCCTTACGCACGAGCTGGTTCACGTCGCGTCCCGCGCAACGGGGGACTGGGATGCTCCTACCTGGCTCGAAGAGGGCTTCGCCGACTACGTGGCCTATCGCCACACCGATCTCACCCCGCGTCAGATCGCTGAGGCTGCTCTTGATGCCCCCCTGCCACAAGCTCTTCCAACTAAGGACGATTTCGACGCCGCGGGCTCGAACGCTGCGGTTTCGTACGGACGGTCGTGGGTAGCGGTGATGCTGCTCGCCGAGCGCCTGGGCGGGGATGCCGCGATGAAGAGCTTTTACGAGAGGACGGCTCACAGGGGTATCGAGGACGCGTGGGGGTCGGCAGGGTTCGAGGACGAGGCAGCGTTCGTGCAGGCGTGGCGGGAAGAGATCCAGGAACTCAGGTTGGGCTGAAGGGGATTGGGGCGGGCAGGCTCGGGGTGGGAGAGTTGAAGAGCGCCCAACAGACCGCATGATCTTGCACGACCGGAAGGACCAGGCCGAAGTGGTAACCCTGTGAGCGGACGCACGCTCATCATCACCAACGACTTCCCCCCGCGTACCGGTGGCATCGAGTCGTTCGTCCTGGCCATGGCTCGGCGCTTCCCGCCCGGGCAGGTCGTCGTGCACACCAAGCGGCAGAAGGGCGATGCCGAGTTCGACGCCGGGCTGAATTTCCCGGTGGTCCGGGACAAGTTGCCGATCATGCTTCCCACCCCGGCCATCACACGGCGGTCCATCGAGATCGCCAAGGCCGAAGGCTGCGACCGGGTCTGGTTCGGGGCAGCGGCGCCGCTGGGACTGATGGCGCCCAGGCTGCGCGCGGCCGGCATCGAGCGAATCGTTGCCACCACGCACGGGCACGAGGTGTGGTGGTCGGTGGTGCCCGGGGCCCGGGGGTTGATGCGGCGCATCGGGCGTCACGTGGACGTGCTGACCTATCTGGGCGAGTACACCCGTAGCCGGATCGCTCCGGCGCTCGATCCGGCTGCTCTGACGCGCTTCGTGCAGCTGACGCCGGGAGTGGACGACTCGGTGTTCAACCCCACCGTCGACGGGGCGCAGGTGCGGGCCGAGCTGGGGCTGGGCAACCGGCCGGTGGTGGTCTGTGTCTCCCGCATGGTGGCTCGTAAAGGGCAGGACACGCTGGTCGAGGCGTTGCCGCGGATCCGCGAGCGGGTTCCGGACGCTGCGCTGCTTCTGGTCGGGGACGGCCCCTACCGCTCCGAGGTGGAGCGGCGGATCGCCCGGGCCGGGCTGGACGAGCACGTCTTCGTCACCGGGCGGGTGTCCTGGACCCGGATCCCGGAGTACTTCGCCGCCGGCGACGTGTTCTGCATGCCCGCGCGCACCCGGATGGGCGGGTTCGATCTGGAAGGCCTGGGCATCTGTTACCTGGAGGCCGCGGCGACCGGTCTGCCGGTGGTGGCGGGTGATTCGGGCGGGGCGCCCGACGCCGTGCTGGAAGGCGAGAACGGGTTCGTGGTCAGCGGGACCGACGCCCGGGCGGTGGCCGACCGGTGCGCCGACCTGCTGCTGGACAAGGAACTGGCCGCCAAGTTCGGGCAGCGCGGCCGGGAGTGGGTGCTCCAGAAGTGGCGCTGGGACGACCTGGCCGTGCAGTTGCAGCGCATGCTCGGCAGCGGCCGCTCAGCGCCGTGAACTGAGGCAGCGAGCTACGAGCCCTGGGGCACCGGTTCGACCGCTTCGGAGTCGGTGCCGGCATCGGGCCCAGACTCCTCGGCCGCTGGGTAGCGAGCGGCCGCCAGGGAGATCACGATCAGCGCGGCCACCAGCCAGTACTGGTTGTAGAACGCCTGCTTGTTCACCAGGTTCGCCACCAGGAGCACCATCGCGGCCCAGCGCAGCACGTTGGCCAGGTCGGGCTGCTGCCGGTGCACGCGGCGGATCGCCGAGGCCAGCGTGAACAGCACGGCGGCACCGGTCAGGTAGAACGGCGGGGTCCAGCTCAGCTCGTTGATCGCGGCGATGAAGACGGTGTTGGCGAAGATCAGGGGCTGGAAGTCGATCAGCATGGTCACCGTGTCGTGCAGCATGTCCGACGGCGAGGCGATGAACCAGGGCAGCACGAAGACCCCGGCCAGGCCGGCCGTGCCGATCGCCCGGCGCCAGCCGAAGACCGGCCAGACCGCGAGCACCGGCAGCAGCACGGCCAGGTGCTGTTTGCTGGCCAGCCCGAGAGCCAGGCAGATCATGGCCAGGACCATCTGCCGGCGGCGCACCGCGAGCGCCCAGCCGGCCAGGCAGGCCATGAGCAGCGGCTCGGTCCAGGCCTGCTCGACCTGGGTGGCGGTACCCGGCAGGACCAGCAGCAGCCCGGCGGCACCGGTGGCGACCAGGGCGCGGACGGTCATCGGAGAGTGGGTGGCCTCGGCCGGGGCCGACTCGGTGGTGCGCCTGCCCGGACGGCCGAGCAGGAACACGGCCAGGGCCCCGAGCAGCGTGATCAGCGTCAGCGCCCAGCGCACGTCTCCGGCCAGCCAGCGCCCGGGAGCCAGGAGCAGCGCGGTGAACGGCAGATAGGTGAACGCGTCCTGCACACCCGGAGAGTTGGTCCAGTTCTGCGCGTACATGTTCTTGCCCTCGAGCATGCCGTCGGCGGCCTGCTGCAGGGTGATCCAGACGTCGATCTTCGGCTCGGGATCCCAGTGGATGAGCATGGCCGCGGCGGTGACGTAGCCCACGGCGGTGAGCCCCAGGGCGACGTAGGCCGGGCCCAGCCGGCGGCGGAGCGTGGAAAGGGCGATGCCCGCGGCCAACACGAGCGCCGCGGCCGCGAAGACCCAGCGGGTGAGCCAGCCCTGGCCGGGCGTGAGGTAGGTGTAAGGCCGCATGGTGACGTGGATGACCGCCACCAGCACGAGGGTGGCGGCGAGCGAGTAGCCGATCCACTGCAGAGGTGATCGCTGTGCCGACTCGAGGAACGACCCGGCCGACCCGGTGAACGGCTTACGGGCGCTGCCGGCGACCACCCACAGGCCGAGGGCCACGGCCAGGACCACGTAGATCACGATGATCCACAGCCGGTAACGAACAACACTGTGCGTAGCCACCGCCATGCCGATGGTCAGCAGCACCAGAACGACGCCGGTAGCGATCGGGGAGCTGCGGCGCAGTGCGGGGCGGGGCTGCGGATCGGCCTGATCCGGGAGGCTGGGCGGGACCATGCGCTCCACCATAGAGGCCGGGCCGGTCCGGGTCTGACGCCTGTGGACAACCGCGACGCCCCCGGTACCCACCCGTTACCCCGGTTGCCGGTCAACGCCCGATCAGTACGTTTTCAGCCGGCCCGGACGGGGGCCTTGGACCGGTATCCCTACTTGTTGCGATCGCTCGGGTCGCAGTGCGGCATCGACTGCCGGTTCTCGATGCAGTCCGAAGTGCCCTGGAAGGTGCTCTCGATGAGGGTCCCGAAACCGAACACCACGGCGACGATCACCGCGGCGATGGCGGCCACCATCAGGGCGTACTCGACGGCGGAGGCACCTCGGTCGCCGGCCGAGGGTACAACCCGGCGGGTCCGGGAAATCATCCGTTCCTCCTTCGGTTCCGGCGTGGCTGCGGACCACACCGGGTGTTGCCCCCCGTCACTGCTCCCCACCCTTACACAAGCCGCCCGTGACGTTCGGTCATCTCGACGATGATCGGCTGAACACCTGATCAGTAGCCGGTGCCGGTGGCTCCCGGCGGAAGGGACCGGCCGGGAAGTCTTCCTACTGCTCAGTCATTCTGCCGTCGCGCACGCCCTCGATGAGGGGGAATGGGTAAGTTCGTGGCTGCTGTCACTCTCTGCCCGCCACTGCAGTCACACGTTGCTGCCGCGTCCCGAAACTGTCTGCTGGACAACCGGTGATCAGTGCACAGACATCGAAAGACCCGGAAACCTCAGGGGGTTTCCGGGTCTTTTCGAAAGGCTTGACCGGCCGGTCCGCGCAGCCGACCGGAAGGATGCGGATCAGGGCGTCGTGGTGGTCTTGCAGCCCTCTGCCGCCGTCGTGTTCGTGGTCGTCTTGGTGGTGAACGAGCTGCAGGTGTCGCTGAACGTCTTCGACACGATCGTGCCGAGACCGAAGACGACAGCGACGATCACGGCGGCGATGGCGGCGACCATCAGGCCGTACTCGACCGCGGAGGCGCCGCGGTCCTTCGCGGTGGACAACACCCTGCGGAGGTGGTTGAGCATGCGGATCCCTTTCGTGGGTGCTCGGTGGGTTGTTTCCCCCCGAAGACATGCTCAGCGTGCCACTCGGGTAGCGGTGTGTACCCAAGGTGCATAAGGGATCAAGCAAAGAGAGAGCCCCATTCCTCGGCCGTTCGGCCGAGGAATGGGGCTGGTGTTACTGAAAGACGTTTACCGGCAACGACATACGAGCACCTAGCGGCGCTTCGCGTCGTCCACCAGGCCGAGCCGGACGGCGGCCATCACCGCCTGGGCCCGGTTTCCGGCCCCCAGCTTCTCGTAGATGTTGGCCACGTGCGTCTTTGCCGTCGACTCGCTGATGTAGAGCCGGCGGGCGATCTGCGCGATGGCCAGGCCGTCGACCAGGAGATCGAGCACTTCCCGTTCTCGCGGAGACAGTTTCGGCCCTGCCGGGGCGCTCATCCGGCGCTGCATGGCGCCGGCCAGGTCTCGCGCCGTGAAGGCTCGCGGGTTGGCCGCCGCGTGCCGGGCGGCGGCGACGACCTCCTCGGCCGGGGCGTCTTTCCCCACGAAACCGGACGCGCCCGCGTCCAGAGCGGCGAAGACCTGCTCGTCCCCGGCGTACATCGTGAGGACGACGATGCCCATCGTCGGACTGCTCGCCCGCACCTGGGTGGTCAGCGTGATCCCGTCGCCGTCCGGAAGACGCACGTCGGTCACGAGAACGTCCGGCCGGAGCCGTTCCAGGGCATTGAGCGCGTCCGCGACCGAGGCCGCCTCGCCGACCACCTCGATATCACCTGCCCGGTCGAAGGCCCGTCGAAGGCCCTCCCGGATCAGCTGATGGTCGTCGACGAGCACAACCCGGAGGTTCGCCGTTGCGCTGGTCAATTAGTCACCTCCTGGTCGGCCCGGGCGTGTGAGGCCGCCCGGGTCCTGTCTGCCGGCCGGTTGGCCTGGTTGGACTGACTGCTCTGAGTGGAAGGAACGATGGTGGGTATCCCGTGCGGATCGGTGAGAGCCACGCGGGTGACCGCCGGGCGGGCCAGGTGCCGGGGCTCCAGGGGTGCGGAGGTCTCGGTGCCGAGCCCGACCTCGACCAGGGTGCCCCCGCCTTCCGGGCCGGGACCGACCCGGAGATTGGCGCCGATCCGGCGGGCGCGTTCGCGCATCCCCTGGATGCCGAAACTGTCGGCCCGGCCGGGTTTCAGCCCACGGCCGTCGTCGATGACGGTGATGTGGGCCCGAGGTGGTTCGACGGCCACGGTCAGCCAGAGGTTGGTGGCCTGCGCGTGCCGCCGGACGTTGGTGATCGCCTCCTGGACGATCCTCAGCAGTTCCACCTCGACGGTGATCGGGAGCCGCTTGGGCGACTCGTCCATGGACAGGTGGATCGCCAGGTCGGACTGGGCGGCGATGCGCTGGGCGTGCTCGCTCAGCGCGGCCCCCAGGCCGACCGTGTCGTTCACCCCGTGCCGCAGGTCGAAGATGCTCATCCGCAGATCGGCCACCATCGCCTGGAGCTGCTCGCGCACGGTGAGCACCTGCTGGGCCACCTCCGGGTCGGAGTTCTGCCGGATGTCGTCCAGCGCGTAGCCGACCGAGGCCAGGTCCTGGGCGATGCCGTCGTGGATCTCGCGGGCCAGGCGCATCCGCTCGTCGGTGGTGGCCAGCCGGCGCACGTCGTCGAACAGCATGGCCGAGGCCAGCCGAGGCCCGGACTGCTCGATCACGCTGCGGCAGCTGCGCAGCGACGCCGCGTCCAGCCCGGTCGCGGTGATCACCAGCACCAGGGCCACCACCCGCTCACCCATCAGCACCGGGATCGCGGCGAAGGAACGGCCCTGCGCCTCGCGTTTCACCGGCTGGGCGCTGACCCAGGCGTCCTCGATGGCCAGTTCCGAGGCCTCCGGCGGCTCCAGTCCCGACAGCGAGACGAACCGCCCGCCGGTGGAACGCACCAGCACGATGGCATCGGCCTGTGGCACCACGGAACGGATGTCCTCGGCCAGCGCGGCGGCCAGGGTGCGCGGGTCGAGACCCAGGCTGAGTTGCCGCGCCACGACGTGCAGTTCGGACAGCAGTCGGTGCGCGTCGGCGTAGGCGGGCTCGCTGTCGGGGGCCACGTCGGCCCGCAGCCGCCGGATCCAGGCACCCACCGTGGGCACCGCGACCAGGATGAAGACCCAGGCCACCAGAGCGTTGCTCTGGTTCAGCTTGGCCACCCCGATCTCCGAGGAGGTCAGGATCATCCCGCCCAGGGCGACCGCTGCGGTGGCCGCCGTGGCCAGGCCCAGCACCAGGCCGGAGGTGAGGCCGGCCATGAACAGCGGAACCGTCAGGTAGGGCAGGAAGAGCACCCCGCTGCCGCCCACGCCGCCGATGATCACTGACGCGGTGAGGGTTTCGGCGAGGGTGGGGATGATCGGTGGCACGGCTCCGGGCAACGGCAGGGAGGCCAGCGCCGCGACGCAGAAAAGCATCAGGGCCGGGATCACCGCTTCGCGGGGGGTCACGCCCCCGCTCTCGGCCACCGCGCTCATGGCGACGGCGGCGCTGGCGAAGATCAAGATGATTCCGGCGCGGATCACGAGGGGCACGAAGATGCTCTTCGCTCGTAGTTCCAGCACGGCCACGGTGACAATCTGCCACACGAGGGATACTCGTGGCTTGGGATCGTCCAATACGACCGTTAGATCCCCCAAGGTTTTAGGAATGCGACGAACCGATCTGATGGGTTAGGTCCTGAGGTGGACGATTTGTACTCCGTGATCGACGCGCTGTCCGCGGCCGACAACTCTCTGACACAACCGGGTGGCGGAACGCCCCGGCCCGTGCCGACCGGCTTCCCGCTGCTCGACGGATATCTGGCCGGTGGCCTGAGATCCGGCGAGCTGACGCTGATCGGTGGCCCGTCCGGAGTGGGCAAGACCGCGCTCGTTCTCCAGATCGCCCGGCACGCGGCCCGGTCCGGCGGGTCCGCGGTCTTCCTGTCCTACCAGCAGGAAACTGCCGTCTTGCTGCAGCGGCTGATCGCGCTCGAGGCGGGTGAGCGGCATGGCCTCGAGGGGGCCACGCTGCGTCAGGTCCGTGACGCCTTCCTGGCCGACGGGCAGGGCGCCGGTCTGGCCGAGCGCCTGGAGCGGGTGGCGGGCGGAACGAGCGCGCTGGCCGCGCTGGCCGACTACGGAGAACGCCTTCTGCTGCACGCTCCGGCCGATGCCGACGTGGTGGACATCCGTGAGGTGGTCTCCGAGGCCCGATTGAGGACGGGGGTCCCGCCTCTGGTCGTTGTGGATCACCTTCAGGGGGTGTCCGGCTTCGGGGAACGGGCCGGCGAGACCGCCGCGGGCCTGCGGGAACTGGCCCGGGAGACGGGGTTGCCGGTGCTCGCGGTCGCCGTCACTGATCCGATTGAGGACGGTTCGGTGCGGCGCCGTCGCACCGGTCACCTTCGCGGGGCGGCATCTTCGGTCTCGGAACCGGACCTGGTGCTGATGCTGAACGAGAAGGTGGACGCGGTGGCGCGCCGGCACCTGGTCTACGACCCGAGGGTGGGTGAGGAGTTCGGTGACTGGCTGGTGCTGACCGTCGAGAAGAACCGGTCCGGGCCCACCGGGATCGGGGTGCAGTTGCGCAAACGGCTGGAGCAGAGCCGGTTCGAGCCGGAGGCCGGGGTGCTGCGCGAGGAACTGGCCGACGAGCCGGTGAGAGACTCGTAGCGGCCGGTTCCCCGCGGTGGCCGGTGTGTCAGCCCTTGGTGCTGGGGCGGCCGGACTCGGGAGCCGGTTCACGCAGCGGAGCCAGGGCCCGGGCCAGCCGACGCGTCTCGATGGCCTGGGCCAGCAGGGCCGCCGACTCGCGCACGGGCTGATGCACCGCGTTCAGGTCGTGGGCGGCGAAGGCGCCACCCTCCTCGTTGCGGGCCAGCACCACGATCACCCGCACGTCCGGCACCGGCACCGCCATCAGGTGCCGCCAGGCCGCCAGGGGCGCCCCGGCCAGCTGCTGCCGCACGATGTCGGTGTCGTCCACCAGCACCGCCCGCCCGGGTCCGCCCACCTCGGTGATCAGCCAGTGCTCGGCGTTCAGCTCCAGCCGGCGCTCCAGCGGGCGCAGGCCCACCCCGCCGCTGACCCGCCACACCGGGCCGTCGGGCACCAGGATCGCGGCCGCGTCGGCGGAGGCCCGCTCGATCACGTCGTCGGCCAGTACCTGCGCGGTGTCGCTGACGCCGTACAGCTCACCGGAACGCTCGTGCAGCGCCCGGATCAGGTCGGCCGTGCGCAGCGCGGGCTCGCCGTCGACCCCGGGGCGGCCGGTGACCGCCGCAGCGGCCTCGGCGTCCAAGCGACGTTCGAGCGCGCTGACCGGGAACCCGTAGGGATCGGTGCGCGGCCCCAACGGGTCGGTGACCAGACCCCGGCTCGGGGTCCGCGGCGTGTTGTCGGCCGGGTCGGCGCGGCGCTGGAACTTGCGCGGCCGGTCGCCGATCCGGCCCAGCCGCCGGTTGGCCGCGATGTTGCTGCTGTTCATCGGGACGCTGCCGGTCTCCGGCGCGGGGTTGCTGCGCCACCGGTTCTGCCGGCTGCCGAGCGGAGAGCTCGCCGGGGGAACGGGCGGCGCGGCCGGGGGAGTCTCCTCGCGCTGCGGAGCCCGCTCGAACGGGAACTGCCCGGTGGGAGGCTGCTCGGAGAACGGGCGCACCACGGGGGTGGAATACGAGAGACCGGCAACCGGGGAGGGTTTGACCTGGATCGGTTCGGGCTCGGGGCGGGCGCCCGGACGCCGGGCGCGGTCGTGCTGCGGCCCCAGCTTCTGGCCCATCCGCCGGGCCGCGATCTGCTGACCGAGCGTGCCGGTGGAGGGGCCCAGGTCTCTTTGGCCCGAGCCCTGAGCCGACTGCCCAGTCGGTCGCAGCCCCTGCTCGGCCGCCTTCTGCACGGCCTTCGCTGCAGCGACGTCGGCGGGTCCGGCCGGCCTACCGTCGGCAGATCCGACGGCGGCGGATCCGGCTCCAGCAGACCCCGCGGCGGCAGAGCCCGTGGCGGCGGAACCAGCAGCGGCGGAACCGGCTCTGGCAGAACCCGCGGCGGCAGATCCAGCAGCAGCAGATCCGGCAGTGCCGGAACCAGCAGCGCCGGATCCGGTGGAAGCAGATCCGGGAGCGGCGGATCTGGCTCGGGCGGAACCGGCAGCAGCAGAACCGGCAGCAGCAGAACCCGCAGCAGAGGATCGGGCAGCGGCAGATCCGGCTCCGGCGGAACCGGTGGTGGCAGATCCGGCCCCGGCGGAACCGGCTGAACCAGTAGCAACCGAACCCGCAGAGGCGGCGCCGGCTCCAGCAGATCCAGCTCCGGCAGACCCGGCAGAACCAGCAGGAGTGGATCCGGCTCCGGCAGCACCCGCTCCGGCAGAACCAGCAGCAACCGAACCCGCAGAGGCGGCGCTAGCTCCAGCAGAGCCGGCTCCGGCAGAACCGGCAGCGACAGAACCCGCAGAGGCGGAACCAGTAGCTCCAGACCCGGCAGTGCCAGACCCGGCTCCGGCAGATCCGGCTCCGGCAGACCCGGCACCGGACGTCGCGGCACCAGCCCGGGCGTCGGCGGACTTGGCCGCACCGGGCTTGGCGACACCGGGCTGGGCCAATCGGGCCCCCGAGTTGTCTGTGGCTGTCGAGGCCGACCCGCCCTTGGCTGAAGTCGCCGGGGCGGACCCGGCACCGTTGGATCCTGCGGCGGCCGTCCCCGCCTGGCCCGGGGCTGAGGCCCTGGCCGCTCCGGCGGCTTCCGTGGCACCGCCCGGCTGAGCAGAGGTCGGCCTGGCCGCACCCGGCCTGCCGTCGGCCGACGGGGCCGCGTCCGGCCTGCTGTTCTTGGGCTGAGCCGCCCCCGACCCACCCTTGGCCGAGCCCGGGCCAGAGGCCTCGGACTGGTCGGCGCCAGGCGTGGCGGGGCCGCGCGTACCGGTGGCGGCCCCCGCGGCGCTGGGCTTGGCAGCACTGGGCTTCGCGGTGCCTGCCTTGGCCGCGCCGGACTGCGCCTTACCCGACCGGGCGGCCGGGGCCGCGTCGGTCACCGTGGGCTTCTCGGCCGCGGAACCTTCCGAACCCGGCTGAGCCGCACCGGCCTTCGAACCACCGGAGGCGAGCTGACGGACGTCTTCAGTTTCTGAGCTCTTGGAGGTGGCGACGTTCGCGCCGGGCCGTCGGCCGGCCGGCAGCGGTTGCGTCGCGATCACCGTCGCGTCGTCGGAGGTGTCGGCCGTGCCCATCTCGATCATCGGCACCGCGCCGGTCGGCTCGACCGTGATCAGGTCCGGGTCCTCGTCGAGCAGGATCGCCACGCCGCGCAGCAGCGCCTGCCGGGTGATCGGCAGCGGCACCACGTGCACGCCCTCGACCTGCTGCGCCTCGACCTGCTCCCACTCGGGCTGGTAGCCCGAGATCAGCATCACCGGGACGGCCTGCTCGTCTTCCCGCAGCGAGTTGACCGTGTTCACGGCCAGCACCGGGTCGCCCACGTCGAGCACCAGCACGTCGAAGCCCTCGACCTCGGGCAGGTGCTGCTCGAGGTCGTCGGCCGAGCGCTCGTCGACCTCGTGCAGGTCGGTCAGCCGCATCCCCAGCGCGAGGGAACGCGAGATGATCAGCAGTCGCGCCATCCGCCCCTCACATGCCTGAGAACTGTTGGAAGATCTTGATGCCGGCCGGCCCCATGACCACGATAAACAAGGCCGGCAGGATGCAGAAAATCAGTGGGAAGAGAATTTTCACCGGCACCTGCTGAGCCTTCTCCTCCGCCCGCTGACTGCGCTTCACCCGCATCTCCCTCGACTGCACCCGCAGCACTCCGGCTATGGGGATGCCAAACGTATCGGCCTGGACCATGGCCGCGACAAAGATCCTCAGTTCCTCCACGTCGGTGCGATCTGCTAAGGCGCGCAGCGCGGGCAGCCGTCCGGTGCCCAGCTGCATCTCCTGGAGCACCCGGAAGAGCTCCTTGGCCAGCGGTCCTTCGCTGCTGCGGGCCACCTGGGCGAGCGCCGCGTCGAAGGCCAGACCGGCCTCGACCGAGATCGTGAGCAGGTCGATCGCGTCCGGCAGCTCGCGCCGGATCAGCTCGGTGCGGTCGTAGCCGACCTGGTAGACCCACAGCGACGGCCCGAACCAGCCCAGAGCTGAGAGCCCGCTGAATGTGAGAACCATCCCACGTGGCCCTGCTCCGAACAGGGGAGGCAGGGCCAGCCCCAGTAACGCTCCGGTCACGAGCCCGAGGGCCTTGGCGCCCAGGACCCGGTCGACGTCCCAGCCCCGCGGGTTGCCGGCCAGGTCGAGCCGGGCGCGGATCCGGTCGATCCGCTCCTGCGTGGTGAGCCGGCGGCCGGCCGCCGAGAAATGCCCGATCAGCGGAACGAGGACACGCTCCGTGAACGGGATCTGCAGCTCGCTCTGGCGCAGCGGTACCGGGCCGGCGTGGAAGTTCTCCAGCAGGGCCTGCCGGGCCCGGGCGTCCAGACGCTGCCGGTTGGCCAGCAGCAGTACGGCGCACACACCGCTGAGCCCGAGGAAGAGCACGGTGATGCCGGCGGCCAGGAGCATCAGACGTCCACCCGGATCACCTTCGCCATCCAGAAGCCCCCGGCCGCCAGCGACATCACCCCGAAGGCGAGCAGTCCCAGCCCCAGGGGCGTGGTGAACAGCGGATCGATGTACTCGGGCCGGGCCAGCATCAGGTAGAACGCGAACACCACGGGCAGCGCGGCCAGGATGATCCCGGACAGCCGGCCCTCGGCCGAGAGGGCCGCCACCTGCCGGCGCAGCCGCTCCCGCTCGCGCAGCGTGCCCGCCACCGAGGTGAGCAACTCGGCCAGATTGCCGCCGACCTCGCGCTGGATCCGGATGGCGACCACCACCCAGGAGAAGTCCTTGCTCCCGGTGCGCTGGGCGATGCCGTCCAGCGCGTCCTCGGCCAGCATGCCCAGCCGGGTCTCCACCAGCGCCCGGTTGAACTCGCCCCGGATCGGCGGGTGCGACTCGTGCACCACCGAATCCATGGCCTGGGGCAGCGAATAGCCCACCGCCAGGCTGCCGGCCAGCAGTTGCAGCGTGTCGGGCAACTGGGCAAGGAACTTGGCCTCGCGCCGGGCCCGGGCCGCCAGCAGCACGCCCCAGGGAGCGGCCAGCCCGAGCAGCAGCCCCAGCGCGACCGCGGCCGGCCTACCCCGGGCGATCAGGGCGAGCAGCAGCGCTGCCCCGACGGCGGCGCTGACGTGCAGCAGCATCCACTCGCCGGGGCGCAGCGGGAATCCGGCCTGTTCCAGCCGGGCATCCAGTGCGCGGTCGACCTTCCCCCGGCGGGCCACCTGGCTCATCAGGCCGACCGCGGACCGGGTGATCGGGCTGTCGCCCAGCCGGGACGCCGTCTCCTCGGTGAGCCGGATCTGTTCCGGCGTACGGGACCGGACCGAGTACACCGCGATCCGCCGGACCACGTCCGACTCCTCGCGGTCGGCGCCGGTCAGGGCTCCGGTGGCGAGGAAGACCAGCACCGCGAGGGCGATGAACAGCAGGAGCAGTCCGGCCGTCAGCATCCGGTCACCGCACGTGCCGCTGGTAGGAACCGAACGCCCGCGGATCGACCGGGACGCCGTTGCGGGCCAGTTTCTCCAGGAAGGCCGGGCGCAGGCCGGTCCAGCGCAGCTGACCGGCGGTGCCCCCGGTGCCCTGGTAGTCGAAGACGAAGATGTCCTGCAGCGTGATCACGTCACCCTCCATGCCGATCACCTCGGTCACCGCGGTGACCCGACGGGCGCCGTCCGGGAACCGGGCCTGCTGGATGATCAGGTCCAGCGCGCTCGAGACCTGCTCACGGATCGCCCGGACCGGCAGGTCCAGGCCGGCCATCAGCACCATGGTCTCGACCCGGGAGAGCACGTCCCGCGGGCCGTTGGCGTGCACGGTGCAGATCGAGCCGTCGTGGCCGACGTTCATCGCCTGCAGCATGTCCAGGGCCGCGGCGTCCCGGATCTCGCCGACGATGATCCGGTCGGGGCGCATCCGCAGCGCGTTGCGTACCAGCTGGCGGATCGAGATCTCGCCCCGGCCCTCGATGTTCGGCGGCCGGGCCTCCAGGCGCAGCACGTGCTCCTGGTGCAGCTGCAGCTCGGCCGCGTCCTCGATGGTGACCACCCGCTCGTCCGGCGGGATGAACCCCGACAGCACGTTCAGGGTGGTCGTCTTCCCGGCCCCGGTGCCCCCGCTGACCAGGATGTTCAGCCGCCCCCGGACACAGGCGGCGAGCACGTCGGCGACCGCCCGGGACACCGTCCCGAGCTGGATCAGGTCGTCCACCTCGAACGGGTCGGCGGAGAACTTGCGGATGGTCAGCAGGGAACCGTCGACGGCCAGGGGCGGGATGATCGCGTTGATCCGGCTGCCGTCCTGGAGCCGGGCGTCGACCATCGGGCTGGCCTCGTCGACCCGCCGCCCGACCCGGCCGACGATCTTGTCGATCGTGCGCCGCAGGTGCGCCTCGTCGGCGAACCGGCCGTCCACCGGGAAGAT
The DNA here is from genome assembly GCF_021277265.1 of Kineosporia rhizophila. Lineage (GTDB taxonomy): Bacteria > Actinomycetota > Actinomycetes > Actinomycetales > Kineosporiaceae > Kineosporia > Kineosporia rhizophila. The sequence continues at coordinate 73,950 of NZ_JAJSOH010000017.1, forward strand.
CCGCCCGTGCCGCTCCACGTAGATCTGGTCCGGCCCGTTCACCATGATCTCGGTGATCTCGGGATCGCGCAGGTACGGCTCGACCGGCCCGTAACCGAGGATGTCGTCGGCGATCTCCTGGGCGATCCGGGTGCGGTCGGCCACGGTCAGCGGCACCTGGTCGGCCTGCAGCACCTCCTGCAGGGTGTGCCGGACCCGCTGCTCCAGCTCGGACTGGCTGAGACGGGAGTCGTAGAGCTTGGGGCCGAGGTTCTCGAGCAGTGTCTGGTGCACGGTGCGGCGCAGGTCGGCGAATGGGTCGCCGGCCGGTTGCGACCGCCGCCGGGCCCGGGCCCCCAGGGCCGGACCGGGCGGGGCCGTGCGTGCCCCGGCGGCGGTGAGGTCGCCGAAGTCGACCCGGTCGAGCCGGGCCTGGGCGAGCCGGTCGGCCAGGCTCATCGCCGGAACCTGCGCCGGCGCGGCGGCCGCCGTCGGCCGCCGGCCAGACCGGCGCCGATCACCTCGTCCTGGGCGAACTGCGCGATGCCCAGGCTGACCGGGTGACCCGGGTCGTCCTGGACCAGCGGGACACCCCGGTTCACCGAGCTCGGCACGTCGCGTGAGCTGGGGATCAGCCCGGACAGCGGCATCACGGCGGTCTTCTCCACCTCGGCGTGGCTAATCCCGACCCGGGAGTCGCTGCGGTTGAGCACCAGCCGCAGCCGATCGCGCGGGTAGCCCAGCTCGATCAGCGTCTCCACGGTGATCTTCAGCGTCTTCAGGGCCGGCACGTCCGGGGTGACCACCAGGGTGATCAGGTCGGAGACGTCCAGGGCGGCCATCACCTGGTCGTCGAACGCCGGGGGAGTGTCCACCACCACGTAGTCGAACTCCTCGCGCAGCACGTCCAGCAGGTGCGAGATGAGCTGCGGGCGGATCGACTCGGCGGTGCCCGGCTCGGTCGGCGCGACGATCGCGCTGAGCCCGGCCGAGTGCTGGGTGAGCATGGCGGCGACGGCGGAGGAGTCGATCTCGCCGCCCAGCGGCACTGCGTCGGCGATGGTGTGCGCCGGGAAGAGCTGCATCGCGATGGCCACGTCGCCGAAGGCCAGGTCGAGGTCGAGGATGCAGACCTTACGGTGCCCGCGGTCGGCCAGGACGGCGGCGAGATTGACCGCCAGCACGGTCTTCCCGGAGCCGCCCTTGGCCGAGAACACGGTGAGCACCCGGCCGCGCCGGGCGGCGGGGGCGGGGGCCGGATCGGCCGGGGTCTCACGCTGCGGCGCCCGGTTCAGGCTGCGCTTCACCTCGGCCCGCAGCTGCAGGGTGTCGCGGTGGTCGACGACCGCCGACATCCGGGTGCGCAGGGCCTCCTGCAGCAGGGTGGTGGTGATCTCGCGGCGGACCAGGATCAGGTCGACCCCGGGCCGGTGCGACCGGGCCAGGTGGGCCACGTCGAAGGCCTCCCGGTCGTCCAGGTCGGGGCCGAGTACCAGGGTGTCCTCGTCGCTCATCCGTTCCAGGTGCGCACGCAGGCCGTCGAGGTCGCTGAACACCGGCCCGGTGCCGCCGGTCTGAGCGCACAGGGCGGCGCCGACCGGGGGGTGCGGGTCGAAGAAGACTGCCGCGCCCATCAGCTGTCCTCCGGGACGTCGGCCGTGGGGATGACCGCGAAGTACAGCGGCTGCTGCTGCATCTGGACCCCGAGGATCGCGCGGGCGGCCGGTGGCGGCACGGAAAGGCCTATCAGTCCAGGCGGTATTGCGGTGGAGCCGACCGCGTTCTTCCCGTCCGGCCCGGCGGCCCCCACCGTCTGGACCGTGGCGCCGATCGAGATCACCCGGGCCTTCTCCACGATCTCGGTGGCCTTCTCGTCGCGCAGGGTGAAGATCCGCACCCAGGAACCCACCCCGAGCAGCGCGGCCGCCCGGTTCGGGTCTTCCAGTTGCACGGTGACCCCGAGTTCGTCGGCCCGGACCGCGGACTCCCCGTCCACCTCGGCGCCCGGCAGGCTGAGGACCCGCTCGTCGACGGTGGTGCCCTGCAGGACCCGGACCTGCGCCCGGCGCCCGACCACTGCGTCGATCCGGGTGGCGGTGGTGGCGGGCTGGTCGCCGGCCCGCATCTGCTGCGTCTGCACATCCTGCGCGGTGATCTCTACCCCGGTCTCGATGTCCCGCAGCGCCACCACGTAGGTGCCCAGCGCCTGCCCCTCGGTGGCCCGGTCGTCGGCGCCGCGTACGTAGAGCGCGACGATCGCGGTGCCGACCGCGGCCAGCAGGACGGAAGTGATCAGGAGAACCGTGCGTCGTCCCATCCCTGCCTGTCCGCCGTTCTGGTAGAAGCATTCTCGGATCTGCACCGGCGGTGTACCCGTCCGGGACTGCATTCTGTCGCATCACGGGCGCGCAGAGTGGTCGTTGTTATCTGATCGATGTGCGAACGGTCACGGCCGGGCACCGTCCAGATCCGCTACCAGCAGGGCCTCTTTGGGCATACCGGCGCCCAGGAAGGGGCCGACGGTGGCTGATCCCGAGGTCACCGCGGGCAGGTAACCGGGGTCCACCACGTAACCCTCGAGGCCGGTGAGACGCCCGTTGCGCCAGAGCAGGCCGCGCCCGCTGGTGTCGCCGTCGATCCAGACGTAGCGGAAAGACGTGATCCGGTAGTCGTTCCCGAGGCCGAGCGGTTCCGGATCGATCACCGGCACCACGGCCAGGCGGTGACTGCGCACGGCGGCCGAGGTGATCCAGCCCTGGTTCGCCGGCCCGGCCGCCACCCCCTGGGTGAGAAGGGTTCTCAGCGACTGGGACGAGCCGCCCGTGTAGCGGGGGTCGAGCAGGTGTGGGCTCTCGAACAGACTGGTGGCGTCGACCTGGTAGCCGTTGGTGGACTCGACCCCGTTGCCGGTGTCGCCGATCAGCCGCCCTGGCCGCCCACCACCGGATTCGAGCAACCCGCGGCGCAGCGACTCCGAGAACTGGCTCGGTGTGCCCAGGTTCAGGCAGTCGGTGGATCCGCTGAGGATCGAGCCGACGCACGCGAGGGTGCCCCCGACGAGCGTTCCCGAATGGGGTCGCAGGTTCACCTGAGGCCCCGAACGGACGTTGTTCTCCAGCGCCGTCGCCAGGTCGCCGGTGTCCTGGCGAGCCAGTTGCACCACTGGTGCGCTGCTTTCGCAGGTTCCAGGGGTCGGTGGCGGGTCGGTGGCGGGTGGGGTGCCTGCATAAGTCAGATTGAGGACGTTTGTGGTGAAGGAGTCTCGATAGAGCCTTCCGGTCGCCCAGAGTTGGGCAGTGGAGCCGGCCTGACCTGGGGGAAGAGTGACGCGGAAGGTGCGCAGCCCGGTTCGCTCACTGGGCAGGGGTGTCGTGGTGCCGTCCGGCGTCTTCCAGCGGAACCGGACGTCGCTCGGCCACTGCCACAGGCTGTACACGGTCAGCCGGAAGGAGGTGGTCGCCCCGCTGACCGGAATGCCCTCACCACTGAGTGCGCGCAGCCGGACGGTACCCGCGGGGACATCGGTTGCGGAGTAACGCCCTGATGTCGATGGGGCAGTAGAAAGGGGAGTGACAGGCGGGGTTTCCGGCTCCTGGACGCAGAACCGCCCGGAGGTGACCTCTTCCGGGGTGAGGGCGAAGGGCAGGATGCCGGAGCCGAGCGGGGTGCCGATCCGGGCGGTGGCCGAGCGCTGGATGCTTGCCTTCTCGAAACCGAGGGCCCCGGCCAGGCCGAACTCCACGGTGGTGGGGGGAAGCAGCACCCGCAGCGCCTGGCTCGGGGTGGACAGGTCGCTCACCGCGTCGGCGAGCCCGACCCGGCCGTCGGTGTCGGAGTCGGTGAAGAAGGTGACCTCGCCGTTGCCGGGATCACCGTCCGTCCACTGCTGCGGGTCGATACCGGTGCGGGAGCGGCAGAGTTCGCCGCTCTCCTCGCGATGGGTGCAGATCGCGGTGAGCGTGGTGGTCAGCTGGTCGATCGCGCCCTCGGGCTCGATGATCGTGGGCAGCCCCTTCGCCGCGGCCAGGGCCAGCCGGTCGGCCAGGGCCTGCAGGTCGTTCTGCCGCAGGTAGGCCCGGCCGAGATCGACCGCCAGGGCGGCCACCCCGAGCAAGAAGGTCGAGATCGCCAGCGTGGTCACGATCGCCACCACCCCGGCCTCGCTACGCGCCCCGTGTCTCACGACGGCTTCGCCGAGCCCAGGCAGCCGGTCAGGCCGGAGCCCAGCACGCTCTGCACCGAGGCGGTGGAGCTTCGGGTGATCGTGTCGGGGAAGGGGACCAGCGGGATACCGAGGTCGAAGGCCCGGTAGGTGGCGGTGATCCGGACCTGGCCGAGGATCCGCTGCGGGGTCTGGGTGACCCGCCCCTCGTGATCCAGCCATTCCAGCCGGGAGGTGGCGACATCGGCCGGGCTGAGCCCGTTCTCGGTGACCGCCGAGCCGAGCAGCCGGTCGAACGAGGCGCAGTCGCCGATCCCGGTGGCGGCGTCGCGGCCGGCCTGGTCGAGCGCCGCGCTGAACGACTGCAACTGGAACAGGCCGTAGCCGTACTGGATCACACCGCACAGGAAGAGCATGAGAAGGGGCAGCACCAGAGCGAACTCGACGGCGACGGCGCCCCGGTCCGGCGCCCGCGAGCAGGTGGGTACGGCGATCGGGGCAGCGGTGGCTCGCCGGACGAGCACCAGGCACCTCCTCGCTACGGTCAGCACCAGGTGACTCACGCTCTGCAGCCCTCTGGTCCCGCACAGTCTGCATCATCTGGGGCGCAGTCAGGGCAGAATGCCGAGATCGGGGCGAAACCTGTCCTATTTATGGGGGACTGTCGGTGAAATCATCGACTGTGACTGGGGGTTTCCCCATCAGACAGGCGTCGAGACGGTGCTCAGGGCCCGCGCTCGCAGGGCCGGGTCCTCGTCCCACTCGCGCAGTGCACGGTAGATGCGGCGCAGGCCGAGTGCCGTGACGGCGACGGTGAGGGCGGCGCCGGCCGGGGCCATGCCAGGTTCGGCGCACAACGAGAAGAACACTGCGACAACGGTGGTGCGTACGGCCAAGGAGGCGGCGTACCTGGCCATGGCCAGCGGTGGGGCGGGCTGGTCACGAGTCTCGCGCAACCCGGCCGGGTAGGGGTTGCGCACCGACCAGAGGGTGCACAGCCCGGTCACCTGGGCGGTGGTCGCGACCACCGCCCCGATCACGGCCACCACCGCGGCCACGCCCGGCGGGCCGGGCGCCCGGGCGGCGCCGAGCACGGCCACCAGCCCGGCCGCGACCAGACAGACCTCGGCGATCACGAGGATCCGGGCCAGCAGCATGATTCTCGGCGGGCAGGGCAGGCTTTCCCGCCAGAGGGCGCCCGGCCCGTCGAGCGCCAGAGCGTTGACCCCGAAGAGCAGGCCGGCGCCGGAGGCGGCGAGGCTGGGCAGGAGCACGAGCATCGGCCAGTCCAGCCCGGCGGCGACGGCGGCCAGTGCCGGGGCGGCGGTCAGCGCGATCATGCCCCGGCGTAGCGGGGGCGAACGCCAGACGCCGGCGCGGTCGAGTCGCAGGGCGGCGCCGAGCGAGGTGCGGGCCGCCGGCCGGGGGCGCACGGTGCGGCTCTCCAGACGCGTGCGGTCGCGCTCCGGGGCGAGCATTACGGCCTCGCAGCAGCGCCGCCCCAGCACGAGCCCGGTCATCGTGACGGCGGCCAGGAAGAGCAGGAGCTGAACGCCTGCGACGAGGTCTCCGGAACCGGCCTGTACCGCCCGGACCAGCAGGTGCCGGGTGGGGGCGGCGTCGAGCACGTCGGCCATCCGCCCGGTGAGCAGCAGGGCCGCCAGCGCCGCGATCGCCGCCGCGAAGACCGCGCGGACCAGCATCGTGCCGCCTCGCGTGGTGCGGGCCAGCTCGACCAGCCAGCCCGCCGCCTGAGCCACCACCGTGACGGTGAGAACCCAGGCCAGGCCGGCCAGCAGTACAGCTGCAGCCGGCCCGGGGGCGGCGCCGAAGCCCCAGGCCGAGACCGCGACCAGGGTCAGGGTGGGCAGCATCCAGGCCACGTTCAGCGGGGCCAGCAGCAGGGCGCCCAAGTGCTCGGCCCCCGGGCTGACCGGGAAGGCGACCGTCTGAGCGCGCGGCAGCAGGGTGCGCGGCCCGTTGCCGGCGGTGGCCAGGACGGTGGCCACCGCGAAACCCAGCCAGGCGCTGGGCAGCAGGAGCGCCGCGTCCTGACGTCCCCCGGCAGGCAACCACAGACCAATGGCGACCGCGACGGCCACGGCGAGTGGAAGCGTCCCTAATCCCGCTCTTGTGCGCCAACGCGCACCGGCCGGCACCGCCCCGAGACGAAAGGCGACCAGGGCGCGAACCTCGGCCGCCGCTGCGGGAAATCCGGTCACGACAACAGGGCCTTGTACCGCCGGGCACCTTCCGGCCCCGACAGGTCGGCGATGAGGCCGGAAGCGACCGACCGCCCACCGCGCAGCACCACTGCGTCGGTGCAGACCCGCCCGGCCAGGTCGAGCAGATGCGTGGAGACCAGCACCGCACTACCGGCCGCGCGCAGTTCCTCGATCAGATCGACGGTCGCATCCACCCCCAGGGGGTCGACCCCGTCGAACGGCTCGTCGAGCAGAAGCACCGCAGGGGAGTGCAGCGCGGCCAGCACCACGGAGAGCCGCCGGCCCATGCCGTGGGAGAAACCCGCGGTGATCCGGTGCGACTGGGCCGCCAGGTCGAAACGCTCCAGAAGATCGCGGGCCCGCGACTCCCAGCCCTGTAGGCCGCGCAGCCGGGCGGAGAGTTGCAGGTGCTCCCAGGGACTGGCGCGGGGCACCAGCCCACCCACGTCTGGGCAGTAGCCGGTGACCCGGCGGGCGGCCAGCGGATCGGTACGTACGTCGATCCCTCCCACCCGGACCTCGCCCGCGGTGGCCGGCAGCACCCCGGCCAGGACCCGCATCGCGGTGGACTTGCCTGCGCCGTTGCGCCCGACCAGAGCCAGCGCCTGCCCGGGGCGGACGGTCAGGTCGAGCCCGGCGACCGCGGTCACCGGCCCGAAGCCGACCACCAGATCCCGGGCGCGGACTGAGATGTCCCCGTTCACCTCTCCAGTCTGACCAAGGCCGTCCCCGGTGCGGGGGACGACGGGCGAATCTCACCCCACGGTGAGAAGGGCCGCTCAGCCGTACAGCTTCTCCACGTCGTCCGCGAAGTCCTTCAGGATGACCGAGCGCTTCAGGCTCTGCTTGGGCGTCAGATGCCCCGACTGCTCGGTGAAGTCGGTGCTCAGCACCCGGAACCGGCGCACCGACTCGGCCCGGCTGACCAGTGTGTTCGCCTTGTCCACGGCGGTCTGCAGCTCGGCCAGCACGTCCGGGTCGGCGGCCGCCGCACTCACGTCCAGGGCCGGCTTGCCCCGGTTGGCCAGCCAGGTCGGCAGCATCTCGGCGTCCAGCGTGATCAGCGCGGCCACGTAGGGCTTCTGGTCGCCCACCACGATGCACTGCGAGATCAGCGGGTGACCGCGCATCCCGTCCTCCAGCACCGTCGGGATCACGTTCTTGCCGTTGGCGGTGACCAGGATCTCCTTCTTGCGCCCGGTGATCGACAGGAAGCCGTCCTCGTCGAGCGAGCCCAGGTCGCCGGTGGCGAACCAGCCGTCGTGCAGGGCCTCGGCGGTGGCCTGGGAGTTGTTGGCGTAACCGCGCATCACACCGATGCCGTACGCCTCGATCTCGCCGTCGTCGCCGATCCGTACACCCATGCCCTGCAACGGCCGCCCGACCGTGCCGATCCGGTTGACCGCGAGGGTGTTGCAGCTGACCGGAGCGGTGGTCTCGGTCAGGCCCCAGCCCTCCAGCACCGGCAGGCCGACACCGCGGAAGAAGTGGCTCAGATCCTTGCCGAGCGGGGCGCCGCCGGAGACCGAGGCCTTCAGGCGGCCACCGGTGGCCGTACGCAGCTTGGCGTAGACCAGCTTGTCGAACAGGCCGTGCTGCAGGCGCAGACCCAGCCCTGGGCCGCCGGCGTCGAGCGACTGGCTGTACCGGATCGCCACCTGGGCGGCCCAGGCGAAGATCTTGCCCCGCCCGCCGGCCATCGCCTTGGCCTCGGCCCCGTTGTAGATCTTCTCGAACACCCGGGGCACGGCCAGCAGGAAGGTGGGCTTGAAACCGTCCAGGTCGGCCAGGAGGTTCGCGGTGGTCGGGGTGTGCCCCAGGACCGAGCCGTTGACGATGCACAGCGCCTGGATGTAGCGGGCGAACACGTGCGCCAGGGGAAGGAACAGCAGGGTGCTGGCCTGGTCGTTGACCAGGTCGCCGAAGCCCACCCCGGCCGCCCGGGCGCCGCCCACGAAGTTGCCGTGGGTGAGCTCGCAGCCCTTGGGCCGGCCGGTGGTGCCGGAGGTGTAGATCAGCGTGGCCACGGTGTCGAGCGTGGCGATCGCCCGGCGCTCGTGGATCACCTCGTCGCCGACCTCGGAGCCCAGTTCGCCGAGCGTCGCGATCGCGCCGTCGTCGATGGTCAGGACCTCGCGCAGACCGCTCACCTCGCCCCGGACCTGCCCGACCGTCTCGCGGTGGGCGGCGGTCTCGACCACGATCGCGACCGCGCCGGAGTCGGCCAGGATCCAGCGCACCTGCTCGGCCGAGGAGGTCTCGTAGACCGGGACCGAGATCCCGCCGGCGAACCAGATCGCCACGTCCAGCAGCGTCCACTCGTAGCGGGTGCGGGCCATCAGGGCCACCCGGTCACCGGGCTGCACCCCGAGGGCGACCAGGCCCTTGGCGCAGCTCACGACCTCACCGAGGAACTCGGCGGCGGTGACGTCCTGCCAGCCGGCCGCTACCGGCCGGCGGAACGAGACGTGGTGGGGCCGTTTCTCCGCATTTCCCACCACGATGTCGCAGAGGCTCTCCTCGGCGTCGAGGGGAAAAGACCTGGGGACGATGATCTCGCGCACTCGCTGAGCCTATGCCGCCGAACCGGGTAATTCCGAGTGATGGATCACGCTCCTGACGACCGGACGGCGCAAATCCGATGAAAAACCCGAGAAATCCGCGAAAGCTGCGGTCGGCCTCGACCAGCGGGGGCAGTTTCTGTCACCCGGACGGCCGATAGTTCACCCGAGCGGCTCAGGAACGGCGTCCGGCGGCCGACAGATGCGCGGTGACCGGCTCACCCTCGTCGTCCAGCCCGCCGTCGACCGGTGATTCCCGGCGGTGCCGGGAGTGCGGCGCGCGACTGAAGCCGGGGGACGAGTGGTGCTCCCTCTGTTTCACCCCCACCTCCGAGCCCGAACCTGAGCCCGAGCCGGTGGTCGCGGTGCCCGCCCCGAGGAAGGGCCGGCACCTGCGGGGGCCGGAGGACGAGGCCCGGGCCGGGGAGTTGCTCGCCGGGCTGGCGGCGCATGAGTCGGCCGCCAGTTCGTCGTTCACCGTGCTCAAGGCGCACCTCGCACTGGGGCAGCTGCCCGGGGGCAAGTACGCGGTGGCGTTCGGCGGGGGAGTGCTGCTGCTGGTGGTCCTGATGGTCGGCCTGACCCTGCTCGGCCTGCTGGTCTGAATCTGGTCCGAGGTCTGCCCGGACACGGCGTCTGGTGCCGCGGGGAGTTGGCGGTAACGTTCGCCGGGCAGCCCCCGTCAGAGCCAGAGAGAGGCCCGCATGGCCGACCAGACCGAGTCGAGCGTCGTGATCGACTCCGCGCCGGGGAACGTCCTCGCGGTGATCGCCGACTTCGAGCGCTACCCGCAGTGGGCCGGCGCCGTCAAAGAGGTCGAGATCCTCGACCGGCAGGCGGACGGACGGGCGGCCCGGGTGCGGTTCACCCTCGACGCCGGTGCCGTACGCGACACCTACTCGCTGGACTACAGCTGGGACTTCGACGCGGACGGGGTCGGCGAGCTCTCCTGGAAGCTGGACGAGTCCGGGGTGATGCGGGCGATGGACGGCAGCTACCGGCTGACTCCCAGCGGCCCGGGCACCAAGGTCACCTACACGCTGGCCATCGATCTGCGCATCCCGATGCTGGGCATGCTGCGGCGCAAGGCCGAGAAGGCGATCGTCGACACCGCCCTCACCGAGCTGAAGAAGCACGTGGAGTCCTGAGCCGGTGCGCCTGCTGGTGATCACCGGTCCGGGTGGGGTGGGCAAGACCACCGTCGCCGCCGCGACCGGTGTCCAGGCGGCGCAGCTCGGGTCGAAAGTACTGGTGGCGTCGCTGGATCCGGCGCAGTCGCTGGCCGACGGTCTGGATGCAGCTCTGGGGCCGGAGCCGGTCGAGGTGGCCGCCGGACTGTGGGCCGTGCAGGTCGACGCGCCGGCCACGGCCGCCCGGATCTGGGCCCCGGTGCAGGAGATCGCCCAGGACGCGCTGGAGGAGCTGGGGGTCGACCCGGTGTCGGCCGAGGACCTGGCCGGGCTGCCCGGGCTGGACGAGCTGTTCGCCCTGCTCGCCGTGGCCGAGCAGGTGCGGTCGGGACGGTGGGACCTGGTGGTGCTCGACTGCCCGCCCTCGGTGCCGGCCTTCCGGCTGCTCTCGGCGCCGCAGGCGCTGGGCCGGTTGCTGCAGCGGTTGCTGCCGATCGAGCGCCGGATCGGGCGACTCCTGGATCCCGGGCGCACCGGCGACCCGCTCGTTGAGGCGGTGGACCGGCTGGCCGGGGAGCTCACTTCGGTGGGGGCCGTGCTGAGCGCCGACAGTACGTCGGTGCGTCTGGTGCTCACGCCGGAGGCGGGGGTGGTGGCCGGGTGCCGACGGCTGTTCACCGCCCTGAGCATGGCCGGTTTCGCAGTGGACGCTGTGGTCGCCAACCGGGTTCTCCCAACTTTCGGGCCCCAATTGAAGACGTCTGTGAGCGAGTCGGCACCGACGTCCACCATTGGTTGGATGGGCGAACGGGTACGCCGGCAGGAAACCGTGCTGAACGACCTTGCTGAGTCTTTCGGGTCTGTGCCGGTGGTGAGGATCGAGCACGCGGCGCAGGAGCCACGGGGGCTGGGTCAGCTCTCTGCCCTGGGGGCGGAGTTGTCTCCGGTGCTCGACGAGCCGCTGCCCCCGATGCCGCGCTTCGAGATAGACCGCAGCGAGAGCGGCTTCACGCTTCGGCTGCCCATGCCCCTGGCCCGCCGCGAGGAGCTGGACCTGGGGCGGAGGGGGGACGAGCTGGTGATCGCCGTGGACGGTTACCGCAGTGTGCTGGCGTTGCCCAGTGTGCTGCGGCGGTGTCAGGTGCAGGGAGCCCGACTGCGAGAAGGAGTGCTTTCCGTGGAGTTCGTGCCGGACCCCGACGAGTTTCCCTCCCGGTGGCTGTGATGGAGCACCGTCACCTGGATGCTGAGGCGCTGGCCGCGGCGCTCCCGGGGGAGTGGGCCGACGACGCACGCCTGGCCCTGACCGCACTGCAGGACGCGCTCACCCCCGAAACCGAAGAGACACCCTGCCCCGTGTGCGCGGGGGTCACAGCAATCTGCGACCACGGCCCGGTCCTGCTCGACCGCCTGGCCGAACTCGCGACCGGGCTGGCGCGGACGATACGGGAATTCACTCCGGAGAACGCGCCGGACAATGCGGGTGAAACGGGCACTCCGGCCTCCCGCGACTGCGTCCGGGGTACCGCGCCGACCCACCGCCCCCCGCCGCCCACTACCGTTCCGATCAACGTCTCGGACTGAGCGCCCCGGCACCTGCGGGGAAGGCCTCTTCCGGACAGCACTGACGACTGTCCCGGACAGGGACTCGAACGGGTAAGGGGATCCTCGGAGTGGAACTCACCATCGGGGTGGACGTCGGCGGCACCAAGATCGCCGCCGGTGTGGTTGACGCCGACGGGCGGATTCTCGAGCGCCTACGGGTACCGACTCCCGAGACCGTCGAGCTGATCGACGCGAGCATCGCCGAGGCCGTCGAGAAGCTGAAGGGCACGGCCCCTGGCGCCCAGGTCTCGGCCGTGGGCGTGGCCGCGGCCGGCTTCGTGAACGAGCACCGCACCACCGTCCGCTTCGCCCCCAACATCGCCTGGCGGGAACACCCGCTGGCCGAGGCGGTGGGCGGGCGGGTCGGGCTGCCGGTCGTGGTGGAGAACGACGCCAACGCCGCGGCCTGGGCCGAGTTCCGGTTCGGGGCCGGCCTGGACGTCTCCGACATGGTCATGGTCACCGTCGGCACCGGCGTGGGCGGCGGCATCGTGCTGGACGGCAAGCTGGTGCGCGGTGCCTTCGGGATCGCCGCCGAGATCGGGCACCTGCGGGTGGCGCCGAACGGCCGGCCCTGCGGCTGCGGCCAGCTCGGCTGCTGGGAGCAGTACGCCTCCGGCCGGGCCCTGGTGCGCGCGGCCCGGGACCTGGCGATCAGCGACCCGGAGGCGGCCGCCCCGCTGCTGGCGGCGGCCGGCGGCCAGGTGGACCGGCTGGTCGGCAGCATGATCACCGAGGTCGCGCTGGCCGGTGACCCGGCCGCGGTCGGCCTGTTCGCCCAGCTCGGCCGCTGGCTCGGCGAGGGGGTGGCCTCCCTGGCCAACCTGCTCGACCCGGCCGTGGTGGTGATCGGCGGCGGCGTGGCCGACGCCGGCGACCTGCTGATGGTGCCGGCCCGCGAGGCCTTCGCCGAGCACCTCTCCGGCGCCGCCAACCGTCCGCACCTGCAGCTGCGCCTGGCCGAGATGGGCAACGACGCGGGCATCATCGGCGCCGCCGACCTGGCCCGCACGCGATGACCGGACCGGACCCGCGCGGCCTCGCGATCGGGGTCGACATCGGGGGCACGAAGGTGGCCGCCGGAGTGGTCGACGCCAGCGGGGCGGTGATCGCCCGCGCCCGGCGGGCCACCCCGTCGCGGCACGCCTCGGCGCGGGTGGTCGAGGCCACCATCGCCGAGGTGGTGGCCGAGCTGCGCGAGGGCCGGGAGATCCTCGGGGTGGGCATCGGCGCGGCCGGTTTCGTCGACGCCGACCGGGCCCGGGTGCTGTTCGCCCCGCACCTGTCCTGGCGCAACGAGCCGCTGCGGGACGGGGTGGCGGCGGCTGTCGGGCTGCCGGTGATCGTCGAGAACGACGCCAACGCCGCAGCCTGGGCCGAGTGGCGGTTCGGGGCCGGGCGGGCCGAGTCGCGGCTGGTGATGGTCACGCTCGGCACCGGGATCGGCGGCGGGATCGTCACCGACGGGGCGATCCAGCGCGGCCGGTACGGCATGGCCGGGGAGTTCGGGCACATGGTGGTGGTGCCGGACGGGCGCCGTTGCGAGTGCGGCAACCGGGGCTGCCTGGAGCAGTACGCCTCGGGCAACGTGCTGGGGCGCGAGGCCCGGGAGATGGCGGCGGCCGGCTCACCGGTCACGGTGCCGCTGGTGCAGCGGGTCAAGGGGGACCACTCGGCGCTGGTCGGGCCGCTGATCACCGAGGCCGCGATGGACGGCGACCCGGCCGCGGTGGAGCTGTTCCACGAGGTCGGGCACTGGCTCGGGATCGGGCTCGCCAACCTGGCCGCGGCTTTGGACCCGGGTCTGTTCGTGATCGGCGGCGGGGTCTCCGACGCCGGGGACCTGCTGCTGGCCCCGGCCCGGGAGTCGTTCCGCCGCACCCTGACCGGGCGCGGGTTCCGGCCGTTCGCCTCGATCGTCAAGGCGGCCCTGGGGCCCGAGGCCGGGCTGGTCGGGGCCGCCGACCTGGCCCGGCGCGAGGCCGTGACCCTTTCCTGATCGTCCGGTGTTCGGAAAGTCGTTGGATCGTTGGCGAGGAGAGGGCATGGAGCCGTCGTCGCGGATCAGGATCTTGAGCTGGAACGTGCGGCATCTGCAGGGGGATCCGCTGGCCGTGCACCGGGTGGTGCGGGCCGCCGACCCGGACGTGTTCTGTCTGCAGGAGGGCCCGCGCCTTCCGGGGACGCAGGGGCAGTTCCAGCGGCTGGCCCGGGCCTGCGGGATGCACCACCTGGCCGGGGGCCGGACGGCGGGCAGCAACGCGGTGTTCGTCTCCGGGCGGATGCGGGCGAAGGACGTGGCCGCCTTCACCTTCCCGCTGGGGCACTGGCGGGACAACCGGCGGGGTGCGGTGCTGGCCAGTGTGCAGCTGCTGGAGGGTGGGCCGGCGTTGCGGATCGCCTCGGTGCACCTGCCGCTCGACCAGGCCCAGCGGCTGGGGCACGTGCGGTCGCTGAGCCGTCAGCTGGCCGACTTCGGGCTGCCCGCGGTGCTGGCCGGTGACCTGAACGAGGCCCCCGGCGGGGAGTCCTGGAAGGCGCTGGAGCCGCTGGTGGCCGATCCGGCCCCGAAGGCGCCGCTGACCTTCTCGACCGTCTCCCCGCGGCGGCGGATCGACGCGATCCTCACCGGCCGGGGCATCGAGGTGCTCGAGTACGGCGTCTGGACCCCGGATCCCCGGGACGCCCGGCTGGCCAGCGACCACCTGCCGGTGGTGGCCGACATCCAGGTGCGCGGGTAGCCGTTACGGGCGGTCAGACCACGGCGCCGTCGTCACCGTCGTCGTCCCGGTGCTTGGGCATCCGGGCGACGAGGGTGACGAAGCCGCCGGCGAAGGCGGCCAGCGCGACGAGGATGTACAGCTGCGGCGGGCGCCAGACGAGCACCGACATCAGCATGAACAGCGGGCCACCGATGACCGCGGCCCAGGCCAGGCGGCCGACCAGGTCACCCCGGGGCAGCGGCGGGGGCTCGGGCGGCTCGTAACCGCGCTCCGGCTCGGCGGTGGGGGAGTAGTCGCGCGGGCCGGCGCCGCGCAGCTCGTCCGGCAGTTCGTCCGGGTCGTCGAAGCCGAGCGGGCCGAGGTCGCGCCCACCCGCACCGACCGGCTGCGGCGGTTCCTCGCCGGCGAACTCCCAGTCGTTGCCCCACTCGGAGCCGCGCATCCGGCCCGGCGAGGGAGCGGCGTCCGGGTCCTCGTCCTCGTAGTGCCGGCGGGCCTCGGCCGCCTCGTCGGGCGTGGGCCAGGCCCGGGGCGGCTCGTCGCCCCAGTTGGCCACGATCGCGGCGAAGCGCGCGTCGATGTCGAGCCGGTCGGGCTGCTCGTCGCCCGCGCTGCGCTCGGCGTCGGTGTCGCCGTCGCGGTCGGGCGGGTCGCCGGCGGTGCTCATCGTGTTCTCCCCGCCACGCCGACGGCCGGCGGCGCACCGGCGAGGTCGGCGAGGAAGCTCAGACTGCGCCGCAGGATCTCGCCCGCGTCGTTGTCGATCGTCGCCACGTGATAACTGTCTCGCAGGATCACCTCGTCGGCGCGGGAAGAGGTCACCCGGTCGAGGATGAGGGCACTGCTGCTGGCCGGCACGACGTGGTCCTCGGTCGAGCGGAGGACCAGCAGGGGCTGGCTCACCGCGGGCAGGTCCGCGACCACCGTGCGGTAGCCACGCAGCATCGAGTGTAAGGCGTGGGACGGGATCCGGTCATAGGCATCCTCCTTCACCCCTGGCCTCTTGACGTCGTTGCCGACCGGCGGGAGCCACGGCAGCACCCAGCGCAGCACCGGAAGGGCGCCCAGTCTGGGATCGGTCAGCCGCACCGCGGGGTTGACCAGGATCACCCCGTCGACCCCGGGCAGCGGCCCGGGATTGTGCGCCGGGCCGTACTTCTGGGCCAGCGCCAGGGCCAGGGCGCCGCCCATCGAGAGCCCGCCGACCGCCACCACCCGGCAGCGCCGGCGCAGGTCCCGGAAGGTGGTCTCGGCCTCGGCGAGCCAGTCGGGCCAGCCGGTGCGGGCCATGTCCCGCACCGAGGTGCCGTGCCCGGGCAGGCGCGGCAGGCGGACCGTGCGCCCGGCCGCCGCCAGGCTCTCGGCCCAGGGGCGCAGGCTGCTGGGATTGCCGGTGAAGCCGTGCAGGAGCAGGACTCCGACGTCGTCGCCGTCCCGGGCGAAGGCCTCGGCTCCCGGGCGGACGGTCACGGCGGCTCCTCGGGGATCGTGGCTCCGGGCGGTTCGTCGCCAGGCCGCCATCGTTACACGCGCCCGCGTACTTATCGAGGGGATCGCCGGAACCGGGGGCCGACCGTTCGCGTCAAGCCGGCACGCCTGCCGCCGCACCGGCCGATCCGTGGTCTTTTCACCAGGAAGCGGGCGGACGGATGGTGCATCGTGACGGTGGGGCCGCCGACAATGGGTAGTCTGCGCGTCGGCCGCGTGGTGTTGGAGGCGGCCGTCGTTTCGTCTGTTGCGCACACGTGCGCGCGCGGTCAAGGAGGTGGCGATGCTCTACTGGCTGCTGCGGCGCATTCTTCTCGGACCACTGATCCGAGTGCTGTACAGGCCGTGGGTGAAAGGCCTGGAGAACATCCCGGTCGACGGTCCGGCGATCCTGGCCAGCAATCACCTGTCGTTCTCGGACCACTTCTTCCTGCCGATGCACGTCGACCGGAGGATCACCTTCCTGGCGAAGGCCGAGTACTTCAACGGCCGCGGGATCAAGGGCCGGCTGACCGCCTCGTTCTTCCGGGGCGTCGGGCAGATCCCGATCGAGCGCTCCGGCGGCCGGGCCTCCGAGGCGGCCCTGCGCACCGGGATGAAGGTGCTGGAGAAGGGGCAGCTGCTGGGGATCTACCCGGAGGGCACCCGCTCACCGGACGGGCGGCTGTACCGCGGCCGGACCGGGGTGGCCCGGATGGCGCTGGAGTCCGGGGTGCCGGTGATCCCGGTGGCGATGATCTCAACCTTCGAGGTGCAGCCGGCCGGCCGGCTGATCCCCAAGCTGCTGCCCAAGGGCGAGGTCGGGGTGGTGATCGGCGAGCCGCTGGACTTCTCCCGCTACGAGGGGATGAGCACCGACCGGTTCGTGCTCCGCTCGGTCACCGACGAGATCATGTACCAGCTCATGGTGCTGTCCGACCAGGAGTACGTGGACATCTACGCGGCGACCATGAAGGAGCGCCTGGCCTCGGCCCGGCGCGGTGGTGCGGAGGGCCGGCTGCCCTCCGGGCACGCCGAGCTCCAGGTCACCCCCGGCGGTCACGCCGCCGCGCCGCCCCCGGCCGGGGAGTCCGACGCCGGTAACCCGGCCGCGGGTGAGGAGAAGGACAAGAAGAAGGCGGAGGACGGCGACGCCGCCTGATGCTCTTGGTGCCGGGCCCGGTGTGCGATGCACGCCGGGCCCGGCCTTTGCCCGGAAGATCTGCGGCCGGGGACTCGTGCGCCGGAGGAAGTCCGATCTCCCGGAATGGGCTTGCGTCCTGCCCGTACTCTTGTCGACGTGAGCGCCCCACTGCATCCCATCACCAGTGCCGACCTGTACCCCACGAGCACTCCGGACACGGCGGCCGCGGCTCTCGAGGCCGGTCTCGACCTGTGGCGGGACAAGCCCGCCGCGCAGCAGCCGGAGTGGCCCGACCGGGCCAAACTGGAGGCGGTGGCGGCCGAACTGGCCTCGGTCCCGCCGCTGGTGTTCGCGGGCGAGTGCGACCTGCTGCGTGGTCAGCTGGCCGCCGCGGCCCGGGGCGAGGCGTTCCTGCTCCAGGGCGGTGACTGCGCCGAGACCTTCGCCGAGGCGACGGCCGACCGCATCCGCAACAAGATCAAGACGATGCTGCAGATGGCGGTGGTGCTGACCTACGGCGCCAGCATGCCGGTGATCAAGCTGGGCCGGATGGCCGGGCAGTACTCCAAGCCGCGCAGCAGCACCACCGAGACCCGGCAGGGGGTCACGCTGCCGGCCTACCGCGGCGACGCGATCAACGGCTTCCCGTTCGACGAGGCCTCGCGCATCCCCGACCCCGACCGGCTGCTGAAGGCGTACCACACCTCCGCCTCGACGCTGAACCTGATCCGGGCGTTCACCAAGGGCGGTTTCGCCGACCTGCGCCAGGTGCACGAGTGGAACCGCGGTTTCGTCTCCAGCCCGGCCAACGCCCGCTACGAGGCGATCGCCCGCGACATCGACCGGGCGATGAAGTTCATGATCGCGGCCGGCGGCGACTCGGACGCGCTGCGCACCGTCGACTTCTGGTCCAGCCACGAGGGTCTGCTGCTGGACTACGAGCGCGCCCTCACCCGGATCGACTCGCGCACCGGCTCGCCCTACAACGTCTCCGGCCACTTCATCTGGATCGGTGAGCGCACCCGTCAGCTCGACGGCGCGCACGTCGACCTGATGTCCCGGGTGCGCAACCCGATCGGCGTGAAGATCGGCCCGAAGACCACCCCGGACGACCTGATGGCCCTGGTCGACAAGCTCGACCCGGAGCGTGAGCCGGGCCGGCTGACGCTGGTCAGCCGGATGGGCGCGGGCAAGATCCGGGAGAACCTGCCCGCCCTGGCCGAGACCACGAAGAAGGAGGGTCTGCCGGTCCTGTGGATCTGTGACCCGATGCACGGCAACACCTTCGAGTCGGCCTCGGGCTACAAGACGCGCCGGTTCGACGACGTGATGGACGAGGTGCGCGGCTTCTTCGAGGTGCACAACGGCGTCGGCACCATCCCCGGCGGCCTGCACGTCGAGCTGACCGGCGACGACGTGACCGAGTGCCTGGGCGGCGCCGAGCACATCGACGACGCCGACCTGGCCATGCGCTACGAGACGCTCTGCGACCCGCGGCTGAACCACCAGCAGTCGCTGGAGATGGCCTACCTCGTCACCGAGATGCTGACCGGCCGATGAGCGCCGCCGTCGTCGACCTGCGCAGCGACACGCTGACCGGGCCGACCCCGGGCATGCTCGAGGCGATCGCCGCGGCCGAGGTGGGCGACGACGTCTACGGCGAGGACCCGGAGGTCAACGCGCTGGAGGCCGAGGTCGCGGCGCTGTTCGGGCACGAGGCGGCGCTGTTCTGCCCGACCGGCTCGATGGCCAACGTCCTGGGCGTGCGCGCGGTGGTGCCGGCCGGCCAGGAGGTGCTGTGCGACTCGATGGCCCACATCGTGCGGGCCGAGCTCGGCAGTCACGCCGTGGTCGGGCAGGTCACCACCCGGACCTGGCAGGCCGCCCGCGGTGCGTTCGAGGCCGACGTCGCGCTGGCGATGGCCGTGCCCGACGCGGGGCCGTACTTCGTCTCCACCGCGGCGATCGCGATCGAGGACACGCACAACTTCGGCGGCGGCACGGTGCAGTCGGTCGACGAGCTGCGCCGGCTGCGGGCCGGTGCGCAGGCGCTCGGGCTCTCGGTGCACCTGGACGGGGCCCGGCTGTGGAACGCGCACGTCGTCACCGGGGTGTCGTTCCAGGAGTACGGCTCGTTCGCCGACACGATCTCGGTCTGCCTGTCCAAGGGCCTCGGTGCACCGGTCGGCTCGGTGCTGGTGAGCAGCGCCGAGCGGATCGCCGAGGCGCGGATCTGGCGTAAGCGGCTGGGTGGCGGCATGCGTCAGGCCGGGATCCTCGCGGCCGCCGGGCGTTACGCGCTGAAGCACCACATCGAGCGGCTGGCCGAGGACCACGCGCACGCCCACGCCATCGCCACCGCGCTGGCCGGGGTGGACTCCTCGATCATCGAGCCGGAACTGGTGCAGACCAACATCGTGGCCACCACCTGGCCGTCGGCCACGGCGGCGCAGGCGTTCATCGCCGGCTGCACGGCCGAGGGGATCCGGGTCGGTGCGGTCGGGTCCCGGGTGGTCCGGCTGGTCACCCACCTGGACATCGACGAGGCGGCGGCGGGCCGGGCGGCCGACGTGCTCCCGGGCATCGCCAAGCAGGCTCTCACCGCCTGAACTGCACACCTGCTGCCGGGTTTCGCAGCCCGGCAGCAGGTCAGTCGTTGCGCAGGCGGCTGTACTGCACCAGGTCGTGCCAGTGGCCGCGGCGGAACTGCGTGCCCCGCAGCACCCCCTCGCGCGTGTAACCGGCCTTCTCCAGAGCCTTCTGCTCGGCGACGTTCTCCACGTCGGTGCTCGCCTCCACCCGGTTGACCGTGGTGTGCCGGAACAGCCACTCATAGGCCAGGCGCTGCGCGAGCGTGCCGACGCCCTGCCCGCGGGCGCCCGGGGCGATCGCGATGCCCAGGTTCAGCGCCTGACTGCCGCGGTTGGGCCCGTAGTGCACCGGATGCCAGCTGATCGTGCCCACCGGCTCGCCGGAAAGACAGACCAGCAGCGTGCCCTCGTCCTCGCCGAGCAGGCCGTTGACGTCCCAGCGCTCCTGATAGCTGTTCTGCCGCCGGATCATCGGCAGGAAGTCGCCGAACGCCGAGCCGTGCTCGGTGTCGTTGCGCCACCGGCCGAGCAGGGCCAGGTCTTCCGGCCCGACCGCGCGCAACGTGACCTGCGGCTGCCCGGTCACCAGATCTTCAGGACGATCTCGGTGCCCACGTCGACGTTGCCGGAGTTGGGCGTCTGCTCCTGCACGGTGTTGGAGAACGGGTTGTACTTCTCCTCCTTCACCCGCAGTCCCAGGCCCTCGAGCGTGGCCTTGGCCTGCTCGAAGTCCTGACCCTGCACGTTCGGCACCGCCACCTGGGGCGGCTGCTCGACCACGGTGAGCTTGACCGTGCTGCCCTTGGGCACCTGCTGGCCGGTGGCCGCCGGGTCCATGGCGGTGACCGTGCCCGGCGCCGCGCCCCCGGCCTGGAAGGGCTGGTTCACGATCTCGACCTTCAGGCCCCGGCTCTCCAGCAGCGGTTTGGCCTGGTCGATGTGCTGGCCCACCACGTTGTCGAGGGCGACCGGCTCGATGCCCTTGCTGATCACCAGCTTGATCTCGCGGCCGGGGGTGACCTCGTTCTCGGCCTTGGGCGTGGAGGAGATCACCTTGCCCTTCTCCACGTCGGCGCTGAACTTCTCCGAGGTGTCCCCGACGGCCAGGCCGACGCCCTCGAGCTCGGCGGTGGCCTCCTCGAGCGTCTTGCCCTTCACGTTCGGCACGGCCACCATCTCGCGGCCCTTGCTGACGATCAGCGTGACGGTGCCGTCCTTCTTCACGTCCTCGCCGCCGGCCGGGCTGGAGCCGATCACCGTGCCCTCGGCGACGCTGTCGCTGAACTCCTCGCGGACCTCGGCCTGCAGCCCCTGCAGCACGACCACGCGCTGGGCGTCGGCCACCCGCATCGCGGTGACCGCGGGGGTACGCACGTAGGAGCCCGGGCCGCCGGTGAACCACCAGATGCCGGTGAAGACCAGGGCCAGCACCACCACGATGCCCAGACCGGTGGTGATCGCGGCCCGGCGGCGGTTGCCGAAGAAGCCGGGCGGCGCCTCGTCCTCGTCGTGCACCCGCAGCCGCGGGACCATCGTCTCCTTGCTGGCCAGCCTGCCCTCCCGCCGCGACATCGTGCGGGTGGGCTGCGGGCCGGTGGCCGGAGCCGGACCGGGCGCGGGCTGGTACAGCGCGGTGGCCTGGTCGTCCACGGCCGGCTGGTAGAGGGCGGTGGCCTGGTCGTCGGCGTTCTGCTGGGACAGCGCCAGACCGGCGCTGCTCGGCGTGACGATCCGGGTGGGCCCGGCCGGGCTCAGGTCGGGCCGGTCGGAGCGGGAGTAGACGGCGGTGGCGTTGACCGCGGCGGAGGGCGGCACGGCGCCGAACTCCTGCGTGGAGTCACCCATCGCGACGGTCTGGGCGCTGCGCAGGTCGTCCGCGTCGGCGGCGCGCTCGTCGAGCAGGTGCGGCGGCACCGCGGCCCGGGCGGCCCGCAGCTCACTGAGCGCGGCGTCGCAGGTGGCCGGGCGACGGTCCGGGTTCGGGTCGGTCAGCCGCAGCACCAGCTGGTCGAAGCCGTCGGTCAGGTTGGGCGCGATCGAGCTGGGGGTGGGCACCCGCTCGTAGACGTGCCGGTAGGCCACCTGGATCGGGTCGTCGCCGGTGTACGGCTGACGACCGGTGAGCAGCTCGAACAGGATGATGCCGGCCGCGTAGACGTCGGCCCGGGCGTCGGCGTGGCCGTTGGCCACCAGTTCGGGGGAGAGGTAGGCGACGGTGCCCAGCAGTTCGTCGGTGGCGGCGCTGGCGATCGGCGCGGTGACCGCGGCGGCGAGGCCGAAGTCCGCGACCTTGATCCGGCCGTCGTCGGTGAGAATGACGTTCTCGGGCTTCACGTCGCGGTGCACGAAACCCGCCCGGTGGGCGGCGCCGAGCGCGCTGAGCACCGGCTCCAGCACCGAGACGCTCTCGCGGGGGGTGAGCGCACCGCGCTGCGACAGAACGTCGCGCAGCGTGCGCCCGGGCAGGTACTCCATGGCCAGGTAGAGCACGCCCGAGGTCTCGTCGGTGCCCTGGTCGAACACGCCGACCACGTTGGGGTGCGAGAGCTTGGCCGCCGACCGGGCCTCGTGCACGAACCGGGAGACGAACTCGGGGTCGTCGGCCAGGTTCTCGTGCATGACCTTGAGGGCGACCTCCCGGTCGAGCCGCCGGTCGACCGCGAGGTAGACCGTTGCCATTCCGCCGCGGGCGATCCGGGACCGGACCAGGTACCGCCCGTCGACCAGCCGGCCGACCAGTGGATCCTGGAGTGTCATGTCCACGTCCGGCAGTCTAAGGCCGACAGCGCGGGCTCAGTCCACATACCGCGTGAACCACAGGTCACAGGTGCATCGCAGACTACCGGCCGGGCGGTCGGCCATCAGCGGAATCGCAGTTTCAGCGTGCGCACGGTGGCGACGTAGCGCCGGGTGTCGGGGAAGGTGCCGTGGCGCCGCACCGAGGCCAGGCCCTGGTAGTAGCCGGCCAGGGCGGTCTGCTCGTCGGCGCGGTGGCCGAGGGCCAGCAGGAGCACTACCCCGGCGGTGATGTTGTCCCGGGCGTCGAGCAGGTCGAGCGGGCGTCCGAGCAGCTCGCCGGCCCAGGCCCCGGCCGAGGGCTGCACCTGCATGGTGCCGATCGCGTTGGCCGGGGAGACCAGGCGCTGGTCGAAAGCCGACTCCATCGAGGCCACGGCCAGGGCCAGGGCCGGGTCGAGGCCCAGGTGCACCGCGGTCGCGCGGACCAGCCCGCGCACGGTGGCCCGGTCGGGCACGTCGGCCCGGCGCAGCGCCTCCCGGTTGGTGGCGGCGGCGCGGGTGACGGCGGCCGGGTAGGAACGGTGGGGAAGATCACCGGCCGGGATCACCTCCCCGCGGCGGGTGCGGCGCCGGCGGGCGGCCTGCTCCCGGGTGGTGTCGGGGGGCTGAGGCCGTCTTCGTTCCGGTTCGGCCGGGAGGGCGGGCAGCCGGATCAGCTGACCGGTCTTCAGGACGGCGCCGGGCCGCAGGTTGTTGGCGGCCAGGACCGAACGACCCGAACACCCGGTCGTCCGGGCCACGCTCTGCAGGTCGTCGCCCGGCTTCACCCGGTAGGCGAGGGTGGGGGCGCCGCTGGTGTCGATCGGATGCAGCCCGGTGGCCGCGGCCCGGCGCCGGGCCCGGCTGTCCTCGTCCGGGTCGGCCGCCACCAGTGCGTCGAAAAGGACCTGCAGACCGGCTGTCCGCAGAGCGGCCGTAGGGCCGGGCGCGGGCGCGGCGGCCAGGTGGGGGATCGAGTCCGGGGTGGTGCCCGGGCGGCCGAGCAGCACCAGAGGTGGGGGCGTCGGCACCGGACGGGGTGGCCCCAGGCCGACGAGTGAGGCCAGCCGGGTGCGGCGCAGCAGCATCTGCAGGCCGGGCCCGGGCCGCCGGGCCCGGTGCCGGGCGGCGGGGATCGTCGCACTGCTCGTGACCGCAGTGGTGACTCGGGAGACGTCCTCAGTCTGCTTGGCGGTTCTGGGGGTCGCCGACGGGATGACCCCGGGCGCCCGCTCGGGGACCTGCTGGCCCCGGGCCGGTCCGGGCGGTCCGGGCAGGCCGAGAAGGGCTGCGGTCGGGTCGGTCATGGGCCAGGCATCCTCTCGGTCTCGCGTTGCCCGTGCTTCGTCCTCTCACCGGGACGGCCGGGATCAGCGGTCCGTCGGGGGCCATTGTGCAACAGAGAGTAGGCAATTAGCGACGACCTGTGATGTGGGCATGTCTTCGGCCGCGCCCGGGGCGCCGGACGTGGCACGCTGGGGACGTGTCAGACACACCCCAGGAAAACAACGACGTGCTCAGCCACGGCCCGGACGGCGAGCGGGTCTGGTTGCCCCTGCCCGATGTCGCCGAGCTGATCGGCACGGATTTCGGCAAGGTCCGCCGCATGCTGCAGG
This sequence comes from Kineosporia rhizophila, assembly GCF_021277265.1. Lineage (GTDB taxonomy): Bacteria > Actinomycetota > Actinomycetes > Actinomycetales > Kineosporiaceae > Kineosporia > Kineosporia rhizophila. The sequence continues at coordinate 97,931 of NZ_JAJSOH010000017.1, forward strand.
AACGCGTCCTGATCGGGATGCGCCGCGGGGAACGCAAGATCATGTGCGTGCCCGCGGAGCTGATCAAGGACGGGGCCCCGCTGCCCGACCTGCAGGGCACCCTCGTGGTGCTGGCCGACTCGGGCTTCTCCGACGAGGAGGCCCTGCGCTGGCTGTTCACCGAGGACGACTACCCCGGTACCCCGGTCGACGCCCTGCGCTCCGGACACCGCAAGACCGAGGTGCGGCGCCGGGCGCAGGCTCTGGCGTTCTGAGCGTGTGGTGAGCGCGTTCTAGACGCTCGCTCGTTCGGGGTCCTCGGCCCCGGGCAGCACGATCTGCCGGTTCGCCTTCCGGGCCTTCTTGGCCCGGCGGGCGGCCGGCAGGGCCACCGCCAGCCGGCGGGTGATCGGCACCGACGCCCGCCGGGACAGCACCTGGTAGTCGATCCGCTCGACCGCGTCGAGGATCTCGCCGTACAGAGTGAACGCGGTGTACATGCAGTCCCGCGAGGTGGGGTGCAGCATGTCGATGCCCGGCTCGGCGAACGCGTAGAGCCGCCGGGTGCGCTCGATCTCGAACTTCAGCAGTTCCCGGATCATCGGCGTGACCACGCCGCCGCCGAGCGACTCCCGGGTCACCCCGAAGCTGTCCAGGTCCTCCTGCGGCAGGTAGACCCGGCCGCGCTGGAGGTCCTCGCCGACGTCGCGGATGAAGTTCGACATCTGGAAGGCCTCGCCCAGGGCCCGGGCCCGGGCCGTCGCCTCCGGCGACTGCGGCTCCAGGATCGGCAGCATCTGCAGGCCGATCACCGCCGCCGACCCGTACATGTAGTGCTCCAGGTCGGCGTACGTCTGGTAGCCGGTGATCGTGGCGTCCATCTGCATGGACTCCAGGAACGCCTCGATGTGCGCCCGCGGGATGTTCCAGCGCCGCACGGTGTGCAGGGTCGCCACCGCCGCCGGGTCCTGCGGCACCGGGCCGCCGGAGAGGGCTTCGAGGAACTCCTCGCCCCAGGTCTGCAGGGCGGCCGGGTCCGGTGCGGTGAGCGAGTCGACGAACTCGTCCGCGGAGCGGGCGAACGCGTACAGCGCCCAGACGTAGGGGCGCTTCTCCGGCGGCAGCAGCATCGACGCCAGGTAGTACGTCTTGCCGTGCTCCGCGTTGACCCGGCGGCACGCCTCGTAGGCCGCTCGCAGCTTCTGGTCGCCGATCTTCGCGGCGTCCAGGGCCCGGTCGGTCATCCGTGGCATCTGTACCTCACCTGTCTCATCGTTCCCCCGAAGTCACAAGATTCACTGGACCGGAGACTAACCGGCTCACCCCCGGGGCACGACCCGCAACGGTTCCGGCAGGGCGGCCAGGTTCTCCAGCGTCACGTCGAAGAGCCGCTGCTGCAGCTGCCGGATGTCGGCCACCACGGCCGCCCGGTCGTCGAGGATCTGCCCGGTGACCTCGCCGAGGCGCTCGGCCAGGGCCGGCTCGTCCACCGCGACGCCCCACTGCGGCCGCTCGATGTCGGCCAGGAAGTAGGTGAGCTTGGGGTGCGAGACCAGGCTGACGATCGGGGTCCCGCAGCCGAACGGGATCATCCCGGCGTGCCCCCGCATCCCGACCACCAGCGCGGCCCGCCGGTAGGTGGTGTGGATCTGGGCGACCGTCATGTCGTACATCGGGATCACCGGCAGGGTCAGGCCGTGCTCGCGACGCAGGTCGACGACCAGGTTCTCGTCGTCCACGCAGTGCGCCGCGTAGTGCACCTCGGCCCGGTGCCGGGTGGCCAGGACCCAGTCGCGGATGCCCTCCAGGAACCGGGCGTAGCCCTCGCCGAAGCGCCGCTCGGACCGGTCGTAGGCGCAGTTCAGCAGCACCGGCCCGGACTCGCCGAGGTCGCCGGGCGTCTCCCAGGCCGGGCCGCCCAGGTGTGCGGTGACCGTGGTCGGGCAGGGCTGCCAGCGCACCTTCGCGGCCAGTTCGGCCGGCAGCATCTCGCGCACCCGCTCGATCGAGCCGGAGTTGCGCAGCCCGACGAACGAGGCCTTCTCCACCAGGGTGCGCAGCGAACCGGCGAACCGGTCGCCGTGGAAACCCTGACCCTGGAACGTGTTGTAGCCGACCGCCCAGACCACCAGCGGCACCCGGATCCGGCGCAGCATCTCGTCGGTGACGTTCCACTGCCAGCCGGAGTTGCCGTTCGGCGCGGTGTCCGGCAGGAACAGCCCGCCGCCGCCGAGCACCAGCCCGTCGCCCGCGTTGACCTGGGCCAGCCGCTGCTCGTCGAAGAGCTGGTGCACGTGCACGTCCCACCAGCGCGGGAAGGACTGCGGCTTCTTCAGGGCCCGCTTGGCCAGACCGGCGCGGGGCTGCGGTTCGTACTCCAGGTCGAACCCGCGCCGGACCGAGTCGACCAGGCCCAAGTCGCCGGCGTTGCCGTGCGGGTCGGCGTGGAACGCGGCGTGCGCCAGCATGCCGCTGGTGTCGCCCACCGCGTTCGCCGTCGTCTCGGCCCGCTCGTTGCGGCGCAGCTGGATCCGGCAGCCCCGGTTGGACGGGTCCAGGCCCAGACCCTCCAGGGCGTACTCCCGGCCCCGCACGTGGTCGTGCCGCACCCAGGCGATCTCGGAGAGCTTGGCCAGGGCGCCGGGCGCCTGGACCGGGTCGGCGGCCGCCAGGTGCAGGTGGGCGCAGGCGGCCGGGTAGTCGGACACCGCGGCCAGGCTGAGCCCGGCTTCCAGGTGCACCGCGGCGGGGACGCCGGCCGGCGGGGAGTCGGGCAGGCCGGTGCGGGCCAGCTCGGCCGCCTCCCCGAACCGGCCCTCCTTGCGCAGCCGGGCCAGGCGGACGTTCAGCGGGGTCTCGGCCACGGTCAGGGGAGCCGGGAGCTCGTCGGTGGAGCGGGTGGTCATCGGACTCCGATCGCGTGCTCGTCGAGCCGCTCCAGGCGGGGGGTGAGCCAGGAGAGCTCGGTCCGGCCGAAGTCTTCCTCGGGGTGGAAACCGACCAGGTCGACGCTCTCGCACACGGCCAGGACGTCGAGCAGACGGATCAGCTGGTAGGCGTCGGTGACGTCGTCGGTCGGGGCCTCGCCCGGCGCCGGCGCGGCGGCGGCCTCGGCGGGCCGGGGGAGCTCGGCGACCGGATGGCGCACCGGCCGGCGCAGCACCTTCTCGGCCACCGCGTGCTGCTTGCCCGGGACCAGGTGGGTCCGCAGCCCGGTGACCCAGTCGCGCGGGTCGTCGGCCAGGATCATCCGCAGCCAGGCCGGGGTGTCCCAGCCGTCGGTGGCGTCGTGCCGGATGACCTGGAAGTCGGTGCGGCTGCCGCCGTCACCGGGCACGTTGCCGGCCGCCCCGAACCGCACCACCACGTCGTAGCCGTCGACCCGCTCGCCCAGGCCGGTGTCCAGCAGACGGTGCCGCACCGGGGTGACCAGGCAGACCCGGCTGCCGGTGAGGCGCTGGCGCAGGTCGTTGAGCCGCAGCACGATCAGGTTGCGGGCGGCGTCCTCGTCGAGCGGGGCGGGCTGCAGCCGGGCCTCGCGGCGCCAGCGGATCGCGTGGTGCAGCACGTCCTGCGTCTCGGGCCGGGCCAGCTCGGCCATCGGCAGCGCACTGGTCGCGGCGGCGAGCCGGGCCACGGCATCGTCCAGCCGGCGCCGCGGGGTGGGCCGTTCCAGCAGCTCCAGCGTCGGCCCGGCCTCGTCCGGCAGGGGCACCCGGGCCTTGCGCGCCGCGTTCAGCCGGGCGGCCAGCCGGGCCCGCTGGTCGTCGCGCTCCTGCAGCCGCCGGACCCGCTCGACCACGCCGAGCCGGTCGCCGTGGGTGATGTTCAGGTAGGACTGGTGGGCCTGCACCGCGGTGGCCAGGTCGCCGGTGCCCTCGGCGGCCAGGGCCCGCTGCCGCCAGGCGGCCCGGGAACCCGGCCGGGACGCCACGATCACCTCGGTGATCTCCAGGGTGAGCTGCGGGGCCCGGGCCCGGGCGGCCTCGGCGCAGCGCAGCAGCTGCTCGACCAGGCCGGGCACGGCGTCGGCCCAGGCCCGCTCGCCGGAGGTGATCGCGGCCGAGCCCGGCGCCCGCATCAGGGCCTGCACCGACTCGCCGATCGCGTCGAGCTGGGTGCGGACGTGCTCGGGCAGGTCGTCCCGCCCCCCGGACTCGGTCCAGCTCGCGACGGCGGCCAGGAACGGCGCGTTCAGCTTCCGCGCCACATGGGCCTGCAGGGCCCGGATCTCGGCCTCTTCCCGGGCCAGCCGGGCCGCCTCGAGCTGGGCGGCCCGGCGTTCGGCCCGGGCCTGCGCCCGGGCCTCGGCCAGGGCGCGCGGCGTCAGCTTCTCGAGCTTGCCGAGGAGGGTCATCGGCGACCTCCGGAACGGGTCTGGTGGGAGCAGGCGGTCGGGCGCACGCGCAGAGACTACCGGTGTGACCGGACAGTCACTTTCCGTGGCCGAGGGTGACGCCTCTCAGCGCCAGGCCCGGGAGGCGTACACCGGATCGGGCCCGGTGATCCGCTCCGCCGCCAGGCGCCCGGAGACCAGCACCATCGGCACACCGACCCCGGGCTGTGTGCCCGAACCGGTGAACACCACGTTCTCGCCCCAGAGGTTGCCCGGGCGGAACGGGCCGGTCTGGAAGAACGAGTGGGCGGAGGCGAACGGCGCCCCGCGCTCCATCCCGCGCTCGGCCCACTCCAGGGGCGTGGTGACGTCCTCCACCTCGATCGAGTCGGCGAAACCGCTGTAGCCGCGCGAGTCGAGCATCGACAGGACGTGCTCGCGGTAGACCGGCCCGACCCGCTTCCAGTCGATCGGGGCGTCCAGGTTCGGCGTCGGGAACAGCACGTAGTGGATGTGCCGGTTCGCCGGGGCCAGCCGGGCGTCCGAGATCGTGGGATTGCTGACCAGGAACGACGGGTCGCTCATCAGCCGGCCGGAGGTCAGCTCCTCGAAAGTGCCCTTCCAGGAACCGCCGAAGTGCACGTTGTGGTGGGCCGCGCCGGGCCAGGACTGCCGGGTGCCGGCCAGCATCAGGTAGCACGACGGCGAGTACTTCAGCCGGCGCACGGTCAGCGGGGTCTTGCCCAGCAGGTCGCGGTAGGCGACCGGCAGGTCGGGGTTGAGCACCACGACGTCGGCCGGGATGCGCTCGCCGTCGGCGGTGAGCACGGCGACGGCCCGGCCGCCCTTGTGCTCGACCTTGGTGACCTCGGTGCCGTAGCGGAACTCCACCCCGTGCCGCTGGGCCGCGGCCGCCATGGCGGTGGGCACCGCGGCCATACCCCCGGCCGCGGTGAAGACCCCCGCCACCGAGTCCATGTAGGCGATCACCGAGTACAACGCCATCGCGTCGTAGGGCGACAGACCCGCGTACAGAGCCTGGAACGAGTAGATCCGCTGGGTGCGGTCGTCCTTCAGGTACTGCCCGACCTTGGGCGCCATCCGCCGGAACCCGCCGATCGCGGCCAGCTTGGCCAGGTTCAGGGTGACCAGGTCCAGCGGGGAGTCGATGTTGCGGTCGATGAAGTCCCGCATCTCGTACTTGTACAGCCGGGAGACGAACTTCACGTACTGCCGGAAGCCGCCGGCCTCGTCCGGCCCGATCTTGTTCTCGATCTCCTCGGTCATCGCGTCGACGTCGGAGTGCACGTCGATCGTGGTGCCGTCGGCGAAGCTGGTCCGGTAGAGCGGGTCGATCGGCTTCAGGTTGAGCCAGTCGGCCATGTCCTCGCCGAGCGCGTCGAAGCAGTCGGCGATCAGGTCGGGCATGGTCAGCACGGTCGGGCCCGGGTCGAAGCGGTACTCCCCGTTGCCGCCGGGCGCCTGGATCGAGCGCACCGCGGCCCGCCCGCCCGGCACCAGGTCACGTTCCAGCACGATGATGCGGCGCCCGGTGCGGGCCAGCCGCATCGCGGTGGACAGGCCGGCCAGGCCGGCGCCGACGATCACCACGGTGTCGGTCGGCCCGGAAACGGTACGCGGGCCCTTACGGCCGGCGAGCAGAGCGGCAGGGGCGAAACGCTGGCCCAGAGAGTTGGTCACCGGCACCCGGATCACCGTACCCGGGTGGTCGCGGCGACCACGAGGCCGGTCAGCACGTCACGGGCCGGGCCGTCGGCCAGTTCGGCCCCGGCCAGCGCCTCCTCGGCCCGGGCGGAGGAGCGGGCGATCATCTCCTCGATCCCGGCGAGCGCGCCGGTGCCGACGATGATCTCGCGCAGCGTCTCCACCCCGGTCTCGTCCAGGCCCGGATCCCCCAGCAGCCGGTTCACGGTGGCGGTCTGCGCCGCGGTGGCGTGCTGCAGGGTGCGGCCGACCAGGACGGTGCGCTTGCCCTCACGCAGGTCGTCGCCGGCCGGCTTGCCGGTCGTGCCCGGGTCGCCGAACACGCCCAGCACGTCGTCGCGCAGCTGAAAGGCCTCGCCCAGGGCCAGGCCGAACTCCGAGTACACGGCCAGCAGGCGCTCGTCGGCCCCGGCCGCGCTCGCGCCGATCAGCAGCGGGTGCTCCACCGAGTACTTCGCGCTCTTGAACCGCACCACCCGCAGCGCGCGCTCGACCATCGCCTGCGGGTCGCTCTGGGGGGCCACCTGGCTGAGCACGTCCAGGTACTGGCCGCCCAGCAGTTCGGTGCGCATCTGGTCGAACATCGGCCGGGCCCGGCCGAGCTGCTCCGCGGACATGCCGCTGGCGGTGAACAGCTCCTCGGTCCAGACCAGGCACAGGTCGCCGGTCAGCACGGCGCCGGCCAGGCCGAAGGCCGCCGGGTCGCCCTGCCAGCCCTGCTCGGTGTGCAGGCTCTCGAACTGCTTGTGCACCGCGGGCATCCCCCGGCGCAGGTCGGAGGCGTCGATCAGGTCGTCGTGGATCAGCGCGGCGGCCTGGAACAGCTCCAGCGAGGCGGCCGCGTTCACCGCGGCGGGGCAGTTCTCGCCGCCGGCGCCACGCCAGCCCCAGTAGAGGAAGGCCGGGCGCAGGCGTTTGCCGGCGCTGGTCATCGAGGTGATCCGGTCGAGGACCTGGACGCACTCCGGGGCGATGTCGGCGAGGGCGGCCGAGCGCAGGGCGAGGAACTCCCTCAGCGCCATGTCCACCCGCTCCCGCAGGTCCTCGGCCTGCAGGGGATGGCGGCCGGGGGCCGGGGCGAGCGACGTCATGCTGACGGGACCTCGTTTCGTTCCTGCTGGCGACCCGGTGTCCGTACCGGGTTCGGGCCCGGTCCGTGGTGGCCGGGAGCCCACCTTCTCAGGTCTGACGACCGGTTGCGCGTCGGTAGGGGCGACAGCCCCGGAACAACGCCGCCTTCCGTCCCGGACCGTCCCAAAACGACCGGCTCGCACGAGCCGGACGTCCGTGACCGAGGAGGTCACCGACGTCCATTGTTCGGTCTGGGCCCTAAGAGATCGGATCGGTACCCGGCTGTGGTGCCCCGGACCCGTAAACTCGTACCCATGGCTCAGGACCGATCGGCAGCTGGCTCCCCGTTGCACGAGCAGCTGCAGGCACTCATCGCGGCGAAGCGCCCGTCGATCTCGTTCGAGTTCTTCCCGCCGAAGACCGACGAGGCGGAGGCGGTGCTCTGGCAGTCGATCCGCCGGCTGGAGCCGCTCAACCCGACCTTCGTGTCGGTCACCTACGGGGCCGGCGGCTCGAGCCGGGACCGCACCACGCGGGTCACCCAGCGCATCGCGCAGGACACCACGCTGACCCCGATGGCGCACCTGACCTGTGTCGGCGCCAGCCTGGCCGACCTGCGCGGGGTGATCGCCGACTATGCGGCCGCCGGGGTGAAGAACGTGCTGGTGGTGCGGGGCGACCCGGCGGGCGGCCCGCGGGCCGAGTGGGTGCAGCACGAGGGCGGGCCGCGCTACGCGGTCGAACTCGTGAAACTGGTCCGTGAGCTGGGCAACTTCAGTGTGGGGGTGGCTGCGTTCCCGGACATCCACCCGGCCAGCGCCGACCTCGACGCCGACGCCCGGGTGCTCGCGATGAAGGCGGAGGCGGGGGCGCAGTTCGCGATCACCCAGATGTTCTTCCGCCCGCAGGCCTACTTCGACCTGGTCGAGCGGGCGGCCTCGCTGGGCTGCACGATGCCGATCATCCCGGGGGTCATGCCGGTGACGAACGTGCGCCAGGTGGAGCGGATCGCCGAGCTCACCGGGGTGGCCCTGCCCGCCGAGGTGGTCGAGCGGCTGCACGCGGTGGCGGACGAGCCGGCCGCGGTGCGGCAGGTGGGCGTGGAGATCGCTACCGAGCTGTGCCAGGAGCTGTTGCAGGGTGGCGCGCCCGGGCTGCACTTCATCACGATGAACCGCTCGACGGCGACGCTCGAGGTGGCGGAGGCTTTGGGGCTGACGGCGCGGGTCTAGCTGCCTTTGTCTGAAGACGTCGGTGGGCCTGTGCGGTGCGTAGGTCGGCGGTTGCGGGGGTAGCGGATGACTGATCCCGAGCCGGAGTTCGGTGACTGGTCCTCCCTGCACGGTGATGCCTCGCCCACCGGGATCGTGGGTGCCTGGCTGCGTTTCGTGTACATGGTGGCCAGGCCCCTGGTCCGGTTGGGGGTCTCGCCGAACGCGGTCACCCTGGCGGGACTCGTGCTGGGCGTAGGCGCGCTGTGGCCGGCCGGTGCCGGATCCCGCTGGCCCCTGCTGGCTGCGGCTCTGATCGGTGTCTCTGCGCTCCTCGACGGTCTGGACGGCGCTGTCGCGGTGCTTTCGGACAAGGTCACCGAGCTGGGCAGACGTCTGGACCACGTCTGCGACCGCACCACGGAAGTCGGCTTCGCCGTATGCCTCTGGCTGGCCGGCGGTCTGCTGCCCTGGTCCCTCGCCGGGGCCCTGCTCGCTCTGATTCATGAGGGCGTGCGGTCGTGGGCGCGTAGCCGGGGGGTGACCTCGATCGGGGTGGTCACGGTGTCCGAACGCCCTACGCGAGTTCTGGTCTCGGCCATGTTCGTGCTGGCCGCCGGGGTGTATCCGGAGTCGGCGGCAGACTGGGCGACCATGGGCGGGATCGTGCTTACGGGGGCGGGGCTTCTAGGGCTGGGGCAGCTGATTCTGGCTATGCGGCGGGCTTTCTCGGAGTAGCGGTCTGTACGAAGCGGGATTTGTCCACAGAAGACGCTCTGGGCGGGCTTCAGCCGGTGGGTTCTGGCCAGGCTCGGTTGCATGGAGAAGGAACCGGCCCGCCCTGGCCCGATCTACGACCGGGTGATGCGGCGGCTCGTCGAGAACGATCTGCGGGGATTCTGCGACTGGATCGGGGTGCCGTGGGAGGGGATACCCGCCGTGCTGCCGGGGGTTTTCGCAGCCGAGACGCTGAGTGTGGACCTGCTGGTCCGGACCGGCGCCGAACGCATGCTGCACACCGAGTACATGAGAACCCCCACGCCCGACGTGCCGGGCCGGATGATGCTCTACCGGGCTCAGATCATGCGCCGCTACCCGGGGGTTCGGCTCACTCAGGTGGCGGTGGTGCTGGGGGAGGGGCGGCTGCGGTCGGCCGACGACCCGGAGAACGGGTTCTCGGCCGGGATCCGCACGATCTACCTGCGGGAGACCGACCCGGAGCAGCTCCTGGCGATTCCTGATCTCGCACCCCTGGCGGTGCTGGCGCGGGGGAGCCGGGCCGAGCGGGGAAGCCGGTTCGCGCAGACACTGGAGCTGATCCGCAAGCAGCCGGAGGAGCGGCAGGCCGGGCTGTACGAGGCCGCGGTGACATTGGCGGCGATCACGCTGGACCGGGCTACGATCGGAAACATCGGGAAGGAGATGGGTGTGAGCATCGACGAGGTGGTCAGCTTCTACGACGACACCGTGATCGGCGAGGCGCTGAAGGCGCGCGGCCGGGAACAAGGCCGGGAACAGGGCCGGGAACAGGGTGTCGCCCAGACTCTGCTGGCGTTGTTGAGCAGCCGTTTCGGTGACCGGCCGGGCCTGCCGGATCTGGCGGACGAACTGGCCCGGTCGGGCTCGGTGGAAGCCGTGGTGCGGGCGATCGGCGAGGCGGCCGAGCCGGAGGACGTGGCTCACCGCGTGCTCGGCTAGAGCCTTTCCGGCAGGCCCGCCGATCAGGTGCTTCCGATCAGGTGCTTCCGATCAGGCCTGTCCGATGAGGTCTTTCTGATCAGGCCTTTCCGATGAGGTCGGCGACGATGGCGGCCGACAGCCCGACCAGGGGCAGGCCGCCGCCCGGGTGCGACGAGCCTCCGACCAGGAAGAGCCCGGGAACGGGGCTGCGGTTGGCGGGGCGCAGGAAGGCCGAGCGGGCGCCGTTGCTGCTGGAGCCGTAGATCGCCCCTCCGGTCGAGCGGGTGTTCCGCTCCAGGTCGGCCGGGGTCCGGATCTCTTTCCAGAGCAGTCGTTCCCGTACGTCCAGACCACGCCGGGCCATCACATCGAGGATCTTCTCGGCGTAGGAGGCGGCCAGACCGGGTTGGTCCCAGTCCATCCCCGATCCCGGGTCGTGCCGGGGAGCGTTGACGAGGACGAACCAGGCTTCGTGGTCGTCGTCCGGGCGAAGCTCCGGATCGTCCGGTGCGCTGATGTAGACCGTGGGATCGGGCACCGGAGAAGGTCTGCCGGACTGCCGGCCGGTGCCGAACACGTGGTCGAACTCGGCGTCGTAGTCGGACGGGAAGAGCACGGTGTGATGCCGGAGCCCCGGGGTGCGCCCGCGCAGCGCCAGGAGCATGACGAATCCGGAGAGCGAAGGTGAGGCCTTGGCGAGCGCGCGGCGGCCCCGATCGCCTTCGGACCCGGGCAGCAGATCGCGATAGAGGTGGGCGGCCTCGACGCCGGAGACCACCACGTCGGCCGGCAGGGTCTCACCGCTCTCCAGTTGCACGCCCTCCACCTTCGGTGCGGCGAGCACCCGGGAGACCGGCGCCGAGGTGCGGATCTTGACCCCGCGTGAAACCGCCCGTTCGGTGATGGCGGCCCCGAGACGCCAGAGGCCACCAGGGATGTACCAGGCGCCGAAAGCGTGTTCCACGAAAGGAATCGTGGCCAGGGCCGCCGGTGCTCGCCGGGGGTCGGACCCGGTGTAGGTGGCGTAGCGGTCGAGGAACATCCGCTGCTCGGGTGCCTGCAGGTACTTGCGGCCGAGGTCGCGGAGGCTGAGCCAGGGCGCGACCGTGCGCACGTCGGCCGGATTGCGGGCCAGGCCGAGCAGAGTGCGCACGCCCTCGAGCGGGGACTCCAGGAAGGGGTCGCGCGTCAGGTCCCAGATCCGGGCGGAGCGCTGGTGGAAAGCGCTCCAGTCCCGTCCCGCCTTCTCACCCAGGGCTGCGGCCCAGGCCCGGGAGACTCCGGCCGGGCCGGTGTTCGGCAGGTCGAACTCCAGACCGCCGGGGAAGCGGTAGTGGCAGGTCGGGTCGAGCGGAACCAGTTCGAGCTCGTCGTCCAGCGGGCGGCCGGTCTTGAGGAAGAGGTCCCGATAGACCGCGGGCAGCGTGACCAGGCTGGGGCCGGTGTCGAAGGCGAAGCCTTCGCGGCGTAGCAGCCCGAGCTTGCCGCCGACCTGCGCGGCCTGCTCCACCACGGTCACCTGGTGCCCCAGCGCCCCGAGCCGGGCCGCGGCCGAGAGCCCGCCGAGCCCGGCGCCGATCACCACCACCTTGGCCACGTCAGTACTCCTCGGCCGGGTCGGCCGGTTCCACCTCGTGCGCTCGGCGCCGGGCCGGGGCGATGGACCGGCCGCGCCAGGACAGTTCGCCCCGGCCCTGTGCCCTGAGCGACCGGGCGACCAGCGAGCCGAACACCGCGATCGATGCCGGGTGGGCGAAGGCGTCGGGCAAGGACCGGCCGCCGGTGCGTTCGGCGACGAGATAACGGCCGACCACGCCGGCCAGGTACCCACCGAAGCCGGTGAGGGATCCGGTGAGCGCGGCCACCGGCGGGACCAGATAGACCACGCCGAGCCCGGCGACCACCGCCCCGGCCCCGGCCCTGGACCCGAACGCCGACCACAGTGATTTGGTGTAGCCGTCGCGCAGTTCCGGCCAGCTGCCGTACATCCGGCAGACCGCGAGCCCGGTGCCGTCGACCACCCCGCCGTGGCCGCCGGCCGCCTTGACCGCGCGAAGCAGGGCAATGTCGTCCAGCACGGCGCTGCGTACGGAATCCGCAGCGTGCCCGCCGCTGTCGCGGTAGGCGTTGGCGTCGAGCACGAGGAACTGGCCGTTGGCCGCGGCCAGGCTGCCGCGGGGCGAGCGCTCGGCCAGGCCCAAGGGCAGGGTGGTGAGCCAGGACCACTGCAGGAGCGGCTGAACCAGACGCTCGGCGGGGGTGTCGGTCAGCTGCCGGGGGTAGGGGGAGACGAGTTGCAGGCCGGACTCCCGGAGCAGATCCACGGCCGCGGCCAGGGCGTGCGGGGCGAACCGGACGTCGGCATCCACGAAGACGAGCACCGATCCGGAGGCCGCCTGGGCCCCGGCGGCGCAGGCGTGGGGCTTGCCCAGCCAGCCCGGTGACAGCTCACCGGCCTCGATCAGGTGAACGCGAGGGTCACCGGCCGCGGTCCGCCGCACGATGTCGGCGGTGCCGTCGGTGGAGCCGTCGTCGACGACGAGGATCTCCAGGTCGGGGATCCGGATCTGGTCGAGAAGGGAGGCCAGGCAGGGCGCGACCCGGTCGGCCTCGTCACGGACGGGCAGCACCACCGAGACCCGCTCGCGGACTTCGGTGGGATCGCAGGTGGGACGTCGCAGGGCGCGCAGATTGAACGCAGTGTGGACGGTGAGACCCACCGCGGCCAGGCTCCCGGCGCGCACGAGCCCTCGCCATATCTTCTCGGTGGCACGACGGCTTTTCTGGGGCCCACGACGGCCTTTCTGGGGGCCACGACTGCCGGAGCGGGTCTCGTTCCGCTCGGGCCCTGGCGTGTTGGACACCCGGGCGGAGGTCCGGTTCCGCACCTGAAGGTCGGTCAGAGTCACTCGTCCCCGCCGTTCCGCGCTGATCCTGCGGTGAGATTGTCTGTGCTGGTGGGGCTGGTGCGGGTGGGGCTGGTGCGGGTGGAGCTGTTACTGGTGGAGGTGCCGCTAGAACTGGTGCCGGTGGAACTGGTGCCGGTGGAACTGGTGCCGGTGGAACTGGTGCCGGTTCTTGCGGAGGTGGCGCCCGGCGAGCCCGGAGCCGTGTCGGGCGTCGGTTTCTCAGAGGGCTGTTGCCGCTCTTGCCCCGGCTGGCTGGCAGCGGCCAGTCGGCGCAGATAGGGCAGCATGGTCAGGCCCATCACGAGCCCGCCGTAGAGCGCCACCCAGGGACGGCCGAAGAAGAGCAGATTGCCCACTGCCGAACCCAGCCAGGTCCAGGTGAGCACGGCGGCTGCGGGCCATTCCCAGGTGGGGTGGTGGCGCGGCCGGTCGGGCAGCGCCCGGTCCAGGGCGGCGATCATCACCAGCGCGACCAGCACCCAGCCCGCGAAGTTGGTCAGTGGGATGCCGGGCACCCCAGGCAGATGCGGAGTGGGGTGAGCGAAACGCCAGGCGTCCTGGGCGATCATCTGCGGGTCGAGGTACAGGTCCCAGGAAGCAAGCGTGATTCCGCCGAGCAGGACGGTACGGATCCGGCTGGTACTCCCGTCCGGACGGGCAGCCAGTCGACGGCCGAGCAGGAGCGCCGGATAGGCGATCATCGTCCAGGCGATCGGTACCAGCAGCGGCACTTCGGCAAGTTTCAGGCCCAGCTGGCCGGTGTACACGTACTCGCCGAACGGATAACCGGTCCTGACTCCCACGGCCTCGGCCAGCAGGCCGATGCCACCGGCGACCAGGAACAGGACCGCGGCGTGCGCCGCGCTCCACCGGAGCGCGGCGTGCAGCACCCCGGCCGAGGTCAGCAGCACCACGCTGACCACCGTGACCACGCGAAGAACGGTGCCGGAGGTGAGCGGGTAGCTGATCTGGGTGAGGATGCCGGCCACCAGCAGCGCGGCGACGATACGCCCGGGGAGATCGGAAGTCCCCGTTCCCCCGGCCCGGCCCGGCCACCCTGCTCGCCGGCCCCGCTCGGCCCGCTCGGCCCGCTCGGCCCGGTCGGCCCCCGGGACCCGAACCCCGGCGGGCCCGGCCGTGGGGGTCTCGGGTGCCGTCGGTTGCTTGCTCACTGCTTTCACCGCCCGCTCGGATCGTGAGTCGTGGTAGGTCCGGGCGAAGGGCTGCCCGGGACCGGAGAGGTGGAGACGATCGTGTCGCCTTGGAAGCCACCCAGGGTTCCGCTCACCGAGTGAACGGCGAACCGGGCGAAAAGCTCTTCCGAGTACCAACGCTCAGGTTCGGTACGGCGGACCACATCGACGTGGACCGGGCGGCGGTAGGCGAAATCGTTCAAGGCGGACGACGAGTCCCACAGGGAGAAGGTGCCCTGCAGGCCGATCGGTGCCTCCCCGATGCCGAACGCCAGGCGCAGTCCGGAGACCGTGGCCAGATCTGTGGAGACCGGCGGTACCGCCCGCCAGAACGAAAGTGCCCGGCTGGGCCGTAGGCGGGCTCGGGTGATCGAGGCCACTGCAGTGTCCGTTCCGGGCTTCTGCTGCGGTGACCCGAAAGGCTCGGTGCGGGCCCAGCGCCCTCTGCTGGAGAGTGGGCTCATCGTGATCTCCAGGCGCTCGGTGGCGATGTCGTTCCACCCCCGGTGCACCCGGCTCTTCTCGAACGCGGCAGCCTGGACGGGGCTTTCCCAGACGGTCAGGAGCCCCCAGTGCCGCGGGTCGGCGTCGCGCACGGTGAAGGTGCGCCCGTCGCCGGTACCGAGGAGCTTGGCGAAACGCAGCCCGGGGACACCGCGCAGTGGAAGGCGGTCGAGACCCATCCGGAGCAGGGCCGACGGCACCCGGGCGAGTGAAACACCCCAGACAGTGAGCACTACATACGTCATGGCCGCCTCACCACCTGTTCCGCCGGAGTCGTCATCCTGCCCTCTCCATCACCTGCCGCAACCCTACGCGGAGGGACCGACAGTCTTGCGACGGGCGTAATCTGCCCAGGTGCAGGCAGCGACGGACGTGCAGGTGGTGCCCTACGCGATCGGGATGACCGACCGGTTCAGAGGCATCACGGTGCGAGAAGGGGTCCTGTTGTCCGGCCCACGGGGATGGGGGGAGTTCTGCCCCTTCCCCGAGTACGACGACGTGGTGGCGTCCCGCTGGCTGGCCACGGCCGTCGAGGCGTGCACCGTCGGGTGGCCGGACCCTGTCCGCGAAGCGATCCCGGTCAACTGCATCGTGCCCGCCGTCTCCCCTGAACGCGCTGCCGAACTGGTGCTGGCCTCGGGCTGCGCCACGGCGAAGGTCAAGGTGGCGGACCGGCCGGACTCGCTGGCCGAGGATGTTGCGCGGGTGGAGGCGGTGCGGTCGGCGCTCGGCCCGGACGGTGCGATCCGGGTGGACGCGAACACGCGCTGGGACGCGGACCAGGCCGTGCGCGCGCTGCGTCACCTGATCAGGGCGGCGGGGGAGCTGGAGTACGCCGAGCAGCCCTGTCGAACGGTGGAGGAACTGGCCGAGGTACGCCGGCGGGTCGATGTCAGGATTGCGGCGGACGAGTCGATCCGGCAGGCGGCCGACCCGACGAGGGTCCCGCTCGCCGAGGCCGCAGACGTGGCGGTGATCAAGTGCACTCCTCTGGGCGGAGTGCGGCGGGCGCTCGAGGTGGCTGAATCCACCGGGCTCCCGTGCGTGGTCTCCTCCGCGCTGGAGACCAGCATCGGTCTGGCCGCACAGGTGGCTCTGGCGGCCGCGCTGCCGGAGCTGCCGTTCGCCTGCGGGCTCGGCACGGTGTCGTTGTTCGTCGAGGACGTCGTTCGACCGGACGATTCCCTGCGCCCGGAAAGAGGTTTCATCCGGGTTCCGGCGAGCCCGCCGGTTCCGGACCCGGCCGCCCTGGCCTCGGTGGCGATGACCGACCGGGCCCGGAGGGACTGGTGGCGGGCCCGGCTGGCCCGGGCGGTCGAAGGCCTGCCCGACCCGGCCGGTGCGCCGTCGGCGTGGCGTAGCGCCTGATCTGGCCGAATGCGGCCGGCAGTTCGGGGCGGGGCGCACCGCTGCCTGCAATTCTTACGCTGAGTCAGTAGGCGAATGCTCAGCGTCGCCAGAATGATGGTCCGGTTGCGGTTGACGGACTCCCGGGAAGCCGGTGTACATTCGAACTGTTCGAACATCTGTTCGAACGGGCTTGCCAGGGATCACAGCGCGCCGGCTGCCCCTGGTGAGTAGGTCGATGACGAGGTGAACTCGACCCCACCTCGTCGTCGACCGTCCCGGTGTCATGTCTCACCGATCCGTGGAACGGGGAACCTCGGATCGGTGATCGCCCGTCTTCCCCCGGGCCCGGTCGTTCCGCGTGGCCTTCGCGTGGCACGCCGGTTCAGCGTCAGTTTCAGTCGGCACGTCGGACTCCAGTCGGCAGCGGTAGCGGGAAGCGCAGGTGTTGAGCGAAATGGCTCGTCGGGTGAGCGAACTGGTCGATGTCCGGGTCGTCCAGGAGACAGGGGACGCGCCGATGGCCTTCCTCTGGCGCGGTCGTCTCTATGTGGTGCGTGAAGTGCTCGGGCACTGGCGAGAGCGGCGCGACTGGTGGTCCACCGCCGCCGCGCGGGCCCTGCACGGTGACGAGCGATCGGCTGATCGGCCGGCCACCTCCCCGGAAGGGCCGTCGTTCGCGGTCTGGTCCGGGGAATCCGGCGGATCCTCGGGGGAACTGCCCGGCGGGGTGCCCGGTGGCACTCGGGGGACTGTGGCTGAACGGCGGCAGGGGCCGTCCGATCATCCGCACCGGCCGCACGAAAGGCATTACGGCGGTGGGCAACGCCGTTCGCACGGACGTCAGGGGGCTGGAGAACCGGTTGGTGAAGTGCGTCAGAGCGCCGGAGGTCATGACGACACCGGCAAGGCGGAGCGGTCCCAGGAGTTCCTGCGCGACACCGAGTGTGAGGTGTGGCGGGTAGAGGCGAGCACCGGCCGGGCATTCGGCAACGGTGTGTACGACCTCTCCCGTACACCGTCCTCGACGTCGGCGGCGGATTCGTGGCGTCTGCTCCAGGTCGCCGATTGAGTACGTCGCGGTTCCGGGTCTGATCAGCATGACCGATCCGGGAAGCGGTTCGGGGCCGAAGGAATCCGGTCCCTCGCAGTCCAGGGCCAGGAAGGCCGAGAAGGCAGAAACGGATGAGAGCGCACCGGATCCGGTGCCGCCTCCTTCGCAGTCTCCCCGCCCCATCCGCTCCGGTGATGTTCCCGATCGTCCCGTTGTACCCGTTCGTCCGTCCGAACGTCCTGAACGCCTTGACCAAGAGGAGGCCGACATGTCGGCGACCACTCTGGCCCGGCCGCCCGTCTCGACCGCGGCCCGGATGCTGCTCGACCGTTCCCGTTCCGGTCTGACGCAGGCCTGCGCCTCACGCACCGCGTCGGAGCGCTACGTCACGGCGCACCTCGCGGCACTGAGGTCTGCAGCCGCCGTGCTGGCGGTCCGCAGCCGTCCCGGTGGTCGCGGCGGGCCGCGCAGCGTCTGGGAAGTGCTGCCCCGCGTGGCACCCGAACTGGGTGAGTGGGCCTCGTACTTCGCTGCCACCGCTTCTCGCCGGGCCGCGATCGACGCCGGCCGTACCGCCGTCGTCAGCGCTGCCGACGCGGACGACCTGCTTCGTGATGCCGAGGCTTTCCACCACCTGGTCGAGTCCACGCTCGGTCTGCCCTACCAGCAGGTTCTTCCGATGACCCTGCCGAGCTGCGAATGACCACGAGATGCCGCACCGCTTCACCCATCTGCACGTCGCCTCGGGGTACTCCCTCCGCTACGGCGCCTCCAGCCCGCGTCAACTGGTCGACCAGGCCGTAGCCGAAGGTCTGACCTCACTCGCCCTGACCGATCGCGACGGGCTGTACGGAGCGATCAAGTTCGCCGGGGCGTGCCAGGAGGCAGGCATCACGCCTGCCCTCGGGGTGGACCTGGCCGTCGAATCGGTGCTGTCACCAGGAAGTCAGCGGAACCCGCCCAAGGACGGCCGGGGAATGCGGGTAGGCAGCTGGGAGAAATCGGCGGAGGGGTTTGGTCAAGGTGCTGTTGCCGACCGCGGAAATTTGGCGATCGGCAGGCGGATTGGTGTTCTGGAAGACCCTGAGGCAACCGTCGAGGGGGTTGGCCAGTTCGGAGAGGGCGGTCAGCGCGGCGGGGTAGAAGGTGGCCGCGGAGACCTGGCGGAGGGAAGCCTGGCGGAGGGAAGCCTGGCGGAGGGAAGCCTGGCGGAGGGAAGCCTGGCGGGGGAAGGCCGGGCAGGCGGGGACCCGGAAGGGGAAGGCCTGGCGGGGAAAGGCCGGGCAAGCGAGGAGCGGACAGGGGAAAGCCTGGCAGGCAATGACCAGGCAGGGCGAGACGCGGTTGTGCTGGGCGCGGTGGGACGAAGAACGGCGTGGAAAAATGCGGCTGGGCAAGGCGTGGGGCGGGGCGCGGTCGGGCGGGGCGCGGCAGGGAGAGAAGCATCTGGGCAAGGTGCGCTGAGCCAAAGCCGAGGTGTGCTGGGGCAAAGCGCGGCGGAGCACGAAGCGGATGGGCAGGGCGCGGCAACGAGCGACTCGGCCGAAGACGGCCTGGCACCGGCATGGGCGGCAGGTGAAGCGACGGGCCGATCTGGCCCGGGTCGTCTGGCCGGCCTAACCCGTGAGCTGCCCTCCGTCGGCAGCCGGTTCGACCCGGCTTTCGCCGGACTGCCGGCGTCAGCAGGACTGCCGGCGTCAGCGGAACTGCCTGCGGAACTGCCAGCGTCAACGGGGTTGCCAGCCTCAGCCGGACTGCGGGCATCAGCGGGACTTACGGCACCGACGACCCTGACAGCACCAGCGGGACTTACAGCACCAACGACCCTGACGGCACCAGCAACGTTGCTGGCGCCAGCAGGGCGAACATCGTCAGCAAGGCCGACACTGTCAGCAGGACTACTACCGTCAGCAGGACTACCGGAACCCGCTCGCCGGGTGCCGGTGCGGGGCGGTGCCAGCGTGGACCCTCGTCTTCCCCGGGTCACCGTGCTGGCGCTGGCCTCCGGCCCTGGCACCGGACTGCAGCCGGGCCAGGGCTGGGGACGCCTCTGCCGTCTGGTCACGGCCACCCACCTGCGGGGCGAGCGGGGGCAGCCGGTCAGTACGGCCGCCCTGATCGCCGAGCACGCCCAGGCCGAGGGCGTGCCCGCGCTCACGGTCCTGCTCGGGCCGGACTCGGAGTACGGGCGCGCGGTCCTCGCCGGACGTGCGGATCTTGCCCGGGCCGTGCTGGAGCACTGGCGGGCTCTGCTGCCGCCGGCCTGCCTCGCGGTGGAGATCGTGTACCACCGTGGCCCGCAAGGGACTCCGGGCAGCCTCGGTCACGCGGTGCGCATGCTCAACCTGGCCCGTCAGGTCGGTGTCCCGACTGTCCTGACCAACGCCGTCCGGCACGCCACCCCCGACGGCGCGGTCACGGTCGACGTGCTCGACGCGGCCCGCCGGCTGGTCGCCATCGACTCCCGTCACCTCGACCGCACCACCAGCGAGGGCTACCTCACCGGGGAGGCCGAGATGGCTCTGCGTGCTCACGAGATCGCCGAGGCCGCAGGAGATCTCGGTCTGGCCGGGCAGCTGCTCGCGCTGACCGAGTCGCTGGCCTCACGCTGTCTCATGCCGAACTCCTTCCAGGAGCTCGGGCTCAACGCGGCCCACCTGCCCGAGCCCGAGGTGCTCGGCCTGGACGGCAAGGACCCCGGTGCCGAGCTGGAACGACGCTGCCGCGCCCAGGTCCGCACCCGCTACCCGCGGGCGAGCCGGCGGGAGGCCGAGCGGATCGAGGAGCGGCTGCAGGAGGAGCTCGACCTGGTCCAGTTCCTCGGCATCCCCGTCTACTTCCTCACCATCGCCAAGGTCTGCGACCTGATCCGGGACATGGGCGTACGCGTCGCGGCCCGGGGCTCCGGTGCGGGCAGCCTGATCAACTACCTGCTCGGCATCTCCGGCGTCGACCCGCTCCGGCACGACCTCCTGATGGAACGGTTCGCCACCCGGCTGCGCGTCCAGCTGCCCGACGTCGACCTGGACGTCGAGTCCGACCGCCGCACCGAGGTCTACGAGAAGCTGCTCGAGGTCTTCGGCGGCGACCGGGTCAGCTGCGTCTCGATGATGGACACCTACCGGGCCCGTCACGCCATCCGCGACGTCGGCGCGGTCCTGGGCATGCCCCCGGGCGAGGTCGACACCATCGCCAAGTCCTTCCCGCACATCCGGGCCCGTGACGTCCGATCGGCCATCGCCGAACTGCCCGAACTCCGTGCCTCCGGCCTCGGGCACCCGCGGCTCGGAATGCTCTTCGACCTCGTCGAACAGCTCGACGGTCTGCCCCGGCACATCGCCCTGCACCCCTGCGGGGTGCTGGTCTCCGACCGCGGGCTGCTCGACCGCACCCCGGTCGAGGCGAGCTGGATGGGCTTCCCGATGAGCCAGTTCGACAAGGACGACGTCGAGTTCCTCGGCCTGCTCAAGCTCGACATCCTCGGCATCCGCATGCAGTCGGCGATGTCCTACGCGGTCTCCGAGATCGCCCGGGTGGACGGGGCCGACGCGGTCACGGCCGGCCGGCACGACGCGACCGCGGACTACCTCGACGCCGACGGCCGGATCGAGCTCGACGCGGTGCCGCACGACGACCCGGCCACGTTCGCGCTGATCCAGAGCACCCGTACGCTCGGCTGCTTCCAGATCGAGTCGCCCGGACAGCGTGAGCTGGTGGGCAAGTTCGCCCCGGAGACCTTCCACGACCTGATCGTCGACATCTCGCTGTTCCGGCCCGGCCCGGTGAAGTCCGACATGGTCACCCCCTTCCTGCGGGCCCGGCAGGGCTGGACCGAGCCCGAGTACCTGCACCCCGCGCTCCGCCCGGTGCTCGAGGGCACCTGCGGTGTGGTCGTCTTCCACGAGCAGGTGCTGGAGATCGTCAGCATCGCCACCGGCTGCGACCTGGCCGAGGCCGACGAGTTCCGGCGGGCGATGGGCGTCCCGGCCAAGGCGGAGAGCAACGAGCGGTGGTTCCGCCACTACGCGGCCGCCCGCCGCGACCCGGACGGCGGGCGAACCTTCGACGACGACGCGGTCGAGCGGATCTGGGCCGTGCTCAAGGCCTTCGCCTCGTTCGGGTTCTGCAAGGCGCACGCCGCGGCCTTCGCCCTGCCCACCTACCAGTCGGCCTGGCTGAAGGCGCACCATCCGGCGGCGTTCCTGGCCGGCGTGCTCACCCACGACCCCGGCATGTATCCGAAGCGCCTGATCCTCGACGACGCGCGTAATTTCGGGATCAAAGTGCTCCCGCTCGACGTGAACCGCTCCGACGGCACCTACCGGGTGGAACGTCTGGAAGAGGACGCCGAAGAAACCCCGGAAACGATGGACGGGTCACAGGTCACCAGGGCGGGGGGCACGGCAGGGTCTGCCGTCGCGCTTCCGGACGGCAGTTCCTACGGCATCCGGCTCGCCCTGGCCGAGGTGAAGGGGATCAGCGCCGCCGAGGTGGAACGGGTGATGGCCAATCGTCCCTACCACTCGTTGTCCGACTTCTGGCTCCGCGCAAGGATTTCCCGCCCGATCGTGGAACGGCTCGTCATCACCGGCGCCTTCGACTCCCTCTACGGCCTGGGCAATGCACTGCCGGTGCAGCCTCGGAACAGCACCACCCGCCGTGACCTCCTGCTCCAGCTCGCCGACCTCGAACGCTGGAGCCGGTCGGTGGAGAACGGTGGGCCCCGCAGACGACGTGGCCGGGAGCCGGAGCCGGCCGGTCCGGATCCCCAGGACCCGGAGAACGGAGACAGCAGCGGCGTCCGCCGCGCAGCAGCCCGGCAGTCCCGTTCGGCCGCGCCCGTGCTCTCGGCCGAGGACCAGTCCGTGCAGCTCGCCCTCGACCTCGGGGACGCGCCGGACCGGATCGTCCCCAGCGGTCTGCCGGAGATGACCAGCGCCGAGCGCACCCGGGCCGAGCTGGAGGTACTGGGCCTGGACGCGAGCCGTCATGTGCTGGAGTTCTACGAGCCGATGCTGAACGCGCTCGCGGTCACCCGGGCGCGTGACGTCAGAGGGCGTCGGAGCCGGGCAGAGATCCTCGTGGCGGGTGTGAAGGGGGCCACCCAGACCCCGCCGATCCGGACCGGTCGCCGCGTCGTCTTCCTCACCCTGGACGACTCGACCGGCCCGGTGGACGCGACCTTCTTCGAAGACGTCCAGGGCCCGTACGCGGGCACGGTGTTCCACTCCTGGCTCTTGGTGGTTCGGGGGGTGCTCCGTAAGACCGGAAGACGGGGGGTGTCACTTCGGGCAACGGGGGCCTGGGAACTGCCTGTGCTCTGGGAGGTCTGGGTGGAGTCCGGGCTGGAGGGCGTGCTGCAGATCCTGCACGCCGACGAGCCCACCGAACGCCACGCCCGCCGCCCGTTGCCTTCCGGACTGCCGGCTACCGCTTTTCACGCCGGGATGGTTCCGGCCGACGCCGGTGGGCCGACTCCCGGCCGTGTCCTGGGAGTCAGCCGCGACGACGGTGCACTGCCAGGGGCCGAGCCCATCGACTGGGAAGCGCCCAGCGGCCTACCTAGTGGAGACCGGGACAAAGGCGGAATACCGATCCCCGGCGCGCCCGGCCGCCTCCGTGGCGCGGACGAGTCCCGGCCTGCCGCAGAGAACCAGGGGCAAGGCGAGGAAAGAGGGCGCAGGGTGCTCGTGCATCCCAGTGGGTTCCGGCAGTCGCCCTATGCCGATCTGCGCCCTCCAGGGGGCGACACCAAGGAGACCCGCCGGATGATGGCGGCCGAGCAGGAGTCCGTCCAGGAGGAGCGCCGTCGTCGCGAGGAGAAACGCAAGGGAAGAACTGAAGACGACGCGGGGCGCCTTGGGGGAGGCGGGACCCGGAGCCGCAGTGCGGATGCCTGGCGGTCTTATGGGGATACCCGAGACCAGGAGGGCCAGCCTGAGGAGAGTCAGCCTGGGGAGGGGCGGCACGGGGAGGAGGCCCGCCGGCGTCGTGAGCCTCCCCGCAAGCTCTGGCACTCCAGCCCCGGGAGCTCCGGCCGATGACCCGGCGCACCTTCCGCCGGGTCGGCTCCGGCCTCTCCGGCGACGATTCCGGCTGCATGATCCTGCACGCCGACATGGATGCCTTCTACGCCTCGGTGGAGCTGATCGACCGGCCCGAACTGCGTGGGCTCCCGGTCATCGTCGGCGGCGGCGGGCGCTCGGTCGTGCTCTCCGCCACCTACGAGGCCCGGCGCAGCGGCGTGCATGCGGCCATGCCCATGGGGCGCGCCCGCCGGCTCTGTCCCGAGGCCGTGGTGATCGAACCCGACCACGACCGCTACGCGGAGGTCTCGCGCGGCGTCATGGAGGTCTTCCGGGCCGTCACCCCGCTCGTGGAGCCGCTGAGCCTGGACGAGGCCTTCATCGACGTCTCCGGGGCGGTCCGGCGGATGGGCCCGCCCACCCGGATCGCCGGCCTGATCCGCGACCGGATCGCCGACGAGCAGCGGATCACCTGCTCGGTCGGGATCGCCTCGACCAAGTTCGTGGCCAAGCTGGCTTCCGGTCAGGCCAAGCCGGACGGGGTTCTGGTGGTCCCGCGCGACGAGACGGTCACCTTCCTCCACAGCCTGCCGGTCGGCGCACTGTGGGGAGTGGGGGAGAAGACCGAGGAGGCGCTACGCCGGCTGGGGCTGCTGACGGTGGCCGACATCGCTCATACTCCGGCCGCGACCCTGCGGCGCGCGCTCGGCGAGGCGGTGGGCGGGCAGCTCCACGACCTCGCCTGGGGGCTTGATCCCCGCCCGGTGGTGCCCCAGCAACCCGAAAAGAGCATCGGCAACGAAGAGACTTTCCGCACAGACGTCGACGATCCCGAAGTGGTAGGCCGCGAGCTCCTGCGGCTCAGCGAGCGGGTCGCGGCCCGGTCCCGGTCCGCCGGGCTGGCCGGCCGGACGGTCGTGATCAAGGTCAGATTCGCCGACTTCAGCACGATCACCCGCTCGCGCACACTGCCCGAGCACACCGACCTGGCCCGGGTGATCTATTCCACGGCGTTGGAGCTGTATCTGCGCCTAGGTCTCGAGCGCGCTCGATTACGGCTGGTCGGAGTGCGTTTGGAAGGGCTCACCGAGGCCCACCGGGGGCACCACCAGCTGGCCCTGGACGAGCGGTCGCACGGGTGGCGGGAGGCCGAGCGGGCGGTCGACCGGGCCAGCGCCCGCTTCGGTGCCGGGGCGGTCCGGCCCGCCAGCCTGGTGGCGCAACCTGCCTCGGAGGAGGACACTGCGCGACCACGTCAGGCCCCCCGGTCCACCCCCGCACGTGCTCCCGGCCGCTATCAAGCCCTACCTCCGGACGGCCGAGAATGAGGAGACCATCCGGGTGGGATAGCCGATCGGCTTTCGCGGTAGGCGAGTGCGACCTATTCTGTGACCATCGCCGGAACGCATGTGGAACGACCGGTGTGACCGTCAGGAGGTCGAAGTGCCGCTCTCCGATAACGAGCAGCGTCTGCTTGAGCAGATGGAGCGCGCGCTCTATGCCGAGGATCCGAAGTTCGCCTCGGCAATGCGTGGCGCCAACCGACGGCCAGGGGCCGGTCGGCGGCTTGCTATTGGGGGCACGGGTATCGTGCTCGGGCTCGTAGTGCTCGTCTTTGGCGTAGCCAACAACAACATCCCGATCGGGGTGCTCGGCTTCGTCTGCATGCTGGGTGGTACGGCGTATGCCGTGTCCAGCAAGCGCAGAGGTCCAGTAGGCGTTGTCAATGCGGCCGGTACGGTCCGTCCCCCGGTGAAACGCAACAACCGCAACAAGGCGGGCTTCATGCAGCGCCTTGAACAGCGGTGGGATCGTCGCCGGGACGAACGCTGACCCGGCGCCGCAGCACAGCATGAAAGATGCTTGATAGCAAGGGGCCCCGCCTGGCGGGGCCTTCAAGCTGAATGCAGGGTTCATGGGCGGTACCGCAGCACGCGGTACCGCCAAGTGCTGTTTGGCCCGTGAGTGGCCCTGTGGAGCCTGTTCGACCAGAGCATGCCCGATCCACCCGCCCGTAAGGGCGAACCGCAGGTGATGGACGGGCGAACACGAGCACCCTCATAGCCGGCTGGAGAGCCCAGTCCCGGGTTGCCGGGGACGCGAATCGTCCGGCACCCGAGCGACTCGGGTGCCGGACGACGTCCTCAAGTTCTTACTGAGAGCTCTTCCTGAGCCCTATCGAGCGCCGCTACCGGCCTTCTGCTGTGGTGCGCGCGGCGGGCGGGTAGCGCCATCGGTGTCCGGATCGAGGTCGTCGGAGTCGTCCACGGACGAACCCCGCTGGAACCTCGAGGTGAACCAGGGCCCCAGGGCGGCCAGGGCACTCACTCCCGACGCCGGCCACAAGCGCGCCCGCCACCGGGTCTGCGACGACTTCTGCACCGCCACGGCACCCACGATCAGCGCCACGTCCTTCTTGCGCTCCGCAGCCGGACGGCCCGGAGCATCGGAGGGCGGGGCGTAGAACGCGTCCTCCAGCTCCTCCACCAGCCGGTCGAGGGCCTCGGCCTGCTCCGGGGAGAGCTGGTAGTCGTCGTTCAGCCGCTGCCGGACTGCTCGCGGCGTCCAGGACGCCGCCCAGCGCACGCCGAGATCGCTCAGACCCAGCCGCAGGTCGTCCCAGGCGGCCGCTGCCAGAGCGGGCGGGGTTCCGGCCCTACGCCAGCGCTTTCGGGTTGCCAGCGAGGAAGCCGCCCGGGGAGAGGCCAGAGCCAGCAGAACGACCAGCAGCGCCACTATCGGCTGCCACGGCACGCTGAACCCGTCCGACTGCTGGGCGCCCGCCGCCACCTCCTGCTCGTCCGGCACCGCGGCCTCGGAGGAGCTGCTCGCACCCTCGTCGTCGGTCTCCGGCGCGGTCGTGGTGCTGGTGTCCTCGCTGGTGGTCGAGTCGTCGTCCTCCTCCTGCGGGATCGTCCACGACGGCGGGGCCTGGCCGCTGCGCGGGGTGGGCTCGAAGCGCACCCAGCCGACGCCCTCGAAGTACAGCTCCGGCCAGGCGTGGGCGTCGCGGGAGGAGATGATCCGGGTGTTCTCGGTCTGCACGCTGCCGGGCAGGAAGCCGACCGCCACCCGGGCCGGGATGCCCAGCTGACGGGCCATCACGGCCATCGTCGAGGCGTAGTGCACGCAGTACCCGACCTTCTGGTCGAGGAAGTCGACGATCGCCGAGGCGCTGCCGTCGCCGTCCTCGCTCTGCGGGGCCCGGGTGTCGTAGCGGAAGCCGCCGTCGCGGAAGAAGTAGTCCTGCAGCCGGACCGCCTGCTCGTACTGGGTGCCGTTGCCGGCCACCTCACGAGCGGTGTCCTCGACCACCTGGGGGATGTCGTCGGGCAGGTCGGTGTAGCGGTCGACGATGTCCTTCGGCGGCTCGGGCGCGCCGGCCAGCTGCTCGGAGGTCGGCGAGACGCTGAGGAACTTCGCCGTGTACTCGGCCTGGGTGGTGTCCACCTCGTTGCCGATGACGTTCAGGGTCTCCTTGTCGAACAGCCACTCGCCGTCGAGCCCGGACACCTGCCGGGTGGGGTAGGGCAGGGGGAGGTAGGTCTCGCGCAGCCGGAAGATCCGGATCCTCGACTCCTCCTCCGTGGTGGCCACCCCGCTGGTCAGGCCGGGTGCGTCCGGCATGCCGTTGTTGATGTTGTTGGCCCGGGGGATGTCCTTGTTGCTGGGCCGCCAGGTGCGCCCGTCGTACTGGTCGTCGGTGACGATCCGCAGCGGCTCCGGGTTGAGCACCGTGGTGGAGTACTGCAGCAGCTGGGTGTCGACCGGGTCGTTCAGGTCGCGGCGCATGTCCAGGATCGGGTTGATCCGGGTGATCACGGTGCCGCCGGAGCCGCCGTCGCCGTCTCCTGAACCGCCCAGCAGCTGGTTGTCCAGGCCGGGCACCACCGCCGGCAGGGCCACCGCCATCGCCACCGCGGCCAGACCCACCCGGCGCCCGCCCCGGGCCAGGCCGGTGTCACCGCCGGACCGGGCCGCCGACCGCTGCCCGGCCGAGGCCAGCACCCGGCCCCAGGACCGCACCCGGTCGCCGGCGTCGGCCGACAGCAGCAGCAGGAAACCGGCCGCCGCCACCAGGAACAGGTACCAGGGCAGGCCGTCGTCGAGCAGGGCGGCGGGCACGCAGTACATCGCCAGCAGCGGCAGACCGGCCAGCGCGGGCTGCCGGAACGAGGTGGCCAGGATGTCGACCGCGAGCGCGACCAGCCCGGCGCCGCCGGCCACGAGCAGGACGATGCCGCGCTCGGCGTCGACCGGCGGGGACTGGCTCTGGGTGACCTGCATGCCGGCCTGGAGCATGTCGGACAGCAGCCGCACGGCACCCGGCGGGTCGACCAGCTCGCCCCGGGCGAACAGCACCACGATGGCCAGGAACAGGGTGATCGCCTGCAGCCCGACCACGGCCGGCCACCAGCCGCGGGCCAGCTGGCGTGCGACGATGCCGGTCACCATCACCGTCAGCACCATGATCGCCGCGGCGAAGAGCCAGGTGGTGCCCTTGATCAGCGGGGCCAGGGTGAGGGCGGCCACCAGGCTGGCAGCCGCCGCGGTCACCGCCATCCGCTCGTCGGATCCGTCTCTCATGCCAGCAGCCGCCCAAAGCCGTCGCCAGAACCGCCCGAACCGTTCACATGGCCATTAGTAGACGCCGAAGCTGTGGGGTGTGCACCACCGGCGGGAACCCGCGGTGCATGCACCTCGGCCCCGGCCGCCGCGGCGGTACCCGCCGCACCGCTCCACAGGTCGGCGATCGACTGCTCCGGCCCGGCCTCGACCACGGCCCAGCCGCCCTCGCGCAGCAGGCCGGCGACCCGCTGCCGGTTCTGGGCCGAGCCCCGCACCGCACCGGCCGACCACTCCGGCGTGTTCAGCAGCACCGCGATCCCGGCCCGGCCGGCCAGCCCGAGCTCACCCAGCCGCAGCGCGGTGGACTCGTCGATCTCGCCCAGCACGGCGATGATCAGGCCGTCGCCGCCGGCCCGGTGCAGCACCCCGATCGCGTCGTCGAGGGCCTCGTCGCCGCCGGTCTGCACCATGGCCAGCCGCTCGAGCAGCTCGCCGGAGGCCTCGCCGGAGTGCGGGTTGGACCAGTTCGCGGGCCGGCCGTCGAGCAGCAGCCGGATGCCGTGCTTCTCCTCGGCGAAGTGCACGGCCACCGAGGCGGCCGCGCTGACCGCCCACTCGAACGAGGAACTGGGGCCCTCGCCGCGGTGGGCCCGGGCCCGGGTGTCCAGCACCACCGTGGCGCGCATCTGCCGGGGCTGCTCCTCGCGCCGCACCATCAGCTCGCCGCGCTTGGCGGTCGAGCGCCAGTGCACCCGGCGCAGGTCGTCGCCCTCCCGGTACTCCCGGGTGGCGATGTCGTCCTCACCGCTGACCGCGGCCGCCCGGGCCAGCGAGTCGCCGGCGCCGCCCCAGGTGCCGCCGGCGGTCAGCGGCACCAGGGGGTAGAGCCGGGGCACCACGGTGACGTGGTCGTTGCCGGTGAACGAGCGGGTCAGCTCGCACATCCCGAACGGGTCGGTGACCCGTAGCCGCAACGGCCCGATCGGGTAGCGCCCGCGCATGGCGGCGGTGAGCGAGTAGGTGACGGCGGCGCGCTGGCCGCCGGGCATCCGGTCGAGCACGAAGCGCGGCGGGGCCCCGAGCGCGGGCGGCACCCGGTCCTCGGCCAACAGCACCCGGGTGCGCATCGAGGCCAGGTTCTGCAGCTCCAGCCGGACCCGCATCGGGGCGCCGACCGACACCCGGGCCGGGGTGGTGGTCCGGGTCAGGCCGATCCGGTAGTGCGCCCGGGTCAGCATGTACACGCAGGCCAGCGGCAGCACCAGCAGCAGCACGGCGATCCGCAGCAGGTCCTGGCGGCCGAGCACGACCGCGCAGATGCCCGAGGCGACCCCGGCGGAGAGGAAGGACCGGCCCCGGGTGGTCAGCCCGGACAGCGCCGCGCGGGCCCGGGAGACCACCGACCTCATGCCGGCCAGGCGGTGCTGGTGGAGGCGCGGGGCGCGGGGACCGGTACCTGGCCGAGGATCGTGGTCAGGACGTCGGCCGGGGTACGGCGGGCCAGCTGGGCCTCGGCGCTGGGCATCAGGCGGTGGGCCAGCACCAGCGGGGTCAGGGCCTGCACGTCGTCGGGGATGACGTGGCCGCGCCCGCTCATCGCGGCCCGGGCCTTGGCCGCCCGCAGCAGCTGCAGGGCCGAGCGCGGCGAGGCGCCCAGGCGCAGCTCGGGGTTGGCCCGGGTGGCCCGGACCAGGTTGACCACGTACTCCTTGATGCCGTCGGCGGCGTAGACCGAGCGGCTGACCGCGATCAGCGAGCGCACCGTGTTGGCGTCGCAGGCCGGGCGCAGGCCGGCCAGCGGGTCGTGCTCGCCGTGGTGGCCGAGCATGTCCAGCTCGGCGTGGGCCGAGGGGTAGCCCATCGAGACCCGGGCCATGAACCGGTCGCGCTGGGCCTCGGGCAGCGGGAAGGTGCCCTCCATCTCGACCGGGTTCTGGGTGGCCACCACGATGAACGGGCTCTCCAGGTGGTGGGTCACCCCGTCGACCGTGACCTGGTGCTCCTCCATGCACTCGAGCAGCGCGGACTGGGTCTTCGGGCTGGCCCGGTTGATCTCGTCGCCGACCACGATGTTCGCGAACACGGCGCCCGGCTTGAACTCGAACTCGTGCCGTTCCTGCCGGTAGATGCTGACCCCGGTGATGTCGCTGGGCAGCAGGTCGGGGGTGAACTGGATGCGCCGGACCGTGCAGTCGACCGCCCGGCCCATCGCCTTGGCCAGCATCGTCTTGCCCACGCCGGGGACGTCCTCCACCAGGAGGTGCCCCTCGGCCAGCAGCACCGTGACGGCGAGGTCGACCACGTCGGGCTTCCCCTCGATGACCGACTCGATCGCTGCCTTGATAGCTCCGGTCACCCCGGCGAGGTACTCCAGTTCCCGCGGGCCGGCCATGGTCGTCACGTGTGCAGCCTCCGTGCCTCCCGGACCTTCACGGCCGGGGGTGCCTGTCGTCCGGGTAGGCCCGGCAGAAGTCGTGCGTCTACATCGAGCAAGTACGAGTGCAGTGCTTGGTGCCGATCAGTCTCTCAAACGCTGAAGCATCCTGCAGCGTCCCTTCCCGGGTAAGCGTTCCTTCCCGAGCAAGCGTCCCTTCCCGGATCGGACCCGACCCGGGCGGGAGCCACGCTTCCCCACCTTCCCCCACCACCGGCGTCCTCAAGCCTTCCGCATCCCCCACTCTGCTCCACGCCGGGCCCCGCGAACGGGCCCAAGGCGCTTCGAAGGGGACATATGACCGATCGGGCGGCTCTTGTCAAGGTCGCGGTGACACCCGGCCGCAAACCTTCCCCACTTCCGCCCCTGGCCCTCTGACCTGCACGTTCGTGCAGGTGGCGGCGGTGGAATCCGCCGTTCCGCCATTGCGTGTGGGGGGAAGTGGAGTAATGTGGAGGCCACTGGAGCGGAGAGGAGTTTCACGGATGACGCCTCACGCTCCAGCTGCTCTGAACAGGGAGGGGCGAGGAGAGGGGACCGCCGGTGTTCCTCGGCACCCACACGCCTCGCCTCGACGACAAGGGCCGGCTCATCCTTCCGGCGAAGTACCGCGAGCAACTGGAGGCAGGGGTGATCGTGACCAGAGGGCAGGAGCGTTGTCTCTACGTCTTCCCGGTCGACGAGTTCTCCCGTATCGCCGGCCAGTTGCGGCAGGCCCCGGTGACCAGCAAACAGGCGCGCGACTACCTGCGGGTGTTCCTCTCCGGGGCGTCCGACGAGGCGGTCGACAAGCAGGGCCGGGTCACCATCCCGGCCATGCTGCGTACCTACGCCGGTCTGACCCGCGACTGCGCCGTGATCGGTGCGGGGGAGCGGATCGAGATCTGGGACCTGGCGGCCTGGGAGTCGTACCTGAACGAGCAGGAGCAGGCGTTCGCCGAGCAGGCCGAGGAAGTCGTCCCGGGACTGTTCTGATGGCCCGTCTGATGCACACGCCACCCCGCAGGAGCACCACGCGATGTGACCGTCCGGCCGCTGCCCCAGCCGGCCCACTGCCCGACCGACTGTCCCGACGACGCGCCCCGCGCGCTCCTGACCCCAGCACGACCTCCGAGCCCCGCCCGGCCATCTGGAAACAGGCCGGGTAGGGCGCCGCGGACGACGAGCGAATCCGAGCATCCAGTTGCTGGACAACCGGCCGGCCCGACTCGCCGACGATGAGGTCTCCAGCCGCCCGAGGCGTCCTGACACACCTTCCCCGGTGTCAGGCCGCAGTTCGGTCGGAGCGGATGGAGACCTGATCGGCGGACCTCGGGCCGGTCGCACCGGCGCACTGTCGAGGCCCGGCTCCGCCCTCGGACGCGTGAGGTCGCCCGGGCCGTCGGTCCCGGAGTGTGGTTAGCGAATCAGAGCCTCGACTTCCTGCCCGAAGTCCACCTGCCCGGCCACGGACGGCCGGGCCCGATCCATTTCCCCGAGGGGAGGTCGCGATGACCCGCCCTGAGCGTCCCGAGAGCTCTGTGACCACCGAGAACCAGTCCCACCCGGCGCAGGACACGGCGCAGGCGCACGAGCGCCACGTCCCCGTCATGCGCGACCGCTGCGTCGAACTCCTGGCGCCCGCCCTGAGCAGGCCCGGATCGGTCGTGGTCGACGCCACGCTCGGGATGGGCGGGCACAGCGAGGCACTGCTGCGCGCCTGCCCCGAGGCCACGCTGATCGGCATCGACCGCGACCCGCAGGCCCTGGAGCTGGCCGGCCGTCGGCTGGCCGGCTTCGGTGAGCGGTTCCGGCCCGCGCACGCGGTCTACGACGACATCCCGCAGGTCCTCGAGGACCTGGGGATCGACGAGGTCCACGGCGTCCTGATGGACCTGGGGGTCTCCTCGCTGCAGCTGGACGAGGCCGACCGCGGGTTCGCCTACGCGGTCGACGCCCCGCTGGACATGCGGATGGACCAGACCGTGGGCCTGCCCGCCGCGGAGGTCCTGAACACCTACGAGGCCGCCGAGCTGACCCGGATCCTGCGTGACTACGGCGAGGAGCGGTTCGCCAAGCGGATCGCCTCGGCGATCGTGCGTGAGCGCTCGGCCCGGCCCTTCACCACCAGCGCCCGGCTGGTCGAGCTGGTCCGGGACAACGTGCCGGCGGCGACCCGGCGCACCGGCGGCAACCCGGCCAAGCGCACCTTCCAGGCGCTGCGGATCGAGGTCAACCAGGAGCTGGAGGTGCTCGAGCGGGCGGTTCCGGCGGCGGTGGAGGCACTCGCCGTGGGCGGCCGGATCGCCGTGCTGGCCTACCACTCTCTGGAGGACCGGATCGTCAAGCGGGTGCTGGCCGAACAGGTCCGCAGCACCACACCGCCCGGCCTGCCGGTGGAGCTGGCCGAGCACGCTCCGCGGATGCGGTTGCTGACCAGAGGGGCCGAGGTGCCGCCGGAGGAGGAGACGGGCGAGAACCCGCGGGCGGCCTCGGCCCGGTTGCGGGCGGCCGAGCGGCTGCGGCCGGCCGGCAGAACTTCGGCACCGGGCAGGGCGGGCTACCGCCGACCACGAGGAGGGGACGCAGGATGAGCACCAGCACCGCGACCGCGAAGGTTGCGCCGGACCATCTTTCGGGAGCGGCCGCGGCCGCGGCCCGGGTCCGTCAACCGGCCCGGCCGCCGGCGCGTGCTGTGCGTCCCCGACTGCGGGTGGTTCCCACGCCGCGGCGTTCGGCCACCGGTCTGGCGCTGCTGTGCGTGGGGCTGCTCGGGGCCGGTCTGCTCATGCTGCTGCTGCTGAACATCAGCATCGGCAAGGGGGCCTACGAACTCACCGAACTGCGCGACCAGGAGCGGGAACTCGCCGAGCAGCGGCAGGCCCTGACCGAGCAGGTGCAGGAGCTGAGCGCGCCGCAGAAGCTGGCCGAGGCGGCCGAGGAGCTGGGCATGGTCCCGGTGGACAACCCTGCCTTCTTCGACCCGAAGGACGGCACGGTCAAGGGCGAGCCGGAGGTCGCGACCGCCCCGCCGGCTCCCGTCAAGAGCACCGCGCCGACGACGGGTGAGCCCTCGCGATGAGCCCCAGTGGTGGCGGCGCGGCCGCCCGGTCCGGGGCCGAGTATCCGCGTGGCACCGGTCGTTCCGGCCGCAGCGCCGCCACCCCGAGGCCCAAGCCGGTGAAGAAGACCGCGGTCAAGCGGGCCCAGCCGCCGGCGCAGAAGCCCCGGCCGGAACCGGTGAAGGGCCGCAAACCCGCCCCGGCCAAGAAGGCCGAACCGCGGCGGACGGCCAAAACCAAGCCGGTGGCCCGTAAACAGGCCGGAACCAAGACGAGGCCGGCCCGCACGCTGACCCGCTCGGCCCTCGGCCCGGCGGTGAGATCTGCCCGCGCGCAACCGAAAAGGCGAGGCGGAGGAGGGCCTCGGGGGCCGCGAGGGCCGCTGCTGAACCTGGGCCCGGCCCGGGCCGGCAACCCGGACACCCGGCTGCGCCTCACCGCGGTCGTCATCGTCCTGATCTTCGTGATCTTCGCCGGAAGACTGGTGCAGCTGCAGGCCTTCGACTCCGAGACGCTTTCGAACGAGGCCCTGGAGAACCGGCTGCGGGCCCGCACTCTGTACGCCCACCGGGGCGACATCCTCGACACCAAGGGCGGTGTGCTGGCCACCACGGTGGAGCGTCGCAACATCACTGTCGACCAGACGCTGGTGCCCCAGTACAACCGCTACGCCAAGGTCGCGGACAACGAGAGGGGCGTGGTCGGCGCGGCCCGCGCACTGGCCCCGGTGCTGGACATGCCGGTCACGGACCTGGCCCAGGCGCTGGGCGGCAACCGGTCGTTCGCCTATGTGGTCAAGGACGTGGAACCGACTGTCTGGCGCGATGTCTCGGCCCTGGCCATTCCCGGCATCTTCAGCGAGCAGGCCAGTCGCCGCACCTACCCGGCCACCACCGTAGCCTCGAACGTGCTGGGTTTCATGAACGGTGAGGGCGAGCCCCAGGCCGGGATCGAGAGAACCCAGGACGACCTGCTGCGCGGCACCGACGGCGAGTTCAAATATGAGCGAGGCAAGGACGGTCAGCAGATCGCCACCGGCATGACCACCGTGACCGAGGCGGTGGACGGCAAGGACGTGCAGCTGACCCTGGACCGCGACCTGCAGTACAAGTCGCAGGAGGCGCTGCGCGAGGTGGTGAAGAAGTCGAAGGCGCAGTCGGCCACCATCGTGGTGTCCAAGGTGAAGACCGGGGAGATCCTGGCCCTCGCCGAGGCCCCCACCTTCGACGCCAACAACCCGGGCAAGGCCAAGACCGAGAACCGTGGCAACCGGGCCCTGAACGAGGTGTTCGAGCCCGGCTCGACCAGCAAGGTGATCACCGCCGCAGCGGCGCTGGAAGAGGGCAAGGTGAAGCCCACCACTCCGCTGAAGGTGCCCTACAAGCTCGACCGGGGGGCGGCCGGGGTGATCAGTGACTCGCACGACCACCCGACCGAGCAGCTCACCTTCGCCGGGGTGCTGGCCACCTCGTCGAACACCGGCACCGTGATGGTCGGCGAGCGGATGAGCTCGCAGACCATGTACGAGTACCTGACCAAGTTCGGCCTGGGCAGCAAGACCGGCGTCGGGCTGGTCGAGTCGGCCGGCATCCTGGGCACTCCCGAGGAGTGGGACGGCCGGACCCGGCTGAACGTGATGTTCGGGCAGGGTGTGTCGGTGACCGCGCTGCAGTCGGCCGACGTGTTCGCCACCATCGCCAACGACGGGGTGCGGGTGCAGCCCAAGCTGGTCAAGGCGGTCACCGGGGCCGACGGCCGGCTCGAGGCGGAACCCGACGGGAAGAAGACCCGGGTGGTCAGCGCCAAGACCGCCCAGGAGCTGAGGCTGATGCTGGAGAGCGTGGTGAGCGACGACGGTACCGCGGTGGACGCCGCGATCCCGGGCTACCGGGTGGCCGGCAAGACCGGCACCGCCCAGCGCTACAGCTCCGAGTGCGGCTGCTATGACGGTTCGTACACGGCCAGTTTCGTCGGGATGGCCCCGGCGGACGATCCGGAACTGGTGGTCGCAGTGTTCGTCCAGGACCCGAAGAACGGCCACTACGGTGGCACCGTGGCCGCCCCGGTGTTCAAGGAGATCATGTCCCTGGCCCTGACTTCCCAGGGGATCGAGCCGACCGGGACGAAGAAGCCGCACCTCCCGCTCGAGTGGTCCTGAGCGGTAGCGGAAACCGGATAGCCTCGACCACCGTGCCGGCCCCGCTGCGCGATCCCGCGCCCGCCCGTTCCCTAGCCGACGTCGCAGACGTTCTCGGTACCACCGTGCCGGAAGCCTCGCGCCACGTCGCGATCACCGGCGTCTGTCTGGACTCCCGGGCGATACGCCCGGGAGACCTCTACGCCGCGCTGCCCGGCGCCCGCACCCACGGCGCCCGGTTCGCCTCCGGTGCCGCGCAACTGGGCGCCACCGCGGTGCTCACCGACCCCGAGGGCGCGGCGGTCGCCGCCGACAGCGGCCTGCCCCTGGTGGTGGTGCCGAACCCGCGCGAGGTGCTGGGAGCGCTGGCGGCCTGGGTGTTCGGCGCCCCGGCCGAGAAGATGCTGATGTTCGGGGTCACCGGCACCAACGGCAAGACCACCACGACGTTCCTGCTGGACGGGGCGCTGCGGGCGGCCGGGCGGCGCTGCGGGCTGATCGGCACGGTGCTCACCCGGATCCTCGACGAGCAGGTGGACAGCGTCCGCACCACCCCGGAGGCGCCCGACCTGGCCGCGCTGATGGCGCTGATGGTCGCCCGTGGGGTGCAGGTCTGCTCGATGGAGGTCTCCAGCCACGCGGTCACGCTCGGCCGGGTCGACGGCATCCGGTTCGACGTGGCCGGTTTCACCAACCTCTCGCAGGACCACCTGGACTTCCATCCCACGATGGAGGACTACTTCGCGGCCAAGGCCGAGCTGTTCACCCCGGCGCGGTCACGGCAGGGAGTGATCTGCGTGGACGACGCGTGGGGGAGTCGGCTGGCCCGCGAGGCCACCGTCCCGGTGGTGACCTTCACCACCGCCGCCGCGCCCGACCCGTCCATTGTCGGGAAAGCCGACTGGAGCGTGACCGACGCGTCCCCGCGCGACGGGGGCACGGATTTCGTCCTTACGGGTCCTGACGGAATCGCACTCAACGCGCACTGCCCCCTGCCGGGCGACTTCAACGTTGCCAACACCGTTCTGGCGCTGCTGATGCTCGTCGCCTCCGGCACCGAACCGGCCGAGGCGGCCCGCCTGCTGGCCGCGGCGCCCGCGGTGCCCGGCCGTATGGAGCAGGTCGACGCCGCCCAGGGCCCCCTGGCGGTCGTCGACTACGCCCATACCCCCGACGCCGTGGCTACGGCCCTGAAGGCCCTCAGGCCCGCCCGGAGCGGCCCCCTGGTGGTCGTCCTGGGCGCCGGGGGAGACCGGGACCGTGCCAAGCGCCCGAAGATGGGCGCCGAGGCCGCCCGCCACGCCGACCTGGTGGTGGTGACCGACGACAACCCGCGCTCCGAGGTGCCCGCCGAGATCCGGGCTTCGGTGCTCGAAGGGGCACGATCCGTGGCCGGGGCCAGCGGGACCGCCCGCGAGGTGCTGGAGGTTCCCGACCGCCGCGAGGCGATCGCGACCGGGGTCCGGCTGGCCGGTCCGGACGGGATCGTGCTGGTGGCGGGCAAGGGACACGAGCGGGGGCAGGAGATCGCCGGGGTGGTGCACCCCTTCGACGACCGGTCGGTGCTCGCCGCGGTGCTGGAGGGGACGGACGGTTCCGGGGCTCTCCCGGTGGCAGGAGGACGGAACCGGTGAAACACGCCCCGCGGTGGCTCGGTACGGTGAGCGCCGGACGACTGACCCCCGGCACGTGTGGGGGACCGTCGCGCTGATGTCTGGCATGTCCACAGCAAGTCCCGGTAATCCGCCGGACCTCCCCCGGCACCGATCGAGAGAGACAGAGGCAGCGTCGTGTTGACGGTCCTGATCGCCGCGGCCGTGTCGCTCATCTGCGCGCTCTTCGGTACCCCGCTGTTCATCCGGTTCCTGGTCAAGCGCCGCTACGGCCAGTTCGTCCGCGACGACGGCCCGACCTCGCACCACGTCAAGCGAGGCACCCCGACGATGGGCGGGGCGGTGATCATCGCCGCCACCCTGATCGGCTACACCGTCGCGCACGCGGTCACGCTGGACGGCCCGACCATGTCCGGCGTGCTGGTGCTCTACCTGATCGCCGGTCTCGGCCTGGTCGGTTTCCTGGACGACTTCATCAAGATCAGCCGGCAGCGGAGCCTGGGCCTGACCGCCGGCGGCAAGCTGGCCGGCCAGTCGTTCGTGTCGATCTCGTTCGCGGTGCTGACGCTGCAGTTCCCCGACGACGGCTTCCGCACGCCCGGCACCACGGCGATCTCGTTCATCCGGGACACCGCGGTCGACCTGGCCTTCGCCGGGCCGGTCATCGGCCTGATCCTGTACGTGATCTGGACGTACATCATCATCGCGGGCGCCAGCAACGGCGTGAACCTGACCGACGGTCTGGACGGCCTGGCCACCGGCGCGAGCGTGATGGTGTTCGGCGGTTACGTGATGATCGGGATCTGGCAGTCCAACCAGTCCTGCCAGCTGGCCTCCGGGGCCGGCCCGCAGTGCTACGAGGTGCGCGACCCGCGCGACCTGGCCGTGGTCGCCGCCTGCGTGATGGGCGCCTGCTTCGGCTTCCTCTGGTGGAACGCCTCCCCGGCCAAGATCTTCATGGGCGACACCGGTTCGCTGGCGCTCGGCGGCGGTCTGGCCGGTCTGGCCGTGACCACCCGCACCGAGCTGCTGCTGGTGCCGCTGGCCGGTCTGTTCATCATGATCACGCTGTCGGTCATCATCCAGGTCGGCTCGTTCAAGCTGACCGGGAAACGGGTGTTCCGGATGGCGCCGCTGCAACACCACTTCGAGCTGATGGGCTGGGGTGAGGTCACGATCGTCATCCGGTTCTGGATCATCGCGGGCCTCTTCGTGGCGCTCGGTCTCGGAGTGTTCTACGCCGAGTGGGTGGTGGGTATATGAGCAACCCTCTGGACAACGAGTGGGACGGCCTGCGGGTCGTCGTCGCCGGGATCGGGATCTCCGGGTTCGCCTGTGCCGACGCGCTGCTCGAGCGCGGCGCCCAGGTGGTGATCGTGGATGTCGACGACACCGGCAACCGGCGCGAGCGGGGCACCGTGCTCGAGGTGCTGGGCGCGGACATCCGCTTCGGCGCCGAGCACGTGGCCGCCCTGCCCGAGGTGGGGGCCGAGCTGCTGGTCGTCTCCCCGGGGTGGACCGAGGAGAATCCGGTGGTGCGCGACGCGCTGGCCGCCGGCATCCCGGTCTGGTCGGAGGCCGAGCTGGCCTGGCGGCTGCGCCCGGCCCGCAACCCGGCGCCCTGGCTCACCATCACCGGTACCCGGGGCAAGGCCACCACCGCCACGATGCTGGCCACCATGCTCTCGGCAGCCGGCAAGCGGGCCACCTCGACCGGCCAGGCGGGCACCTCGCTGCTGGAGTCGGTGCTGCACCCCGAGGCGTACGACGTGCTGGCCGTGCAGCTGTCGGACTTCCAGCTGCGCTGGTCCTCCTCGCTGCGGCCGCTGGCCTCGGTCTGCCTGAACGTCGGCCCGGCCGATCCGGCGGCCGGCTTCGGGCGGATCTACGAGAACACCGAGATCGCCTGCGTGTACAACCTCGCCGACCCGGCCACCGAGGAGCTGGTGCGCGAGGCCGACGTGATCGAGGGCGCCCGGGCGATCGGCTTCAGCGGCGGGGTGCCCGCGGTCTCGATGCTCGGCCTGGTCGAGGACGTGCTGTGCGACCGGGCCTTCGTGCCGCAGCGCAGCACCTCGGCCGCGGAGCTGGGGACGACTGAGGACGTCCGCACCGCGGGCGCCGGGGTCCTGGCCGCCCACAACGTGCTCAACGCCCTGGCCGCCGCCTCGCTGGCGCGGGCGTACGGGGTCGCCCCGTCCGCGGTCCGTGACGGCCTCCGGCACTACTACCCGCTGCCGCACCGCCTGAACCTGCTCGCCCGCAGCGGGGAGATCGACTGGGTGGACGACTCGGCCGCGACCGACGCGTTCGCGGCGGCGGCCGGGCTGTCCAGCTTCGAGTCGGTGGTGTGGATCGCCGGTGGTTACGGCGATGTCCCGGTGGACCTGGACGCGGTGGTGCAGAAGTACGCCGGGCGTCTGCGGGGCGTGGTCCTGCTGCCCGGCGAGGGGACGGCTGCGCTGCGTGAGGCCCTTGGCCGACACGCCCCGGATGTCCCGGTCTCCGACTCCGGAGTCCAGGAGACTGTCGGGATGCCCGAGATCGAGCCGGTGATGCGCTCCGCCGTCGAGCGGGCCGCCGAACTGGCCCGGCCTGGCGACACCGTGCTGCTCTCGCCGGTGCTGCCGGCTCCCGAGGGCGAACCGTTCTCGGCCCGCGGTCAGGCCTTCGCCGCCGCGGTGAAGGACGTGCAGGGGTGAGTGTCGCCGCCGGTCTGCCGGCGCCGGGGCCCTCGCTCCCGCTGCGCGTGGCCGGGCGGCTCAACGCGCCGCTCACCTCGTACTACCTGGTGCTGGGAGCCACCGTCACGCTGACCTGCATCGGTCTGGTGATGGTGCTGTCCAGCTCCAGCGTGATCTCGATCGCCAACGGCGCCTCACCGTTCAGCGAGTTCTGGCGGCAGGCCCTGTTCGCCGCGATCGGCTTCCCCGCCCTGGTGCTGTTCAGCCGGATCCCGCTGCGGATGTGGCAGGCCCTGGCCTGGCCGATGCTGCTCACCGCGTTCGTGCTGCAGTTCCTGACCTTCGTGCCACCGTTCCGGGCCGGGATCAACGGCAACTACGGCTGGGTCTCGATCGCCGGGTTCAACCTGCAGCCGGCCGAGGTGGGCAAGTTCGCGCTGATCGTCTGGGCGGCCACCGTGCTGGTGCGCAAGCGCGCTCTGCTGGACCGCCCGCTGCACGCCCTGATCCCGGTGGTGCCGGGGGCCGGGGTGCTGCTCCTGCTGATCCTCGGCGGGCGGGACCTGGGCACCGCAATGGTGGTGATGGCGATCGTCGCCGGTCTGCTGTTCGTGGCCGGGGCCCCGCTGCGGATCTTCGCCGCCGCCTCCGTCGGGCTCCTGTTCGCGGTGCTGCTGCTGGTGCTGTTCAGCAGCAACCGGCTGGGCCGGATCGGCAGCTGGCTGGAGGGCTGCGACGCCTCCAGCGCCAACGCCCTGGGCGCCTGCTTCCAGAGCGTGCACGGGCAGTGGGCCCTCGCCTCCGGCGGCTGGTGGGGTCTCGGCCTCGGGGCCAGCCGGGAGAAGTGGGGCATCCTTCCCGAAGCGCACAACGACTTCATCTTCGCCATCATCGGTGAGGAACTCGGACTCGTCGGTACGTTGCTCGTGATCGGCCTGCTGCTGACCCTGTGTCTCGGCCTGGCCCGGATCGTGCTGCGCAGCGACGAGCTGTTCGTGAAAATCGCTACCTCGGGAGTTCTGATCTGGGTGGTCACCCACTCCGTCATCAACATCGGTGGGGTCGTCGGCCTGCTGCCGATCGTCGGTATGCCGCTGCCGCTGGTCTCCAGCGGCGGTACGGCCCTCGTCACGATGCTCGCCGCCATCGGCATGGTGCTCGGCTTCGCCCGGCGTGAGTCCGGGGCCGCCGAGGCCCTGGCCGCCCGCGCCGGTCTGGTGCAGCGCTCGCTGGCCGTGCTGCCGGTCCGAAGGGAGGGCAGGGGCCGATGAGCCTTTCCGTCGTTCTCGCCGGGGGCGGCACCACGGGTCACATCGCCCCCCTGCTGGCGCTGGCCGACTGCCTGCGCCGCCGCGACCCGAACACGAGGATCACCGCGCTCGGCACCGCCGAGGGTCTGGAGGCCCGGCTGGTGCCGGCCGCCGGTTACGACCTCGAGCTGATGCCCCGGGTGCCGCTGCCGCGCAAGCCCTCGGCCGCCGTCCTGCGGCTGCCCGGGAAGCTGAAGGCGGCGATCGACGCGGCCGCCGCGGTGCTGCGGGACGCGGACGTGCTGGTCGGCTTCGGCGGCTACGTGTCGTCGCCGGCCTACCTGGCGGCCCGCCGCCTCGGAGTGCCGATCGTGGTGCACGAGGCGAACGCCCGGCCCGGCCTGGCCAACCGCCTCGGCTCCTGGCTCACCCCGCACGTCGGGGTCACCTTCCCCGGTACCGCGCTGCGCCACGCCCAGGTGATCGGCCTGCCGCTGCGCACCCAGATCACCTCGCTGGACCGCGAGTCGCAGCGGGAGACGGCCCGGGTCGCCCTGGGCCTGAAGCCGAACCAGACCACGCTCTTCGTCACCGGCGGCTCGCTCGGCGCGCAGCAGCTGAACGACACCTTCGGCAAGGCCGCCTGGCTGCTGAACAGCGCCGGGATCCAGGTGCTGCACACCGCCGGGCGGGGCAAGACCGTGCCGTTCGACGGTGAGCCGCCGCCGGGCTACGTGGTCACCGAGTACCTGGACCGGATGGACCTGGCCTACGCCGCGGCCGACGCGGTGGTCTGCCGCTCCGGCGCCGGCAACGTCAGCGAGGTCAGCGCCCTGGGGCTGCCGGCCGCCTACGTGCCGCTGCCGATCGGCAACGGCGAACAGCGGCACAACGCCGAGCCGGTGGTCGCGGCCGGCGGCGGGCTGCTGATCGACAACGCTGCCTGCACCCCGACCTGGGTGGCGAACGTGCTGCTGCCGCTGCTGAGCGACCCGGCCCGGCTGCGCGCCATGGGCGACGCGGCGGCCCGCTTCGGCATCCGTGACGCCGACGAGCGACTGGCCACCATGGTCGAGACGGCGGCTCGTACCCGGGGAGGAAAGCGATGAGCGAGCCGGACCAGGGCCCGGAGCTCAGCGTGCCCACCATCGGCGGTTCCCGGGTGGGCGGCCGGATCTCCGGTGAGCCCACCGTGACCAGTGCCGACGGTGCCCCGCTGGTGGACGAGCCGATCATGGCCGCGCACCTGATCGGGATCGGCGGCGCGGGGATGTCCGGCATCGCCCGGCTGCTGCTGGCCCGCGGTGCGGTGGTGTCCGGCAGCGACAACCGGGACAGCCCGGTGCTGGCCGGCCTGCGCGCGGGGGGTGCGGCGGTGTTCATCGGCCACCGCGCCGACCAGGTCCCGGCCGGGGCCACCGTGGTGATCTCCTCGGCCGTGCGCCCGGAGAACCCCGAGCTGGTCGAGGCGCGCGAGCGGGGCCTGCGGGTGCTGCACCGGTCGGAGGCGCTGGCCGCGCTGATGACCGGCCGTCGCCCGGTGGCGATCGCCGGCACCCACGGCAAGACCACCACCACCGGCATGACCACGGTGCTGCTGCGCGAGTGCGGCCTGGACCCGTCGTTCGCGATCGGTGGCGAGCTGACCGAGGGTGGCCAGGGCGCGCACGACGGCGCCGGGGACATCTTCGTGGCCGAGGCGGACGAGTCCGACGGCTCGTTCCTGCTCTACAAGCCCGAGGTCGCGGTGATCACCAACGTCGAGGCCGACCACCTCGACCACTACGGCACCGGGGAGGCGGTCGAGGCGGCCTTCACCGAGTTCTGCCAGCGGGTCAAGCCCGGCGGCATGGTGGTGGCCTGTGGTGACGACGCCGGTGTGCGCCGCGTGCTGGCCCAGGCCGAGGGGGAGCTCACCAGCCACGCGGTGCGGGTCTGCCGTTACGGGCTGGGCGAGCACAACGACGTGCGCATCGTCGACCTCGAGGAGACGCCGGAAGGTGTGCAGTTCGCTATCGAGGCCCGCCCCGACGGCACCCGGATCGGCCCGGTCACGCTGCGCGTGCCGGGTGTGCACAACGCCCTGAACGCGGTGGCCGCCTGGTGCGTCGCCCGGCACTTCGGAGTCTCCGGGGCGCCGGCGCTGACCGCCGTGCGCAGCTTCGGCGGCACCCGGCGGCGGTTCGAGGAGAAGGGCACCGAGCAGGGGGTGCGGGTGGTCGACGACTACGCGCACCATCCCACCGAGGTCCGGGCGGTGCTGAAGGCCGCCCGCGCGGTGGTGGGGGAGGGCCGGGTCCTGGCCGTGTTCCAGCCGCACCTGTTCAGCCGCACGCGGATCTTCGCCGACGACTTCGGCGCGGCCCTCTCGCTGGCCGACGAGGTCGTGGTGCTGGACGTGTACGCCGCCCGGGAGGACCCGGAGCCCGGGGTCACCGGCGAGCTGGTGGCCAAGGCGGTGCGGCTGCCGGAGACGTCGGTGGCCTACCGGGCCGCCGCCTCGGCCGCGGTGGCCGAGGTCGTGGCCCGGGCGCAGAAGGGCGACCTGGTCCTGACCATCGGGGCCGGTGACGTCACCACCCTGGGGCCGATCATCCTGGACGCGCTGCGTTCCGGCGACGGCGCGCACCGGCCGGCATGACCCCGAACTCCTCCAGCGGGCCCGGCCGCCGGCCGGGCCGGAGTTCCTCGCCGCGCGCGGCGACCGGGCGTAGCGCTGCCCCCCGACGCAAACCGGGCGGGCCGTCGTCCTCAGGCAAGAGCACCGGCAAACCGGCGGCCAAGGCACCCCGGCCGACCGAACGCAAACCCGAGCGTCAGCCTGAGCGCAAGGGTGGGCGCAAGCCCACGGCCAAGGTGGGACGGCCGGTCTCGGCCAGCCACTCCACCGGGCTGCTGCCGCAGTACGCCCCCGCGCGCACCCGTCCGGTGGTGTCCCAGACCTCCGCCCAGCGGTTCGCGGCGAAGGTCCGGGCCCGCCGGCGGCGCCGTGTCCTGATCACCACCAGCATCGTGCTGGTGCTCCTGGCCGGCGGTTGGGGGGCGATCTTCTCTCCCTGGGCCACGGTCGAGCAGGTGGAGATCGCCGGACTGGACCGGGTGAAGGAGACCGACGTACGCGCGGCTGCCGAGACCGAGCTCGGCCACTCGCTGCTGCTGGCCCGCACGGCCGAGGTCGGGGGCCGGGTGGAACAACTGCGCCTGGTCAAGAACGTGCAGGTGAGCCGGGCCTGGCCGGGCACCCTGCGGGTCGAGGTGACCGAACGCGAACCGGTGGCCGCGCTGCCGTCCAGCCGGGTGGCGGGCAACTCCACCTCCGGCACCGGACGCGGCGAGATGCTGATGGTCCAGCTGGTCGACGACGAGGGCGTGGTCGTGGAGACCCGCCCGGCCCGGAGCACCCCGAAGGGACTGCCCCGGATCGACGTCGCGCTGGGCCAGAAGCAGAGTGTCGAGAACCTGCGGGCGACCCTGGCGGTCCGGAACGGCCTGCCGAAGAACCTGGACGACCGGCTGACCGCGATCGGTACCAGCTCTCCGGACGGGATCTGGCTGAAGCTGGCCGCCCCGCTGAAGAACGCGCCCAAGCGCACGGTGCTGGTGCAGTGGGGCGACTCGGAGAACGGTGCGCAGAAGGC
This sequence comes from Kineosporia rhizophila, assembly GCF_021277265.1. GTDB lineage: Bacteria > Actinomycetota > Actinomycetes > Actinomycetales > Kineosporiaceae > Kineosporia > Kineosporia rhizophila. The sequence continues at coordinate 142,332 of NZ_JAJSOH010000017.1, forward strand.
CGAGGTCCTCACCGCGCTGCTGCGGCAGAAGGCCCGGACCTACGACGTACGGGCTCCGGAGATGCCGTCCATCGCCTCGTGAGCGGGCCGTTCGGCCCGCCGATCGGCAGGGGGATCGAGACGGCCGGGCGACACACCGCAGCGGTCGTTGAAAGGCCCCGGGTGGACACCTACGTTCGCTTATCAGGACAGGCTGACATAACTATAACCCTCCAGTTGAGGGTTAGGATCTAAGGATCCGGCGAGCGAGAGGCACCCCGACGTGGCAGCTCCGCAGAACTACCTCGCGGTCATCAAGGTTGTAGGTATCGGTGGCGGCGGCGTCAACGCAGTCAACCGGATGATCGAGGTCGGACTCAAGGGCGTCGAGTTCATCGCGATCAACACCGACGCCCAGGCGCTGCTGATGAGCGACGCCGACGTGAAGCTCGACGTCGGCCGCGAGCTCACCCGCGGCCTCGGCGCCGGCGCCGATCCGGAGGTCGGCCGCAAGGCCGCCGAGGACCACGCCGAAGAGATCGAAGAAGTGATCAAGGGCGCCGACATGGTCTTCGTGACCGCCGGCGAGGGCGGTGGCACCGGAACCGGTGGCGCGCCCGTGGTCGCCCGGATCGCCCGGTCGCTCGGCGCCCTCACCATCGGTGTGGTCACCCGGCCGTTCACCTTCGAGGGCCGGCGCCGCTCGACCCAGGCCGACTCGGGGATCACCTCCCTGCGCGAAGAGGTCGACACCCTCATCACCATCCCGAACGACCGGCTGCTGTCGATCAGCGACCGCCACGTCAGCGTGCTCGACGCCTTCCGCTCGGCCGACCAGGTGCTGCTGTCCGGTGTCCAGGGCATCACCGACCTGATCACCACCCCGGGCCTGATCAACCTCGACTTCGCCGACGTGAAGTCGGTGATGCAGGGCGCCGGCTCGGCGCTGATGGGGATCGGCTCGGCGCGGGGTGAGGACCGGGCGATCCAGGCCGCCGAGACGGCGATCTCCTCGCCGCTGCTGGAAGCCAGCGTCGACGGTGCCCACGGGGTGCTGCTGTCCATCCAGGGTGGCTCCGACCTGGGTCTCTTCGAGATCAACGAGGCCGCACGGCTGGTCCAGGAGGCCGCCCACCCGGAGGCCAACATCATCTTCGGTGCGGTGATCGACGACGCCCTCGGCGACGAGGTCCGGGTCACCGTGATCGCGGCCGGCTTCGACGGCGGCAGCCCGGTGAAGCGGGCCGACCAGAACGCGCTCGGCCAGGTCAGCGGGCGGCAGCAGTTACCGCCCTCGTCCAGTCAGGCGCGTCCGGCCCACGTGCAGGCGGCCACCCCGCTTCCGGCCAGTGCCCAGCAGAACCAGTACGGCCAGCACGCGCAGCAGTCGGCCGGGCCGATCCCGCAGCAGCAGCCGGTCACCGCGCCGGTGCCGATCCCCGCCGTCAGCGCGCAGCTGAACAGCAACGGGTACGCGCAGTCGGGATCGCACGGGTATGCCCAGCCCACCCCGCTGAACCCGCCGGCGCCGGTCGAGCCGGAGCCGGAGAGCTGGCGGCAGCACGCCGAGCAGGGCACCGGTGAGCAGAACACCTACACCGAACTGCCGAAGGACCCGACGCCGACCCCGCCGCGGGTCATCGAGGTCAACGACCCCCGTCCGGCCCGTACTCCCCGGCCGATCGTGCTCGACGACGACGACCTCGACGTGCCGGACTTCCTCAAGTAACTTTCGCGGGTGCATCGCGAAGAAGAACTGAGCGCCGGGCTCTCGAAGGTCCAGGCGCAGGTGGCGGCGGCGTGTGCGGAGGCGGGGCGTGACCCCGCGGAGGTGACACTCGTCGTCGTCACCAAGACGTACCCGGCCAGCGATGTCAGGCAGCTGGCCGGTCTCGGGGTCCGGGACGTCGGCGAGAGCCGCGACCAGGAGGCCTCGGCCAAGGTCGGCGAGCTGGCCGACCTGGATCTGACCTGGCACTTCATCGGCCGGTTGCAGAGCAACAAGGCCCGGGCGGTCGGCCGGTACGCGCGCGTCGTGCACTCGGTGGACCGCCCTTCGCTGATTCCGGGCCTGGAACGCGGCGCGGGCGAGGCCGGTCACAAGGTGAGCTGTTTCATCCAGCTGAGTCTGGACGGCGACCCGGCCCGTGGTGGTGTGGTGGCCGCGGACGTGGCGGCGCTGGCCGACGAGATCGTCGGGGCCGATCACCTTGAGTTAGCGGGCCTGATGGCCGTGGCGCCTGTGACGTGGGACCCAGATCGGGCCTTTTCTGAACTTTTGCGCTCCTCGCTGCATCTACAGAACAAGCACCCGGGAGCGGCTGCCATTTCGGGTGGCATGAGCGGGGATTTTGTGCAAGCGCTGCGTCACGGAGCAACTCATCTGCGTGTCGGAAGCGCGGTCCTCGGTCAGAGGCCGCCCCTCGGGTAGCTTCGTCGCAGGGTGAGCGAACATGCGGAGGTTTCGATGAGCGGCGCACTGCGCAAGACCATGGTGTACCTGGGCCTTGCCGAGGACGACGACCGCTACTCGGCGTACGACGAGTACGAGGACGAGGACTTCGATCCGGTCGTGGACGACGAAGAAGAGCGCGAAGAGCCCCGCCGGGCCCCGGTCACCCCGATCGGCCGCGCCCAGGGGACGGGGAACATCGCCCGGGTGGTCGCGCACCCCTCGGCCGAGATCCACCGGATCACCACGATCCATCCCCGGACCTACAACGAGGCCAAGACCATCGGCGAGAGCTTCCGCTCCGGCACTCCGGTGATCATGAACCTGACGGACATGGACGACTCCGACGCCAAGCGTCTGGTCGACTTCTCCGCCGGTCTGGTCTTCGGTCTCCACGGGTCGATCGAGAAGGTGACCGGCAAGGTCTTCCTCCTGTCACCGGCGAACGTCGAGGTGGCGACCCCGGAGAAGGTCCGGCCGGCCGAGCGCTCGGCCTTCTTCAACCAGTCCTGAACCGGTCCGGACTCGAGGTCCGGGCCGGTTCGGCTTCTCCTGCACTCCCGTAGCACCTGCTGGTGGCGGGCGCGGGTGCTCCTCATGACGTGTGCCTGGGCGATCAGGTGCGCCCGGATCTGGACGCTGCTGCCCTCAGGGGCAGTTCGTGCTCCGGCGGGTGAGCCGTGTGCCTGTTCGTACCGCTGCGCTCAGCTTCGTAGAGCCGGACGGGCGAGGGTGGGCACCGCACGGCGGGCCGGTGCGTTGTACCGGCTGATGCAGAAGGACGACGGTTGCCACCAGAATCCGGCCGATCCGGCCGGGTGGGCGGGCAACATGGATCATCCTAGGCGATCCGGGCGGATACATCGATGCCCGGTTCGCTACCGTGAACGCCGTTCGACTGCAGCCGTCCCCCTGCGGCCGGCCCGCACCGCGTGAAGCGGCCCGGGCCGGACCGTTCCGAATCTGAGTGCAAGCGGAGTCGTAACCGTCGTGGACGTGATCAGGTACCTGCTCTATTACGTCGTCTTCCTGTTCTTCATCATCCTGATCGGCCGGCTGGTGATCGACTGGATCCAGGTCTTCGCCCGCGACTGGCGCCCCCGGGGCGTGGTGCTGGTGATCGCCGAGGGCATCTACTCGGGCACCGACCCGCCGCTGAAGGCCCTGCGCCGGCTGCTCCCGCCGCTGCGCATCGGGGCGATCCAGCTGGACCTGGCCTTCATCGTGTTGTTCCTCATAGTGAGCATCCTGATGCAGGTGCTGCGCCCGTAGACCCAATGGGCGTATGCCGCACCTTTGGGTGACAGAGTGTGCGTGACACGTGACGGTCCGTTGCTCCAGAAGTGGTCTTCTACCCCGACCTTGTGTAGCGTCAGCTTCCGGTACGGTGGCGTAGCAGCGGCTCCGCACTTCCGATTGAGTGACCAACGCGAGGTGACCAGATGGCGTTGACGCCCGAAGACGTTGTTAACAAGCGCTTCCAGGCGACGAAGTTCCGTGAGGGCTACGACCAGGACGAGGTTGACGACTTCCTGGACGAGGTCGTCAACGAACTCCGTCGCCTCGGTGAGGAGAACGAGGAGCTGCGCGGCAAGCTGAGCTCGTGCGAGCGACGCGTCGGCGAGCTGTCCCGCGCCAACGTCGCCCGCGAGTCGGCGCCGGAGCCGGCCCCCGCTCCGATGCCGACCCCGCCCCCGCCGCCCGTTCCGCAGCCGGTGGCCGCGGTCGTGCCGGAGCCGGTCCGGGTGCCCGCCGTCATGGAGTCGTCCTCGCAGGGCCCCGAGGCCGCGGCCGGCATGCTGGCCCTGGCCCAGAAGCTGCACGACGAGTACGTGCGCAACGGTGAGCAGACCCGCGACCGCATCGTCGGCGAGGCGCGCGAGCACTCCACCCGGCTCATCCGTGAGGCCGAGGAGAAGCAGCGTCAGACCCTCGGTTCGCTGGAGCAGGAGCGTTCGCTGCTCGAGCGCAAGATCGACGAGCTGCGCGCCTTCGAGCGCGAGTACCGCAGCCGCCTGAAGTCCTACCTCGAGGGCCAGCTGCGTGAGCTGGAGTCCAAGGCCGCCGTCGTGCCCACCCGGGGCCCGCAGCAGCCGCAGTCCCAGCCGGCCGGTGTCGGTGCTGCTCCGTACGGAGCGCCCCTGCCGACGCGGGGTGGCTACGACTCGGGTTCCGACGCCCCGGCCCAGTACCCCTTCGGCGGCCAGAACTGAACATTGGCTAGCCCGGGCGGCTAGCCAGTCCGGCTCGGCGGGTTCAGACTTGTCTGAATCTGCCGTCAGCCGTTTTGCGCAGCGTCGCCAGGTCTCGCGTGACCTGGCGCCGCTGCGCGCTGTGTAGGGGGGACCTCGACGTGCCACGGACCGACCGCAAGAGTGCTGCCACCACGACCACCGAGGGTGCCTTCGAGGGCATCCGGGCCGAGCTGAACACCGAGCTGGTGCGGCTGCGGGGAGAGCGGGAGGCGGTGCTGGCCGGTCTGGCCGAGGTGATCCGCGACAGTCAGGCCGGTTCCGGTGACGACCCGGCCGACTCCAGCGGCAAGACCTTCGAGCGGGAGCACGAGCAGGCGCTGCTGACCCGGGTGGACGAGGCGATCCTGGCTACCGAGGAGGCGATCGGGCGGATCGACGCGGGCACCTACGGCGTGTGCGAGAGCTGTGGTGAGCCGATCGCGCTCCCGCGGCTGGAGGCCTTCCCCCGGGCGGCGCTGTGCGTTTCGTGCAAGCAGCGGCAGGAACGGCGGTAGGTGCGGAGGTGCATGCCAGTCATGGCACCCTATGAGGACGATGACTGAGCCCACCCCGCCCACCCAGACGCCGGTGTCCTCGCAGGACGCCGGTGGCCCGCCCGCGCCGTCGGCCCGCCGCCGGGCCTACTCCGCCGCCGTGCCACTGATCGCCCTGGTCGTCCTCGGGCTGGACCAGCTCACCAAGTACATCGCGGTGCAGGAGCTGACCGGCCGCGGCCGGGTCGACGTCCTCGGCGACGTGTTCGGCTTCTACCTGATCCGCAACCCGGGGGCCGCGTTCTCGCTGGCCACCGGAGCCACCTGGATCTTCTCGGTGGTGGCGGTCGCGGTGGCGATCTTCATCATCCGGATGTCCCGCACCCTGGGGCACTGGGGCTGGGCGATCGCCCTGGGCCTGCTCCTGGGCGGCGCGGTGGGCAACCTGACCGACCGGATCTTCCGTTCGCCGGGGGTGTTCCGCGGGCACGTGGTGGACTTCCTCGAGCTGCCGAACTGGCCGATCTTCAATCTGGCCGACTGCGCCATCACCTGCGCGGCGGTGCTGATCGCGGTGCTCAGCGTGATCGGTATCGGCCTGGACGGGCAGCGGGTCACCTCGGACAAGCCGGCGGACGGCTCGGCGGACGAGGGCACCGAGAAGAGCGACGATGCCTGAGGTGCGCTCGATGCCGGTTCCCGACGGCCTGGCCGGGGAACGGCTGGACGCGGGACTGGCCCGGTTGTTCGGCCTTTCCCGTAACGCCGTCGCCGACCTGGCCACCGACGGGGCGGTGATGCTCGACGGCACGGCCGTGGGCAAGTCCGAGCGGCTGCGGGCCGGGGCCTGGCTGGAGATCACGCTGCCCGGGCCCGAGCAGGACGAGCTGCCCCCGCCGGAGCCGGTGCCGGGCATGCGGATCGTGCACGACGACGACGACCTGGTGGTCATCGACAAGCCGGTCGGCGTGGCTGCCCATCCCAGCCCCGGCTGGACGGGCCCGACCGTGACGCAGGGACTGGCCGCCGCGGGTTACTCCATCGCCACCTCCGGGGCGCCGGAGCGCCAGGGCATCGTGCACCGGCTCGACGCCGGCACCAGCGGCCTGATGGTGGTGGCCAAGAGCGAGTACGCGTACTCGGTGCTGAAGCAGGCCTTCCGCGACCGCACGGTCGAGAAGACGTACCACGCCGTGGTCCAGGGCCACCCCGACCCGTTGCGCGGCACCATCGACGCGCCGATCGGCCGGCATCCGCGGCAGGACTACAAGTGGGCGGTGGTGACCGGGGGCAAGCCGAGCATCACCCACTACGAGACGGTCGAGGCCTTCCGGGCCGCCTCGCTGGTCGAGGTGCACCTGGAGACCGGGCGCACGCACCAGATCCGGGTGCACTTCTCCACCCTGCGCCACCCCTGCGTGGGCGACCCGATGTACGGCTCGGACCCGACCCTGTCGGCCCGGCTCGGACTGAGCCGGCAGTGGCTGCACGCGGTGAAGCTGGGCTTCGAGCACCCGGGCTCGGGGGAGTGGGCGGAGTTCGCCAGCAACTACCCCGAAGACCTGGCCGTCGCCCTGGAGCGGTTGCGCGACCAGGGCTGAGCCCGGGCCCCTTCGCCCGTGATCGACGCCCTTCGTCCTCGGCCGTTCGGCCGAGGACGGGCCCGGGTCACGGATCCGTGCTCAACACGCCGGGTCCACCGGGCCCGTCGTCCGGGTCTGCCGGATTCTGTCGGACCCGGCACTTAGACTGACTGCCGATCCACCCGCACCAGACCTCACCGGCCGCCTCGGCGGCGGGTGCCCCTTCCCGGTCGCAGTGCTGGTGTCCGTCCTGGTCCCCGACCAGCCGCTGTGCCCGGGAGTTCTCTCGTGGCGCCCGGCCGACCGCTTGGAGGCGCCCCGTGCCCGGCCCGTCCGATTCCTTCGTCCACCTGCACAACCACACCGAGTACTCGATGCTCGACGGGGCGGCGAAGATCGACGACCTCTTCTCCGAGGCCGCCCGCATGGGCATGCCCGCGGTCGCCACCACCGACCACGGGTTCGTGTTCGGCGCCTACGAGTTCTGGAAGAAGGCCAAGAAGCACGGCGTGAAGCCGATCATCGGGGTCGAGGCCTACGTCACCCCGGGCACCAACCGGAAGGACCGCACCCGCGTCCGCTGGGGCGACGGCGGCGGCGACGACGTCTCGGGTACCGGTGCCTACACGCACATGACGCTGTGGTCCGAGAACAACACCGGCATGCACAACCTGTTCCGGCTGGCCTCGCTGGCCAGCATGGAGGGAATGTTCTACAAGCCCCGGATGGACCGCGAGATCCTCTCGAAGTACCACGAGGGCCTGATCGCGACCACCGGCTGCCCGTCCGGCGAGGTGCAGACCCGGCTCCGGCTCGGCCAGTACAAGGAGGCGGTGGCGGCCGCCGCCGAGTGGCGCGACGTGTTCGGCGAGGGCAACTACTACTGCGAGGTCATGGACCACGGGCTCGGCATCGAGCGCCGCATCCAGCAGGACCTGGTCAAGCTGGCCCGCGAGCTCAACCTGCCGCTGGTGGCCACCAACGACCTGCACTACACCAAGCCGGAGGACGCGAAGGCGCACGCGGTGCTGCTGTGCGTGCAGTCCGGCTCCACCCTGGCCGACCCCAAGCGCTTCAAGTTCGACGCCGACGAGTTCTACCTCAAGTCGCCGCAGGAGATGCGCGAGCTGTGGTCGGAGCTGCCGGACGCCTGCAACAACACCCTGGAGATCGCCGAGCGCTGCGACATCTCCTTCACCGAGTCGGTCGGCTCGCTGATGCCGCGCTACCCGGTGCCCGAGGGCGAGGACGAGCAGTCCTGGTTCATCAAGGAGGTCCAGACCGGGCTGATGCACCGCTACCCGGGCGGTATCCCGGACGAGGTGCAGAAGCAGGCCAACTACGAGTGCGAGGTGGTCACCAGCAAGGGCTACGCCGGCTACTTCCTGGTGGTGGCCGACTTCATCAACTGGTCCAAGGACAACGGCATCCGGGTCGGCCCGGGCCGTGGTTCGGGAGCCGGGTCGATGGCCGCCTACGCCATGAAGATCACCGACCTCGACCCGCTGCAGCACGGCCTGATCTTCGAGCGGTTCCTCAACCCCGAGCGTATGTCGATGCCCGACTTCGACGTCGACTTCGACGAGCGCCGGCGCGGTGAGGTGATCCGCTACGTCACCGACAAGTACGGCGAGGACCGGGTCGCGCAGATCGTCACCTACGGCACGATCAAGGCCAAGCAGGCCCTGAAGGACGCGGGCCGTGTGCTGGGCTACCCGTTCTCCCTCGGTGAGCGGATGACCAAGGCGATGCCCCCGGCGGTGATGGGCAAGGACATCCCGCTCTACGGGATCTTCGACGACAAGCACCCGCGCTACAAGGAGGCCGAGGAGTTCCGGCAGCTCCACGCGCAGGACCCGGACGTGGCCAAGGTGGTCGAGACGGCCCGGGGGCTGGAGGGCCTGAAGCGGCAGTGGGGTGTGCACGCGGCCGGCGTGATCATGTCCAGCGAGCCGCTGATCGACCACATCCCGATCATGCGCCGCGAGCAGGACGGCGCGATCATCACCCAGTTCGACTACCCGACCTGCGAGAACCTGGGTCTGGTCAAGATGGACTTCCTGGGTCTGCGCAACCTGACCATCCTCGACGACGCGCTGCAGAACATCGTGCTCAACGGCAAGGAGCCGGTGGAGCTGGAGTCGCTGGAGCTGACCGACCCCAAGACGTACGAGCTGCTGCAGCGCGGTGACACGCTGGGCGTGTTCCAGTTCGACGGCGGCCCGATGCGCTCGCTGCTGCGCCTGATGCGCCCCGACAACTTCGAGGACATCTCGGCCGTCGGCGCGCTCTACCGGCCCGGCCCGATGGGGGCCAACTCGCACACCAACTACGCCCTGCGCAAGAACAAGCAGCAGGAGATCAGCTACCCGCACGACTCGCTGGCCGAGGCCCTGGAACCGATCCTGGGCACCACCTACGGCCTGATCGTGTACCAGGAGCAGGTCATGGCGATCGCCCAGCAGCTGGCCGGGTACTCGCTGGGCAAGGCCGACCTGCTGCGCCGGGCCATGGGCAAGAAGAAGCGTGAGGTGCTCGACGCCGAGTACGTCGGCTTCGAGAAGGGCATGCTCGACAACGGGTTCAGCGCCGAGGCGATCAAGACCCTGTGGGACGTGCTGGTCCCGTTCTCCGACTACGCCTTCAACAAGGCCCACTCGGCCGCCTACGGCGTGGTCAGCTACTGGACGGCCTATCTCAAGGCCAACTACCAGCCCGAGTACATGGCCGCGGTGCTCACCAGTGTCCGCGACGACAAGGACAAGTCGGCGCTGTACCTGAACGAGTGCCGGCACCTGGGCATCAAGGTGCTGCCGCCGGACGTGAACGAGTCCAGCGCCAACTTCACCGCCGTCGGCGAGGACATCCGCTTCGGCCTGACCGCCATCCGCAACGTCGGGGCGAACGTGGTCGAGGCGATCGTGGCGGCCCGGGAGGAGAAGGGCCGCTTCACCTCCTTCGAGGACTTCCTGCGCAAGGTGCCGCTGGTGGTCTGCAACAAGCGCACCATCGAGTCGCTGATCAAGGGCGGCGCGTTCGACACCCTCGGCCACACCCGCAAGGGCCTGGTCGCGGTGCACGAGCAGGCGGTGGAGGCGGTGGTCTCGGACAAGCGGCAGGAGGCCAACGGTCAGGACTCGCTGTTCGGGGCCCTGATGACGGACGACGACTCGGGCCCGCAGCTTTCGATGGTGCCTCCGGTGCCCGAGGGGGAGTGGGAGAAGTCGGTCCTGCTGGCCTCGGAGCGGGAGATGCTCGGGCTGTACGTGTCCGACCACCCGTTGTTCGGTGTCGAGCACATCCTGGCCAAGTCCGCCGACTGCACGATCTCCCAGCTCACCGGCGACGACGGGCGGCCCGACGGGGCCACCGTGGTGATCGCGGGCATGATCAGCTCGCTGCAGCGCAAGCTCACCAAGAACGGCAACCCCTGGGCCATCGCCACGGTGGAGGACCTGGGCGGCGCGATCGAGGTGCTGTTCTTCCCGCAGACCTACCAGACGGTGCTGCACGTGCTCGCCGAGGACCTGGTGGTCGTGGTGAAGGGCCGGGTCAACCGGCGTGACGACGTGCCCACGATCTACGCGCAGGAACTCACCATCCCCGACCTGACGGTCAGCTCGAACGGCCCGGTGGTGCTGTCGATGCCGGTCAGTCGCTGCACCCCGCCCACCGTGGAGAAGCTGAAAGACGTGCTGGTGAACCATTCCGGCTCCACGGAGGTGCACCTGAAACTGGTGCAGCCGGGGCGGCAGACCACCATGCGGCTCGACGACCGGCTGCGGGTGACCCCGTCGCCCGCGCTGTTCGGCGACCTGAAGGCGCTGCTCGGTCCGAGCTGCCTGGCCTCCTGAGAAGAAGCTGACCACGAACCGGTCGGACGCCCCGGGCGGGGCGCCCGGCCGGGTGGACCGGGAGTCACGGTTCGAGCGTGTGACGTTAGGGTTGGCGCCCGATGAGCACGTTCGATCAGACCCCAGATTCCGGACCAGCCGGACCAGCCGGACCGGACCTAGGGGCAGACGCCTGGGGGCAGCAGCCCTCCGCCCACACCCCTGCCCGCGCGCCCGGTCGCAGGCGCGCCGGGGGTAGGAGTGCTGGGGGTAGGAGTGCTGGGCCCGGCGGGGGGCGGCGGGTCCTGGCCGGTGAGACGGTCAGCCTGGTAGTCCCGCTGCTGCTGGGTGTGCTGATCGCCGTGCTCTGGCGCGCTGTCCTGCCCTCGGCCCAGCACCTGGGCGACGAGCAGGAGGTGCAGGCCTCGGTCGACGGCACCCTGGCCGGGCTCGGGCTGGTCGCGGGTGTGCTGACCGGTGTCTACCCGCTGATCTGGCCCGGGCGCACGCCGGTGCGCAGGGTGCTGGCCCTGATCGCCACCTGCACCCTCGGCGCGGTGATCGCCTGGCAGCTCGGCGACCAGCTGGACAACCCGGAACTGCCGCTGCGCACCATCGGCTCGGCGTTCATCTGGCCCGCCACCACCGCGGTCGTGATCATGGTCGGGGCGATCCTGCCCTGGACGTCGCGCCGGCTGGAACTGGCCGCCCGCCCCGACCTGCGCGACGAGAACCAGTAGCTACGCAGGCCCGTGCCGTCCTGGGCGGCGGGAGTCCGGTGACTGCGCAGGCTCGTGCTGTCCTGGGCGGCGGGAATCCAGTGACTGCGCAGGCCCGTGCTGTCCTGGGCGGCGAGAATCCAGTGACTACACAGGCCCGTCCCGACCTGTGCGACGAGAAACCAGGAACTACTCAGCCCGTCCGATCGGAGCCGTCCGGGCGCGGGTCAGGCGCACCAGGTCGTCCGGCGCCAGCTCCAGGTCCAGCCCTCGCCGACCGCCGCTGACGAACACGGTCGGATGCTCCAGGGCCGAGGCGTCGACCACCGTGGGCAGGGCCTTGCGCTGCCCGAGCGGACTGATCCCACCCACCACGTAGCCGCTGCTGCGCTCGGCCGCCGCCGGGTCGGCCATCGCCGCCTTCTTCCCGCCCGCCGCCGCGGCCAGCGCCTTGAGGTCGAGCTGCCCGGTCACCGGCACCACCGCCACCCACAGCCCGCCGTCGATGTCGGCGAGCAGCGTCTTGAACACCCGGGACTCCTCCACCCCGAGCGCACCGGCGGCCTCGGACCCGAACGAGACCCGCGGTGCGGACGAGGCCCGGCTGCGGTCCTCCGCCTCGAACGTGTGCACGGTGAACGGCACCCCTGCCCCGGTCAGCAGCTTCACCGCCGGGGTCGACGCACCTGCATCCTTCTTCTTCGCCACGCCGGTGATTCTGGCGTACGGAGATCAGTTCGGGGTCGGAGGCTCTTTCAGCAGCTCCACCGCCGGCAGCGAGTTGAACGCGTTCAGCAGCCCGATCTCCCGCCGCAGCAGCGACAACTCGGCGGTGAGCCGGTCGTGCGTGGTCGGCGCCTCCAGCAGGGCCTGGCGTTCCGGCAGCTCCAGCACGGCCGCCGCGGCCACCAGGTACGACAGCACCCGGGGCTCGGTCGGCACCCCGGACTGCTCCACCCGCAGCCGGTCGCGGTAGGCAGCGAAGCGCAGGCCCACCAGCTCGGCGGCGGCATCGATGTCACCGGGGCCGTCCGGTTCCCCGATGAAGTCGACCAGGCCCGTGTGGTACGGAGTCTCGGCGGCGGCGTCCAGCCCCTGCAGCGAGAACCGCATCTGGCCCACCGTGACCAGGTCGTAGCGACCGTCGTCGTACGGCGTCACCTCGCGGATCTGCGCCGTGCAGCCCACCGGGTACAGGCCCTCCAGGGTCTCCGGGTCGCCGCCGGGCCGGGTGGCCACCACGCCGAAGTGCCGCGGCGCGCCCTCGGGCAGGTCGAGCAGCGCGGCGATCAGCAACCGGTAGCGCTGCTCGAAGATGTGCAGCGGCAGTACCAGACCCGGCACCAGAACGGTGCTGAGTGGAAAGAGAGGAAGCCGGGTCGCCACGGGACCAAACTAGTCAAACATGCAGCCTCCGCGTCCCGGGCCGATGGGACGCACTTAGACTGACCGCCGTGATCCGCCGACTTGACCTGCGTGGCCAGCAGCTGACCTCCCGTGACCTGAGGGCCGTGGTGCCCCGCGCCGAGCTGGACGTGGAGCAGGCGCTCGCCGTCGTCCGCCCGATCGTCGAGCAGGTGCGCGAGCACGGTGTGGCCGCCCTGGTCGAGCTGAGCGAGAAGTTCGACGGCGTGCGGCTGGACTCGGTCCGGGTGCCGGCCGAGGCCCTCACCCGGGCGCTGGCCCAGCTCGACCCCGAGGTGCGGGCCGGCCTGGACGAGTCGATCCGCCGGGCCCGCCTGGTGCACGCCGACCAGCGCCGCCACGACACCACCACCAAGGTCGTCGACGGGGGCACGGTCACCGAGCGCTGGGTGCCGGTCGACCGGGTGGGTCTCTACGTGCCCGGCGGCCGGGCCGTCTACCCCAGCAGCGTGGTGATGAACGTGGTTCCGGCGCAGGAGGCCGGCGTTCCCGGCATTGCCGTCACCAGCCCGGCGCAGCGCGACAACCCGGCCGGTTTCGAGGGTCTGCCCAACCCCACCATCCTGGCCGCCTGTGCCCTGCTCGGCATCGACGAGGTCTACGCGGTCGGCGGGGCCCAGGCCGTGGCGATGTTCGCCTACGGGGCGAAAGACGCCGCCGGCACCTGGATCTGCGAGCCCACCGACCTGGTCACCGGTCCGGGCAACATCTACGTCACCGCGGCCAAGCGGCTGCTGCTCGGGGTGATCGGGATCGACTCCGAGGCCGGTCCCACCGAGATCGCCGTGCTGGCCGACGACAGCGCCGATCCCGAGCACGTGGCCAGCGACCTGATCAGCCAGGCCGAGCACGACCCGCTGGCCGCCGCGGTCCTGGTCACCGACTCCACCGAGCTGGCCGCGCAGGTGGAGGAGGCGGTCGCCCGGCGGGTGGCGGCCACCAAGCACACCGAGCGGGTCACCACCGCGCTGTCCGGGCCGCAGTCGGCGATCGTCCTGGTCGACGACGTCGATCAGGGCCTGAAGGTGGTCGACGCCTACGCCGCCGAGCACCTGGAGATCCAGACCCGCGACGCCGACGCGGTGGCCGCCCGGGTCCGCAACGCCGGGGCGATCTTCGTCGGTGCCTATTCGCCGGTCAGCCTGGGCGACTACTGCGCCGGCTCGAACCACGTGCTGCCGACCGGGGGCTGTGCCTGCTTCTCCAGCGGCCTCAGCGTGCAGTCGTTCCTGCGGGGGATCCACGTGGTCAGCTACGACCGGGCGGCGCTCGAGGGGGTGGCCGGGCACGTGGTCGCCCTGGCCAACGCCGAGGACCTGCCGGCCCACGGCGAAGCCGTCACCGCGAGGTTCTGATGCGGGTGGCCCTGCTGCTGCGCGGCGTCAACCTGGGCGGGGCCCGCAGGCTGCCGATGGCGGATCTGCGGGCGCTGCTCACCGAACTCGGGCACACCGAGGTCAAGACGCTGATGGCCAGCGGTCAGGCCGTGGTCAGCACCGACCGGGACCCGGCCGAGGTCGCCCAGGAACTCGAGAGCCGGCTTCAGCAGCAGCTGGGCCTGACCACCGACGTGTTCGCCCGCACCGGCGCCGAACTCGCCGCGATCATCCAGGCCAATCCCTTTCCCACGGCCGACGAGGACGGGGCCCGGCACGCGGTGGTTTTCATGCACCGACCCGTGCCCCCGGCCCAGCTTCCAGCTGCCCAGGAACCGGACGAGCTCATCGCCCACGGCACCGAGCTGTACCTGCGCCTGCCCAACGGCTTCGCCGACAGCAAGCTCTCGATCGCCGTGGGCAAGGTCAAGAGCGCACCCGTCACCACCCGCAACTGGAACACGGTCAAGAAATTAGGCGCGCTGACCCAGCCGTAGCCCGTCCATCAGCAGGTCGAGCACCCGCCCGGCCTGCTCACGCTGCTCCGGCGCGGCTGCGGCCATGGTGATCGCGCTGATCGAGAGCAGCACGTCCTCCGGCCGCACGTCGCTGCGCAGCGTGCCCGCCGCGGCCCCGGCCTCGAGCAGCCGCCGCACCGCCGCCGTCATCCGGTCACGGCTGGTGGCGTAGGGATTGCGCCCGGAGGCGACGACTGCCCGCAGCGCCTCGGCCATCTCCCGCTTGGTGCTCATGTAGTCGAAGAACCGGTCCATCCAGCGGCGCAGCGCCTGGTCGGTGGGCAGGGCGGCCAGCAGGTCCTCGGCCGCGTCGCACAACTTGGCCAGCTCGTTGCGGTACGCCGCCTCGACCAGCTCGTCGCGGCTCGGGAAGTGCCGGTACAGCGTACCGATGCCCACGCCCGCATCCTTGGCGATGCCCTCCAGGGAGGCCTCGGGCCCCTCCCGGCTGAAGGCCTGAACCGCGGCCTGCAGCAACCGTTCCCGGTTGCGCCGGGCGTCGGCGCGCAACGGCCGTCCCGCGGTCTCGCTCACCCGGACACCTCCCACCGGAAAAAAACCATTGTTACCCAGGGCGAAACCTTTTGTTCAGCGTGGCGTCTTGCCCCGGACCACGGTCATCGCCGCCAGCGTCGAACGGTCTGGCACCCGGTTCTTCTCGTACGCCCGCAGCGCCTCCTCAGGGGAGAAGCCGGCCGCCCACCAGTCGGCCGGGTGAATGCCCTCCGGCCCGGCCAGGCGGGCAACCGCTCGCCAGCGTTCCCAACGGGTGCTCGGGTCGTGGTCCCCCTCTTCGTACCGAGCGAACAGCAGCGGAGCCTGGGCGGGGTGCGAGATCCAGCCTGCGGTCTCCCATTCCGGCACCTCATGGATCCAGCGGCTGCTCAGCACCGAGTCGATCCGCTCCCGGAACATGCTCGGGTCGACCCCGCCCCGGGCGCGCACCGCGGTCTCGAACAAGGTGAACGGCACGTAGCGGCGGGCCTGCGGGAACGCGGTGCCGGGATCGATCCCCAGCGGGGAGGTCAGGTACGGCTCCAGAACCTTCATGATGCTGGGGAGGCCGAGCCAGCGCAGTTCGGTGCTGGTGACCCCGGTCAGCCACGCCCGGTCGCTGGGGCGGATCCGCGCCCAGGCAACCAGTTCGCCGAAGGGCAGCTCATTGCGCCGGGGTAGGTCGGGCCGGGTCGGCGGGGGATACCAGCGGCGCTCCCAGGCGTCCGGGTCCGGGTTCTCCTCGGTGATCGCCACGGGGTTGGGCACCAGCAACCGGGGACGCTCGAACCGCACCAGGCGCCGCAGATCGGCCGGGGTCCAGCCGAGCGCGGTGAGTTCGGCAGCCTCATCCTGGGTAAGCACCCGCGACAACAGGTAGGCCTCGGTCCGATCCTCGCCGGTCATTCGCTGGAGGGCGGCCGCCTGCCGCGGGCGTCGCAGCGCCCACGCGGCCGCGAGCACGGTGATCCGGCCGGCGCCGACTTCGTCCACGACCCACCCTCCTGTCTCGATAGGTTCCGCGCGACCCTGCGGATCATGCCAGGCCACTGGGGTATCAGCGGCAACGTGGAGCCAGAGTGTGCACCAAGCGCGACCCGGAGTCCGACCTCGGGCGACCGGAGGGGGGAACGAAAGAGGTCAGTAGACTCCCGCCCGTGAGCAACGACTCCCGGGACGAGGTCCTCGCCCGCCTGCCCCTGCGTGACGACCTGCGCGGTCTCACCCCGTACGGCGCGCCGCAGCTCGAGGTCCCGGTCCGGCTGAACACCAACGAGAACAGTTACGACGTTCCCGGTGAGGTGGTCGCCGCGATCCTCGACGCCGTCCGTAAGCAGGCCCGCCACCTGAACCGCTATCCCGACCGCGAGTTCACCGAACTGCGCGAGGACCTGGCCAACTACCTCGGCCACGACCTGGAACGCGACCAGCTCTGGGCCGCCAACGGCTCCAACGAGGTGCTCCAGCAGCTGCTGCAGGCCTTCGGCGGGGCCGGCCGCCGGGTGCTCGGGTTCTCACCCAGCTACTCGATGCACTCGATCATCGCCACCGGCACCGGCGCCACCTGGATCGACGGCCACCGCGGCCGGCCCGGTCAGGCGGCCGACGACCCGAACCAGTTCGACCTGCACGTCGAGCAGACCGTGGCGCAGATCGAGCAGCACCGCCCGCACGTCACGTTCCTCTGCTCGCCCAACAACCCCACCGGCACGGCGCTCGACCTCGAGGTGGTGCGGGCCGCGTACGACGCCACCGACGGCATCGTGATCGTCGACGAGGCCTACGCCGAGTTCGCCCGTCCGGGCACCCCGAGTGCCCTGACGCTGCTGCCCGGTCGTGAGCGGCTGGTCGTCACCCGCACCATGAGCAAGGCGTTCGCCCTGGCCGGAGCCCGCCTCGGCTACTCCGCCGCGCACCCGGCGGTGCAGGACGCGATCCGCCTGGTGCGCCTGCCCTACCACCTCTCCTCGCTCACCCAGGCCGCCGCCCGCGCCGCGCTCTGGCACTCCGACGTGCTGCTGGACACGGTCGAGGCGATCAAGGCCCAGCGCGACCGGATCGTCACCGCCACCCAGGAGCTCGGCCTGAAGCCGGCCCCCAGCGACGCCAACTTCGTTCTGGTTGGTGGTTTCGCCGATGAGAAGGCGGTGTGGCGCTCGCTGCTCTCGCGGGGGGTACTGATCCGCGACAACGGTCTGCCCGGCTTCCTCCGGGTGACCGCGGGCACGGAGGGGGAGACCACGACGTTCCTGGACGCTCTCGCCGACTCCCTGCTCGACGTCCCGCTCCCTGCCTAGAACAAATTGCAGACGTCGGTGCGCGCCGACCGGGGTACGGCACCTCGGTGCCGGTTCCCCGGTTGGGTGCCCGCGGACGTCCCCCATTAGGTTTTCGAGAAGACCCACCCGACGCACGCCCCGAGGAGAACCGATGTCCCGCACCGCCCGGATCGAACGGACGACGAAGGAGTCCAGCGTCGTCGTCGAACTGGACCTGGACGGCACCGGCAAGGCAGAGATCTCCACCGGGGTGGGTTTCTACGACCACATGCTGAACAGCCTGGCCAAGCACTCGCTGATCGACCTGTCCGTGCAGTCCACCGGGGACCTGCACATCGACGCGCACCACACGGTCGAGGACACGGCGATCGTGCTGGGCGACGCGCTGAAGATCGCGCTGGGCGACAAGGCCGGGATCCGCCGCTTCGGCGATGCGATGGTGCCGCTCGACGAGGCGCTGGTGCAGGCCGTGGTCGACGTGTCCGGCCGGCCGTACTGCGTGCACACGGGGGAGCCCGAGGGGCAGCAGTTCGTGCTGATCGGCGGTACCTACATCGGTTCGCTGACCCGGCACGTGTTCGAGACCATCTCGCACCACGCGGCCATCGCCATGCACATCCGGGTGATGGGCGGTCGCGACCCGCACCACATCGTGGAGGCGCAGTTCAAGGCGCTGGCCCGCGCGTTGCGCGTTGCGGTCGAGCCCGACCCCCGCGTCACGGGTATCCCCAGCACCAAGGGTTCCCTCTGACCAAAAGCCCGAACCAACTAGGGACGTTTGTGAGCCTGAGTCTCACAAACGTCCCTAGTTTGTGGTTGAGGGGGCGATGAGCTCGGTACCGGGCGGGAGCGTGCCATCAACGGAAGCGCTGCCCAGGTAGCCCAGAAGTTCTGCGCGTAGTTCCTGCGCTGCCCGGGAGGGCTGAGCGCCCCGGCGGTGGGCCAGACCGATCGTGCGCGACAGACCCGGAGCGGCAATGGGTGTGACCCGGTGGGTGGACCGCCCGGCGACAACTGTGCTGGGTACCACCGCCAGTCCCAGCCCCGCCTCGACCATGCTCAGCACCGCGTCCATCTCTCCGCCCTCCACAGCGAGTGACGGGGCAAAACCCGCTCTACGGCAGGCGCCCACGGTTACGTCGCGCAGTTCGTACCCGTTGCGGAACATCACCAAAGGACGTCCGCGCAGCTGTGCGATGGCAATCGGACGCCCGTCGGTGGGAGCCGGCTCGCGGGGAGACGAAACGACCACCAGGTCTTCCCGCAGCAGGGGCACGGTCTCCAGCGCCGGGTCGTCGGAGTGCAGTGGAAGTACGAGCAACGCCAGATCGATCAGCCCGGAGGCGGTCTTGGCCACCAGGTCGCGGGAGCCGCTCTCCTCCAGCACCAGCCGGATCGCGGGGTAGCGGCGGCGATAACGCCTGGCCACCTCCGGCACCAGACCGGTGAGCAGACTCGGGGTGGCGCCCAGGCGCACCCGCCCGCTGCGCAGTTCGATCAGCTCGCGCACCTCCTGCTGCGCGGTCTCCACATCGGCGGTGATCCGCTGGGCGATCGGGAGTAACGCCTCGCCCGCCGGGGTAAGCGTGATGTTGCCGCGCACCCGGTCGAAAAGATCCGTGCCGAGTGATGCTTCCAACGCCCGGATCTGTTGCGACAGCGAGGGCTGGGCGATCTCGAGGAGCTGGGCCGCCCGGGTGAAGTGCTTGGTTTCCGCGACAGTGAGGAAATACACGAGCTGCTGTAGTTGCACGAGCACAGCGTAACCAGGTTCATAGGTTCTCCCTATCGAGATCCAACGCTTCATCTCTTGGACCTAATCAGCCTCTAGGGAATACCTTTCCCGCGTGGTAGAGACGCTGAGCAAGAACCCGCGAGTGACGGGATTCGGCAGCCTGCACCGCTCGACCATCGGGCGGAAGATGATCATGGCGGTCTCCGGACTGGCCATGCTCGGGTTCGTCGTCGCGCACATGATCGGGAACCTGAAGGTCTTCTTCGGGGCGCCGGAGTTCAACGAGTACGCGCACTGGCTGCGCACCCTCGGCGAGCCGGCCCTGCACGAGTCCTGGTTCCTCTGGATCATGCGGATCGGCCTGATCGTGGCGCTGGTCGCGCACTTCTGGGCGGCGATCACGCTGACCCGGCACGACGCGAAGGCCCGGCCGGTGAAGTACCAGGCCCGGCGCAAGGGCGGTTACGCCACCACGCTGATGCGCTGGGGCGGCGTCACCCTGGCCCTGTTCATCGTCTACCACCTGCTCGACATGACCTTCGGGACGGTGAACCCGAGCGACTCCAAGGAGCCCTACGCGCGGGTCACCGCCAGCTTCCACGAGTGGTACAACGTCGTCTTCTACACGCTGGCCATGGGTGCCCTGTGCATGCACATCTGGCACGGCCTCTGGAGCGCCGCGAACACCCTGGGCTGGAACCGTGCCACCACGGCCTCCCTGCGCACCCTCTCGAGCGTGGTCGCGGTGGCCATCGCGCTCGGCTTCCTGATCGTTCCGTACAGCGTCGTCTTCGGATGGGTGGATTGAGATGGCAGACCTGTCCAAGATTCTCGGTAAGGGCAGCGGCCTCGTCGGCGAGGGCGAGTTCTACTCGGTCGGCGAGCCGATCGCCGACGACAAGGCCCCCGACGGTGACATCGAGACCCGCTGGGAGCGGCGAAAGTTCGCCTCCAAGCTGGTGAACCCGGCGAACCGGCGCAAGCACAAGGTGATCGTGGTCGGCACCGGCCTGGCCGGCGGCGCCGCGGGCGCCAGCCTCGCCGAGCAGGGCTACCACGTGGTGCAGTTCTGCTTCCAGGACTCGCCCCGCCGCGCGCACTCGATCGCCGCGCAGGGTGGCATCAACGCCGCGAAGAACTACCGCAACGACGGCGACTCGATCTACCGGCTGTTCTACGACACGGTGAAGGGTGGCGACTTCCGGGGCCGGGAGTCGAACATCTACCGCCTGGCCGAGAACAGCGTGAAGATCATCGACCAGTGCGTGGCCCAGGGCGTGCCGTTCGCCCGTGAGTACAGCGGCCTGCTCGACACCCGCTCGTTCGGCGGCGTGCAGGTGCAGCGCACCTTCTACGCCCGCGGCCAGACCGGCCAGCAGCTGCTGATCGGCGCCTACCAGGCGCTGTCGAAGCAGATCGACGCCGGCAACGTGGAGATGTACGCCCGCCACGAGATGCTCGACCTGGTCATCGTCGACGGCCGGGCCCGCGGCATCGTGGCCCGCAACCTGGTCACCGGTGAGCTGTCCACGCACCTGGGCGACGCGGTGGTGCTCGCCACCGGCGGCTACGGCAACGTCTTCTTCCTCTCCACCAATGCCAAGGGCTCCAACACCAGCGCGATCTGGCGGGCGCACCGGCGCGGGGCCTACTTCGGCAACCCGTGCTACACGCAGATCCACCCCACCTGCATCCCGCGCTCGGGCGACCACCAGTCCAAGCTCACCCTGATGAGCGAGTCGCTGCGCAACGACGGCCGGATCTGGGTGCCCAAGCAGATGGGCGACAACCGCCCGCCGGAGCAGATCCCCGAGGAAGAGCGCGACTACTACCTGGAGCGCATCTACCCGGCGTTCGGCAACCTGGTGCCGCGTGACATCGCCTCTCGCGCAGCCAAGAACGTCTGCGACGAAGGACGCGGGGTCGGTCCCGGTGGGCAGGGGGTCTACCTCGACTTCGCCGACGCGATCAAGCGGATGGGCGAGGCCACCGTGCGGGAGAAGTACGGCAACCTCTTCGACATGTACGCCCGGATCACCTCCGAGAACCCGTACAAGCAGCCGATGCGGATCTACCCGGCCGTGCACTACACGATGGGCGGGCTGTGGGTCGACTACGACCTGCAGACCACCATCCCCGGCCTGTTCGCCGCCGGTGAGGCCAACTTCTCCGACCACGGCGCCAACCGGCTCGGTGCCTCGGCGCTGATGCAGGGCCTGTCCGACGGCTACTTCATCCTGCCCACGGTGCTGAACAACTACATCGGCAGCAACAAGTTCGCCCCGGTGGCGGCCGACGCCCCCGAGGTGGCCGAGGTCGAGACGCTGGTGAAGGAGCGGATCGACAAGCTGCTGTCGATCAACGGTGACCGCACGGTCGACTCCTTCCACCGTGAGCTCGGCCAGATCATGTGGGACTACTGCGGGATGGCCCGCAACGACGCCGGGCTGCGCAAGGCGATCAGCGAGATCCGGCACCTGCGCGAGGAGTTCTGGAAGCGGGTGAAGGTGCCCGGCACCGGCGCCGAGCTGAACCAGTCGCTGGAGAAGGCCAACCGGGTCGCCGACTTCATCGAGCTCGGCGAGCTGATGTGCATCGACGCGCTGATGCGGGAGGAGTCGTGCGGCGGGCACTTCCGTGAGGAGAGCCAGACCGCCGAGGGCGAGGCCGAGCGGCAGGACGACAAGTTCTCGTTCGTCGCCGCCTGGGAGTACGCCGGCCAGGGCCGCTTCGGCGGTACCCAGGAGCCGGTCCTTCACCAGGAGGACCTGGTCTTCGACTACGTCCACCCGGCTCAGCGCACCTACGCCTGATCTTTCGAAAGGTACGTGATGAAGCTCAAGCTCAAGATCTGGCGCCAGAAGAACGGTGACGACGCCGGCGGCATGGTCGCGTACGACCTCGACGGGGTCTCGCCCGACATGTCCTTCCTGGAGATGCTCGACACGCTCAACGAGCAGCTGATCATGGACGGCGAGGACCCGGTCGCCTTCGACCACGACTGCCGGGAGGGCATCTGCGGCAGTTGCGGCGTGGTGATCAACGGTGAGGCCCACGGGCCCGAGCAGACCACCACCTGCCAGCTGCACATGCGCGCCTTCTCGGACGGCGAGGAGATCATCATCGAGCCGTGGCGCGCGGCCCCGTTCCCGGTGATCAAGGACCTGGTGGTCAACCGCGGGGCGCTGGACCGGATCATCGGGGCCGGCGGTTACATCACCGCCCCGACCGGCTCGGCGCCGGAGGGCAACAGCACCCGGATCCCGAAGCCGGACGCCGACGCGGCCTTCGCCAACGCCACCTGCATCGGCTGCGGCGCCTGCGTCGCGGCCTGCCCCAACGGCTCGGCCTCGCTGTTCGTCTCGGCCAAGGTCACGCACCTGAACCTGCTGCCGCAGGGCCAGCCGGAGCGCACCTCCCGGGTGCTGGACATGGTCGAGCAGATGGACGCCGAGGGCTTCGGCGGCTGCACGAACACCGGGATGTGCACGGTCTCCTGCCCGAAGGAGATCCCGTTCATGAGCATCACCAACCTGAACAAGGAGTACCGCCGGGCGGTGCACCAGTCGAACAAGGCCCGGGCCGTCCAGGCCAAGCCCAACCCGTCCTGATCGTGGGGTTGCACCCCGGTGGTCACCGGGGTGCAACCCGCGTTCATTAGACTCCTGGGCATGAGCTCACCCCAGGTCGTCGTGCTCGACTACGGCTCCGGCAACGTCCGGTCGGCCGTCCGGGCGCTGGAGCGGGCCGGTGCGACGGTCGAGCTCACCGCCGACTTCAAGCGCGCCCAGGCGTGCGACGGCCTGGTCGTGCCCGGCGTCGGGGCCTTCGCGTCGGTCGCGGAGCAGTTGCGGGCCGTCGGCGGCGACCGGTTGATCGGCCGGAGACTGGCCGGAGGACGTCCGGTGCTGGGTATCTGTGTCGGCCTCCAGGTGCTCTTCGACAAGTCGGTGGAGTTCGGCCGCGAAGACGTGCCCGGCCTGGGGGAGTGGCCCGGCACCGTAGAGCTGCTGCCCTCCACGGTGGTGCCGCACATGGGCTGGAACACGGTCGACGTGCCGGAGGAGTCGGTGCTGTTCAAGGGCATCGAGCGGGAGCGCTTCTACTTCGTGCACTCCTACGCGGTGCAGAAGTGGGAGCTGCCCGACCCGGGCGACCCCCTGGCCACCCTGAAGCCCCCGCTGGTCACCTGGTCCGAGCACGGCGGGCGGTTCGTGGCGGCGGTGGAGAACGGCCCCTTGTCGGCGGCGCAGTTCCACCCGGAGAAGTCCGGCGACGCGGGGATCCAGCTCCTGCGTAACTGGCTGGGCACCCTCTAGTTCTCCTGCCCGCCCTGACTTCGCATGATCGCGGCGTCGGTGCTGCGGCCGGGGAAGGGTCAGGGGCCGGGTGAGGCGGGGGACCGGGTGAGGCCAGGGACCGGGTGAGGCCAGGGACCGGGTGAGGCCGGTGAGGTTCGTGCGAGCCGTGAGGAATGTCGGCCCGTCGGCAGAGGGTCGTGAATGTGCCGCAGGTCATGACGAGTCGTTGTCCCCGGTGGATACCTCGCGGCGGTGCTCGGGGTCGCCGGCGGGCACCCGCGGCCCGCGTCCGCCCAGGATCGGATGACAAAAGTGGTCCATAGAGCCACTTTTGTCATCCGATCCCGAGCGCCGCGCTTTTGTCATCCGATCTGGGCCGGGTACGCCCGCCTATCCATCGACCTTCGGGCGATAACAGGCCGCGAGGTCAGAGAAGTGTTCCTGCGAGACGGTTCAGGCGGGCAGGCCGCCCCCACTGAGCATGCCGTCCGGACCAGGCAAGCCCGTCTGAACCGAGCCCGCCGTCCGGACCGAGTACGCCGTGCGGACCGAACATGCCGTCCGGACCGAGTGCACCGTCTGCCGCACTGAGCCGCCGTCCGCAGGGCCACTCACCCCCGCAGGGCCCCCCAATTGACCCGCCTAGGGCCCACCTCTCCACCCCGATGCCGATAACAGGCCATCGAGCCGGTGTGAGGAACGGGCTGCCAGCGTCCTCTGCGAGGGCGCGGTAGCGTGGCGGCCGACTTTCTCCACCGGCTCGGCTGCTCCCGGGCCCGGTGGTACCGCAGCGAAGGGGTTCCCAACCATGTCCGAAGCCGAAGCCGCCCCTCCGGGCAAGCTCGAACTCCTGCCCGCCGTCGACGTGGCCGACGGCCAGGCCGTGCGCCTCACCCAGGGCGAGGCCGGCAGCGAGACCGGCTACGGCGACCCGCTCGAGGCCGCGCTGGCCTGGCAGAAGGCCGGGGCCGAGTGGCTTCACCTGGTCGACCTGGACGCGGCGTTCGGGCGGGGGAGCAACCGTGAGCTGATCACCCGGGTCTGCGCCGAGCTCAGCGGCCTGGGGGTGAACGTCGAGATGTCCGGCGGCATCCGCGACGACGCCAGTCTGCAGGCCGCCATGGACACCGGCTGCCGCCGGATCAACCTGGGCACCGCGGCGCTGGAGAAGCCGGAGTGGACCCGCGACGCGATCGCCGAGTTCGGCGACCGGATCGCGGTTGGCCTGGACGTGCGCGGCACCACCCTGGCCGGCCGGGGCTGGACCAAGGAGGGCGGCGACCTCTGGGAGGTGCTGGCCCGCCTCGACGAGGACGGCTGCGCCCGGTACGTGGTCACCGACGTGACCAAGGACGGCACCCTGAAGGGCCCGAACCTCGATCTGCTGGCCGAGGTCTGCCGGCGCACCAGCAAGCCGGTGGTGGCCTCGGGCGGTATCTCCAACCTCGACGACATCGCCGCCCTGCGGGCCCTGGTCAAGGTCGGCGTGGAGGGCGCGATCGTCGGGAAGGCGCTCTACAGCGGTGCTTTCACCCTCGAGCAGGCGCTGCACGTAGCCGGGTGAACGGGATGAGCCACGACAACACCGGTAACACCGCCGACTCGGCCGGGGTGCCCTGGTCGGGCCGGACCCTGACCGCGCAGCCCTTCCCGGGTGACGACGGCTCCGCCGACCCGGCCCTGCTGGCCGCCCTCGAAGGGGGCGACCTGGTGGCGATCACCCGGGCCTGGGCCCTCACCCGGGCGATGGTCCCGATCGTGGCCGTGCTCGGTGAGGACGAGGCCGAACTGGTCGCCGCGCAGGGCGACAAGAGTGCCGACATGGCCCTGGTCACCCTGGTCGACGAGGACGAGGCCAAGGTGCTGCCGGTCTTCACCAGCGTCGCCGCCCTGCAGACCTGGAACGCCGAGGCCCGGCCGGTGCCGGTCGAGGCGGCCCGGGCGGCGCAGGCGGCGGTGGTGGAGGAGTGCCCCCGCGTCGTCATCGACCCGGCCGGTGCCTCGGTCGTGCTGCCCCGCCCCGCGGTCTGGGCAGTGGCCCAGGGACGCGACTGGGTGCCCCCGGCCGAGGACCCGGACCTGCTGGCCGGCATCGCCGCCCTGGTGCGGGCCGTGCCCGAGGTGAAGGCCCACCGCTGCGAGCCGGACGGGGTGGCCGGTCTGATCGTGGTGCTCGGCCTGCCGCCGGGCCTGGAGCGCGATCAGGTGCGGGCCACCACCACCCGGATCGGCGAACTGCTGCTCACCGACCAGATGGTCACCGAACGCACCGACTCGGTCCGGCTGGCCGTCCGCTCGGTCTGAGAACAGACCTCCTCTTCGGGCTTGGTCCAGCACGGGCGGAGCCGGCCGGGGCACAATCTGCTCATGGCCGCTCCGGCAGGCATCTCAGACCGGGAGAGCGAGGTGCTCGCCGCGGTGGGCGAGCACCTCACCAACGCCGAGATCGCCGCGCGCCTGTTCATCTCGGTGCGCACGGTGGAGAGCCACGTCTCCTCGCTGCTGCGCAAGCTCGGCGCCGAAGACCGCCGGGCCTTGGCCGGTCTGGCCCGCAGTGGCGTCCGCCGGGCGACAACGACCTTGCCCACGCCCCTCACCCCCTTCGTCGGACGGCAGGCCGAACGATCGTCGTTGCGCACCGCCCTCACCGCGCACCGGCTGGTGACGGCCGCCGGGCCGGGTGGGGTGGGCAAGACACGTCTGGCGCTGAGTGTCGCGGCCGAGATGAAAGACGTTTTCGCGGACGGGGTCTGGTACGTCGACCTGGTCCCGGTGGTGGATCCGCAGATGATCGCACCGGCCATCGCGCAGGCTCTGGGGCTGGGGGAGCGTCCGGGCGGTAGCGCGGCCGACGGGGTGGTGGCCTGGCTGGCCGGTCGGCAGACGCTGCTGGTGCTGGACAACTGCGAGCATCTGCTCGACGGCGTGGTGGTGCTGGTGGAGCGGCTGCTCGCGGCCGGCCCCGGACTCACCGTGCTGGCCACCAGCCGGGCCCGCCTGCTGGTGCCGTTCGAGCAGGTGTTCCCCGTGCCCGGGCTGACGATCGAGACCGATGCGGTGGAGCTGTTCTACGGGCGGGCGGCGGCCTCGGGCAGCCCGGTCGATCCGGGCGACCGAGCCGGGCGGGAGAGGGTGGCCGGGCTCTGCCGGGCGCTGGACGGAATGGCCCTGGCGATCGAGCTGGCCGCCGCGCGGCACGCGTCGCTGGGGTTGGACGGGCTGGAGAGCGGACTGACCGACCGGCTGAGCGTGCTCACCGGCGGGCGGCGGCTGGACGACCGGCACCGTTCGCTGCGCACCACGCTCGACTGGAGCCACGCCCTGCTCGACGATCCGGTCCAGGCGGTGCTGCGCCGCTGCTCGGTGTTCGCCGACCCGTTCACCCCGGAAGCCGCTGCGGCCGTGATCGGTCCGGGGAAACCTGAGTCCGCCCTGGCCACCCTGGCCGAGCACAGTCTGCTGGTGGCCGTCCCCGGGCTGGAGGGGATGCGCTACCGGGCGCTGGAGACGGTCCGGCAGTACGGCGCCGACCTTCTGGAGGAGGCGGGGGAGACCGACCAGGTACGCACCCGGCACCTGTTCTGGTGCCTCGAACAGCTCGGCGAGATCCGGTTCGACCTCATCGCCAACGAGATCCGCAGCGCTCTGACCTGGGCCGCCGACCAGCCCCAGCACCGCGCCCCGGCCTTCCGGCTGGCGATCGGCATGGCCGAACTCAGCTTCGTCCGGGGGATGCCCGCCGAGTCTCAGCGCCGCTACGAACAGGCCGCCGCTCTGGCCGACTCCGACGCAGTGGCGGCCGACGTGTTCCGCAGCGCGGCCGGCGCCGCCGAGGCCCGGCACGTCGGTCTCGACGCACTGAGGCTGCGCCACCTCGCCGCCGAGGCCGCGATCAGGGCCGGTGACCACGCCGGAGCCGCTGGGGACCTGGCCCGCAACGCCGAACTGATCAATCGTGGGCCGGGCCTGATGGCCACCGAGCCGCCCGAGGGCGAGGTGCGGCGGCTGATCACCCGGGGCTGGGAGCTGGCCGGCGACGACCCGGCCGCCCGGGCCCGGCTGCTGATCGCCGAGGCCTGCGAGCGGCCGATCGCCGAACCGGGCACCCTGCGCCGCATCGAAGAGGCCCTGGTCCTGGCCCGCCGAACCGCCGACCCGCTGACCGAGAGCGCCGCTCTCGACCAGCTCACGGCGGTTCAGGCGGCCTCGGGCGACGTACGCGCGGCGGCCGCCAGCGCGTTCCGCCGCACCGAACTGCTGGCCCCGCTGCCGATCCGCTCGGTGGCCGCCCTCGAGATGTTCGACAGCCTGCAGATGGCGGTCGACGGAGCGGTCGCCGCCGGTGACCTGGCCGGAGCCCGCACCCTGGCCGAACGCCTGCGCGATCTGCCGTTCTACCGCGAGGAGGGGCACCTGGCCTCGGCC
This sequence comes from Kineosporia rhizophila, assembly GCF_021277265.1. Taxonomy (GTDB): domain Bacteria; phylum Actinomycetota; class Actinomycetes; order Actinomycetales; family Kineosporiaceae; genus Kineosporia; species Kineosporia rhizophila. The sequence continues at coordinate 170,180 of NZ_JAJSOH010000017.1, forward strand.
CGGCTGATGCTGGTCACGGTGTTCTCCGGCGACTGGGACCAGGCCGTCGCGCTGGCCGACGGCTTCCGCGCGGGCTGGGACCGGGCCGGGCGCCCTCAGGCGGGCAACTTCAGCCGGGCCGCCTACGCCGCGGCCGCCATGTACGGGCTGCGGGGCGACGAGACCAACCGCACCGCATGGCTCGGCATCGTGGACGCCCTGGCGACCCCGGGACGTCCTATGTCGATGATCCACGCGGGTGAGTTCTTCGACGCCGAACTGCTCCTGCACCAGGGCCGCCCGGCCGAGGCGGTGCGGTTGCTGGCCACCCCGCCGGAAGAGCTGACGACGTGGTTCAACGGGCTGTGGCGCCCCTGGTACGCGGCGCTCTGGGCCGAGGCCGGGGTGCTCGCCGAGCTCCCCGGAGCGGCCGGCCGGATCCAGCGGGCCCGGACCTGCACCGGCGGCAACCCGCTGGCCGCCGCCCTGGTCGACCGAGCCGCCGAACTGCACCAGGGCGGCAGACCGCTGCACGAGGGCCACGACCGGTTGCAGGCCGTGGCCGCAGCCCTGCGCAGCTATCGCTACCAGTGGGCCCGCACCCAGGCGATGCTGGGCGACACCACCGAACTGGCCCGGCTCGGGACCACCCCTATGGCCTGGCCTCCAGCACGATGTTGAACGGTGTCTCGGTGGCCCGGCGCACCGAGCTGAACCCGGCCTCGGTCAGCACCGCGGTCAGCGCCGCCGGCCCGGCCTGCGCGCCGAGCCCCAGCCCGACCTCCTGCGCCAGCGAGCCGGGCGTGCAGATCGCCGTGGACAGCCCGTAGTAGGTGCGCCCGACCGGGTTCAGGTTGTTCTCCAGGCCGTCATCGGCGTTCGGCTCGACCAGCATCAGCGTGCCGTCCGGGGCCAGCGCCCGGTGGATCCGGCGGGCGGCGCCGACCGGGTCACCCATGTCGTGCAGGGCGTCGAACAGGCAGACCAGGTCGTACCCGGCGCCCGGCACCTCCTTGGCCGCGGCCACCTCGAACCGGGCCCGGTGGTCCACGCCGGCCTCCTGGGCACTGCGCCGGGCCTGCTCGATCGAGGGCTCGTGCAGGTCGAACCCGGCGAAGGTGGAGCGCTCGAAGGCCTGCGCCATGATCACCGTGGAGGCGCCCTGCCCGCAGCCCACGTCGGCCACGCTCGCTCCGGCCCGCAGCTTGGCCACCACCCCGTCGAGGGCCGGCAGCCAGCTCTCCACCAGGTGCGCGGCGTAGCCGGGACGGAACAACCGCACCACCCCGGAGAACAGCCGCCCGTCGTGCTGGTGCCAGCCGATCCCCTCGCCGCTGCGGAAGGCCGCGGCCAGCAGGTCGTGATCGGCGTAGCAGGAGGCGATCGCCTCGAACGCGCCGCCCAGGAAGACCGGGCTGGTCTCGTCGGCCACCACCATCGCCTGCTCGGCCGGGAGCTCGAAGGTGCCCTCGGCCGGGTGGTACACCACGTAGCCACCGGCCGCCTGGTTGGCCAGCCACTCGCGCACGTAGCGCTCGGCGGTGCCGGTGCGCCCGGCCAGCTCGCCGGGGGTGATCGGGCCGGCGTCGGCCAGGGCGCGGTACAGCCCGAGCCGGTCGCCGAGGTGCAGCATCAGCCCGGAGATGGCGGCGCCCATGTCGGTGACCGCCTGCCCCACGAACGCGTGGAGCCGGGATTCGTCGACTGAAGAGATGGTCACGGGAGGTCCCCTCGCAGTGGTGCCGGTCCCCCTCGGACCGGCCTCGGTACGAGACTGCTCGGCGGCCCGGGCCGGCGGCATCCGTGCCCACCACGGATCCCGGACGTCCGTGGTGAGCACCCAGGGGACGTGCGGTCGCGGGCACCTCGACGGGGCTGCTACTCTGGTCCACTGACCGACCGAGTCCCGTCACGAGCCCGCCCCAACCGGCGAGTTCACCGACAGGGCCCGGTGCGCCAAGTGGAGTCTCTCCCACCCGGCGCCGTCGCCCCGGAAGGTTCGGGGTGAAACGGCTTCGGGTCCCGGTCCGCTCCTCCCGACCAGGAGGAGTCACCTCGCCGTACCTGGCGGGGCTGTACGGCGACGGAACAATCGTCTGCCGTAGAACCGTTGATGAGGCTCCCGAGCGCCTGCGACCGGGAGCCTTCTCCTGTTTGCCGGCGGTCTCCGAGACCGTACGAAGGAGTAACACATCAGCGAGCCCCGGATCAACGACCGTATCCGCGTCCCAGAGGTGCGGCTGGTCGGCCCCAACGGGGAGCAGGTCGGCATCGTCCGGGTCGAGGACGCGTTGCGTCTCGCCCAGGAGGCCGACCTCGACCTCGTCGAAGTCGCGCCCCAGGCGCGGCCGCCGGTCTGCAAGCTCATGGACTTCGGCAAGTTCAAGTACGAGTCCGCGATCAAGGATCGCGAGGCCCGGAAGAACCAGGCCCACACGGTCCTCAAGGAAATCAGGCTCCGGCTGAAGATCGACCCGCACGACTACGAGACCAAGAAGGGTCACGTCGTTCGGTTCCTCGAGGCCGGTGACAAGGTCAAGGTCATGATCATGTTCCGTGGTCGCGAGCAGTCGCGCCCGGAGATGGGCTACCGCCTGCTGCAGCGGATGGCTGCCGACGTCGCCGAGGACGGCTACGTCGAGAGCAACCCCAAGCAGGACGGCCGCAACATGGTCATGGTGATCGGCCCGCACAAGAAGAAGGCCGAGGCCAAGGCCGAGCAGAAGGCCGGGCTGGACGAGGAGCGGGCTGCCCGCGCCGAGCGCCGCCGTGAAGAGGCGGCCCTGGCCGCCGAGAAGACCGCTGCTGTCGCGGCTGCCGCTGCTGCCGAGATCGTCGGCGAGAGCGACGACGAGCCGATCTTCATCAAGCGCACCACGCCGCCGCCGGCTGCCGCCGCGCCCGCTGCCTCCGGTGCGCCGTCCTCCTACTCCTCCCGCCCGTCCGGCGGTCCCGGTGGCCCCCGTGGCGACCGTCCGTCGTACGGCGACCGCCCGTCCGGCCCGCGTGGCGACCGTCCGTCGTACGGCGACCGCCCGTCCGGCCCGCGTGGCGACCGTCCGTCCTACGGCGACCGTCCCTCCGGTCCTCGTGGCGAGCGTCCTTCGGGTCCGCGCCCCTCGGGCGACCGTCCCGGTGGGCCGACGTCCCGTCCGGCTCCGAGCGGGGCTCCGCGTCCGGCTGCGGCCGGTCCGAGCCCGCGTCCGGCCGCCGCGCCGGGCGGCTCCGCCCCGGCTCCGGGGGCCCGTCCCAACCCGGGTCCGGCCGGTCCGCGGCCGACCCCGGCCGGGATGGGGCCGCGCCCCACGCCCGCCGGGATGGGCCCGCGTCCCACCCCGGGTCCGCGACCGACCCCGGGCCCCGGCCCGCGTCCCGGCCCGCGTCCCACCCCGGGACCCGCGGCCGAGACGAAGCCCGCGGAGGAAGCCGGCAAGCCGGCGTCCTCCGAGCAGGAAGCGGCAGCCGACGCCTGACGGCTGCCGACGTAAGCCAGGCACCGGGCGGCGGCCTTCACCGGCCGTCCGCCCGGCGCCGACACACCTTCCGCGTGCCGGAGTGCCCGCTCGCGGATCGATGAGGAGACACAGACGTGCCGAAGAACAAGACGCACAGCGGTGCGAAGAAGCGGTTCAAGGTGACCGGCAGCGGCAAGCTCATGCGTGAGCAGACCAACCGCCGTCACAACTTCGAGAGCAAGCCCTCGAGCCGCACCCGCCGCCTGGCGTCCGACGAGCCGGTTGCCCCGGGCAACCTGCGCGCCGCCAAGCGCCTGCTCGGCCGCTGACCTTCCCTTTTCCGTAACCCCCGTCGCCGGTCCCGGCCGGTGATCAGAAACAAGGAGTACTCACGTGGCACGCGTGAAGAGGGCAGTCAACGCCCAGAAGAAGCGTCGCGAGGTCCTGGAGCGCGCCAGCGGTTACCGCGGCCAGCGCTCGCGCCTCTACCGCAAGGCCAAGGAGCAGGTCACCCACTCGCTCGTCTACTCCTACCGCGACCGTCGTGCGCGCAAGGGTGACTTCCGCAAGCTGTGGATCCAGCGCATCAACGCCGCGTCCCGCGCGAACGGCATGACGTACAACCGCTTCATCCAGGGCCTGAAGGCTGCTGAGATCGAGGTCGACCGTCGCATGCTGGCCGAGCTGGCCGTCAACGACGAGGCCGCCTTCGCGGCCCTGGTCGTGCTGGCCAAGGCCGCCCTCCCGGCGGCCGCCGAGACCTCTGCGGCCTGAGCTCCTCGCCGCCCGTAGCGGGCAGCGGATGCAGCGAAGCGAAATGACGACGGAACGCCCGGCGCCCGAGGCGCTGTCCAATCCCCGGTCCGACCGGGTGAGGGCAGTGGCCCGGCTGTCCGGGCGTTCCGCACGTCTGCGGGCCGGCCGGTTCCTGGTCGAGGGTCCGCAGGCGGTGCGGGAGGCAGTGGCCGAACAGCTGGCCAGAACCAACCTGAAGACGTCCTTCACGAGCGATCGGCGCAGTGCGCCGGAGGCTCCCGGCGGGTTGCGCGAGCTGTACGCCACCCCCGAGGCCGCCCAGAGGCACCCCGAGATTCTGCACGCGGCGGCCGAAGCGGGTGTGCCCGCGCGCCCCGTCACCGACGAGGTGCTCGCCGCCATGCTGGCCGGGGCCGGAACCACCACGCCGCAAGGGCTGCTGGCGGTCTGCGACCTGATCACCGTGCCCCTCGAAACCGTGCTGGCGGCCAGACCCCGCCTGGTGGCGGTGCTTTCGCAGGTTCGTGACCCGGGCAACGCCGGCACCGTGATCCGGGCCGCCGACGCCGCCGGGGCCGACGCCGTGGTACTCACCGACGCGAGCGTCGACGTGCACAACCCCAAGTGCGTACGTTCCACCGCCGGAAGCCTTTTCCACCTCCCGATCGTGGCCGGGGTACCCCTGGCCGAGGCCGTGCAGCAGCTGAAGGCCCAGGGTGTGAGTGTGCTGGCGGCCGACGGCGCCGGTAAGTACGACCTCGACGTGCTGGCCGACGACGCCGAGGACCGCGCGGTCCAGCCACCCACCGACCGCCGCCCACAAACGTCCGTAATCGGTGATCCCTGGCTGGAGAACCCGGTGGCGTGGGTGTTCGGCAACGAGGCGTGGGGCCTGCCCGAGACCGACCGCGAACTGGCCGACGCCGTGGTGCGGGTGCCGGTGCACGGGCGGGCCGAGAGCCTCAACCTGGGCACGGCCGCCACGGTGTGCCTGTACGCCACCGCCCGCGCGCAGCGTCGCGAGCAGCGCCGGCAGGAACGATTTACCAAGGCGGACCCGGCCCGCTGAACAGCCCCCGGGTTCCGCCGTTCCTCACTCCTGCCCGAATATCCACTGGCCACCGTCTGAAAAGATGAAGCACGTGAGGATCACACTGTGAGTACCAAGGACTACGACCCGAAACAGGTCGCGGTGCTCTCCGAGGAGAAGCTGGCCGAGTTCGTCGCGCAGGCCCTGGCGGCCTTCGCCGCGGCCGGCGACCTGGACGCGCTGAAGCAGGCCCGGCTCGAGCACTCCGGCGACCGCAGCCCGCTGGCCCTGGCCAACCGCGAGATCGGCGCGTTGCCGCCGGCCGCCAAGGCCGACGCCGGCAAGCGCGTGGGCCAGGCCCGCGGCCAGGTGAACAAGGCCCTGGCCGGCCGTCAGGCCGAGCTGGAGACCGAGCGCGACGCCCGGGTGCTGGTCGAGGAGTCGGTCGACGTCACCCTGCCGGCCGGCCGCCGCCCGGCCGGGGCCCGGCACCCGCTCTCGACCGTCTCGGAGCGGATGGCCGACATCTTCGTGGCGATGGGCTGGGAGGTCGCCGAGGGGCCGGAGGTCGAGGCCGACTGGTTCAATTTCGACGCCCTGAACTTCGGCCCGGACCACCCGGCCCGGCAGATGCAGGACACCTTCTTCGCCGACCCGGTCGACAGCGGCCTGGTGCTGCGCACCCACACCTCGCCGGTGCAGGCGCGCACCATGCTCGACCGTGAACCGCCGATCTACGTGGTGGTGCCCGGCCGGGTGTTCCGCACCGACGAGCTGGACGCCACCCACACCCCGGTGTTCACCCAGATCGAGGGTCTGGCCGTGGACAAGGGCCTGACCATGGCCCACCTGAAGGGCACGCTCGACCACTTCGCCCGCACCCTGATCGGGCGGGAGGTCACCACCCGCCTGCGGCCGGCGTTCTTCCCGTTCACCGAGCCGAGCGCCGAGCTGGACCTGCGCTGCTTCGTCTGCGACGGCAAGCTCGACGACTGCCGCACCTGCGGCGGCACCGGCTGGATCGAGTGGCTGGGCTGCGGCATGGTCAACCCGAACGTGCTGCGCGCGTGCGGGATCGACCCGGAGGTCTACACCGGTTTCGCGTTCGGGGCCGGGATCGAGCGGGCCCTGATGTTCCGCAACGGCGTCGAGGACATGCGCGACATGATCGAGGGCGACGTCCGCTTCAGCCGGCACTACGGAATGGAGGCGTGATGCGCGCCCCGCTGAACTGGCTCGCCGAGTACGTCGAGCTGCCTTCCGGCGCAACCGCTCTCGAGGTCGCCGCCGACCTGGTCCGGGTCGGGCTGGAGGAGGAGGCGGTGCACGGTGGCGACGTCACCGGCCCGCTGGTGGTCGGCCGGGTGCTGGAGTTCACCCCCGAGCCGCAGAAGAACGGCAAGACGATCCGCTGGTGCCAGGTCGACGTCGGTGAGGGCACCCCGCGCGGGATCGTCTGCGGCGCGGGCAACTTCGTCGAGGGCGACCTGGTCGTGGTGTGCCTGCCCGGGGCGGTGCTGCCGGGTGGTTTCGCGATCACCGCACGCAAGACGTACGGCCACAAGTCCGACGGAATGATCTGCAGCGCCAAGGAGATCGGCCTCGGCGAGGACCACGACGGGATCATCCGGCTCACCGAGTGGGGCTTCGACGACGCCGCACCCGGCGACGACGCGATCGCGCTGCTCGGCCTGGCCGAGGAGACGGTCGAGGTCAACGTCACGCCCGACCGCGGTTACTGCTTCAGCCTGCGCGGGATCGCCCGGGAGTACTCGCACGCCACCGGCGCCCGGTTCACCGACCCGGCGCTGGTCGAGGTGCCCGCTGCCTCGGCCGACGGCTTCGCGGTGGAGCTCGACGACCAGGCCCCGATCAACGGTGTGCCCGGCGGCGACCGCTTCGTGGCGCGGGTCGTGCGGGGCGTCGACGCCACCGCCACCAGCCCGCGCTGGATGCAGAAGCGGCTGGAACAGGCCGGGATGCGCCCGATCTCGCTGGCCGTCGACGTCACCAACTACGTGATGCTGGCCGTGGGGCACCCGCTGCACGCCTTCGACCTGGACAAGCTGGCCGCGCCGATCGTGGTGCGCCGGGCCGTCGCGGGCGAGAAGCTCACCACGCTCGACGACGTGGAGCGCACCCTTCACACCGAGGACCTGCTGGTCACCGACTCCCCGCAGGGCCGGGGCTCGCGGGTGCTCAGCCTGGCCGGGGTGATGGGCGGCGCCAGCAGCGAGGTCTCCGCCGAGACCACGAACCTGCTGGTCGAGGCCGCGCACTGGGACCCGATCACGGTGGCCCGCACGATGCGCCGGCACAAGCTGAGCACCGAGGCGGGCAAGCGTTACGAGCGCGGGGTCGACACCCGGCTGGCCGACGTGGCCGCCGAGCTCACCGTGCGCCTGCTCGTGGAGTACGGCGGTGAGAAGGTCGAGATCGGCCCGGTCACCGACGTGGGCGAGGCCGCTCCCGGCGCCACGATCGAGATGCCGGCCGACTTCCCGGGCCGGATCGTCGGTCTGGACTACACCCGTGAGCAGGTGGTGGAGAACCTCGAGCAGATCGGCTGCGAGGTCTCCGGCGACGACGTGCTCACCGTGCAGGCCCCGAGCTGGCGTCCCGACCTGCTGGTGCCGGTCGACCTGGCCGAGGAGGTCGCGCGGCTGCGCGGCTACGACCAGATCCCCGCGGTGCTGCCGGTCGCCCCGGCGGGCCGGGGTCTGACCCACGGCCAGCGGGTGCGCCGCTCGGTCGCCCGGGCGCTGGCCGAGTACGGCGGGGTCGAGGTGCTGACCTACCCGTTCATCGGTGCGGCCGTGCACGACGCGTTCGGCCTGCCGAAGGACGATGCCCGTCGTACGGCGCTGAAGCTGGCCAACCCGCTGTCCGACGAGCAGCCGTACATGCGCACCTCGCTGCTGGCCACGTTGGTCGAGGCGGCCAAGCGCAACGTCGGTCGCGGGTTCACCGATCTGGCGCTCTACGAGATCGGCGCGGTCGTCCGGCCCACCGGCTCCGAGCCGAAGGCCGGTCACCCGGGGGTCGCCCAGCGTCCTTCCGAGGCCGAGCTGGAGCAGCTGAACGCGGCGATCCCGCACCAGCCGCTGCGCGCCGCGATCGTCCTGGCCGGTCAGCGCGAGCTGCCGGGCTGGGAAGGCCCGGGCCGCCCGGCCGACTGGTCCGACGCGCTGGAGGCGGCGCTGCTGGTGGCCCGCACGGTCAACGTGCAGCCCACGGTCACGAAGGACGAGAACCACGCGCCGTGGCACCCGGGTCGCTGCGCGCGGCTGGAGATCGACGGTCAGCTCTTCGGTCACGCCGGTGAGCTGCACCCGAAGGTGGTAGCGGCGCTGGGGCTGCCGCCGCGCACGGTCGCCGCCGAGGTCGACCTGGACGTGCTGATCGCCGCTTCCGGCCAGATCGTCACGGCCCGGCCGATCTCCTCGTTCCCGCTGGCCAAGGAAGACGTGGCGCTGGTGGTCGAGAACGCGGTGCAGGCCCAGGACGTGCACACCGCCCTGGTCGACGGGGCGGGGGAGCTGCTGGAGTCGGTGCGGCTGTTCGACGTGTACACCGGCACCTCGGTGCCCGAGGGCCACAAGTCCCTCGCGTTCGCGCTGCGCTTCCGGGCCCCGGACCGCACGCTGACCGCGGAAGAGACTGCGGCAGCTCGCGATGCCGCGGTCGCCCTGGCGGCTGAACGCACGGGGGCAGTTCTGCGGGGGTAGACCCGACCCCGTCAATGGTGGACGTCTGTGCGCGACTTGCGCACAGACGTCCACCATTTCGCTTTTGGTGAACTTCCGGTGGCCCTGAACCGTGTGCCCATTGCTCCCGAAACCCACCGAAAAGGACTCACCATGCGTCGTCTTTCGAGCCTGGTCGTTGCTCTCCTGGCTCTTGCCACCCTCGTTCTGCTTCCGGCGGCGGGCGCTTCGGCCAAGGCCGAGGTGGCCCCGGCCGACACGGTCTCGGCCCAGGCCTGGCAGCACACCCTGTTCTGCAACCGGGGGGTCGGGATCGAGATCCACCCGTACTTCCTGGACGGCAGCCACATGGGCTGGATCAAGCCCGGTAACTGCGCAGGAGCCAACCTGGATCTGCACAGGGCCTTCTCGATCGAGGTCGTGCGTCCTCACACCGGGGAGCGCAAGACCTACCGCGGCTTCGTGGTGCGCTGCCACACGGAGTTCACCGTCTCCGGCACCTACCAGGCCACCCGCACGCCGACACTGTGCGCGTAAGCAGTTTCCGGTGATGGTGCGGGGCCGCGGGCCTCGCACCATTCCACCGACGTACGACTTGACTCCCGGTCAGGATCGTCCACCATTGGTGACCGGGTGGTGGCGCAAAGCACTATGCATACAATTTCGCCGCTGTGTATAGTCATGCGCTATGGGCTTCACGGCGGCAGTGGCAGGGGCGAGCGGGTACGCCGGCGGTGAGCTGCTGAGACTGCTCCTGCAGCACCCGCAGATCGAGATCGGGGCGCTCACCGCGGGCGGCAACGCCGGCTCGCGACTCGGTGAGCACCAGCCGCACCTGCTGCCGCTGGCCGACCGGGTGCTCGGGCCGACCACGGCCGAGCAGCTCAGTGGGCACGACCTGGTCTTCCTGGCGCTGCCCCACGGGGCCAGTGCAAAGATCGCCGCCGAGCTCCCGGCCGAGACCGTCGTGGTCGACTGTGGTGCCGACCACCGGCTGGTGAGTGCCGAGGCGTGGGAGGAGTTCTACGGCGGTGAGCACGCGGGCACCTGGGCCTACGGCCTGCCCGAGCTGCCCCGCCCCGACGGCGAACGTCAGCGCGAAACCCTGCGGGGCGCGCGCCGGATCGCGGTGCCGGGCTGTTACCCCACGGCCTCCAGTCTGGCCCTCGCCCCCGGCTTCGCGGCTGGTCTGCTGCAGCCCGACGACGTGGTGGTGGTCGCCGCGAGCGGCACCTCCGGGGCCGGCAGGTCGGCCAAGCCCAACATGATCGGCAGCGAGGTGATGGGCTCGATGAGCCCCTACGGGGTGGGCGGCGTGCACCGCCACACTCCGGAGATCGAGCAGAACCTCGGCCTGGCCGCCGGAAACCAGGGCGAGCCGGTGCGGGTCTCGTTCACCCCCACCCTGGCCCCGATGTCCCGGGGCATCCTGGCCACCTGCACCGCCCGGCTGAAGCCCGGGGTGAGCGTCGAGCAGGTGCGCACCGCCTGGGAAAGCACCTACGCAGACGAGGCTTTCGTCCACGTGCTGCCCGAGGGCCGCTGGCCCCGCACCGCCGACACGCTCGGCGCCAACACCGCCCTGGTCCAGGTGGCGGTGGACCAGCGGGTCGGCCGGGTGATCGCCGTCAGCGCGATCGACAACCTGGCCAAGGGCACGGCTGGCGGTGCGATCCAGTCCGCCAACCTGGCCCTGGACCTGCCCGAGACCCTGGGCCTGCCGCTGGTCGGGGTGGCCCCGTGAGCCGGGAGGTGGCCTCGTGCATCTGATCCAGTACCGGCAGGCGATGGCCCTGGTCCGTCTGCCTCCCGAAAGTCCCGATCCCGACTGGGTGCACGGCGGCCCGCTGGTCAGCGTCTCGCGCACGGCCGACGAGATCAGCGTGGTCTGCCCGACCAGCAGCCTGCCCGAGCCGGTGCCCGGTCCGGTCGAGGGGCCCTTCACCGTCACCCGGGCCGCCGGGGCGCAGGAGTTCTCCCAGATCGGGGTGCTCCTGCGGATGCTGAAACCGTTGGCCGACGCCGGGATCCCGGTGCTCAACGTGTCCACCTTCGACACCGACTGGGTGCTCGTGCCCGCGGCCCAGTCGGTGGTCGCCGCCTCGGTCTGGCGCCACGCCGGCTACACCGTCACCGAAAACGCCGAATAGCCCTTCCGGAAAGAGGAACAGATCATGAGCGTCACCGCGGCCAAGGGCTTCCGCGCCGCCGGGGTGGCCGCCGGGCTGAAGAGCACCGGCGCCCCCGACGTGGCCCTGGTAGTCAACGACGGCCCGAACGACGCGGCCGCCGCCGTGTTCACCAGCAACCGCTGCAAGGCGAACCCGGTGCTGTGGAGCGAGCGGGCGATCGCCGACGGCCGGCTGCGGGCGGTGGTGCTGAACTCGGCCGGGGCCAACTGCTACACCGGTCCGGAGGGCTTCCAGACCACGCACGCCACCGCCGAGGAGGTGGGCCGCCGCAACGCGGTCGACCCGCTCGACGTGGTGGTCTGCTCGACCGGCCTGATCGGCCCGCTGCTGGAGCGCGACAAGCTCCTGGCCGGGGTGGCCGCCGCCAGTGCCGAGCTGCGGCCCGAGGGCGGCGCCGACGCGGCGCTGGCCATCATGACCACCGACACGGTGTCCAAGCAGGCCTCGGTCGTCTCGCCGGAAGGCTGGACGGTGGGCGGGATGGCCAAGGGTGCGGGCATGCTCGCCCCGGCCCTGGCCACCATGCTCGTGGTGATCACGACCGACGCGCAGGTCGACTCGGCCGGGCTGGACGCCGCGCTGCGGGCCGCCACCGGGGTCACCTTCGACCGGCTCGACTCCGACGGCTGCCAGTCCACCAACGACACGGTCGCGCTGCTGTCCTCCGGGGCCTCCGGAATCACGCCCAGCGGCGCCGAGTTCGCCGCCGCCGTCACCGCCGTCTGCCACGACCTGGCCCAGCAGTTGCTGACCGATGCCGAGGGTGCCGACCACGACATCGCGATCGAGGTGCTCAACGCCGCCTCGGTCGACGAGGCGGTGGAGGTCGGCCGCTCGGTGGCCCGCAGCAACCTGTTCAAGGCCGCGATCTTCGGCAAGGACCCGAACTGGGGCCGGATCCTGGCCTCGGTCGGCACCACCACGGCCAAGTTCGACCCGGCCGACCTCGACGTGGCCCTGAACGGGGTCTGGGTCTGCCGTAAGAGCGAGCCGGGCGAGGACCCGGCGCAGATCGACCTGAACCCCCGCCAGGTGAGCGTCACCATCGACCTGAAGGCCGGCGACGCCACGGCCACGGTCTGGACCAACGACCTCACCCACGCGTACGTGCACGAGAACAGCGCGTACTCGTCGTGATCGACCTGGAGAAGCTCAGCGCCGGCCAGAAGGCCGAGGTCCTGGTCGAGGCGCTGCCCTGGCTGCGGCGGTTCCAGGGCGCCATCGCGGTGATCAAGTACGGCGGCAACGCGATGATCGACGACGATCTCAAGCGCGCCTTCGCCGAGGACGTGGTGTTCCTGCGCGCGGCCGGGCTGAAGCCGGTGGTGGTGCACGGCGGCGGGCCGCAGATCTCGGCCATGCTCAAGAAGCTCGGCATCCAGAGCGAGTTCCGCGGCGGCCTGCGGGTGACCACGCCGGAGACCATGGAAGTGGTCCGGATGGTGCTCACCGGTCAGGTCAGCCGCGAGCTGGTCGGGCTGATCAACCAGCACGGGCCGCTGGCCATCGGCCTGTCCGGTGAGGACGGCGGCCTGTTCCTGGCGGCCAAGCGCGATGCCGTGATCGACGGCGCCCCGGTCGACCTGGGTCTGGTCGGCGACGTGGTCGAGGTCGACCCGGCGGCGGTGCTCGACCTGGTCGACGCGGGCCGCATCCCGGTGGTCTCCACCGTGGCCCCGGACGACGACGGCCAGGTGCTCAACGTGAACGCCGACACCGCCGCGGCGGCGCTCGCGATCGCCCTCCAGGCGCGCAAGTTCGTGGTGCTCACCGACGTCGAGGGCCTGTACGCCGACTGGCCGGACCGCTCCTCGCTGCTGTCCGAGATCACCGACACCGAGCTCGAGAAGATGCTGCCCGGCCTGCAGTCGGGCATGGTGCCGAAGATGGAGGCCTGCCTGCGCGCCGTGCGCGGCGGCGTGCCCACCGCCACCGTCATCGACGGCCGTGAGGCGCACAGCCTGCTGCTGGAGGTCTTCACCGCGCAGGGCGTGGGCACCATGGTCGTCCCCTCCACCCCGAACCAGAACGGGACCACCGCATGAGCGCCGATCTCAGCAACCCGTCCACCAGCCTCGTCGACCTCACCGGCCAGTCCTCGGCCGCCCTGCTCGAGCGTTACGGCCGTTCGGTGATGGGCGTCTTCGGCACCCCGCAGCGGGTTCTGGTGCGTGGTGAGGGCGCCTACGTGTGGGACGCCGACGGCCGGCGCTACCTCGACCTGCTCGGCGGGATCGCGGTGAACGCCCTCGGCCACGCCCACCCGTTCCTGGTCTCGGCCGTCACCGCGCAGCTGGCCACCCTCGGCCACGTCTCCAACTTCTTCACCCACCCGCTCCAGATCGCCCTGGCCGAGCGCATTCTCGAGCTCGCCGGGGCGCCGGAGGGGTCGGCGGTGTTCTTCTGCAACTCCGGCACCGAGGCCAACGAGGCGGCGTTCAAGCTCACCCGGCGCACCGGCCGGACCAAGGTCGTCGCCGCCCAGGGCGGATTCCACGGTCGCTCGATGGGCGCGCTCGCGCTCACGTCCAAGGCGGCCTACCGTGATCCGTTCGCCCCGCTCCCGGGTGACGTGGTGCACGTGCCCTGGGGCGACGTCGAGGCCCTGGCCGCCGCCGTCGACCAGGACACGGCCGCGGTGGTGCTCGAGCCGATCCAGGGCGAGGCCGGCGTCCGGCTCGCGCCCGAGGGGTATCTGGCCGCCGCCCGCCGCCTCACCCAGGCGAACGACGCGCTGCTGATCCTCGACGAGGTGCAGACCGGAGTGGGCCGCACCGGCGCCTGGTTCGCCCACCAGCTCGAGTCCGAGCGGGTCGTCCCGGACGCGATGACCCTGGCCAAGGGCCTGGGGGGCGGCATCCCGGTCGGCGCGATGGTGGTCTACGGGCCGCAGAACGCCCAGCGGCTGACCCCGGGCCAGCACGGCACCACCTTCGGCGGCAACCCGATCGCCGCCGCGGCCGGCCTGGCCACCCTTCACGTGATCGAGCGGGACGGTCTGCTGGAGAACGCCACCACCATCGGAAAGCGCCTTTCCGAAGGGCTTTCCGGCCATTCGATGGTCACCGAGGTGCGCGGCCGCGGTCTGCTGCGGGCCGTCCAGCTCACCCAGCCGGTGGCCGCCGCCGTGGCCAGCCACCTTCTGGAGGCCGGTTTCATCGTGAACGCCGTCGCCCCCGACGCGCTCCGGCTGGCCCCGCCGCTGATTCTCACCGCCGAGCAGGCGGACTCGTTCATCGCGGCCCTCCCGGCCGCCCTCGACCTTGCGGCGCAGGAGATCTCATGAGCCCCCGGCACTTCCTCAAAGACGACGACCTCTCGCCGGACGAGCTGATCGAGGTGCTCGACCTGGCCGACCGGCTCAAGGCCGACCGCGCCGCCGGTGTCCTGGCCACCCGGCCCCTCGACGGGCCGAAGGCCGTGGCCGTGCTGTTCGACAAGTCCTCCACCCGCACCCGCGTCTCGTTCAGCATCGGCATCGCCGAGCTGGGCGGTTACCCGCTGATCATCGACTCCGGCAGCAGCCAGCTCGGCCGCGGCGAGCCGATCGAGGACACCGCCCGGGTGCTCACCCGTCAGGCCGCCGCGATCGTCTGGCGCACCGGCGACCAGAGCCGGATCGAGGCGATGGCCGCGCACAGCACCGTCCCGGTGGTGAACGCCCTCACCGACCAGTACCACCCCTGCCAGCTGCTGGCCGACCTGCAGACCGTGCGCGAGCACAAGGGCAGCCTGACCGGGCTCACGCTGGCCTACTTCGGCGACGGCGCGAACAACATGGCGCACTCTTACCTGCTGGCCGGCGCCAACGCGGGTATGCACGTGCGGGTCGCCGCCCCCGAGGGCTTCCGGCCCGACCCCGCGGTCGTCGAGCGGGCGTCCGAGCTGGCCGCGAGCACCGGTGGTTCGGTCGCCGTCACCACTGATGCGGCGGCGGCCGCCGACGGCGCCGACGTGCTCGCCACCGACACCTGGGTGTCGATGGGGCAGGAGTCCGAGAAGAGCGAGCGGGTCGGTATTTTCACCGACTACTCGGTGGACGAGGCACTGCTGGCCAAGGCTGCGCCGGGGGCGATCGTGCTGCACTGCCTGCCCGCCTACCGGGGTCTGGAGATCAGCGCGCCGGTGATCGACGGCCCCCAGTCGGTGGTCTGGGACGAGGCCGAGAACCGGCTGCACGCCCAGAAGGCGCTGCTCACCTGGTTGCTGGAGCGATCGGGATGAGTGTGCCCGACCGCAGCCGGACGGCCCACACCAAGGTCGCCCGGCACCGTCGGATCGTCGAGCTGCTGCGCCGCAACCAGGTGCGCTCGCAGGTCGAGCTGGCCGGGATGCTGGCCGGCGAGGGGGTCGCGGTCACCCAGGCCACGCTCTCGCGCGACCTGGTCGAGCTGAGCGCGGTCAAGGTCCGTCACCCCGACGGGGGGCTGGTCTACGCGGTGCCCGGAGAGGGCGGCGACCGCACCCCGCAGGCCGGGGTGGAGCAGGAGATGCTGGTCGCCCGGCTGTCCCGGCTCTGCGAAGAACTGCTGGTCACCGCGGAGGCCTCGGCCAACCTGGTGGTGCTGCACACCCCGCCGGGGGCGGCCCAGTTCCTGGCCTCGGCGATCGACCACTCGGTCCTGCCCGACGTGCTGGGCACGATCGCCGGCGACGACACCGTCCTCGTGGTCACCCGCGACCCGGTGGGCGGAGACGCGGTCGCCGACCGTTTCCTCTCGCTGGCCGCCGGTACTTCGAACTAGAGACGTACGTGGGCCTCTTTCCGGGCCTGCGTCACCCGTCTTTGTGCGAACTTTTGTGCGAACCGATCTAAGGAGCAAGCCGTGACCGCCGAGCCCAAGGTCCTGTGGGGTTCACGTTTCAGCGCCGGCCCGGCCGACGCCATGTTCGCGTTGTCCGTCTCGACCCACTTCGACTGGCGCCTGGCCCGTTACGACCTGGCCGGCTCGCGCGCCCACGCCCGGGCGCTGAACCGGGCCGGGCTGCTGACCGACGAGGACCTGGCCGGCCTGCTGGCCGGGATCGACGGCCTGGACGCCGACGTGGCCTCGGGTGCGGTCGGCCCGGCCCCGCACGACGAGGACGTGCACTCCGCCCTGGAGCGCATCCTGATCGAGCGGCTCGGGCCGGAGCTGGGCGGGCGGCTGCGGGCCGGGCGCTCGCGCAACGACCAGATCGCCACCCTGCTGCGGATGTTCCTGCGCGACCACGCCCGGGTGGTGGCCAACCTGCTGCTCGACCTGGCCGAGGCGCTGGCCGCACAGGCCGCCGCGCACCCGACCGCGCCGATGCCCGGCCGCACCCACATGCAGCACGCCCAGCCGGTGCTGCTGGCCCACCACCTGCTGGCCCGGGCCTGGCCGCTGCTGCGCGACGTGGACCGGCTGCGCGACTTCGACCGCCGGGCCGCGGTCTCGCCCTACGGATCGGGTGCGCTGGCCGGATCTACGCTGGGCCTCGACCCCGAAGCCGTCGCCACCGACCTGGGTTTCCGCGCCTCGGTGCCGAACTCCATCGACGGCACCGCCTCCCGCGACCTGGGCGCCGAATTCGCCTTCGTGGCCGCGATGGTCGGGGTGGACATCTCCGGCCTGGCCGAGGACGTGATCATCTGGGCCACCAAGGAGTTTTCCTTCGTGACCCTCGACGACGCCTGGTCGACCGGCTCGAGCATCATGCCGCAGAAGAAGAACCCGGACGTGGCCGAGCTGACCCGGGGCAAGGCCGGCCGGCTGATCGGAGACCTGGCCGGGTTGCTGGGCACGCTCAAGGCCCTGCCCTTGGCCTACAACCGGGACCTGCAGGAGGACAAGGAGCCGGTCTTCGACGCGGCCGACACCCTCGAGGTGGTCCTGCCCGCCCTGGTCGGCATGGTCTCCACCCTGGTCTTCCACACCGAGCGGATGGCCGAGCTCGCCCCGCAGGGCTTCGCCCTGGCCACCGACATCGCCGAGTGGCTGGTGCGGCAGCGGGTGCCGTTCCGCGACGCCCACGAGATCGCCGGGGCCTGCGTGCAGCGCTGCGAGCAGCGGGCCGCCGCCGAGGGCCGTCCGGTGGAGCTGTGGGACCTGACCGACGAGGACCTGGCCGCGGTCTCGCCGCACCTCACGCCGGACGTGCGCGCTGTGCTTAACGTCGAGGGTGCCCTGGCTTCGCGCGACGGCCGGGGCGGCACCTCGCCGCGCCGGGTCGCGGAGCAGATGGCAGAGCTGGCTGCGGAGATCAAGAGCCTGCGGGAGTGGGCCACCAACTGAGGCCGAACCGTGATCAAACCCGTTCCGCCGGTGCCGGATTCGATCAGCGCGGGTGAGCGGTAACGCGGAGGGTCCACGGCGGCAGATTGTGACAACCGGTCAGTGTTGTTACGCAAAGCTACCGCCGTGAACCCTCCGCGAAACATTTCTGAAATAGCAAAACGGCTGTGCAGCAAGGGGTTTGGCTGAACCCGGCAAAATGGTGTCTTTACGTCTGTGGGAGCAGGGGTAAGACTGGGCCCTGCGTGGGTCGCAATGGCGCGGTCCACGCATCAGACTCACCTCCCATCTCGTCGAACAGCCGCCCGCAGCGCGCTATTACGAGCCGCAGGAGATTGCGATCAGATGGCCCTGATGAAGGGTCTGTTCGTGGTGCCCGCAAGTGCTGGAACTCCGGGAGCGCTCCCGGTCACCAGGCCCTAGCATCGCCGTCGTGCCCACCGCCCAGCCCGCCCCGTTGCCCCGGTCCTTCTTCGACCGCGAGCCTCTGGTGGTGGCGCCGGCGCTGCTCGGCACGGTGATCCGGCACGAGCGCGACGGGCAGGCCGTGGAGATCCGGCTCACCGAGGTAGAGGCCTACCTCGGTGAGGGCGAGGATCCGGCCTCCCACTCGCACCGCGGTCTGCGCCCCCGTAACCAGGTGATGTGGGGGCCGCCCGGCCACCTGTACGTCTACTTCACCTACGGCATGCACTACTGCGCCAACCTGGTCTGCCGTCCGTCCGGCATCTCGGGGGCGGTGCTGATGCGGGCCGGCGAGGTGGTCTCGGGGATCGACGTCGCGCGCTCGCGTCGCCCGACCAGCAAGCGCGACATCGATCTGGCTCGGGGGCCGGCGCGGCTCGCCAGTGCGTTGGGGTTCGGGCGTGAAGACGATGGGCGCGACCTTTGTGGGGGTAGCTCGCTCCAGGTGTTGCCGGGGGAGGCGGTGCCCCAGTCGAAGGTGCGCACCGGCCCCCGGGTGGGCGTGGCGGCGGGAGCCGATTCGCCCTGGCGCTACTGGATCGACGGAGAGCCGACGGTGTCGGTGTACCGGCCCGCGGTTGCTCGCAAAAGGCGACCGACCACATAGGGAGCCTGAGGACGTCGGTGCTCACCGACGTCCTCAGGCACTAATCGGTTCTCGCCCGGGGCGACGTCGGCCCTAAGGTTGGGCGGGTGACCGCGAGTACCGAAGAATCCGTGACCTCCGCGCCTGCGGCCAACGTCTGGGACGAGCTGAGCCGGCGCAATCTGATCTCGACGTCGACCGACGAGGCGGCGCTGAAGAAGACGCTCGGAGCCGGCCCGGTCACCTATTACTGCGGCTTCGACCCCACCGCGCCGAGCCTGCACATCGGCCACCTGGTGCAGATCCTGACCATGCGCCGCCTGCAGGAGGCCGGGCACCGGCCGCTGGCCCTGGTCGGCGGCGCCACCGGGCTGATCGGCGACCCGCGCCCGACCGCCGAGCGGGTGCTGAACTCGCCCGAGGTGGTGGCCGGCTGGGTGGACGAGCTGCGCGGTCAGATCGAGCCGTTCCTCGACTTCACCGGCCCCAACGCGGCGCAGATGGTGAACAACCTGGACTGGACGTCCGGGCTGGGCGCGATCGAGTTCCTGCGTGACCTGGGCAAGCACTTCCGGGTGGGCAAGATGCTGGCCAAGGACGCGGTGAGCGCCCGGCTGAACTCCGACGCAGGGATCAGCTACACCGAGTTCAGCTACCAGATCCTGCAGTCGCTGGACTTCCTGGAGCTGAACCGGCGGCACGGCTGCACGCTGCAGATCGGCGGGTCGGACCAGTGGGGCAACCTGACCGCGGGGATCGACCTGATCCACCGGGTGCGCCCCGAGCAGACCGTGCACGCGCTGGCCACGCCGCTGATCACCAAGGCCGACGGTTCGAAGTTCGGCAAGAGCGAGGGCGGGGCGATCTGGCTGAACCCCACGATGACCTCGCCGTACGCGTTCTTCCAGTTCTGGGTGAACGCCGAGGACGCGAAGGTGGCCGACTACCTGAAGGTGTTCTCGTTCCGCTCGGAGGAAGAGCTGGCCGAATTGGCGGAGTCGGCGGCCACCCGGCCGCAGGCACGTGAGGCGCAGCGGGCGCTGGCCCGGGAGATGACCGGGCTGGTGCACGGTGAGCTGGCGGCAACGCGGGTGGAAGAGGCGAGCAAGGCGTTGTTCGGCGGCGGTGAGCTGACCGGGCTGGACGAGGGCACGCTCGCCGACGCCCTAGCCGAGCTGCCCAAGGCTCAGTTGCCGCGGGGCGAGCACTCGGTGATCGACCTGCTGGTGGCCACTGGTCTGTCCAAGAGCAAGTCGGAGGCTCGGCGCACCCTGGGCGACGGCGGTGGCTACGTGAACAACGTGAAGGTGACCGAAGGCGAGACGGCGACGGTGAGCACGTCGGACCTGCTGCACGACCGGTGGATCCTGGTGCGCCGGGGCCGGCGTCAGCTCGCGGCGGTAGAGCTGGTGGGGGAGTAGGTCGTTCGCTCCTTGCCTCACGAAGGGCTTGTCCGCCGGCTGGTGGGCAAGCCCTTCGTCCGTTCTTGCGTTACGTGAGATCAGGTGAACGTACGGTTATTTAGCCTGGTCGGGTGGAGGTTGACATCGCGATTTGACCTGCTGGTCGGCCATCCGTAATGTTCTACGTGTTGGCAGCGCGGGAGCGACGGACACGAAAGTGGCCGGTCCCGAAGCCAACTCCCCTGGAAGTCTGAGCAGCTCTGGCCCTCGCCGGGTTCGAGTCGCTCAAGGCCGCCTGGGGCCGGATGGACAAGGCAGTGAAAATCTTCTGGTAAGGTTTACACCGCCCGGTCAGCCGGGTAGGTTGGAA
>NZ_JAJSOH010000018.1 GCF_021277265.1 Kineosporia rhizophila
TGGCTTTCGATCGGGGCGACGAGAAGAACATTAGCCCTTCTTCGTTCAGCCGGTCAAATCCGCGTTTCGCGTTCCTGACCAGCGGTAAAACATTCATCAGCGGCAATAGTCAGAGCTCACCCCTATGCCCGGCGAAGGGCAGAGAAATGCGTTCTTGACCATTTCCGAAGATGAAGGCCACCTACCTCGACACCGGCCGCTCACGCGTCCGTTGCTGTCCAGGTCCACCGGCCACCGAAGTGACTGGCGGAGGGCCTCGGAAAACATTACCGGCTCCGGTGTGGGAGTCCAGACCGGACGGGTGCGACGCCGGTCACAATCAGGCAACGACCGCCGCACCCGCCCGGTAGGCCGGGACCTCAGGCCTCCCCCATCACCAACCCCTCGATCGTGTGCTTCTGGCTGATCGGCTCGAGCTGGTCCACCACCGGGCAGACCAGGTGGTCACGAACCCTCTGCGGCAGCGCCTCCCAGTAGGGCCGGGTCACCGCCATGTCGTGCCGCTCGGCATTGCCGGCCCCCGGCGCGTCCACCCCCAGCACCAGCACCGGCCGGGCCTTGGACGAGGAGTTCTTGGTACCGCGGTGGACGGTCAGGGCCGAGCGCGCCGAGATGTCGCCCATCCGCGGGTACTTGCGCACGGCCCGCTCCGCGTAGCGGTCCCAGTCCGACCGGTCGGGGAACATGCCGTGCTTGAAGTTCTCCGCCCAGTCCCACTGGGTGCCCGGCGCGATCTCGAACGGGCCCATGTCCTCGTCGGTGTCCACCGCGGTCAGGTTGAAGGCCAGCGACGTGAGCCGTCCGCCCCGCCGGGTCTCGTCGGGCATCGGGAAGTCCCGGTGCCACGGCTGGTCCATCGCGCCGGCCAGCGGGACGTCGAACCCCAGCTCGATCACCTCGTACCGCGGACCGAGCACCGCCCGGCAGACCTGCCGTACCCAGGGGTGGTCGACCAGGTCGACGAAGCCCCGCATCTGCTCGGGGTGGATCTCGACGTAGTACCGCTTCGGGCCGCGACCCACGGCACCACCGGGCCGCGCCAGAGCCTCCTTGAAGGCGATGTCGATGTCCTCGCGCATCTGTTGCGCCCACTCCCGCGAGAACGCACCTTGTTTCGCCACGATCCCGTCGCCGTAGAGCGCCTCCACGATCGCCGTGGTCTCGCTGTCGGCGCCCTCCGGTACCGGAATCGTGGTGGGCCGCAGGCTGGACAGACTCTTGTTCACATCCTTGTGCACAGTCATCTCCTTATAGGAAACCGCCATCTGCCCCGGGGCAAGGGCAGGCGCTCCCAACGGTCAGATCCGGGCGGCGAACAGCGCCTGCACCCCCGCCGACCCCCGGAACTCGCGCAGGGCCAGCTCGGCGTGCCCCACCGAATACCCGTTGCCCACCAGCATGGTCACGTCGGCGGCGAGCGCCTCCGCCCCCAGCGCCGCGGCGCTGAACGAGGTGGCCATGGAGAAGAAGATGACAGTGCCCCGCTCGGCGGTGGCCAGGACGGCGCCGTGCTCGCACCCGGGCACGTCGACGCAGAGCACCGTGACGTCGGCGGGACCCCCTGCGGCCCGGACCTTCTCGGCCAGCAGCACGGGGTTGCGGGCATCGGCGACGACCACGGTGGTGGCCAGCGGCTGCGGGTCGAGGCGGGAGGCGGCGAGCAGGGCCTGCCGTTCTTCCGGCGAGCGCACCACCCCGATCCGGTGCGTGGCACCGGCCGAGCGGGCGGCGGCCAGTGACAACGACCCGCTCTTGCCGGCCGCCCCGATCACGCACACCACCGAGCCGGGCCGGGGGCTGCGGACCGGCTTGCGGCTGGAGACGACGGTCAGGTCGTCGTTGTCGGGCAGCACCCGCTCCGGGTAGCCGATCGTCATGCCCTTCACCGCCACCTCGCCGACCACGCGCGCGGTGAGCGACGGGGCGCCGCACACGTCGAACACCGCCAGCGCCTGCTCCGAGGGCAGGTCGTCGGGCAGGACCGCGGCGATCGAGCGGCCGAAGAGCACCGCCTGCCCGGAGCAGGGCACCTGTTCGGAGAGCCCGTCCCAGGCCGAAAGGTCGCTCAGTGCCAGCGGTGTGGCGGTCAGCGAGACCAGGGTGGCCACCTGCTGCCCCTGCTTCAGCCCCAGCGGTGACGTCGGCCCGACCTCGAGCACCGTCCCGATCAGCATCCCCCCGGACCCGGTGACCGGGTTGTGCATCTTCCCCCGTTCCTCGACGATCGAGCGCACCGCCTCGCGGATCGCGGCCCCGTCGCCGTCGTGCTCCTGGAACAGCTGGTGATAGCTCGCGGCGTCGAGGTTCAGCCGCTCCACGGCCAGCAGCACCTCGTCCTCCGCCACCGGCGACGTGGCGTCCAGACGCCACGCGGCCTGCGGCAGCACACCCTCCGGCTCGAGCACCCGATGCAGACCCAGCTCATGTCCCATGCTGAAAATCCTCCTGTCAAACTCTCCTGATCCAGCAAATTTTCTCTTACGATCTAGCGGTGACGGAACTCATGGCGGCAGAAATTCCGATCGCCCGGACGGCTCAGCCGTACCGGTACGAGCGGCGAGAGCTGGTCGAGCCGGACTGGACCCGCTTTCCAGGGTGGCGCAACGTCACCCCTGAGGAGTGGTCGAGCGCCCAGTGGCAGCGGGCGCACTGCGTGAAGTCGCTGAAGCAGCTGCACGAGGTGCTCGGATCGATGGCGCCGCCGGAGTTCTACGACGACGTGGCGCAGGACCAGCAGCGGTTCGCCACGATGTCGATGCTGCTGCCGCCGCAGATGCTGAACACCTTCCTCCCCCATGAGGCGAGCTGGCCGACGTCCAAAATTCTGACTGACCCGGTACGGCGCTACATGCTGCCCATGGCCTCCGACCGCCACCCTGTGTGGCCGAGTCACCCGATGGCGAGCCGGGATTCGCTGCACGAGCACGACATGTGGGTGGCCGAGGGCCTGACCCACCGCTACCCCACCAAGGTGCTGGCGGAACTCGTTCCCACCTGCCCCCAGTACTGCGGGCACTGCACACGGATGGACCTGGTGGGCACCTCGACCCCCACCGTCACCAAACTGCGGCTGGCAGGCAAGCCCGCCGATCGCTACGACGCGATGCTTGCCTACCTACGAAGCAATCCTGGGGTACGCGACGTGGTCGTCTCCGGAGGCGACGTCGCAAACGTCCCTTGGAAACAACTGGAGTCGTTCCTGACCCGGCTTCTGGAGATCGACTCGATCAAAGACGTCCGTCTGGCCACCAAGGCCCTCATGGGCCTACCTCAGCACTGGTTGCAGAAGGACGTCCTCGAGGGCGTCGAGCGGGTCGCCCGTCAGGCGCGTCGGCAGGGGGTGAGCCTGGCCGTGCATACCCACGTGAACACGGTGAACTCCGTGACGCCGCTGGTCGCCCAGGCGGCCCGCGCTCTGCTGGAAGCCGGCGTGCGCGACGTCCGTAATCAAGGGGTTCTGATGCGGGGCGTGAACGACTCCCCCGAAGCGCTGCTGGATCTCAGCTTCGCGCTGCTCGACGAAGCCATGATCACGCCGTACTACTTCTACATGTGCGACATGATCCCGGCCTCGGAGCACTGGCGGGTCTCCCTGTCGCATGCCCAGGAACTGCAGCACGCGATCATGGGCTACCTACCGGGATTCGCCACCCCGCGCATCGTCTGCGACGTACCCCTGGTGGGTAAGCGCTGGGTGCACCAGGCGCACACCTACGACCAGGTGCACGGCATCTCCACCTGGACCAAGAACTACCGCACGTCGATCGAGGCCGCCGACGAGGAGGCCATCACCCGCGAGCACCCCTACTACGACCCCATCGACACGTTGCCGGAGTCGGGGCAGCAGTGGTGGGCCGCTCAGATCGACAGTGGGCGCGCCTCGTAGGGAGTGGACAGCACGATCGTGGTGCGGGTGCGCACCCCGGCCACCGCGCGGATCCGGGCGAGCAGTGCCTCCAGCGCGGCGGGCGTGGCCACCCGCACCTTGAGCAGGTAGTTCTCGTCGCCGGCGACCGAGTAGCAGGCCTCGATCTCGCTGATCGGGACCAGCCGCTCGGGCACGTCGTCGGGGGCCGAGTGGTCCAGCGGGGTGACCGACACGAACGCGGTGAGCGGGAGATCGACCGCCTCGGACTGGACCACCGCCGTGTAACCCCGGATGATGCCGCGCTGCTCCAGCCGCCGTACCCGCTGGTGCACCGCGGACGTGGACAGTCCGGTGGCACGCCCCAGGTCGGTGAAACTCATCCGGCCGTCCTGGGACAGGAGCCGGAGAATCTGTCGGTCGATCTCCTCCATCCGGCGAAGGCTACCGGCACGAACTGACTGGTGGCACAGGGTTTGTGTGCGGGTATCGACACATCGCTCAGCGTCACTCCCGCGGACCGCAGAAGGTGGCTCACAGCGATCGTCCATAGCATTCTCGTAACCACGGGAGGGATGGCAGGATCACCCTCGTGCCAGCATTCCCGGATCCTCGCCCCGAGCTGATGCTGCTCGACGCCGCGTCGCTCTACTTCCGTTCCTTCCACGGTGTGCCCGACTCCTTCACCGCCCCCGACGGCACCGTGGTCAACGCGGTCCGCGGATTCCTCGACTCGGTGGCCTACCTGGTCACCCTGCGCGGGCCGCAGCGCGTGGTGGCCTGCTGGGACAACGACTGGCGGCCGGCCTTCCGGGTCGCCGCGATCCCCTCCTACAAGGCGCACCGGGTGGCCAACCCGCGCACCAACACCGAGGAGGTCCCCGACCTGCTGGTGCCGCAGGTCCCGCTGATCGTCGAGGCGCTCGAGCTGCTGGGCATCTGCCGGGTCGGCGCCGACGGCTACGAGGCCGACGACGTGATCGGTACCCTCACCGCCCGCCAGGTCGCCGCCGGGCGCGGTGAGGTGGACGTGGTCACCGGCGACCGGGACCTCTTCCAGCTTGCGGACGATGCGGCGCGGGTTCGCGTGCTGTACGTGGGTCGCGGGGTACGGAAGCTGGAAATGGTGGACGAGGCGTGGCTTTCGGCCAAGTACGGGGTCACCAGTGGGCCGATGTACGCCGAGATGGCCACCCTGCGGGGAGACCCGAGCGACGGCCTGCCGGGAGTGGCGGGCATCGGCGAGAAGACGGCCTCGGGCCTGCTCAAACGGTTTGGCTCGCTGAGCGCCCTGCGCGCAGCCGCCGCCGACCCCGCCTCCGACCTCTCCCCCGGGCAGCGCAAGAAGCTCGTCGAGGCCTCGGACTACCTGGAGGCCGCGCCGGCCGTGGTCACCGTAGCCCCCGACGCGCCCATCCCCGACCTGGACGACGAACTGCCCTCCACGCCGCCCGATCATCAGGCCCTGGTGGCCTTCGCCGAGAAGTGGGGCGTGGAGAGCAGTGTCAGCCGAGTGGTTCAGGCGATGACCAAGGCCACCGCCTGAACCCTCTCAGGTGTGGGCTCAGGTGCGGGGCGGGCCGGCCGCGACGACGCCGCGGCTGACCGCCTCGACCGCCGCCCGGGCCGTCCTGACCAGGGCCGGGTCGTCGCTGGCCTGGGCGATCTGGCCGAGCAGGTCGATCACCTGCTTGCACCAGCGCACGAAGTCACCGGCGGCCAGGTCGGCGTCGCGCAGGACGGCCTGCAGCGGCTGCCCGCTCGCCCAGCGGTGGACCGCCCAGGTGATGCCCGCGTTCGGCTCGGGAGTGACGTCCAGCTTGTGGGCGCGCTCCTCGTCGTCCAGGTTGGACCAGATCCGGGTCATCGTGTCGAGCGCCACCGCCGGAGCGCCCTTCGGGATCCGCGGGGTGAGACCCTGCTCGTCGCGCCGGGACTCGTAGACCACGGCGCTGACCACGGCGGTGAGACCGGGCACGTCCAGGTCCTTCCAGACGCCCTTGCGCAGGCACTCCGAGACCAGCAGGTCCGACTCGGAGTAGATCCGGCGCAGCTGCTCACCGGCCGGGGTGACCTTGTCCCCGGCCAGGTAACCGCGCTCGCTGAGCAGGTCGCAGACCCGGTCGAAGACCCGCGCGATGGTGTTCGTGCGGCCCTCGATCCGGCGGACCAGCGCATCCGTCTCGCGCTTGAGCCGGAAGTACCGCTCGGCCCAGCGGGCGTGGTCCTCCCGGTCGGCGCAGCCGTGGCAGGGGTGGGTGCGCAGCTGGCGGCGCAGCCGGTTCAGCTCCTCGTCGTCGTTGTCCGCCTTGGCCTTCTTCGGGCGCTGCCGGCTGACCACGTCGTCGTGCCTCATCGCCCCCAGCGCATTACGCACCGAGGAGGCCAGGTCGCGGCGGTTGGCGGCGTCGCGGCCGTTGAAGTTCTTCGGCACGGTGATCCGGGTGGTGGCCTCGACCGGGACGGGCACGTCCATCAGCGACAGCCGGCGCACCTGGCGCTCGATGGTCAGGATCGACGGACGAGGGCCCTCCAGGCTGTTCCCTCCGGCGACACCGGGGTCGAGCACGACCGCCCAGCCGGGCTTACGCCCGCCCGGCACCCGGATCACGTCGCCCTTGCGCAGCCGCTCCAGAGAACCGATGACGTCGGCGCGCTGGTCCCGGGAGGCGTTGCGGGACAGCTGGGTCTCCCGTTCGCCGATCTTGCGCCGCAGGTTGGCGTACTCCCTGAAGTCGCCCAGGTGGCACTCCATCGCCCCGGCGTAACCCTCGAGCGCCTCTTCCTGCTTGCGCGCCTGCTTGGCCAGCCCGACCACCGCACGGTCGGCCTGGAACTGGGCGAACGACGTCTCCAGGATCTCCCGGGCCCGCGAGCGGCCGACCTGGCTGACCAGGTTCACCGCCATGTTGTAGGTGGGCCGGAAGCTGGAGCGCAGCGGGAACGTCCGGGTGGAGGCCAGACCGCCGACCACCTCCGGGTCGAGCCCGGGCTGCCAGAGCACCACCGCGTGGCCCTCGACGTCGATGCCGCGCCGCCCGGCCCGCCCGGTGAGCTGGGTGTACTCCCCCGGCGTGATGTCCGCGTGGGTCTCGCCGTTCCACTTGACCAGCTTCTCCAGCACCACGCTGCGGGCCGGCATGTTGATGCCCAGGGCCAGCGTCTCGGTGGCGAAGACGGCCTTGACCAGGCCGCGGGTGAACAGTTCCTCCACGACCTCCTTGAAGGCCGGGAGCAGGCCGGCGTGGTGGGCGGCAACCCCGCGGCTGAGCGCCTCGGCCCATTCCCAGTAGCCGAGCACGGCCAGGTCCTCGTCCGGGATGTCGGCGGTGCGCGACTCGACCACGTGCCGGATCTCGGTGCGCTCCTCCGGCGAGGTCAGGCGGATGCCGGAGTACAGGCACTGCTGCACCGCGGCGTCGCAGCCGGCCCGGCTGAAGATGAAGGTGATGGCCGGCAGCAGCCCGGCGTTGTCGAGGGCGTTGATCACCTCGATCCGGCTGGGGGTGGCGTTGGGCCGCCGACCGCCCCGGGCGAACGTGCCCCGGCTCTTGGACCCCCGGGCCGTGGTGCTGCCCCCGCGCCGGCCGCCGGCTCCCTGGAACTGCCGTTCGCGCCGGTTGGCGTCGCGGGTGATCTGCAGCAGCTCCGGGTTCAGGCCGTCGTCCGACTGCCCCTCGGCGAAGAGGTCGTACAGCTGCCGGTTGGCCATGATGTGCTGCCACAGCGGCACCGGGCGGTCCTCCGAGACCACCACCTCGGTGTTGCCGCGCACGGTGTCCAGCCAGGCGCCGAACTCCTCGGCGTTGCTCACCGTGGCCGACAGGCTGACCAGCAGCACGTCGTCGGGCAGGTGGATGATCACCTCTTCCCAGACCGCGCCGCGGAACCGGTCGGCCAGGTAGTGGACCTCGTCCATCACCACGTAGGCCAGGCCGTCGAGGGCGTCGGAGTCGGCGTAGAGCATGTTGCGCAGCACCTCGGTGGTCATCACCACCACCGGGGCGTCGGCGTTGATCGCGGTGTCCCCGGTGAGCAGGCCGACGTTCTCGGCGCCGTGCATCCGGGCCAGGTCGGCGTACTTCTGGTTGCTCAGGGCCTTGATCGGCGTGGTGTAGAACGCCTTGCGCCCGGCGTCCAGCGCCAAGAAGACGGCGAACTCGCCGACCACGGTCTTGCCCGAACCCGTGGGGGCGGCCACCAGCACCCCCCGCCCGTCGGCCAGGGCCTCGCAGGCGTCGATCTGGAACGGGTCAAGGTCGAACGGGTACCGGGCCCGGAAGCGGTTGAGCGGGGTTTTCGCCTCCTCGTTGCGCTTGCGAGACGCGGCAAATCGTTCGGCAGGCGACGTCACCCCGCTTACGCTACCCGCCGGTGCTCGGGAGCGAGAACCGGTATGGCACCCGGCCCCGCTCCCGGCCGCAATCTGTGCTCGGCCAGGGCGCGTTCGTAAGTCGCTGCCGTGGCGAGGAGGTGCCCGGCAGCAGGCATGGACTTACAAGACACGACCTAACTGCGGTCGAGCGGTTCCGGCGCGTCGATCGGCGAGCTGCCCTCGTCCGCACCACTGTTGCCGCCCAGCGGGCTGGCCTCGTCGTCGCCCAGGCCGAACACCGGGTCGTCGGCACGCCGTTTCGCCCGGCGCCGGTCGAAGAACAGGCTGACGAACACCGACGCCACGTACAGGCCGACCAGCGGCAGCGCCATGATGATCATCTGCACCGCGTCCGGCGAGGGCGAGACGATCGCCGCGAACAGGAAGGCGAAGAACACCGCGATCCGCCAGTGCTTGCCCATCACCCGGCCGCTGACGATGCCCATCAGGTTCAGCCCGACCAGGAACAGCGGCAGCAGGAAGGCCACGCCGAGGGCGAGGATGAGACGCCCGGCGAAGGTGATCACGGTGCCCGCGTCGGGCTGGTTGAGCGAGCCCTCCAGCGCGAACTCGGCACCGAAGGCCACCGCCTTGGGCAGCACCAGGATGGCGACCCAGACCCCGGACAGGAACAGCGGGACCGCGAACGCGACGAACCACAGCGAGGTGCGGCGTTCCTTCTTGGTCAGGCCCGGGGTGATGAACGCCCAGAGCTCGTAGAGCCAGACCGGGCTGGAGATCACCAGCCCGATGTAGACCGCGACCTTGACCTTGATGTTGAAGGCGTCGGCGATCGCCCGGTAGGTCAGCGTGACGTCCTGACCGTGCTCGGAGGCCTCTTTCAGCGGGCCGATGATGAGGTTGTCCATCACCGGCTCGTACAGGAACCACCCGGCGACAGCACCGAGCACCATCGCGACCACGGCGATGGTGACCCGGCGGCGCAGCTCGGCCAGGTGCTCCCGCAGGGACATCCGGCCCTCGGGGTTCTTCGGACGCCGACTCGGCTTGGACGGCTTGGTCACCGCCACCGGCGGTCAGTTCCTCTCAACAGCAGGGATCGGACGGTACGGCGCAGCTCAGGCGTCGTGCCGGGCCTGGTAGCCGGGCTCCTCGCGCTGCTGCTGGGGCGACATCACGCGGCCCTCCATCGGCGTCTCGCCGGCCTGCAGGGCGTCGGCCTGGCGGCGCAGCTCGTCGGCCTGGGCCTTGCGGCGCGCGGCCTCGTCGTCGTTGTCGTCGTCCTTCATCTGCTTGATCTCGGACTTGAAGATCCGCATGGAACGACCGATGCCGCGAGCGGCGTCGGGGAGACGGCGGCTGCCGAACAGGATCACCAGCACGAGGATCATGATGATGATGTGCGAAGGCTCTTTCAGAAAGCCCATGAGCTGTTCCTTCCACTGAACCCGCAGCGCACATTTTGCCCAACGGTCGGTGTCATCGTACGCGGTAGCCGCCCTGCCCGGCAGACCCCCGTTTGCCAGGCAGGCTACCGTTTCCCGCCGCGTCGGCCGGAGTTCGCCCGTCGCGCCAGGAAGCGTTCCTGCCTCAGCTCCAACGGATCGGTGAACACCGCCGGTTCCCGGTCCCGCGACTGGCCCGCCTCGGCGACCTGGTCGAGTTTCGTGCTGATCTCGGCGAACCGGTCGGACGCGGTGGACAGTTCGCCCAGCAGCGCCATCGCCTTGCGCCACAGGCCGAGGCCGAGCACTGCGAGCACACCGGCGGCGGCCAGCACGAGAACGACCCAGACCAGGACCCACCACCACACCGACACCCGGTCAGCCTACTGGTTCGGGTGGGGCAAAAGCCGAAACCGGGCCACCCGTCGTACAGGGGGACCCGGTCGCGGACCAGAACTGCTGCCTCAGGCCGCCGTCTCCGGCGCCTGGGCCCGCGGGCGTGGCCCCTGGGCGGCGGCCGCCGCCGCCAGGAGATCCGCCTGCTCCAGCCAGAGAGCGAAGTCCAACACGTCGTCGTAGTTCAGTGTCGGCCCCTCGTGCTCCTCGAGCACCTCGGCCGGCACGTTCCACGGCTCTGCGACCACCCCACCGGAGATGAGCAGGGCGACCACGTCCCTGCCGGCCGGCTTGCGCACCTCCTCGTGGCACGTGGTGCAGATGAAGGCGTAGTAGGACCAGCTCTTCACGGAGCAGACGACGAGACGCACCTGATGCGGGGTCAACTCAACATCACCGCAGCTCGGGCACGACGCCTTGATCGTCGTCATTTGCGATCCACCTCCAGCAGAGCCGCCATTCATCGTCGAGGGGTTCTTCGGCCACGGCCCGCAACTCCTTAACAGCCGACAGTAATGCCTAGGCCGCCTCGGTGACGCGGGGCGCATCTCTCGTGCTGCGCGTGTCGTTCCGGCGCGGATCGCCACCACCCGGTCGGCCCAGCGCCCCGCCCCGGCCCTGATCTGCACGAAAGGCCATCTATCGGCTCCCGCCCACACCTCGCGGTATCCGGCGCCAGCCCGTCGGCGGCCCCTCGGACGGCTCAATCTTGATCACGCAAAGTAACTACTTGGGTGAGCCGGGCGCGTCCTCGTCGTAGGCCGCCAGCGCCGCCGAGGCGGAGGCCAGCACCTCGTTGGCCAGCCCGGGCGGCGAGACGATCCGCCCCGCCCCGCCCAGCCGCAGCACCAGCCGCGGGATCCAGTCCGGCGCCGCCACCCGCAGCACCACCCGCAGCCGCCCGCCGGGCAGCTCCTCGGTCTCTTCCACCGGGTAGTACTCGGCCACCCAGCGGCCCCGGGGCTCGACCTCCAGCGTGACCACCAGGTCGTCCGGCGAGGGGGTGAAGAGCTGCTCGTCGCCGGCCCGGGACACCGCCTCGGGCGGAGGGGTGCCGTCCTGTTCGAGCAGGCGCAGCCCGGCCACCCGGTCGAAGCGGAAAAGCCGCACCCCCTCGGCCCGGTGGCACCAGGCCTCCAGGTACCAGCGACCGTCCACGCTGGTGACCTGCATCGGGTCCACGTCCCGCTCGGTGATCTCGTCGCGGGTGGGCACCAGGTAACGCAGCCGCAGCCGGCGGCGCAGGCGCAGCGCCTCGCGGGCGGTGCGCAGGTTCTCCTCCGAGGCGCTGCCGCCCGAGGTCAGGTCGATGTCCAGCCGGTTCGCGGCCGAGACCGCGTCCTGCGCCGCGGCCGACAGCTTGACCAGCGCCGAGTCGACCGCCCGCCGGTCGCCCGGGTCGTTCACGTCGCCCAGGTCGGCCAGCGTGCGCAGCCCGGCGATCAGCGCGATCGCCTCGTCCGGGTCCAGCCGTAACGGCCGGGCGATCGCGTCGGCGTTGCTCAGGTAGATCCGCCCGCTGTCCCACTCGGCCGAGATCAGGTCGTCGGGCATGTGCCCGGGCGTACCGCAGACGAACAGCAGCTCGAGGTCGCGCACCAGCTGCGGCTCGGTGATCTTGAAGTGCCGGGCGGCCTCGCCCAGCTCGACCCCGGGCCGGTTCAGCAGCCAGGGGACCATGGTGAGCAGACGCGACAAGCGCGCGGTGGCAGCAACCGCGCTCATCCCACTCTCACCTGCCCCGCCGTCAGGTCGGTGCGTGCCCCGGCCTGGGCCGCGGCCGCCCCCCGCAGCAGGCGGACCACCTCGGCACGCAGATCGGCCGGCTGCACCGCCACCGCATCGGGCCCCAGCCCGGCCAGCGACTGCGCCAGCATGCCCGCGTCGCCGATCCGGATCTGCAGCTCGTCCCACCCGGGCCGGTCCGCCGCCGGGATCGAGGCCACCGACGCCCGGCGAACCCCGGCGCCGCGCCCGGCGCGCAGCAGCACGGTGGCGATGCGGTCGTCGGCGGGCGGCACGTGCTTGCCGATCATCGACTGCGCGTCCAGGTCCTCGGGGATCTCGTAGGTGCCGGCCCGACCGCGGCGCTTCACGTCGCTCTCGATCCGTGAGAGCCGGAACACCCGCGACGCCCCGCGCCCCCGGTCCCGGCCGATCAGGTACCAGCGGCCGTTGCGGCTGGCCACCGACCAGGGCTCCACCTCGCGCACCGCGGCCTCGCCGTTCGGCTTGCGGTAGGTGAAGGTGACCGCCTGCCGGTCGCGGGTGGCCGCGTACAACGGGCCGAAGGCCGGCTCGGCGGTGCGGATCCGCGGCTCCAGGCCGGCCATGTCCTCGTCGGTGTCCACGCCGAGCGCGGTGAGCTTGGTCAGCGCCCGGGCGGCCGGGCCGGCCAGGCTCGCCTGCTGCCAGACCCGGCTGGCCAGGCCGACCACGGCCAGTTCCTGCGCGTCCAGCTCGATCGGCGGCAGGGCGTAGTCGTCCCGGTCGATCCGGTA
This sequence comes from Kineosporia rhizophila, assembly GCF_021277265.1. GTDB lineage: Bacteria > Actinomycetota > Actinomycetes > Actinomycetales > Kineosporiaceae > Kineosporia > Kineosporia rhizophila. Next base: position 12,544 of record NZ_JAJSOH010000018.1, read on the forward strand.
GCCCGGCTCGTCGTCGAACCAGCGCTCGTCGGTGCCGGTGACCACCGGGATGCCGAGGTCGCGCAGGTCTTCCTTGTCGCGCTCGAACATCCGGTCGAAGGCCTCGGCGGTGTCGCAGTCGGCGTACTGCGGTACGGCGGCCCGGATCTGCTCCTTGGTCAGCCACCGACGGGTGGCCGCGAGGCAGATCACCAGATTGAGCAGCCGCTCGGTACGCCGCGAGGACACCGCACCCACGCTACCCGAGCGCAGCTCCCGGCAAGGACTCCACGGCCGGACTTGAAGGTAAGGTCACGCGCGTGATCCTGTGGCGAGAGGGCCGTGTCACGTCCGAACGACGCGAATGGGACGGAGCGGTCGAGTACGAGGCCGAGGTGTACTCGGCCGGCGTCTGGACGGCCTGCCGGGCGCTGGTCTACCCGTCGCTGGTCGGCCGGCCGGTACCGGGGCAGCGGGTCCTGCTGAACACCACGGCGCTGGAGCGAGGTCTGGGCACCGGGGGCTACGCCCTGGTCGCCGCGATCCTCGACGAGCTTCCGCCTGATCCTCGGCGCGGCCCCGGGCACCTGGTCAAGGCGCGTTACACGCCGCTGCAGGCGATGGTGCTGGGCGTCGACGAGCAGGAGTCGCCGCACCACGAGGTGCTCGCCGAGGCCGACGACCTGCTGGGGATGCCGGTGGTGGTCGCCGACCTGCACAGCTCCCTGCCGGCGATCCTGGCGGGGCTGCGCCAGGCGGCCCCCTCGGCCCGCGTCGCCTACGTCATGACTGACGGCGGCGCACTGCCGGCCTGGTTCTCCCGCACCATCGCCGGCCTGCGGCACGCCGGCTGGCTGGACACCTGCATCACGGTGGGGCAGGCCTTCGGGGGTGACCTGGAAGCGGTCAGCGTGCACACCGGCCTCCTCGCCGCCCGTCATGTGGCTCAGGTCGACGTGGCGATCGTCAGTCAGGGGCCGGGAAACCTGGGCACCGGCACGAAATGGGGTTTCTCCGGGGTCCAGGCCGGCGAGGTGCTCAACGCTGCGGCGGTACTGAAAGGGCGTCCGGTGGCCACGCTGCGGGTCTCCGGCGCAGATGCCCGCGAGCGGCACCGCGGCGTCTCGCACCACTCGCTCACTGCTTACGGACGGGTGGCGCTGGTGAGCGCGGACGTGGTGGTTCCCGACTTCAGTGGCTTTGAGGACGGGGTGGGCCCGGTTCTCGGGGGCAACCCCGAGTCGGCGCCGGTCGGGGACAACGCTCCTACTCCCCTGGCCGAGCTCGCTCCCCTGATCGACCGCCAGGTGGCAGGCCTCTTCGCGCCCGCCGGTCTGCACCGCGAGGTGCGCGTTGGCGTGGACGGCCTGATGGACGCACTCCGCGAGTGCCCCGTGGGCCTTTCCACGATGGGCCGCAATCTGGCCGCCGATCCGGCCGCGTTCCTGGCTGCGGCCGCGGCCGGGCGGCACGCAGGGGTTCTGCTCAACAGCTGACCGGCTCTGCTGTTGCCCCATGGCCTGGGGCAACAGTGGGGCTCCTTCTTGGCTGACAGCCTGTTATCGCAAGCAGGAGTGAGGCCGGACCGGCGGGACCGGAGCAGGCCAACGCAGGCGTGGGACGGGCCAGCGCGGGCTGAGGCAGGCAGGCGGGTGGGACGGGCCAGCGCGGGCTGAGGCAGGCAGGCGGGTGGGCCTGGCCGGGCAGGCGTGGATCGGAGCAGGCCAACGCGGGCTGGGACTGGGCCGGCGCGGGCTCAGCCAGCGCGGGCTGAGGCGGGGGGCGGGCTGCTGGGGCGAGCTGCTAGGGCAGCAGAACGCGAAGCGCCCCTCGCCGGACGGCGAGGGGCGCTTCGAGCAGCTGGGATCAGCGGGCGTCGACGAGGTCCACGACGAAGATCAGGGTCTCGTTCGGGCCGATCGCGCCACCGGCGCCGCGGGAGCCGTAGGCCATCTCCGGCGGGATCACCAGGCGACGACGGCCGCCCACGCGCATGCCGGCGATGCCCTGGTCCCAGCCGGCGATGACCTGGCCGACGCCGAGACGGAACTTCAGCGGCTCGCCGCGGTTCCAGGAGGCGTCGAACTCCTCGCCCGACGAGAACGCCACACCCACGTAGTGGGCCGTGACCGTGTTGCCCGCGGTGGCCTCCTGGCCCTCGCCGACGATCTCGTCGGTGATGGTGAGCGTGGTCGGCGGTTCGCCCTCGGGGAACTCGATCTCCGGACGCTGGCGCTCGAGACTCATTGTTTCTCCTTAGTTGCTTCACTCGGCCCGGTGGCCGGGCCGAGGCTAGGACATCGGCGGCGCGCGATGTGTCAGGCCAGGCTCAAGAGCGGCTCAGACACCTCGCGGCGCGCACTCAGCCGGTGGCGTCGAGGATGTCGACGACGAAGACCAGCGTGTCGGTGCCCTTGATGCCGGCGTCGGGCTGGCCCTCGGCCCCGTAGCCCTCGTCCGGCGGGACCACCAGCATGACCTGGCTGCCGACCCGCTTGCCGACCAGCCCCTTGTCCCACCCGGAGATGACCCGGCCCGCACCGATCGCGAAGCTCGCCGGGGCACCGTTCTTCCAGGAGGAGTCGAAGGCCTTGCCACCCGGCCAGATCACGCCGGTGTAGTGCACCGAGATGGTCTGGCCCTTCTCGACCTTCTTGCCCTTGCCGTTGATCAGCGGCTGCACGACCAGCGAGTCCGGCGCGGCACCGTCGGGCACCGTGATCGTCGGCTCGCCGGTCTTGCTGTCGAGCTTGACCGTGGGCAGGCCCTTCTTGGTCACCTTCACCGGGTCGCCGGTGGCGCGCTTGAGCACGTCGGCGGCACCCTCGATGTCGACCACGAAGACCAGGGTGTCGGTCGGCCCGATGCCCGCGGACGAGACCCCGGAGGTGCCGTAGCCGTCGTCCGGCGGGATCGTGATCAGCATCCGCGAGCCGATGTTGGCGCCCACCAGGCCGGTGACGAAGCCCTTGATCAGCTGGCCGTCCTCCAGGGTGAAGGCGGCCGGCCCGCTGTCGTACGAACTGTCGAAGGTCTCACCGTCGGCACCGTTGATGCCCACGTAGTTGACCGTGACCCGCTGCCCCGCCTCGACCTTCTCACCGTCTCCCGGGGAGATCACCTTGGGCGTGGTCTTGTCCGTCGAGAACGGCGCCGGGACCTCGACCTTCGGGGTCTCGCCGAACTTGCCGGTGACCTCGATCGCGTTGATGTCGGTGGAGGTCTGGTCGGCGGGCTTGTTCCCGCCCCCCTCCGAGGAGGAGTCGGAGCATCCGGAGACCACGGCCGCAGCGGCTACGAGAACCGCACCGGCCCGCAACAGGGCTTTGCGTGAGAGCACGTTCGACCTTCGTCGTGGGAACGGGACGGCGAACACCCTAGGGCATTTTCCTGAGCGTGGAAGATGCCTCGCGTCGCCCGCGGCCACGGGCGCAGTCCGGTCCCGCGCGCCTCGCGGCGGGACCGGACCCGCCTCACATGCTCTGGATCAGCCGCTCGACCCGCTCGTCGACCGAACGGAACGGGTCCTTGCACAGCACCGTGCGCTGGGCCTGGTCGTTCAGCTTCAGGTGCACCCAGTCGACGGTGAAGTCGCGACGCCGCTCCTGGGCCCGGCGGACGAAGTCGCCGCGCAGCTTGGCCCGGGTGGTCTGCGGCGGCACCGACGTGGCCTCGAAGACCTCGATGTCGGCCCCGACCCGCTCCACCATGCCCTTCTTCATCAGCAGGTAGTGCAGTCCGCGTTCCCGGTGAATGTCGTGGTAGGCCAGATCGATCCGGGCGATCCGGGGCGACGACAGCGGCAGACCGTGCTTGGCCCGGTAGCGCTCGATCAGCCGGTGCTTGATCACCCAGTCGAGCTCGCGGTCGACCAGCGACAGGTCGCCGGTGGAGATCGCCCGCAGCCCGCGCTCCCAGAGGTCGAGGACCCGCTTCACCGTGTCGGTCTGCAGGCCCCGGCTCTCCACGAAGTCCTTGGCCCGGGCCAGGTACTCCTCCTGGATCTCCAGCGCGGTGGCCTCCCGGCCGTTGGCCAGGCGGACCTTGCGCCGGCCGGTGAGGTCGTGGCTGATCTCGCGGATCGCCCGGATCGGGTTCTCCAGCGTGTGGTCGCGCAGCACCACCCCGGCCTCGATCATCCGCAGTACCAGGTCGGTGGCGCCGACCTTGAGCATCGTGGTGGTCTCGGACATGTTCGAGTCGCCGACGATGACGTGCAGGCGCCGGTAGCGCTCGGCGTCGGAGTGCGGCTCGTCGCGGGTGTTGATGATCGGCCGCGACCGGGTGGTGGCGCTGGAGACGCCCTCCCAGATGTGGTCGGCCCGCTGCGAGAGGCAGTAGACCGCGCCCCGCGGGGTCTGCAGCACCTTGCCCGCCCCGACCAGGATCTGCCGGGTGACCAGGAACGGGATCAGGATGTCGGACATCCGCCCGAACTCACCGTGCCGCGAGACCAGGTAGTTCTCGTGGCAGCCGTAGGAGTTGCCGGCCGAGTCGGTGTTGTTCTTGAACAGGAAGACGTCGCCGGCGATGCCCTCTTCGTGCAGCCGGCGCTCGGCGTCGACCTGCAGACCCTCGAGGATCCGCTCGCCGGCCCGGTCGTGGACGACCAGGTGCCGCACGTCGTCGCACTCGGGGGTGGCGTACTCGGGGTGCGAACCGACGTCGAGGTACAGCCGGGCACCGTTGCGGAGGAAGACATTGCTGGAGCGGCCCCAGGAGACGACCTTCCGGAACAGGTAACGCGCCACCTCGTCGGGCGACAGCTTGCGCTGCCCCTCGAAGGCGCACGTAACCCCGTATTCCGTCTCCAGCCCGAAGATTCGGCGGTCCATTCCCTTACTGTAGGTGCCTTCTCGCCCATTGGCACCAGTGTGCGGCATTGCATTGACCGCGGATTCGCCCGGATCGTCCGCGGGGAAACGGGGCAGGTCGCTGCCGGGCCCGGCGAGCCCCCTCCCGCCGGGACCGAACGGCAGCGATCCGGTCATGCCTCGGTTCCGCCCGAACTCTCGTGGGGGTGGCCGGGTTGCTGGTCCGGCTCGGTCGAGACCGGGTCACCGGGCTCGGGGGCCGGGGCGGGCGCGGCCGGCGGCGTCTGGTCGCCGGTGAGCGTGTCGTGCGCCCCGGGCCGGGCGTCGTCGCTGCTGGGGACGTCGGTGGTCGGGTCGTCGGGGGCCAGCAGGGCCTCCAGCAGCGGACCGCCCAGGCGGCGGAAGGCCCGCCGCGGACGGGCCCGGTCGAGCACCGCCACCTCGAGCCGGTCGCTGGTCAGGGTGCGGTCGCTGCCGTTGGTGCTGTCGCGGGCCAGCATCTCGACCGCCAGGGTCAGCGCCGCCGACAACGTCAGACCCGGCCGCCAGCGCTCCTGCATGCCCGTGGAGATGGTGTCGGCCTGACCGCCCATCACCACGAAACCCTGCTCGTCGGCCACGGATCCGTCGTAGGTGAGCCGGTAGATCTGGTCGCCGTCGGGGGTCCGGCCGACCTCGGCGACCGCGATCTCCACCTCCATCGGCTTGGAGTCCTGGGTGAACACGTTGCCGAGGATCTGGGCGTAGGCGTTGGCCAGGCCCCGGGCCGTCACGTCGCTGCGGTCGTAGGAGTACCCGCGCAGGTCGGCGTAGCGCACCCCGGCCACCCGCAGGTTCTCGAACTCGTTGTAGCGGCCCGCCGCGGCGAACGCCATCCGGTCGTAGATCTCGCTGATCTTGTGCAGCGAGCGGGAGGCGTTCTCGGCGACGAAGGCGATGCCGTTGTCGTACTGCAGCACGATGACCGGGCGGCCCCGGGCGATGTTGCGCCGGGCGTAGTCCGCCCGGTCTTTCATCTGCTGCTCGGGCGGGACGTAGAAGGGCATGCTCATCGGGCGTCGCCTCGCTCGGTCAGGGCCTGGAAGGCGGCTTCGGTCTCGTCCTGGCCGAGCCTGCGGTAGCCCTCGGCGTCGACCACCGCGACCACCGGGTAGATCCGCCGGGCGACGTCCGAGCCGCCGGTGGCCGAGTCGTCGTCGGCCGCGTCCTGCAGGGCCTCCAGCACCACCGAGACCGCCTCGCCGGCGTCGAGTCCGGGACGCCAGCGCTTCTTCAGCGAGCCCTTGGCGAACAGCGAGCCGGAGCCGGTGCTCTGGTAGCTGTGCTCCTCGAACCGGGCGCCGCTGACGTCGTAGCTGAAGATCCGCCCGACGTTGCGGTCCAGGTCGTAGCCGGCGTACAGCGGCACCACGGCCAGGCCCTGCATGGCCAGCGGCAGGTTGCCGCGCAGCATGGTGGCCAGCCGGTTGGCCTTGCCGTCGAGGGACATCAGGGCGCCCTCGATCTTCTCGTAGTGCTCCAGCTCGACCTGGAACAGCTTGATCATCTCGATCGCCGGGCCGACCGCCCCGGAGATCCCGACGACGCTGTAGTCGTCGGCCGGGTAGACCTTTTCCATCTCCCGGTGGGCGATGTAGTTGCCCGACGTGGCCCGGCGGTCGCCACCCATCACGACCCCGCCGTCGAAGGTGACGGTGACGATGGTGGTGGCGTGCGGGAGTTCGGGCATCACGGCTCCGGCGGGCAGGCTCCGGCCCGGGAGGAGATGGTCGGCGTGGGCGGCGAGGAAATCTGTGAAAGAGGAGTTGCCCGGGGTGAAGAACGCCTCCGGCAACCGCCCTTCACGGAAGGGATCGGCAGCAGTCACGGGCGAAACCCTATCCAGACGGGCGACGTTCGCTCACCGGGAAGACCGCAGAAGTTTTCCGCGTGCGGCGAACGTCGGTGGTGGTCGGCGGCGGCAGCGGGGGTGGGCCGGGCCGGGCCCGGTCCACCCCGGAGAGCTGCCGTCACTGGCCGCCCTTCTGAACGAATCCCTTGACGAACTCCTCGGCGTTGCTCTCCAGGACGTCGTCGATCTCGTCGAGGATCGCGTCCACGTCGGCATCCGTGGTCTGGGCGGCGGGAGCCGCGGGCGGGGCCTCGGGGGCCGCGTCGTCGGCGGGCTCTTCGTCGCGTCGGGTCGGGCGCTGCTGTTCCTGGCCGGCCATGACTGCCTCCTGCGCTCTGAATGAGTGCACTTCCTTGCAGTGATCCTAGGCATGCGTCCGCGATTTCGGCGCGTGCCATTGCCCACTACTGCGAAGTTTTACTCTCCCGACAACGTGTGACGGCCCGGATTCACTCCGCCGCCAGCGCGTCGACCAGTTCGGCGGCCGTCTCGCAGCGCTGCAGCAGGGCCTCCACGTGTTCCCGGGTGCCGCGGGAGGGGTCGAGGGTGGGCACCCGCTGCAGGGCGCCCCGGCCCGGGATGTCGAAGATCACCGAGTCCCAGGAGGCGGCCGCGATGTTGTCGCCGTAGCGGGCCAGGCAGCGGCCGCGGAAGTAGGCCCGGGTGTCGTGCGGCGGCTCGTGCACCGCCTCGGCGATCTCCGCGTCGGTGACCACCCGCTCGACCTGCCCGCGCGAGAGGAGCCGGTGGTACAGCCCCTTCTCCGGCCGCACGTCGGCGTACTGCAGGTCGATCAGCTGCAGCCGGGCCGCGTCCCAGTTCAGGCCCTCGCGGTTGCGGAACCCCTCGAGCAGGCGCAGCTTGGCCACCCAGTCCAGCTCGCGGGCGCAGAGCATCGGGTCCTGGCCCAGCCGGGTCAGGATGCTCTCCCACCGGTTCAGGACGTCGGTGGTCGCCTCGTCGGCGTCGTCGCCGTAGCGGTCGGCCACGTAGGCGCTGGCCTGCTCGAAGAACAGCCACTGCAGTTCCACGGCGGTCATCGAGCGGCCGTCGCGCAGGGTCAGGTGCTGCTTGAGCGTGGGGTCGTGGGAGATGTCGTGCAGGGTGCCCACCGGGCGCTCCACCGACAGGTCCTGGGTGAACGCCGCGTCCTCGATCATCTGCAGCACCAGGTTGGTGGTGCCGACCTTGAGCAGCGTGGCCACCTCGCACAGGTTGGCGTCGCCGATGATCACGTGCAGCCGGCGGAAGCGGTCGGCGCTGGCGTGCGGCTCGTCGCGGGTGTTGATGATCGGCCGCTTGAGCGTGGTCTCCAGCCCCACCTCGACCTCGAAGAAGTCGGCCCGCTGGGAGATCTGGAAGCCGGTGCCGGTGCCGTCCTGGCCCCGGCCGACCCGGCCGGCGCCGGTGAACACCTGCCGGGTGACGAAGAACGGGGTGAGGTGGCGGACCACGTCGGCGAACGGCGTGGAGCGGCGCATCAGGTAGTTCTCGTGGGTGCCGTAGGAGGCGCCCTTGTTGTCGGTGTTGTTCTTGTAGAGGTTCACCTCGCCCAGACCGGGATTGGCGGCGATCCGCCGGCAGGCCTCGAGCATCACCTGCTCGCCCGCCTTGTCCCAGAGCACCACGTCGCGCGGGCTGGTGACCTCGGGCGAGGAGTACTCGGGGTGGGCGTGGTCGACGTAGAGCCGGGCGCCGTTGGTCAGGATCACGTTGGCCAGCCCCGGGTCCTCCGGGGCGTCGGTGAGCTGGCTGGAGTGGGCGCTCTCCCGGGTGATCTCCCAGCCCCGCGCGTCGCGCAGCGGCGCCTCGTCCTCGTAGTCCCAGCGGGCCCGGCCCGCCCGGCTGCCCAGCGGCGCCGCGTACGCGTTGACCACCTGCGACGACATCAGCATGGCGTTCGCCGCGGGGTCGCCGGGGGCGGAGACCCCGTACTCGGTCTCGATCCCCATCACCCGGCGCGCGCTCATCGGTGCCCCGCCCGGGGTCCGGCCTTGGTACCGCTCATCCAGCCCGTCATGCAGCCAGCCTAGGCTGGCTGTCGAGGACGGGCCCCTCCGGCACGGGTGGGCGCGGGCCGGAGGCGGGTTCGGGCGGGTTCCTCACGGGTTAGGGTCAGTCGAACCACGCTCTACGACTACTGTGCGGCGGTACGAGTCGCGGTGCGTGAACTGTGCGGGCACCGGCGACCGGAGAACCGCCTGCGGCCGAACCCGGTGCCGTCGAGCACGAAGAAGGAGCCTCCCGGTCATGATCCCCTCCCCCACCCGGCAGAACCCGCGCGCGCTGGCCGTGGCTGCCCTCGCCGACCTGGCCTGTGTCCTGGTCTTCGTCACCATCGGCCGCAACTCCCACGAGGAGGGCCTCACCCTGTCCGGCGTCCTCGACACCGGCTGGCCGTTCTGGCTGGGCGTGGTCGGCGGCTACGTGGGCGTGGTGGCCTTCCGGCTGGCCCCGGCCAGCCTGACCGGCGCCGCGATGGTGCTGTTCAAGACCCTGCTCGTGGGCATGGTCCTGCGCAACGTGGTCCAGACCGAGGGCACGCCCACCTCGTTCGTCGTGGTCGCCTCGCTCTTCCTGGCCGCCACCCTGGTGGGCTGGCGGGTGGCCGCGCGGATGCTGGCGATGCGCCAGATCCGCACCTCCACGCGCGCGCTGCAGCCGGAACGGGTTTCCTGACCCCCCCGAACCGGCGCTCACGAACGTCCTCAAACAAAACTGCTCCGGCCGGCCCACCTCGCACGAGGTGAGCCGGCCGGAACCGTTGTCGGACGTGCCCTACAGGTACTGACCGGTGTTGGCCACCGTGTCGATCGTGCGGCCGGGCTCGGTGCCCTGCTTGCCCTGGATGATCGTGCGGATGTAGACGATCCGCTCACCCTTCTTGCCGGAGATCCGGGCCCAGTCGTCCGGGTTGGTGGTGTTCGGCAGGTCCTCCGACTCCTTGAACTCGTCCACGCAGGCCTGGAGCAGGTGCTCCAGGCGGATACCGCGCTGGCCGAAGTCGAGGAAGTTCTTGATCGCCGCCTTCTTCGCCCGGTCGACGATGTTCTGGATCACCGCACCGGAGTTGAAGTCCTTGAAGTACAGGATCTCCTTGTCGCCGTTGGCGTAGGTGACCTCGAGGAACTGGTTCTCCTCGGACTCCGCGTACATCCGCTCGACCGTGCGCAGGATCATCGCCTCGACCGTGGCGTTGCGCGAGCCGCCGTTGGCGTCCAGGTCGTCCGGGTGCAGCGGGAGGTCCTCGGTGAGGTACTTGGTGAAGATGTCCTTCGCGCCCTCGGCGTCGGGCCGCTGCACCTTGATCTTCACGTCCAGCCGGCCCGGGCGCAGGATCGCCGGGTCGATCATGTCCTCCCGGTTGGAGGCGCCGATCACGATCACGTTCTCGAGCCGCTCGACACCGTCGATCTCGGAGAGCAGCTGGGGGACGATCGTGGTCTCCACGTCGCTGGAGACCCCGGAACCGCGGGTGCGGAACAGCGACTCCATCTCGTCGAAGAACACCACCACCGGGGTGCCCTCGGAGGCCTTGTCGCGGGCCCGGCTGAAGATCAGCCGGATGTGCCGCTCGGTCTCACCGACGTACTTGTTCAGCAGCTCCGGGCCCTTGACGTTGAGGAAGTAGGACTTCGAGTCCTTCTGCCCCCGGGCCTCTGCCGCTTTCTTGGCCAGCGAGCGCGCCACCGCCTTGGCGATCAGGGTCTTGCCGCAGCCGGGAGGGCCGTACAGCAGGACCCCCTTCGGCGGCTTGAGCCCGTGCTCCTTGTACAGCTCGGGGTGCAGGAACGGGAGTTCCACGGCGTCGCGGATGTTCGCGATCTGCGGGCCGAGGCCACCGATGTCGGAGTAGTCGATGTCCGGGACCTCTTCGAGGACCAGTTCCTCGACCTCGGCCCTGGGCACCTTCTCGTAGGCGAAACCGGCCCGCGGGTCCATCGTCAGCGCGTCGCCGACCTTGAGCCTGACCTCGGGGTCACGCAGCGAGCCGGCCAGGTGCACGACCCGCTCCTCGTCGGCGTGCGCGACCACCAGGGCGCGCCGGCCCTCGTCGAGGATCTCCTTGAGGATGACGATCTCGCCGGTCTGCTCGAAGGCCCGGGCCGCGACCACGTTGAACGCCTCGTTGAGCATCAGCTCCTGGCCCTCGACGAGCTCCTCGACGTCGATCGAGGGGCTCAGCGCGACCCGCATCTTGCGGCCGGAACTGATCACCTCGACCGTGCCGTCCTCGGCCGGGCCGACGTAGACGCCGAAGGTGTTGGGCGGCTGGGCGAGCCGGTCCACCTCGGCCTTGAGCTGGACGATCTGCTCACGCGCGTCGCGCAGGGTGCTCGCGAGGCGCTCGTTCTGGGATCCGAGCTGGTTCACCTGGGCCCGGAGGCGGTCGATCTCGTCGCCCGCCGCCCCTGGAATCCGCGTTGCCGAGAGACGCTCGACCTCCTGCTGGAGGCGAACGATCTCGCGACGAAGCGCGGTCTCGTCAAGGCCGTACCCGCTGCTGTGGTCGGTCATGGCGGTAACCCTCCCGTCCGGCGCAAGGTCGATGACTCGACCCTAGCCCGCCTGCACACCTAACGGCGTGGCGGCGTAAATCCATCCACGAGATGAAATCTCGTGCCCGGCCCACTCCGTCGGCGACCGGGAAAGGAGCATCCTGACACGTTCGGAGTGACAATGGGTGGCTCAATCGTCACCGAGACTTCCACTGCCGGACAGCCAAGGTGACGCAGATCTCCTCCCCTGTTCTCCCGACCGGCCAGGACCGCTCCTTGGACCGACCTTTACCCGCGAACGGCGAAAAATCCAGTCCGGGAAGCCATCAATTAGCAGGATCGAAACCTGGACGCGGGTCGTCGTCGTGTTCCGCGGCGGGGTCGGTGTCCAGATCTTCCTGCAGCGCAACCAGCTCCGACGGCGTGTTGGTGACCTCGCGCCGCACCTTGCGCACCTTCTTGTCGGACACCGGGCGCTCGCCGAGGTCGTCGGCGGTCCACTCGCCCCAGGCCTCGGAGACACCGGCCTCGCCCTCGGAGGCGGCCTTGGCCGGACGCCGGCGACGGGCCGGCGCGGTGAGCCCGTCGGCCATCCGCCGGGTGGTGAGCAGGAAGCCGGTGTGACCGACCATGCGGTGCTGCGGGCGCACCGCCAGCCCCTCGAGGTGCCAGCCGCGCACCATCGACTCCCAGGCCTGCGGCTCGGTGAAACGGCCGTCGGCGCGCAGGGCCTCGGCGGTGCGGGAGAGCTGGGTGGCGGTGGCCACGTAACAGATCAGCACGCCACCGGGCACGAGCGCCTTGGCCACCGCCTCGAGGCAGTCCCAGGGGGCCAGCAGGTCGAGCACGAACCGGTCGGCGTCGGTCTCCACCACGTCGGTGGCCACGTCACCCACGGTGATCTGCCAGGCCGGGTGCTCACCGCCGAAGAAGGTCTCGATGTTGGCCCTGGCGATGTCGGCGAAGTCTTCGCGGCGCTCGTAGGAGTGCACCAGGCCGGTGTCGCCCACGGCCCTGAGCAGCGACATGGTCAGGGCGCCGGACCCAACACCGGCCTCGATGACCCGGGCCCCGGGGAAGATGTCGGCCATCTGCACGATCTGGCCGGAGTCTTTCGGGTACACCACGGCGGCACCGCGCGGCATCGACAGAACGTAGTCGGCCAGCAGGGGGCGCAGCGCCAGGTACTCGACCCCGGCGGTGTTGCGCACGACCGAGCCGTCGGGCTGCCCGATCAGCTCCTCGTGGCGGAAGTACCCGCGGTGGGTGTGGAACTGCTTGCCCGGGGCGAGGGTGATCGTGTGCAGCCGGCCCTTGGGGTCGGTGAGCTGCACCCGGTCACCTTCCCGGAACGGGCCCCGGCGGTGTTCGGCGCCGGTCGGGGCGGGGGGTGCTTCGGTCATGAGGAGCGAGTCTATGGGCGGTGGGGGGGTGGGTGGTGCCGGGTGCCCGGGGGGCTGTTTTTGTTTGAGGACGTTTGTCAGCCCGCCTTCAGGGGGCGACGAAGCGGGCCACGTCTTCCCAGTCGAGAACGCCGACCACCACCTCGTCGGGGCCGAGCACGGCGTAACGGGCGGACGGGGCGTCCTGCAGGGCCTGGATCAGCGACTGCCCGGCCAGGCCGGTGGTGAGCACCGCACCGTCGGGCAGGGCCTCGGCCACCGCGTTGGCCCCGACCTCCTCGGCCCGGGCAGCGGGCACCCCGGCCGCCGCGTGCTCGTCGACGATCGCCGCCGGCCGGCCGTACACGTCGAGCACCACCACGGCCGTGGCCCCGGCCCCGGCAGCCGACATCAGGGCCCCGGCCACCGTGGCGTTGGAGGGGACGGCGACGGCGGGCTGCAACAGGTCGTCGATCAGCGCCGCCTCGGCCCGGATGTTCCAGCGCGCCGCCTCGACCGCCTGCCCGGCCCCGCGCCAGAGCAGGAAACCGACCAGGACCAGCCAGACCGCGCTGCTCATCCGGTGCTCGCCGGTGGCCACCGACCAGGCCGCGTAGACCACCGTGCCGACCGCGACGACCCGCCCGGCGTTACCCGCGAACACGGCTGCCACCAGGCGATTGCCGCTGATCCGCCAGACCACGCCCTCGACCACCCGGCCGCCGTCGAGCGGCAGGCCGGGCAGGGCGTTGAACACCGCGACCACCAGGTTCGAGGTGGCGGTGGCGGCGAGCAGCAGCCGGGCCACCGAGCCGGGCTCGGCCTGCTCCATCGCCCGGTCGGCGCCGAGCGCGATCAGCAGGTTGGACAGCGGGCCGACGACGGCCACCACGATCGCCCGCCAGGGCGAGGCCGAGGGTGCGTCGAAGGCGGTGTGGCCGCCCCACAGGTCCAGGACGATGGCCGTGGCCGGGGTGCCGGTGGCGGCCGCCGCCACGGCGTGCGCGGCCTCGTGCACGAACACGCTGAGCAGCAGGATCAGGGCGAAGACGAGGGCGATGACGTAGGTGAGCGGCCCGGTCACGTCCACCCAGGCGCGCACGGTGGGGGCGAACAGCGCGGTCATCACCACCGCGATCAGGAACCAGGACGGGCGCAGGTAGACCGGCACCGGGCCGACCCGGCCCAGGCGGATCCCCGACTCGGTGCGCACGGCCTCGTCGGCCGCGCTCATCGTCGCCGCACGTTCGGCGGGGACGGGTGCGGGTGCCGGATCTGCCCACCGGGCCCGGGATTGCTCACAAGGCAGATGTTAGGGCAGGCCGGGCGGGCGCTCACCGGGACATTCCGGACGCCGGGCGCGGGCTCGGTGAACTGTCGGACCCCACGTCTAGGGTCTTCGTATGGCCGCCGCCCTGTCCCCCTCCCGGGCCTCCGACTTCATGCAGTGCCCTCTGCTCTACCGCTTCCGCGTGGTCGACCGCCTGCCCGAGCGTCCCAGTCCTGCTGCCCTGCGCGGCACGGTGGTGCACACCGTGCTGGAGAGCCTGTTCGACCTGCCCGCCGAGCAGCGCACGCTCCAGGCCGCGCGGGATCTGCTGCAGCCTTCCTGGGAGAAGGTGCTGGCCGAGCGGCCCGAGGCGGCGCAGTTGTTCGGGGGGCCGGGCCCGGGTGGTGACGAGCAAGTTGGCGCGGACGGCGAAGAGCGGGCCCGCACGGGCAGCGAAGAGCAGGCCCGCACGGGCGGCCAAGAGCAGGCCGGGACGGGTTCGCAAGACCATAGTGCTGGTTCCGGGGGTGGCGAGGGCTCAGTGGGGCCGGCGAGTGGGGGACGGCCAGCTGAGCAGACCTCTGAGCAGACCTTGGAGCAGACCTCGGAGCAGTCCTCGGAGCAGCCCGCTCTGAGCGGCGACGGGTCCGGGCGGCCGGCAGTGGAAGCAGCCGGGCAAGCACCCGAGGAAGCACCCGAGGAAGCACCTGGGGAAGCACGCGGGGAAGCACGCGGGGAAGCAGCCGGGGGCGGTGAGAACCAGGAGAGGCCGGGGGCCCAGGCCGACCTGGAGGCCTGGCTGGCCTCGGCGTCGGAGCTGATCGGCCGCTGGTTCGCCCTGGAGGACCCGACCCGTCTGGAGCCGGCCGACCGCGAGCTCTACGTCGAGACCACCCTCGACAACGACCTGGTGCTGCGCGGTTACGTGGACCGGCTCGACGTGGCGGCCGACGGCCGGCTGCGGGTGGTCGACTACAAGACCGGCCGCTCCCCCGGCGAGGCGTTCGAGGCCAAGGCCCTGTTCCAGATGAAGTTCTACGCCCTGGTGCTCTGGCGCACCCGCGGCCGTCTGCCCACCGTGCTGCAGCTGGTCTACCTGGGCAACGGCGAGATCCTGCGCTACGAACCCGACGAGCAGGACCTGCTCGCCGTGGAACGCAAGGTGAAGGCCCTGTGGGAGGCGATCGCCCTGGCCGCCGAGACCGGCGACTGGCGCCCCTCCCCCAGCCGTCTGTGCACCTGGTGCGACCACCACGCCCTCTGCCCCGCCAAGGGCGGCACCCCGCCGCCCATCCCGCCCGAGGCCCGGGCCCGGGTGCTGGGCATCACGCCGGAGGAGCCGGAGCAGCCGGTCGGGTCGGGGGTGCCGGAACAGCCGGTCGGGTCGGAGGAGCCGAAGCAGCCAGTCGGGTCGGAGGAGCCGAAGCAGCCAGTCGAGTAGGGCGCGAGCGAGCAGGGGGCGAGCGAGGGCGCGGCGTACCAGTCTCCCGATTCCGCCAGCCGCCAGCCGCCAGCCGCCAGCCGCATTGTCCGGACGGCTGCTCGCTCCGGACACAGACGTTCCGAAGCCGCTTCCGCCTTCCCTCCCCGTGCCCCCTCCCCGTGCCCCTCCCGTGCCCTCCCCGGGCCATCTCGTCCTCTGGTTCCCAGGCCCGCCCCCGGCCGTCCCGCATCTCCATCCCCGGCCCATCCGTGCCCAAGGGCCGCTGACGTCGGGTCCCCGGCCACGGGCGTCCGTCAATTCAGGGTTTGGACGGCACCCCACGAGATCCCCTGATCCCGGCCGCACGCTGCTGAGCTGCCCCTACCGGCGTCCCGGAGCCGAGCCGGCCGACCGGTAATTCCCGGCCCGGCCCACCGCCCGGATGACAAAATGTCCGCCGACCGGTGGACGACCCCTGGCCCGGTACGGAGCAAGATCGGGGTTGTACTCAGGGTGGAACCCGAGGTGAGGGGGCTCATGCCTCGGGCGTAATTGGATCACTGCCGGGACGCGCTCGCCGCGGCCCGGCCGAGGTCGGCGTCGCAAGGCGCCTTCGGCCGGCTCGGACCGGTGATCTCTGGGGGGATACGGAGTCCCCATGCTGTGCAGTCCGACGACTCAGGGGAGAACACGGTGGGAACCGAAGCGATCGCGAGAGCGGTTGATCTGCAGAAGATTTACGGTACGGGCGAGGCACAGGTCAAGGCTCTGCGGGGGGTCAGCGTCGACTTCGGCCGGGGTGAGATGACGGCCATCATGGGCCCCTCCGGGTCCGGCAAGTCCACCCTCATGCACTGCATGGCCGCCCTCGACCGGCCCACCGACGGCGAGGTCGAGATCGACGGGGTGCGGGTGCGGGGGCTGAAGGACAAGGCGCTGACGCAGTTGCGGCGGGACCGGCTGGGTTTCATCTTCCAGTCGTTCAACCTGGTGCCCACGCTGACCGCCAAGGAGAACATCACGCTGCCGCTGGACATCGCCGGGCGCAAGGTCGACCAGGAGTGGTTCGACCGGGTGGTCGACACCGTCGGCCTGCGCGACCGGCTGAGCCACCGCCCCACCGAGCTCTCCGGCGGCCAGCAGCAGCGCGTCGCCTGCGCCCGGGCCCTGGTCAGCCGCCCGGCGATCGTCTTCGCCGACGAGCCGACCGGCAACCTGGACTCGCGGGCCAGCGCCGAGATCCTCTCGTTCCTGCAGAACTCGGTGCGCGAGTTCGGCCAGTCGATCGTGATCGTCACGCACGACCCGGTCGCGGCCGGGTACGCCGACCGCGTGCTGTTCCTGGCCGACGGCGAGATCGTCGACGAGATGGCGGCGCCGACGGCCGACAAGGTCCTCGAGCGGATGCGGGGCTTCGACGCCGTTGGACGGCGTAGCTGACATGCTCAAGGTCACCGTCAAGGGAATCTTCACCCACCGGCTGCGTTTCGCGCTCACCGCGCTGGCCGTCTGCCTGGGGGTGGCGCTGGTCGCGGGCACGCTGGTGCTCAGCGGCAGCATCAACCGCACGTTCGACGGCATCGTCGAGCAGACCTCGGCCGGCACCGACGTGCAGGTGCGCGGGGCCGAGCTGGAGACCACCACCTTCGACGGCACCCGGCAGCGCGAGCCGCTGCCGCTGTCGTTGCGCGAACAGCTGCAGGCGGTGGACGGGGTCGAGCGGGTGGCGGCCGACATGGGCGGCACCGCGATCCTGGTCGGCGAGGACGGCACCGCGGCCCGCAACGGCGGCGCGCCCAACCTGGGCTTCGCCTACTACCCCGACGACCCGGTGGTCGAGCTGACCGACGGTCGCGGTCCGGAGAAGAAGGGCGAGGTGCTCGTCGAGAACACCACGCTCGAGCTGGCCGGACTGAAGGTCGGGGACACCACGCGGGCGCTGATCCAGAACGACCCGCAGGACGTCACCATCACCGGCTCGTTCGACTTCGGTTCCGGTCTGGCCGGCGCCACCCTGGTGCTGCTGGACGAGCAGACCGCGATCGACACCTGGGCGCCCGACGGGAAGGTGCCCTCGTTCACCCTGGGCGCCGACGACGGGGTCAGCCAGGAGCAGCTGCGCGACGCCGTGTCCTCGGTGATCCCGGCCGGCGCCGAGGCGATCACCGGCTCCGAGTTCTACGACGAGCAGAAGGACGCGGTCGCCTCGGGGATCGGTTTCATCACCACGTTCCTGCTGGTCTTCGCCTCGATCGCGGTGTTCGTGGGCGCGTTCATCATCGCCAACACGTTCTCCATGCTGGTCGCCCAGCGCACCCGGGAACTGGCCCTGCTGCGGGCGGTCGGGGCCTCCCGCGGTCAGGTGCTGCGGGTGGTGCTCGGTGAGGCGGCGATCCTCGGCCTGGTCGGCTCGCTGATCGGCCTCGGTCTGGGCGTGCTGCTCGCGGCCGGGCTGCAGGCTCTGGTCGAGACCTTCGGCCTGGAGATCACCGGTGGTCTGCCGGTCAGCGTCAACACGGTCGTGATCAGCCTGCTGGTGGGTCTGGTGGTGACCATGCTGTCGGCGGTGATGCCGGCTCTGCGCGCCGCCAAGGTGCCGCCGATGGCCGCGTTGCGCGACGACGCGCAGGTGCCTCCGGGCGGGGTGCTGCGGCGCGGCATCATCGGCCTGGTGCTGGTGCTGCTCGGTTTCGCCGCGGTGCTGCCGAGTTCGCTGGGTGACGAGCCGAACTGGCCGCTGATCGGCCTGGGCGCCGCTCTGCTGCTGCTCGGCCTGCTGGTGGCCGCGCCGTGGCTGACCCGTCCGGTGGTCCGGCTGGTGGCGGCGCCGTACACCCGGATCTACGGCACCGTCGGCCGGCTGGCCCGGGAGAACGCGCTGCGCAACCCGCGCCGCACGGCGACCACGGCCAGTGCGCTGATGATCGGCCTGGCCCTGATGTCGAGCGTCGGGGTGTTCGCCTCCTCGGCCAACGCCAGCGTGGCGGAGGCGGTGGAGACCGACCTGTCGGCCGACTACGTGCTGAGCACCGGCGGGGCGAGCGTCATCCCCACCACGGTGGCCGACGAGGTCGAGAAGCTCTCCGGGGTCACCTCGGTGGCCACCGTGCGGGACGTGCCGATGCAGATCGACGGCGACGGGGTCTACGCGGTCGCCGCCGAGGCCCGCGCGATCAGCGAGAACATCAAGGTCCAGGTGAACGCGGGCTCGCTGGACGCGCTCGACTCCGGTCAGGTGGTGATCAGCCAGAGCATCGCCGACGACCGGGGCTGGAAGGTCGGCGACCAGCTGCCCCCGGCCGACATCGGCACCCAGGTCGGTCAGGAACTGACCGTCGGCGGGATCATCGAGGACTCGCTGCCGCTGGACAACGCCCAGGTGCTCTTCCCGATGGAGCTGTACTCCGAGGCGGTCCCCCCTGCTCAGCAGGGTGACTTCCTGCTCTACGTGAAGTCCGACGGGGCCGACTCCGCCGGGCTGCGCGAGGAGCTGACCAAGACCGTCGAGCCGTTCCTGGTGGTCTCGGTGCAGGACGGCGAGGAGTTCGCCGACGCCCAGGCGGCGCAGATCAACCAGCTGCTCTACCTGATCTACGCCCTGCTCGCGCTGAGCGTGCTGATCGCGGTGCTGGGCATCGTGAACACCCTGGCCCTGTCGGTGTTCGAGCGCACCCGGGAGATCGGGCTGCTGCGGGCGGTCGGGATGAGCCGGCGTCAGCTGCGGCGGATGATCAGCGCCGAGTCGGTCAGCACCGCGGTGTTCGGTGCGGTGCTGGGCATGGCGCTGGGCCTGGTGCTCGGGCTGGTGCTGCAGCGGGCCCTGGTTTCCCAGGGGCTGGAGACGCTGTCCATCCCGTGGGCGACGCTGGTGGTCGTCCTGGTCGCCTCGGCGATCGCCGGGATGTTCGCGGCGATCATGCCGGCCTGGCGCGCGGTGCGCCTGGACGTGCTGCGGGCCATCACCGCCGAGTAACCCGACCACCGATGGACGTCCGCCCGCCCCGATCGGGGCGGGCGGACGTCCATTGTTCGAAGTTCTTTCAGAAGAGCAACTGGCCCAGATCCTTGGCACTCCAGCCGGCCAGGGTCTCGACCACCGTGCGGCCGGGGCCCTCGGGCACCGGCACCAGATGCTGCACGGCCAGCACGGGAACCCCGGCGGCCTCGGCCGAGGCGATCCCGGTCAGGCTGTCCTCGATGGCCACGCACTGGGCCGGGGCCAGCCCGAGCAGCTCGGCGCCCTTCAGGTAGGGCTCCGGGTGCGGCTTGCCCCGGGTGACCTCGTCGCCGGTGACCAGGAACCGGAAGAACGAGCCGGGCAGGGTGCCGACGATCGCCTCGGCCATCTCCCGGTACGACATGGTGACCAGGGCGCAGGGCACGCCCAGTTCGTTGAGCTCGGTGAGCAGCTCGCGGGCGCCGGGCCGCCAGGGCACCTCCACGGCGATCCGCCGCACCACCCCGGTGGTGAGCCGGTCGATGATCTCCTCGGCGGGCAGGGTGACACCGCCGTGCTCCTGGATGTAGTGCGCCGAGTCGATCAGCGCGTTGCCGATCAGGTTGTGCGCGTGCTCGTCGGACCAGGTGCCGCCGAACTCGGAGACCAGCAGGTGCTCCTCGGCCATCCAGTACGGCTCGGTGTCGACCAGGGTCCCGTCCATGTCCCACAGCACCGCCGCGGGCAGGCCGGAAGCCCTGAGGTCGGCGGGGTGGGCGGGAGCGGAGGGGTTCGGCTGGGGGGAACGGCTGTCGTTCACGATGCTGTGGTTCTCGCCTCTGGGGGTGGACGGTGCGCGGACGCGGCCGAGCCGGATTCTTCGGCGAGTCTAGAGCGTTGGGGACAGCCATCCGCAGGAGAGCCCGGGCGCCCTTAGGCTGGGGGCCGCGACGGGCCCACCGGGCCCACCGGCTGCCGGATGACGAAGACGACGAAGATGTGAGCGAGGAGAAGGCGTGACGGATCTGTCGGGCGTGCCGCCGCTGCGGGACCCCGTGATGGTGGCTGCCTTCGAGGGCTGGAACGACGCGGGCGAGGCCGCCAGCGGGGCGATGGCGCACCTGGAGAAGGTCTGGGGGGCGCAGAGCGTCGGCGAGCTGGATCCCGAGGAGTACCACGACTTCCAGGTGAACCGGCCCAGCGTGGGCGTGGACGAGGACGGCCGGCGCTCGATCACCTGGCCCACCACCCGCCTGTACTGGGCGCGGCCGCCGGGGGCGAGCCGGGACGTGGTGATCGTGCGCGGGATCGAGCCGTCGATGCGCTGGCGCCGCTTCGTCGGGGAGGTGCTGCAGTACGCCGACGACCTCAAGGTCGGCACCCTGATCACGCTGGGCGCGCTGCTGGCCGACGTGCCGCACACCCGGCCGATCCCGGTGACCACCACCAGCGACGACGAGCGGCTGCTGGACAAGCTGGCGGTGGAGCCCTCCCGGTACGAGGGCCCGACCGGGATCGTGGGGGTGCTGCAGGACACGGCGACCAAGGCCGGGCTGCCCAGCCTCTCGCTGTGGGCGGCGGTGCCGCACTACGTGGGGCAGTCGCCCTCGCCCAAGGCCACGCTGGCCCTGCTGCGGCGGATCGAGGACGTGCTCGACGTCACCGTCCCGCTGGGCGACCTGCCCGAGGACGCGCGGGCCTGGGAGCGCGGGGTGGACGAACTGGCCGAGGAGGACACCGAGATCGGCGAGTACGTGCGCCAGCTGGAGCAGGCGAAGGACACGGCCGACCTGCCGGAGGCCAGCGGCGAGGCGATCGCCAAGGAGTTCGAGCGGTACCTGCGCCGGCGGGACCCGGGTGACGAGGGTCCCAAGCCCGGCATGATGTGAGAACAGGAAAGGCCCGCTGCGGCGGGCCTTTCCTGCGTTCAGCTGCTCAGAAGCGCACGCCGAGGAGGGCGTCGACGGTACGCCCCACCAGACCGGGGGCAGCATCCACCGAGGTGTCCCCGCCGAGCGTCGCATCCACCCAGGCGTCGACCGCGGCCAGGGCCTCGGGCGCGTTCAGGTCGGTGCCGATGGCCTGACGTACGGCGGCCAGCACCGGCTCCGGGTCGGCGCCCTCCTGCCGGGACATCGCGTCCTTCCAGCGCTCGAGCCGGATCTGCGCGGCGCTGAGGTTCTCGTCGGTCCAGTCCCAGCTGGTGCGGTAGTGGTGGGCCAGCAGGGCCAGGCGGATCACCTGCGGATCCACGCCGGCCTCGCGCAGCTTGGACACGAACACCAGGTTGCCCCGGGACTTGCTCATCTTCTCGCCGTCCAGGCGGACCATGCCGGCGTGGGCGTAGTGCCGGGCGAACGGCGCCTGACCGGTGATCACCTGGCCGTGCGAGGCGCTCATCTCGTGGTGCGGGAAGAGCAGGTCGTCTCCCCCGGCCTGCACGTCGAAGCCCATCCCGAGGTGCTCCAGGGCGATCGAGGCGCACTCGATGTGCCAGCCCGGCCGCCCGGCACCCAGGGTCTCGCCCTCCCACGAGGGCTCGCCCTCACGGGCCACCCGCCAGAGCAGAGCGTCCAACGGATGACGTTTGCCCGCCCGGTCGGGGTCTCCGCCACGCTCGGCGAAGGTGACCCGGGCCTCGTCCTCGGACAGCCGGGCCACCCGGCCGAAGTCCGGGTCGGTGGTGACGTCGAAGTACACGTCCTGCGCGCCCGGGTGCAGCGCGTCGGGCGTGGGCACCAGGTATGCCTTGCCCGCCTTGACCAGGTTCTGCACGGCGTCGACGACCAGCGGGATCGCCTCCACCGCGGTCATGAACACCCGGGGGGCGAGGACGCCCAGGGCGATCATGTCGTCCTTGAAGCGCTCGGTCTCCCGGTCGGCCAGGGCCCGCCAGTCGTCGCCGGTGGCGTTCGCGCGCTCCAGCAGCGGGTCGTCCACGTCGGTGACGTTCTGCACGTAGAAGACCTCGTGCCCGGCGTCCCGCCAGGCGCGGTTGAGCAGGTCGAAGGCCACGTAGGTGGACGCGTGCCCGATGTGGGTGGCGTCGTAGGGGGTGATCCCGCAGACGTAGATGCGGGCCTCACCATCGGGCTGCGTGGTGACCAGCTGCCGCTCGGCGGAGTCGAAGATGCGGACCGGGGCACCGGTGCCGGGCAGACGGGGGACGGCGGGAGAAGGCCAGGGGATCACGTCCGGAGCCTAACCGACACCCCGCGGGCCTGTCTGTGCAGGTCCCGGGCGGGTTTTGGAATAAAACGCAGTTCGTCAGAAGGGTGGCCAGGGGATCGCGGCCCAGTCTCCCGGCGGCTTCGGGAACCGGCCCCGACGCAGCAGCTGAGCGGCCCGCCGGGCGGTCCGGTCGATCTCGTCGCCCTCCAGCAGACCGGCCAGGACCGTGCGCAGCTCCCCGTCGCCGGTGAGGTCGGTCACCAGGGCGTCGAGAAGCTCACAGGCCTCTTCGCCGAGCCTTTCACCCGCCCAGCCCCACAGCACGGTGCGCAGCTTGTCGTCCAGGTTGAAGGTGAGGCCGTGGTCGACGCCGTAGAGCCGGCCGTCGGTGCCGCGCAGGATGTGCCCGCCCTTGCGGTCGGTGTTGTTGGCCACCGCGTCGAACAGGGCGATCCGCCGCAGCCCGGGATCGTCGGCGTGGGCCAGGACCACCGGGTCGCCGGCCGCGTCCTCGGCCACCAGCACGCGCTTCCAGTCCTGAGGCAGCGCCTCGGGGGCCACCACGTCGACCACCCCCGCACCCGGCTCCCCCATCACCGGCTCGACCGCCAGCGGCAGGCCGCCCAGGCCGGTGGCCGGCTCGTGGTCGGCGGGCGCGTTGATCCACAGCTGCACGCTGCCCGGGCCGAACGGGCCCTCGCGCAGCACGGTGGGCGGGACCACGTCCAGGCCGGTGTGCGCGGACAGCACGTAGCTGGCCGTCTCGCGCAGGCCCAGGGTGCGGGAAGGGAAGTCCCACAGCGGCTTCTCGCCCGAGATCGGCTTGTACACGCAGCCGGTGGCCACCCCGTCCAGGCTCACCGCCGCGTAGAGCGTGGCGTTGCTGGCCCCGGCGATCCGGCCCTGGATCTCCAGTTCGCCCTCGGCCAGCAGCTTGAGCAGTTCCGGCTCTTCCATCCGCGCGATCAGCGCCGGTACCCGTTCGCCCGGGGGCAGATGTGCCCCTCCGGATCCAGCGGGAACGTGCAGAACGGGCAGGGCGGGCGGCCGGCGCCGACCACCGCCAGGGCGCGCTTGGCGAAGGCCCGCGCGGCGGCCCCGGCCAGCGAGACCCGCAGCACCGCCCCCTCGGCGTCCTCGTCGTTGTCGGGCAGCTCGTCCTCGTCCTCGTTGAGGTTCTCGCCCGCCTCGAAGCACTCGATGACGACCCGCTCGAGCTCGCCGTCCCAGGCCAGGCTCATCGTGCCGACCCGGAACTCCTCCTCGATCGGGGTGTCCAGCGGGGCCGTGTCCTCGGTGCGGGTGGGCGCCAGGGCGGGCACGGTGGCGTTGCCCTGGCTGCGGCGCAGCACCTCGTCGAGCAGTTCGTCGACCCGTTCGGCCAGCACCGACACCTGCTGCTTCTCGAGCTGCACGGTGGTCAGCCGGTTACCGGCCCGGGCCTGGAGGAAGAAGGTGCGGGACCCGGGCTGGCCCGTCGTCCCCGCGACGAACCGGTCCGGCGACTCGTACTCGTACACCTGGCGCGGCATGAGGCGACCCTATGACTTTCCGGTCGCGCTCGCCGCACCGCCGCTGCCGCCGCCGACCGCGGCGTCCGACTCGGCCAGGCCCTCCTGCCCCGCCGGCGGCGGAACCGGCACCAGAGCAGCCAGATCCACGCCGGAGTCGTTGACCCGTACGGCGAACGGGCGCAGCGGTGTGAAACGGATCACGGAGACCGAGCAGGGGTCGACCACCAGCCGCTGGAACTGGTCGAGGTGCATGCCGAGGGCGTCGGCCAGGATCGCCTTGATCACGTCGCCGTGCGAGACCGCCAGCCACATCGCGTGCTCGCCGAACTCCTCGGCGACCCGGGCGTCGTACTCGCGGACCGCGGCGACCGCCCGGTGCTGCATGTCGGGCATCGACTCGCCGTCGGGGCCCGGGAACGTCATGGCCGAGGGATGCGCCTGGACCACCGGCCAGAGCTTCTCCTGGGCCAGTTCCTTCAGCGGGCGGCCGGTCCAGTCGCCGTAGTGGCACTCGCCCAGGCGGTCGTCGGTGAGCAGCGCCGGGCCGTCGGGGCCCAGCAGCGCCGAGGCGGTCTCCTGGCAGCGCTGCAGCGGGCTGGCCACGGCGAGCCGCAGGGGGATCTTCTCGAGCCGGGCGGCGAGGGTGCGGGCCTGGGCCTGACCGGTCTCGTCGAGACCGACGCCGGGGGTCCAGCCGGCCAGGACGCCGGAGGCGTTGGCCGCCGTGCGGCCGTGGCGGACCAGGAGAACTGTGGGCACGGGTAGAGCCTAGTTCGCCCATTGGGGCAGGCGCCGCCGGGCACTGCTGCACGCTAAGTTGGCCGTTTATGGAGCAGCGCTACGTGGGCCGCACCGGTCTGCGTGTCTCCAGGCTGGGCCTGGGCACCATGACGTGGGGCCGGGAGACCGATCCGGACGAGGCGGCCGACCAGCTGAGAGATTTTCTCGAGGCCGGCGGGACACTGGTCGACGTGGGCAGCCGCTACGGCGCCGGGGCCTGCGAGGAGACGCTGGGCAAGCTGCACCAGGCCCACGGGGTGCGCGAGGAACTGGTGATCTCGGCCAAGGCCGTGGTGCCGCTGCACCGCCAGGGCCCCGACCTCTCCCGCCGTTCCCTGCTCGCCGCCCTCGACGCGTCGCTGAACCGGCTGGCCACCGACCACGTGGATCTGTGGACGGCGCCGGGCTGGAGTTCCGCGGTGCCGCTCGAGGAGACGCTGTCGGCCCTGGAGACCGCCGTGCGCTCGGGCCGGGCCCGCTACGCCGGGGTGGCCAACGTCGACTCCTGGCAGGCGGCGCTCGCCGCCACCGGGGGGCAGCCCCTGGCCGCCGTGCACACCGAGTACTCCCTGGTGCAGCGCCAGGCCGAGAACGAACTCATCCCCGCCAGCCAGCACCTGGGCCTGGGGGTGATCGGCTGGTCCCCGCTCGGCCGGGGCGTGCTCACCGGCAAGTACCGGCACGGCACCCCGGCCGACTCGCGCGCGGCCTCGGCGCACCTGGCCCAGTTCGTCGAGCCCTACCTCGACCGCTCGTCCCGCCGGATCACCGATGCGGTGATCG
Source organism: Kineosporia rhizophila (assembly GCF_021277265.1). Classification (GTDB taxonomy): domain Bacteria; phylum Actinomycetota; class Actinomycetes; order Actinomycetales; family Kineosporiaceae; genus Kineosporia; species Kineosporia rhizophila. The sequence continues at coordinate 37,987 of NZ_JAJSOH010000018.1, forward strand.
CGGCGGCCGACGGCCTGGGCTTCTCCCCGCTGGAGATCTCGCTGGCCTGGGCCCGCGACCGCCCCGGCATCAGCTCGGTGCTGCTCGGGGCGCGCACCGGGGCCCAGCTGCGGCAGGCCCTGGGCAGTGAGGACGTGCAGCTGCCGGTCGAGATCCTGGGCGTGCTCGACGAGGTCTCGCTCTCAGCCCTGTGATCGAGGTGGACCGGGTGGTTCCCGGTGAGCTGGGCCACCCGGTCCGCCTCGTCAGACCCTCGTCAGACCCCGGCGGGGAGGCTGAACTCGCCGCTCTCCGGTTCCAGCACCCGCACCTCGGCGGCGCCGATGTCGAAGAACATGCCGACCAGCTCGAGCCGGTCGGCCTCCACCCGGCGACGCACCAGCGGGTGTTCCATCAGGTGGCGGAGCTGGACGACAACGTTGACCTCGGCCAGCCGGGCAACGTCGTCGGTGCCCGCCTGGGCCCGGAACGCGCTCAGCGACTCCTCGGCGTGGGCGAGCCAGCCCGGTAAGGCCCCCTCAGCCTCGGCCGACGGCTCCAGCAGCGCCCGCATGGCCCCGCAGCCGGAGTGCCCGCAGACCGCGATGGTGGTCACCCCGAGCACCCCCACCGCGTACTCGACCGCCGCGAGGGTCGAGTCACCCGGATCGGAAGGCCTTACCGGCACCAGGTTTCCGACGTTGCGCACGGTGAACAGGTCACCCGGGCCCGAGTCGGTGATCAGGTTGGGCACCACCCGGGAGTCGGCGCACGTGATGAACAACGTGCTGGGCGACTGGGATTCACGCAGTTCGTGCAGAACTCCCCGCATCCGGGGGGCGAGGCGATCGTGGAAGTTGCCCACCCCGTCCATCAGTTGGCTCGGGGTCTCGGGCTCCTCAGGCTCGCTGTCGGACGAGATCTCGACCTTGCCATGGCTCCACGGCGCCGACGGCATCGCGCCGTCCAGAACCCTTCCCCGGGGCGGCTTCCCACCACCGACGACCTCGCTCAGCACGGCCGCACCCTGTTCCCGGACCGTCACCGTGCCACCCGCCCGGCGATGCTCCTGCACCCAGCCGAGCAGGTGTTCCGAAGCCGCCTGGTCGAGGAAGTCCAGCTCGACGTCGAGCCGGACCGGCGCCCCCTCAGGGATGCTGCCCAGCCGCCGGGCCAGACGGGGCAGCGCCACGAAGGTCAGCGTGCCGGTCAGGACCACCCGCCAGGTGCCTTCGGCGGTACCGGCCGGGATGACCTGCACCTTGGCCGCGATCGTGCGGCGGGCCGCGAAACCGAGCGCCACCAGGATGCCCAGGAGCACCCCTTCGAGCAGGTTCAGGACCAGCACCCCGGCCAGGGTGACCACCCAGACCGCGCCCTCGCCGTGCCGGTGGGCACTGCGCAGGTGGCCGAGATTGACCAGCCCGATGCCGATCACCACGAGGAGCCCGGCCAGCACCGACAGCGGGATCTGTTTCACCACCGAGACCAGGACCACCGAGAACAGCGCGACCCAGACCGCGTGCAGCACGGCCGACCATTTGGTCTTCGCCCCGGCCCGCACGTTGGTGGCGCTGCGCACGATCACCCCGGTGACCGGCAGCCCGCCGGCCAGGCCGGAGAGGATGTTGGCCGAGCCCTGGCCGAGGAGCTCACGGTCGAGGTCGGCCCGGCGGCCCTGGTGCATCTTGTCCACCGCGACCGACGACAGCAGCGTCTCCACGCTGGCCACCAGGGCCACGGTGAGCACGCCCACGCCGACCGAGAGCCAGGCCTGCTCGGGCAGTTCCGGCAGCTGCAGGGCGGTGAGCAGGTTGCCGGGCAGATCGACCCGCTCGACCGCGAACGGCAGCGAGGCGAGCGTCATCAGGGTGACCGAGGCAAGTGGCGCCGGCACCTGACCGAGCGGGCCCAGGTGCCGGGTGAGCCGGGGCCACACCAGGTTCAGGGCGATGGTGCCCACCCCGAGCAGCGCCGAGGCGGTGTGCAGGGTGAGGACCTGGCCGGGCAGTTCGAGCATGCTCTCCAGCGCCGAGCTGCGGGAGTCGGCCCCCAGCAGCACGTGCAGCTGGCCGACCACGATGGTCAGGCCGATCCCGGCGAGCATGCCGTGCACCACGGCCGGCGAGATGGCCAGCGCGGCCCGGGCCACCCGGGTCAGGCCGAAGCCGATCTGGACGACTCCCGCCAGCACGGTGATCAGGCAGGTGACCCGCCAGCCGTGCTCGGAGACCAGACCCGCCACCACCGCGGTGAGACCCGCGGCGGGACCGGTGACCTGGAGGGGGGCACCGCCGACGAGACCGGTGACGATGCCCCCGACGACGGCAGCGATGATGCCGGCCACCACGGGGGCACCGGAGGCGACGGCGATGCCGAGCGACAGGGGCAGGGCGACCAGGAAGACGACCAGGGACGCCTCGATGTCGGCCCGCCAGTGTGGCTGGGGTTCAGTGTGTTCAGTGGCTTCGTGCCCGTCGGGTTCTCCGGCCGACAGCCGGGAGGGAGTGACGGTGGACGTGGATTCCTGGCTCATGGACTTCTCTCCTGGCGTCGTTCGCGGCGTCTGGAGGTGCATGGCAGTACTGGATCGCGTTGCATCGGGCGTCCATGCCCAGAATTCGTCTCAGAAATCACCAAGAGTTAGTGACTGAGGACTGTCAGTGACCAGCCTGCGGGCGGAAGTGGGCCCTGGTCAATTCGAAACGCGTGAGAATGCGTTAAGACTGCCGGGTTTTCGACTTCTACCCGGGCGAAAGATGTTTCCGGAGAGGGACTTACGCGTTACCGGGAAGTTTCCGCAGAGGCCGGCGAGAGGTCGGCTCCGGGCATGACTGATCCCGGCCTCACCCTGGGGTGAGACCGGGACCGGTACCGGGACTCAGGCGCGCGGGGCGGTGGCGGGCCGGCCGGTGCCGTCGCCCACCTCGTCGTCCGCGTCCTCGTCGTCCTCGTCGTCGTCCTCGTCGTCGTCCTCGTCGTCGTACTCGTCGAGGTCGTCGTCGTCCTCCCCGTCCTCGTCGTCCTCGTCGTCGCTCGCCAGGGCGTCCTCGGCGTCGTCGTACAGGACGAACGGGGTGACCTCGTCGAACGCGTCGTAGAGCGACTCGTCGTAGGTCTCGAAGGCGTCGGCCAGGGTCTGGTAGGCCGCGACCACCGATGGGTCGGCCTCACCGGCCCGCCGGGAAGCTGCCTCGAGGTGCGCCTCGAGAGCAGCAATCAGGCGGTCAAGAGCAGCTCGGGGCTCCGTCGTCATGGCATGACCGTATCGGTTCGTGATGACATGGTCCGACGTGGCTGCCCGCGGACACGGGCGGATCAGCAGAACACGTGTCGGTGACCGGTCCGGAATATCGGCGAAGAGAGCTGCCTTGAGCGATGACGTGCGAGATCCAGCCACCCGGGTGCGCCCGGCCGACCCGTCGGCCACCCCGTTCTCACCGGACTACGAGTACCGGATCCTCTCCCTGCCCCGCGGGACCGGGCGGGCCGAGGCCCGCCAGCTGCTCACCGAGCAGGCCGAGTACGGCCGCTGGGAGCTCGCGCGGGTGCAGATCTCGTTCGGCGGCGGCCGGCGGGTGTGGCTGCGCCGCCGGATCATGCGGGTCGAACGGACCCTGTGAGGCCCTTCCCGGGACCCGCGCGACGCGGGTCCCGGGAACGACCGTCAGACCAGTTGCAGGAACCGGTCGAACGCCCGCACCCCGAACCGCAGCGACTCCAGCGGCACCCGCTCGTCGACGCTGTGGAACATGCCGGCGAAGTCGAGGTCGGCCGGCAGCTTCAGCGGGGCGAACCCGTAGCCCCGGATGCCCAGCCGGCTGAACGCCTTGTTGTCGGTGCCGCCGGAGAGGCAGTAGGGCAGCACCGCCGCGCCCGGGTCCAGCTCCAGCAGCGACTGGCGCATGGCCTGCACCAGCCCGCCCTCGAAACCGGCCTCCAGCGCCACGTCGCTGTGCAGCACCTCGACCTTCACGTGCTCACCGGCCAGCTCGGTCAGGGTGCGCATCAGCTCGTCCCGCTGACCGGGCAGGAACCGGCAGTCGACCAGGGCCGAGGCCTGGCCGGGGATGACGTTGTGCTTGTAGCCGGCCTCGAGCACGGTGGGGTTGGCCGTGTTCTGCACCGTCGCCTCGAGCCAGCGCGCGGTGCTGCCGAACATCTCGCGCAGCTTCTCCACGTCCACCTCCTGCCCGGTCAGCAGCTGGACGCCGGTCTGCTCGTGCACGCCCTCGAAGAACGCCTGCACGGTCGCCGGGATCACCGTGGGCCACCGGTGGGCGCCGATCCGGGCCACGGCCTGGGCCAGGTGTGTGACCGCGTTGTCGCCGTTCACCTGCGAGCCGTGCCCGGCCCGGCCGGTGGCCACCAGACGCACCCAGGCGATGCCCTTCTCGGCGCTCTGCAGCAGGTAGGTGCGCCGGCCCTGGAGCTCCACGGAGAACCCGCCGACCTCGCTGACCGCCTCGTCCACGCCCTCGAACAGGCCCGGGTGGTTGTCCACCAGCCAGCTCGAGCCCTTGACCCCGCCGGCCTCCTCGTCGGCCATGAAGGCCAGCACGATGTCGCGCGGCGGGCGCCGGCCCTCGTGCCGCATCTGGCGGATCGTGGCCAGGATGATCGCGTCCATGTCCTTCATGTCCACGGCGCCGCGGCCCCACAGGCAGTCGTCGACCACCTCGCCGGAGAACGGGTCGACCTGCCAGTCCTGCTTCTGCGCGGGCACCACGTCCAGGTGACCGTGCACCAGCAGGGCGGGCCGGTCGGAGGCCTCCCCCGGGATCCGGGCGACCACGCTGGTGCGGCCCGGCTCGCTCTCGAACACCTGCGGCTCGATCTGGACGTCGGCCAGCAGCCCGGCCACGTACTCGGCGGCCTTGCGCTCGCCCGGGCCGCTGTTGTCGCCGTAGTTGCTGGTGTCCATCCGCAGCAGGTCGCGACAGATCGTCACGACCTCCTCGGAGGCCGGGGCCCGCTCGCCCGCGAACTGCGGATCGGCTCCGGCCGGCACAGGTGCCGCTGGCCTTCTCATGACGTGGACCTCCACACGGATCGCGTCGGACCGGACTGATCCGGGCCGGTCCGGCCACGGTACACACGCGGGAGGAGGTCAAGCGCCCAGCCCGCCCCGCCGATCCTGTGCTCGACGATCCGGGCCGACGCCCGGGCCCCGCGACCGGGAGAGGCTGGGTGCCGACTGCGGCCGTCCGCCTGCGTGGCGGCAGCGAGGAGGTGGGGGCCGGCCGGCTGCTCGCCCGCTCGGCCCTGCTCCTCGGGCTGACCCTGGTCACCGCCCTGGTGCTGGCCCAGGTGACCTTCCGGCTGCTGCGCGACCCGGACCTGGGCGCCTCGGTCTGGTGGCCGCTGGGCGGCGTGGCGGTGGCGCTGCTGGCCCGCCTGCCCACCCGCGACTGGCCGGCCGCCCTGACCGGATCGGCCGTCGCCCTCTTCCTGACCGGTGTCGACACCCACTACGGGGTGGCCGCGGCGCTGGGCCTGGCGCTGGCCAACGGCGGGGAGCTGCTGCTGACGGCGCTGCTCGCCCGGCGGGCGTTCCCCCGCGGCGTGCTGCTCGACTCCCCCACGGCCGGCATCCGCTTCGCCCTGTGCACCGTCTCCGGAGCCATGGTCGGCGCCCTGGTGTTCACCCTCACCCAGGTGCTCGACGGCGCCGGCCCGGCCTGGCCGCTCTTCCACGGCTACCTGCGCGCTCACCTGCTCGGCCTGCTGATGGTCTCGCCCCTGTTCCTGGTCGCCCCGGCCGAGGGCCGCCGGCGGCTGGACCTGGAGTGGGCCGCCCAGCTGGCCCTGACCGGGGCGGTCGCCGGCGGGGTGTTCGGCACCGGCCAGACGGTGGTGCCCTCGTTCGTCTGCGCGGTGCCGCTGATCTGGGGCGGGCTGCGGCTGGGCCCGCTCCGGGCGATGGGCTCGCTGCTGCTGATGGCCCTGATCGCCACCGTCGGCACCCTGCAGGGCAGCGGCCCGGTGGTGCAGGAACCGCCCTGGGCGCAGACGCTGGCCGTGCAGGTGGTCCTGTTCGCCGCCACTCTGTGCACGCTGTGCGTGGTGCTGACCGCCGCCGAGAAGTCGGCGCTGCTCCGGGCCGCGCGGGACGACCGCGCCGACCTGGCCGAGGCCGAACAGATCGCCGGCACCGGGACCGCCGTCTGGGACCTGCGCACCGGCGAGACCCGCTGGAGCGAAGGGCTCTACGCCCAGCTCGGGCACTCGCCGGACAGCGTCTCCCCCGCCCCGGAGGCCTACCTCGAGAACATCCATCCGGACGACCGGGGCGTGGTGGCCGCGACCCTCGCCCGGGTGCCGGACGCCGAGCGGCTGCCGAACATGGAGTTCCGCCTGCTGCGCCCGGACGGCACCGAGCGGATCATGACCGTGCGCAACCGGATCGACCGGGATCCGGACGGCACCGCGGTCCAGGTGCGTTCCACCGTGCTCGACGTCACCGCGACCCGCGAGGCCGAGGCCGCCCTCCGGCGCACCCACCGGGCGCTGGACGCCGTGGCGAACGTGGCCATCGTGGGGATCGACCCGGCCACCCACCTGATCACCTTCTGGGGCCGGGGCGCGCAGGAACTGCTGGGCTGGACGGCCGAGGAGACGATCGGCCGGCGCACGCCGCTGATCTACCATCTGCCCGCCGAGCTGGACCGGGCGATGGCCGAGACCGGCCTGACCGACCCGGTGCGGGCGGCCGCCGAGGTGATGGCCGCCGGTGCCCGCCGCTGGACCTGGGTGCGCAGGGACGGCAGCCACTTCGCCGGTCAGGGCTCACTCACCACCGTGACCGGCCCGGACGGGGAACCGGAGACCCTGATCGGGGTGATCGTGGACCTCGGTCCGGTCTGAGGGTCACGCTGCGCACCCGCCCCCGGCGCGCCGCCGCACGCCGGATACGGCAGGCTTCACCCTGTGTACTACGTCGGAGTGGATCTTGCCTGGGGCGAGCGCAAGCCCACCGGGCTGGCCGTGCTGGACCAGGACGGCGGTCTGGTGCACGTCAGCACCGCCCAGAGCGACGAGGACATCCTCGCGGCGCTCGCGCCCTACACCGCCGGCGACTGCCTGGTCGCGATCGACGCACCGCTGATCGTCCGCAACGAGACCGGCAACCGGCCCGCCGAGGCCGCCCTGAACAAGGACTTCGCCCGTTTCCACGCCGGCGCGCACCCGGTGAACACCACCAAGCCGGAGTTCTCCGGCACCCCGCGCGGCGCCCGCATCGCCTCGGCGCTGAAGCTGGACCTCAACCCCCGTTCCGGCCGCGGCCGCCGGGCCGTCGAGGTGTACCCGCACGCCGCCACCGTCGCGCTGTTCCGGCTCGGCCGGACGCTCAAGTACAAGGCCAAGCCCGGCCGCACCCGGGAGGAGCTGCAGTCGGAGCTGCTGCGCCTGATGAGCCTGGTCGGGGGGCTGGCCGGGGCCGAGCCGGCGCTGCACACCGACCGCCCGGGCTCGCGCTGGCCGGAACTGATCGAGGCCGCCACCGGGGCCGAGCGCAAGAGCGAGCTGCGGGTGGTCGAGGACCAGGTGGACGCGGTGATCTGCGCCTACGTGGCGCTCTTCACCGCCCGGCACCCGCAGATGGTCACCGTCTACGGCGACGTGGAGAACGGCTACATCGTCACCCCCACCCTGCCCGAGGGACTGGAGCCCAGTACCCACGAGGACGTCACCGCCGAGGACCCGGTCTCGGTCGCCGTGCGCGAGTACGCGCTGCGCCAGCCCGCCCTGGTCGAGGCCGCCGACCGGTTCTGCGTGCTGGTGAAGTCGATCCTCGACGAGGCCGGGATCAATTACCTCAGCGTCACCGGCCGGGCCAAGGCGGTGGCCTCGTTCGCCGGCAAGGCCGCCCGCCGCACCGCGGACGGCGAGCTGGTCTACTCCGAGCCGCTGCGCGAGATCAACGACCAGATCGGCGTGCGGGTGATCACCTACGTGCAGGACGACGTGGCCACCGTGGCCGACGTGATCCACGACCAGCTGCTGGTCAAGCGCGACCGGGACATGGGCGAGGAGACCGCCCGGCAGGGCCGTTTCGGCTACCGCAGCCGGCACATGCTGATCGCCCTGGACGCCGCCCGCGAGGGCCACTCCGAGTACGAGCCGCTGCGCGGGATGGCCGCCTCGCTGCAGGTGCGCACCGTGCTGCAGCACGCCTGGGCCGAGTTCGAGCACGACATCCGTTACAAGGGAACGGTTCCCGCCGAGCAGGCGCCCGAACTGGACCGCCGGTTCACGCTCGCCGCCGGTCTGCTGGAGCTGGCCGACCAGGAGTTCTCGATCATCCGCGACCGGCTCGCGGCCAACCGGGTGCTGCCCGGGGAGGAGCCGGCCGGGAGCGGGGAGACCACCGGCCGGGACACCGCCGACGACGACTCCCGGATCGGGGCCCGGGAGCTGGCTGCGTTCCTGGCCGGGCAGTACCCGGAGGCCGGCTGGTCGCGCACCGAGCACTACACCTGGATCACCGGGCTGCTGGCCGAGCTCGCGATCACCTCGCTGCCGGAGCTCACCGAGGTGCTGGTGCCGGTCAACGAGCTCGACCTGAACGCCCGGATGGACTACAAGTACCCGCCCGGCGCGGTCCGCCGGCTGGACGACGCGCTGCTGGCCGCCTTCGGCGAGAAGTACGTGGCCCTGCCCGGCAACGCCGACCGGCGGGGTCTGCTGAAGTCCCGCCTGGAAAAGCTGCAGGCTTCCACTGAGTGAAAGCCCGGCACCACGTCCGCCCGAGCCATGAGGTGCACTGACGCCATGCGTACCCAAGTCGCCATCATCGGTGCCGGCCCGGCCGGGCTGCTGCTCTCCCACCTGCTCGACGCCCAGGGGATCGAGTCGGTGGTGATCGAGACCCGCAGCCGCGAGTACGTCGAGGCGCGGATCCGGGCCGGGATCCTCGAGCAGTCCACGGTCGACCTGCTCACCGAGGCCGGTCTGGGTGAGCGCCTGGCCGCCGAGGGCGATCCGCACCGCGGCATCTACCTGCAGTGGCCCGAGGAGCGTCACCATCTGGACTTCGTCGAGCTGACCGGGCGGGCGGTCACGGTGTACGGCCAGACCGAGGTGCAGAAGGATCTCGGGAAGGCCCGTGACGCCGCCGGGCAGCAGATCGTCTACGAGGTGAGCGAAACCGCCCTGCACGACTTGGGCACCGATCGTCCTTACGTCACCTACACCGACAACAATGGACGTCCGGCGCGCCTGGACGCGGAGGTGGTGGTTGGGTGCGACGGGTCTTTCGGGCCGAGCCGCTCCGCCGTGCCGGAGGCGGCCCGGCAGACCTGGCAGCGTGCCTACCCCTACTCCTGGCTGGGGGTGCTGGCCGACGTCGCCCCCTCCACCGACGAGCTCATCTACGCCTGGCACCCGGACGGTTTCGCCCTGCACTCGATGCGCTCGTCCACCGTCAGCCGGTTCTACCTGCAGGTGCCGACCGACACCGACGTGGCCCAGTGGTCGGACGAGCGGATCTGGGAGGCCCTGGCCACCCGCCTGGGGCACGGCCAGAACGGCTGGCAGCTCACCCCCGGGCCGCTGACCGACAAGAGCGTGCTGCCGATGCGCAGCTTCGTGCAGCAGCCGATGCGGCACGGGCGGCTCTTCCTGGCCGGCGACGCGGCCCACATCGTGCCCCCGACCGGGGCCAAGGGCCTGAACCTGGCCGTGGCCGACGTGGCCCTGCTCGCCCCGGCCCTGACCGCGCTGCTGCTGAAGGGTGACCGCGGCCCGGCCGAGGCCTACTCCGCCGACGCGCTGCGCCGGGTCTGGCGCTGCACCCACTTCTCCTGGTGGATGACCACCATGCTGCACACCTCGGCCGACCCGTTCGAGGCCCAGCTGCAGCTGTCCCAGCTGAGATGGGTCACCAGCAGCGAGGCCGGCGCCCGGGGCCTGGCCGAGAACTACGCCGGTCTGCCGATCGGGTTCTGAACCCGGTCACCTTCGGTCACCTCGGGCGGGCCCGGCCCCGCCAGGAGGGTGACCGGGGTGGCGGTTTCTCCACCTGGCCAGTGCCGGGGCCGAACGCACGACCATGCGCCTCGACGCCGCAGGCCGGTATCTGCTGGTGGCCGCCGTGCTGCTCGGCTGCTACTGGCTGGCGCCCGCCGGCGCCCCGCGAGCCGCGTTCCAGGTGGCCATCAGCGTCAGCAGCATGCTCGCCGTGCTCGCGGCCGCCGCATGGGACCGGCCCCGCCGGCTGACCTGGCTGATCTTCGCCACGGCCCCCGGCCTGAGCGCGGTCGGTGACGGCTTCATGGCCTGGCACCAGCTGCGCGGCCTGCCGGTGGACTACCCGAACCTGGCCGACGCGTGCTGGCTGACCGGCAATCTGACCGCCGCCACCGGCCTGGCCCTGCTGCAGCGCGGCAAGCGGGTGGACGCGGCCGGGCTGCTCGACTCCGCCGTGGTCACCGTGGGCGGGGCCCTGGTGCTCTGGGTGGCCCTGTTCACGCCGTTCCAGGGCGGTCTCGACCTGGCTGAGACCGTCGGCCTGCTGTACCCCCTGACCACGATCACCATGCTGGCGGCCGCGATCTGGCTGGTCACCAGTGTGCCCGCACCGCTCGAGGGCCGGGCCACCGCGGCCCTGACCGCCGGGGTGCTGCTCGGCCTGGTCGGCAACGTGATCTACGGCGCCAGCGGTGGCACGCTCGACCCCCAGCACCGCTGGTTCGAGACGTTCTACCTCCTGATGTACGCAGGCTGGGGCTTCGGGGCCGTGCGCGCGGCCACCGTCGCCGCCCGCCAGGACATGACCCCCACCTGGGCGATCTCACCGGTGCGGCTGGTCACCATGTACGCCTCGCTGCTGGTGGTCCCGGGCGTGCTGTTCCTCGACCACGCGCGCGACCTGCGGCTGCCTCTGCTGCCGATCGCGGTGGTCTCCACCCTGCTGTCGTTCCTGGTGCCGGCCCGGCTCTGGCTCTCCACCCGGCAGCTGCGGGTCTCCACCCGCCAGCGTGACGCCTACCGGGACGACCTGGAGCACCAGGCCGCCCACGACCCGCTCACCGACCTGCCCAACCGGGCCTACATCCGGGAACTGCTCGGGGCGCTGATGCACCGGGCCCGGCGCGGCGGCGAGGAGGTCGCCGTGCTGTTCGTCGACCTGGACTTCTTCAAGCGGGTGAACGACCGGCTCGGGCACGCGGCCGGCGACGAGGTGCTGCAGACCGCCGCCCGGCGGATCCGGGGCGCCCTGCGCCAGGGCGACATCGTCGGACGGCAGGGCGGGGACGAGTTCGTGGTGCTGATCGACCCGGTGCCCGGCCCGGCCGAGCTGGTGGAGATCGCCGAGCGCATCCTGGACACGGTCGGCGCCCCGATCATGACCGCCGGCGGCCGGGCGGTGATCAGCGCCAGTGTGGGCATCGCCCTGGCCCGGGACGGCCAGATCGACGCCGAGCAGCTGCTGCAGGACGCCGACCTGGCCGCCTACCGGGCCAAGAGCCACGGCGGCGGGCGGGTCGAGATGTTCGACGACGCGCTGCGGACCGGGCTGCAGGCCCGGGCCCGGCTGGAGGACGAGATCCGGCACGGCCTCGCCACCGGCGAGTTCGAGCTGCACTACCAGCCGGTGTTCGAGGTCGCCGGGGGCCGGCTGCACTCCTACGAGGCGCTGATCCGCTGGCACCATCCCGAGCGCGGCCTGGTACCGCCCGACCAGTTCATCCCGACCGCCGAAGAGAGCCTGCTGATCTGCGAGATCGGCCGCTGGGTGCTGGCCGAGGCGACCCGCCAGCTGGCCGTCTGGACCCGGCAGGACCCGGCCGGGCACGGCGGGGTGACGATGGCGGTGAACATCTCGGCCCGGCACCTGGCCTCACGCACCCTGCTCGAGGAGGTGGGCCGGGCCCTGGCCGACAGCGGGATACCGCCCGCCCGGCTGACTCTCGAGATCACCGAGACCGTGCTGCTGGACGAGCCGGCCGCCGACACCCACCTGAGCGACCTGCGGGCGCTGGGGGTGTCGGTCAGCCTGGACGACTTCGGCACCGGCTACACCAGCATCGGGCAGCTGCAGAAGCTCCAGGTCGACACCCTGAAGATCGACCAGAGCTTCCTGCGCTCGGGTGAGGAGGCCGGTCAGCAGCTGGTGCAGCTGATGGTCACCGCGGCCCACGCGTTCGGCCTGGACGTGGTGGCCGAGGGGGTGGAGACCCAGGAGCAGCTCGACCGCCTGGGCCGGATCGGCTGCGAACTGGCCCAGGGCTACTACCTGGGCCGGCCCCGGCCGGCCCGCGACATCCTGGTCACCGGCGGCGTCAGCGCAGCGAACGGCTGATCCCCTCGGCCGCCACCTGCAGCGCCGCGATCATCCGAGGCTTGTCGCGCTTCAGCGAGGGCACCACCATGCCGAGCGCGGCCACCACCTCGACCGGCCCGCCCGAGCGCGAGCGCACCGGCACCGCCACCGAACAGCCGCCCAGGCTCATCTCCTCGACGGTCTGGGCGTACCCCTCCCGGCGCACCCGCTCCAGCTGGGCGCCGATCCGGCCGGGCTGGGTGATCGTGTACGGGGTGATCCGCCGCAGGTCGGCCAGCACCCGGCGCTGCACGTCGGCCGGGGCGTGGGCGAGCAGGACCTTGCCCACCCCGGTGGAGTACAGCGGCAGCCGGGAACCGATCTCGCTGACCACCGGCACCGACTGGTGCCCGGCGAGCCGGTCGACGTAGAGCACCTCGTCGCCGTCGCGCACCGCCAGGTGCACGGTGGCCAGCGTGGCGGCGTAGATGTCGTGCAGGAAGGGCGAGGCCACCTGGCGCAGCCCGGTCTGCACCGGCGCCAGCAGCCCCAGGTCCCAGATCCGCCGCCCGATCACGAAATACGTCGAGCCCGGGGCCTGCCGCTCGAGGGCACCCCACTCCAGCAGCTCACCGGCCAGCCGGTGGGCCGTGGCCAGGGGCAGGCCGGCCCGGCGGGCCAGCTCGGTCAGGGTGAGCCGGCGGTGGTGCTCGTCGAAGGCGCTGAGCAGGGCCAGGGCCCGCGACGTCACGCTCACCGGTGCGCTCACGATCCCACCTTTCGGCCCGTTCTTCCACTGAACGGAAGTCTCACCTGTCCGGGCCGCCTTGTAAACGCCTAACTTCACGGCATGCCCACCCCGTCGTCGGACGCCGCCGTGGCGACCCAGGAGCAGATCAGCGCCGAGATCGCCGCGATCGAGAAGGCCCACGCCGCAGCCGCAGTCGCGCTCCCCCAGCCGGCGCTGGACTATCCGCCCTACCGCAGCAGCATCCTGCGCCATCCCACCAAGGACCTGCACCACGCCGACCCCGAGGGGATCGAGCTCTGGGCCCCCTGTTTCGGCCACCAGGACGTCGACGCGCTCGAGGCGGACCTGACCATCCAGCACTCCGGCGAGCCGATCGGCGAACGCATCGTGGTCACCGGGCGGGTCACCGACGGCGACGGCCGGCCGGTGCCGCACCAGCTCGTCGAGATCTGGCAGGCCAACGCGGCCGGCCGCTACGTGCACCAGCGCGACCAGCACCCGGCCCCGATCGACCCGAACTTCACCGGGGTCGGCCGCTGCCTGACCGACGAGACCGGTACCTACCGCTTCACCACGATCAGGCCCGGGCCCTACCCCTGGAAGAACCACCAGAACGCCTGGCGCCCGGCGCACATCCACTTCTCGCTGTTCGGAACGGATTTCACTCAGCGCCTGGTCACCCAGATGTACTTCCCGGGCGATCCACTCTTCCCGCTCGACCCGATCTACCAGTCCATCACCGATCCCCGCGACCGTGACCTGCTGGTGGCCCGCTACGACCACCAGGTCACCCGGCCGGAGTGGAGCACCGGCTACCGCTGGGACATCGTGCTGACCGGTTCGCACCGCACGCGTTTCGAGGCGGAGGGCGACGACGAATGAGCACGCCCACCCCGGGCCAGACCGTGGGCCCGTTCTACGGCTACGCCCTTCCCTACACCGGCGACTGCGAACTCGTCCCGCCCAACTCCCCCGGCGCCGTCCGGCTTCACGGCACGGTCCGCGACGGCAACGGGAACCCGGTGCGTGATGCGCTGATCGAGATCTGGCAGCCCGCTCCCGACGGCTCGGTCGTGCGCCAGGGCGGTTCGCTGCACCGCGACGGCTTCACCTTCACCGGCTGGGGCCGCGCCAGCACCGACAACACCGGCCATTTCACCTTCAGCACGCTCGGTCCCGGAGGCGAGCAGCCGTTCTTCGCCGTCACGGTGTTCGCCCGGGGCCTGATGGACCGGCTGTTCACCCGCGCCTACCTGCCCGGGCCCGATCTGGACGAGAACGCCTTCCTGGCAAGTCTTCCCGAAGAACGCCGCCGCACACTGATCGCCACGGCCGAGCCCGACGGCTGGCGGTTCGACATCCGGCTCCAGGGCGAGGACGAGACCGTTTTCCTGCACTTCCCCGGCCACCGGCCAGGAAATGTGGCCACCGGCGCGGCAGACTGACGCACGTGGACAGCCTGTTCTGGCCCGGCGCCGAGCGCGCCGGGGACCTGATGACGCCGGCCGCGCTCGTGCGGGCCATGGTCGAGGTGGAGCGAGCCTGGCTGGAGGCCCTGGTCGCCGCCGGTGTCGCTCCCGCCGATGCGGGCGGCCAGTTGGGTGCCTTCGAAATTGAAGACGCCCGGGGCCTGGTCGCGAAGGTCGCCTCCGGTTCGGAGGCGGGTGGCAACCCGGTGATCCCGCTGGTGCGGCTCCTGCGGCAGCAGTTCTCCGGCCAACCCGCCGCGAAGTGGCTGCACCGCGGCCTGACCAGCCAGGACGTTCTCGATTCGGCGCTGCTGGGATGCCTGGGCCGGGTGCTCGCCCAGGTGCGGGCCGAACTCGACGGCCAGATCGCGGCGGTGGCCCGTCTGGCCGATCGGCACCGGGCCACCCCGATGGCCGGGCGCACCCTGACCCAGCACGCGGTTCCCACCACCTTCGGAATGAAGGCCGCGCAGTGGCTCACCGCCCTGCTCGACGCCCGCGACGGTCTGGACCGGCTGCCGCCCCTGCCCGTCCAGTTCGGTGGAGCGGCCGGCAACCTCTCCGCCGTGGTCGAACTGGCCCGGCTCGCCGGTTCTCCCGATCCGGCGGCGACGGCCGTCACGATCCTGCGGACCGCGGCCCAGACCCTGGATCTTCAGTTCCGCACGCCCTGGCACACCGCCCGGGCACCGATCACCGCCGTCGGTGACGCCCTGGTGGGCTGTTGCGACGCGTGGGGCCGGATCGCCCGTGACGTGATCGAGCTCGGGCGCCCCGAGATCGGGGAACTGGCCGAACCGGTGGCCGAGGGCCGGGGCGGCTCCTCGACCATGAGCCAGAAGCGCAATCCGGTGCTCTCGGTGCTGATCCGGCGTACCGCCCTGAGCGCCCCCCAGCTGGCCGCCACCCTGCACCTGGCTGCCGCCGAGGCGGTGGACGAGCGGCCGGACGGCTCGTGGCACGCCGAGTGGCCTGCCCTTCAGTCACTTTCACGAGGTGCGGTGGTGGCCGCGGCGCAGGCCGGGGAACTGCTGGCCGGGCTCGAGGTCTCGCCCAGTCGCATGGCCGAGAACCTGCAGGCGGCCGGCGAGGGCATCCAGGCCGAGCAGAGGAGTATGGCCCAGCTCTTCCCCTCTCCCAACCAACCCGAAACCTATCTGGGGCTGACCGATTTCGTCGTGGACGACGTCCTCAATCGGGCCCGTGAAACCAGGGAGCGCAGATGAACCCCCTCGACCGCGACCAGAGCGTCGGCGAGCGCATCGACGCCGGAACGGTGGTGCGCCGCGAGGTGCTGGGCGCCGAGCACGTCGACCGGGCCACCGCCGCGGCGACCGAATTCACGCGCGACTTCCAGCAGTTCATCACCGACTACGCCTGGGGCGGTATCTGGACCCGGCCCGGGCTGGACCGGCGCAGCCGTTCGATGATCACCCTGACCGCGCTGATCGCCCGGGGCCATCACGAGGAACTGGCCCTGCACGTGCGGGCGGCCCGCACCAACGGCCTGACCGACGACGAGATCAAGGAAGTCATTCTGCAGAGCGCGATCTACTGCGGTGTGCCGGACGCGAACACCGCCTTCCGGATCGCCCAGAAGGTGCTCACCGAACTGGACGCGCCGAGCTGATCACACGCCGAGGGCGATCCGCACGCCGATCATCACCATCACCACCGCGATGATGCCGTCCAGAATCCGCCAGGCCATCGGCCGAGAGAACACCGGCCGGAGCAGTCGCGCCCCGAAACCCAGTGCACCGAACCACAACACGCTGGCCAGGATCGCCCCGGCCACCCACCACCAGCGGCCCACCGACTGGCCGTTGGCGATCGAGCCGAGCAGGATCACCGTGTCCAGGTACACGTGCGGGTTGAGCCAGGTCAGCGCGAGCATGGTGACCACCACCCGGCCCACCCGCGCCGGGCTGCCGCTCTCGGCCACCTCGAGCACCTCACCCGAGGGCCGCAGGGCCCGGCGTGCGGCAGTCAGGCCGTACCAGAACAAAAAGGCCGATCCGAGAACGCGAATCACGGTGAGAGCCACTGGCGCGCTCTGCACCACCGCGCCCACCCCCAGCACCCCGGCCAGGATCAGGACCGCGTCGGAAACTGCGCAGATCACCACCGCCGGCGCAACCACCCCCGATCGCTCGGCGATGCCGAGGCGCAACAGGTAGGCGTTCTGGGCGCCGATCGCCACGATCAGGGTCAGACCCGTCATCAGACCAAGGACGGCGGGCACGAGGGTCGCACTCATGTCACCGAAGGTAGGAGCCGGGCGGGGTGAAGTACAGCTCATCTTTCTGAAGCTACGTAAGCTCTGCTTATGCGATTCCACCGCGACCACCTCGAGACGCTGCTGGCGGCCGTGGACGAAGGCACCTTCGACGCGGCCGCGGTGCGGCTCAACATCACCGCTTCGGCCGTCTCCCAGCGGATCAAGGCGATGGAGCAGGCCGCCGGGCGGGTGCTGCTGCAGCGCACCACGCCGATCCGGCCCACCGCCGACGGCACGGTGGTGGTGCGGCACGCGCGCCAGGCCCGGTTGCTGGAAGAGGAGACGGCGCGGGCTCTTTCGCCCGCCCCGGTCGGCGCGATGCCCTCGATCGCGCTCGCGGTCAATGCGGATTCACTGAGCACCTGGTTCCTGAGCGCCCTGGCCGACGTGCTGCAGGACACGGCGGTGGTGTTCGACCTGTATCGCGAGGACCAGGAGCGCACCTCGGACCTGCTGCGCTCGGGCACCGTGATGGCAGCGGTGACCGCCGAGGCCGCCCCGGTGCAGGGCTGCTCGTCGGTGCGACTGGGGACGATGCGCTACCACGCGGTGGCATCGCCCGAATTCGTCGCGCGGCACCTCGGCGGGGGCGCCGGCGACCTGACCCTGATCGACCAGGCTCCGCTGGTGGACTTCGACCGTCAGGACGGGCTGCAGCAGGCTTTCCTGAGGCGCACGGTCGGGCACGATCCGCGTTCACCGCGGCACTACGTGCCTACCTCGGAAGACTTCGCCCGGGCGGTGAAGGCCGGTTTCGGCTGGGCAATGCTGCCCGACCAGCAGTGCTTGGACGACGTGGCCGCCGGGCGGCTCGTGCTGCTGGCTCCCGACCGGCCCGCTGGGGTCGAACTGCACTGGCAGCGCTGGAAGCTGGAGTCTGCGCTGCTGGACCGGATCAGCCGCGCGGTGCGGGAACAGGCGGGGCGCGAACTGCTCTGAGATCAGCCGATGGCCTGGTCGAGCACCGCGATCATGCGCTGCGGGGGCGCGTCGGCCACCAGCGCCCAGACCAGTTTGCGGCCGCGCTCGAGGCACCAGCCCATCTCCAGCGCCATCGACGAGATCAGGCGCAGCCCGAGCCCGCCCACCGCGTTCACGTCCGGGCCGGGCGAGGCCGGGATCCGGTCGACCGCGGCATCGGAGACCACCAGCAGCCATCCCCGGCTGCCCCGGGACAGCGAGGCCGACACCGGTGACCTCCCGTGCCGCAGGCCGTTGATGGTGAGCTCGCCCATGGTCATCGCCACCCGCTCGCTGGCGGCGGAGAAGACGTGCCCCGAAGGGTGCGCGGCGTTGTGCGACTCACCCGCCGCCGCCACGGCGTTGCGGGCCTCGTCACGGGCCCGCACGGATCCCTCGACCGAGTCGATGACCCAGTCGAGCCGCTGCGCCCAGAAACCGATCGGCGGCCGACCCTCGGCCAGGGTCGCCGCACTCATGACTGACTGGCCGAGATGTCGCCGGCCTGCTGCTGCTCGGGCAGCCAGCGGGCCAGGTCGCCCGCGCCCACCAGGGTGATCAGCTCGGCCACCCGGCGGGAGGGGCCCTGCAGCAGCAGCTCGGCCCCGGCGCTGCGCAGACCGGCGGCCAGGCGGACCACGAACGAGATGCCCACCGAGTCCATCATGGTGACCTGACGTACGTCCATCACCGTCTGCCGGCCCGCGTCGATCGAGAACCGGCCCGCGTACTCCAGGTCGTCGCTCACCCGGACGTCCACGTCGCCGTAGAGAATGACCAGCGTGCAGTCGTCCTGCGCGAGCACGACCACGTCACCCGGGGCGTCGTGGTCCGGCCCAGAGGTCTGGTGGTTCCGGGACACCTTCGCCTCCTTGTCTGCCCCGTGGCAGTCCCCCGTCTGCCCAGCTCGTCCCGCACGAAGACGCCCACGCACCGTTTCTGGACGCGCACGGACTCCGGCAGCTTGCATCGTTATGCTATCTCACCTGGCATTTCCCGCCCGGCAGCCGGAGGAGGCTCATGACCGACGTCGCTGGTGGTCACGGGGTCGCGGCTCTGCGGGCGGCCACCCGCCCGGCGCACGAGCGGCTCGACCGCCTGGTCGACCTGCGCAGCTGGGACCGGGCCACCCACCAGTGGTGGCTGCAGCGCATGCTCGGCCTGCACGAGCCGCTGGAACGCGAGCTCGCGGCCGAGGGGCCGATCGCCCCGGCCCGTCGGCGCAGTACCCAGATCGAGGCCGATCTGCGCAGCCTGGGCCTGACCGCGGCTGCGGTGCGGGCGCTGCCCCGTAGCCCGCTCCCGCCGGCCCCGACCGGCCCCCGGGCCCTGGGGCAGCTCTACGTGCTCGACGGTTCCGCCCTGGGCGGCGCGGTGATCGCCCACCACGCCATCGCGGCCGGAGTGCCGCAGAGCGCCTGCACCAGCCTGGTCCACTCCAAGGCCCGGATCGCCTGCTGGCGGGAGACCCGGCAGCGGCTGGACGATCTCGGCCCCGAGGCGCTGACCCACGCGGTCCGCGCCGCGGTCGAGCTGTTCGCCGTGTTCGAGGCCTGGCTGCACACCCCGGCCCCCGGCCGGCCCACCCTTCCACCGAGGTAAGGCCCTTCCCCGACCGTGAGCGAGCAGATGATCAGCCCGGCCGACCTGGACCAGTGCGCCCAGGAGCCGATCCAGTACCCCGGCTCGGTGCAGCCCCACGGCGTGATGGTGGTCGTGCACCCCGGCCACCAGACCCTGCTGGCCGCCTCGGAGAACCTGGGCCGGTTCCTGCCCGGCGCCGCTGCCACCCCCGGCGTCGGCGCGAGCGAGGTGTTCGGCCCGGATCTGTGGGCCACGATCGCCGAGCGGGTCGCCGACGACGACCTGCTCGAGCCGATCCGCTGGCGGGGCCCGGCCGGCGGCCCCTGGGCCGGGCGCGCGGTCGACGTGCTGGTGCACTTCGCGGGCGAGAACCGGCTGGTGGTCGAGCTGGAGGCGGTGAGCGACGCCTCGCTCGGCCGGTCGGTCTCGCTGTCCGCCACCAACAACCAGATCACCCGGCTGCGGGCCTGCACCACCGCGGAAGAGGTGCTCCAGCGGCTGACCACGGCCGTGCAGCGGGTCACCGGGTTCGACCGGGTGATGGTCTACCGGTTCGACCGGGAGTGGAACGGTGAGGTGATCGCCGAGCACCGGCGTCCCCACCTGGAGCCTTTCCTGGGCCTGCGCTACCCCGAGTCGGACATCCCCGCCCAGGCGCGGAAGCTGTACACCCTGAACCGGCTTCGCTTCATCGTCGACTCGCACGCCACCGCGGCCCGGCTGGTCCCGCGCACCCCGGAGGACGACGGCGGCGAGCTCGACCTGTCGTTCGCACCGCTGCGCAGCGTGTCGCCGGTGCATCTCGAATACCTGCGGGGCATGGGGGTCCGGGCCTCGATGTCGGTCTCGATGATGCGCGAGGGGCGGCTCTGGGGGCTGGTCGCCTGCCACCACTACGACGGCCCGCTGCAGCCCTCGCACGACGAGCGCGCCGCGGCCGACTTCCTCACCCAGGCGGCGATGGAGATCGTCACCACCCGCCAGGCCGGCGCCGACGCGGCCCACCTGGCCGCGGGACAGAGGCGTCTGGAACAGCTGCTGCCGATCCTCGACCAGCCCCAGCTGTCCCCCACCGAGGCCCTGGCGCGGACCGACCTCGGCCCGGTGGCCGCGCTGGCCGACGCCAGCGGGGTGGTCGTGCGGGCCGGTTCGGTGCAGGCCACCTGGGGTGAGGTTCCCGGGCCGGAGGTGGCCGAACGCATCGTGCAGGCGCTGGCCCGCACCGACGGCGTGCCCGCCTTCACCGACGACCTGCGGGGGCTCGGGCTGGGCAGCGACGCGGTGGCCGGGGCCCTGGTGCTGCCGGTCAGCCCCGGGCACTGGGTGCTGTGGCTGAACCGGGCGGTGGAGCGCACCGTGCGCTGGGCCGGCGACCCGGACGACAAGACCATCACGATCCGCGCCGACGGCAGCGCCCGGATCGGGCCGCGCCGTTCGTTCGAGGCCGCCGAGCAGAAGCTGCGCGGCCGCAGTGCCCCCTGGGACTCCTGGAAGGTGCAGGCAGTGACCGCGCTCGGCAGCGCGGCGACCACCCAGCTGCGCCGTTACGAGCGCGACGCGGTGAGCATCGTCGAGGACTTGCACGACTCGCTGCACCCCACCCGTCTGCCCCACCTGACCGGCGTGGACCTGGAAGTGCGTTACGTGCCCGCCCCCGACGGGCGCTTCGCGGGCGACTGGTGGGACTGCTTCGAGCTCCCCGGAGGCAAGCTGGCGCTGGTGGTCGGCGACGTCACCGGTCACGGCAGTGCGGTCACGGCCACCATGACGCAGCTACGTACGGCCCTGCGCGCCTACCTGCTGGAGGGTGCTCCCCCGGCCGAGACCCTGGGCCGGCTCGACGCGCTGGCCCACATGATGTTCCGGCCCACCCTGGCCACCGTGGTCCTGGCCCTGTACGAACCGGCCACCGGCGCGCTGGAGATCGCCCGGGCCGGTCACCCGCACCCGGTGCTGGCCCGCGCCGGAGAGGCCGGGCCGGTGCTGATCGACGCCCGGCTGCCGATCGGCCTGGGTATCGACACCCCGGCGACGTCCTGGTCGGGCACCCTCGAGGAGGGCCAGACGCTGATCCTCTACTCCGACGGGCTCAGCGAAGACCGGGCGCTCTCCCCGGAGGAAGGCATCCAGCGGCTGGCCGGCATCGTGGCCGGAGTCAGCCAGGAGCCGCTCAAGGTGATCGCCGACACGCTCGTCGAGGCCGTGCCCCCGCCGCGTACCGACGACACCACGCTGCTGATCGTCCGCCGCCCCGGCGTTCAGGACCAGACGCAGTAGAGGGCGGCCAGGGCCAGCAGCACGGTCAGCAGGGTGCCGGTCAGCACCGCCCGCGGGTGGTGCACCGGATCGGCCTGGTTGAAGTCGGCCACCCGCTCGCGGTGCCGGGCGCGCTGCGCCAGGCCCAGGGCGGCCGCGGTGACCACCCCGGTCAGGGCCAGGACGATGGCCACCACGATGGTGTCCGGCCGGCCCGCCCGGATCATCAGCAGCGAGACCACGGCGAAGGCCAGGGCGGTGCGGATCCAGGCCAGCGTGGTGCGTTCCACCTGCAGGCCCGGGTCCTCGGAACGGGCCACCGGCTTCAGCCGGTGAGCAGGACGACGCCCACCAGCACCAGCGCCGCGATGCCCACCCCGTAGCCGAGCAGCCCGGCCAGCCCGAGCAGCGGCAGCGGCTCACCCGCCCGCATCGCGCGCTCGCTGGCCCACCAGCGGCGGTAGGCCGCGACGCCGAGGGCGCCGCCCATCAGCAGCAGCAGTGAGCTGATCAGCTCCCGTTCCAGGTCGGGGACGTCGGTCAGGAAGGCGTCCGCACCGATACCGCCGGCGATCAGGCCGAGCGACGTGCGGATCCAGGCCAGGAACGTGCGTTCGTTGGCCAGGGTGAACCGCGGGTCCGGAGCCTTCCCCTCAGAGAGGAGCCTGCGCTCCCAGGAAGGCACCATGAGACCCATGGTCGGCGCTTAACCGTGCGTTCACAAGCCGCCGGACGAGAGTGAGACGGACGCAATTCCATGCCGTTTCGACCGGTTCTGGCTTGCCGACAGGAACACTCGACAAGCTCGGGCAAGGGCTCGCGAGCTGCGGCGGGGGCCTTCTGACAGGCTGTGCCCATGCGTCTGGCCATTTTCACCGAGCCCCAGCAGGGCGCCTCGTACCAGGATCTGCTCGCGGTCGCCCAGACCGCGGAGAACGCCGGGTTCGACGGCTTCTTCCGTTCCGACCACTACCTCACCATGGGCGGCGACGGCCGGCCCGGCCCGACCGACGCCTGGGTGACCCTGGCCGGCCTGGCCCTGCAGACCTCCCGCATCCGGCTCGGCACGCTGGTCACCTCGGGCACCTTCCGCTACCCGGGCCCGCTGGCGGTCAGCGTGGCGCAGGTCGACCAGATGAGCGGCGGCCGGGTCGAGCTGGGCCTCGGCGCGGGCTGGTTCGACGCCGAGCACTCCGCCTACGGCATCCCGTTCCCCTCCGTGGGCGAGCGCTTCGACCGCCTGGAGGAGCAGCTCGAGATCATCGACGGCCTGTTCCGCACCCCGGTCGGCGAGACCTACGACTTCACCGGCAAGCACTACCGGTTCGCCGACTCGCCGGCCCTGCCCAAGCCGGCCCAGGAACGCCTGCCGTTCATCGTCGGCGGCAAGGGCGCCAAGCGCACCCCCGCGCTGGCCGCCCGGTTCGCCGCCGAGTTCAACACCCCGTTCGTGAAGCAGGCCGAGGTGGCCCCGCTGTTCCAGCGGGTGCGCGAGGCCTGCGCCGCGGCCGGCCGCACCGACCTGCCGGTCTTCTCCTCGGCCGCGGTGCTGTGCGTGGGCCGCGACGAGGCCGAGGTCAAGCGCCGGGCCGCGGCGATCGGGCGGGACGTGGAGGAGATGCGCGAGAACGGCGGCATCGTCGGCACCCCGGACCAGGCGGTCGAGGCGATCGGCCGGTACGCCGAGGCCGGCGCCACCCGGCTGTTCCTGCAGACCCTCGACCTGTCCGACCTCGACCACGTCGAGCTGGTCGCCTCCGCGGTGGCCCCGCAGCTGGCCTGAGCCCGGTGATCATGCACCTCCGGCCGGCCCGGAGGTGCATGATCACCCCGCGGCCGCCTAACATCTCTCCCTCTCGGAGGGTGGGTGGTACGGCGATGAAGTCGGTCCGGCTAGAAAAGGACGGGCCGGTGCGGCACATCGTGCTGGCCGCGCCCAAACGGCGTAATGCGCTGTCCGCCCAGATGCTGGACGAGCTGGCCGAGGCGGTCGCCCGGGTGGCCACCGACGACGCGGCCCGGGCCCTGGTGATCCGGGCCGAGGGCAAGGCGTTCTGCGCCGGGGCCGACATCCACGGCCTGTTCGGCGACCTGAACCGGCCCACCGCGCAGATCCGCGACGACCTCAAGCACATCTACGCCAGCTTCCTCGGGGTGGCCGACCTGCCCATCCCGACCATCGCCGCGGTGCACGGGGTGGCCGTCGGGGCGGGCATCAACATCGCGCTGGCCTGCGACATCGTGATCGCCGGGCGCAACGCCCAGTTCGCCGTCACGTTCGCCGACATCGGTCTGCACCCCGGCGGCGGGGCCAGCTGGTTCCTGACCCGCCGGATGGGCGCCGACCGGGCCCTGGCGGCGATCATCGCGGCCGAGACCATCGACGCCGACAGTGCCCTGCGGCACGGCCTGGTCACCCAGGTCGCCGACGACCCGGCCGAGGTCGCCACCCGGCTCGCCCACCAGGCCGCCTCCCGCGACCCGGGCCTGATCCGCGACGCCAAGCGGGCCGTGCAGATCGCCGAGACCTCGGAACTGCCCGAGGTGCTGGAGTTCGAGTCCTGGGCCCAGGCCGCCACCGTGGGCCGGCCGGACTTCGCCGAGTTCGTGGAGCGCTTCACCAAACGCTGAAGCCCCGGCCGTCCCACCGCCGGCAGCCTTCAGTGAACCTTCATCGGCCGCCTGCACTCTTCATCCCGTCAGCACGAGAACGACGGGCGCAGGAGGAGGCAGACCGTGCCGGTGACCATCAGCAACGCCGCCGAGAACGGCACCACCCGGCTTTCCGGGGCCGAAGGGCCCCGGGCGGGTGACCTGACCGCACACCTGATCGCCACCGACGTCTGGTCCGACCACCTGCTGGTGCGGGCCGGGATCCCGGTGGTGGACGCCCGGCTGGTCACCGTGGGCGGTGGCCTCGGCTCGTTCCTGCTGGCCGACCGGCTGCTGATGGCCGGAGCGCCGGCCGGGGACGTGCGGGTGCTGTCCAACCTGGACGTGCCCTGGCAGACCTACGAGCACCTGGCCCGGGTCTCCCAGGTGCCCACCCCGGAACGCGAGCAGGTGCTCGAGGGCCTGCGGCGTGAGCACGACCGCATCGGATACCCGGAGCTGCTGGCCCGGGGCATGGTGCGGATGGTCCGGCGGCGGCAGGGCGGCGGGTACTTCACCGTGCTCACTCCCCCGGCGGGCACCACGCCCACCCCGCGGGTGGTCTACCGCAGCCAGTTCGTGCACCTCGCACTGGGTTACCCGGGCCTGCGGTTCCTGCCCGACCTGCAGCGCTACCGCGCCGACACCGGTGACCACCACCGGGTGGTCAACGCCTACGAGGGACACGAGCACGTGTACCGCGAGGTGGCGGCCCGGCCCTGCACCGTGGTGCTCAGGGGCACCGACCCGGTCGGTGACCGGATCGTGAAAAGGCTTACGGACGATCGTGAGCGCCTGCGTACAGGGGTCCGGATCGTGCGGGCCGGGTTCGGGCGGCCGCGCACCCAGACCGACCGCCGGTTGCACCACCAGTTGCGCCAGGGCACCCAGGAGGGCTGGTACCAGCTCGTGAACGGGGAGGCCCAACTGCTGCGAAGGCACGGCGACCGGCTGTCGATGATGCTCACCCCGGGCGGGCTCGAGCTGGGGTGCGACTTCGTCATCGACTGCACCGGCCTGGAGACCGACATCGCCCAGCACCGGGTGTTCGACGACCTGCTCGGGCACAGCGGGGCCCGGCGCAACCCGGTGAACCGGCTGGCGATGGAGCGCAGCTTCGAGGTGCACGGCACCCGCAACGGCATCGGCCGGATCTACGCCAGCGGCGCCGCCACCCTCTCCACCCCCTCTGCTGCCACCGAACCGGACAGCATCACCGGCCTGCAGGCAGCGGCCCAAGAGATCACCCGTGACCTGGTCCGGCAGGGCTTCGCCCGGCGCTCCGGGCCCGGCCGGGCGGCCCGGCAGTGGTGGCGCCGCACCCGCAACCAGCGACCCTGACCAGGAAGGACGAACCGAGATGAACACCATCGAGAGTAGTTGCACGGCAGTCCTTCCCGGTGACGGGCTGGTGCATCGTGGCCCCGGCGCCGTGGTCGTCCTGCCGCACCTGACCGAAGAGCAGCTGCCGCAGGCCCGGACCATCCTGGCCGCCTGCGCCCGGCTGACCGACGACCTCACCGGGCGCACGACGGTGCTCGCCATCGCCGAGATGGCCACCCGTTGCCCCCGGCCGGGGCTGCCCGCTTTCGGGCTGGCCCTGGACACCGACCTGGGTCTGGTCGTGATGCTCCACGACCAGACTGCCGCCGAGATCCACCGGCCCGGCCAGGAGGTGGCGCGACTGAGCGGCACCGACTCGCTGGCCTGGGTGGAGCGGCGATTCACCGGGCGGGTCGACAGTTTCGGACTGTGGACCGGCTCGCACCAGACGTACCCCGGGACGGGATCAGCGGCAATGGAGGGGATTCCGCTGAACCTGTCCCGGGGTACTCTCCCCGGCGCCGGGGTGTTCCTGACGAACGGTGAAGAAGACTCTGCGGAGGCGCCTTTCGCCCACGCCGAGCCGATCGCGCACCAGGCCGTCGTGGTGGAGCAGGACCTGCTGGAGACCGCCGAGCGCCGGGTCGAGATCGCCCGCACCAGCGAACAGCCGGTGCCCCCGCCCTACGCTCCGAGCGCCCCCACCACCTATGCCCGCGTGCCCTACGCCTTTCCGACCCGCGCCGGCACGCCTTCGCCGACCCGAGGGGGACCAGCAGGGCAGCCGGACCCTGCCTCCGGACCGGCGTCGGACGCGGCACCAGGCTGGGCCTCGGACCAGGCGTCGGACCAGGCCTCGGACGCCGCACCGGACTGGGCCTCGGACCGAGCCTCGGACCTGACGCCGGACTCGACGCCGGACCTGGCCACCGAGCCTCTGACCCACGACGCCGCACCCGAATCCACTGGCCGGCGCGCCGGACCCGGCGACCTTGAACAGGCCGACTCCTCTGCCCCGGCCGACTTCTCAGCCCTGGCCGGCCCCTCTTCGCCGGCTCATCAGGCTCACCTCACTGACTCCTCCGCGCCGACCCACCAGGCTCACCAGGCTGTCCCAACTGCCCCGGATGACCAGGCCGATCCAGCCGGTCAGGCAGGTCAAGCCGGTGCCGGTCCAGCCGGTGCCGGTCGCGCCGGGGGCCAGGACGCCGACTCCTACCTCCTCGACGACGCCGACCCGGCCGACGACGAGCGCGGCTACGGCTCCCAGCTCCCCTCCACGCCCCACCTCGGCCAGGCGCAACTCCCCATCCAGGCCCACCTCCAGCCGTTCGCCGAGACGGCCGCCGTGCAACAGCCGCGCAAACCAGTTCCCCCTCAGCCTCTTCGCACCCCCGGCGGCGGTGTCTCCGTCCCCCGCCCGAACGTGCCCCCGATCGAAGGAGTGCTCTGCGCGCGCGGGCACTTCACCGACCCCAAGGCCACCTTCTGCGCGATCTGCGGCCTGTCCATGCAGCAGGTCACCCGCCGGATCACCTGGCGGCCCCGGCCCACGCTCGGGGTCCTCGTGCTGGACGACGGCACCTCGGTGACCGTCGACCACGACCTGATCATCGGCCGCGACCCGACCGCGCACCCGGCCGTGGTGGCCGGGGACGCCAAGCCGATGTACCTGAACGACGAGCTCAACGGCGTCTCCCGGGTGCACGCCCGGATCACCCTGGTCGACTGGTCGGTGTGCCTGACCGACGAGGAGTCGGCCAACGGCACCTTCCTGATGGACGCCAACGGCACCCACGCGGTGCACGGCGAGGACGCGGTCGAGCTGGCCGGCGGCTCGGTGATCCGGATCGGCCGCCGGACGCTCACGTTCGACGGGTATCACAGTGCAGGCGAATAATCGGCAAGGGTATGTCGGCTATGTCACGACCACCGATACTCTCCGGAGGGAACCGAGGAGGCAGGAATGAGCGTGCGCCCCAGCCAGCGCGGCAATCGCCGACGGCGCTTCGCCGTTCTCGCGCTCACCCTCTCGGTGCTCGCCGTCGTCTGGAGCACCCAGACTGCCGCCGCGCCGCACCCGGCCGCCCCGGCGTCCACCTACCCCGAGCCCACCGGTGGCCACGACTCGCACGGCAGTAGCGGCAACGCCTCCCCGGCCCCCGGCTCGTCGCCCACCGGCACCGAGCACGACGCCGATGCCCACGTCGACCTGCCGCAGGGCGGGCAGGAGTGGTCCACGCCCGACCTGGTGGCCCAGGGCGCGCTGGTCCGGATCGAGACGGTGGCCGACGTCTACGTCGCGCTGCACCACTTCCACGTCGAGAAGTACAGCTACACCGAGGTCAGCGACCCGCAGGCGGTGGCCACCGGCACCTTCGTCAACGCCCAGGGCCTGGTGATCACCAGCAAGGGCGCCCTGCACGACGACGCCGAGCAGATCGAGCGCTTCGGCACCTGGGGCGTCAACCGGGCCTTCGTGCAGGCCGAGTTCATGAAGGAGATGCCGGCCGACCCGTTCGCCCGCACCGAGATCACCGGCAGCACCAAGGGCCGCCTGGCCGACACCCCGCCCACCGACCCGGAGATGAACGACCGGCTGCAGAACTGCTACGAGTGGGAGACCTCGCACCACTGCGCGGTCTTCGTGGTCATGCACCAGCGGGTCGTGCCGAGCGTGCAGGACAAGGACAGCACGGCACTGGAAGGGCTGCCCCAGTCCGACGCCCGGGTGGCCGCACTGGCCACCCAGCCCCGCGGGATCACCCCGCTCACGCTGCAGCTGGCCAACCCCGAGCCGGGCAGTAAGTACTGGGTGGTCAGTTCCCGCGGGGTGAACGAGGAGCCGCTGGTCGGCACCGGCACCCTGACCGACTCCGAGCGCGACCCGCTCTCGGCGCAGGACCTGGCCAAGTGGCAGAAGGAGTTCGGCGACCTGGCCGAGGGCTCACCGGTGATCTCCGAGCGCGGTGACCTGGTGGCCTTCCTGGGCACGGCCGAGGGCAGCGACGAACTGGCCGCCGTCTCCTCCTCGCACATGTCCAACGACCTGCGCACCTTCGGCCTGACCCGCGACTCCAGCCCGGTCGACGCCCAGTTCCAGGACGGGCTGGAGCTTTTCGAGGCGGACCAGTTCGCCGCGGCGGTGCCCAAGCTGAAGGTGGCGGCCGAGGCCACCGGCGGGCAGCGGGTGGCCCGCGAACTGCTGGCCCAGGCCGAGGAGAAGTCCGGCACCGCCGAGGACCTGTCCGACGAGGCCGACGTGCTGGCCGCCACCGGTGAGCCGGCCTCGGGGTGGAGCGGACTGGCGATCGCCGTCTTCGCCGGCCTGGTGGTGCTCGTGCTGATCGGGATCGGCATCGCGGTGGCCACCGTCCGGCGGCGCAACTGGCCGAGCGACGAGTCCGCGGAGGCCGGCGCATCGGGCCAGGCCAGCGGATCGGGCCAGGCCAGCGGGTCAAGCACGTTGGGCGGTTCAGGAGGATCTGGCGGATCAGGCAGATCTGACGGGTCAGGCGGGCCTGGCGGGTCGAGCAGGCCCGGTGGCTCAGACGACCTGGGCGGGCCAGGCGGATCTGGCGGTCCCGGCAGATCAGACGGACCAGGCGGGTCTGGTGAGCGTTCGGTGGGCGAGACCGATCAAGTGGTGGCGTTGGCCGGCAGGCCGGGTTCGGCCGGGCACGACACGCCGGCCAGGTACGGCGCTCCGGCCGGACTCACAACTCCGACCGGGCACGCCGCCTCACCCGATCACACCGCTCCGGCCGGGCACGGCACTCCGCCTGGGCGAGGCGCCTTCGGCAACCGCACACCGGACGGGTCGGCGAGCACCTACGTAGGCAACGCCACCGGCGCCCAGCACCAGGCGGGCCGCACCTCGGACCCAACTGGCCGACCCGGCAACCCTTCCGGCGTGTACCCGCCCCTCGGCAACGCGCCGGGTCCAAACCAGCCGGCCGCCCAGGCTCCCGGCACCCAAACGCCCGCCGACAACGGTCCGGGCCCACAGACGTCCGCAAACAACCAACCCGCCGGCCCCCCAAGGTTCGGCGACAATGCCGGGGGCTCACCGGCGTCTTCAAACAGCCAGCGCATCGGCATCCCGACCACCCTGTTCGCCACCGGCACCACCGACCCGAAACCAGACCCGGGCGAGGCACCCACCCTGAAACGCGGCGAAACCCCGCCCGTAGCACCGCCGCCACCCCCGGCTCGCCCGTCGGGCGGTTTCTGCCGCCAGTGCGGGGCGCAGCTCTCCCCCGGAGACCGGTTCTGCTACTCCTGCGGCGCACCGTCGGGCTCCCCCGCGAGCAAGGGGTGAGGGCATGGACGCGCGTGGACAGATGATGCTCTCCCCCGGAGACATCCTTGCGGGGTACGAGATCGAGGGGTACATCGCCCGGGGCGGGATGGCGGTGGTCTACCAGGCTCGTGACCTGTCCCTGGGCCGGCGGGTGGCGCTGAAGCTGATCGCGCCGGAACTGGCCGACAACGACAAGTTCCGGCAGCGGTTCATCCGTGAGTCCGAGCTCGCCGCCTCGCTCGACCATCCCAACGTGCTGCCGATCTACGCCGCCGGGGAGTCCGAGGGCCTGCTCTACATCGCCATGCGCTTCGTGGACGGGCAGGACCTGGGCCGGCTGATCGCTGCCCGGGGGCGGCTCGACCCGGCCGACGTGCTGCCGATGTTCACCCAGGTGGCGGCCGCTCTCGACACTGCCCACGCGCACGGCCTGATCCACCGCGACGTCAAGCCGGGCAACATCCTGATTGCCCAGACCCCCGAGAACCACGTCTACTTGACCGATTTCGGCCTCACCAAGCGGTCCACCAGCCTGTCCGGCTTCACCACCGCCGGACACTTCATCGGCACCATCTCCTACGTTGCGCCGGAGCAGATCGGCGGCCAGGAGGTCACCCACGCGGCCGACGTGTACGCCATGGGGTGCGTTCTCTACGAAGCACTTTCCGGCGCACCGCCGTTCCAGCGCGACGACGACGCGGCCATGCTGTGGGCGCACATGTCGGCCGACCCCACGCCGCTGGCCGGTTTCGTGCCGGACATCCCGCCGGCGGTGGACGAGGTGATCGCCCGGGCGATGGCGAAAGACCCCACGCAGCGCACCGTTTCCTGCCGCGCAGTGGTCGCCGAGCTGCGTGAGGCGTTCCGCACCGGCCAGGCCCCTCCGGTCGAGACGTCGTTCGCTCTGGGCCAGCGCCGTCCGCCGGCCGACTCGATGGACGACCAGCCCGGCCTGGACGAGCCCCTGCTCACCCCGCCGGCCCCGATCGTGGTGCCGGCCAACGCGGCCGAGCCCGGCCGCAAGGTGCTGCGCAAGGCCCCCTGGATCATGGCCGCGGTAGCCGTGGTGGCCCTGCTCAGCTCCGCCTTCTTCGCCCTTCCGCGCTGGCTGCAGCCGGATTTCGTGAGCTACCGGGGTGAGGACGAGTCCACCTCCTGGCTTGCCTTCGACCGCCCGTCGGACTGGTCGCTGCACCCGAACCTGAGCAAGACCTGCTTCTGCACGAACCAGTACGGCGCGGTGCTGGAGACCGGTGACTGGGGCAACGTGATCGCGGCGATCAAGAACGACGTCAGCGTGGAGGGCCTGTACGCGGAGCAGACGCCGCGTCTGGACCTGGAGGACGCGAGCGCGGTCAGCCGGCACCTGGACACGTTCCTGGCCGAGAACAAGAAGGAACTGAGCACCCCCGTGCGCACCACGGTGGACAACCGCTCGGCCTGGGCGGTGGAGGGCACGCTGATCGCCAGCAAGGACCCGAAGCTGCGGCTGAGCATCCGCTACCTGATGGTGATGTCGGCCTCCGGCCGCAGCACCGACCACATCGTGATCTTCACCCGCGACCAGGACCGTGAACGGCTCACCGACCGGCTGGACCGGGTGGAGCAGTCGATCCGCCTGCTCGAGAACGGCTGAGCCGGTTCAGGGCTTCTCCGGTTTGACCGCGGTGACGGTGTGCTGCCGGGAGCCGATCCGCTCCGAGGGGGCGCGCAGGAAGAGTGCCGTGTCGCCGACCTGCACGGTACCCCGCAACCGCAGCGCCGCAACGTCTTCCACCCGCGTACCGTCGACCGTCACGCCGTTGGTGGACCCGAGGTCGCGCACCTCGAACCCGTCGGCCGTGCGCACGATGCTGGCGTGGCGGCGTGAGACCAGCGGGTCCCAGTCGATCCGGATCTCGCAGTCGGCCGAGCGCCCGATCACCACCGGCGACCGGTCGAGCATCGGCCGGGCCTTGAGCATGCCCGCCGCATCGAGCCAGACCAGGGTCGGCGCGGTGCTCACCGGCAGCACCGGCGGGGCCGATCCGCCGGCCACCGACTGCCCCACCGAGTCGGCCTGGCGCAGGATCATCGTCTCCAGCTCGCGCAGGGCCGGGCCCGGGTCGAGCCCGCCCTCCTCGGCCAGTACCTCACGGGCGCGGCGGTAGGCGGCCAGCGCCTCGCCCTGCCGGCCGCCCACGTTCAGCGCCAGCATGAGCTGCCCCCACAGGCGTTCCCGCAGGGGCGCGGTGGCCAGCAGTTGCTCGATCCGCTCGGGCAGGTCCGGGGCTCCGCCGCCCTGCAGCTCCGCGTCGAACAGCACCTCGGCCGCGGAGATCCGCAGCTCTGCGTAGTAGGCGCGGCGCCCCTCCAGCGCGGGCACCGGTACGTCGTCGCAGAAGTCGCCCCGCCAGGCCTCCATGGCCACCCGCAGGCGTTTCACCGCCCCCGGGGTGAGATGGGCCCGCAGTGCAGCCAGGGCGTCGTCGAGGGCGGCCGCGTCGGTGGCCACCACCGCGCCGTCGAGCCGGTAGCCGGCCCCCACCCGTTCGAGCGCGGTGCCGTAGGGCGCCAGCAGCGACCGCAGCTGCGAGACGTGCACGTGCAGCGTGTTGGGGGCCGGGTTCTCCACGTCGAAGAACGCGTCTTCGAGCAGGGCACTCGTGCTCACCGTGCGCCCGCCGGCCGCGGCCAGCTGAGCCAGGATGGCCCGCCGGCGCCGGCCCATCACCTTCACCGGGCGCTCGTCCACCCGCAGCTCCAGCGGCCCCAGCAGGCCGATCTGGACGGGCTGGACGGGCTGGACCGGGTGCCCGGTCACAGGTACGGGGCGATCTCGGCGAGGATCAGCTCACGCGGTCTCACGCCCTTGATCCGGGCGGCCTCCTGGCCGGCCCGGAACAGCACCAGCGTGGGCATGGCGGTGACCTGGTAGAGGTCGGCCACCACCGGGTTGTCGTCGACGTCGAGCACCACCACACGCAGCCGCCCAGCCTCGTCGGCGGCGATCTGCTCGAGCACCGGCGCGATCATCTGGCAGGGCGGGCACCAGTCGGCGGAGAACTCGACCAGCACCGGCAGCGGGCTGGCCAGCACATCTGCGGCGAAGGAGGCCTCGGTGGTGGCGGTCAGGGACACATCGCCCACGATAACGCTCAGCGGGCCGGCACAGCCTCCGGCTCCGCAGGCTCCACGGCCTGCTCCCGGTCCGGGGAGGTGCCGTTGACCAGGTACGACCCGGCCAGCACGAGGACGAATCCGAGAACCGTCCAGGCGGTG
Source organism: Kineosporia rhizophila (assembly GCF_021277265.1). Taxonomy (GTDB): domain Bacteria; phylum Actinomycetota; class Actinomycetes; order Actinomycetales; family Kineosporiaceae; genus Kineosporia; species Kineosporia rhizophila. The sequence goes on from NZ_JAJSOH010000018.1 coordinate 71,071, forward strand.
ACCTTCTCGTCGAGGAACACCGCTCCGGCGATCACCGCGACCACCGGGTTGAAGTAGACGATGGTGGTGGCCCGCACCGGGCCGACCTCGCCGATCAGGGCGAACAGCAGCAGGAAGGCGGCGGCGGTGCAGATCACGGTGAGCACGGCCACCGCCACCAGCACCTCGCCCGAGGGCACGGCGGTGGGCAGCCCCGGCCCGAGAAGCACCAGCGGCAGGTAGATCACCGCGGTCACCACCACCCCGGAGGTGACCACCGGCAGGCCCGGCAGGTCGCCCAGGTAGCGCGCCAGGATCACCGGCCCGATCGCGTAACCGACCACCACCACGCCCATCTCGGCCACCGCACCAAGGTCGGAGACGTCCAGGTCGAGCCCGACCAGGGCGCTCACCCCGACGGTGCCGAGCACCAGGCCGAGGGCCCCGCGCCCGCCCAGCCCCTCGGCCTGCCGGGTGAGCAGGGCGATGATCACCCCGACCACCGGCACCGCGGAGATCAGGATGGCGGCGGTGGAGCTGGACAGGGTCTGCTCGGCCCGGTTCAGGAACAGCCAGGGGAAGACGATCTCGGCCACGGCGTAGGCCAGCACGGCCGGCCAGCGGCGCACCAGCTCGGGGATCGCCGCCCGGTCGCGACGGCTGAGCAGGGTCAGGGGCACCAGCAGGAGCGAGGCCAGGCCGGTGCGGGCCAGCACCAGGACCGCGGGCGAGAGCTCCTCCAGCGCGACCTTGATGAACAGGTAGGGGATTCCCCAGGCCAGCCCCAGGCTGACGAAGATGATCAAGGCTCGGCGGCTCATGTCCTCCAGAATGCTCTCGTGCAAATCGTTAAGTCCATCTAGATTTTCTTCATGTCAATCGACAGTCCGGACTTCACGATCGATCTGCGCAAGCTCCGGCTCCTGCGCGAGATCGATCACCGCGGCACGGTCGCCGCGGCGGCCGCAGCCCTGCACCTGACCCCCTCGGCGGTGAGCCAGCAGGTCGCCGGGCTCTCCCGCGAGCTCGGGGTGGCGCTGCTGGAGAAGCAGGGCCGCGGGGTGCGGCTGACCGGGCCCGCGCGGGTCCTGCTGGGGCACGCCTCGGCGATCGCGGCCCAGCTCGAGCGGGCCCGCGCCGACCTGGCCGCGTTCGAGGACGGGTCGGTCGGCGAGGTGCGGGTGGCCACCCTGCCCAGCGCGGTGGCCGCCCTGCTGGGCCCGGCGATGGCCCAGCTGCGCGCCGAGAAGCCCGGTCTGCAGGTGCTTTCCCGGGACAAGGGCCCGACCGGCGCCGTGCGGGCCCTCGACGACGGCGAGGTGGACATCGCGATCACCGTGGACCATCCCGGCTGTCCCCGCCCCGACGACCTGCGCTACACCCGGGTCGACCTGATCACCGACATCCTCGACGTGGTGGTGCACCGTGACCACCCGCTGGCCGGGGCCGCGCAGGTCGACCTGACCCAGCTGGCCCACGACGAGTGGATCTCCGGCGACCCGGACGACGCCTGCTCGGTGATCACCGACAGCGTCTGCTCGGCCGCCGGGTTCCTGCCCGACGTGCGGCACTGGACGATCGAGTACGACGCCCTCGGCGCCCTGGTCGCGGCCGGCATGGGGGTGGGCCTGGTGCCCCGCCTGGCCCAGCCGCTGCGGTTCACCGAGTTGCGCACCATCCCGGTGGCGGGCACCTCGCCGGTCCGGCAGGTGTGCGCGTTCACCCGGGCCGGGGGCACGGCCGGCGCACCGACCCAGGTGGTGCTGAAGAAGCTGAAAGAGGTCGCCGCCGTCCGCCACGACTCCACCCTCGGCACATGGGCCTGACGCCGCGCACGGCGCACCAGAACGTCACCGAACGGCTGCGCGAGGCCATCCTCACCGGCGAGCTCCAGACCGGTACCCATCTGGTGCAGTCCGAGCTGGCCGGCGCCCTGGAGGTCAGCGTCACCCCGGTGCGGGAGGCGTTGCGCGAGCTGGAGAGTCAGGGTCTGGTCGACTCCGGCCCGTTCCGCGGTTCGGCCGTGCACCAGGTGAGCCTGGAAGAACTGCAGGAGATCCACGAACTGCGCCGGCTGCTGATCCCCACCGCCGCGCGGGAGCGGGTCGGCACCGTCACCGACGCCGAGATCGACCAGGCCCGGGCCCTGCTCGGGCAACTGGCCACCGACCTGCCCAACCGGGTCTGGGTGGAGACCGCCCGCACCCTGCGGCGGGTGCTCGAGGGCACTTCCGAGCGACGCAACCTGCGGGCCATCCTGGCCCGGCTCTCCGACATCTCCGAGCTCTACGCCGGGCTCGCGGTGCACACCGAGAACGACCGGCGCAGCGTCCTGGGCGATCACGAGGCCCTGGTGCAGGCCTACTCCGAGCGGGACGCCGAACGCGTGGCCGAGGTCGAGCTACGCCGGCTCGACCAGGCCACCCGCCGAACCGCGGCGGCCCTCAGGCATTCATCGAGAACCCGTTGAGCCGCCGCCACTCCTGGTCCAGTTCGCGGGCCCGGCGCCGGTCCAGCAGCGCCCGGGTGCCGCGGTAGCAGCCCCCGCCCACGACCACCGCGGCGAGCATCAGGCCGACCCCCACGCCCACCGTGTCCAGCCAGACGTGCAGCCTGGTCATCGGGGCGCCGGTCATGTTCCCGGCGTCGTCGACCCAGACCGGCACCAGGTCCCCGGCCCGGGTGGAGCCGGTGACCGCCACGTGCCCGGTGTGCTCCACCGGGCCGGGATAGTTCCAGCTCAGGGTGGCCAGGTGGTTGCGGGCGATCCGGGTCTGGGAGTCGCTGCCGACCACGGTCGCCGAGATCAGCTGCCGCGAGCCCAGTTCCCGGTCGGAGACCGCGGAGAAGTGCTGCCAGGTGCGCAGACTGCCGAACAGGGCGACCGGGACCATCGCGACGACGAGGACGACGGCAGCCAGTCCGGTCCAGGCCTGGATCCGGTCGCTGCGCCGTCGCAGCGGGTTGTGGTCCCGGCCCAGACCCGGCCGGGAAGCCATCGAGAACCTCATACCCCCTATTGAGTCCCTCGAGGGCCGGTTACGCCATCCGGCGGACCGGATCAGGACCGATTCGGGGAGATTTAGGGACGAGTGGCACCCCGGATCCGGCGAAGGTCACCTCAGGCGTCGGAGTCGGGGACGTCGGTGGCCAGTTCGTAGGCGCGCACCGGCGACATCGAGACACCCTGGTAGGTCACCGTGTTCTGGGTGCTGACCGGGACGCAGCCGGACTTGTCGGCGCTGGAGGCGTGCGCGTCGGACAGGGCCTCCTCCCGCTGCGCCTTGGTGATCTTGGGATAGGTGGTGCCCTTGGTCCAGTCCTCGCCCACCACCAGCGTCACCGCGTCGACCTCCTCGTCGGTGGCCAGCAGCGAGGAGGGCATGTTCAGGTCGGTGGCCAGCTGCTCGGCCTGGGCCAGCTGGCGGCTGCCGTTGTAGAGGATCGCGCTGGTGGCCTGGTCGTCACCGGAGGAGGAGTCGGTGGCGGCGATGTACCCCTCGGTCTTCAGCGCCCGGGTGAGCCGCTTGGCCCGGCCGTCCTGCCCGCTGCGGTTGCGTACCTGCACCGAGAAGAAGGTGCTGGTGGTGGCCTGCGGGGTGGGCGAGGCGCTCGAGGTGGCGGTCGACGTGGCCGCGGTCTTGTCCTTGCTCAGCGACCGGTCGGCGATGATCGTGTCGAACAGCTTCTGCGCGGCGTCGGCCGGCACCACCCGGTTCGGGTTCTCCGGATCGGGCACGGTCTGCATCGTGGTGAACGTGATCCGGTCGGTGTCGACCTTGTTGAACTCGCCGGCCAGCTCGACCAGGTCCGGGATCCCGCTCAGCTTCTCGTCCACCGTGAGCGCCTTGGTGGCGGCGTTCGCCACACCGTAGAGCTTGGTCGGGTTCAGCAGTGTGCCGCGGTCTTTCAGGGCCCGGATCGCCGCAGAGAGAAAGGCGTGCTGGCCGTAGGTGCGGCCCAGGTCGCTGCCGTCGCCGAAACCGTGCCGGGTACGCACGAACTGAAGCGCCGCCTCCCCCTTGAGGGTGTGCTTGCCCTTCGACAGCTTCAGGTGCGAATAGGTGTCGTAGACGTTGTTGTCCACGCACACCTCCACCCCGCCGGTGGCGTCCGACATCGCGATCACCCCGGCGAAGTCGACCAGCACGAAGTGGTCGATGGTGATCCCGGTGAGCTGGTGCACCGCGGCCACCTGACAGCCCGGGCCGTAGTTCAGGCTGGTGTTGATCTGCCCGTAGCGCTCGCCCACGCTCTCGCCGGTGGCCGGGTCGTCGCAGCCGGGCAGGTCGGTCATGGTGTCGCGGGGGATGCTCATCGCGGTGATGTTGGTGCGGTCGGCCGAGACGTGCACCAGCAGCTCGACGTCGGCGTTGGAGTGGGTCTCGTCGCAGGCCCCGCCGAGCTTGCAGTTGGCCTTGGACGAGCGCGAGTCGGTGCCGATCACCAGCACGTTGACCGGGAACCGGCCCTGGTCGTCGGCCTGCTGCACCCCGGCGCTGCCGGTGGTGCCGGTGTACAGCTCCGAGGAGGAGATGTTGGCGTTCAGCCGGGTGTAGAGCACGAAGCCGCCGCCCGCGGTGGCCAGCAGCAGCACGACCAGCGTGTACAGCGTGAAGGTGAGCCAGCGGCCCCGCCGGGCCGCACCCGTGGAGTGGCGGACCGGCTGCTGCTCGCCGCTCATGAGCGTGGTCTCTGCACTGGCACAACGGGCCACACTAGCCGCGGGGTCTGCACGCCCGGGCGGGCTGTGCCACAGGTCATACCGGTCACCTGCTACTCCTCGGCAACCGGGGCACGAATTGTTAGCCCGGTTAGCCTACGGTCATGGCGATCCGCTGGACGACCCTGTTCCTGGACTTCGGCAACGACGACTTCGAGGCCGGCTCGCAGTTCTGGAGCCGGGTCACGAACAGCCACCTCTCCCCCGCGCGCGGTGAGCAGGGCGAGTTCGCCACGCTGCTCCCCGCCGAGGGCGACGCTTACCTGCGGGTGCAGCGGCTGCGTTCCGGCGCCTCCCGCTGCCACCTCGACCTGCACCTGGATCCGGCCGACCAGGCCCCCACGGCCGCGCGGGCCCGCGATCTCGGCGCGACCCACCTGACCCACGAGCCCGGCCTGGACGTGTTCACCAGTCCGGGCGGGTTCCCGTTCTGCCTGGTGCCGTGGGAGGGCGAGAGCACGGTGCCGGCCGCACACCCGCTGCCCGTACTGCCCGGCCCGGACGAACCGGCCCGTCTGGACCAGCTCTGCCTCGACATCCCGCCCGCGCTCTGGGAGGCGGAGACCACCTTCTGGGCCGGCCTGACCGGCTGGGGGCTGAAGCACTCCGCCGACTCCGAGTTCGCCCGGCTGCACCAGCCCGGCACCCTGCCCCTGAAGCTCCTGCTGCAGCGACTGGACGACCCGGCCCCCGCGGTCACCGCCCACCCGGACTTCGCCGCCGGAGAACGCACGATCGCTGAGGCCCACGCCGCCCTGGGGGCGGTCGTGGGCCCGGTGAACGAGCACTGGACGGTGATGACCGATCCGCGCGGTCGCACCTACTGCCTGACCGAGCGCCGGCCCTGAGACTCACCCCTCGCCGTCGGCGGCCTTCAGCAGGTCGGCGATGACCAGGCGCTTCATCCCGAACATGGCGGTGATCGCGCGGCTGCGGCGGCCCTCGTCCGGATCGACGACCAGCTCGTTGAACATCTCCGGCACGATCTGCCAGGACACCCCGAACCGGTCCTTCAGCCAGCCGCACTCCACCTCCTGACCGCCGTCGGCCAGCAGGCCGAACCAGTAGTGGTCGACCTCGGCCTGGTCGGCGCACAGCACCACCAGCGAGATCGCCTCGGTGAAGGGGAACTGCGGGCCGCCGTTGATGGCGTTGAACCACTGGCCGTCGAGCAGGAAGTCGATGGCCATCACGCCCTCGGTGGGGCCGTGCTGGTTCTCCGGCCCGTAGTACGAGGTCCGCACCGTGCGCGAGCCGGGGAAGATCTTCGAGTAGAAGGCCACCGCCTCCTCGGCGTTGCCGTCGAACCACAGGCTGGGCTGGATGGTGGGCATCGTGAGCTCCTTCCGGTTCCGGTCGTCCCGACCAGGAGAAGACGCCGGCCGGCCGGCGAACTCATCGGCCGCGAGGTCAGCCGATCTGCAGCTCGCCCATCGGGTCCCAGCCGGTGCGCCCGGCCCCCAGGTCGGAGAAGATGATCTTCGGGGTGGCCGCCAGCATCGGCCGCATCTTCTCCAGACCGGGCCGGAAGTGCGGGGCGGCCACGTGCGCGGCCCCCGCGTCGGCGTCGGCGAAACCCTCGGTGAGCACGTACTCGTTCGGGTCCTCGGCGTTGCGGGCCCAGAGGTACCACAGGCAGCCGGGCTCGGCCCGGACGGCCTCGGTGTCCTCCCGCAGCTCGTCGAGGAAGGTGTCCGCGTACTCGGGCTTCACCGGGAAGCGCACCGTGATGACGATCATGGAGGCGATTTTAGGACGGGTGTGCTCGAGTCGGCGGGCAGCGGCGCCGGACGGCGAACTCTGGACAGAACGGACCCAGATGTCCATACTCACCGGCAGAGGCTTATCGAATTTCGATATGCCCGTGAGTGGGGGGAGCACGACATGCGCCTGGGGGCCTTCGTCATCGAGCGGGATCCGGTCTACGTCGGAACCCGCTCTCTGCAGATCATCTCGCACACACTGGCCCTGGTCGGCGTGATCGCCCTGGGCGCCTCGGCCGTGCTGCTGGGCGCCTCGGTGTTCCGGTCCCACCAGTCCATCGACCTGCCGGTGCAGCTGCAGGACACCGCGGTGGTGGCCCGGGTGGGCGACTTCGTCACCCAGAACGCCCGTACCCGGGCCGAACTCGCGGTCTCGGACGGCGAACTGGCCCTGAAGGTCATCGATCCGCCGCGCCTGGAGATCTTGCTGGGTAACGCCGGCCCGATCCTGCTGGGGCTGGCGATCGGTATCAGCGCGTTCCTGCTGCGGCCGGTGCTGCTGTCGGTCGCCAACGCGCAGCCGTTCCGGCCGGGCAACGCCCGGCGGCTGGCCCACGTGGCCGTGGTCACCACCTGCGCCACCGTCCTGGTGCCCGTGTCCCCGGCCCTGACCACCATGTTCGCTCTGGACCGGCTCGGGCTCACCGGGGGCAGGGAGGGAGGCGACAGCCCCTTCGTGTTCGGCGTCTCCTTCTCGCTCACCCTGGTCATCGTGCTGCCGGTGGTCCTGCTGGTGCTGGCCGAGGCCTTCCGGCAGGGCGAGAAGCTGCACCGCGACGTCGAAGGCCTGGTGTGAGCCCGGCCGAGTCCGAAGTGGTCTGCCACCTGGACCGGTTGCTCGAGGCCCGCCGGATGACCCTGACCGAACTGTCCGCGCGGGCCGGGGTCACCGTGGTCAACCTGTCGGTGCTGAAGAACAACCGGGCCCGGGCCATCCGGTTCTCCACCCTCACGGCGATCTGCGACGTGCTCGGCTGCGAACCGGGTGACCTGCTGTCGGTGCGGCCGCTCGGGGAACCGCTCAAGGAGCCGTGACCGGCTGCCGATCTGCAGGGGTACCGCCGGAGGAACGGGTCTTCGGCGAAGCCTCTGGAGGGCACCATGTCGGTCGCCGAAATCATCCAGGCCTTCGGCTGGATCCCGGTGTGCTGGCTCTTGGCCGTGCACATCCTCATCCGTCTGGGCCGCCTGCCCCGCTACGGCGCCGCCGTCCGCGTGGCCGGCTACGTCGCCGCGCTCACCATCGTGGCCGCTGCCGTGTCCACCCGGATGTGGCCGATAGCGGTGCTCGGCCTGCTCTTCATGCGGACCGAGCTCCTGGGCCACCGTCACGCCGACGAGCGGGACGACAACCGGCTGATGACCATGTTCGAGCGGTTCCGCCGCTCCGCCCCGGACACCGGCGGAGAACCGGGTGTCCCCCGCGCCCGCAGGCCCCTGCACGAGGGTGAGGAACTGGTCGACGACGTCCGGATCCACCACGGCTCCGGCACCCCCGCCCACCTGCCCGGCCGGACCGCGGCGTCGGCGGCCACGCTGCGCGCCCGCACGGTGCCCCCCAGCCACGCCAAGGACGACCCGGACTTCGTGCCCGCCTCGGTCGGTCTGCGCGAACCCCACCACGACCACCAGGAGGAGAACCGCAGCGGTATGCGCTTCCTGTCCTCGGCCAAGCACTTCACCGACCTGGTGCTGAAGGTGGAGATCATCGCAGTGGTGGTGGTCGCCCTGGTGCTGTTCGGGGTGTGGGCCGAGGGTCAGCGCCGCGAGTTCACCCGCACCACCAACTCCAACGTCTGCGAGATGTCGTTCAGCTGCTAGGTCCTAGGACTGCTCGGAAGAGGCCGACAGGTAGTCGAACACCGGGTGCGGGTGCATCAGGAAGTCGTGGTGGGAGATGTTCCAGGCGTAGGCGCCGGCCATCCGGAACACCAGCACGTCGCCGATCCGTAGGTCGCGCACCGCGACCCCGGCGGCGAGCTGGTCCTTCGGGGTGCACAGCTGCCCGACCACGGTGAGCGCGTCATCGTTCACCGGCTCGCCGGTGCGCTGCGGGCCGGGCAGCGCGACCACCGGCTGGCTGTGCCCCTTGGTGGCCGGGGTGCGCAGGTGGTGGGTACCGCCCCGGGCGATCGCGTACGCCTGGCCGCGGGTGTACTTCAGGTCGAGCACGTCGCTGACGTAGTAGCCGGCGTGCACGCTGACCGCCCGGCCCGGCTCGACCCGCAGCACCACCGCGTCGCGACCGGCCGTCTGGGTGACCTCGGCCAGGCCCTTGGCGTAGACCAGCCAGTCGAAGTGGTGCCCCGGTGCGGTGTAGTCGACCGACATCCCGCCGCCCAGGTTCACCTCGGGTGCGCTCAGGCCGGGCAGCCGGTCGCGCAGCCACCACAGCGCCCAGGCCAGCACCCGCTTGTCCAGCGCCAGCTTCTGCTCCGCGTCCAGGCCGGAGGCCAGGTGCACGTGGATGCCCCGCACCCGCACCCCGCTGCCGGCCGCCCCCGCGTCCCGGGCGGTCCGGGCCGCCTCGGCCAGCGACTCCTCGTCCATCCCGAACGGCCCGCTCATGCTCAGCGCCGCGCCGTCCACGCCGAACGGCAGGTTGGCCCGCAGCAGCACGTCCACCGGGCGACGCCCGGCCAGGGCGATCACCCGGTTCAGCTCGCGCAGGCTCTCCACGTGCAGTCGCCACACGCCCCGCCGGATCGCGGACACCAGCTCGCGGTCGGTCTTGCCCGGACCGCCGAACGCCACCCTGGCCCCGGGCAGCGTGTCCATCACGTGCTCCAGCTCGCCGCCCGAGGCCACCTCGATGCCGTCGGTCAGCGGGGCCAGCACCCGCAGCAGCTGCGGGTCGGGGTTGGCCTTGGCCGCGTAGAGGAACTCCACCCCGGCTCCGGCGAGGGCCTCGCGGATCTGCCGGGCCTGCATCTGCAGGGCGGGCAGGTCGTAGAGATATGCCGGAAGCCGATTCTCCGCAGCCAGGGCCAGCGCCCGTTCGCGCACGGCCGCGGGGAGCACATTGTCACGCATCCGCCGATTGTCGCCGAACCCGGACCCGCCCGGCGCCGCCTTCACCCGCTGGGGACATGAAGGTGACATGAACGACAGTACGGGTCGCCGCAGGTCACTCTGGGAGACAGAAGGGTCGCGCAGGGGTCGCGCACCGAGCGGGGAAAGGGATATCTTCGGAAATTGATTCTGCATTCTTGATTGAATTCAAAGAATGCCATCCGACAGGCCAGATTGTAATTATCGGAGGATGAATTGTCAAAGCGCGACGGTGGCTCCCGGGCCCCGGCCGACGACGAACCGGCCGACCCGGCCGACCCGGCCGACCCGGCTGACCTGGCTGACCTGGCTGCCGTGGCTGAGGAGCAGGACTACGTGTCGATGCTCTACGCCCACGTCGACGACCTCCGTGACAGCCTGGCCGCCCGGCAGACCCGGGCGCTGGCCGCGGCCGCCGGCACCCGTCAGGCCCGGGTCGAGCGGGAGGCCTTCGTGCACCTCTACGGCGGCCGGCTGACCCAGCTCAACGCCGCCGAGAACGCGCTCTGCTTCGGCCGTCTCGACCTCGACGACAGCGACCGGCCGCGCTACGTCGGGCGGATCGGCCTGCACGAGCCCGACCAGGACTCCGAGCCCCTGCTGGTCGACTGGCGGGCCCCCGTCGCCCGGCCGTTCTACCTGGCCACCGCCCTGCAACCCGACGGGGTGCGTCGGCGGCGGCACATCCGCACGGTGGGCCGCCGGGTGGTGCACCTGCACGACGAGAACCTCACCGGCGCTGCGCCGGACGCGGCCGGTCCTGACTCCATCACCAGCGAGTCGGCGCTGATGGTGGCCCTCGACCGGGCCCGGACGGGCCGGATGAGCGACATCGTCGAGACGGTGCAGGCCGAGCAGGACCGGATCATCCGCTCCGACCTGTCCGGGGTGCTGGTGGTGCAGGGCGGGCCGGGCACCGGCAAGACGGCGGTGGCCCTGCACCGGGCCGCCTACCTGCTCTACCACCACCGCGAACAGCTCGAGCGCCGCGGCGTCCTGATCATCGGCCCGAACACCACGTTCCTGCGCTACATCGCCGAGGTGCTGCCCGCGCTCGGTGAGACCGGCGTGCTGCTGGCCACCACCGGTGACCTGTTCCCGGGTGTGAGCCCCACCCTCACCGAGCCCGGCGCGGTCACCGCGCTGAAGGGCCAGCTGCTGATGGCCGAGGTGGTGGCCGGCGCGGTCGCCGACCGCCAGTGGGTGCCCGAGGACGACGACGAGATGGTCGCGATCCGCCACGACGGTCAGCTGCTGCGCCTCGACCGGCAGGCCTGCCTGGCCCTGCGCGAGCGGGTGCGGGGCAGCCGGCTGCTGCACAACGAGGCCCGGCCGCTGGTGCGCCGGCTGCTGGTGAAGGAGTTCGCCCGGCTCTGGGCCGAGGCGGTGGGCGAGGACCCGCTGGGCGGCGAGAACCTGCTCGGGCCGGAGGATCTGGCGATCGTGCACCGTGAGCTGGATGAGAACGACGACGTGGACGGGGTGGTCGACTGGCTCTGGCCGGCCCTCACCCCCACCCGGCTGCTGCGTGAGCTGTTCGCCTCCCCGCGCCGCATCCGGGCCGCCGCCGCGCAGGTCGGGCTCACCCAGACCGAGCAGGACTGGCTGGTCCGCGAGGGCAACGGCTGGTCCGAGGCCGACGTACCGCTGCTCGACGAGGCCGCCGAACTGCTGGGCCGCGACGACTCGGCGGCCCGGCGCCTGGCCGGTGAGCTGCAGACCGCCAACCTGGAGTACGCGCAGGGGGTGCTCGACGTGCTGCGCGGCTCGGAGTCCGGCGACTTCGAGGACGAGGAGAGCGAGATCCTGGCCGCGTTCGACCTGATCGACGCCGAGACCCTGCTCGGCCGGCAGGAGGAGGCCGACCACCGCACCGCCGCCGAGCGGGCCGCCACCGACCGCACCTGGCGGTTCGGGCACATCGTGGTCGACGAGGCCCAGGAGGTCTCACCGATGGCCTGGCGGCTGCTGCTGCGGCGGGGGCGCTCGATGACCCTGGTCGGCGACGTGGCCCAGGCCAGCGAGCCGGCCGGCGCCGGTTCGTGGCGTCAGGCCCTCGGGCCGCACGTCGGCGACCGCTGGCGGCTGGAGGAACTCTCGGTCAACTACCGCATGCCGGCGCCGATCGCCGAGGTCGCCGCCGGGGTGCTCAGGGCGCTGGATCCCGATCTGCCCAGCCCCGAGGCGGTGCGCCTCGACGGGGCCCGGCCGTGGAGTCACCGGAGCACCGACATCTTCGCCCAGCTACCCGATCTGGTCGGCGGTGAACTCGAAAAGATCGACCCGGAGCGGCGTCTGGCGGTGGTGGCGGCTCCTGACCAGTCTGCCCAGGTGTTCGCCGCACTGGAGAAGGAACTGCGCGAACCGGTGGCCCGGGGTGAGGATCCGGACGAGACGGGCACTTCCGGGCCGGCCCGGGTCGTGGTCCTGGAGCCCCGCGAGACGAAGGGTCTGGAGTTCGACGCGGTCATCGTGGTCGAACCCGAACGCATCCTCGCCGCCTCTCCCCGCGGCCTGAGCGACCTCTACGTGGCGGTCACGCGGGCCACCCAGCGCCTCGGCGTGGTCCACTGCGCCGAACTGCCGCAGTCGCTGGCCGCCTTACGGCCGCAGTAGAACCCGACCAGAACGAAATTGAGGACGCTTGTGGGCCAGGCCCACAAGCGTCCTCAATTTGTGCTTCTACTCGGTTTCTTCGTCAGCGGTACGCACCGCGATCGGGGTGCCGTTCTCGATCGTGCGCGACACCGTGCAGGTACGGTCGTGGGAGGCCTTGATCGCGCGGGGTAGCAGCATCCGCGCCGCGTCACCGGCCTCGCCCTCGGGGAAGCGCACGTCGAAGGTCAGGACGATGTCCTCCAAGTGGTTCTCGCCGTTCTCCCGCACGTAGCGGGCGTCCACCCGGGCCGAGAAGTTGTCGGCCGGCGACCGCCGCCCGGTGACCACGTCGACGTCCACCGCGGAGCAGCCGGCGATCGCGGCCAGCAGGAGCTCCACCGGGGAGAACCCGTCCGCGTCGTTACTGCCGAAGCGCAGCGTGTTGCCGCGCTTGTTGGTGGCCAGGTAAACGCCCTCCTCGACACGTTCGAGGGTCACCGAGCGGTTGTCGTCCTTCTGTTCAGCCATCCGGCGAGCATCGCACGAGCCGCTACTGCACCGCCGCGCGGCCCGCCTCCAGCCGGGCGATCGGCACCCGGAAGGGGGAGCAGGACACGTAGTCGATGCCGACCTTGTGGAAGAAGTGGATCGACTCCGGGTCGCCGCCGTGTTCTCCGCACACCCCCAGCTTCAGGTCGGGGCGGGTGCGGCGGCCGTCGGTGGAGGCGATCTGGATCAGCCGGCCCACCCCGTCCACGTCCAGGCTCTCGAACGGGGAGACCATGAACACGCCCCGGTCGAGGTAGGTGGCGAAGAACCCGCCCTCAACGTCGTCGCGGGAGAAGCCCCAGGTGGTCTGGGTGAGGTCGTTGGTGCCGAAGGAGAAGAACTCGGCCGCCTCGGCGACCCGGGTGGCGGTCAGCGCGGCCCGCGGCAGCTCGATCATCGTGCCGATCGGGATGTCCAGCTCCACCCCCTTCTCCTGCTGCACGGCGGCCAGGATCTGGTCGGCCTCGTCGCGGATCAGGAACAGCTCCATCACCGACCCGACCAGCGGGATCATGATCTCGACCCGCGGGGTGCGGCCCTCGGCCCGCAGGCCGGCCGCGGCCTCGCTGATCGCCCGCACCTGCAGCGCGAACAGTCCGGGCAGCACCAGGCCCAGCCGGACCCCGCGCAGGCCCAGCATCGGGTTCGACTCGTGCAGCTTCTCCACCGCGGCGAGCAGGCGCTCCTCGTCCGGGTCGGCATCGCCGGCGGCCCGGTCCAGCGCCACCTTGACCGTGAGTTCGGTCCGGTCGGGCAGGAACTCGTGCAGCGGCGGGTCGAGCAGCCGGATCGTCACCGGCAGGTCGTCCATGGCGGTGAGCAGCTCGACGAAGTCGTCGCGCTGCAGCGGCAGCAGCTCGTCGTACACCGCCTGCCGGTCGGCCGCGTCGGAGGCCAGGATCAGCCGCTCGATCAGCACCCGCCGCTCCCCCAGGAACATGTGCTCGGTGCGGCACAACCCGATCCCCTGCGCGCCGAGATCCCTGGCCCGGGTGGCGTCCTCGGCGTTGTCGGCGTTGGTGCGCACCCGCAGCCGCCGGATCGAGTCGGCGTGAGAGAGCAGCCGGTCCACCGAGCGGACCAGCTCGGCGGTGTCCTCGTCGACGTCCTGCAGCGCGGCCTCCAGGCCGCTCTCCAGGTAGGTGGCCACCGGGGATGAGACCACCGGTACCTCACCGGCGAACACCTCCCCGGTGCTGCCGTCGATGCTGATCATGTCGCCCTCGTTCAGCGCATGGCCGTTCACCTTGGCGGTGCGGGCGCCCGCGTCCACGTCGAGCTCGGCGAACCCGCAGACGCAGGTCTTGCCCATGCCCCGGGCGACCACGGCGGCGTGACTGGTCTTGCCCCCGCGCGAGGTCAGCACACCCTTGGCCGCGATCATCCCGCCCAGGTCGTCGGGGTTGGTCTCGCGGCGCACCAGGATCACGTCCTGGCCCTCGGCGGCGGCCTTCTCGGCCGTCTTCGAGTCGAACACGATGTGCCCGGTGGCCGCCCCCGGCGAGGCCGCCATCCCGGTGCCCAGGTGCTCCTTCTCGGCCGCGGCGTCGAACCGCGGGAACATCAGCTGGGCCAGCTGCGACCCGTCGACCCGCTGCAGCGCCTCGTCCATCGTGATCAGGTTCTCGTCGACCAGCTGGGTGGCGATCCGGAAGGCGGCCGCGGCCGTGCGTTTCCCCACCCGGGTCTGCAGCATCCAGAGCTTGCTGCGCTCGATCGTGAACTCGATGTCGCACAGGTCGCGGTAGTGCGTCTCCAGCCGCCGCATCACCTGCAGCAACTGCTTGTAGGAGGACGGGTCGACGTCCTTCAGGTCGGCCAGGCTGAGGGTGTTGCGGATACCCGAGACCACGTCCTCGCCCTGCGCGTTCACCAGGTAGTCGCCGTAGACCCCGCCGTGCCCGGAGGCCGGGTCGCGGGTGAAGGCGACTCCGGTGCCCGAGGTCTCGCCCATGTTGCCGAACACCATGGTGCAGATGTTGACCGCCGTGCCCAGGTCCTGCGGGATCCGCTCGCGGCGCCGGTACAGCCGGGCCCGCTCGGTGTTCCAGGAGTCGAAGACGGCGCGGATCGCCATGTCCAGCTGCTCACGCGGATGCTGCGGGAACTCGTCCCCGCTCTCCGTCGCGATCACCGACTTGAACGTGTTGACCAGGGTTTTCAGGCTCTCCACGTCCAGCTCGACGTCGGTGTCCACGCCCTGGGCGGTCTTGGCCTCCTCCAGCGCCCGGGCGAAGATCTCCCCGTCGATCTCCAGCACCGTCTTGCCGAACATCTGCAGCAGCCGGCGGTAGGAGTCCCAGGCGAAACGCTCGTCGCCGCTCTCCTCGGCCAGGCCCTTGACACTGGCGTCGTTCAGCCCGACATTGAGCACCGTCTCCATCATGCCGGGCATCGAGTGCATCGCGCCGGAGCGCACACTCACCAACAGCGGGTCGTGCCGGTCGCCCAGCCGACGGCCCAGGTCGTCCTCCAGCCGGCGCAGTGCCATCGTCACCTGCACCCGTAACTCGCCCGGCTCGGTCCCCGCCGCCAAGTAGGAACGGCAGGCCTCGGTGGTGATCGTGAAGCCCGGGGGAACCGGGAGCCCGAGGTTGGTCATCTCGGCCAGGTTGGCGCCCTTGCCGCCGAGAAGCTCCCGCTGCTCCTTGTTGCCTTCCGAGAACGCGTACACGTACTGGGTCATCGATCCATCACGCCTTTCCGCCGGGCAAAGCTGGAGAATCGGATTCCGCAAAGGCCGAGGGTAGGCAGGAAAAACTTGTCCGGACAGGGGGTGCCGGATCGGCGGCCGGGCTGGTTGCGCGGGCCTGACCTGCGGCTTCACCACCTGCTGGCGGGTGGGCGACGATGCGCCCGGCGGTCAGGCGAAGGCCGCTTCGGACACGTCGCCCAGGAACTCGACCAGGTTGTTGCCGTAGCTGCGCGGGTCGATGATGCGCAGCACCAGGCAGAACTCGCGGCCAGGTGGGTAGGTGGCCGCGAGACGGCGGCTCTCCCGGGCGAGAAAGCGCGCCCCCGCGTGATTGGCAGCGGCAGTCTGCCCCAGGATCAGGAACAGGGGCTTACGGGCCTGGTCGGCCCCGCGGTACAGCCGGGCCACCAGCACGACCACCGACTCGCCCTGCCGGTAGGGGTAGCGCTGCGCCCCGACCCGCAGTTCCGGATCGCCGTTCCCGTCTTCTCCCTCACCCACGCCGGGCAGGAACTGGCGCAGGTGGGCGGCGGTGCGGTCGTTGGAACTGGGCCCGCCCACGCAGAACTCGGTCTGCTCGCCCAGCCCGCCGCGGGCCGACTGGTACATGTGGAAGTCCGGCTCCGCGTCGCAGCTCTTCACGATCACGGCCAGCTCGACCATCGCCGCCACGTCACCCCGGCTGACGCTGCGCTCGCGACCCCAGGTGTCCCGGCCCACCACCACCGTGGCCCGTTGCCCGGTGCCGAGGCCGAAGAACCGCCGCACCCGGGCCCGGCGCCGGTACCGGCCGAGCACCCCGGCCAGCCACAGGGCCCCGCCGAAGAGTGCGCTCGCGACCAGGTTGACGGCCAGATCCCCCACGACAAGTGACTTTAACGCCACCTCTGGCCCCTTGCCCCACTTCGACCTGATTCCGAGGATGGGTGACATGCCGTACCCGGAGCGTGTCGCCCACATCGCAGCCCTGGCCTTCGACGGGCGCCGGTTCCGGCCCGAGGGCGCCACGGTGCTCGTCGAGGCCGGCTCGATCCTCTCGGTCGAGCCTGGTCAGCGACCGGTGCCGGAGGGGTTCGCGGTGCGCCGGCACGAGGACGCCACCCTGCTGCCCGGGCTGATCGACACCCACGTGCACCTGATCGCCGACGGGAAGGACGGGGCGCTCGGCCGCGATCCGGGCCGCAGCGCCGAGGAGCGCGAGCAGGTGGTGCGCGAGTCGCTGCGGGCTCACGCCCGGGCCGGGGTGACCACCGTGCGCGATCTGGGCGACAACCACTGGTCGGTCCTGCAGCGCACGGCGGCCTGGGACGAGCCCACGGTGATCGCTTCCGGGCCCCCCATCACCACGCCGGGCGGGCACTGCGCGGCCATGGGCGGGGAGGCCGCCGGGCCGGAACAACTGCTGGCCGCCGTGGACGAACGGGCCCGGCGGGGCGCCGACCTGGTGAAGATCGTGGTGAGCGGCGGGGCCATGACGCCCGGCTCCGACCTGCTCTCGCTGCAGTACTCCTTGGAAGACGTGGCGCTGGTGGTGAAACGGGCCGCCGACCACGGCCTCCGGGTGGCCACGCACGCCCACTCGCTGGACGCCGTGCAACTCTCCATCGACGCCGGCGTGCAGAACATCGAGCACTGCACCTGCCTGACCAGCCATGGCGTGCAGACACCCCCCGACCTAGCGGCCCGCCTGCGGGACAACGGCATCCACATCGGCCCGACCTTCGGCCGCATCCCCGGCAGCCGGCCCTCGGCCCAGGCGCTGGAGGTCACCCGGCGCACCGGCCTGGTGCCGGAACACCGGTTTGCCCAGGTCGAGAAGCTGCACCGGGAGGGCGTTCTGGTGATCAGCGGATCGGACGGCGGCATTCACGCGGCCAAGCCGCACGGCATCGTGGCCCTCGCGGTGGCCGAACTGGTGGCGGCCGGGATCGCGACAGACGACGCTCTCGCGACCGCCACCTCGGTGTCCGCGCAGGCGTGCGGGCTGGAACGGACGAAGGGGCGGCTGGCCGCCGGGGCGGACGCGGACCTGCTGGTGGTGCAGGGCGACCCCCGGGCCGACATCGCGGCGCTGACCAGGGTGCTGACGGTGGTGAAGGGCGGGGTCGAGCTGTCTACGGACGCCGCAGGACGATGACCGAGTTGATCACGTCGTTCAGCGGGTGCAGCACCCCGAGCTGTTCCCAGCCCTGCAGTTCGCCGGCGCCCACCGCCGGGTAGAGCAGCCGCCGCAGACCGGCCGCGCTGCGCACCAGCAGCACCGCGCCCGGGCGCAGACGCTGCCACAGCGAGCCGAGGATGGCTTGTTTGGACTTGGCGTCCAGCCCGGCCAGCGCTCCCAGCACCACCACGTCGGCCTCGGCCACCCCTGCGAACTCGGACGCCTCAGCCCGGTGGAACCGCACGCCCCCAGCCGCTGCCCCAGGGTCTGCCCCGGTGTTTGCCCCGAGCAGGGCCGCCACGCAGGCCGAGCCGAGGGCGACCGCTTCGGCCGAGTGGTCGACCAGGTCGATCGGCACCCCCAGTTCTTCGTAGAGACAGACCGCGCTGAGCGGGAGCGGACCGGCCCCGAGGAAGCAGATCCGCCGGGCGGCCAGGGGTTCGGTGCCGAAGCAGCGCAGCAGGTTGATCTCGAGGCGGGTGAGGTCGCGGTAGTTGTCCAGGTAGGGGAAGCCCTCGAGCTCGTCGCGCGGCTTGTCGGCCGCCACGATGCGGCGGGCCCAGTGCGTCTCCATCAGGTACTCGCCCCGGGCGCAGACCTCGTGCAGGCCGGGCAGTTCGGCGGCGATCCGCTCGTGCTGCAGCACCCTGACGGCCTGGGCCGAGAGGTCTCCCCCGTGCTCGCTGCTCAGCCCGACCAGCTCGGTGAAGAGCCGGTCGACGTCGGCCGAGGGCTCCAGACCGGGCTGCCGGCCCAGCTTCTCGTAGATCTCGGCGACCCGGACCGCCAACTGCTCCACCTCGGCGGCCGGCCCATGCTCGTCGCCAGGCGCGACCTCGCGTATCTCGAGCCCTTCGACGCGGTGGACCCTGGCGCTCCGGTCAGCGCTGTCCGGGACGATCGCGACCCCGGCTTCGGCCCCCTGGACAAACGGCTCGCGACTCACCGCCGACCGGCCACCGCACCCAGGCGGCCGGCACCAGCCTGGCGAAGGCTCTGGCGGCTCAGTTCGGCCACGTCGATCTCGAAGTGCACGGTGTTGAACGGGTCGGGCCGGGTGTCGAGCACCTCGAGGGTGGGCATCGAGCGCCAGAACGCCTCGGCCCCGGGCACTCCCGCATCGGTGTGCAGGTACACCGTCTCGTATCCGCCCGCCCCGACCGCCCAGGCCGTGGCCTCGGCCACCAGACGCCGGGCCAGACCCCGCCGCCGGGCCTCCGGGCGCACCCAGACCCGCACCAGCTGGCAGACCTCGGGCCGGTTGTAGCGGGCGCTGAGCCAGGGCGGGTTGGGCGGGGTGGCCAGCCTGCACGGGCGCACCGCGGTGGTGGCCAGCACCCGGTCATCGCCGTCCGGCGAACCCGGCTCGACGGCCACGAACAGCGCGGCCCGCGGGTCGTGCAGGTAGGTGGCCGCCAGGTCGTCGATGTCGCGGTGCCAGCGTTCCTGGTAGCCGCCCATGTCGCGCTCGAGCACCTCGCGCATGCAGGCCACCGCGCCACCCAGGTCCGCGGTCGTCGCCCGCCGGATCTCCACCTCGTCCATCTCCCTGTCCCCCGTCGTCGATCTGGTCATTTCAGGTCCGGGCGTCAGACGATAGCCGATTCTTTGATAATGACTCTCATTCACCCGGCAGTAACCAGGCCGCTACCGGTCTCGGACATCGGCGCGAAGAGCGCGCTGCACCGGTCCAGCACGTGCCGCACCGCCGGGCTGGCCGACATCGAGTCGCGCCAGATCAGCTCGATGACCCGGGTCGGCACCGGCCCGGAGACCTCGACCGCGACCACTTCCGGCGGCAGCGCGCCCCGGCCCAGCCGGGGCACCAGGGCCACCGCCTGGCCCTGCGCGACCAGCTGCACCTGGGAGGCGAACTCGCTGAACCAGAAGCGCACCCGGGGCGGCCGGGCGAACCCGGCGAACATGTAGAGGAACCAGCCGTGGCAGATCGTGCCCACCGGCGTCGAGGCCCACGGCTCGTCCACCAGATCGGCCGGAGTCACCCGGCCGGCCCGGGCCAGCGGGTGCCCGGCGTGCACCAGCAGGTCGGCCGTGTCGAAGCCGACCAGCTGCCGGGCCACGAAGTCGGGCGAGTGCAGCGGCACGCCCACCCAGTGGTGCACCAGGCCCACGTCGGCCTGGCCGGTGGCCACCGTCTCCACCGCCTCCCGGGGCTCCTGCTCGAACACCTCCGGCACCAGGTCGGGGCTGGTCCGGGCCAGATCGGCCAGCAGCGGCGCGACCAGGCCGCGCACGGCCGTGGAGAACGCCACCACCTGCAGCGGGCCGACCGGTTCGCCCCGGTCACCGCCCAGCCCGGCGGTGGCCGCCTCGACCTGGCGCAGGATGCCGTGCCCGTGCCGGACCAGGTTGCGGCCCTCACCGGTGAGCACCACGCCCCGCCCGACCCGCTCCAGCAGCACCGTGCCGAGCTCCTTCTCGAGGCGCTTGATCTGCTGGGACACCGCCGAGGGGGTGTAGCCACCGGCCGCCGCGGCGGCCGCGACCGTTCCGTGCACCTCGACCGCGATCAGCGAACGCAGGGCCACCAGATCCATCATGAAGCAAAGCTACCGATTCTCCGGCAACAGAAGTCGATGGACGTGAATGGTCGGCGGCCTCAGGCTGGGCCCGTGACCACTCGCGACTCGCTGCTGGCCGTGCTCGTCACGGTGATCTGGGGCATGAACTTCGTCGTCATCGACGAGGGTCTGGCCGGTTTCCCCCCGCTCCTCTTCGTTGCTCTGCGGTTCGTGGTGGTGCTGTTCCCCGCGGTGTTCCTGCTGCCCCGCCCGGATCTGCCCTGGAGCACCCTGCTGCTGATCGGCACCTTCCTCAGCCTGGGCCAGTTCGCCCTGCTCTACGCCTCGCTGCACGCCGGGATGCCGGCCGGTCTGGCCAGCCTGGTGCTACAGACGCAGGTCGTGGCCACGGTGGTGATCGCCGCCGGGGTGCTGCACGAACGGCCCAGTGTGCGCGCCGCCTGCGGGGTGGCGCTGGGTGCGGCCGGGCTCGCGGTGGTGGCGCTCGGCCGTTCCGCCGAGACCCCGCTGATCGGTCTGGCCCTGTGCGTGCTGGCCGCCCTGAGCTGGGCGTTCGGCAACGTGCTGAGCCGCCGGGCCGCGGTGAAGTCGGGGCTCTCGCTCACCGTCTGGTCGGCCGTGGTGGTGCCGGTGCCGATGATCGGCCTGTCGCTGCTGCTCGACGGCCCGCAGGCGGTCGGGCACGCGCTCACCCACATCACCTGGGGCAACATCGCCTCCACGATCTACACCGCGGTGCTGGCCTCGCTGGTCGGGTACGGCATCTGGAACACCCTGCTGGCCCGCTACCAGGCCGCCCAGGTGGTGCCGTTCACCCTGCTGGTGCCGGTGGTCGGAGTGATCACGGCCTGGCTGGTGCAGCACGAGCGCCCCGGCCCGCTGGAACTTCTGGGCGGTCTGATCCTGCTGCTGGGCGTGGCGGTGGTGGCGATCCGCCGTCCGTTCGCCCGGGCGGGTGAACGGGCGGGGGAGCCTCAGCCCGCGGGTGTCCTCCCGGAGGATGACGCCGGTACCCAGGTGCACCCGAGTTCAGCCCGGGGGCTGACGCTTTGAGCCTCCCTGCCGACGGAAGCTGGAGCGTGGGAACAGCCGATCCCACCATCCAGTCGCCGGCACCAGGAGGAGACCGTCATGTCCGTAGAGCTCGTGGCCCTCGTCCCGGGCGCAGCCGTCCTGCTCGCCTGTGTCTCCGGGCGCTGGCTGGCGAACCGCAACCGAACTGAGGACGCTTTCGAGGACGGAGCGCCCAACCGTCCGTTGGTGGGGGCGGTCACTTCGGAAGACCTGGCCGGCCTCCCCCTGGTCGCGCCGGAGCGGGCCGGCTACGGCACCGCCAGTCGCCTGCTCGTCCTGGCCGCGCAGGAACGTTCCCGCGCAGGCTCACGTAACCTGACCGTCCCGGCCCGCGACCACCGCGAAGGTGGTTCCCAGGCCGCCTGACCGATCGATTGGCCTGATGAGCGACCTGACCTTCCGCCGCGCAACCCTCTCCGACGTCCCCGCCATCGTCGGCCTGCTGGCCGACGACCGGTTCGGGGCCACCCGCGAGAGCCCGGACGACCTGGACCTCTACCGGGCGGCCTTCGCCCGGGTCGACGCCGACCCCCAGCAACTACAGGTGGTCGGCGAACGGGACGGGGTGCTGCTGGCCACCGCCCAGGTCACGTTCATTCCCGGCATCTCCCGGCGCGGAGCCACCCGGGCCATCGTCGAGGCGGTGCGGGTGGCCGGCACCGAGCGCGGCGCCGGCCTCGGCTCGGCGCTGATGCGGTGGATCCTCGACGAGTGCCGGGCCCGGGGCTGCGACCTGGTGCAGCTCACCTCGGCGGTGGAACGCCAAGACGCGCACCGCTTCTACCGCCGGCTCGGATTCGTCCAGTCCCACGCGGGTTTCAAATATCAGCTGTGAGCCGGCCCGCCTCCAGCCGCAGCACCTGGTCCACCTGGTCCAGCCCTTCGTCGCGGTGCGTCACCAGCAGCACCGACCGGCCCTCCGAGGCCTGCAGCAGGTCGTCCAGCACGGCCTCGGCGGTCTCCACGTCGAGGCTCTCGGCGGGCTCGTCGAGCACCAGGACCGGCCGATCGGCCAGCAACGCCCGGGCCAGGGCGAGCCGACGGCGTTCTCCGGCCGACATCGTGGCCCCCCGCTCGCCCAGCCAGGTGTCCAGCCCGTCCGGCTGAGCGGCGAGCCAGCTGCCCAGGCGGGCACGGTTCAGGGCGACGCGGAGTTCGGCGTCGGCGGCGTCGGGCCTGGCCAGGCGCAGGTTCTCCCGCAGGGTGCTGGCGAACACGTGGTCGTCGTCGGACACCAGGCCCACGCTCTGGCGCACCTGGTCCCCGGCCAGGGTGCGATAGTTCCGCTCGCCCAGCCCCACCTCGCCGGCCCGGGGGTCGAGGAATTTGAGGACGACGCCGGCGAGGGTGGACTTGCCACAACCGGAAGGTCCCTGGACGGCAAGGCGACGGCCTGGGCCCAGATCGAGGCCGAGCCCATCGAGAACCGGTGCCGCCTGGGGGTTCCAGCCTGCTGTCACGTCGGTGAGCCGCAGGTCGGCAGCAGCACCGGACGGCGCCGCCTCCACCGGATCCACGCTGGGAAGTGGGGTCTGCAGCACCTCGTCGAGGCGCCGCCGGGCGATCCGCCCTCTCGTGCGGGCGTTCACGGCCTCGGGCAGCGTGGCCGTCACATCGCCCAGGGCCAGCGCGCCCAGCACCAGCACCCCGACCTGCTCCAGGCTCAGGCTGTCCAGCCCGCCCAGACCCGTGGTCACGAACATGACCCCGGCCACCGCCAGTCCTGCTCCGGTCATCCGCAGAGATTCGGCCGAGACGTTGCGGCGCACCTGGTTCCGGTCCACGTCCGCGGCCCGGCGACCCGCCAGCTCGACCGGCTTCACCCCGGCCTGCTGAGCTCCCAGAGCATTGACGTCCTCGGCGCCGGACAGGACTTCCACAACGGTTTGCGAGTACCCCGCCTTGGCCTGCGCGCTCTGATCGGCACGGCGATCGGCCCCGGCGGCGGCCACGATCGGCGCCACTACGGCCGCCAGCGCAAGACCGGGCAGCGCAGCCAGGGCTGCGGCCGGACTGATGATGGCGGCGACGATCAGAGAGATGATCAGCGTTGCCGCCGCGACGATCGCCGGGCGGCGCCAGCGCAGCATGCTGTCGCCCACCGCGTCGACGTCGTCCACCAGTCGGGTCAGCAGGTCGCCGCGCCGAGGAAGGGCAGGACCGGGAACGCGGGGGATCAGGTCGGCATAGACCCGCGCCCGCAGCTTGCCCAGGTCGGCCAGAGCAACGTCATGGGCGACGAGACGATCCAGATAGCTGAACAGCGGTCGGGTGACGGCGAACAAACGGACGCCTACCACGGCAACACTCAGAGTGAGTACCGGCGGCTGTCCCGAGGCCTTGGTCAGCAGCCAGGCCGCGACGGCGGTAAGGGCCACTCCGGAAAGGGAAGAGAGCGTTCCCAGCAGCACGGCCAGGTTCATGGAGGCGGTGCACAATCGGGCCGGCACCCAGGGCCGCGCAGGCCGGGCCTCAGCCCAGGCGCGGCCGAAACCAGGCAGCCCGGCGTCGTTCTCCCAGGACGAGGCGCGTTGCGGACTCCGCTGCACCGGAACCCGGGCCGCCCCCGCGCCGGCGGCCGACACCGCGACCTCGGCCAGCACCTCGAGCGCGGCCGACATTCCCCCGGGCGCACTGCCCCAGAGCTGAGTCACCTCGTCCGCCGCCGCGATCGCGGCCGGACGGTGAGCCACCATGACGATCGAATCCCCCACCTCGACCCGGCGACGCAGACCGGCCAGCACTGCCAGCTCCGTCTCCTCGTCCAGGTGCGCAGTGGGCTCGTCGAGCAGGATGACCGGCCGTCGACCGCCCTCCACGAACACTCGCTCAGCCTGAACCAGGGTGCGGGCCAGGGCGATGCGCTGCCGCTGTCCGGCGCTCAGATTCCGGCCGTCCTCAGCCAGATCGGTGGACAGCCCGAGCGGCAGCGACGTGATCCACTCCAGCGCAGCGGAATCCCGCAGCGCCGCCTCGATCACCTCGTTCGGGGCGCTCGGCCAGGCCGCGGTCACGGCCTCGCCCAGGGTGCGGGCGAGCGGGAAGGTGGGGCGCTGGGGAAGGTAGACCATGGGCACGACGCTGCGCACCGAGCCCGCCGAGGGCTGCCGCACTCCGGCCAGAACCCTGAGCAGGGTGGTCTTCCCAACGCCGGAAGGCCCGGTGATCGCCGTGATCTGCCCTTGAAGCACCCACAGCCCGACTCCGGAGAGCACCGGTTCCGCCCGGCCGGGCACCGGCACCGTCAAGCCCTCGGCCAACAGCGCGACCCCAGCCGGCAGAGCACCCGCGGTGACGGTCGGGGTCACCGGCTCAGGAGCAGTCAGGAGGACGGATGCCTCGTCGAGAATGGCGACGGCATCGGCACTCTCGTGGAAGCGTGCGCCCAGCTCCCGCACCGGCCGATAGGCCTCAGGGGCGATCAGGATGGCGACCAACGCCGTCTTCAAACTCAGATCTCCGGCCGCCACCCGCAGACCGGCCTCCACCGCGACCAGGCCGACCGAGAGCGTCGCCACCAGATCCAGCGCGGTGCCGGACAGGAAGGCGATGCGCAGGACCCGCACGGTGGCGGCGCGGTGCTGCTCCCCCACCTCGCCCAGCACCTCGACCTGACGTTCGGCGCGGCGATACGCCCGCAGCGTGACCAGGCCCTGCACGACATCCAGGAAATGCGCTGAGAGCCGGGACATCAGCTGCCACTGCTGGGCCGACCGCCGCTCGGTCAGCCAGCCCACCAGCGCGGCGAACAGCGGGATCAGGGGCAGCGTGACCACCACGATCACCGCCGACCGCGGGTCCAGCAGCACCAGCAACGCGATCACCGCCGGCGGCAGCAGCACTGCCGGGACGACCGCCGGCAGGTACCGGGTGACGTACTTCTCCAGCGTGTCGACCCCGTTGGTGGCCAGCGCCGAGATCGACCCCGGTCCGGCCTCGGCCAGACGGTCGGGCGCCATCCCCAGGGCCGCACCGACCAGCTTCGTCCCGAAAGCCACCCGCGCCCGGCCCGCGGCCCGCGCCGTCAGGATCTGCTCGGCCGCCCGCAACCCGCTGCGGGCCACCGTGACCGCGACGAAAGCCGCCACCGGCGTCCACAGTTCGTCGTCCGAGGCGAACCCGGCGACCACCCAGGCCGCGGTCAGCAACTGCCCGATCAGCGCCACCGCACCCAGCGCGGCGAGTGCGCCCAGCACCAGGGCCTCCCGGCGCAGGCCGGGCACGAAGGCGAAGACCCGGGTGTCCACCGGTCCTTGGGGCCTGGTCATGCCGGGGTCGCGACCCGGTCGCTGCTGATCCGGCGGCGGAAGATCCAGTACGAGAACGCCTGGTAGGCGAACACCGCCGGCAGGATGAACAGACCGGCCCAGCTGACCAGCTCGATCGCGAAGTCCGAGACCACCGCCTTTTCCATGGTCACCGACCAGGCCGGGTCGAGCGTGCTGGGCAACAGGGTGGGAGCGTGCCAGGCCAGCGCGAGAGTGGTTGCCAGAGCGATGATCAGGGCGCCGCCGGCGAAGGCCAGACCTTCCCGGCGGAAGTAGGCGGCCAGCATGGCCAGCAACGCCGGCAGGGTGATCAGCACGATCACCACCTGCCCGGTCAGGGCCGAGACCACCAGCGCCCCGGCGGCCAGCACACCCGCGGTGCGGATGGCCAGCGGGCGCGACCACTGGCGCAGCGGGCCGGTGGTGCGCAGGCTCAGGAACAGCGCGCCCATCAGCACCGCCATCGCCACGGCCCCGGCCGCCCCGGCCGCGGCCGGCCAGGTCAGCAACGGGGAGAGGCTGCGGCTCCAGCCCGAGCCCATCACCTCACCGTCGGCGTTGATCGCCAGCCCCTCGGCCAGCACCGCGAACGAGGCGCCCCACAGCGCCACCACCAGCAGCGACGAGGCGGCCATGACCTGGTCGCAGCGCTGCTTCCAGCGCTCCTCCCCCTCGCCGTGGTACTTGCCGCGGAACTCCAGGGCCACCCCGCGGGCGGCCAGGCCGAGCAGGATCAGCACCATCGGCAGGTACAGGCCGGACAGCATGGCCGCGTACCACTCCGGGAAGATCGCGAACATCAGGCCGATCGCGGCGACCAGCCAGACCTCGTTGCCGTCCCAGGTCGGGGCGATCGTGCGTACCGCGGCGTCCCGCTCGGGCAGCGGGCGCCGGGCCAGGCCGACGATCATCCCGACCCCGAAGTCGAACCCCTCCAGCACGAAGAACAGCACCCAGGCGACGACGATCACGCCGAACCAGATCACGGGCAGGTCCATCAGAAGTCTCTTCTCCCAGACGGGTTTCGATCAGTACGTGAGGACGAGGCGCTCGCCCGAGTCACGATCGGCTTCTCGATCAGGTTCTGGATCGGTGCTCGAGTGGTGGCCGGGCTCTTCGGGCCCGGCTCCCGGCCCGGAGCGCACGAGGCGGCACATCAGCCGCACCCAGACCACGGCGAGCACGCCGTAGACCACGGTGAAACCGACGAGCGAGAGGACGATCTCGGTCCCGGTGACCCCGGCGCTCACCCCTTGCTCGGTGCGGAACAGCCCGAAGGCCAGCCAGGGCTGCCGGGCGGTCTCGGTGAAGATCCAGCCGATCGCGTTGGCGGCCAGGGGCATCAGGCCGATCACCGCGGGGACCATGACCATCACCGGGCGCAGCCGGGGGTGGTGCAGGAACGCCGGCAGGTCCCGGTCCTTGCGGGTGGCCAGCAGGTAGAGCGCGGCCAGCCCGGCGGCGGCCATGCCCACGCCGATCATCAGGCGGAACGACCAGAACGCGACCGGCACCCAGGGGATGTAGTTGGCCTCGCCGTACTGCTGGGTGTACTGCGCCTGCAGGTCGTTGATGCCCTGCACGGTGCCGTGGAAGTCGTGGGTGGCCAGGAAGGACAGCAGGCCCGGGATGTCGATCTTGATCGAGGGCTCGCTCTCGCCCGGCCCGGCGTAGGAGAACAGCGAGAACGGTGCGCCGCTGGTGGTGCTGTACAGCGCCTCGGCGGCGGCCATCTTCATCGGCTGCACCTCGGTGATCACCACCCCGAGCCGGTCGCCGGTGATCGCCGTGCCGATCCCGGCCAGCACCATCGTCCAGGCGCCGACCTTGCCCATCACCCGCACGGCGGCGCGGTCCACCCCCGGCCTGCGCAGCTGATTCCACACCGAGATGGCCAGCAGCAGGGCCCCGCCGGTCATCAGCGCACCGGTGGCGGCGTGCGGGTAGGCGGCCAGGTTGAGCTCGTTGAACAGCAGGCTGGAGAAGTCGTGCAGCTGGGCCCGGCCGGTCTCGGCGTCGATCGAGTAGCCGATCGGGTTCTGCATGAACGAGTTGGCCGACAGGATGACGAAGGCCGAGAGCTGGGTGCCGATCGCGACCACCCAGATGGTGGCCAGGTGCAGCCCGCGCGGCAGCCGGTCCCAGCCGAAGAACCACAGCCCCAGGAAGGTCGCCTCGAGGAAGAAGGCGAGCATGCCCTCGATCGCCAGGGTCGGGCCGAACACGTCGCCGTAGAAGCGGGCGAAGCTGCTCCAGTTCAGGCCGAACTGGAACTCCTGCACCAGGCCGGTGACCACCCCGACGGCGAAGGTGATCAGCAGCAGCTGCCCGGTGAGCACGGTGACCCGTTTCAGGTCGTCCCGGCCGGTGCGCAGCCAGGCGGTGTGGAACAGCGCCGTGAGCAGGGAGAGGCTGATCGACAGGGGCACGAAGAGGTAGTGGTAGATGGTCGTCACCGCGAACTGCAGCCGCGCGAGGTCGGTGACGTCCAGAGGCCAGTCCATGGTTTTCGTGCCCTTCGGCCGAGGTGGGACGGGACGATGAGCCCTACGACTCATCTACGACAGAGTGTAGTACGACTGGGCGTCGTACTACAGCCGGGCGTACTACAGCCGCACGTATTAGGATGGGCGGGTGAGCCTGGGTCATCTCGAACGCGACGTCATGGACTGTCTGTGGTCCGCACCGGCCCCGATGACGGTGCGGGACGTGCACGCGGCCCTGGGCGAGCAGCGCGAGGTGGCCTACACCACGGTGATGACGGTGCTGCAGCGGCTGGCCAAGAAGGGCATGGCCCGGCAGACCAAAGACGGCAAGGCGCACTTGTACTCGGCCGCCGAGTCGAAGGAGCAGATGGCCGCCGAGCTGATGATGGACGCGCTGGGTGACGTCGGCGGGGCGCAGGCCCGGCAGACGGCACTGCTGCACTTCGTCGGCCGCATGTCGGCCAACGAGGCCGAGCTGCTCAAGGCCGCCCTGAGCGCCGGCGGCTCGCCGGAACGCGCTCCGTGACCCGACTGTGAGCCCCGCGGTCGGGCTCTGGCTGCTGGCGATCACGCTGACCTGGCCGGTGCCGGCCGTTCTGGCCCGCGCCCGTCGGCTCCTCACCGTGCCCCGGGCCGCTGTCGTGCTCTGGCAGGCCGTGGCGGTGGCCGCTCTGCTGGCGGTCTTCGGCGCCTCGTTGGCCACGATCCAGGCCCTGGTCACCGGCCTGCTCACCGCCGACGGGGGCAGGCTCACCGGTGTCGGCGAACTGCGGCCGACCGGCGTCCTGCACCTTTCCATCGCGGTCGGGCTGATCGCTCTGACGGTATTCGCCCTCGTGCGGCTCAATTTCGCCGGCGTGCAGGTGGCCCGGCGGTTGCGCCGGCACCGCCGTCGGCATCGCGACCTGGTCGATCTGCTGTCCACCACCGGCGGCGAGAACGTGCGCGTACTCGACAGCGGCGAGCGGGCCTACGCCTACTGTCTGCCCGGCCGCGACTCCCGCGTGATCATCAGCGACGCGGCCCTGCGCGATCTCACGCCCGAGCAGGTCGCCGCGGTGATCGAGCACGAGCGCGCCCACCTGCGGGCCCGGCACGACCTGCTGCTGGAGTTCTTCACGGTGTTGTACGAGGCGGCCGGGCGGCGGGCCGGTACCGAGGCCGCCCTGATCCAGACTGCGGTGTTGGTCGAGTTGCTGGCCGACGATGCGGCCCGGCGGCTGTACGGGCCCCAGCCCCTGATCGCTGCACTGGCCACGATGGGCAACAGCACAGCGCTGGAGAACCCGGCCACCCCGAAGTCGTCGCACACTCCGGCGCCCGAAGCGGCGGCCGGGCTCAGCGACGAGGTGGTCGGCATCGGCGTGCTGCCCCGGCTGCGAAGACTGGTCGATGCGCCGGTCTCGGTGGCCCCACCCGGTCTGGCGGTGGCGGTGTACCTGTTGGCGCTCGCCCTGATCACCGTGCCCACGGTGGCGTTGGCACTGCCGTGGCTGACCAGCACCTACGAGATCATTCGCTGACTCGGCCCGCAGCGGACCGGGCCGGTTGTTCATCCATTCGCGCACGGCCTGTTATCGCAAGGCGGGCACGACAGGTATGCCTGAGGGCATATGCCGGTCTGTCTTTGGGCCGCCCGACCACCCCGCCGACTGCTGCCGTCCGCCAGATCCCGCCGCGCCCGTCCGTTCCTAGGCTCTTCGACATGATCGAAGTCGAGAACCTGCGCAAGGAGTACGGCGCCAAGGTCGCCGTCGAGGACCTGACCTTCACCGTGCCCTCCGGCACGGTCACCGGCTTCCTCGGCCCCAACGGCGCCGGCAAGTCGACCACGATGCGGATGATCGCCGGCCTGGACACCCCCACCCGCGGCCAGGTGCGGGTGAACGGTGCCGACTACCGCCACGCCGCCGCGCCGATGGCCGAGCTGGGCATCCTGCTCGAGGCCAAGGCCGTGCACACCGGCCGCTCGGCCCGTAACCATCTGCTGGCCCTGGCCGTCACCAACGGGATCCCGGCCCGCCGGGTGGACGAGGTGATCGAGATGGTCGGGCTGCACCAGGTCGCGGCCAAGCGGGTCGGTGGCTTCTCACTGGGCATGGGCCAGCGGCTCGGCGTGGCCACCGCCCTGCTCGGCGACCCGCGCGTGGTGATCCTGGACGAGCCGGTCAACGGTCTCGACCCCGAGGGCGTGCTGTGGATCCGCAACCTGCTCAAGGCGCTGGCCGAGGAGGGCCGCACGGTGTTCGTCTCCTCGCACCTGATGAGCGAGATGGCGCTGACCGCGACCCGGCTGGTCGTGGTGGGCAAGGGCCGGCTGGTGGCCGACACCACGGTGGCCGAGTTCGTCGCCCAGGCGGCCGGCAGCGGGGTGCTCGTGCGCACCCCGGAGGCCGTCAGGCTGCGTGAGGTGCTGCTGCGCCCGGGCGTCACCGTGACCAGCGAGGCCGAGGGCCTGCTGGAGGTCAGCGGTCTGAGCGCCGAGGAGATCGGCGACGCGGCCTGGAAGGCGAACCTGCCGCTGCACGAGCTGACCAACCGCACCGCGTCCCTGGAGGACGCCTTCATGCAGATGACCCACGACGCCGTGGAGTACCGCAACCAGCCGATCGCCAAGGAGGCCGCCGCGTGAGCACCTCGACCACCACCCAAGACACCTCGCAGGCGACCGAGCCGACCGGGGCCGCACCGACGTCCTCAATCAGCAAGGCCCCCCAGATCCGGGTGACCCAGGCGCGGGTGATCCACTCCGAGTGGATCAAGTTCCGCACGGTGCGCTCCACCGTGTGGACGCTGTTCACCGCGGTGTTCCTGCTGATCGGGATCAGCGCGCTGATCGCCGCGGTCACGATGAACCAGTGGGACACCATGGACCCGGACGTCCAGGCCACCCTGGACCCGATCGGCGCGGCCACCTCGGGCAGCACGTTCGCCCAGCTCGCCCTGAGCGTCCTCGCGGTGCTGATGATCACCGGCGAGTACACCACCGGGATGATCCGGGCCAGCCTGACCGTGGTGCCCCGGCGGCTGCCGGTGTTCTGGGCCAAGCTGATCGTGTTCTCGGTGGTCACCTTCGTGGTCAGCCTGGTGTCCTCGTTCGTGGCCTTCTTCCTGACCCAGGCCATCCTCTCGGCCAAGGACTTCGGCGCCTCGATCAGCGACGAGCACGCGCTGCGGGCGGTCTTCGGCCTGGCCCTCTACCTGACCGTGGCGGGCGTGATCTCGATGGCCATCGGTGCCCTGCTGCGCTCCACCGCCCCGGCGATCTTCACCATGGTCGCGGTGTTCCTGGTGATCCCACCGGTGCTCTCGCTGCTGCCCGCCTCGGTCTCCGAGGACATCCTGAAGTACCTGCCCAACTACGCGGGCTCGGCGATGTTCACGGTGGGGGCGGAGAACTCCCTCTCCCCCGGCGGCGGTCTGCTGGTGTTCTGCCTCTACGCCGTCGTCCTGATCGCCGCCGCCGCGTGGCGGATGCGTAAGGCAGACGTCTGATCCGTCCATCAGGATGAGCCCCATGAACGTGTCGGACGTGCAGGACGTGCGAGACGTGCACGCCCCCGTCGGACGTCTGCTCGCGCGCACCCGCCGCGAGTGGACGTCCGACGTGCTGCTCACCCTGCTGGTGATGGCGACGGTGGTGCTGCGCTCCGACGTACCCCCGGTCAGCGACACCGCCGCCGCGATCGAGATGTTCCTGGTGCTCCCGCTGGTGCTGCGCCGGGTCTTCCCCAGCACCGTCTTCGTGGTGCTGCTGGTCCTGTTCGGCACGCTCCCCCTCTGGTCGACGGTGAGCGGGCCGAACCTGGCCGTACTGGTGGCCCTCTACACAGTGGCGGCCAACCAGTCCCGGGTCCGGGCCAGTGTCGCGGCGCTGGCCCTGGACATCACCTACGTGGTGCTGGTGAGTGCGTCCCCCCGCGTCAACTGGGTGGACGCGCTGCTGGTGTGCACCGCCGCCACTGCCGCCGCCCTTGCGTTGGGGCTGTGGATCGGCACCCGCCGCAGCTATCTGGCCGAGCTCCGCGACCGGGCCGAGCGGCTGGAACGCGAACGCGACCAGCAGCACGAACTGGCCGTGGCCACCGAACGGGCCCGGATGACCCGCGAGATGCACGACATCGTGGCGCACCACCTGACCGTGGTGGTGGCGTTGAGCGATGCGGCTGCCCGTACGGCGCCCAGGTCGCCGGAACAGGCGGCCGAGGTGATGCGCCAGGTCTCCGCCACCGGGCGGCAGGCACTGGCCGAGACCCGGCGGGTGCTCAACGGCAGCAACGGAAGCTCGGAGGGCGAGGGGGACGGGCGGGCGCCGGTTCCCGACCTGCGCGGGATCGATGATCTGCTGGAAGGCGTGAGGACGGCCGGGTTGCCGGTGTCGTACCAGGTCGCCGGGGATCCGGGGAAGGTCGCGATCGAGCCGGGGGTGCAGCTGACGGTGTATCGGCTGGTGCAGGAGGCGTTGACGAACACGATGAAGCACGCCGGCGCGGGGGCGACGGCGACCGTGCGGCTGGAGTACGGGGACAGCAGAATTGCGGTCGAGATAACGGACGACGGTGGTGGGCGCCGGGCTGCGGCGGCACCTTCGCGGGGTCCTGGGAGAGGGCTGACGGGTATGCGCGAGCGGGTTCACGCCTACGGCGGCGAGGTGGACTCCGGGCCTCGGCACCCGGCCGGCTGGCGGGTCTCGGCCCGGATCGCGGCCGGGCCGCAGGGGGCGTCGTGATCAGTGTGCTGCTGGTCGACGACCAGCAACTGCTGCGGATGGGCTTCCGGATGATCCTCGACGCGGAAGACGACCTGACCGTGGTCGGCGAGGCGGCGGACGGCCGGGCCGGTGTGACGATGGCCGCCGCCCTGAAACCGGACATCGTGCTGATGGACGTGAGAATGCCGGGGATGGACGGGATCTCGGCCACCGAGGCGATCCTGAAGGCGGACCCGCAGGCCCGGGTGCTGATCCTGACCACCTTCGACGTGGACGAGTACGTGTACGCCGGGCTGCGCGCCGGGGCCAGCGGCTTCCTGCTCAAGGACGCCCCGACCGACGAGCTGATCTCGGCGATCCGCACGGTCGCGGGCGGCGAGTCGGTGCTGGCCCCGACCACCACCACGCGGCTGATCAGCCGGCTGGTCACCCTGTTGCCGACGAGCTCGCCCGGTTCACCCGGTGACGGCCCGGGCCGGGCCGAGGCGGTGCTGGCCGAGCTGACCGATCGCGAGCGTCAGGTCTTCCTCCTGGTCGCCGCCGCCCGCTCGAACCGGGAGATCGCCGCCGAGCTCCACCTCTCCGAGGGCACGGTGAAGATCCACGTGGGGCGGATCCTGAACAAGCTGGGTCTGCGCGACCGGGTGCAGGCGGTGGTGCTGGCCTACGAGTCGGGTCTGGTCGTTCCCGACCGCTCCTGATCTGCGTCGTCCGGGTGTCACCCCCGGGCCGGCCGGGGTGATGGGGCGACTACGCTTCGTAGCGCGCAGTCGCGGGCCGGGAAATCTGGCAACCCTTCGCCTCGCATATTCGGGGAATTCCCCAAAAGCACCGTTCGGTCTTTGACGCAGAGTCGGCGAAGCACTTTCCCGTTCATCACACCCGTCACTCAAGACGACAGGTGTTGCACTCGCGACGCATCCGCACCCACTTCGGATTTCCAGTGGAATGTAATTAAGGCGGTCCACGTCCGCATTTGATCGGGCATTTATCAATCCCGTTGAACTTCAAGCTCGTACGAAACATCAGGTTATCGCAGACGTCACGTTTCCCTGCCGGCACCCCCGCCTGCCTGCGGCGATGCCAGAACGACGTTCTGTCGACCAATTCCGCCGTTTCACTGTTCAGCGGCGCGAAGGACTGGTTAAGTACATCCCGCCGCGACTACTCCTTTACGCACAGCTACGAACCAGAGGCTGCTTCTCTGGTACATTCCCGGCCCCCGGCCGGGCAGTGGGACGAAATCTTCTCGACGGGCGGATCCAGGCCTCGGCGGGATCCGCACCAAGCCACGGAGGAACCGTTGACAGCGGTCCAGCACGAGCCGGCGCAGCTCGGCTCCGGTCGCCCGGCTGCTCCCGCCCCTGGGGAGCCGGCCTTCCCGGAGCCTCGTCACCAGGCAGGCCCTTCCAGTGGCGGCCGACGGGCCGGCGGCAGCACGGTCGGCCGGCGCGTGGCGCGCATCCTGGCCCTGCCCGCCGCCGTGATTCTCCTTCTGCTGGGCCTGCTCTCGGCGCAGCAGATCGGCAGCTACCGGGACGCGGCCGCCACCTCCGACGCGGTCCGCCTCTCGCTCGAGGTGCAGAAGCTGGTCAGCGCACTGCAGACCGAGCGCGGCGTGACCGCGGCGGTGCAGGGCGGCAACGGCAGCTTCACCCCCGAGCTGGCCCCGGCCCGCACCCAGGTCGACGCCCAGCGCGGCGTGGTGCAGAACCTGCTCGACGACGGCGACGCCGAGCAGGCCCGGGTCGACGCGGCGCTCAGCCAGCTCGACGGCCTCTCCGCCATCCGGGCCACCACCGACGCCGGTGAGAGCGTCAAGAGTGCCGAGCGTGCAGCCACTTTCGAGTACTACAGCGCCCGGATCGGGGCCCTCGCCGACGTCGACCTCGGACTGGCCAACAGCGGCGACACCGAGCTGCGCCGGGGGCTGACCGCCTTCCGCTCGCTGCAGCAGGCGATCGAGGGAATGTCGGCCGAACGGGCCTTCCTCAACGGCGTGTACTCGGCCGGCGGTTTCAGCGGCGACGAGTTCGTCCGGCTGGCCGACCTGCGGGCCGGGTACCAGTACTCGCTCGACGAGTTCGCCGAGCACGCCACCGCCGAGCAGAGCCGTTCGCTGGCCTTCATCTTCTCCACCGGCGCGGCCCAGGTGGTGCAGGCCTTCGAGCAGACCGCGCTGGAGGCCGGAGACGGCCGGCACCTGAACGTGAACCCGCAGTCGTGGTGGTCCGGCATGGGCACCCTGCTGGCCGACGCCGACCAGCTCGAGCAGCACGTCGGCTCGCAGATCCAGCTGCGGGCGCACGACCTGCAGCAGGAGGCCGCCCAGCGGATCGTGCTGCTGCTGGCCGGCGTGGTGGTCTGCCTGGCCGGCTCGGTCTACCTGTCGGCGCTGGCCTCGCTGTCGATCACCCGGCCGCTGGCCGCGCTCGCCGCCGAGGCCGACGACCTGGCCGCCGAGCGTCTGCCGGAAGCGGTCCGGCGGGCCCAGACCGCCGACCCGGACGCACCCCCGCAGCGGCCCGCGCCGGTGGCCGTGCCACCCCGCGCCACCGACGAGATCCGTTCCGTGGCAACCGCTCTTGACCGGCTTCAGGGCGCCGCCTACGACCTGGCCACCGAGCAGGCGGTGCAGCGGCGCGACACCATCGAGTCGCTGGCCAACCTGGGGCGCCGCAACCAGAACCTGATCCGCCGCCAGCTCGGCTTCATCACCTCCCTGGAGCGCGAGGAGGTCGACCCGAACGCGCTGGCCAACCTGTTCGAGCTGGACCACCTGGCCACCCGCATGCGGCGCAACGCGGCCAGCCTGCTGGTGCTGGTCGACGCCTCCCGCCCGCGCACCTGGTCGCAGGCGGTCCCGGTGGCCGACGTGATCCGGGCCGCGGTGTCCGAGGTGGAGGAGTACCGCCGGGTGGCGCTGCGCCGGGTGGACGAGGCGAACGTGATGGGCGGGGCGGTCGGCTCGGTCGCGCACCTGCTCTCCGAGCTGATCGAGAACGGCCTGACCTTCTCCCCGCCGGACAGCGAGGTCGAGGTGCAGGGCCGGCGGATCGCCGACGGCTACCTGATCGCGATCACCGACCAGGGCGTCGGGATGAACCCGGAAGAACTGCGGATCGCCAACAGCCGGCTGCGCGGTGAGGGTGACTTCATCGCCGCCCCGACCCGGTTCCTCGGTCACTTCGTGGTGGGCAAGCTGGCCCGGGACAGCGGGGTGCAGGTCGAGCTGCTGCCCTCGCCGGTCACCGGGGTGACGGCCCGGATCACCCTGCCCGCCTCACTGCTGGCCGCCTCGCTCTCCGTGCAGGTGCAGTCGCTGGAAGCCCTGCAGGAGGGCCCCTCGGCCGGTGGCGAGCAGGCCCAGCTGCTGGCGCTGCCCCGGCTGAACGGCCTGGACCGCCGGGACCGGCTCGACCGGTTGGACCGCCTTGACCGGCTGGAGGAGCTGGAAGGGCTGGAGCAGGTGCCCGACGACGCGCGGGAACTGCTCGACACGAACGCCGGCTTCGCAGCCCCCGCACCGGGCAGTCACGAGGTGCTCGAGCCGGACCACCAGGGCATGGCCGGGCCGATCCGCCGCGATCCGGGGAACTCGTTCCCGGGCGGCACCTACTCGGGCACCCCGCGCCCGGGCCACCGCGCCCCCGAACCGGGCACCCTTCCGGGCGGGATCGGGATCGGCCCGCTGGACGACCTGGGCGAGATCCACGACGCACAGGTGCGCGAGGTCACCTCGGACGTGTCGCACCCCTCCGGGGTCGACCTGCCGGTGATCGAGCCCGAGATCGACCAGCCCCCGGCAGCCTCCACCAATCCCCCGGCCAACCTGCCCCACCCGGCCCACCCGGCTCATCGGGTCGAGACCGACCCGAACGGCCTGGCCCTGGGCCGTACCGCCGGTCTCGCCGGGCCCGAGCAGCTGGCCGGGACCCCGCGCTGGGCCAAGCCCGGAGACCTGTTCGCCCGGCAGTTCGGCTCCCGCGGTCCGGACGAGAAGCCGGAGAAGCTCGACAAGGCGGCCAAGGACGAGGCCCGCCGCCGGCGCGACGCTCCCGACAAGTTCACCGACCTGCGCACCCCCGCGGCCGGGATCGCCCGCCCTCCGGGCTCGCTGACCCGTCGCGACGCCCGGGGCAGTGTTTCCGGCGGTGCTCCCAGCAGTACTCCGGGCACGGGCGGCCTCACCATCGAGGCTGAGCGCACCCAGAACGGGCTGCGCAAGCGGGTGCCCCGTAACCAGCGCCAGGGCTCGCGCCGGGTCATCGATCTGGACGCCCGTACCGACTCCTCGGCTTCCGAGGCCAGGTCGCCACAGGTGATGGCCGACTCCCCCGCCGACGTCAGTGCCCGCCTGACCGCCCTCCGCGCCGGGATGCGCCGTGGGCAGTCCGGCGGTGACCGAGCAGAGCACCGGGTCACGAGTGCAGAGGAGTCAGCTGGGATGAGCTGGGACGAGCGAGGAATGAGCGAACAATGAGCGTCCACACCCATACCGACCGGCACCAGTTCGGCTGGCTGCTGGGCAATTTCGTGCACCAGACCGACGGGGTGCGGGAGGCGGTGGCCGTGTCCTCGGACGGGCTGCTGATCGCCAGCTCCGACGGCCTGAGCCGGACCGAGGCCGACCACCTGGCCGCGATCGTCTCCAGCCTGTCCAGCCTCGGCCGCTCGGCCGCCCGGAGGTACGACTTCGACGGGCTCAAGCTGGTGATGATCGAGATGAACCGCGGATTCCTGCTGGTCTCGGCGATCGCCGGTGGTAGCTGCCTCGGGGTGGTCGCCGAGGGCGACTGCGACCTGGGCCTGATCGGCTACGAGATCGCCTCGCTGGCGGAGCGTTTCGGTCCGCTGCTGACGCCCGCGCTGATCTCCGAGTCCCGGCAGCATCTGCCGCAATGACCGGGCCACGGGGGCAGACCGGCCGGCGGGCCGCCGGTCCGGGCGGCGCCGACGAGGAGTTCGACCCGGCCGACGACATGGTGATCCGCCCCTTCCTGCTCACCGGCGGGCGGACCCGCCCGGTCCAGGAGGGCCTGCGGGTGGAGACCCTGATCCACGCCCGGCCCCGCAGCGCCACCGCGGTGCTGCGGTTCGAGCACCAGCAGATCGTCCAGCTCTGCCGCGAGCCCACCTCGCTGGCCGAGATCTCGGCCGCGCTGCGGGTGCCCTTCGGGGTGGCCCGGGTGCTGGTGTCCGACCTGGTGGCCGACGGATCGGTGGTCGTCACCGAACGCGAAGAGCTGTCGATACAGCTGATCGAGAGGATCCGCGATCGTGTCCGCGCTCTATGACCGGCCCGCCCGCACGGTGGCCCCGGTATCCGTGAAGATCGTGATCAGTGGCGGTTTCGGCGTCGGCAAGACCACCTTCGTCGGCTCGATCTCGGAGATCGAGCCGCTGCTGACCGAGGCCGACATGACCGACGAGTCGGTCGGCGTGGACAACCGGGACCCGGTGCCGGGGAAGGTCACCACCACGGTGGCCCTCGACTTCGGCCGGATCAGCCTGGACGAGACGCTGCGGCTGTACCTGTTCGGCACGCCGGGCCAGGACCGGTACGCCTTCCTCTGGGACGACCTGGTGGAGGGAGCGCTCGGCGCGGTGGTGCTGCTGGACACCCAGCGGATCGAGGACTGCTTCCCGGCGATCGACTACTTCGAGGAGCACCGCGTGCCGTTCCTGGTGGCGGTCAACCACTTCCAGGGCACCCGCCACTTCGAGCTGCGTGAGGTACGCGAGGCCCTCGGGGTGGACGACCTGGTCCCCCTGGTGCCGTGCGACGCGCGTCGGCGCGAGTCGGTCAAGGGTGTGCTGGTCGCGCTGACGGAAGAGGTGCTGGCCCGGCGGCTGGCCGAGCAGGCCGCCGTCTACTGACGTCTACTGACTTGCTCTGTTCCTCACCGGACGACCGCAGCGTCGGCGCTCGCAAACGTCCTTAGTTCTCGTCTGCTCCAACCATGCAAGGAGACAGTTGTGACTCGACGGGCCGTCCTGGCCGCCGGAGCGGCGTTGCTGGCCATCAGTGCCTGCGGCTCCCCCGCGCCCGATCTGGTGGCCGCGCCCGGGGTACGGCCGACGGACTGCGGAACGGTGACGCTGGCCGAGAACCCATGGGTGGGTTACGCGGCCAACCTCGCCGTGATCAGCTACCTGGCCCGCAACGAGCTGGGCTGCCAGGTGGAGGTCCGGGCCGAGGCGGAGGCCGAGTCGTGGCAGCACCTGGCCGACGGCACGGTCGACGCGATCCTGGAGAACTGGGGGCACGACGACCTCAAGAAGAAGTACATCGACAACGAGAAGGTCGCCGTCGAGGCCGGGCTGACCGGCAACCGGGGCGCGATCGGCTGGTACGTGCCGCCGTGGCTGGCCGAGGAGCACCCGGACATCACCAACTGGCGCAACCTGAACAAGTACACCGACCTGTTCCGCACCGACGAGAGCGGCAGCCAGGGCCAGTTCCTGGCCGGTGACCCCTCGTACGTGACCAACGACAAGGCGCTGATCAAGAACCTCGGGCTGGACTTCAAGGTGGTCTACCTCGGCGACGAGGACAAGCTGATCGAGGCCTTCCGGGCGGCCGAGCGCGACCGCGAGCCGATGATCGGCTACTTCTACTCGCCGCAGTGGCTGCTGTCGGAGATCGAGCTGGTCAACATCAAGCTGCCGGCCTACACGCCGGGCTGCGACGCCGACCCGGACGCGGTGCGCTGCGACTACCAGCCGTACGACCTGGACAAGATCCAGAACCGGGAGTTCGCCTACTCCGGGAGCCCGGCCGCCACCCTGATCCAGCGGTTCCGCTGGTCCGACGCCGACCAGAACCAGGTGGCGCGGGACCTGAACGCCGGGGTGGAACCCGACGAGGCGGCGAAGCGCTGGCTCGACGCGAACGAGAAGACCTGGAGGGCATGGGTGCCCACCGGGAGCTGACCGGACGGGCTGCCCGTCGGTACTCCCCGAGATGTCCCGCGAGCCCGTGACTTTGCGCAGACTTACCCTCTGACCTGCGACGACACGCCTTCGCCGGGTGGTGGGGCTTCTCACACCGCGAGCACCGGATGTCGCGATCGGCTGACCGGCACGTCCGGGAATGAGTAGGGTGACTTAGCGCTCGCATGATGCCGGGCCCACAGATCACGGAAGCCCGTCCCATGGCCGAGCGAAGGCAGAGAGGTCTAGCCGCGACATGCCACGTCCGAGCGTTTCGGATCAGGATCAGCATCCCCGCAGTCGAAGAGAGATGCGGGAGCTGGAGCGCCAGAAGGCAACCGCCCCGGA
Organism: Kineosporia rhizophila; assembly: GCF_021277265.1. Taxonomy (GTDB): domain Bacteria; phylum Actinomycetota; class Actinomycetes; order Actinomycetales; family Kineosporiaceae; genus Kineosporia; species Kineosporia rhizophila. Next base: position 110,956 of record NZ_JAJSOH010000018.1, read on the forward strand.
GCCCCCGGCACCACCGAACCCCCCGGTGCCAGAGGCAACTCCGGACGAGCGAGGCCACGGCCGCCGCGCGGCAACCCCTCCCGCCACATCATCACCACGTTCCGCTGCCGACCCGGCACCCTCCGTATCATCGCAGACGCCGGACCCTTTCGGACCCCGGGGTCTGGTTCCCGACGCCGGACAACCTGTTTCGGGCTATGCACCCTCGGTCATCTCTACCGTAACGGAAGACTCCCGTCCAGGTGGGTGGAACCCGGAGCGCAACCCGGAGCGGCCGCAGGAGTGGGTGCAGGACCGCCCCTCCTCACGCGTCGCGCCCAGTGGGCACCGCCGGTCCGAGCCCAGCCGGCCGGACTCCGCCGACGCGTGGGCCCCGCCGTCCTCGTTCCAGAGTCAGCCCGGGCAGTACGGGCGACCGTCCGATCCCAGGCCTGACCCCAGGTCCGACCCCAGGTCAGATTCCGGCCCCTTCGGACGTCCGCCCGTGACTCCGCCGCCTGGTGGCTACTACAGCCCTTCCGCGGTGACCCCGCCGTCGATCCCCATTCCGATCGCGCCTTCGCACGGTCCCACGCCCCAGCTCCCCGGCCCCGAGGCGCCCGGTCGTCCCCTGCCAGGGCTCCCTGGCCGCCCGGGCACCCCGGCCAACGGTGGGCCCCGCATGCGCGACCACGGCACCCCCACCGGCTTCACGCCCCCCGGCCTGGACCGACAGGGCTTCGACCGGCCGGCGGCTGAGCGACCCGACGGCCGGTGGGACGGCCCCCTGCCCGGTTCGCGCCCCGCAGCGCCGCCTCTACCTGACGCCCCGCAGAACCGCTCGCAGGGTGGGCCCTACACGCCTACCCCGCCGGGCTCCCTGCTGGGCGGTGGCTTCACGGAGTCCCGCTCCTCCGGTGGTGCGCCCCTCGACGACCCGTTCCCCGGTTCCCGCGACACCTCCCGTCGGGGACCTGACAGCGGCGACTCCGGCCCGTTCGCTCCTGGCCGGGACAGCTCCCGCCGGGGCAACGGAGACTCGGGCCCCTTCCCTGCTTCCCGCGACACCTCTCGCCGCGGGCCTGGCACCGGTGACTCGGGCCCCTTCCCGGCCTCGCGCGAAGAGACGCGCCGCGGCCCGGCCGGCAACGACCCGTTCCCGCCGTCCCGTCGCGGCCCGGGCTCAAGTGACTCGGGACCGTTCCCGGCGTCCCGTGAAGATTCGCGGCGTGGCCCCGGCGGCAACGACGACCCGTTCCTGTCGTCCCGCAGCGGCCCCCTGCCCAATGACCCCACCCGCCGCGGACCCGGCACGGGTGACTCCGGACCGTTCCCCTCCCGCGAATCTCGCGAAGACTCCCGGCGCAGGCCGGGCCTGGGCGACTCGGGGCCCTTCCCGTCCCGCGACGAGACGCGCCGGGCGCCCGGCAGCGGCGACTCGGGTCCGTTCCCGGCCTCCCGGCAGGACGCGCGCCGCAACGAGACCCCCACTCGTCGTGAATCGGCGCCCGACGACCTGCCCAGCAGCTCCCGCAGCCGCCGTTCGGCCAAGAGCGACGACCGGGCCCCGGAAGGCGACGGCACCACGCCGCCCCCCGGCTTCGCACCCCGCGGAAGGTTCGGCCGCAACGTCGACCTGCCCCGTGGCGAACGCGGCGAGCGTGGCGAGCGTGCCGACGCCACCACACCGGCTCCCCCGCGTCCCGACTCGGGCCCGCAGGGACTGCTCGACCGTGAGCCACGCCGCCCCAGCGGCCTCGGTGAGCGCGGTGAGCGCGGCGAGCGGCCCGAACGCAGCGGTCCGCGGATCGGCGGCGGCACCCGCCCGGGCTCGGCCAGTCGCAACAACACTCCCCCCGGCAACCGAGGCATCGGTCCCCGCCCGCAGCAGGCGCCCCAGCAGGGCCTGCGCCCGGTCAAGAAGACCTGGCGCGACTGGCGTCCCAACCAGATCGTGCTGCGCCGTAACCAGGTGCTCACCCTGGGCCTGGTCACCGTGCTGGTGGCGCTGATCGCGGTGGCGGGCGTGTACCGGTCGATGACCGCACCCGACTCGGCCCCGGTGTCGGGCACCACGGCCGGCGGCCCCGAAGAGGAGGAGACCGCCGCCACCGCCTCGACCGTCCAGTCGCTGAAGGGCCGGATGGGTGCCTACACCGGCACCGACGCCCAGGCCTACCGCGAGTTCGAGGACTGGTGGGGCATGGACCTGAAGTACGTGGTCGACTTCGGCGAGCGCGACACCTGGGACCAGATCTCCAACCCCTCACGGGTGCTCGACGAGTGGGACGACGGCAAGTACCGGCTCGTCATGGCCGTGCCGATGCTGCCCACCGAACTCCTCCCGGCCGGCGTGGAGGTCTGGGACGAGGCCGCGATGCCGACCAAGAAGCAGGAGATGGCCAAGGGCGCCGAGGGCGCCTACGACTCCTACTTCACCCAGCTCGGCGAGAACCTGGTGGCGGCCAACCAGAGCGACGCCATCCTGCGGATCGGCTGGGAGATGAACATCGAGTCGTGGATGTGGGGCATCGACGACCCGAAGCCCTACCGCGAGTACTTCCAGCAGATCGTCAAGACCATGCGGGCCGTGCCCGGGGCGAAGTTCGAGTTCGACTTCAACGTCAACAACGGCTACAACCCCAACCCGGCCGACAAGTACTACCCCGGTGACAAGTTCGTCGACTACATCGGGATCGACGTCTACGACCTGCACCAGGGCAACTACCCCTACGGCAAGAAGTGCAACGCCGCCTGCAAGGAGGCCAAGCAGGAGCGGGCCTGGACCGAGAACATCTACGGCGGCACCACCGGCCTGGGCTTCTGGACGCAGTTCGCGGCCGACCACAAGAAGCCGGTCTCGATCCCGGAGTGGGGGCTGTGGGACCGCTACAAGGACCACACCGGCGGCCTCGACAACCCGAACTTCATCCGTTACATGCACGACTACCTGACCCGGAAGTCGAACAACGTGGCCTACGCCAACTACTTCGAGTTCAACTCCGACCAGGGTGAGCACAGCCTGATCAAGTCGTTCCCGAACGGGGCCAAGGTGTTCAAGGAGCTGTTCGGGCCGGCCAAGAAGTAGATCTTCAGCGTCACTACTCCGTCACGTTTCGTCACCACCGGCCGGGTCGTCGCACCCGGCCGGTCCGGTTTTGATCACGACTTTACGTTTCCTAAGCATTACGCTGGGCAATCAGCAATCCATCAGGCGAGTTGCCCGAAGGGGCAGCAGCGGGCACGAGCCGTTACGGTGCACGCTTAAATCCGCATGAGCTTGGCCACACCCGGTCACTGTTGATCACAACCCGCCCTGAGCAGGGCAGATATCGGATGCGGGGCACTACCGAACGTGTCCGGACACGTAGCACACAAGGTGCGTAGCGATATTACCCGGATCACACTTTGGTGATCACATTTTGATTACTCCCCGATTGGCCGTAGTGTCTCGCTCGGCCCTTCACCCGAGGGGTCGGGCGACCGCCCTGCCGAGGTCCGTCGGCGGCCGCTCAGTAAACCCAGACGGACGCCGGGGAACCACCTGGTACCGGATCCACCAGCAGTCCAGCAGCACCGGATCCGGGCCGCGGGGCGAAGCCGACTCAGCACGAGCCGGCCGGGCATCTTCCGCCCGAGCCCGTCAGCTCACCTGGTAGGCGAGGGAAGGACACCACCTCTTTGGAGAAATCGCGCGTTCGAAGATCCGTCATGCCGCTCGGCGCCGTGGTCACCGGAGCAGCGTTGACACTCACCGGAGGCATCCCGGCGCTCGCAGCCGACGGATCCACCGCCGCGGGCGGCACCGACGAGGCCCAGCAGAAGAGCGCAGGCCTGAAGACCGCCACCGTCAAGGTGAGCGACACCGAGACGGCGAAGATCACGCGCAAGGCGACTGCGAAGTCCAGCGCGCGGTACACGAAGAAGATCAAGGCGACCGCGAAGGTGACGGCCTGGTCCACGCGGACCGCCAAGGTCACCCGCACGGTCACGGTCACCACGAGCGCCTCCGACTACGACACGGCGGTCGCCGAGGCCCGGACCGAGGCCAAGAAGAAGGCGCACGCGCGGGCGAGGTCGGCCGCCATCGCCGAGGCCAAGAAGCAGGCCGTCGCCAGCTCCCGGCAGAAGGCCAAGCACCGCGCCGAGAACAAGGCGGAGCGGCTGGCCTTCGAGAAATTCGGCCAGGAGGTCGTGGCCGACGCCGCGAAGCTCAAGGGCACGCCCTACCGCTGGGGCGGCACCACCACCAGCGGCTTCGACTGCTCCGGCTACGTGGGTTACGTGATGCGCCAGTCCGGCGTGACGCACCTGAGCCGGACGTCGCACGCGATGCGGGGCGACACCAAGAAGATCTCCAAGCGCGCCAAGAAGAAGGGCGACCTGGTGTTCTTCGCCAACAGCGGGGGCAAGGTCTACCACGTGGGCATCTACGCCGGCGCGGGCAAGATCTGGCACTCCCCCGGCTCGGGCCGCTCGGTCACCAAGGCCGACATCTGGACCTCGAGCTACACCGTCGGGCGCGTGGCCTGACCGATCAGCACCCTCGGGGTCCAGACAGTGGGCCCTGATCGTCCACAACCCCCTCCGGTGGACGAAACAGAAGGCCGGGACCCGTAGCGCGGGTCCCGGCCTTCTGGCGTTCCTCAGGTCCGACCAGAGTCAGACCTGGATCAGATCAGGCCCAGCTTGGTGACCGCCTCGCGCTCCTCGGCCAGCTCGGCCACCGAGGCGTCGATCCGGCCGCGGGAGAACTCGTCGATCTCCAGGCCCTGGACGATCTCCCACTTGCCACCGGCCGAGGTGACCGGGAACGAGGAGATCAGGCCCTCGGGCACACCGTAGGAGCCGTCGGACGGGATGGCCGCGGACGTCCAGTCGCCCTCCGGGGTGCCGTTGACCCAGTTGTAGACGTGGTCGATGGCCGCCGACGCCGCCGAGGCGGCCGAGGACGCGCCCCGCACCTCGATGATCTCGGCGCCCCGCTTGGCCACCCGCGGGATGAACTCGTTCTCCACCCAGGCCTGGTCGTTGATCGCCTCGGCGACGCTCCGGCCGTCGACGGTGGCGTGGGTGATGTCCGGGTACTGGGTGGCCGAGTGGTTGCCCCAGATCGCGACCTTCTTCAGGCTCGCCACCGGCACACCGAGCTTGAGCGCCAGCTGGGCCAGCGCCCGGTTGTGGTCCAGGCGGGTCATCGCGGTGAAGCGCTCGGCCGGGACGTCCGGGGCGTGCGACTGGGCGATCAGCGAGTTGGTGTTGGCCGGGTTGCCGACCACCAGCACCTTGATGTCGTCGGCGGCGCCGGCGTTGATCGCCGCCCCCTGGGGCTTGAAGATGCCCCCGTTGGCCTCGAGCAGGTCGCCCCGCTCCATGCCCTTGGTGCGCGGGCGGGCGCCGACCAGCAGCGCGACGTTGGCGCCGTCGAAAGCCTTGGTGGCGTCGTCGAAGACGTCCACCCCGGCCAGGGCCGGGAAGGCGCCGTCGGTGAGTTCCAGCGCGGTGCCCTCGGCGGCGCGCACGGCCTGCGGGATCTCCAGCAGCCGCAGCTTGACCGGGACATCGGCGCCCAGCAGCTGACCGGACGCGATCCGGAACAGGAGCGCGTAGCCGATCTGGCCGGCCGCACCCGTGACGGTCACACTGACTGCTGACTGGGCTGAAGTCATAGCCTTCTCTTCCTCGAGGTTTCTGCCTGCCCAGTCACCCTATCCAGGCGACCGGCCCGGATCTGCAGGGTGTCCGGACAGCTACGTCACACAGCCGGGCGCGAGGCATCACGGGAGCGGCCGGAGCCCACGGCCAGGATCACCCGGTCGGGCCGCAGCAGCACGAAGTCCAGATCCTGGGCGTCCAGCCACTGCCGGACCAAGGGCAGCCCCCCGGCCCGCACCACCCGAGCCCCCAGTTGAGCCCCCAACCCTGCCCCCAAACCTGCCCTCAAACCGTCTGCCGGGACGTCCTCGCGGCGGGTCAGCAGCGCGAACCCGGTTCCGAGAAGGTCGTCCAGGCGAGTATCGGGGCCGACACCGAAATTGGGGACGAGGGTGCCCACCAACGACCGGAACGCCGGCCGGCGAGGTGCGAGCGGCCCAGAACGAAGGGGCGGGCTGGTGCCGGCCAGGATGCGGCTGGTGAGCTTCTCGGATCGCCCCGCGGCGCGCAGCACCGGGCCCAGACGAGCAGCGACGGGGGACGACATGAGGCCCCCGGCCAGGGCGGCGAGCCGGATGAGGGTGGTTGCGTGCGGGGCTCTTTCGGCCTGGTAGCTGTCGAGCAGCCAGTCGTTGGCCGCCCCGCGCAGCACCATGGCCAGCTTCCAGCTGAGGTTGGCCGCGTCGCGCAGCCCGGAACCGAGCCCCTGCCCGATGAAGGGCGGGGTGAGATGGGCCGCGTCGCCCACGAGGAACACCCGGTCGCGGCGCCAGCGGTCGGCGACGGCCGCCCGGAAGGTGTATTCGGCGGTACGCAACACCTGGTGAGTGACCGCATGGGTCGCATGGACGGCGTGCACCGCATGGCGGGACGGACCGAGCCACGGGGCGACGAGTTCGGCCCGGCGCTCGGTGAGTTCGTCGATGGTCTCGCCCGGGCGCATACGGAACTCCCAGCGCAGCCGCTGCTCGCCCACCCTGAGGTAGGTGGCGGGCCGGGCCGGATCGCAGATCTGCTCCACCCCGTCCCACGGGCGCACCGGCGCCGGCCCGAGAACGTCCAGCACGAACCAGGTCTGGTCCGGGGCCAAGGTCCGGAACCTCGAGCCGATGGCACTGCGCACCAGACTGCCCGCCCCGTCACACCCCACAACAGCCTCAGCAGCCAGGACACCAGCCCCCACCTCGGCAGCACCCAACTCATCAGAGCTGGACGTTCGCACCCAGCGCACCCGGCAACCAGCACCCGCCCCGCCCCCCTCCACCCCGGTGACCGTCACCCCACGCCGCAGCTCGATCAGCGGGTCCTGCGAAACCGCTTTCAGCAGGATCTCTTCCAGCGCGGGCTGATCGAAAAGGTTGGCCTGAGGATATCCGTGGGCACCGACAGTCTCGGAGCGCCGGAACTCGGCGAGGGGTTCGTGCCGGGCGTCCAGCAGTCGCAGACCGGCGGCCGGGCGGCTGATCCGGACGAATTCTGCGGCCACACCGGCGCTCTGGAGGATACGGACGCACTCGTCGTCCAGATGAACGGCCCGGGGCAGGGGGTACGGGCGGTGGTGGCGTTCCAGCAGCAGCACCTGCACGCCCTGGCGGGCGAGCAGGAGCGCGGTCACCATCCCGGCCGGCCCGGCACCGACGATGATGACCACGCCCCGACGCTACCCCGCCTTACGCTCCGGCGCCCCCGCGGAGGGTTCGGGCTCGGACTCGTCCTGCTCCTGGAACCAGACCCGGTTGCGGCCGTTCTGCTTGGCCTTGTACAGCCCCTGGTCGGCCCGGGAGAGCAGGGCGTCCAGGGCGGTGTCGTCCTCCAGCAGGAAGGTCATGCCCACGCTGACCGTGACGTCCAGGGGTCCGCTGCGGGTCTGCACCGGCTCCTCGGCGATGCAGGCACGCAGACGCTCGGGCAGCGTGCCGTCCGCCTGCTCGCCCTGCAGCAGCACCGCGAACTCCTCACCGCCGTAGCGGCCCAGCACGTCGGTCTTACGGATCTGGGCGCGGAACCGCTCGGCCACCGTCTTGATCACGTCGTCACCGGTCGGGTGACCGTAGGTGTCGTTGACCTTCTTGAAGTGGTCGATGTCGATCATCAGGGCGGTGAGCGAGCGGCCCTGGCGCTTGGCCCCGGCCAGGTCGCGGGCGCCCACCTCGAAGAAGCGACGCCGGTTGGGCACCCCGGTCAGCTCGTCCACCACCGCCAGGTTCTGCACCTGCTGGAACAGCGTGGAGTTGTCGTAGGCGCTCATCCCCTGCGCGGCCAGCACCGCGGCCGTGGTGATGTTCTCCGACAGCGCGGCCGAACCGGTGGTGGCCACCAGCAGCACGCCCAGGTCGTTGCGGCGTGAGCGCATCGGCACGGCGATCCACGAGCTCGCACTGCCCAGCTGGGGCATCAGCCCGGCCGGAATCAGCTCGGGGTTGCCCACCCGGGGCTGCTGCAGGGCCAGCAGACCACGCAGCCGGGCGTCCTCGTCGATCTTGATCGGGCGCTCGTCGCCGGCGTCGCGCAGCAGGAACACCCCGTCCCGGACCGACAGCAGCCAGGCCCGGTCCGCACCGAGCACCGGCCCGGTGGCGTTCAGCAGCTCGGAGACCAGCTTCTCCGGGTCGTCGAGGCGCTCGGCCATCTCCCGCAGGGCGTCGCGCAGGTTGTTGGCCACCTCCCGCTCACGGTCGGCGGTCTCCACGGTGATCTGCAGCTCGGCCATCCGCGCGGTCTCCATCGAGGTCGCGATGTGGTTGGTCAGCGCCGACAGGATGTCCACGTCGCCGGAGGTGAAGATGCCCTTGGCCACCTGGCTGTCCAGGTAGACCACCCCGGTCATCCGGCCGTCCACCTTCATCGGCGCGGCCAGCACCGAGCGCAGGCCGTGCGCGACCACGCTCTTGGTGCCCAGCACGGCGCCCTCCTCGGTGCCGGTGAAGACCTGGGCCTGGCCGGTCTGGCGGACCCGGTCGACCAGGGTCGTGCTGTAGCCGGTCAGCTCGGGCACGTCCCGGCCGTCGGCGTCGCGGCCCAGGTAGGCCACCAGCCCGCCGGCCAGGCTGGCCTCGGCGTCGTCCTCGGGCACCAGGAACAGGTAGGCGCGGTCGGCCGAGAGCAGCTTGATCGTCTCGTCCAGGGCGATCCGGGCCAGCACCCGCGGGTCGAGCACCTTGCCCGCGGCGGCGCTGACGGTCTGCAGGGCCTGCAGCCGCTGCCGCTCGTGCCCGGCGCTGTAGCTGCCGCCGTGGCTGCTGCTGCTCGTGCCGCCGCCGGAGGTACCCAGCCAGTCGGTGCCGAGCGCGAACTCGGTGCCGACCTGCTGGGCCCGGTGCGGCCAGCCCTCGCCGACCGCGATCGCGTAGGCGTGCTGGGCCTGCCGGCGGGCCTCCGGGCTGCCCGGGGTGCCCAGGGCGGCCAGTGCCCGGGCCCGTACCCGGGCCACCTCGAACGCCACGGTCGGGGCGTCCGGGGTGAGGACCAGCCCGATCCCGGCCAGCTCGGCCAGGGCACTGCCGGGGCGGCCCTCGGCCACCTCCAGGTCGGCCCGCAGCAGGGTGGCCAGGGCCACCAGCTCGGGGGCGCCCCGGTGCCGGCCGGCCTGGCGCACCGCGTGCCGGGCCACCTCCAGCCGGGCCTCGCGCTCGTCCTCGTCGGCGTTGCGCAGCTGGCTGAGCCGGCCCGCCGCGATCAGGAAGAAGATCGGGTGATGGGCCCGGAAGACCTCTTCGGGCGTCGGGTGGGCGCCCTCGACCTCGGCCGCGACCGTGTCGAAGAGGGTTCCGAAGTCACGCTGCTCGGCCAGCTGGAACAGGGTGGCCAGCTGGCGCAGCATGTCCAGCGAGGGCACCCGCTCGCAGATCTGCCGGATCTGCCGCAGCTCGGCGCCGGCCTCGGGGAAGCGGCCCAGCAGCGAGAGGGTCAGCGGGGCGGCCACGACGAACGGGGTGGCGTCGACGTTGCGGCCGGTCTGCCGGTTGCGGCCGCGGTCCAGCCAGTGCTGGGCCTCGGTGGTGCGGCCCATCAGGACGGCGCGGGTGCTGAACACCGCCACGGCGTCCAGCTCCTGGCCCAGGTCCATCCAGGGCCCGTCGGCCTCCATCTCCCGGGTCCACTGCACGCCGTCGTCGAGACCGCCCCCGTACAGCGCCAGTCCGCGCACGTAGGAGTTGGACGCGCGCTGGCTGGGCAGTTCCGAGATCGGGTCGGCGTCCATCCTCCGGAACGCCCTCCGGGCGCTGGAACGCCGCCCGCCGAACGCCGCCACCATGCCGAAACTGGCCTGGGCGCTGACGTTCGCGGCCCCCGGCCCGAGCTGCACGGCCAGGGCCCGGGCCCGCAGCGCGTGGGCCAGGGCGAGCTGCCGGTCGCGCACGAACAGCGCCACGAACGACGCGGTGGAGTGCAGTTGCACGGTGACCAGCAGACGGACCCGCTGCTCCTCGGAAAGATCACGAGCACCAGTCAGACCAGTGAGCCCCCGGAGCCGGGCCCCGACGAACCGCAGCCAGGAACCGGTCAGCAGCGCCGGCCGGGAACCGGGCAGCCCGACCCCGAGCTCGGCCAGGCCCAGCCCGACGGCGTGCAGCGCGGCCGCGTTGTCCCAGTCGTCCTTGTGCAGATCGGCCAGCAGGGCGAACATCTCGGCCCGGGTGATCGGGTCGGTCTCCCCGGCCAGCGCCTGCTCGGTCCGGTTGCGCGCGGCCTCCAGCCGGCCGTTCTGCTTCAGCGCGTGGGCCAGCTCGATCAGGAACGAGCCCGGCGGCCGGGCCCGCAGACCGGCCGCGAACTCCAGGAAGTTGATCGCCTCGTTGGGGGCGTGGTTGGCCAGGGCCAGCTGCCCGGCCCGCCAGGCGGCCTCGAAGATCTTGTCCAGACGCTCGTCGCTGGCCGGGTCGCACTGCATGTAGTGGTGCGCGATCGCGTACGTGTGCTCCGGCCGCGCGGTCGCCGTCGAGGGCGGGGCGTGCTCCAGCGACTGGGCGATCCGCAGGTGCAGGGCGGCCAGCTCGTCGTCACCGAGCTGGGCCTGCAGCGCCTGCCGCACCCGGTCGTGCAGGAACACGTAGGAACCGCCGTCGCGCATGTCGATCAGGCGCTGCCCGACCGCCTCGGACAGCGCCGGCAGCACCTCCTCGTCGGTCAGGCCGAGCACCGAGGCGAGGATGTCGCCGTGGAACTCGTTGCCCACCACCGCGGCGGTGACCAGCAGCTCGTAGGTGCCCGGGGCGAGGTTCTGCAGCCGGGTCAGGACCAGGCCGACCGCGTCCTGCGGCAGCTCCAGCCGGTCCAGCCCGTCCTCGTCGAGTTTCCAGCTGCCCCAGGAGGGTTCGAGCAGACCGGCGTCGATCACCGCGCTCAGGTACTCACCGGCCACGAACGGGTTGCCGTTGCTGCGCCGGGCCAGGATCTCGACCAGCCGGGAACCGGCCTCCAGGCCGGGGATCAGGGAGCGGATCTGCTCGCCGATCGCCTCCTCGTCGAGCTCCACCACCGGGACCTCGACGTCCAGGGCCAGACCGGCCGCGTGGTAGAAGGACCCCAGGCCCTCGGCGTACTCCACCTCGTCACGGCTGGCCGCCAGGATCAGCACCTTGCTGCCCTTGCCCTCGGCGATCTGCCCGGCCAGGTGGGCCACCACCTGGCGGGAGCCGGCGTCCAGCCACTGCACGTCGTCCAGGAACAGCAGCAGGTCGCCCGCCTCCCGGGCGAGCGCGGCCAGGAATCCGGCGATGGCCACGGCGAACTGGCTCTCGTTCACCGGCTCGGGCTCGACGCCCGCTGAAGTGTCGGAACCTCCGGCAGCCCCCCGGGCGGCCGGCCCGACCAGCCCGGACCGGGAGGTCAGGTTGGCCTTGCCCTTGAGCGTGTCGGAGCCGTTGAGGATGGCCTCCAGCCCGGGCGCGATCCGGCCGAGCATCGAGGGGGACCAGCCGGCCGAGGCGGCGCGGATCCGGGCCCGCCGCCGCCAGCGGTCGCCCACCGGCATGCGGGCGATCTCCTGCAGGTAGTTCAGCACCGCGTCGCGGATCGGGGCGAACGGCACCGGGCTGTCCGGTACGCAGCTGGCCTGCAGCACCAGGCTGCCGGAGGCCCGCACCTGGCTGAGCAGCTCGCTGACCAGCCGGGTCTTGCCGGTACCGCCGCCGCCGTGCACCAGGGCCAGACCGCTGCGGCCGTTGCGCACCTCGTTCCAGCGCCCGGACAGGATGCTCAGCTCGGAATTGCGCCCGAACAGCGGGGGTTCGGCCCCTCCCGGGGTCAGCGCCTCGCCGCGGCGCGGGGCGCCGGTCAGCGCGCGCAGGTCGGCGGCCAGGTCACGACCGGACTGGTAGCGGTCGTCCGGGTCCTTCTGCAGCAGTGTGGCCACGATCTCGGCGAGCGCCGGCTGGATGCTCGGCACCAGCTCGGTCAGGTCCGGGGCGGGGGCCACCGCGTGCAGACGCAGCAGCTCACCCACGTCGCTGCTCTTGAACGGCAGCACCCCGGACAGCGCCTCGAACATGATCACGCCGAGCGAGTACAGGTCGGAGCGGTTGTCGACCGGGCGCTTGAGCGTGCCGCCCTGCTCCGGCGCGGAGTAGGCCAGCGTGCCCACCGCCACCCCGGCGTCGCTCTGGCCCCGGGCCGTCAGGCCGAAGTCGATCAGCCGGGCCTCGCCGCCGGTCATGATGATCACGTTGGCCGGCTTCAGGTCGCGGTGGACCAGGCCCTTGTCGTGCACCGCGGACAGCGGCTCGACGATGTCGAGGGTGAGCGCGACCACCTTCTCCGGGGTCAGCGCGCCGCCCTCCAGCACCTCCGACAGCGCCCGGCCCAGCACCAGGTCCATCACCAGGTAGGGCCGGCGGTCGAGGGCCCCGACCTCGTAGACCCGCAGCAGCCCGGGGTGGTTGACCCCGCCCAGCAGCGCCGCCTCCCGCCGGAAGGCCACCTCGGCCTCGTGCGAGTCGGCCAGCGGCTTGTCCAGGATCTTCAGGGCGTACTCGGCCCCCGGTCGTCCCTGGGCATCGTCCTCGAGGCGGCGGACCTTGAACACGGTGCTCTCCGCGCCGCTGCCGAGCTGCTCGACGATCTCGAACCCGGCGAGCACCGGGTGGCCGTGCGGCGTCCGCCCGTCCCGGGACTCCCGGGCACCCGGGACGCGGGCGGTCGCACCGGCCCGGGACGGCGGAAGAACCTGGCGGCTGGAAGTCACGTTCCTCTTATCGGCCCAAGAGCTGCCGGTCATGAGGAATTCTGGAAGTCCCCCTCCCGGGGGACACATCTTCGCAGGTCAGGCGTTAGAACCGGGTGAGCGGCCGCGGGGTTTGAGGCGATATGAGGCCGGAGGGCACCGTCGGCGGACAGTGAGCACGGCCCGCCGCACTGCTCCGGACGAGCTACCCGGGCCGCAGGCCACGTCACTGTCTGCCCACGGCGAACGCGGAACTACGTAATCGTGTAATCGTCGTTGGAGCCGACATGACCAACCAGGCCCGTCCCGCCACCACCACCCTCCCCGTCCTGTTCCTCGACGACGCGGTCGTGCTCCCGGGCATGGCCCTGCCGATCGAGCTGACGGCCCAGGCCCAGCAGACCATCGACGCCGCCCGGGCTGCGCGGGCCGGCGAGTCCAAGCCCCTGCAGGTGCTCGTCGTACCCCGGATCGAGGGCCGCACCGGCGTGATCGGCTCGATCGCCCAGGTCGTGCAGATCGGCCGGCTGCCCAGCGGCGAACCGGCCGCGGTGCTGCGCGCCGACCGTCGCGCCCGGATCGGCCAGGGCGTGGTCGGTACCGGCGCCGCGCTCTGGGTCGAGGCCGAGCCGCTCTCCCCCGAAGAGCCCGACGGCCGCATCCGGGAGAAGGCCGCCGCGTTCAAGCAGGTCCTCACCGCGATCCTGCAGCAGCGCAACAACTGGCAGGTGCTGGACGCGGTGCAGCGGATGAGCGACCCCTCCGAACTGGCCGACGTGGCCGGTTACGCCACCTGGATCGAGCCCGGCGAGAAGGTCACCCTGCTGGAGACCCTCGACGTGGAACAGCGTCTGGACTTCCTGCTCGAACGCGGCCGGGCGCACCTGGCCGAGACCGAGATCAACGAGAAGATCCGCGAGGACGTCCAGGAGGGGATGGAGAAGACCCAGCGCGAGTACCTGCTGCGTCAGCAGCTCGCGGCGATCCGCAAGGAGCTGGGCGAGGAGGACGCCGGGGGCACGGGCGACTACCGCTCGAAGATCGAGGCCGCCGCCCTGCCCGAGAAGGTGCGTACCGCCGCCCTGGCCGAGGTGGACAAGCTGGAGCGGGGCTCCGACCAGTCGCCGGAGGCGGGCTGGATCCGCACCTGGCTGGACACCGTCCTGGAACTGCCCTGGAACGAGCGCACCACCGACAGCACCGACGTCAGGAACGCCCGCGCGGTGCTGGACTCCGACCACACAGGCCTGGACGACGTGAAGGAACGGATCGTCGAGCACCTGGCGGTTCGCGCCCGGCGGGCCGCGCGCGGCCTGGAGGTCGTAGGCGGACGCGGCTCGGGTGCGGTGCTGGCGCTCGTCGGCCCTCCCGGGGTAGGCAAGACCTCGCTGGGTGAGTCGATCGCGCGTTCCCTGAACCGGAAGTTCGTACGGGTGGCGCTCGGCGGCGTACGCGACGAGGCCGAGATCCGGGGGCACCGGCGCACGTACGTGGGTGCGCTGCCCGGGCGGCTGGTGCGGGCGCTCCAGGAGGCCGGCACGATGAACCCGGTGGTGCTGCTCGACGAGATCGACAAGGTCGGCTCGGACTTCCGCGGCGACCCGGCGGCGGCCCTGCTCGAGGTGCTCGACCCGGCCCAGAACCACACCTTCCGCGACCACTACCTGGACCTCGACCTGGACCTGTCCGACGTGGTCTTCCTGGCCACCGCCAACGTGCTCGAGACCATCCCGTCGGCGCTGCTGGACCGGATGGAGGTGGTCCGGCTGGACGGCTACACCGAGCGCGAGAAGGTCGCGATCGCCCGCGACCACCTGCTGGCGCGGCAGCTCGAGCGGGCCGGCCTGACCGCCGAGGAGGTGCAGATCGAGGACGAGGCGCTGCGCCTGGTCGCGGCCGAGTACACCCACGAGGCGGGCGTGCGTCAGCTGGAGCGGTCCCTCGCCCGGATCCTGCGCAAGGTCACCACCGAACTTGAGGACGTCCGTGAGCCCGACGGCTCCGAGAGGTCGCCTCAGGCGGTGGCCGGGGTGGTGGTCGGGAAGGACGAGGTGGCCAAGTACCTCGGCCGGCCCCGGTTCACCCCCGAGTCGGCCGAGCGCACCGCGGTTCCCGGCGTGGCGACCGGCCTGGCGGTGACCGGCGCCGGCGGTGACGTGCTGTTCGTGGAGGCCATCTCGATGGAAACAGGGATGGAGACGGGGGTGAGCCTGGAGCTCACCGGGCAGCTGGGCGACGTGATGAAGGAGTCGGCCCAGATCGCGCTCAGCTACCTGCGGGCCAACGCCGAGAAGCTGGACGTGCCGGTGCAGGAGCTGACCCACCGCAGGGTGCACGTGCACTTCCCGGCCGGCGCGGTGCCGAAGGACGGACCCTCGGCCGGCGTCACGCTGACCACCGCCCTGGCCTCGCTGCTGACTGGCCGGCCGGTGCGGGCCGAGGTCGGGATGACCGGTGAGGTCTCGCTGACCGGACGGGTGCTGCCGATCGGCGGGGTCAAGCAGAAGCTGCTGGCCGCCCACCGGGCCGGGCTGACCGAGGTGATCATCCCCGCCCGCAACGGCCCGGACCTGGACGACCTGCCCGAGGACGTGCTCTCGCAGCTGGTCGTGCACCAGGTCAGCGACGTGGCCGACGTGCTCCGGATCGCCCTCGAGCCCGCGGCTGCGGCTCAGGGCACGGTTGCGGCATCCGAAGCCGCCTGATCCAGCGCCGCTCGCATTGCCGCGACGAGGGCCGCCGACGTGACTGGTCGGCGGCCCTCGTCGTAGGTCAGGGCAGGATTGGTGTAACGAGCGGCTGAGGCGATGCTTTCGGCCGCCCGGCAGTGCACTTCGGCCACTCCCGTCCGGCGTACCAGCTCAGCCACGTTCCCCGGCCGCACTCCCCCACCGGCCAGGACCATGATCCGCCTATCGGCCTGTTCGACCAGGGAGCGGAGCCCGGCTGCACCTTCGAGCGCCGTCTTCGCCCCACCGGACGTCAGCACCCGGGAAACCCCCTGGGAGATCAGGACGTCCAGGGCCTCGGGCAGGTCCCGGCAGGCGTCGAAGGCCCGGTGGAACGTGACCGGCGCATCACCGCAGGCCTCGAGAAGGCGCTCCAGCACGGCCCGGTCGATCTCCCCGGAAGGAGTGAGCGCGCCGATCACGAACCCGACGCGCCCCGGGGAGGCGAGCTGACGGACGTCTTCAAACATCACTTCGAGCTCTTCGGGGGTAAACACGAAATCCCCGGCGCGCGGCCGGATCAGCACCTGTACGCCGATCCGCGTGGTGGTGGCCAGCACTCGCCGCACGAGACCCGCGCTGGGCGTGAGACCACCCTCCGACAGGGCCGAGCAGAGCTCGACCCTGTCGGCCCCCGAGGCCTCGGCGATCACTGCACCACCGACGTCCTCGAGGCAGATCTCCAGTTGTGCCACCCGACGAGGCTAGCCGGGGTTCAGAACTGCTTCTCCTTGTTGCAGGTGACCAGCTGGTTCACGCAGCTCTTGACCAGGTCGGCCATGGTCTTGGTGTCCCAGGCGAAGAACGCGTCGCCGTGCATCGACGAGGCCAGCCCACTGGCCAGCTCGAAACCGGACGTGGTCCCGGGGGTGTCGTAGTTGATCACGAAGGTGACGGCCGGGATCCGGACCGGGAACTCCTTCGGGCAGGTGCCCGCGCCCCCGTAGCTGACGTGCGACTTGTGGTCCGGGCTGTCCAGGTTCTTGCCGTCCCAGCAGTCCGGGAAGCGCATCAGGAAGTGCAGGGAGCCCTTGGTCTGGCCGTCGTTCTGGCAGACCGGCCAGTTGCCGTCCTGGCTGCGGGCGACCCCGTCGACCGGACCACCGGCGCACCAGAACTGGTTCTGCGCCCCGACCGGGGTGGGCGCCTGCTTCTTGGCGTCACCGACCAGCATCCGCATGCCGTTGGGCATCGGGACGGTCTTGGTCTTGTCCTCCAGCAACGAGCCGTAGTAGACGATCATCTCCTTGGGCTCGACCGCCTTGCCCGTGCTCTTGTCGGTCAGCGTCGGGATCCAGTAGGCCGAGCGGTCCTCGACCGGGATGCAGGTGGTGGTGCCGGACTGCATCAGGTCGTCGGTGTCGGTGTTCGCGTCGGTCACCGCGTTGCCCATGAACGAGTGCAGGTGCGAGGCGCCGGTCTGACCAGGGAACACGATCGGGTCGTTCTTGCCCGAGTGGCTGTAGGTACAGGTGGCGTTGAACTCGGGGTTCTTCTTGGCGGTGGCCGGAGGGGTGCGCGGCTTGAGCGCCTCGAACTCGTCCAGCTGAGCCTTCCAGGCCGCCTGGTCGACCGGGAGCCAGGTGCCCGCCGGGACGGTCATCGTGCCGTCCGGGCCGACGGTGTGCCCCGGCATGGTCGGCGTCGGGGTGGCTTGGGTGCTTGAGGACGGGGTGGGCTGGGTGGTGGCGCTCGGGCCGGGTGCAGTGGTGCTCGGCTTGGTGGGCTTGGTCGGCTTGACCCGCTTGTTTGAGGGCTTCTTCGTGCGCTTGCGTTTCTGCTCCACGAACTTGGCTGCGTCGGTCGTGGTGACCTGCAGTTCGGACTCACCCGCCGAGCCGGCGACGGGCTGCACGGAGAGGCCGTGGTGCCCGCTCTTCGGCAGCTGGGCGGAGTTGCCGGGCAGGACACCGAACGCGATCGCCGCCGTCACCCCCAGGACCGAGGCGGTGGCCAGGGCGATGGCTGGACGCAGTACGCGAGGTCGTCGCGACACGAGGGACTCCTTGGTCAGGGACGGAGTTCTTCAGGGACGAGTTGTAACGAGTGGTCAGGAGCGCCCGGTCCGGACCGGAGGGGGGCCGCAGGCCGGGCGAGTCGAGCAAAGCGTGCGGCGGACGACCGGGGGTAGGCCCAAAGTCCTAAGCCGGTGGCGATGCCGGTCCCGTCGGCTTGGTACCTTCACGGCGACAAGAGCGGCCAGGAGAAGGACCAGGTGGACGAGCTTCCCCAGCATCGGGTGCAGCAGATCGTCGCCGTGGCCCTCAGTCGCACGGTGCTTCTCACCCGGGCCGCTGTCTGTCTGACCACGGCCGTGGTGAGCCTGCTGGTGCAGACCGACGGCGTGCGGTCGGCCGCGCTGATCGTCGTGCTGCTGCTCAGCACCGCGGCCGGCGTGGCCGCGCTACCCCGCTGGCCCACCCTCGTCCGTTCGCCCGTACCCCTGCTCACTGCCGACGCTGTGCTGGTCGTGGCCGTGTTGGCGCTGAGCAAAGGCGGCCTGACCTACTTCGTCTTTGCCGCCGGGGCAGCCGCACTGGCGGGGGCTGCACTCGGCTTCGCAGCCATCCCGCTCTGGACCGCGCAGACGGTGCAGGGGCTGGCGGTGGGGGCGGTGCTGCTGAACACCCAGGAAGTTCCGGCGTCCCTGGCGGGCTTCCTGTTGGCTGCGCCGCCCGCCGGGGTACTGGCCGGGATCGGCACGGTGCTGGCCCAACGGGTGCTTACCCGGCAAATGAGCCGAACGGTCGAGCTGATCACCGACGCCCAGCGATCCGCCGCCGCCGCCGAGCGCGCCCGCCTGGCCCGGGAACTGCACGACTCGGTCGCCAAGACGCTTCGCGCGATGTCCCTGGCCGCCGTTGCCCTGCCGGGTTCACTGCGGCGGCAGCCGGCCTTGGCTGAGCAGTTGGCCGACGTCATCTCGCAGGGGGCAACGGCCGCCTCGCAGGAGGCCCGGCAGCTGATCGAGGGCATGCGACTGGACGCCCCCGAGGAAGATTTCGCCACTACGCTGCGGCGGGTGTGCGCCCTTTGGTCAGCCGAGACCGGTATCAGCGCAACCGCCACCGTTGCACCGGTCGAACCCCCGGTCGCGGTGCGGTACGAGCTCACCCGGATCGTCGGCGAGGCGCTGGTCAACGTGCACCGGCATGCCGCGGCCACCCGGGTGGGAGTGACGGTCAGCGAGCGCGGGCGAGGGCTGGTGCTGACGGTGCGGGACAACGGCCGTGGGTTCGAGGCCCCGGTCGGCGGAGACCTGGCTGCCCTGCAGCAGCTCCAGCATCAGGGGCACGCGGGTATCGTCGGCATGATGGAACGGGCCCGCACGGTCGGTGGATCTCTCACTGTGGAGTCCGAACCCGGCCTGGGCACGCTGATCCGGGTGCGGGTGCCAGTGCTGTGACAGCGGACGACAGGGCAGAGAAGGCCACAGGGAATGAGGGCATGGACGCGGTCGCCTGGCTGAGTACCGGTGCGCTGCCGACCACCGAGTCCACCCCCAGCCGGATCACCGTGCTGCTGGTGGACGACAACGCCACCATCCGGGCCACCCTGCGTCCTCTGCTGGAGTCGGACCCGCAGATCAGCGTGGTGGCCGAGGCCGGCAACGGAGCGGCCGGACTGGCCGAGGCCCGGCGGTTGCGGCCGCGGGTGACGATCCTGGACTACCAGATGCCGGTGGCCGACGGCCTGTCGGTGATCGACCAGATCGCCCAGCACAGCAACGTGCTGGTCCTGACCAGCAACGACAGCCAGGAGATCATCGCGCCGATGCTGCGTGGCGGGGCCCGGGGCTACCTGGTCTACGGCCGGTTCGACCCGGCCGACCTGGTCAGCGCCGTGCGGGCGGTGGCGGCCGGCCAGGGCTGGCTGATCCCGGCGGCGGCCTCGGTGGCCACCGGCGCGGTGCGCGAGGCCTACGCCCGCGAGCGCGCGGCCGGGGCCCGGCACGGCAACCTACGGCGCACGCGGCGGGGTTTCGGGCTGAGCGAGCGCGAGATCGAGGTGCTCGAACTGGTAGGTGACGGCCTCTCCAACGCGGCTATCGCGCAGCAGCTGAAACTGTCCGAGAAGACGGTGAAGAACCACCTGAGCAACGTGTTCGCCAAGCTCGACGTGACCAGCCGGACCGAGGCGCTGGCCCGCTGGCACGGGTGGCGGTAGGCGAAGGTGGCCCGTTCGCGCCCGGTCTCCGCCCCCTGGCTGGGAGTCGGCCTGCTCTCCCTCGCGGTGGCCGGAACCTCCTTCGTAGTGCCGCAACTGCTGCCCGGGCAGTCCTCCACCACGGCCACCACCCCCAGCCCCACCCCAGCCAGCACACCCGCCACCACCTCGGCCACCACCTCGGCGCCCTCCACGACGAGCGCTCCGACCACCACATCCCCGGCGACCACCTCCCCGACCGCAACGCCGACGCCCGAGGCGACTACCCCGTCCTCAATTCCCTCCACCACCAAGAAGCCCAAGCCCAAGCCGACTTTCGAGCCGGTCACGATCAACCCCTGGGCCAAGACGCACGAGAGCTCAGGCATCGAGGTCATCGACTGCCCGCTGTGCGTCTCCGGCAAGCGCGTGCAGTATCTGGGACAGGGGCACTACGTGATCGTCCGCCTCAAGGACGTGAAGGTGCCCGGCCGGCGCACCATGACCATCATCTACACCTGCGCCTGTGACGACGCCCCGCGCGAACTGGACGTGATGCTCAACTCCGACCCGGTGCGCACCCTGGCCCTGAAAGGCGCTCGTAGCTGGGACTCCCCGGCCCGCACCACGGTGAAGGTGAACCTGGTGAAGGGCGAGAACGTGATCCGCTTCTTCAACCAGGAGGCCCCCGCGCCAGACCTGGACCAGATCCTGATCCGCTGAGGCTCTGACCACAGTGGGGACGCTGCGGTTCCGGTCCGAGTGCTTGTCCGATTCACGGTCGCCCGGCCGCACGCGTGCGGACCCGTCAGCGAGGGCCGCGCGGGCGAGTCACTGGCGAGCGGTTGATCCGAGCGCGGTTGCTGCCTTGGCCGCGGCCTCGATCCCATTTTGTCGGTGGTGCCCTTTAGTCTCTTTTTGTGGCGGTGGGGGCCGCGGAAATGCTTGTCGACGGGGGGCTTCCGGATGGGTGCGTTGGCGGAGGGTTGTTTCGAGGGACGTGTCCCCGGGCTGTCCATGGGGGTGTTCGAGTGGCTGCTGGAAGAGCTGAGGGCGCTCGGTATCCCGGATGCGGATGCGGGATCGGACGAGGGCGGGGCGTCCAGCGGACCAGCCGAGGCAACGGGTACGGCCAAGGCAGGCGGCCCAGCCGAGCTGGTCCGACGCACCAAGCGAACCAAGCCCTCCCCACCCGAATCGCCCGATGCCTGGGTCACCAACGTGATGGCCATGGAACTCGTGATGCGGCGTTTGCAGGCCGCGCAGATGCTTTCGCTCGCGACAGCGGTAGAAGCGGTGCCGTCGGCCCGACGTGGTGGCGCCCGCGTCGACGAGGACCACGAGGAACACGACGGACACGACGAACCCGAGGACCTCGACTCGGCGTTCTCGATCACCTCGCGTCGGCTGGTTTCCTCTCGCCTGGCGCCGGAGCTGAACCGTCATCCGCGTTCGGCCGCCGGAGATGTCGAGGTGGCAATGGGCCTGGTCCGCAACCTTCCCCGGATCTTCGCGTTGCTGGAGCAGGGCCGGATCGATGCGGACCGTGCTCGTCTGGCGGCGCGCCAGTTGCACGCAGCGTGCGAGAGGTATCCGCAGCTGCGGCCGGGCAACGACGTGTGGCAGCTGACAGAGGCCATGGTGACTGCCCAGGCCCCCGATCTGACCTTCGGGGAGCTGAAGCGTCTGATCCAGCGGCTGCTGATGGAACTGGATCCTGACGGGGGCGCCGCTCACCATGCGCAGGCGATGCGCGGCCGGCATGCGCGGATCTCGGCCCAGCCCGACGGCATGGCCCTGGTGACGGCCCTGGTCTCGGCCGAGACAGGGCAGTTGCTGGACGGTTTCCTCGACGCCGCGGCCGACGCAGCACGGGATCGGGCCGAGGCGGAGGGCCTACCGGACGGTCGCACCCATGATCAGCGGCGGGCCGATGTGCTGGCGCTGCTGGTGCAGGCGTTGGCGGAGGGCGTGCACATTCCGCTGGTCCCGGATCCGCGCAACGAAGCACGCGACGAGCCGAGCGCTTACGCAGCCGCAGGCGAAACCAGCACGACGAGCGGGACCAGTGAGAGCGGCCCGACGAGCGAGAGCAGGGCAACGAGCGAGAACGGCGGCAGCGGCGGCGGCAGCGGCGGCGGCAGCGGCGGCGGCAGCGACAGCGACAGCGGCAAGACTGGTGGCAGCAGCGACGCTGGCGGGAGCGGCGAGACCGAGGGGAAGCTCAGGAAGCCGCGCCACGAGCCAGAGCACGCCGAGCCCCATACGACCAGTGGCACCGTCCCCGAGTCGCTACGCCGCCGCCTGGAAGACGACCTGCAGGCCGTCACCGACGAACGTCACCATGCCCTGACGGCTCACGGGTTCCCACCGGTACCCCAAGGTCTGATGCCGGCCTGGTGGAAGATCCCCGACCTGCCCCGGCGCAAGGGACGAGGCACCCATCTGGTCGTGACGATCACCGACACCACGCTTCTGGGCCTGGACCAGATTCCCGGCCTGCTGCAGGGGCATGGCGTGATCAGCGCCGAGCACGCTCGCCGCCTGGCTGTCGCCCCCGGGCAGATCACTCTCCTGGTCCTGCCCGGAGCCTGTACCCATGACCATGCGGGCAACGACACCAGCCCAGACGATGGCACCGGCCCAGACAGCGACGCCGAGCCACAGCCCGCTGCGTCGGAGCCATGTCCCCTCGGCCGGGACCACACCCGGCCCCAGACCCGCCGCTACCGCCCCGACCGCACCCTCACCAACCAGGTCTTCGCCCGCTACCCCGTCTGCACATTCCCCGGCTGCACCACTCCTGCCAGCCGCTGTGACTTGGACCATCTCAAGCCTTTTCAGCGCGGCGGACCGACCTGCGCGTGCAATATGCATCCCGCCTGCCGGGGCCACCACCGTCTGAAGACCTTCGCCGGCTGGCATGCCCGGCCGGCCCGGCCCGGCGAGCCGCACCCGCCCGGCACCATCATCTGGACCACGCCCGACGGCACTGACCACGCCAGCGCTCCGCCATGCCTGCCCGGTATGCCCGGCTGGAGCCTGCGTGGCAGAACCACCGCCTCCTCTGACCAGCCCGAAAGCTTGACCAGGATCGACTTGATGCCCTCGGCCGAACGCACAGCCCGCCGCACCCGCCGCTGGAGTCGAGACCTGCAGTGGCAGGCAGACCGGCAGGACCGACTACGGCGCAGGGCCGCCGCCCGGCTGGCGGCCCAGCAGACAGCCAAGGCAGAGGCGCTCCGGTCGTCCGTGGCTCGCCCGCCGCACGCGCCCTGGGGCGAGGCCACCGGCATCTACCCAGAATACGGAGAACCCACCTTTTGAGATCCGCACTCGTTGCTAAGCGTTCTGGCGGTACTCGCGCGAGGCAGCCACCGCCGCCTTCAACAACTCGACCGCCCGGCTCAGGTCCTCCACGCCTACGGCCTTGCCCACCGCGTTGGCCCAGGCGTGCTGCCGGTCGCGCAGTTTCGCCACGGTCGCGCGGCCCTGCTCGGTGGGCTGCAGCAACTTGGCCCGCCGATGGCTGGGATTGGGCACGTACTCGGCCCAGCCGGCCTCGACCAGGATGTCGGCGGTGCGCTGAACGCTCTGCCGGGCCAGCCCCAGCCCCACCCGTCGGGCGATCTCGGCCACCGGTAGCGCGGTGTCCAGGGTTGCGCCCAGCACCTGCCACTGCGCGGGGGTCAGGCCGGCCGGCTCGGCGATCTCCTTGGCTGCGGCCAGGAACTCGCCGTTCGCCTCGAAAACCGGCATCACCAGAGCGGTCAGAGCATCACCTTCGGGACTTCTGGCTTCAGGACTTCTCAAGCCTCACCGCCCACGAGGAGGTCGTAGTACTTGCGCTCGCCCGTGGTGTACAGCCCATACCAGGCGTCGATGACCGGCTGCGGGAACACGCCGAGCACCTCGAAGACAGCCTTGGCGAACTCGAGTGGGGCGGTGCCCGGGGCCGTGATCACGTTGCCGTCGACCACCGTGCGGGCTTCTTGGTCAAGATCCTGGCCCGTGTAGTTCTCGGTGCCGGCCAGGGCTTCGAGGGCATTGCTGGTGTGCCGCCATTGATTGAGCAGACCGGCCCGAGCCAGGCCCCGCGTGCCCCCGCAGATCCCGGCAACCGGCCTGCCGTTCTGCACCAGAGTCCTGGCCAGCGCCAGCACCTCGTCGTGCCCCTCGCCCCAGGTGTCGCCGCCCGGGAGCACGAGCAGATCGATCTGCTCCGGGTCGAGCCCGGCCAGGTCGGCCCCCGGCTGCACGGTCAGGCGCCCGGCCGTGGTGACGGCCTTGCCACCCACCGAAGCAACAGTGAGCCCGACACCGCCCGGCACGTCCTCATCGGCCATCGCCAACCCGGCCGTCAGGTACCCGTACTCCCAGTCGGCCATCGTGTCGGTCGCGTACAGCACCACGTTCGTCATGATCGTGCCCCCTTGATTGACTGACAGCAGACTGTCATTTTGACAGCACTCTGTCAATCCCCGGTTCACGGACGGACGCGAGAGGATGTGGGCATGCGGAACTCTGTGCAAGTGGTGCCCGAGCACCTCAGCGGTGTGGCGGCCCGGCAGTGGAGGGCCGCGTCCTGAACCCCCCGAAACTCCTGGCCACCGCCGAGAAGGCGCTCGAGACCGCACTCCCGGTCAGCGCCACCATTCCCGAAATACTGCGGCGTCTCGGCGATTTCGGCGCCGGAGTGCTGGTCTCACCGCCCGGCACGGGTAAGACCACGTTGGTGCCGCTGGCGCTGGCCGACCAGGTCGAAGGACGGGTGCTGGTCGCCGAGCCGCGCCGGGTGGCGGCCCGTGCTGCTGCCGCCCGGATGGCCTGGCTGCTCGGCGAGGAGGTCGGTGGGCTGGTGGGTTACTCGGTGCGCGGTGACCGGCGGGTCAGTCGACGCACTCGGGTGGAGGTGGTCACCACCGGTCTGCTGGTGCGCAGGCTGCTGGAGAACGCGGAGTTGCCAGGCGTCGGGGCAGTGCTGCTGGACGAGTGCCACGAGCGCCATCTGGACACCGATCTGGCGCTGGCGTTCAGCGCCGAGGTGCGGGCGACGTTGCGGCCGGAACTCCTGTTGCTGGCTGCTTCGGCCACCGCAGACAGCGAGCGGCTGGCCCGGCTGCTGGGCTCGGGGGATGCTGCAGAGATTAAGGACGTCGGTAGCGCCTCGATCGGGAACGGCGAGTCGGGCGACGGCCCAGTTGGCAACGGCAACTCGGGCGGCTTCAGCGGCTCGGACGGCTCGGACGGCTCGGACGGCTCGGGCAGCTCCGGCAGCTCCGGCAGCTCCGGCAGCTCCGGCAGCTCCGGCAGCTCCGGCAGCTC
>NZ_JAJSOH010000019.1 GCF_021277265.1 Kineosporia rhizophila
CGGCTCGGCTCGGCTCGGCTCGGCTCGGCTCGGCTCGGCTCGGCTCGGGCGACCGAACCAGGCGATCCTGTGCGGTTCGGGTGCGCGGCCAGGATCACGGTGACACCGGTGTCGCGCAGGTCCGAACCAAAGGGCGAGGGTGGCCCGGACCCGCTATTTTCGGCAGATAGACGGGCGGGTCCAGCTCGCGCCTCCGAGGTCCACCACAGTCAGGTATCACGATGCTGAACCAGCTACCGCATTCGGCCTCGATCAGCCCGGCCACCCTGAGCAGCAGGCCAACGCCAACCGGCAGCGACGCGGCACTGCTCCGGCGACGGGTTGCCCCGGCGCCCGGGTTCTCGGTCACCGGTTGCCCTGCCGTGAACTGGAACCACGGGTGATCGATGCCGGTGGGGACAAGGGTGGGGACGGTCTGCGCGAATCGGAGTTGCCGTTCGAGGAGGGGGTCGGCAGTGATCGGGTGCGCTCAGCAGCCATGCATCAGCTGCCGTGGTACGTCATTGTCTACGAAGGTCCTGAGCACCGGGTCGCGGCTCTCAACAGGGAGTTCCTGAGCATCCTGGACGGGTTCAATCCCACAGGTATGCGCGCTGTCGACTACCTGGGCGGCAGCGAGGCGCAGGGAATCATCGAGATCTTCGACCGCGCCTACGCCGGCGAGCAGGCTGTGTTCCATCGGATGCGGATCGGGGTGGTGACACCGAACGGGCACCAGCAGGAGATTGTCCTGGACTTCGAGGTGAGCCCGTTCCGGGACCGGCACGGTCAGATCGTGGGTGTCCTCGGCGCCGGGCGCGACGTCACCGTCGCCGTGCGCCGAGAGAAGGCCGACGCCGCCGCAGCTCTGGAGCTGGGCCGACGCTACCGGCGCGCCACCGACGTGATCGCGGAGGTGCAGCACGCACTGCTGCCGACGCGGTTGCCCGTGCTGCCGGCCGTGCAGGTCGCGGCCAGCTACGTCGTCGGCGGCACCGAGCAGGCCGCCGGTGGGGACTGGTTCGACGTGCTACCCCGCCCGGACGGGCAGGTGGCCGCGGTCGTCGGGGACGTGGTCGGGCACGGGGTCGCGGCTGCGGCGGTGATGGCCCAGCTCCGCGCGGTCGCCCTGGAGCGCCTGAACGCCGGGGTCGGCCCGGCCCAGACGGTCGAAGCGCTCGACCGGTTCACCCGCGTCGTGCCGGCGGCCCGCTCGGCGACGGTGTGTGTGCTCGTGCTGGAACCGGGTGAGCGCACCGTGACGTACTGTGCCGCGGGCCATCCTCCTCCGCTGGTCCTCGACGGCCGAGGGGGCGCTCGCTTCCTGGACCCCAGCGGCGCCCCACCCCTGAGCCACACCGTCCAGGACGCCCACGGCAACGCCATCGTGCGCGGCGTCCTGAGCAGCACGCTGGGCCCTGGAGAACTGGTGCTGCTGTACACCGACGGCATCGTCGAACGCCCGGGCGTGCCCGCCACCACCGGCACTGTGGAGCTGTCCCAGACTGCGGCTGCGGCCGCTGCCGATGACCTGATGCCGGTGTTCACCCTGCCCTCGGCCGTCGATCGCGTCACTGCGCAGACGCTGGAACGGCTGACCCGCGCCACCGGCTCGGTCGACGACATCACGCTGCTGGCCATCCAGCCCACCGACGTGCTGCCCGACCTGCACGTGCACACCCAGCTGAACCGGGCCGGTATCCCGGCGGTACGCGCGCAGCTGCGGGGCTGGCTGGGCACCGACCGCGCTGCCGAGCACGCCGTGAACCAGCTCGACGAGATCCTCGGTGAGCTGCTGGAGAACGTCGTCGAACATGCCTACGGCGACTCGGGGGCCTCCACCGACGGCTACCCCCGCCCCGACGGTGGGGGCGCGGTCACCGTCCGGGCCCACCTCGACGAGCTCGGGACCATCACGCTGATCATCCGTGATGAGGGCTCCTGGGTGCCCCGGGGCGGTCATCCCGTCCCCGGCCGGGGTCTGGGACTGGCCATCGCCCAAGACTTCGCCGACCAGGTACAGGTCGACCACTCACCGGACGGCACCACGGTCACGGTCACTTTCACGCCCTGGAAGGACTCCCACGGCTCCACCGCCCAGTCCCCCCGGCCGGTGCCGGGCCTCTTCGACACCTACACCCAGCACCGCGACGAGCAGGCCATCATGACCGTGCTCGGACCGGTCGATGCGGCCTGTGTGCCGGAACTGGATGCGCAGCTGGCACTGAACATCGTGCCCGGCGTGGTGCCGTTGGTGGTGGACCTGCAACAGGTGACCGTGCTGTCCAGCGCCGCCATCCACGCCCTTCGGCGGCGCCTGGAACAGGCCGGGAAGGCCGGAGTCGCGGTGCAGGTGGTGAGCAGTCCCGGCACGGTCGCCCACCAGGTCCTGAGCCTGGTCGGTATCGACACGGCGGCGGGGCACTGACGGTTCCTGTCGGCGGACCTGGTCCCGACCTGCCGGCCGTGAAATCGGAAGGCGCCGCTTGGACGGAACGTCGAGGGCGGAGGAGCTGTACCGGCCGGTCCTCGAGAACGCTCCCGCCGGAGGTGCTGTGTATGCCGAGCAGGACCAGGGGTCACGTCCACGCTGGACATCCCCGCCTCCGGCCAGGCCACGCAGGATCTCCTGACGTGATGCCCGACGCGGCCAGGACTGCTCGGGAACCTACGCGAGGCAGAAGTCTGGTCTGACTCTCAAGAATTTACTGATGGCTTGGGGGGTCGTTCGCTAGGACCTGTCTGAGGACGACAGCACGGCGCATCCACGCAGCGTCAACTCAGCCAGGTGATTTGAATGATGATGATCCGCTCCCCACGGATGTCAGTGAGGTAGGTGAGCATCAGACGGCCCCGGCTCTCGATTTGTAAACCTGGGCCCGTACCGGTGTAAGCGGCGCCGTCCTGGTAAACCATCGAGTCGCGAACGGCGATCTCACCGACGAGCCGTTCCACTTCGTGGCGCACGGCGTCTTCAAGGTCGTCGAGGAGGTCTTTCGGGTCGCAGTCCCAATGCCAGTCAGCCACCGGCTACCACACGGTGAGCAGCCCGGACGATCTCCCCCGCCTCCCTGATGGCCTGAGCGCGGATCTCCGGGTCCGGGTCGTCGATCGCGTGTTCGGCAGCATGAAGCCGAGCAGCAGTGTCAGGGTTTCGCTCGATTTCGATCACGACGCCCCACTGGCGATAGAACATGCGGATCGGAACCACACTGTCCTCCTCGCCGGCCCGAACAAAGGCCGCCTGCATGTTCTCGAAGAACTCAGGCAGGCGGGAGGGGACCAGGGTTGCGACCGCTTGCCGGAGAGCAGGCAGAGACAGCTCGGGAAACGGTATGAGCGGTCCGCCGCTGGCGGCGTGCGACATGGTCATCGACTGCATCCCTTCCGAGCGCTCTTCAACATTTGGCCGGCGCCCGGTCTGTGTGGCACCGC
Organism: Kineosporia rhizophila; assembly: GCF_021277265.1. Classification (GTDB taxonomy): domain Bacteria; phylum Actinomycetota; class Actinomycetes; order Actinomycetales; family Kineosporiaceae; genus Kineosporia; species Kineosporia rhizophila. Next base: position 3,415 of record NZ_JAJSOH010000019.1, read on the forward strand.
AGCCTGAGTCTAGGCCAGTGTGGTAGTCCGGTCCGCCGCAAGGCCGCTTGTTCACAGCGGCAAGTTACGTATGCGACACAGTGGTTCATACCAACCACCGCAGCGCTGTCACGCTCCGCAGCGGGCTCTCTAGCCCCTTTCCCCAGCCATCCGTAAGGCCCGGCCAGACCGATCCCCGAGCTGAGCTCCCTCGACACCGGGGTGGCGATCCGACCAGGGATACTGGACTTGGCGCCCGGGTCTGCCGCGTGCCGGTTACGGCCAGGATGATGACGTCGCTCTCGGCACCCTTCTCAACCGCGGCCGCACCGGCCCAGATGTTGAGGACCTCGGGTGAGACGGCCTTCAGTCCACTGCGAGTGGCGATCAGCGAGCAGATATCGCCGCCGTCGCTCACCTGCCAGGGGTACATCGCCACAACCCACGAGTCCTCCGGGCAGCTCAGCGCGAAGGCAAGGCCCGCCCTCAGACCCGGGCCGGGACCTGCTGCTGCCCTCTGGGTCTCGAGCGCCCTCATGGCCCACAAGTCCTCCCGGACCGGCCTCAGGGAGTTGATCCGGACCGGTTGGGCGACCTGAGCAAGACGCACGCGATGCCCCTACCGTGACGGTCGTTCGGCGACCGCAAAAGGTTGCCCCGGACGCCGAGAAATTTCTGACTGAATTTTGTTAGCCCGTAGCAACATTCAGTGAGCAACCATGTCTTGCCGATGCCCGGAGGCCGTGGAACCATTCGCGTATTGCTTGCCCAACCTGCATGACTTCCATGCAGGTCGTCAAAGGAGACGACAACGGCCAAGAACGTGACTATGGCGAGAGTTGCCGCGGAAGCGGGCGTTTCTCCGGCCACGGTCTCTCGGGTACTGACTGGTTCGGCACAGGTGAGCGCCCTGACGCGGCAGCAGGTGTATGCGGCGGCCTCGCGCCTGGGATACCTGCGCCGTGGTGAGCGTCCCGGCGACAGCCGGCACCCGCCGGTCATCTCAGCGGTGATCTGCGAGCCCACCACCCGGCTGTTCAACGACCCCTTCTTCGTGCGTTTCGTCAGTGGGGCGGAGACTTTCCTGTCCGGGCGCGGGGTTCCGCTGCCGCTGATCTCAGCGCCGGGCCCGGTCTTCGCGTCGACGGAAAAGCACCTGCTCGGCGGGGGTTCGGACGGGGTCCTGCTGGTCTCCGTGCACGGCCGGCATCCGCTCGCCCTGACCCTGGCCGGAACCCGGTTGCCGATCCGCGCGGCGGGGCGTCCGGTCAAGGAGGTGCAGCTGCCCTTCGTCGACGTGGACAACCGCGGCGGGGCCCGGGCCGCGGTCGAGTTGTTGCTGAGGACCCGCAGACGGATTGCCATGATCGCCGGGCCTTCCGACCTCCCGGCCGCCCGGGACCGGCTCAACGGCTACCTCGAGGCCCTGGCTGCAGCGGGTCGGCTGCCGCTGGTCGCGGCCGGGGACTTCACTCCCCGGGGCGGCATGAACGCCATGCGGCTGCTGCTCGATCAGGCTCCCGGCCTGGACGCTGTCTTCGCCGCATCGGACCCAATGGCCATGGGCGCCATGACGGCCCTGCACCAGGCCGGCCGGCAGATCCCGGGGGACGTCGCGGTGATCGGCTTCGATGATGTGACAGCAGCCGTTTTCGCCGATCCACCGCTGACCACGGTTCGTCAGCCGGTCGAGCGGCTCGGGGCCCTGGCCGCCGAATTGCTCTTCGAACAGGTAGTTTCCGGTTCCGGCCCGGCCGACGACCAGATCCTCGACACCGAACTGGTCATCCGCTCTTCCACCTGAACCGCACCGGACACACGAAAACCCCGCCTCGACCGAGCTTCCGGTCGAGGCGGGGTTTCTTTCCGTGATTACAGCGCCGGCCAGGCGTTGGCCAGGAGCTGCCGGAACTGGGCCGAGAACCAGGCTCCGGAGACCGGAGCGTTGGGCAGGGCACCGCTCAGGCTGTTGCCGTTGCGGTCGTTACCGGTGTAGGTCGGGTCGCACATCCGGTCGAAGCCCTTGCCGCCCGGGTTGTTCGGACCGGTCGGCACCAGCGAGCTGGAGCCGTCGGACTCACCCGGAGGCTTGACCCAGGTGTAGGCGTCGATCCCGCTGGCCGGGGCCGCCTTGGGCCGTTCGCCCAGACCGGCACCGCTCTGGTTGCACCAGTTACCGGCGTGGATGCGCCGGTCGATGCGGGAGGCGTCGACGAAGGTGTTCAGGTCGGTCGAGGTGCTGGCCGCGGTCGGCCGGGCCGAGCCGCCCCAGCCGTTGCGGGAGGTGTCGATCAGCATCCCGATGTTGGAGTTGAAACCGGCCGAGACCAGCTGGTTACGGAAGGCCTGGGCGAAGGTCAGCTCGTCGGTGTACTGGTTCCAGTCCAGCCACTTCGACTGCCGCACGCTGGTGCCGTTCACACTGGTGTTGATCTTGACGAACGGCTCACTGAGGGCCGAGTAGTTGGCGGTGTTGGTGATGAAGCCGTCCACCGTGTTGACTCCGCCGGTGGCCTTCTTCGCGGTGTCGGCGAACAACTTGGCCGCCGGGGCGAAGTTGCTGTCCCAGCCCAGCCAGCCGTGGTGCGCGGCGTCGATGTAGTTGTAGGTGTTCGAGCCTGCGGCCCGCAGTTTCGAGAGGGCGTAGGCGATGCCGGTGCCGTAGTTGCCGTTGGCCAGCATGTCCCGGCAGGCCTGGGTGGAACCGGCGGAGCTGCCGGCGTTCGTGACCAGGTTCGGCAGCGAGTCGATCTCGACGATGTTGACGATCCGGATCGACTTGTACTTCGGGTCGGCCTGGATCGCGGCGATCGGGTCGATGTAGTCGCTCTTGTAGCGGTCGATCTCCGTCGGGCCGAGCTCACCGTTGGAGGCCAGGGCCGCGCAGTCCCGGCCGGGCAGGTTGTAGATCACGAACTGGGCCAGGGTCGCGTTCTGGGCCAGGGCGTTGTCCAGGTGCTTGCGCAGACTGGTGGTGTAGCCGGAACCGGCCGGGGCGTTGATCGCGGCGATGGTGTCGAGCCAGACGGCGGTCGGCTGGTTCGCGACCGCACTGCCGCCCGGCTCGGCGGCGGCCTTGGCCGACCAGTCCGGGTTCACGTACCACTTCGCACCCACGAAGGGGTTGTCGAGGTGCTCGCCCGGCTGCTGGGTGGGCTCCACCGTCGGCTCGACCGTGGGTTCGACGGTCGGTTCGACGGTCGCGGAGACCGTGGTGGTCGGCGTGGGGTTCGTGGTGCCGCCGTTACAGGCGACGCCGTTCAGGGTGAAGTCGGTGGGCTTGGTGTTGGTTCCCGAATAGGTGCCGTTGAAGCCGACGTTCGTCTTGGCGCCCGAGGCCAGGCTGCCGTTCCAGGCCGCGTTGACGATCTTCACGTGCTTGCCGGTCTGGGTCAGCGTCCCGCCCCAGGCCGAGCCGGCCGCCTGGTTGCCGGCGTAGTCGAACTCCAGCGCCCAGCTGGTGATCGGGTCACCGGAGTTGGTGATGTCGATGCTGGCGGTGAATCCGCTGCCCCAGGAGTTCGCCGTGTACGCGACCGAGCACCCGGGGGCGGCGGCGGCCGTCCCCATGGATACGAGCGACATTCCTGCGCCGGCCACTGCCACGGCCGCTGTGGCGGCCAGTACGCGTTGCGGGCGCAAATGTTTCACGCCCTGCTTGAACCTGTTCATACGATTCTCCTGATGGCTCGAACCACCGCAACGGCGAATGACCGCGTCCTGACTTCCGTTCGGCGGTACCGGGTGACGCTTGCTGTTGTGCGAGCGACAAGCGCTACGAGCAGGTTGCTGAGGCGTTTCACCCGTGTCAACGACGGAGTGCAACCGCTCGGCCACGTCCGGGAAAGCGTTACCCGCAGGAGTCCGGCTCACCCTCTCTGAGCTGGTACGAAACCCCAGCATCGCCCGGTGGGGGCCTGAATTCGGGCCCCCACCGAGTCGGATCTTCTGAAATTCATTCATCCCGTTCCGGCGCCCGGCGGGCTCGGATCACCTCAGCGGATCACCGCGACGCCCCCGGCACCGGGCCAGTGCGGCTCGGTCGCATCCAACATGGCCACCGCGACGGTGGCGCGGGAATTGGGACGGAACCACACGCGTCCTTCAATTTGATCTAACGGAACCACCCGGAGACTCCGGCTGACGGGGCCACCCGTGAGTGGCCCCGCGTGCACGACGGTGCCCCCAGCATCCAGAATGATCCGCTCAGCGTTCACCTTGTCCGGGATCTCTCTCCCGAGAGCCAGCTTCACCACGGCGCGGGAGGGCCGGTTGGCCTTGATCGCCGAGGCGCCGATCCCGAAACTGCCAAGCCAAATTGAAGGACGATTGGTGGCAGCGATCAGGGCAGTGGCCACCTTGGTCAGGAGGTCGGGTGGGCTGCCGGCGACCAGACCCACCGCCGAGACCACCACGTCCACTCCTTGGAGGGCCTTCTCCAGGGCGATCGGGTCGGTGGCGTCGGCGCCGACCGAGGCCGGATCCTCGGGGTCGGGGCGACGGGAGACGGCCACGACCTGATGGCCGCGGGCGCCTGCCTGGGCCACGAGCTCTCTCCCGGTGCGGCCGTTCGCGGCCAGGACTGCGATGCGCATGCCTCAGCCCAGCCGGGAGAGGGTGGCGACGGCCTCGGCGTGGATCTTCGGGGTCGAGGCCAGGAACCCGGTGCTGTCCAGGCTCCACGCCCGGCCGTCCAGATCGCTCACCGTGCCGCCGGCCTCGGCCACCAGCAGCGCCCCGGCCAGCAGACCGGACCGGACGGAGCTGTGCTGCCAGAACACATCCAGCCGGCCCGCCGCGAGCTGAACCAGCAGGAGGGTGGGCGGCACCGAGGCGCGGGTGACGCCGGAGACGCCCATCATGGCGGTCAGCGAGCGGCCGATCTTCTCCCAGGTTTCCGCGGTCTCCCGGGGGCTGGCCTGGCCGGTGGCGACGAAGGCTCCCCGCAGTTCGCTCTTGCCCGAGACGGTCAGCTTCCTACCGTTGAGGTAGGCACCCTCGCCGGCCACGGCCGTGTAGGTGACCTGTGCCAGCGGCAGGTGCACGACGGTGAGAACAGGCTGGTTGTCGCGCACCAGGGTGGCGGTGACGGCCCACTCGTCGATGCCGTGCACGTAGTTGATGGCGCCCTCGACCGGGTCGGTCAGCCACCACTCGCCGTCCGGCAGCGGGCCCTCCTCCAGTTCGTCCTCCACCCATCCGGCCTGCGGGCGGGCCTGCTCGAGCAGCGGGCGCAGGACGCTCAGCGAGCGCTGGTCGGCGGCTGCAATGGCGGCCACGACCTCGTCCCAGGTGGTGAGGTCGTGCTGGCCGGTGAAGGCGTCGGCCAGGTGGCGGCCGGTGGTTTCGACGGCGGTGCGGACCTGGTCCAAGAGGTTGACGTTCATTGGTTGCTATCTCCTTAGGTGGTGTGCTCCCAAGCTAGAAGCGATCAAGAGTTGTCAGCAATGACAACCTCGCTAAGAAGTCCTTACCACTGGTGTTAACTATGCGGCGTGGACCTGAACCTGCTGACCGCCCTCGATGCCCTGCTGAGCGAGGCAAGCGTGACCGGTGCCGCGCAGCGGCTCCAGGTTTCGGTGCCGGGCATGAGCCGCACACTGGCCCGGCTGCGCCGCACGACCGGCGACGAACTGCTGGTGCGGGCCGGGCGCGAGATGGTGCTCACCCCGCGCGCGCTGGCGATGCGCTCGCAGGTCACCGAGTTGTTGCGGCAGTCCCGCGCGGTGCTGTCCCCCGAGGCGGAGCTCGAACTCGCGGGGCTGGCCCGGACCTTCACCCTGCGCTGGCACGACGCCGTGATCACCGCCTATGCCGCAGACCTGACCGCCCGGGTCCACGCGCAAGCGCCCGGGGTGCGGCTGCGGTTCCTGGCCGAACCCGCCACCGACACCGGCGACGTCCGGCAGGGCGAGATCGATCTGCATGCCGGGGGTTCGGTGCCTGCGCTGGCCGACCTGGAGTCCGAACTGCTGGGCCGCGACGAGTTGGTGGTAGTCATGCGGGACGGGAACCCCCTTACTCAGGGCGATCTCACCCTGGAGCGCTTCGCCGCCGCGGAGCACGCCACCGTTTCGCGCCGGGGGCGGCTACGCGATCCGGTCGACGACGCACTCGAGGAGGCCGGCCTGACCCGGACGGTACTGGTGGCCGGGCCGACGAGTACGTCCGTGCTGCATCTGGTCTCGCGCAGCAACCTGCTCGCCGTGGTACCGCGGCACCTGACCGGGCCCGTCACCGACATGCTCGGCCTGGCGACCCGTCCCCTGCCGCTGCCCCTGCCCCCGGTTTCGCTGTTCCAGTTCTGGCACCGCCGCCACGAGCAGGATCCGGCTCACCGGTGGCTGCGCGAGACGGTCCGCGCGGTGGTCCAGGGCGTCGGATGAGCTCAGAGGGTAAGTGGGCGTGCTAGGCGACGGGTGGCCCCGGGTTTAGTAGGGTCTGTCTGGTCGCCGTCTGGGTGGCCAGGGAGGAAGTCGCATCTCATGGCCCGATACCGCAGAGTGTTGGTGAAGCTGAGCGGGGAAGCCCTCGCCGGTGATGCGGGGACCGGTGTAGACCCCGTCAGCCTGGCCAATCTGGCTCAGGAAATCCTGTCCGTTCATGACCTTGGGGTGCAGATCGCCGTCGTGGTCGGAGGCGGAAACTTCTTCCGGGGTCGGATGGCCGAGGGCTGGGGCATCGGGCGAGCCGAGGCCGACAACATCGGGATGCTCGGCACGATGATGAATGCGCTGATGATGCGCGGCGCGCTGACGGCCAGGACCGAGGCTGACGTCCGGGTCATGACGGCCGTGCCGATCCATAGCGTGGCTGAACCGTTCATCCGATTGCGTGCTCAGCGCCATCTGGCGCACAACGCCATCGTGGTGCTGGGCGGGGGCATCGGCCAGCCGTACGTCACCACCGACTATCCAGCGGTCCAGCGATCTTTGGAGCTGGAGGTAGACGCACTTCTGGTCGCCAAGCACGGGGTGGACGGCGTGTACGACAGCGACCCGAAGACGAATCCTGGTGCTCAGCGGTACGCGCGGCTGACCTACGACGAGGCACTGCAGGCCGGTCTGCGGGTCATGGACACCAGTGCCATGGTCCTGGCCAACGAGCAGAACCTGCGCATGCACGTGTTCGACGTGGCCGCGCCCGGCGTGATGCGCGACATCTGCTCCGGTTCTGACGTGGGAACGGTGCTCAACCGGAAAGCACCTTGATTCACCGATCGGGACAAACCGTGCGGCATGATCCAGCCATGTCACCGGTAGCCAAGACCCTTACGTATGACGCTGTTGCGCTCGCCCTGGCAGGCGTCGTCGTGGCATTCACTGATGGAGCGCCGCAGTACGTGGCCTGGGTAATCGGCGGCGGCACTCTCCTCAAGGCGCCTTACGACGTTTGGGAGGCACGACGCACGGGGATCGATTGATTTCCAGATCGAACGGGCGCCCCGCCCCACGGCCCGGACCGTAACGGAGGCACTGGAGTACTTTTCCTCTTCGTGGCGAATGATGCCCAAGACCGGAGCGACCGATGCCCACGCTGCCCATGACCGAGGATCACCTGGTGATCCGCACCGACTTCTCCGACCCGTCAGCGTGGGCCGCAGTTCAGGCGGACCTGGCCCAGAAGTGGGGCGAAGAGTTCGCGATCTACGTCGAGATCATCGACGACCCGGCCTACGACGGGCTCGGCCCGGAACAGTTCCTGAGCATGGCCCCGGCAGACTACCCGCACACGATCGTGGTGCTCGCCGACTCGGTGACGATGACCACGCCCGACCGTCTGTTACTGGTGGTCAGCCTGGAGGAGAGCGACGAGGAGTGGGAAGCATCCCTCCGCAGACTGGGCCAGTGGGACGAGGAGACCGCCGCCGGAGGTCGCGGCTGGGAGAACGGGTGGCCCCAGCGAGGCGGGGTTTTCCGGTCCACCGCACCCGGCATTGGGGCGATCACAGCCAACCTGTCCGTCGCGAACATGGACCTCTGGGAGTACGCCGCCGCGGTCGACGGTCAGGGTGTCTTCCGCAATTTCGAGGACAAGTGAGGCACCCGCTCCTGTCCTTGCAGGCAGTGTGCCGAACTACCTCGGCGGTGGAGAGCGCGGGCGGAACAAGGGACGCGTTCGTCCCGACTCCGTCATCCTGACGTGGGTCGGCGCAGGACCCGGGTGCTGGTGGTTGGCAGCACCCGCTTCTTCTGGACCTTGAGTCACCGGCACGACCCTTGCCGCGAGGTGGTGCGGCTGCGCCGAGACGGCTCGCCGGGGTATTTGCTGGTCGTCTTCACTACCGGCTAGGACCACTACGTCGCCGACGGCCTGCTTCACGTGGGCGCGGTCCAGCACGCAGACGGGCGAGGGCTGAATCTGAACCAACCGGGTGCCGTCCGCGCGCTGCTCGATGCTGCCCTGGACCGCGGTTGGACGAGCGAATCTGCCGGACCTTACGAGCTGGACGGTTGGGCCTTGTTCGACTCAGCAGCGGATCCCCCGACCACTTAACCCTTCTTCCGTGTGACCGGCGCTGGCAATCGGCGCAGCGGCCGCCTGCCTCGCCAGCGGTGTCAGCGCAGCCACGAGGCCTTCCGTCCATGCGGTTGGCTTCGCGCAGCTGACCAGAGCTGCGTGGCTGCTGCTGTGAAGGTCACGGCCAGAACGGTGACCACGGCATGGCCGATGCGGCCCGTGGTGATGCCTGGGGAGCTGTCCAGGATGTAGTTGGCGTAGCCGTTGGCTGCCGAGTCGCTCACCAGGACGGCGCAGCCCAGCACGAGACCGACCTTTCGCTGCCGCAACAGCAGGACGGCGGCAAGGGGATCCAGCACGGTCAGGGAGACGAAGTAGACCGCCAGCCAGTTCGGCAGTGACGGGTAGGGGTCCCAACCTCCAGCAGCCAACTGGGCGAGGTGCACGAGGGTGCCGTACATCAGGGCGACAGCGCCGACGAGGGCTATCGCCCGGGCCGGGCGTGCGGCGCCGGGCCACCAGAAGTCCACAGCACCAGCCTGCCAGACCGACATTCGGCGACGCCCAGGCGCTGCCGCCCTGTGGCTGCTCGGGAGGGAAACCATTGGCGGCCCAGAGGATTGACATCAGCGGCGTGGCCAAGGCTGGGTCTTGCATGAGGCGACGGCGCCCGAGGTTCGTCAGGTCGCCACCATTGCCCTGGCGTCAGCGGGGGTCACCTCGGCGATCGGGGCGACCCGTTGCGTGCCCATGAGGCGTGTAACGCAGCCCACTTTGCCTTTTAGACAGGTCCGTCTAATACTCGTCCTTAGACAGACCTGTCTAAACGAGGAGTGGTGTCATGAGCGAACTGACCGGCAAGACCGCCCTGATCACCGGTTCCACCACGGGCATCGGCCGGGCCACGGCCTACGCGCTGGCCGCGCGAGGGGCCGACGTCGTGGTGACCGGCCGCGACGCCCAGCGTGGGGCCGAGGTGGTGCAGAAGATCCAGGCCGACGGCGGTTCGGCCCGCTTCGTCGCCGCCGATCTGACGAACCGCGACGACGTGGTCCGGCTGGCCGAGCAGGCCGGGGAGGTGGACGTGCTGGTGAACAACGCCGGGCTGGGCAGTTTCGGCCCCAGCGCCACCATCACCGGCGAGCAGTACGACGCCATGCTGGAGGGCAACCTGCGGGCGGTCTTCGTTCTGACCAATGCCCTTGCGCCGAAGATGGCCGAGCGGGGCAGCGGCAGCGTGATCAACGTCAGCAGCGGGGCTGCCAGGATCTCGGGCGACTACAACGCGGTCTACGGCGCCACCAAGGCCGCGGTGGAGTCGTTGACCCGGGCCTGGGCTGCCGAGTACGGGCCCGCCGGCGTGCGGGTCAACGCCGTCGCTCCGGGCCCGGTCCTGACCAGCGTCCCGGCCGAGTTCTACCAGGGCTACATCCCGGTGACCCCGCTGCGGCGCATCGCCCAGGCCGAGGACATCAGCCGGGTGATCGCCTTCCTGGCCGGCCCGGACAGCGCGTTCGTGACCGGGGCCACCATCCCGGTGGACGGTGGCCTCAGTGCCGTGGAGCCCCGGCTTCCGGACTGAACATAGGATGCAGACATGACATCGGCGGCCGGTCCGGGCAGACGCTCAGCCCGTGAGCGCCTGCTCGAGACGGCCGACCGGCTCTTCTACTACGAGGGCATCCACGCGGTCGGCATCGACCGGATCCTCGAGGAGTCCGGCGTGGCCAAGGGCTCGCTGTACTACAACTTCAGCGGCAAGGACGATCTGGTCCGCGAGTTCCTGCTGCGCCAGCACGACCGGTGGGTGACCGCGATCGACGCGCGCGCGGCGCAGGAGAGCGATCCGCACGCCCGGATCCTGGCGGTGTTCGAGGCGCTGGGCGAGATCTTCGCCGATCCGGGGTACGCCGGCTGCGTGTTCCACCACACCGGGGTCGTCCAGCCCGGGAGTACCGAGGAACTGGGCATCCGGAAGTTCCGCGCCTGGCTGCACGAACTGTTCACCGTGCCGGTGCAGCAGGGCGGCTACCGGAATCCGGAACGGCTGGTCAATCAGCTGGTCCAGCTCTATGACGGGGCCAACCTGGCCGCCCAGTCCGGTGCCGGCCCCTCGGCCGCCGAGGACGCCCGCGCCACCGCGGAAGTCCTGCTCGCGGCCTCGGCCTGATCGGCGCACTGCCGACATTCCGAAAAGGACGACTTACTCTCTAGGGACGCCATTTGTTGGTGTCATTCAGAGAGGACACTTTTGAGGATCGTCTACAACAGCTGGTACGGCCGTTACTCGGACAACCCCAAGGCGATCTACGAGGCGCTGCTGCGCCGGGGCGAATCCCACGAGCACACGTGGCTGGCCGACCCGGGGCGAGAAGGCGGTTTCCCCGCCGGCACGAACACGGTGGCCATCGACTCCCCCGCCGCGATCGAGGTGCTGGAGTCGGCCGACCTGGTGGTCTCCGACGTCCACATCGAACTGGAGTGGACCAAGAAGCCCGGCGCCACCTATGTGCAGACCTGGCACGGCACCCCGCTGAAACGGGTGCACCATGACGTGCTGCTGGCCCCGGACGGCCTGCTGGACTGGCTGTCGCTCGACGTGGACCGCTGGGACGTGCTGCTCTCCCCCAACGCCTACAGCACCGAGATGCTGCGGCGGGCCTTCCGGTGGGAGGGCACGGTGCTGGAGACCGGATACCCGCGAAATGACGTGTTGTTGTCGCCGGATGCGGAGACGATCCGTACGCGGGTACGGCGTGCGCTGGGTATCGAAGAGGGGCGCCTGGCCGTGCTTTACGCGCCGACCTGGCGTGACGACACCTATTTCGAGAACGGGGCGGACGCCTCGGTCGGGGTGGCGCTGGACGGGCAGGTGGCCGAGGCGCTCGACTGCGTGTTCCTGGTCCGGCTGCACGGCAAGATCCTGGGCGGGCTGGCCGGGGCGCAGCAGGGCTGGATCGATGTGACCAGCTACCCGGACATCGCCGAGCTGTACCTGGCGGCCGACGTGATGGTCACCGACTACTCCTCCGCCATGTTCGATTTCGCGGTGACCGGTAAGCCGCTCGCCCTGTACGCCTACGACCTGGAGCGCTACGCGGCCGAGGTACGGGGTTTCTACTTCGACCTGTCCCTCGACCCGCCCGGCCCGATGGTCAGCACCCAGGACGAGCTGATCAAGCAGCTGAGCGACCTGGACCGGATGCGCAAGCAGTACGGCGAGGCGTACGAGCGGTTCCAGCAGAAGTTCTGTTACCTGGAAGACGGCCACGCGGCTGAGCGGCTCCTGGAACGTCTGGTTCCGCTCCCGGACTGATCAGCGCGCAACTGAGGCACTGCCCCAGAATTCTGGGGCAGTGCCTCAGCGAAACGAAACAATCAGCAGGGGCCGAGGTCTCGCCACTGCGCGGTCAGGCCGGGCTCGGAGCCCTGGGTCCACCAGTTCGCCTGCCACAGGTGCCCGTTGTGCTTGACCCGGTCACCCGACAGGTACACCTGCGACCAGGCCCAGGCCCGGGCCGAGGTGCAGTTGGCCGGGGTGCCGGGGGTGGTCGGGGTCACCGTCGGTGTGGCGGACGGAGTGACCGGGGGCGTGACCGGCGGGGTGGTCGGCGGGTTCGAGCAGGTCCCGGTGCCCAGCGTGTCCTCGAAGGTCTTGCCGCCGCTGCGGTAGCCGGCGGTCGCCGAGGCCACCTGGGCGGGCGTGAGCACCGTGTCCTTGCTGTGGAAGAACCAGTCCACCTGCTCCTGGTAGACGCTGTTCCCGCCGGTGTGAGCGGCCGTGTCGATGAACCACAGGTTGAAGTTCACCGACATCGACGCCCGCGGCCAGACCGGGTAGGTGCCGGTCGCGTCGTCGTAGGACTGGTCACCCACCAGCGTGCCGTCGATGTAGTACTTCACGTGCTCGCCGGACACCGTGGCCATGATGTCGTGCCATCCGGCGATGCTGGTGCGCTGCTGGTCGTGGGCGTTGCGGGCCACCCAGGGGTCGTCCTGGTAGCCGTTCCAGCTGGTCTGGTAGTTGATCGGCCCCTGTTCGCCCCAGCCGCCGTTGGGCAGGTACTCGGAGAAGTCGAGTTCGGAGTACAGCGGGTCGAAGGTCTGGGTCTGGGCCGGGCCGATGGCGAAGAACGTCTCGTTGACGTGATCGCCGTCCGGGCCGGAGACCGGGGCGTCGTGGAACTTGATCCGCGCCGCGTACGTGCCCTCCTTGAATCTGCGCTCGGCGGTGAGGAACTCGGACTGCACAGTGCCGGCCGCGGTGCCGTCGGTGCTGCTCTCCAACTGGGCCACCTTCTGCCCGTCGACGGTCGGGAAGGTGATGTTCGAGGCCTTCCAGGTGGCGCCGGGTACTCCCGGACCGCCCGCGTTGCTGCGGGCCACCCAGCCGTTGCCGGTGAACTTCGCGTCGGTCGAGGAGGCGTAGCTGAAGTCGTCGAACAGGACACCGCAGGTGCTGGCGGCCGCGTTGGCGGCGCCGCCACCACCGATCACGGCGGTCAGCACACCACCGGCCAGCAGCGCCGCACCCATCGCGGCCGCGCCGAATCTGGTTCTTCTCCAGGCACTTCCAGTCATCACAGATCTCCTTCAGGGGGCAGGGATCGTGCTCTGAGCCGGGCCGGATGCGCCCGGCGAATCGGACGAACCACTCAAACGGTGAGCTAACCACTGGTAAATGTCAAGAGCCCTTACTTTTCCTGAGCTGGAGTGATGAGTTGACCACTGGTCAGGTACGGCATGATGGGTCCCAGGAGGTGGGGATGAAACGGATCTGGGTCCGCGACCAGCTGCGCCAGCTGATCGAGGACAACCCCTCGGGGGCACTCATCCCGTCCGAGCGCGACCTCAGCGAGCAGTTCGGCGTCTCCCGGCCCACCCTGCGCGCGGCCATCGAGGAGCTGGCCCGCGACGGCCTGCTGGTGAGGCATCCCGGCCGGGGTACCTTCACCACGGCCCGGCCGGTGTCGCAGCCACTGGCGGGCCTGGACGGGTCGTCCGGGTTCGCGGTCCCACCGGCCGACGGCGCCTGGCTGAGCCGCGTCGAGCAGTTCCAGATCGCCCCGGCCGGGCCGAGACTGGGCGCCCGGCTGCACATCTCGCCCGCCACCGAGGTCCTGACCGTGCTGCGGCTACGGATCACCGACGACGAGCCGATGGCGATCGAGCACATCGCTCTGCCGGCCGGGCTGGTCCCGGGCATAGCCCCGGCGGACTTCGAGGCCGGCTCGCTGTACCAGGTGCTGCGCGAGCGTTTCGACGTCCACGTCGCCACCGCGGTCCAGACCACCGAGGCCACGGTGACCGACGTGAACGAGTCGGCCCTGCTGGGGGTTCCGGTGCACGCCCCGGCCCTGCTGTTCGCGCGCACCACGAAAGACGCCGAGGCGCGCACGGTGGAGTACACGCGCTCGATCTACCGCGGCGACCGCTACCGGATCACTGCCCAGTTGCGCTTCGACGACTCCAGTGGCTGATTGAGGACGTTTGTGAGGACGGACGGCGACCGGCTCACCTACCGGCGCGGCCGGTTACGTCAGAACCCGGCCACAGGAGTGCACAGGCCCCCAGCACGAGCGGAATCAGCAGCAGGACCCCGCAGAACAGCAGAACGACCGCTGTGAAGGTGATCCCCGCCAGGGCGCCGTACCAGGTGAGAGTGCGGGAGGGCAGCAGGCGCAGAGCCGCCGCCATTCCGGCGCAGGAGACAGCGGCCAGGCAGGCAGACGTGGTCCGCATGAGAGTGTCCAGCTCGATCTTCATGACGGTGGTGACCAGTACCGCGATGAGGCAGAACAGGAGCTGAGCGCTCAGGCTGCGCCGGGGTACGTCGCCCACGCCGCCACCTTTGGCCAGGGCCCGGGGCATTCCGCCGTCACGCCCCAGCGCCGCCCCCAGGCGTGCACCGCCGGCCAGGTAGGTGTTCACGGCGACGAAACTGAGGACGACTGCTGCGCCGGCTGCGATGGTATGCCCGGCCGGCCCGAAAGCCACCTCCAGCAGAAGACTCAGTGGGACCGACGTGGTGGCGGCCGTGTTTCCCAGCACCGCAATGGTCAGGACGGCCAAGGACAGGTAGAGCACGCTAACCAGAGCCAGGGTGAGTCCGGTGGCGAGCGGCAGTTGCCGTCGTGGGTCGCGGAACTCGGCCGACAGGTGACTGGCTGCCTCCCAGCCGGAGAAGGCGAAGAACAGGACGGCAGCGGCGGTTCCGACGGCCGCCCAGCCGTGTGGTGCGAACGGGGTGAAGTGCGCCGAGCGGCCGGCGGGTGCAGCGACGACGACCGTGAGCAGCAGGAGGACGGCCAGGGCGACGACCAGGAGGAGTTGGACCCGGCCCGACAGGCGCAGTCCCGCGTAGTTGGTGGCGAATGCGGTTGCCAGGATGGCTATCGCGATCGACCGCGCCACGGCTGGCCCGCCGCCGAGGGACGCCGCCAGGTACTCCCCTCCCACCAGGGCACCGGACAGCACCCCGACGGGTACGGCTGCGAAGAACCACCAGCCGACCGGAACGGCCCAGCGGGGCCCGAACGCCCGGGTGACGAACGTGGCCACCCCGCCGCTGTCGGGATGCCGCGCTCCCAGGGCGGCGAACGTACTGGCTATGGGCACGCTGAAGAGCAGCATCAGGATCCAGGCCACGAGCGAGGCGGGGCCGGCTGCGCCGGCGGCCAGCGCCGGCAGCACCATCACCCCGGGTCCCAGCACAGCCCCGGTGCAGAGAGCGGTTCCAGCCAGGAGCCCGAGCTGGGGTGTACCGGTCGCGGCGTGTTCCTGTGATGACTGCTGGTGTTCAGCCGAAGTAGACACAGCCGTGAAAGTAGGTCCGCACAGCGGCTTTACCCGTTCCGCTGAACAACATTCGTGAACACGGTATCCCGGACGGCCTTCGCCGAACTTTGTTCGGCTCGATGCCCGGGTGGGCGATCAATCGCTGTCGTCCAGCTGGGCCGGCTGCACGGCATGGTTCGCGGTGTGCTCGTAGACCAGTGAGGTGCGGAAGGTGATGACCTCCCGGCGCGCACTGAACCGGTCGACGAGCATGGTGTGCATGGCGTCCACGCTGGGCACGGCCACGTGCATCAGGAAGTCGTCACCACCGGCCACCACGTAGACGGCCAGCACCTCGGGCTGCTGCAGGGCGAACGCCTTGAAGTTCTGGATCACCTCCCGGCTGAGCGGCCGGATCTGGAACCCGATCATGGCCTGGACGCCCCGGCCGATCCGGTTCAGGTCGACGCGTGCGTGGTAGCCGGCCAGGACACCCGACTGCTCCAGGGCCCGGGTGCGCACGAGGGTGCTGGAGGGCGCCAGGCCCACGCGGGAGGCCAGTTGGCGGTTGGTCAGTCGGGCCTCCTTCTGCAGTTCGGTGAGGATCGCGGCATCCCGTTCGTCCATGAGCCGAACCTACGGGACGCCGGCGGCGCCTCGCTTGCCCGGCGACCACTCCTGACGTACGTTTGTTATTGGTCAGTCACAAACACAGGAGCAGTCGATGTCCCCTACCACTCAGCCCTCCCCCGCCCAGCACGCCCTGTCCGAGCACCTCCGGCTGGTCTCGGCCGGCCAGATCGACGAGTGGGTCGAGCTGTACACCCCCGAAGGCGTCATCGAGTTCCCCTTCGCGCCCACCGGCGTCCCCACCCGGGTCCAGGGCCGTCAGGCCCTGCTGGAGCACATGCGCTCGTTCCCGCAGACCTTCGACGTGCGCTTCGTCGATCTGGTCTTCCACGACCTGACCGACCCGCACACCGCGATCGCCGAGTTCCGCTCCACCGGCACCGCGATCCCCACCGGCAAGCCCTACGAGCAGACCGTCGTGGCCGTGGTCCGCACCGACGGCGAGGGGCGGATCACCCGCTTCGTCGATTACTGGAACCCGCTGGTGGCGATCGAGGCCCTCACCCCCGCCGACCAGCCCGCCGTGTAGAGCACCCGCCCGTAGCGGCTGACCGGACCCGAGCCCGGCCGTGATTGACTGCAGCCATGCCCGCCCCTGGCTCCAGCGACAAGAGCGACCAACGACGACAGGTCGTCCTGCAAGCGGCCGTGACCTGCTTCGCCCGTAAAGGGTTCTACGGCACCACCACAGCGGAGATCGCCGAGCGGGCCGGCATCTCCCAGCCGTACATCTACCGGCTGTTCGCGGACAAGGCGACATTGTTCGCCGGCGCCGTCCTGCACGTCTCCGACCTGATCACGGCCGCCCTCAGTACCGGGGCCGAGGACGGGCCCCGGACACCGCAGGCCGCCATGCAGGCGGCCCGCTCGGGCTACCGCGAACTCATCCAGAACCGTGACGTGATGCGTTTTCTCATGCACGCCAACTGCGCGGCCGAGGAACCCCTGATCGCCGAGGCCGTGCGGTCCTGCTACGCCAGGCAGGTGACCCTGGCCCGCGATCTGCTGGGTGACGACGAGGCCGTACGCCAGTGGCTGGGGGCCGGCATGCTCGAGAACGTCACGGTGATGCTGAATCTGGCCGACGTCGAGGAGTCCTGGGCCCGCACGATGACGCCACGGCAGGAACAGCCGCTCTGATTCGGCCCGGGTGCTCCAGGGCGCACCCGGGCCGGCCGCAACTACACGGGTTTCAGCAGGTCTGCGAAGCCGAGGTTGCGGTAGAAGTCGCGCCGCACCCGGTCCCCGATCCGGAACACCTCCTCGGCCCCGTCCTGGGCCGGATCGATGTACAGCCGGAACGGCCGCGAGCCCTTGGGAAGCGCGACCACCCGCGCGATCTCCCGGGCCACCTCGCCCGGATCGGCGTCGGCCGGCGACTGCTGCGCCTGGCGCTGCAGCAGCGTCTGGATGTCGTCGCCGTACTCCGCCTCGTAGGCCGCCCGGACCTCACCGTCGTCCGGCTGGGCCGCGTGCGCGTAGTGGTTGGTGCCCGAGGTGAACGAGCCCGGCACCACGATCACCGAATCGATCCCGAAGCGCGACACCTCGGCCGCCATGCTCACCGCCAGCGCGTCCTCCGCCGCCTTGGCCGCGAAGTAGGGGCCCAGATAAGGAGGTGTGCCACCCCGGGCACTGGACGATCCGACCCAGACCAGCAGCCCGTCACGTTGCGCACGCAGCACCGGCAGGACAGCCCGGTTCAGGCGATGGGTGGACAGCACGTTGGTGTCGTAGATCGAGGCCACCTGCTCGACGGTGAAGGCCTCGGCCGGACCCAGGGTCATGTGGCCGGCATTGTGCACCACCACGTCGATCCGCCCTGCCTCGGACACGACCCGCGCCACCGCCGCATCCACCGACTCCTGTGACGACACATCCATCTCGACCGTGACCGCGTTCTCGGACAGCTTCTCGAAGTCGGCCGCAGCGGCTGCGTTACGGCCGGCCACGTCACGCATGCCGGCGTAGACGGTGTGCCCGGTCTTGAGCAGTTCCTGGGCAGTCATGGCCCCGAACCCGCTCGAGGCCCCGGTCACGATGACGACGCCCATCAGGCAATGCCTCCGTTCACGTAGACGACCTGTCCGTTGACCCACCGCGCCGGGCCGGCCAGGAACGAGACGGCCTCGGCGATGTCGGCCGGCTCGCCCAGCCGCTCCAGCGGCGGTTGAGCGGCCATCCGGTCGACCACCTCCTGCGGCTTGCCGTTCAGGAAGAGCGGGGTGGCCGTGGGCCCGGGGGCGACCGCGTTCACCGTGATGTCACGACCCCGCACTTCCTGGGCGAGGATCCGGGTGATGCCGTCCACCGCTGCCTTGCTGGCCACGTAGACCGAGTACGTGGGCAGGGCGAGCTTCACCACCGAAGAGGAGAAGTTGATCAGCGCCCCACCCGGCCGGAGCCGTTTCACCGCAGCCTGACTCACCACGAACGTGCCACGCACGTTGACCTGGTACGTGCGGTCCAGATCCTCCAGGGACAGCTCCGCCAGTGGTGACAACAACATGATCCCGGCGGTGTTCACCACCACGTCCACTCCGCCGAACTCGGCCTCGGCCGTGTCGAAGAGCGAGCCCACCTCGTCCGGCCGGGCCACGTCGGCCCGGGCGGCGACCGCCGAGCCACCCTTGTCCGTGATCGACCTGACCACTTCGTCAGCCCGTTCCGGCCCACCCGAATAGGCGACCAGCACGCTCATCCCGTCGGCGGCCAGACGCTCCGACACCGATTGCCCGATCCCGCCGGACCCGCCGGTGACGATCGCAACCCGATTCTGCATCCGCCCATCACTCCTCGAAGATCTCCGCGGTTCCTGGAGTTCCCGAGCACAGTGCGAACGCCCTTCTCCCGCAAGCCGGGAACGGCCCAACATCCCGTTCTTGCTCCGTTATCGCCCGCTATTGCGCTACCGCCCGGGCCGGGCCCGGTACGCCCTGGGGGTGCAGCCGTACTCCCGGCGAAAGGCCGCTGCGAACTGCCCCGGGCTGCGGTAGCCGCACGAGGCGGCAATTGCCGCCACCGGCCGGTCGGAGCTGCGAAGGAGCCGGGCCCCCTGCCGCAGTCGCAGTCTGCCCAGGTAACGGGCCGGCGTGTGTCCGGTGGCGCCTCGGAACACCCGCAGGAAGTGGAACTTGCTCAGCCCCAGCAGTTCGGCCAGCTGCTCCAAGGAGATGTCATCAGCCAGGTGCGCGTGCATGAACTCCACGACCAGGTCCACCTCCCCGGCGCTGAGCACTGCCCGGCCCGGCCTGACCCGGGGAAGCGAGGTGGGTGCCACGCGGTACACCACGTGCGCCGCCAGAGCAGCCGCGACGGAGTCTGCATAGACCGCCGGGGCCTCGTCGTCCAGAGCGGACACCAGAGTCTGCAGCGAAGCTTGTACGTAGGCGTCGTCCAAGGTCAGCGCATCAGGGAAGGTGACGCCGGCCGGGACCAGCGACGGAGCCAGGTGCAGGTGCTGCGAGCGCATCCGGGCCGGGGCGGTGGCCTGCCAGCGCAGGACGTTCTCCTTACCGGGGGCGGTGATCCCGATGGACCCCGGCCGGTAGTCGTCACTGGTCCAGCGGCGCCCGTTCCGGCTGGCGATGCGATAGCGGCCACTGGACACCCGAACCAGCGTCAGGGACGGCGACCGCGTGGCGAAAGGCTCCGCGACGAAAGGGTCCTCGTACTCGTCCAGTCGGACCGCGGTCCAGCCGAGCCGCGAACTGGAACGCACGATACGGAAGGGCAGACCGGGTCGTGTCATGCATCCATGATCGAATACGACGGCGCCGGCCGCACCACTACCGTCCGGCGCGAAGGTGTTGCATCAGAACGAAGGGCGGAGATGGGGGTACAGCGCTCCGGGTTTGCTTGAGTGAGGCAGGTCGCGGCAGCAGCATGATCACCCTCACAGGTCTTCGATCGGAGGCAACGGAATGCTCACCCGACTCAGATCCCTCTCCCTGGCCGCAGCCGGCGCTCTGGCGTTCGCCGGGCTCGGTGTCGGCACCGCCAACTCGGCCCAGGCCGTCACCTGGGTGTGCGGGGCGGAGGTGCACTCGTCCTGGGGCGGCGGGCAGCTGTGCGTCGGCGCCGGGGTCGGCTGGAAGGTCCGCACCCGCGACGAGGCCTCCGACGGCTACTGCGTGCAGGCCAAGTACTACTCCGAAGACTCCAACAGCTGGAAGAACACCTCGCCCAGCTCCCAGGAGTGCAACGGCGTCTGGAAGACCACCGTGATCGGAACGCAGCCGTACTCGGACGGGGTTCGCCTGTACCGCAACGACGGACGGTACCTGACGCTTCCGCGATAGGGGCCCACCGCCGTCCATAGTTTGAAAGCCCTTCCCGACGAGCAGAACCGATGGACGTCGGGGAGGGCTTTCGTGGGTCTGTACGCGCGGGATCGAAAATTCCTCAGATGCGCGGCCCTCCTGCCGAAGGGGGTGGGATGGACGACGTCCAAGAGTCTCGTTCCCTGGCCTCCCGCCGCGCCGACGTGGCGACCGGGCTGTTGCTGACCGGCGCCGCACTCGCCATCGGGGTCGCCGGTATCACCTGGATGGCCCAGCGCACTCACCGCTTCTGGCTCGCGTCCGAGGACATCAGCTCTTTCGAGATGTACTCGCTGCCCCTGCACACCGCGTCGATGACCGGAATCGGGCTGATTGCGGTCATGGTGGCGAGCGTTCTGGTGGTGCGCGGGCGGGCCGCCATGGCCGCCCCGACGCTGATCGGCGCGGCCATCGGACCCATGGCGCTCGTCGCCGTGCCGGTGTCCGAACAACTGGCCCTGGGCAACGGCGTCGACACCGTGTTCTGGTGGCGGGCGCTGGTCGCAGGCATCGTGCTGGCCATCCTGGGCACGGGCACCTGGTGGGCGACGCGTCACCTCGACTCCATCGGCGTCCTGGCCGATCCGGACCCACCTGAGTGCAGGCGGCCGCTGATGTCCGGCACCGCCCTGTACATCCTCGCCACGGGCGTGTCCCTGGCCGCGCAGGTGCCCATGATGATGAACGCGAATGCGCCTCAGCCGATGGGCATGCTGGGCTGGGCGCTTCTGGTGGGCGGATGTGCAGTGGCCGGGACGGCACTGACCGCGCGGCAGGTGGCGGTGGCCACCATGGGATGCGGTGCCGTCCTGCTGCTGATGGCCACCGCCTACCTCCGCGACGGCGGCTGGCCGGGGGTGGCGGGCTGGGAACTGCACGCGCAGTCGCCGATCATCCTCACCTGGGTGGCCGCCCTGGCGTTCGCGGCGAGCCCCTTCGCCGGGTTCCTCACCTTCCTCGTGCGCCTGCCCGCGGTGCACTCCTCGCTGGAACCAGCCCGCACGGACGGTTGATCAACGGCTGAGAGTGTCGAACGAGCTGTGGATGGTCGCCACCCACAGCTCGTTCTGGTTTTGACTGAGCTGCCTCAGACGTGTGCAGCCCTCTGGTCGGCGGTCAGTTCTGGTAGAGCTTCCAGGCCACCCCGCCCGGATTGCCCTGCTGGTCGAAACCAGCCAGGTTGGTCGCAGTGACCACAATCTTGTTCTTGCCCGGCAGCAGGGTCACCGGAGTGGTGAACGAGCTGTTCCAGTTGGCGCCGCTGAGCACCTCGGTGCCGTTCAGCTGCACCGTGAACGAGTCGTCGGCCCAGCCCGCGACCACTCCGGGCTGGGCGGCCTGCGCGGCGCTCAGCGTGAAGGTCTTGGTGAACGTGAGCACGTTCTGCCCGTCTCGGGTCAGGTCGTGGCTCCAGATCTTGGGCACGCCCAGCGGATCGGGCCACGAACCGCCCTGGCAGACCCCCAGAGGCGAGGTGGTGGAGCAGCCGAGGTGTCCCCTGCTCAGGTGTGCCCGGCCGGCCTCGCCGTCGTCGGCGATGAAACGGTCGCCCGGCTGGGACGAGGCGAGGACCTTGTTGCCCAGAGGCGCCGTCACGTAGGCGTGGATCTCCTTGCCCACCACCGCGCCGGTGCTGGTGGTGGCGCAGGCCACGAGCACGTGGTGGCCGACGTCGAGGGCCACGTCACCGCTGGACCACAGGCGGATGCGGGTCGAGCCCTGCTTGCGGGCTTTCAGGACGGCCTGCCCCACCGACGTCCCGTTGGCGAAGAGTTCCACGCCCGTGACCTTCTGGCTGAGCTTGCCGGTGACCCGGCCGTTGACGGCGAGCCCGGTGGCGGCGTGGTCGGTGGACGAGTGGGCCTTCGGACTGGCGAATTTCACCCACAGTTGCGAGTTCGGAGCGGTCGAGCAGGGCGCGGCCACGTCGGCCCGGGCCGCGTCACTCACGACGAGGGCCGGTGCGGCGAGCAGGGCCGCCCCCAGCAGCCCGGCGAACAGACGTCTCATGGTTCCCCCCAGATGTCGGCGACTCCGGACGGGTCGCTGTCACGCGAAGCGTGGCAGCGAAGATCAGCGCGTCGGCGGCGGGAAACGCTGGCCGTTGGGAAAATCCACCGTTGGGTTGAGCCGGCTGCTGCTCAGCGGAGCCCGGCCATCCAGCGGGCGGTGCGGACGAAGGTCTTGCGGGCTCCCTGCCGGTCGTCGAGAAAGCTCCCGACCAGCAACGAGTCTCGCAGCATGGCGAGGGCGGAGGCCTTGAGCTCGACGTCTTCGCGGCCGGCCTCGGTGAGCATGGTCAGCAGATCGTGATGGAACCAGGCCCGGTGCTGGGTGACGACCTGCCGGACCGGGCCGGCCGGGTCGGGGAACTCACCGGCGGCCTTGATGAACGGGCAGCCCAGGGTGTGGCGCAGCATGGCGTCGTCGGCGATGCCCTCGATGGCCAGCTCGAGCTTGTGATCGGCCGAGACCGCCTGGGCGAGTGCCTCGTCCCAGATCTGGTGCATGGTCACGTCCTCGCGCTTGAGGTAGGCCACGACCAGCTCCTCCTTGCCACTGAAGTGGCGGTACATCGAGGCCCGGGTGACGTTGGCCTGCTGGAGTACCCGATCCACCCCGACCGCGTTGATGCCCTCTGCGTAGAAGAGCCGGCTCGCGGCTTCCAGCAGCCGTTCTCTCGGGCCGACCGCGGTTGCTCCAGTCGTCATCGCGTCACTGTACCGCGGTAACGATCGTTACGCCACCAGTCGGCCAGAACCGCATTGCTGCTTGCAAACTTTCAGAGGAGCGTGCTTTTGTTGAAGCCAAGCGGGAACGATCGTTACCGCTCTTCAGTGAAAGGTCTCCTTCGTGTCCAAGCCCCACCGCCCCCTGCTCGTCCTGGCCGCCGTCGCCGCTCTGAGCGGCGCGGCCGCCGCCGTGCCGGCCACCGCACAAGCCAGTGCCGGACCCAGTGCCAGTGCCGGTGCCAAGCCCACCGTCGTGCTGGTACACGGCGCCTGGGCCGATGCCTCGAGCTTCGCCCCCGTCACCCAGCGCCTGCAGCACGACGGCTACCAGGTCCTGAACGCACCGAACCCGCTGCGCGGTCTGGCCGCTGATGCGGCTTCGGTGGCGGCCTTCGTCAACCAGGCCACCGAGGGCCCGGTCGTGCTGGTGGGTCACTCCTACGGCGGAGCGGTCATCACCAACGCCGCCACCCAGGCGCCCCGGGTACGGGCGCTCGCCTACATCGACGCCTTCGCCCCGGCCGCCGGCGAGACCATCGTCCAGCTCACCGGCGCCAAGCCCGGTTCCGCCCTGGCGGCGCCGGTCGAGACGGTGTTCGACGTCGTGCAGGATCCGGCGATGCCCGCCGGTGACGTCGACCTGTACGTCAAGCGGTCCCGGTTCCGCGAGATCTTCGCCGCCCACCTGCCCGCCAAGAGCGCCAAGGCCCTGGCCGCCGCGCAGTCGCCGATCGCCGCCGGGGCACTGCAGGAGCCCTCAGGTGAACCGGCCTGGAAGACGCTGCCCAGCGAGTTCGTGGTCGGCACCGGCGACCGGGTGATCCCGGCCGCCGAACAGCTCGCCATGGCGCAGCGGGCGCACGGGCACGTCACCCAGGTGAGCGCCGACCACCTGTCCATGCTGCAGAAGCCCGCCGTGGTCACCGCCGCGATCGAACGGGCGGCCCGGAGGTGAGGCGCAGCGTCCTGTTCATCCCCGGTCTGTGGATCCACTCCTCGGCCTGGACGCCCTGGCTGGAGGCATTCGGGGCGGCCGGTTACGACGCCTGGACCCTGGGCTGGCCGGGCGAGGCCGCGACCGCCCCGGCGACCCGGCAGGATCCTGAGCGCCTGGCCGGCACCGGTATCCAGGAACTGACCGACCACTACGCCGCCCACCTGAAGGGCCGCGACGAGCCGCCGATCGTGGTCGGTCACTCCTTCGGCGGTCTGGTCGCCGAGAAGCTGCTGGCCGCGGGCCTGGCCGAGGCGGCCGTGGCGATCGACCCGGCCCCGGTGCGGGGCGTGCGGGCGCTACCGATCCCCCAGATCCGCAGCGCCCTGCCGGTGCTGCGGCGCCGCTCCAACCTGGACAAGGCAGTTCAGCTGAGCCGCCGGCAGTTCCGCTACGGCTTCGCCAACGCGCTCAGCCGCGCGGAGGCCGACGAGCTGTACGGCCGCTACGCCATCCCCGGCCCGGGCAAGCCGATCTTTCAGCTCACCGCGGCGAAGAAGGACCCGGCCTCACCGAGCGCGGTGGACCTGGACGACAGCCGCCGCGGATCGCTGCTGATCATCGGCGGCGGCCGGGACCACACCGTCCCCGCGGTGGTGGCCCGCCAGGCCGCCGACCTGTACCGGCCCGGCCTGAACACCCAGTACCGCGAACTGCCCGGCAAGGGCCACTCGCTGGTCTTCGACAGCGGCTGGCGTGAGGTCTGCGACCTCGTTCTCACCCATCTGAAGGAAATGTCATGATCACCCCTCCCCCGTTCGACGCCGAGCTGAAGACCGTGCTCGACGTGGTCAACCAGTCGATCACCCCGACCCTGCGCCCCGAGCACCTGCAGGCCCTGCGCGGCCCGGGGTTCACCCCCTCCCTGGAGCAGTTGCTGGAAGGCCGGGCGATCGTCCACGAGGAACACACCGTGCCCGGGCCGGAAGGCGCCCCCGACGTGCTGGTCTCGGTGTTCCGGCCGCGCACCCGCCAGGGCGCCGGGCCGGGCTTCTTCTTCACCCACGTCGGCGGCATGATCTTCGGTGACCGCTTCGTCGGGGTCGCCCCGGTGGTGGACTACGTGGAGCGGTTCAACGCCGTGGTGGTCACCGTGGAGTACCGACTGGCGCCCGAGAACCCCGCCCCGGCCGCTCTGGAGGACTCCTACGCCGCGCTGGTGTGGACGGCCAAGCACGCCGCCGAACTGGGCATCGACCCCGAGCGCCTGATCACCATCGGCGGCAGCGCCGGCGGCGGGCTGACCGCCGGGATCACCATGATGGCGCGCGACCGCGGCTTCCCCGCCCTGGCCGGGCAGGTGCTCATGTACGCCATGCTCGACGAGCGCAACGACAGTGTCTCGGCCCGGCAGATCGACGGCATCGGCATCTGGGACCGCACCAGCAACGACACCGGCTGGAACTTCTACCTCGGCGACCGGCGCGGCGGCGAGGAGATCACCGCGTACGAGTCCGCCCTGCGGGCAACCGACTTCACCGGGCTGCCCGCCACCTACGTCGAGGCGGGCTCGGCCGAGGTCTTCCGCGACGAGGACGTGGCCTACGCCTCGGCCGTGTGGGCGGCCGGCGGCGAGGCCGAACTGCACATCTGGCCCGGCGGATACCACCTGTTCGAGCTGCTGGCCCCCGAGGCGGCCCTGTCCGTGGCCGCCCGCGAGACCCGGGCCGCGTGGATCGCCCGTCTGCTCACCCGCTGAGTCAGCCCGAGTCTGCCCAGGCCGCCGACCCGACCTGGGCAGGCCGTCCCCCTGAGAAAGGATTTTCATGAGCCGCCGATTCCTCATCACCGGCGCCACCGGCAAGACCGGCCTCACGAGCGTCCGGTTGCTGCGCGAGATGGGTCATGCGGTGACCGCGTTCGTGCACCGCGACGACGAACGCTCCCGTGCCCTGGCCGATCTGGGAGCCGACGTGGTCGTGGGTGACCTGCGCGACGTCGCGGTGGTGGCCGACGCCGCCCGCGGCGCCGAGGGCCTGTACTTCTGCTATCCCGTCGCTCCGGGCCTGATCGAGGCCACGGCCGCTGTGGCCCAGGCCGCCGCCGAGGCCGGTGTGGCCACCGTGGTGAACATGTCGCAGGTCTCGGCCCGCCGGAACGCCACCAGCAACGCAGCCCGCCAGCACTGGCTCAGCGAATGCCTGCTGGATCGTGGGCCGTTCGCCGTCACGCACCTGCAGCCCACCTTCTTCGCCGACTGGCTGGCCTGGGGCTGGTACGAGCAGGGCGAGGAGGGCGTGATCGGCCTGCCGTTCGGTCAGGGCCGTCACGCCCCGATCACCGGGGACGACCAGGCCCGGGTGATCGCCGCGGTGCTGGAAGACCCCCGGCCGCATGCGGGCCGCACCTACCGGCTGTACGGCCGGGAAGAGCTGGACCACACCCAGATCGCGGCCGTCGTGGGCCGGGTCCTGGGCCGGCCGGTGCGCTACGACCCGATCGACATCGAGACCTACCGCACGGGTCTGCTCGCGGGCGGCGTCTCCGAGCACACCGTGCAGCACTTCGCCAACGTGGCCCTCGACTACCGCAACGGGATCTTCGCCGGCACGAACGACGCCGTGCAGCAGATCACCGGCCACGAACCGACCAGCGTCGCGGACTTCGTCGCCGCGAACCGCAACGCCTTCCACGGAACCGGCCTGTTCGCCGTCCCCACTTCTGTTCAGGAGTCCTGATGCGCTACACCACCTACGGCACCCGCACCGGGTTACGTGTTTCCGAGTACGCGCTCGGCAGTGCCTCTTTCGGCACCAACTGGGGCGGGGCCGACCTCGGGCACTCCCGCCGCATCCTCGACCGTTTCGCCGAGGCCGGCGGAACCCTGATCGACACCGCCGACGTGTACGGCTTCGGCCAGGCCGAGGAGGTGCTGGGCGAACTGCTCGGCGCCGACCGCGACTCCTTCGTGCTGGCCGGGAAGTACACCCTGGGCACGCACCCCGATCTGGGCGTCAGCCGCACCGGCAACAACCGCAAGTCGATGAAGTACGCCCTGCACGGCACCCTGAAGCGGCTGGGCACCGACCACCTGGACGTCTACCTGGTGCACCAGCCCGACTCGGTCACCCCGACCGAGGAGATCGTCGGCGCACTGGACGACCTGGTCCGAGCCGGCGACATCCGCCACGGTGGGCTCTCGAACTTCCCCGCCTGGCGAACGGCCTACGCCGCCTCACTGGCCGACCGCCTGAACCGCTCGGCCACCCTGGCCGGTCTGCAGATCGAGTACAACCTGCTCGACCGCGGCGGCGACCGGGAGATCCTGCCCGCAGCACAGGCTTTCGGCCTGGGCGTCATGCTCTACTCGCCCCTCGGCGGAGGCCTGCTCACCGGCAAGTACCGCACCGGTGAGCAGGGGCGCCTGTCCGGACCCGTCGCCATCGGGCAGAAGGAGGACACACCGCAGAAGCGGGCGACCCTGGACGCCCTGCTCAAGGTCTCCGCCGACACCGGCGAGAAGCCGGCCCGGATCGCCATGGCGTGGCTGCGTCACCGTGCCCGCCAGTGGGCCACCCCGCTGATCCCGGTCATCGGCCCCCGCAGCCTGGAGCAGCTCGAGGACTACCTGGCGGCCCTCGACCTCACCGTCTCGCAGGAGCACCTGGAGGCCCTGGACGCGGTGAGCGCACCGGCCGTGGAGTACCCCGAGACCTCTCTGCGCAGCTACGCCGATGCTGTCCTCGGGGGCGTCTCGGACCGCTTCGACCGGGTTCGGCCGGTCGCCTGAGCCGGGCACGTCCTCGCCCGTCGGGCCGGCCCGTGTATCAGACCGGCTGCACGCTCAGCCTTTACGGTCGGCCCGATAGGCCGTCGTCGTTCCGTGCAGACAAGGGGGTCCGCGCAGACAAGGGCTTCCGGCCCGTCTGCACCAGCCCGGCCGCAACCAGCCGGGAGATCTCCTCGGCATCGGCGAAGGCCGAGCCGATGGCCACACCACGGCACCCGGCCTGCAGGAACTCTTCGGCGTTCCCGGCCCCGATCCCTCCGGTGGCCACAAACCGCGCCTGAGGGAACGGGGCCAACTGGGCCTTGACCC
Source organism: Kineosporia rhizophila (assembly GCF_021277265.1). Taxonomy (GTDB): domain Bacteria; phylum Actinomycetota; class Actinomycetes; order Actinomycetales; family Kineosporiaceae; genus Kineosporia; species Kineosporia rhizophila. The sequence goes on from NZ_JAJSOH010000019.1 coordinate 31,348, forward strand.
AGTCCGGCCCCAGAACGGACGCAGGGAAGGCCTTCAGCCAGAGCAGGCCAAGCTTCAGCGCCGTGTGGATCTCGGTGGACGTGGCCACGCCCGGCAGGTGCGGAACCCCCAGTTCCTTCGACAGATGGACGATGTCGGCGTCCAGGCCCGGAGCCACCGTGAAATGTGCCCCCAGGCGCGCCACCCGGTGCAGTTGCCCGGTCTCGCGCACCGTCCCGGCCCCCACGTACCGGTTGTGCCGGCGCCCGGCCTCGACGGCCGCCTCCAGGGCCTCGAACCCGGCCTCGTCCTGTACCGGCACCTCCACAGCCTGCGCACCCGCACCCCAGGCGGCCTCGCAGATCGCCACGGTCGCCTCCGGGGTCATCCCCCGGAAAATGCCCATGACCTTGGACAGGGAGAAGACCTCGTCGAAGAACTCGGTGTCGTTCATGATGCTCCTCCGTTCCGGGCCCGCCTGCGCCTCGGCTTGGTCCTCCCCGTCCGGCGCGACGAGGATGGCTCATACGCCGAATGGTGAGCCTTACACGCAACTGGGAGCAGATCGTATGACCGCGAGCGACAGCGTGTGGCGGATCGTCAGCAGTACGCCGCACGAGCTGGGAGAAGGGTTGCGCCGCGTGGACGGCCTCGTGCAGTGGGTGGATCTGCTGCAGGGGCACGCCTACAGCTGGGACCCGGCCTCGGCCGAGCCCGGCCGCCTCAAGCACAGTGCAGGGCGGCCCCTGGGGGTTGTGGAACCGGGCCCGGATGGTCGCGTTCTGGCCGCGGTGGGCACCGGGCTGGCCCATCTGAGCCCGGCCGGGGAATTCGTCACGGTGGCCGACACGGGCCTGGACCCGGCCCGGCACCGGGTCAACGATGGCGCCTTCGCCCCGGACGGCTCGTTCTGGTTCGGCACGATGGTCCACGACGACAGCACGCCGCAGGGCGCTCAGTGGCGCTGGGATCCGTTGTCCGGGAGGCTGTCTCAGCTTCGATCCGGCATCGACATCCCGAACGGGCCGACGTTCCTTCAGGACGGCCAGACGGCGCTGGTCGCCGACACCTCGGCTCGCCGGATCTTGAGGACGTCGGTCAGGGCCCCGCACGAATGGGAGACTTTCGCTGTGGTCACCGGCGGTTCGCCGGACGGGATGTTCACCGACGATCAGAACCAGGTCTGGAACGCGGTGTGGGGCGCGTCCCGCCTCGACGTCTATTCGTCCGACGGGGCCTTGCTGAAACGTGTCCCGCTGCCGGTCTCGCAGCCGACCAGTGTGCTGCACATGCCCGGCCCCGATCCGCTGGTGGTGATCACCAGCGCCGCCGTCGGGCTCGACGCGCGGGGTGGCCTGGACGGGCACACCTTGGCCGCCCCGCTGTCCCATCTCTAGAACAGGCCGAGGCGGTCAACATCACGATCGGCCTGCCGGTGGTGCGGGTCTCGGTCGACCACGGCACCGCCTTCGACATCGCCGGCCAGGGAATCGCCCGGGAGGCCAGCCTGGTGCTGGCCTGTGAACGGGCCGCGGCGCTGGCGCCGGGCTGGGACGACGCGTGGCGGGCGGCCTCGGCGGGGGTTGCCTCGCCGGCCTGACCAACAGCCCGAAGGGTTGCCCCGCATCGGCGGGGCAACCCTTCTGCGTTTGGCCAGCATCCGGCCGACGAGCGAACCGTTCAGCGCTGCAAAAGTCGCAAATGTTCACGCTAACATCGCCGCTGTCCTCCGTTTGACCAGCCAAAAGACCCTGTCAAGGAGGCTTTGGCGCCAAGTGGCATGTCTTGACCGGCCGAGAAGTGAACGAGAACATCGACGAGCGTTGGTCCGTAATGCGTAGTTCACACCCTGACAGCTGACCGCTCCGGATCCTCCGTCTCTGTTCTGGTCCCCCCGGCCGTGGACCAGGGCGGCGTCGGCGACCCCACCAGTCGTGACCCGCTCTCATCGAAGGACAGCCATGGCAATTTCGCTTCTGCCTGCCCGGATTTCCAGGCGGCGACTCCTCACCCTGCTCACCGCACTCGCGCTGGTCTCGAGCGCCGCGGCGGCGACCGCCGGGCCCTCGGACGCCGCCCCGCACAGCGCCGTCCCGGTCTCGCGCGTGGCCGCCACCCCGACCGTCGCGCCGGCCGCCTACCCCAACCCGGGCTACGTCACCGGGGACACCGGCGTGCACGACCCGACGATCGTGCGCAGGCCCAACAACGGCGGCTACCTCCTGGCCCACACCGGGCCCAACCTCACGCTCAAGACGTCCACCGACCGCATCACCTTCCGCAACGCGGGCTCGGTGTTCCCCGACGGCGCCCCCTGGACCAGTACGTACACCAACGGCAGCCGGGACCTGTGGGCGCCCGACCTCACCTACCGCAACGGCACCTACTACTTGTACTACTCCGCCTCGACTTTCGGCTCCAACCGCTCGGCGATCTTCCTGGCCACCAGCACCACCGGCGCCGCCGGGTCGTGGACCAACCGGGGCCTGGTGATCGAGACCCGCACCTCCGACACCTACAACGCCATCGACCCGAACCTGTTCGTCGACAGCGACGGCAAGTGGTGGCTGAGCTTCGGCTCGTTCTGGTCGGGGATCAAGCTGATCCAGCTCAACCCCTCCACCGGGCTGCGCACCGACAGCACCCTCCGCAGCGTCGCCGGACGCAACGGCGGCGCGATCGAGGCCCCGGTCATCGTCAAACGCGGCTCCTACTACTACCTCTGGACGTCGTTCGACCGCTGCTGCGCGGGCGCCTCGAGCACCTACCGGGTGATGGTCGGGCGTTCCACCAGCGTCACCGGCCCCTACACCGACCGCAACGGCGTCGCCCTGAACTCCGGCGGCGGCACACAGGTGCTGGCCGGGCACGGCAGCATCCACGGCCCGGGACACCAGGCCGTCCTGGCCGACAGCGACGGTGACGTCCTCGTCTACCACTACTACGCCGACAACGGCACCTCCCTGCTGGGCATCAACCTCCTCGGATACGACTCCGCCGGCTGGCCTTTCGTCTACTGAAACTGAAGGAGCCCCACGTGCGAACAACGAAGTTGCGCGCCCTCCTGGCCGCGAGCCTGACCAGCGTCCTGGTCACCATCGGCCTGGTCGCCACCGGCACCGAGGCCTCCGCCGCCACCGTGCAACCAGGAACCGCCTACGTCCTGATCAACCGCAACAGCAACAAGGCACTGGACGTGTTCAACCTGGCCACCACCGACGGCGCGGCGATCAACCAGTTCTCCCGTAACGACGGCGCCTGGCAGCAGTGGAAGTTCCTGGACTCCGGCGGCGGCTGGTACCGCGTGCAGTCCGTGCACAGCGGCAAGGTCCTCGACCTGCCCACCACCGCCGACGGCATCCAGCTGGTGCAGAACGCCGACCGCAACGACGCCCGTCAGCAGTTCCGGCTGGCCGACTCCGCCGACGGCCACGTGCGCCTGATCAACCGCAACAGCGGCAAGGCCCTGGACGTGTGGGAGCACTCCACCGCCGACGGCGCCAAGGTCTCGCAGTTCCAGGACCTGGGCGGCGCCAACCAGCAGTGGCTGCTGGTGCCCACACCGCCTGCGCCCAAGACGTTCAACAACCCGATCAAACGCAACGGCCCGGACCCGTGGCTGCAGTACCACAACGGCTACTACTACCTGGCCACCACGACCTGGAACTCCACCGTCACCATGCGCCGCTCGGCCACCCTGGCCGGTCTGGCCACCGCCACCGACCAGGTGGTCTTCAACCTGGCCGGCCGCGCGAACGGCTGCTGCAACATGTGGGCCCCCGAGTTCCACCTGATCAACGGCCGCTGGTACCTCTACTACACCGCCGGCCAGAACGTCTCGGACTACAACCCCACCCAGCGCCTGCACGTGCTGGAGTCCGCGGGCACCGACCCGATGGGCCCCTACACGTTCAAGGCCGACCTCGGCAGCGACTGGGCCCTGGACGCCAGCGTGCTCAAGGTGGGCAGCAACCTGTACCTGATGGGCACCTACGGCGGTGACGGCGCCGGGCAGAGCAACTTCATCCAGCGGCTGAGCAACCCGTGGACGCTGACCGGCACCCGCACCCGGCTCAGCTCCCCCACCCTGGCCTGGGAACGGCAGACCGGCGCGGTCAACGAGGGCCCAGAACCCCTGTACCGCAACGGGAAGGTGATGGTCGTCTACTCGGCCAGCGCCTGCTGGGGACCGGACTACAAGCTGGGCCTGCTCACCCTGACTGGCACCGACCCGCTCAACCCGGCGCACTGGACCAAGAAGTCGACCCCGGTGTTCCAGCGCAACGACGCCAACAGCGTCTTCGCCCCCGGGCACAACGGCTTCTTCAAGAGCCCGGACGGCAAGGAGGACTGGATCGTGTACCACGCCAACGACTCCGCGGCCGGCGGCTGCGACATGAACCGCTCCACCCGCGCCCAGAAGTTCACCTGGAACGCCGACGACACCCCCAACTTCGGTACGCCGGTCCGCCTGGGCGTGACCCTGACCGCACCCTCGGGAGAATGATGCTCACCCGACGCACCCTGATCGCCTCCGGCCTGGCCGCAGCCGCCGGTGTCGCCGTCGCCCGGCCCGCCCTCGCCGCCACCTACGCCGGTTACGTCATGGGGTATTTCACTGAATCCCCCAGCCAGCTCGGTGCCGACTACGGCCTGCACCTGGCCGTCAGCTCCGACGGCCTGAACTGGACACCGCTGAATCAGAACAACCCCGTCGTCACCCCCACCGCCGGCACCGGAGGCTTACGCGACCCGTACCTCCTGCGTAAGCAGGACGGCACCTTCGTCGTCCTGGCCACCGACCTGACCGGCACCGACTTCACCCAGCCGAACCAGTACATCCACTGCTGGGACTCGGCCGACCTGCGCAGCTTCACCGGTTACCGGCGGCTGCGGATGCACACCATGAACACCCACACCTGGGCCCCGGAAGCGTTCTGGGACGCCACCCGCGGCCAGTACGGCATCATCTACTCGGCCAACAACGGCGGCCGCGACGGGTTCTGGGTGAACTACACCAGCGACTTCCGCACGGTCGGCCCGGCGCAGTTGTTCTTCGACCCAGGCTTCAACGTCCTGGACGCCACCACCCACGTCCACAACAACGTCCATTATCTGTACTACAAGAGCTTTGTGGACGGGCGCCTGTACGGCGCTCGCTCCAGCACCCTCAACCCGCGCAGCTTCGACAACGGCACCTACACCGCAGGGGTGGTCAACGGCGGCATCGAGGCGCCGATCGTGGTCAAGGCCAACGACCGCAACGAGTGGTGGCTGTGGGGCGACTCCTACTCCCCCAACAACGGCGAACTGTACGTCTGGCGCTCGGGCAACATCGGCCTGGACAGTTGGACGCCGCTGACCAAGGCCCAGTACACCCAGCCACTCAACGCCAAACACCCCACCATCACACCGATCACGGCCACCGAACAGTCGAACCTGCTCAGTCGCTGGGGCTCCCCGGCCTGGAACCGGATCAAGTCCTACAACTACCCCGACCACCTGATCCGGCACGCCAACTACGCCGCCCGCATCGACCCCTACCCCTTCGACCCCTACCCCGACTCCCAGTGGCGCCTGGTGCCCGGCCTGGCCGACTCCTCCGGGGTCTCGTTCCAGTCGGTCAACGTGGCCAACCACTACCTCCGCCACTCCGACTACACCCTGGCCCTGGCCCCCAACGACGGCACCAGCCTTTTCGCGGGCGACGCCACGTTCCACCGAACCCCAGGCCTGGCCGACAGCACCTGGACCTCGTTCCGCTCGCACAACGTGTCCACCCACTACATCCGGCACGCCGGCTTCGTGCTGCGACTCGACCCGCTGAGCAGCAGTTCGGCGGCCGGTGACCGGCAGGACGCGACCTTCAGGATCGGCTCCTAGCCCGAAAGCGCGGGTCGGCGGCCCTCATCAGGGCCGCCGACCCGTGACCCGTGCCAGCGCCGAGGCGGTCAGGTCCAGTACAGGGTGCGGGCCTGCGGCAGGTGCTCGGCCAGCAGGTCTTCCAGGCCTGAGCGCAGTTCGCTCATGGTCTCTTTGGTGTACACGTGTTTGACCCCGCCGAACTTGGAACGCTTCTCGCGCCGGCTCGCCTCGTCCATCTCCAGACTGGTGGCCGGGTACCAGCCGAGCAGGGTCTGCTTGCTGCCGGGCGTGAACCGGTGGGTGATGCACTCCACGGTCAGGTCCAGCCCAGGCACCCCCGACAACGCCTCCGCGGCCTGAGACAGCAGCTGCGCGTAGCCCTCTCGCCAGCCGGGAATCGGCATGATCGGGGCGATCACCAGCCCCACCGGATAGCCCGCCTCGGCCAGCCGCTGGGCACCGGCCAGCCGGGCCCCCACCCCTGCGGTGCCGCCCTCGAACCGCTCGCTGACCGCGCCGGTGTTCACCGAGACCCGCACCCGTGTGCGTCCGCCGTGATCGACCGTCAGCAAGGGCTCGACCTGGTCGTACTTGGTGGTGAAACGCAACTGCACGCGGCCGGGCCAGTCGTGGGCGCCGAAGTGCGCCACCGCCGCGGACAGCGAGCCGGTAACGTGCTCGATGCCGAGCGGATCGGTGTAGCAGGACGCCTCGAACGTGGTGCCTTCGGCGCTGCGCGCGGCTGTCCCGGAGGTGACGGAGCCCTGCCCCACCGCGGCGTCCAGCCCGGCCAGGATCTCCTCGAGGTTGGCGTAGGCCCGCGTGATCGGCGGGCCGGTCAGCGAACCAGCCAGGTAGCAGTACTGGCAGTGCGCCGGGCAGCCCTCGGCCAGGTCGAAACGCCAGTCGGCGCTGGGGGCGATCGGTTGCAGGCGACGCTTGCTCGGCGGGGCCACGGTCACCGCCAGCGTCTGCTTGGCCGCGGCGTAGGTGGTGCGCTCGTCGCCGGTTTTCAGAGACGGCAGGCGGTCGCCCTTGAGCAGCTCGATCTGCGCGACCCCGGCGGCCTCGCACCGGGCCACGATGGCGCGGCCGTGCTCGTGTTCCAGGGCCGAGCGGGTGACCAGGACGCGGCGCGCCGTCCACAACGGGGCCCTTCGGGCGCTTCGGTCACGTCCGGCGCGGGCTGTCGGTGTCGTGTTCATCTGCAGGTTGGCAACAGCCGCGGCAGCGCGATTAGTGGCTCATCCCAATCGGGGGTGTAGGAGTTGGGGTCTGAAGCCGCCGGTCTCGAGCAGGCTTCGGGCGATGTAGTTGGTCAGGTTGCGGAACCCGAGTGCGGAGCCGCGCAGGTGTTCGAGCCGTCCGTTGAGCGCCTCGGTCGGCCCGTTGCTGGTGCCGGGTCGTTCGAAGTAGGCGAGCACGTCAGCGGCTCGCTTCTTCAGGGTCCGGCCCAGGGTGGTGAGCTCGGTGAGCACCTTGGGGACGCCGGCGCTGAGGTCGGTGATCAGCTTCTCCATGAGCTCGCGGCCACGTTGCCGGTCCTCGTGGCGATAGGCGGCGATCATGCGCTGGTAGACACCCCAGGTCGCCTCGACCTCGACGTGAGCGTCATCAACGAACAGCGCGCGTAGCCTGTCGCTCTGCTTGTCGGTGAGCAGGTCCGCGCCGGTGTGCAGCGTGCGCCGCGACTTGTAGAGCGGGTCGTCCCTGAACCCACGGTGCCCGTGGATCGCGAGTTGGACCCGGCGCCGGCACCTGTCGAGGGCGTCACCGGCCAGGCGCACGACGTGGAAGGGATCCATCACCGTGACCGCGTCCGGGATCTCCTCTGCAGCGGCGGTCTTGAACCCGGTGAAGCCGTCCATCGCGACCACCTCGACCGCGTCACGGAAGGCGTCGTCGCGGTCGGCGAGCCAGGTCTTGAACGCCGCCTTCGACCGGCCCTCGACCATGTCCAGCAGCCTTGCTGGGCCGGCGCCATCGCGGACCGGGGTGAGGTCGATGATCACGGTGACGTACTTGTCGCCACGCCTGGTGTGGGCGCCAGACGTGCTCATCGACGCCAATGACCTTCACGCCCTCAAACCGCGTGGGGTCGTTGATCAGCAGCCGCTTGCCTTCAGCCAGGACCGCGTTGTTGGCGGTGTCCCACGCGACCCTGAGTCCCTCGGCGACACGGGCGACGGTGAGGTGTGCGACCACGATCCCTTCCAGCGCCCACCGCAGCCCGGTGCGCGAGAGCTTCGCGCGTGGCTCCGCCGCGGCGCTGGTGTCTTGGCGCCACACGTGTCCGCAGTCGGCACAGCGGTAGCGGCGCACTACAACTTCCAGCACGGTCGGTCGCCAGCCCAGCGGCTCGTGGGCCAACCGCCGGATCACGGTGTCACGAGCAGCGCCTTCGCTGCCGCACCGTCGGCACCACTGATCTGGTTCCACCACGCGGCACGCGAGGACCGCACGATCCGGTTCAAGTCGTTGTCCGGTCACGCTCAGACCGAGGCCGTCGAGTCGAGCGAAGGCGGTCAGGTCAGGGCAGCCGAAGCCGGCCGGCGGGGTAGCGTCGGACACGTCGAGGTCTTTCGGATGGATGGCGTAGGAACCTCCGTCGTCGGGAGACCTCGACGTCTATCTGCGGACCGACGCGCCCGGCCGACCTACACCCTCATCTGAGAAGACCCCTGAAACGTCTTCGACGACGACGGGACCGGCGAGGAGGAGGGCGCGGTGAGCTAAAGGAATGGAGCTTGCTCGGCTTCGACGCCGCCGCAAGCTCCGGTGAAACGGTCGGTACTGGTCGGTCGTCGTCGGTCACCACCGGATGGCGGCGTCCCCCACGCTCGGCGTTTGCGCAGGTCAGCGGCTCGTTCGCCCAGTGGGCACATCAAGCGATAGACGCAAAGCCGACGTGATTAGGTCGTCGGTTCGATTCCGACAGGCGGCTCCGGCGAACAGCCCCTGACCTGCGGAAACGCAGGGCAGGGGCGGTTCGGTTCTGGTGGTCGCGCGATGCGCTGGCCTCACGGCTCTGCCCGACACCGACGTCGCTCTCCTCTGCGACGGACCCCTCGCCGGCTGAGCGCTCGCGGCCGGCATCCTGTCCGTGTGCCGATAGGCCTCGCACCGCTCGGCAACGCAGCGTGGCGTTGCGTCGCGACCTGGCGACGGCTCGGCGGGGCGCGATCGTCTCGTGCGTTGGCGGACTACGGGAGCTTGGACGCGAGGACGTCGGCCGCCAGGATCTCGGGTGCTGCGCCGAGGAGGTGCTGGTTGGCCATCAGGGCTGCGACGATGGCGCCGTTGGCGTGGGCGTCGCGAGCGGCCTCGTCGGGGAATGCATCGAAGATCCAGAAGGTGTCGGCGTGGGTCCTGACCGCGAACCAGACAATCGTTCCTACTTCTTCGTTGGCGAGCGCGACAGCGCCGGCGAGCAGATCGGCGAGCGCGTCGTGCTGTCCATCGGCCGCGACGATCTTGGCGACGAAGGCATACGGAAGTGATGCGGGTGTGGACATGAGGGGTTCTCCTAGGTGTCGAGGTTTCTTGGTGAAGCGAGTTCAGCGTATGACGAGCAAGGGCATGTTTGTTCGCGCCATGCGTATCGGACTGATCGCGATCGACGGCTGCTTCGGTTCGGCTGTCGCGTCGGTCATCGACATCGTGCGGGTGGCCGACGGAGCCCGCGGCGATGTCGACCCGCGGATCGACCCGATCGAACTCGCCATCCTCGGACCGAAACGGAGAGTGACCACGACGGCATCGATGACCCTGTCGGTGGACCACCCGCTGTCGGAGTCCGCAGAGTTCGACGTGGTCGTCGTCCCTGCGCTTGGAACCCTCACGGCCGCCGCTACCAACGACGCCCTCCAGAGCCGAGATGCTCGTTCGGTCATCGCCTCGCTCGGGCGCCTCGACGACGCGACCACCCGGATCGCCGCGGCGTGCACCGGCGTGTTCGCTGTCGCCGAGACCGGACGGATGCATCATCGGCGGGCGACGACCAGCTGGTTCATGGGGCCGGAGTTCCTGAAGCGCTATCCGACCGTCGCCCTCGATCTCGACACCATGGTCGTGGTCGACGGGAACCTCGTCACCGCCGGCGCCGCGTTCGCCCACATCGACCTCGCGCTCTCACTCGTGCGATCGATCAGCCCCGACCTGGCCCAACATGTCGCCAAGCTCCTCATCATCGACGAGCGTCCGTCGCAGGCGGCCTTCGTCGCCTACGAACATCTCCGGCACGAGGACCCGATCGTCGTCGAGTTCGAACGCTTCGTGCGCGCCCGCCTGGACGAACCGTTCAACGTCGCCTTCGTCGCGCAGTCGCTCGGCACCAGCCGGCGCACCCTCGAACGACGAGTCCGTGCGGCGCTCAACCTCACTCCGCTCGGCTTCGTCCAACGGCTTCGCATCGAACGAGCTCGGCACCTCTCAGCAACCACGGACCTCACCTCCGCCGAGATCGCGCTACGGGTCGGCTACGCGAACGCCGAGACTCTGCGCTCCCTCCTGCGTAGGGAGCGACGCCGTTCCTGACCTATCGCCATGCCTGTAGCCGATGTCCTAGCGCTCGACTTGAACCGCCTCTCAGCACGTCGCGTCGACGCTCCTGCGTCGCCCCTGGACGACCCACTCGACACGCCCGCAGCACAGGCCATGTGACGTGCCCCGGCTTCCCGGACGGTCGGGGTTGGGTGGCTGTGATGTCGCTGCGTTCTCGTCGAGGGGGTCAGCAGACTCAATCAGGGTCGATTGGGATGAGACGCGAAGGCGGTCAGGTCAGGGCGGCCGAAGCCGGCCGGCGGGGTAGCGTCGGTCACGTCGAGGTCTTTCGGATGGATGGCGTAGGAACCTCCGTCGTCGGGAGACCTCGACGTCTACCTGCGGACCGACGCGCCCGGCCGACCTACACCCTCATCTGGGAAGACCCCGATTAGTTCTCGGTGGGCCTACAAAGAAACGTGAGGACGTCGGTGGGCACCTTCGCGCGAAGGTGCCCCACCGGCGTCCATTGTTGGGTTCAGACAGTCACTCAGGCGGCGGGCAGCTGCTTGGCGCCCTTCTGGACCTTGGTGGAGATCTTGATGCCGGAGTCGACCAGGCGGTGCCCGAAAATGTCGGTGATCCGGATCTTCTTGCCGCAGCCGACGCCCTTGGGCGACTCGAAGTAGTTGTACTCCTTGCGAGCCAGGTTGACCCAGCCACTGGCCGTCTTCAGTTCGAGCTTCTTGATCGGGTTGCGGTGGTTGCGCACCTGCACCCCGCACCACCACTTGGTCGAGCCGTCCTTGTACACGTAGCTCACCGGGCCGGCCGGCTTGGGCGTGACCAGCTTCCAGGTCACGTTGATCTGACCGGTCACCGGATCGGCGAGCTTGGCGAACGCCTCACGGGAGAGGTCGAGCTGGTGCAGGCGGCAGTCGCCGGGGCACAGGTCGACGATCTTGACCCGGATGCTGTTGCCCTTGGGGCCGGTCACCTTCAGGAAGGCCCCGCACATCTGCGAGTTCTGGTACTCGCTGGTGTTGAGCGCGGCCACCATCATGTTCTTGGACTTGGGATAGCTGCAGGCGCCGGTTCCGTCGGCGTCGTAGTGCGTGGCCACACCCTTGTACTTCTTGGTCGGCGACACGGCCTGCTGGGTGAGGGTGCCGGCCTTACTGGTCGTGCTGGTCGTGCCGGTCGTACTCGTGGTGCTGGTCGTGCTGGCGGCGGTGGGGTTGGCCGCGGAGCTGGACTGGGCCACGTACACCCCGGAGCCGACGACGAGGGCGAGCGCGGCCGCAGCGACGGCGGCCTGGATCTTCATTCGGGACACGGTCGGGATTTTGGCGCATGTTGCCTCAGGTGGGCGTTCTGTCCCGGTTAAGAACAAACCTGATTGTGGACGTCGGTGGCGGGCTCGCGCGGTTCTCGTGCGTTGCGCGAGCTACCGGAGTCACTACACACGGATCGACTGGCTCAGCAGGGCCAGCCTCCCAGCCAGGAACGGGTGACCGCCAGCAGCGCCCGCACGGCGAACGGCACGGCCTGTTCGGGATCGGGGGCGAAGTGCGGCGAGTGCCCGGACCGGGCCTGCGGGGAGGTCACGGCGGGCGCGGTGGCGATGCCGAAGAGCCAGAAGGCGGAGGGGATGCCGTAGTGGGCGGCGAGGTTGCCGAAGTCCTCGGAGCCGAGCATGGGCGGCATTTCTTCGTAGGTGCCGAACTCCTGCTCGAGCACCGCCTGCACTCGGGCGAGCGTGGCCTCGTCGTTGACGTTCAGGGGGAAGGGGTTGAACACCTCGATCTCGTGCTCCAGGCGCTCGGTGGCGGCGACGCCTGCGGTGATGCGGCGTACGGCTGCGTCGATGGTGTCCAGCGTCTGGCTGGAGAAGGCCCGGGAGCACACGGTCACGGTCAGTTCGGCCGGGATGGCGTTGGTGGCCTGGCCGGCGTGGACGGTGGTCGGGGTGATGACGGCCCGCTCCCCCGCTGGAAGCTCAAAGCCTGTTATCGCCTGGATGCGCAGGATCAGCTGGGCCGCGGCGGTCAGCGGGTTGGCGCTCTCGTGCGGCACCGAGGCGTGGCCGCCCGGTCCGCGCAGGGTGATCCGCCAGTTGCGCTGGCCGGCCATCAGCACGCCCGCCCGCGAACGCACGGTGCCGGCGTCGAAGTTGCCCACGTGCTGGCCGAGCAGCACCGACGGGGTGGGGTGTTCATCGAGCAGTCCGCTGGCGGCCAGCCGGGAGGCACCGGTGCCGGTCTCCTCGGCGGGCTGGGCGATCAGGACGAGCGTGCCGGACCAGTCCTGGCGGGTGGCGGCCAGCAGCCGGGCTACTCCCAGCAGGGCGGTGGTGTGCAGGTCGTGACCGCAGGCGTGCTTGGCGCCCAGCTCGGGCGGGGCGGCGTAGGGCAGGCCGGTCTGCTCAACGATCGGCAGCGCATCGAGGTCGGCACGCAGGCCCACCACCGGGCCCGCGCCGTTCTCCAGCGAGGCCACCAGCCCGGTGACCTCGGCCGAGGTGGTGACCCGGTAACCCAGCCCGGACAGCTCCTGTGCCACCCGCCGGGTGGTGCGGACCTCCTCGAAGGCGATCTCGGGGTGGGCGTGCAGGTCCCGGTAGAAGTCCAGGAGGCCGGGCAGGATGTCGGCGAGTTGCCCGTCTTCAGTTGGGTTCGCAGGTGTCCTCAACGGTCGGTGAGCCGGTCGATGGCCCCGGCCGGGCCGCTGCGGGTGAACCACTCGACCCCGTAGGCCGAGTGCAGGCCGTCCTGCTGCAGGTGAGCGGCGTCGATCTGGCTCGAGTGCTGGCGCATGGCGGCCACTTTGGCGGCGAAGTCGCTCTCCCCGGCCTGGTAGTGCGCGCCGATGCGGGCCTTCGGCACGCCCACCGGGCCGCTGGCCCGCCCGGTGCGCCGCACCGCGTCGTTGGCGCCCAGGACCAGGTGCCGCACGTTCTGCCGGTCGAGGGTCTCGGCGTCGACGGTGGCCTCGTAGTAGCTGAGGCCTTGCTGGTTCCGGGCCACCTGGGCGGCGATCCGGTGCACGGCGACGTGGTCGGGGTGGGGGTAGATGCCGCCCTCGTCGTAGCCGACCAGGGTGTCGGCGCCGACGCGCTGCACGATCTCGCCGACCTGTTCGGCCACGGCCTGCACCGGCTGCTCGGACAGGGCCTGCCCGGGCCGGGTGGTGCCGAGCCCGGAGTCACCCCAGCCCAGGGTGACCAGCTCGTGGACGCCGAGCACGCTCGCCGCCCGCTGGAGTTCACCGGCCCGGACCCGGCCGACGTGCCGCCCCTCCCCGGCCAGATCCTGACCGGCGTGGCCGTCGGTGGCGACCACGAGCGTCACCCGGGCGCCGGCCCGGGCCAGGGCGTGCATCACTGCCCCGGTGAAGATGGCCTCGTCATCGGGGTGGGCGTGCACGAAGACGACCGAGTGCTCGCTCAGCGAGCGGGCGGGGGCAGGAACGACAGGGACGAGCGGGGCGAGCACAGCAGACATGAGGAGGTACTCCGGCGGCGAGAAGGGTCGGTGGGCGAAGGTTCAGCCCCGACAACACCGCTCTGCACAGCAGAGGGTGACCACGGTCGTCGCCTGGTGGAGCACGCGGGCCTCCGGCTGCTCGGGGTGCGCCGCCGCACCCGTCATCTCTACTAGGTCGGTAGACTTTATCAGAACTTCCTAGGAACGCTCCGGTTCCAGCGCAGCCTCGGCGTCGCCGCAGGTCACGCCGTAGGCGAGCATGGTCACCGGCGAGTCGTAGCCAACGTTGCCCAGATCGGTTTCCTTGCCGTTGTCGGCCCGGGCGCCTTTCTCGCTGAGGTCGATCCGGGTGCGGATCACCCGGTCGCTGCTGTCGGCGTCGTCCTGCTTGGCGTTGAACCCGGCCAGGTAACGCTTCTTGCCCTTGGCCGGGCAGGCCACCCCGGTGCCGCGGCCGTTCATGCCCAGGTCGAAGGTGTACTGGTTGCCCTGAAGGTTGATGCTCGGCACGATCTTGCAGTCGATCACCGCGTAGAGCGCTGCGCTGTAGGCGGTGGCCAGCAGGATGATCGCGGTGCCGTCGCCCAGCCGGTTGCCGACGGCCGAGGCCTGGGCGTTCTCCACCTGGTCGGCGGTGAAACTGGTGGCGAAACTGGCCCCACTGGCGGTGCGCACACCGAGCAGCCGCTTGTCCCCCTTCAGGCCCAGCCACACCTGGTCGTCCTGCCCGTCCCCGTCCAGGTCACCGGCCAGGCCCACCCCGGCGTCGGCCGGGATGTCCACGCCGCCCACCTTGCAGCCGGCCTTGGGCTGAGCCTCGGTCTGGGTCGGGGCCTCGGCGGACGGGGAGACATCGACCGGGGCGGCCGTGGCATCGGACACCTGCTTCACCGTGGGCTCACCGGCGCATGCGCCCAGCGCGAGCAGCCCCGCCAGGGCAACGGCGGTCACGGCGCCTGGGCGGCAAGGGCAGAGCATGAGGTGTCCTTCCAACGTCCGACGGTTGCGTCTGATGACGTTAGACGGTTCATGGGCAGAGGTGCCCAAAAGGGTCGAACACGCAATACCCGGCCTCGCCTACTCAGGGTCGATGGGATGTGCCGTCGTCAGTTGCGGGGCCCAGTCCCGACCGCAACCCCCTGCTCGATGAGCCGTCGGTACAGATCCAGATGCGCGGTCGCCGCAGCTTCCCAGGTGTGGGCCGTCGCCAGGGCGTGCCCTCTTTCGAGTCTCTCCGGGTCGGCCGGGCCGGCCAGGTCGGTCAGCAGCGCCTCGGCCAGCGCGGAGGTACCGGTCGCGAAGCGGACGGCATCGCCGAACACCTCCCGAAGGACGGGAAGGTCGCGCACGACGACCGGACGCCGGGCCGCCAGAGCTTCCATCGCCGCCAGACCGAACCCTTCAGCGGTGCTGGGGAAGGCGAAGACCGCACACGAGGCGACCAGTTCCGGTAGATCGGGGTCCGGGACGGGGCCCAGCACATCCACTCGTACCCCCAGCGAGGAGATCAGCGCCTCCACGGTTGCCCGATAGTCCCGGTAGTCGAACAGGGTCTCCCCGCCGGCGATCAGCAGCCCCACGTCCGGCCGTTCGGACTGGACCGTGGCCATGGCTCGCACCAGGTCGGCCGTACCCTTGCGCGGCTCGATACCGCCGACGGCGAGGACGAAGTCTCCGTACTTCGACTTCCACGAACCGTCCGGCTCGGCCCCGGAGAAGCGTGCGGTGTCGACACCGTTGGGAATGACCGTTGCCTCGATGCCCCAGCCGGCCGCCAGCTCACCGGCCACCGACGACGAGACGCAGACGTGCGCGGCGGGCTGCGTGATCGCCCGCTCGTGGCAGGCAACCAGTTCCGGTGTGGTGAACGTGTCGAGGTGATGCACGGTGCGCAGGTGGCCCGGTACCGCATTGGCGCTGATGCAGTCCTGGGCGTGCACGATGTCGTAGGTGCCCTCGAAGGCCTGGCCCAGGACTGCGATGGACCGCAGGATCCGTTGCCCCACCGACTCACCGTCACGAGCCGGGAACGGCACGGCCCGCACCTCGACCGCCGGGTCGACAGCCCGGAAGAACGTCTCGTCGCCGCCGCGGGCCAACGTCCACACCGTGACGTCCTGCCCTGACCGGGCCAGCGCCTCGGCCAGCGCCAGGGTGTGCACCACGCCCCCACGCGGGCGGGTGGAGTACGTGAGCAGGCTGATGCGCATCGCACCAGGATGCGGCCCAAATGCGTTCTGCTGCAAATCTTGTCGCTATCAGGCGACAGACAGCAGAACGTAACGCTCGTCATCCAGAAGTGTTCCGGAGGAAACACTCCGGCAATTTATGCGCCCTTGACTGTTCGACATGAAGGCACATGACGACCTCGCGGGGCACCTCCTCGCAGGTGGCCTGGACGGCCGGCACGTTCCGGTCGCGGTCATCGGTGGCGGCCAGGCCGGCCTCGCCGCCAGCTACTGCCTCTCGGCCGCCCAGGTCGAGCACGTCGTCCTCGAACGCCACCAGGTCGGTTTCGAATGGTCCGAAAGGCGCTGGGACAGCTTCTCTCTGGTGACGCCGAACTACCAGTGCCTGCTACCCGGGCACGAGTACTCAGCCGGCGACCCGGACGGGTTCATGGTTCGCGACGAGATCGTCGACTACCTGCGGGACTACGCCGCCAAGACCACCCCTCCCCTGCACCAGGGGGTCGAGGTCACGCGACTGTCGCACAACGGTCACCGCTTCGAGCTGCGCACCAGCCGCGGGCGCCTCTTCGCCTCCCAGGTCGTCATCGCGAC
Source organism: Kineosporia rhizophila (assembly GCF_021277265.1). GTDB lineage: Bacteria > Actinomycetota > Actinomycetes > Actinomycetales > Kineosporiaceae > Kineosporia > Kineosporia rhizophila. The sequence continues at coordinate 47,942 of NZ_JAJSOH010000019.1, forward strand.
CGGCGCCTACCACCTTCCGCGAATCCCCAGGTTCGCCGAGCGTCTGCCCAGCGACATCGTGCAGATCCACTCCGCCGACTACAAGAACCCGGCCCAACTGCCCGACGGGGCGACCCTGGTCGTCGGCACCGGTCAGTCCGGGTGCCAGATCGCCGAAGATCTGCACCTGGCAGGCCGTGTCGTGCACCTGGCCACCGGGAACGCCCCTCGTGTGGCACGCTCCTACCGTGGCCGCGACTGCATGACCTGGCTCGACGAGATCGGCCACTACACCAAGGGCATCACCGAGTTCGCCGACCAGGAGAGCACCCGCCACAAGGTCAACCACTACGTGACCGGTCGCGACGGAGGCCGTGACCTCGACCTTCGTGTCTTCGCCCGCGACGGCATGCGCCTGCACGGGCGCCTGCGCGACATCACCGGGTCGACGGCCCATTTCGCCCAAGATCTGAAGCAGAACCTGGACGGCGCCGACGCGGTGATGGAAGGCATCAAGGACCTCATCGACGCGTACATCGAGCGCGCGGGTCTGAACCAGCCGACGGAACAGCGTTACACGCCGGTCTGGGAGCCAGAAGCTCAGATGACCCAGCAGGTCGACCTGATCGACAGCGGCATCACTTCGGTGGTGTGGTCCACCGGGTTCGACGCCGACTACCGCTGGGTGAACCTGCCCGTCTTCGACGGCCGGGGCTATCCCACCCACCATCGCGGCGTCACCAGCATGCCGGGACTGTACGTCCTGGGTCTTCCCTGGCAGTGGACCTGGGGGTCCGGGCGCTTCCGCGGGGTCGGCGAGGACGCCCGGTACCTCACCGAGCAGATCCTGCGCACCGCCCAGAGCACCCTGCAGGTGGCATGAACCACTGCGACGCGCACCGTCACCTCGGGGTACTGCCGGCGTTCCCCTTCTACGGTGGTCCCCCGATCCGCGCCGACGTCACTGCACGGTCCACCATCCAGCAACTCATCGCAGATCTCGACGCCGAGAAGACCGAGCGGGCTCTGGTGATCCCCAACTACGGGGTCCCGCAGGCCGATCTCGCCTTCGGCTTCAACGAACTCGTGGTCGAGGCCGCCCAGACCGACGACCGCATCCGGGCCGGGCTCTGGGTGTCGGCCAAGCCGCAGGACGCCGCCCTCACCGCCCAGGCCCTCGCACTCGCCGGCGAAGAGGGCGTCCGGGCGCTCAAGCTCAGTTTCCTGCTGGGCGGCCGGGTCGGTGACGACGACGTCCGGCCGGGTCTGGACGCGGTCTTCGCCGCCGCCCGGGCCCACGACCTGGTGGTGCACGTGCACACCAGTCCGGGCGGAGGCAGCGACGTCGACGAGATCGGCCGTCTCGTCGAGGACTACGCCGACGAGGTGAAACTGCACCTGGTGCATCTCGGCGGCGGGATGAGCGGGCACATGAAGCTCATCGGAGGAAGGTTCTTCGACTGGATCGAGCAGGGTAAGCAGGTCTACACCGACCTGTCCTGGGCGATCGGGTTCGCACCGCGCTGGCTGGCCCAGGAGATCGAGCGGCGCGGTGTCGGCCACGACCGGGTGCTGTTCGCCAGCGACCAGCCCTGGGGTGACTTCGAAGGTGAGTACGCCCGTCTGAAATCAGGTTTCGGGGACGGCGAGCTGGCCGACCTCGCGCTCCACGCAACGTTCACCGAGCTCTACGAGTGAAAGGCACGACCATGACCGAACTCACCGACCTCGAGCAGCAGTCGCTCAACGAGATCCCGCACCCCTCTCTGCCCGAGGGGTCCAGCATCTACGGCGGCACCAAGGTCTTTCCCGACTACCAGGCCGAGAACGGCGAGTCGTACTTCACCCTGGTGCACGGCATCGCCCACGAGTCGTCCGTCAGCTTCGTGGCGATCCTGCAGGCCACCCGCGCCCTGCGCAAGGGCTTCGAGTCGGCCATCTACTTCTACGGCCCGGGTTCGCTCAACGCCCTCGCCACGCGTGGCTTCCCGACCACCGGCACCAGCGCCTTCCCCGGTGAGCACAACATCAACTCCTCGCTGGCCACGTTCATCAAGGAGGGTGGCAAGGTCTACTGCTGCCGCTTCGGCCTGTCCCTGCACGGCGCCCGGGAAGAGGACCTGATCGAGGGCGTCATCCCCACCCACCCCCTGGACGTGCAGGACGCGCTGATCCACTACGCGCGCAAGGGCGCCATCATCAACTCGACCTACATGATCTGAGGATCTCGTCATGGACACCGTCACGAGAGTGAACCTCGCGGTGCACGGCGTGCGCGTCGACGCTCCGGTGCGGCGCAGCAAGGGCGCCGGGCCGAGCGACGACGGGCACCTGGTTCTCGACGGCGAGAACGCGGCCCTGCCCATCGTTGCCGACAGCCCCTACGTGATCCGCCAGGGCCGGGTCTACGAGGGCCGCATCGATCTCGGCCTGAGCGTGAACACCGTGCAGCGGCCGAAGTTCTACGATCTGCGCACCGCCGACGGTGTCCCCTACGAGAAGATCGCTCTGCTGCACGGCCAGGACGTACTGGCCACCACCGTGGTGCAGACCTGCATCCGCTACGCCGAGGCGGAGCGCTGCCGGTTCTGCGCCATCGAGGAGTCGCTCACCCGGGGTGCGACGATCGCCGCGAAGACGCCCGCGCAGCTGGCCGAGGTGGCCGAGGCGGCGGTGCGCCTGGACGGGGTGCGTCAGATGGTGATGACCACCGGCACCACCACCGGCCCGGACCGCGGCGCACGCAATCTGGTGCGCTCGGTCCGGGCGGTGCGGCAGGCCGTGCCCGGGCTGCCGATCCAGGTCCAGATCGAGCCACCGAAGACCCTGTCGGTGATCCAGGACCTGAAGGACGCCGGGGCCGAGGCGATCGGCATCCACGTCGAGAGCATGGACGACGAGCTGCGCCGCAAGTGGATGCCCGGCAAGGGCAGTGTGCCGATGGCCGAGTACGAGGCGGCCTGGGACGAGGCCGTGCGGGTCTTCGGGCGCAACAAGGTCTCCACCTACCTGCTGATCGGCCTGGGCGAGACCCCCGACGAGCTCGTCGCCGGGGCGAGGTCGCTGATCGAGCGGGGCGTGTACCCGTTCGTCGTGCCGATGCGCCCGATGCTGGGCACGCTGGCCCGTCGGGACGGCGCCACCACGGCACCGGCGTCCGTCGTCGCCGAGATCACCGTCCGCGTCGGCGCCCTGCTGCGCGAGGCCGGCATGTCGGGCGACGACCAGGGGGCCGGCTGTGCCGCCTGCGGTGCCTGCAGCGCACTGAAGGCAGCAGGCGGATGAGCCTGCTTCTCGGCGACTCCGGCGAACTGGGCGCGGCCCTGCTGCACGATCTCGCCGGACGCGAGCGTCCTCGCCACTTCGTCATCGAGGACGCGGACAGGACCAGCCTTGCGGCCTACCACCGGCTGCGCCGGGAGCAGTTCGTGGTCGAACAGGGCCTGTTCGAGAACAGTGACCTCGACGAGCACGACGCCGACGAGCGGACGGTGGTCCTGGTGGCCCGCTCCGGCGACGGCACGGTGATCGGCGGGGTCCGGCTCGGCCCGGTCCTGCCCGGCCGCGACGTGGGTTGGTGGCAGGGCGGGCGGCTGGTCACCAAGGGCAGCGCCGGCGCCGGTGCCGCACTCGTGCGGGCCGCCTGTGCCCGGGCCGAGGCCGAGGGCGTCCTGCGTTTCGACGCGACGGTGCAGGCCCGCTATCGCTCATTCTTCGCCAAGCTCGGCTGGGACCACCTGCGCACCATCGACCTCCACGGTCGTCCGCACGAGCTGATGCGCTGGCCGGTCGGACGGATCCAGGCCCTGGCCGAGGCCACCAAGAAGGACCTGGGCGGGCTCTTGGCGCCGTTCGTGGGAACCGGCCTCGGTGGGCCGGGGTTCCTGGGCGACGACGGGGCCCCGGTGCCGGGCTCCGACCTGGTCGCCGCCTGTGACGCCATCCTGCCCTCCATGGTCGAACGTGACCCCGAGTGGGCCGGCTGGTGCTCGGTCCTGGTGAACATCAACGACCTGTCCGCGATGGGCGCGTCACCGGTGGCGCTGCTGGACGCCGTCGGGGCCCGTGACGCCTCGTTCGCCGCGCGGATCCTGCACGGTCTACGGCGGGCCGCCCAGGCCTACGGAGTCCCCCTGATCGGCGGGCACACCCAGCTCGGGGTCCCGGCCGCCCTGAGCGTGACCGCGCTGGGACGCACCGATCATCCGGTGCCCGGTAGCGGCGGCCGCCCCGGCCATCGCATCCGGCTCACGACCGACATCGGTGGAGCCTGGCGCCCGGGGTACCGCGGACGCCAGTGGGACTCCTCCTCACATCGCACCACCACCGAACTGCGGGCCATGACCGCCATGGTGGCCCGGACCCGTCCCGCCGCGGCCAAGGACGTCTCGATGGCCGGTGTCGCGGGCACACTGGGGATGCTGGCCGAGGCCAGCGGGTGCGCGGCCGTTCTCGACGTCGGCCAGGTCCCTCGTCCCCTGGCCGCCAGCGCCGGGGACTGGCTCACCTGCTTCCCCGGATTCGGCATGCTCACCGCCGAGGACCGGGCCGCGGGCGATCCCGGGGCCGGCCCGGCCGTGAGCGCTCACTGCGGTGAACTCGTCGAGGGTTCCGGAGTGCAGCTGCGCTGGCCCGACGGGGAACTCACCACCGTGATCACCGGTGGTGTGACCGGGCTGGGCTCTTCGACAAGCATGGGAGACACGACATGAGCACCGTCACGCTGGGCGTCGTCTCAGCACCCTTCGACCGCGACCTGGAGGGCGACTTCGCCCGCATCGCGGCCCTGATCGAGCAGGCCCGCGGTCAGGGGGTGCACCTGCTGGCCCTGCCCGAGGCCGCACTCGGCGGTTATCTGAGCGACCTGCGGGGAAGTGCCCCGCCGCCGCCTGCCTTCCGCGTCGACGGACCGGAGATCGCCCGGCTCGCAGCCCTGGCCGGCGACATGGTGGTCTGCGCCGGGTACTGCGAAGAGGGCGAGGACGGCAAGGTCTACAACAGCGTGGTGTGCGTGGACGGCTCGGGAGTGCTCGGCAACCATCGCAAGGTGCACCAGCCGCTGCGTGAAGACGCGCACTACACCGCCGGATCCGGCTTCCGGGCCTTCGACACCCCGGTCGGCCGGATCGGGATGGTCATCTGCTACGACAAGGCCTTCCCGGAGTCGGCCCGGGCCCTGGCCCTGGACGGCGCCCAGATCGTGGTGTGCGTCTCGGCCTGGCCGGGCAGCCGCACGAATGCTCCCGAGCGCATCGAGGACGACCGCTGGAAGCAGCGTTTCGACCTCTTCGACGCTGCGCGTGCCCTGGAGAACCAGATCGTCTGGCTCTCGGCCAACCAGAGCGGCAGCTTCGGCTCACTGCGGTTCGTGGCCAGTTCGAAGATCGTCGGCCCCGGTGGGGACGTGCTGTCAGGCACCGGAGTCGGCGAGGGGATGGCGGTGACCACCTTGGACGTCGAGGACACGCTGGCCTCTGCGCGCCGGGCGATGGGACACCTGCGCGACCGGCGGCCGGCCGCCTACGCCTCGCTCGAGCCCGTCGGCTGAACCATGAGCACGGGGGTGACCATCGCGGCCGCAGCCGCCAGTTTCGGCCGGGACCTGGATTTCGACCTGGCCCGGGTACGCACACTCATCGAGCAGGCCCGGAAGTCGGGCGCAGACCTGCTCGTGCTGCCCGACGCCGCCCTCGGCGGATACCTGGCCGACCTGCGTGACCCCGACATGGACCGGCTGCCCCCGGCCCTGGAACCCGATCACGAACTACTGGGCGCAGTCGCCGCGGCTGCGGCCCGCATGGTCGTGTGCGTCGGCTACCGCGAGTCGGGCGACGACGGGACCTCCTACAACAGCGCCGTGTGCGTCAGCGGGGACGGGGTGCTCGGCCGCCACCGCAAGGTGCACCTGCCCCGCGGCGAGGAGAAGGTCTACACGCCCGGGGACTCCTTCGACGCCTTCGACACCCCGGTCGGGCGGATGGGCATGCTCATCGACTACGACAAGACCTTTCCGGAGTCGGCGCGTTCCCTCGCGCTCGACGGGGCGGGCATAGTCGCCTGCCTGTCGGCCTGGCCCACGAACATCAGCAACCGGGCCCCGCGCATGAACCAGGACCGGCAGTCCCGGCTGTTCGACCTCTACGACCGTTCCCGGGCTGCGGAGAACCAGGTGGTGCTGGCGTCCGCGAACCAGACCGGAGCTCTGGGCGGGATGCGCTTCCTGGGGCAGGCCAAGGTGGTCGGCCCGGGCGGCGACATCCTGGCCCGCACCTGGGCGAAGGCCGGTCTGGCGGTCGCCACCCTCGACGTCGAGACCGAGATCGCCGCGGCCCGCCGGGTCCTCGACCACCTGAACGAACGCCGCCCGGACACCTACCGATAGGTCAGACCCATGCCCGAGATGTACTTCACCGTGACCTGGCCCGACGGCCGCACCCAGAGCTGCTATTCACCGTCCCTGGTGATCGAGGGCTTTCTGACGCCCGGCAACCGTTACCCGGTGGCTGATTTCGTGCAGCGCTGCGACCAGGCCCTGACCATCGCCTCGGACCGGGTGCGGGCGAAATACGGGTTCGCCTGCACCAGTGCCGCCGCGACCCTCGATGCGATCACCGATCGGGCGGCCGGTTTCAGCGAGGGACACGTCGTCGTGACCGGATTCGAACGCCCCTGATCGACTCACGGCACTGCAGGAGCGCAGACCCGCACTTTCACACTCTTGGCCGCAAAGGGTGCACGGTCGTAATGTCCCGTTAATATAGGTTTGGCCGAGCCGGGGGGAACGGGTCGGCGCGTCGCGAGGGGGCTCCTGTCGTCGTCGAGCTCACCAGCTCCCTGTGGCATTGCAGGGCATCGCACCGTGACTTCGCGAGGGGGAATGCAGGTGAGCACTGCCTCTACCACCAAGGACGTCCATTTTTCGCTGCTCGGACCACTGCGGCTGAGCGTCGCCGGCCGGCCGCAGCGCCTGCCCAAGGGAAAGCAACGCTCTCTGCTGGCGGCCCTGCTGGTCCACGCGAACCAGGACGTGGCCGTCGACCGGCTGACCGAGTACGTCTGGGAAGACGACCCGCCGCGCCGCCCCCGGGCGGTGCTGCAGACCTACGTCACCCGTCTTCGGCACACGCTGGCCGCCGCCCACCCGGGCCTGTGCACCGCCGTGGAGACCACCGCCGACGGGTACCGGCTCGCCCCGCCGTCCGAATCCGTTGACCTGCTGCGTTTCCGGGCCCTGGTCGCGCAGGCGCGCCGGCACAACCAGAACCAGGATCTGGCCGCCGAGGCCGAGGTGCTCACCCGGGCCTTGAGCCTGCGCAGCGGGCCGTTCCTCAGTGACGTGCGCTCGGCCTACATCCAGGACACGGTCGTCCCGGCTCTGACCGAGGAATGGCTCAGCGCGCTCGAACGGCGCAGTGAACTCGACGTGGTCACCGCGGCACCCACCACCGAACTGATCGCTGACCTGCGCGGCGCGACCAGCACGCATCCCTACCGCGAGCGGTTCATCCTGCTGCTCATGCGGGCGCTGGCCGATCGCGGCCGGCGGGTGGAGGCGCTGGACGTGTACGCCAGTGCACGGCAGCGTTTCCGGGCCGCGTTCGGTCTGGAACCGGGTCCGGAACTGCGGCAGTTGCAGGTGCAGATCATGCGCGGAGAACCACCGCGTTGAGGCGGTGCACGGGGGTCCGCCCGACCGGGCCCCCATGCACCGCCTCAACCCCACAACTGCGTCCAACAATGGACGTCGGTCGCGCCTCGGTCGCGGAGTGCGGCTTTCGCGGTCACAGAGGACGGCGGAAGCCGCGCACCGCCACCGCCATGCAGATGCCGCAGGCCGTGATGCTGACGGTCAGGGCCGCGAGCGTGGCGCCGATGTGCGGCTCTCCCAGGGTCAGGCCCCGGGCGGCGTCGATGCCGTAGGTCAGGGGGTTGACCTTGGCGATGGTGGCCAGCCAGGTGGGCAGGGAGTCGACCGGGACGAAGGCGCTGGAGGCGAACAGCAGCGGCAGCAGCAGGAAGGCGGCCATGTCCTGCATGAGGTCGGCGTTGCGCAGCCAGGAGGCCAGGGCGATCGAGATCCAGCCCATGCCGCCGCCGACCACGATGGCCACGGCCAGCGCGAGGGTGGTGCCGGTGAAGCCGCCGGGCGGTGAGAAGCCGAAACCGACGGTGGCCAGCAGCAGCAGGATGACCAGTTGCAGCAGGCTGCGGGTGAGGTGGGCCAGGCTGCGGGCCACCAGGACCGAGCCGAGCCAGATGGGCATGGCCCGGAAGCGGGCCACGATGCCGTTGCGCATCTCCTCGGTGAGGGTGCTTCCGGCCTGCAGCCCGGACTGCATGGCGGTGTTCACCATGATCGCCGGCAGCAGGTACTCCAGGTAGGAGCCGCCCTGGGGCAGGATCGAGGTGGAGGCGGCCATGGTGGCGAAGATCTGGCTGAAGGCCAGCAGCATCAGCAGCGGCATCAGCAGGCTGAGCAGGATGGCCCGCGGGTCCAGGACCAGGGCGCGCACCGAGCGGCTGGTCAGCAGCAGGATCTGCCGGGCGGTGCCGGTGCCGCGGGAGTGGGCCGGTGGCCGGTGGTGGCCGGGCTGCTGGGGGGCCGGGGTGTCCAGGTCGACGGTGGTCATGGGGTCCTCCCCCGGCCGGTGCGGGTGTAGGCGATGAACACGTCGTCCAGGCTCGGTTCGCGCAGGGTCAGCTCGTCCACCTCGACCCCGGCCTCGTCCAGGGCACGCACCACTGTGGCGGTGTCGCGGGGGGACTGCAGGGGCACGGTGACGGTGCGGGCGGGCAGGTCGGCGGCCGGGGCCAGCCCGGCCCGGTCGAGGGCGGCGACGGCGCGCGGGCCGTCGTGAGGGCTGGGCACGGTGACCTGCACGGTGCGCCGGCCCACGCGTTCCTTGAGGTTCTGCGGGGTGCCGGAGGCGACGACGACGCCGTCCGACATCACCACGACGGAGTCGGCCAGCCGGTCGGCCTCGTCCAGGTACTGGGTGGTGAGCAGGACGGTGGTGCCCTGAGCGACCAGGCTCCGCACGATCTGCCACACGCCCATCCGGGCGGCCGGGTCGAGGCCGGTGGTGGGCTCGTCGAGGAACAGCAGGCCGGGTGAGCCGAGCAGGCTGGCCGCCACGTCGAGGCGCCGGCGCATCCCGCCCGAGTAGGTGCGCACCAGGCGCCGGGCGGCCTCGGTCAGCTCGAACATCTCCAGCAGCTCGTGGGCCCGGGCGTGGGCCTGGCGGCGGCCGGCGCCCAGCAGCCGGGCGATCAGCACCAGGTTCTCCAGGCCCGGCAGCTGCTCGTCGACCGCCGCGAACTGGCCGGTCAGGCCGATGGTCTGGCGCACCTGGTGAGGCTGGCGGACCACGTCGTAACCGGCCACGAACGCCTGCCCGGAGCTGGGGTGCGCGAGGGTGGCCAGGATGTTGACCAGGGTGGTCTTACCGGCCCCGTTGTGCCCCAGGATGCTGAGCACCGAACCGGTGGGCACGCTCACGTTCACCTCGGACAGCGCCTGGACCCGCCCGTACGTCTTGCTCAGGTCACGGGTCTGCACCATGGTCTCGTTCATGACCGGTCAGCTCCCGCCGGGACCGGCGGGCGGGGCGGGGCCAGGCGCACCAGAAGCATCTCGGCGAGGCTGTCGTAGTAGCGCACCATGGCCAGGGCCAGCCCGACGCCGACGGCTGCGGCGGCCAGCGAGCCCGGCCAGGCGAAGGCCGGCTGGTCGAGGCCGTGCAACAACCCGTGCACCAGGCCGGGGAGGGCGGCCGCGATGAGGATGCCGTTGCGGATCAGCATCGGGTAGCTCATCGCCGCCCCGGAGCCGCCGAAGCAGCGGCACTCGGCCAGCACCCCGGCCCGTACGGCCCGGGCGATCACCCCCAGGAAGAGGGTGAGCAGGGCGGTCGCCAGCAGCAGGCCCCACCAGGCGGTGGTCGCGAACAGCAGGAGCCCGGTGGCAATGCCCTCCAGGAGGACGACCGTGGCGGCGACCGGGCGGGCCGTGCGTTCGGTGGTGCCGCTGAGCCGGACCACCGAGACCACGAAGCCACGGAAACGTTGCAGGCTGCGCGCCTTTCCGATGAAGGCGATGCCGAAGACGGCGGCCAGCAGGAACCGGGCGCCGATCAGGATCTGGTCTTCCATGATCTACCTCCCTCAGTCACCTCGTGCCAGTGGTGGATGCCTGCTCCGGCCGCGTTCCGGGGTGCCGGACCGTGATGACCGGGCGGAAGAACGGTGCCTCCGGTCCCTCACCGACCGGTCGCCGCTCGACCTCCACCCAGGCGTGGGCCCGGAAGGGTTCGGTGCGCACGCCGGTGCACCAGTCCGGCCAGGTCCCGGCCAGGCGGCACAGCAGCACCGTGGCCACCGAGCGCTGCAGGCAGCCCTGCCCGGCGCAGCGCACGCTGACCGAGACCACCGCGGCGCGGGCGGCCAGGGCCTGCTCCAGGGTGGCGGGCCGGGTGCGGCGACTGAGCAGCGTGAGCACCTGGCGCAGGTGGCCGGGCGAGAGCCGGATCAGTTGCCGGGCCACCCCGACCGCCAGCTGGGCGGTGGTGCGCCGGCGCCAGGGCAGGTGTTCGGACGTCTCCAGGCTGACCGACATGCTCATGGCCGGACCACCCCGGCGGCCTGCAGGTTGTCCACGAAGGCGCGCACGTCGACGGCGATCCGGTCGGCGGCCTCGGGCCGGGACCGGGCCAGCTCGTCGATCGCCTCCTGCACGCTGGCGCCCTGCTTCAGGCGTTGCAGCACGGTGGCGCCGGTGGAGTTCAGCTGCCAGTAGCGGCCGGCCCGTTCGTCCAGCAGCACCATGCCCTGGTCGGTCTCGGTCAGGATCATCGTCGTGGAGAGCTTCACGACGCCACCTCCGTCAGTTTCGGGGAGCGCTGCTGCGCGGCAGTCAGCGATCGCAGCCAGGCCTCGGCGGCCAGGGTGCCGTCGAGGACGATCAGGGTGCGTGACGAGGTGTGCAGGCCCAGCACGGCCGCCCGCAGCGCCTCGGCGTCGATCAGGCCCCGGCGCGCCAGTTCGGAGTCCTCGCACAGCTGCAGCAGTTCGGGGCGGTGCTTGCGGAAGCCGGCGTAGGCGTCGGCGCTGAACTCGGCCTTCGTGGCCCGGCCGAGCAGCCGGTCCGGCACGATCCCCCGCATCGCCGCGGCCAGGGCCGGCTTGTACAGGTGCGGGTCGGCCCGCTCGTCGAATCGGATCGCCAGGGCGGCCTCCAGCACCCGGTCGTCGTAGAACGGCGAGTGCCAGGAGACTCCGTGACGGGAGCTGAGCAGGTTGGTGCGCCGGGCCGTCTCGGCGCCGGAGCGCACGTCCTGCAGGGACCCGTGCTGGGCCCGCAGGTCCGACAGTGGTTCCTGGCCGGAGGCGGCGACCTGGAGCATGGCGGCTCGGGCCGCCTCGACGGCGGCGCCGGTGGCCCACGGCGGCATGATCGGGCTGGCGCCCCAGCCGAAGTCCAGCCGGTTGCCGACCTTGTCGGCGGGTGTGCGCAGGCCCTGCGCCGACTGGGCGAACCATTCGCCGAACGACGGCGACGGCAGCAGCCCGCCGACCATGTTCCGGGTGGAGGCGCGGGTCATGGCCTGGTAGGAGCGTAGGTGCGCGATGGAGCGGAAGGGCTTGCGCCGCACCAGGGTGTGCAGGTAGTTCGGGGTGAGGAAGAACAGTTCGTCGCCGCCGTCGCCGGACAGGTGGCGCGTCGATCCGCGCTCGGCCATCTGGCGCACCAGGTACTCCACCTGGCTGCGGGCCCGGGTCCAGGCGTAGGGCCCGTCCAGGTCCGCGTCGTCGTTGGTCAGACCGGCGTACCAGCGCGGTAGTTCGCGCCCGGGCAGCACCAGGTGCTCGGCCTGCGGCAGGCCTTCGGCGGCGACCTCACCCCAGTGACTGTCGTCGCCCGCCGCGTCCTCGGACACCCAGCGCAGTGTCAGCAGCCGGGCCTCGGAGCGGGCGGCCAGGTACGACAGGCTGGTGGAGTCCATGCCCCCGGACAGGTCGGCGCTGATGCGCTCCATGTTGCGGGTGCGGGCGTCCACCGACTCCAGCAGGGCTTCGCGTAGCGCCAGAGTGCCTTCGACGAGGGAGGTCTCGGGGGCCGGCGGGTTCCACCAGCGCACCGGCCGGGCGCTGCCGTCGGGGCTGATGTCCAGGTACTCGCCCATGCCCAGCGGGGTGATGCCCCGCCAGACCGAGCGTTCGTTCAGGGGCCAGGGGCGGCTGGGGGAAAGCAGTTGGAGGGCCAGGTTCTCGTCGGCGACCTCGGCGCCGGTGACCTCGGCCAGCAGCCGGGAGCCGGTGGCGGCCAGGACGGTTCCACCGGCGCGCGCGTAGAACACCTTGTGGAAACCGGAGATGCTGCCCTGGAAACGAATGCGCCCGCCCAGGCTGGCGACCAGGTGGAAGCTGCCGTGCAACCTGCGGACCACACGATCGAGGTCACGCAGGTCCTTGACCGGGGCGAGCACATCGGTCAGGGCAGCGCGGTCGCTGCCGCAGAAGCCGACCACCGCGACCCGCAGGTCTCCGAGCGTGACCTGTACGAGAACGTCCTCGGACCACTGGCCCACGATCCAGGGCCGGCCCGAGGCGTGGCGCAGAACATGGCGCCGGTCCTGAAGATTGTGGGGATCCAGGGCATTCAGGGCTTCGAGGGCCTGACCGGCGCCTTCACGGTCAGGCAGAACAACGAATTCCACAGTCATCACCATTGTCCCAAGCGTTGGTGGACCACGCGTGTCAGGCGCAGCGAGGGCGAGGGGCCTGTGGCCGCGCCGGCGAACCGGCGCGGCCACAGGGGCGAATTACTCGCAGTTCCAGATGACGCACTGGTCCTTGCTGTCGAAACCCCAGACGGGGCGGCCCAGGGTCACCCGGGCGAAGTCGCCGATCTCGGCGATGGCGGGCGCTTCGTAAACGTCGTGCTGCATGGTCGTTCTCCTTCTGACGAAATGGCTGAACCGGTCGCATCCCTCCAAGCGGAGGGACTACGACGTCGTCACTGGCAGTTGAAGATGACGCACTGGTCCTTGCTGTCGAAGCCCCAGACCGGGCGGCCCAGGGTCACCCGGGCGAAGTCGCCGATCTCGGCGATGGCGGGCGCCTCGTACACGGTGGTGTCCTTCATGTCGCAACTCCTTCTGAGATGGATGCTGGACCACCGGAAAACCGTTGTTCGCCGTGGCTTGTCCGGTGCAACAACACTCCCCCGCCGCGCTTTCACTTCGCCTTCGCCCCGCTGTACGGACTGCCCACGGGTGAGCACTCAGAGGCGTGCGACCACGCACGACCGTCGCGAAGAGTGAAGGCTGACGGGCTCAGGAACGCCCGGGCGAAGCGATGAGGGTGAGGGCGAACCGGGCTGCGCCGAGCAGTTCGTCCCGACCGGCTCCCAGGTCCGAGCGGACCGAAAGGCCCTGCCAGAGAGCCTGTACCAGCTCGGTCAGCACGATCGGGTCGGTGGCTGCCGGGAGGTCGCCGTCGGCCCGGGCCTGCTCGATCCGGGTGCACAGGAGCGCCTCGTCGGCCCGTTGCAGATCAGCGACATAGGTGCGCACGTCGAGGGTGGCCGAGGTGTCGGCCATGACGGCACTGCTGGTCAGGCAGCCGGGGTGCCCCTGCTCGACGCGGCTGAACTCCTCGACGGAGTCGATCAGCACCCGTTCGAGAACCCGGGCGAGGGAGGGCTCGGCCACGGCGCGTTCGTAGATGGCGCTGTAGCGCAGCGCGTAGGTGCGCACCGCCTCGTCGAACAGCCCGGCCTTGCTGCCGAAGGCAGCGTAGAGGCTGGAACTGGAGACACCCAGGGCCTCGCTCAGCATCCGGGTGGAGGTGCCGGAGAAGCCGTGGCGCCAGAACAGGACCGCGGCCTGGCGCAGCGCGTCGGCACGGTCGAAGGACCGGGGACGTCCGGCGGTGCGGCGCGTGGGGGCGGTCATGTTGACGATTCTAGTGCGATCGTTCCAGAATCCAATTATGGAGCAGATGATCCAGAAAGAGATCCAGGTCAACGGCAGCTGGATCCAGGTAGACGTGTACGGAGCCCCGGACGGGCCGGCCATCGTCGTGATCCCCGGCGTCATGGCCGATGCCGCCGCCTGGGGCCCCGTGGCCCAGCACCTGGAGGGCTGGCCATCGATCGCCGTGGTGAACCGACGCGGCCGGGTTCCTTCCGGCCCGTTGACCAGCACCTACACCCTCGAGACGGAGATCGAGGACGCCACGGCCGTCCTGCGCAGCTTCTGCAACATTCAGACCGTTCTCGGGTGGAGCTACGGCGGGCTGATCGCCCTGCACCTGGCCGACCGGGTCCCGGTCGCGCACCTGATCGCCTATGAGCCGATCATGGCTCCGTTCGGAGCCCCGGCCCTGCCCGATCTGAAGGCCGCCGACGACGCGCAGGACCTCGACCAGGTCGCCGAGGTGGCACTCAGGCAGGTCGCCGCCATGCCCAGTGAGGTCGTCGGGGCACTCCGGTCCGACTCCGGCGCCTGGTCGGCTCTGCGCGAGCTCAGCGCACCGCTCTACCAGGAGACGCTGGCCATCAACCAGGCCCCGCTGCCCACCCTGCTCGCCCGTAGAGCCGACCGGATCGACCTCGTGGTGGGCGAACGCAACCGGGGTCAGGCACCCTACGGCACGACCTTCGACGACATCGTCCGTCGCGTCCCCACCGCCGCAGTGCACGAACTCGCCGGGCAGGCCCACCTGGCCCATCTCGAGGCCCCGGACCACCTCGCCGCGCTGGTGAACCGGCTGAGGGAGCCCCGGCGGACGGGTAGCTGACAATGCGTGGTCACGCCGCCGCTGGTTGCCTGGGTCCACGCACGAGCAGCTGAGGAGCAAAGATGAGCAACGTCCTGGCCATGATCAAGAGCTTTCCGGCCACCAGTGACATCAACCCCGACCTGCTGGCCGCCGCGATCGAGCAGGCCCTGGCCTGCTCACAGACCTGCACGGCCTGCGCCGACGCCTGCCTGGGCGACGGGATGCTCGACTGCATCCGGGTGGACAACGACTGCGCCGACATCTGCGCCACCACCGCGCGGGTGCTAAGCCGGCAGAGCGGGCACAACACAGCCGTGATCCGCGCCCAGCTCGAGGTCTGCATCGCGGCCTGCCGCTCGTGCGGCGACGAGTGCGAGCGCCACGCCGACATGCACGAGCACTGCCGGATCTGCGCCGAGGTGTGCCGGGCCTGCGAGAGCGCCTGCCGCGAGCTGCTGGCCTCGATGAGCTGAGGTCTCCCGGCCGCGGGCGCAGCGATGTCGGCCGGGTTAACAGTGTGTACAAATGCCTGCACACCTGGAGACTTGCCGCGCCTGGGCAGGCAGGATGACCAGCGAAGTGCTGGCCGAAGGTGCCCCGCCCGCCGGGTGCGCCGATGCGTCCGACGACACGCTCATCGTGCTCGGAGGTCGGCTCCCCCATGTCTTCTCTCAGCCCTTCAGCCAGCCCTTCCGTCAGTGTGGTCATCCCCTGCCGCGACGCGGCGCACACCCTGGCCGCGCAGCTCGAGGCGCTGGCCGGGCAGACGTACCGTGGCAGCTGGGAAGTCCTGGTCAGTGACAACGGCTCCATCGATGACACCCGGCAGGTCGCCGCGCAGTACACCGACCGCCTGCCGGGTCTGCGCATCATCGACGCGGGCGCGTACCCGGGCGCCGGGTACGCCCGCAACGTCGCCGCCGCCACGTCCACGGCCGACTTCCTGGTGTTCTGTGATGCGGACGACGAGGTCGCTCCGGACTGGCTGGAGCAGATGATGCTTGCTCTGCAACGGACCCCGTTCGTCGCCGGGCGGCTCGACGCGACTCAGCTCAACTCGTCCAAAGTTATTCGTTCACGCACGCTTCCCCAGAACGACGGCCTGCAGGAGTCCGCGTTCGGGCCGGGCCTTCCTCACGCCAGCGCCGAGAACCTGGGTATCCGGCGCAGTGTCTTCGTCTCGGTGGGTGGGTTCGACCCTGAGGTGCGGATTCTGGAGGACACGGACCTGAGCTGGCGGGTTCAGGCTGCGGGCACGCCGCTGGTGTTCGCCCCGGACGCCGTGGTGCACGTGCGTCTTCGCTCCACCTTCTGGGGAATGTGGCAGCAGGGAAAGGGTTACGGGCGGGCTCAGGCCCTGCTGGAGAAGCGTTTCAGTACGGCCCAGACCGCGCCCCGAGGGGGCGGTTCTCGCCTCGCCGGCCTGGGCCGTCTGCTGCGCCGGCACCCCTCACCCGAGGCGCTGGTGTGGGTGCTGGGATGGCACGTGGGTTACCGGCAGCAGCCCGAGGTCGTCGGGCATGACACACGGGTACCGGCGGGGCGCTGAGGCTCTACCCGCCGCCCCGCCAGCGGGAGGTGTTACCGGTAGTTGTAGTTCAGGCTGCGCAGGTAGGGCCAGGTGGCCGGGCCGACCTTGCCGTCCACGGTCAGTCCGGCGCCGTACCGTGAGTTCGCCTTGCGCTGGAGGGCTTTGGCGGCGTTCTGCGAGTTGGTGCCGAAGACGCCGTCGATCGTGCCCGGGCTGAAACCGCGGTACTGCAGCAGGCACTGCGCCTCGATACCCGCCTGCGACAGGCCGGTAGAGGATGGCTGGGTCGTGTTACCCGCGTAGTAGCCGGCGTAGGCGTTGTTGCGGGCATCCTGGTCGAAGGTGCAGTTGTACGCCGCGAACGCCGGGCTGGCCGGGCCCACGAGAAGTGCACCACCGGTCAGGGCCAGAGTGGTTGCGGCAACAGCAAAGTACTTGCGCAGGGTCATGCCATCTCCTTGACGTTACACAGCTGCAGACCGCCGTGACAGCGACCGACCCACACCCTAAATCACCACATAAACGAAGAACAGGTCTGTTTCGCCCGGGCATCGCTGGGGTATCGTCGCAGCTACGCCGCTCCCCCCTGCGGCGAGCGTGACCACGGCAGACCTCGGGCACCCAGCCTCCGCTGGTTCAGGGCCGGCCGGACCGCCAGCGGTAGGCCAGCCAGACCACGTAGCCGGTGCCCATGATCTCGATGACGCTGTAGAACGCGTAGTAGATCGTCACCGTGCCCCACGTCAATGTGGCCGCCTGAACCGCGGTCAGGAAGGCCCCCGCGACCAGGTTCGCCCGCCGGTTGGCCCGCTCCGGCAGCAGCCGGGACAGCAGCGCCATCACGAACGAGATCTCCACCAGCGCCCCGGCCGCCAGCAGGAACGGCTGCGTGACCTGGACCCCGCTGATCTCACCGGCCAGATAGTCCTGGAGCACCTGGCGGTCCATGTGCCCGAGCACGTCGCAGTAGATGTAGTTGAGTGAGACGAACACCCACAGCAGGGAGATTTTCGCTGGGGTGCTGAGTGTTTCGCTGGTCGTGGTCGGCATGGGAGGGCCTCGGTCTCCTCGGGCCGGGCCGCCTCGTGCCGCCCGGCGAGCTCTTCTCAGAGTCGTCCGGGCGGCAGCGGGTTCGGGATCCGTGGCGTCCCTGAGGCATCCCTGGGGCTCGGCCACCGGAAGAAGGAGGCATCGTGAGTCTCATCCGGCCGATCGGCTGAGCCCCTCACCGTTCGGGAGGTTCCTGCGGGTCGCCCACATCAGTGTCTGTGAGCGAGCCGTTCAGCTGTGAGCGCCGGGCCGTGACCGAGTCCCGGCTCAGGCTGTGCGGAGCACCGCTGCGAGAACGCCGACAAGCAGGACGACGCCGTCAGCCACCAGGCCGGCCGGCTGTGCGACTCCCAGCGCCCGCAACCTCGTGACGATCGCCCCGATCATGAGGACCACCACGCCGATCGCCCCCACCACGGTGGCCGCCGGGAGGAAGGCCCCCAGGATCAGGGCCACGACGAGTACCAGCTCGAAGAGGCCGATGGCCCGCCACAACGACGGCGGTACCGTCAGAGAATCCCGGATACCTTGCGAGGACGACGTATTCAGTACTTTTCCGCTGCCGGTGAGCGCGAGGAGCGCGGCCAGCAGCAAGCTCAGGACGACACCGGTGACCACCATGGCCGCGCTCCTCCTTCAGATCCAGCAGATTTCGGCTCAGCCCTGGGCCTGCCGGGAGACCTCGCTCCACTCGTCCCAGGTCTGCAGCCGCTGGGCGTACACGTACTTCACGATGTCCAACGGCTGGGAGCCGAACAGCACGCGCAGCGGCGGGTTCTCGGCGTCGACGATCTTCAGCAGCGCCGGGCCGGCCGCGTTCGGGTCGCCGTACTGGGCGTCGCCACTACGTTCGGACATGGCCTGGCGGATTCCGTCGTAGACCGGGTTCGGCTCGGCGTGCGCGGCCGAGTTGCCCGCCCAGTCGGTGGCGTACCCGCCCGGCTCGACCAGCGTGACCTTGATGCCCTGGCCGGCGACCTCCTGGGCCAGCGACTCCGACAGTCCCTCCAGCGCCCACTTGGATGCGTGGTAGCCACCCAGGGAGGGGAAGGCGCCGATGCCGCCGATGGTGGAGATCTGCACGATGTGCCCGGCCCCCTGCTCGCGCAGGATGGGCAGCACCGCCTGGGTCACGAAGAACGCCCCGAACAGGTTCGTCTCCAGCTGCTCGCGCAGCTGCTGCTCGGTGATCTCCTCGACCATCCCGAACAGGCCGTAGCCGGCGTTGTTGACCACCACGTCCAGTCGGCCGAACCGCTCGTGCGCGGCCTGCACCGCCGCGATGACCGCCGACTTGTCGGTGACGTCGAGCGCGAGCGGCAGCACCGCCTCGCCGTACCTGGCCACCAGGTCGTCCAGGCTGCTGAGGTTGCGGGCGGTCGCCGCCACCCGGTCCCCCCGTTCCAGGGCGGACTCGGCGAAGGAACGGCCGAAGCCGCGGGACGTGCCGGTGATGAACCAGACCTTACTCATGACTCACTCCTCAAGATTGGACGCGTCTAACTATAGACACGTCCAGAGAGTACACTCGTCCACGATGAATCTCAGGGAGCGCAAGAAGCTTGCCGCCTGGCGCGGCATCCGCGCCGCCGCGCTGCGGCTGTTCGAGGAACAGGGCTACGAGGGCACGACCGTCGAGCAGATCGCCGAAGCCGCCGACGTGTCCCGGGCCACGTTCTTCAACTACTTCGCGGGCAAGGAAGCCGTGGTCTTCGACCAGGACCCGCAAGAACGCGAGAACTGGCGCGCCCTGATGAGCGAGCGCCCCGCCGACGAGCCGCTGTGGGACTCTCTCAGCGCGATCATGCTCGGGTTCAACGAGACCCTGCGCGACCGGATGCCCCTGCAGCGCCGGCTGAAGGCCGCCTCCCCCGCCCTCGCCCAGCGCACCCAGGCCTTCGGGGCACAGTTCCGCACCGACCTGGTCGAATGGGCGGTTCAGCAACACGGCGACGGGCTGAGCACCACCCTGCAGCTCAATCTTCTCCAGGCCGCGGCCGGCACGGCCTACCAGACCTGGGCCCCCGAGGAGTCGTTCGACGACTACCTGGGCCGCCTGCAGCGCTGCCTCGACCAAGCACGCCCGGCCGCAGGAACCACCCATTCGGTCTGATCACCCAGGTAGGCGTGCTGCCCTCCCGGTCCACCGGCGCGCATCCCGGCAGGCCACCTCGATGAAGACCGATCCACCCCACCCAATGGCCATAGATAGGCCCCTGCCGACAGGCCACGGAGGGGATGCGGTGCGCATCTCGGGAGTGCACGGGGATCCGGGGAAACGTCAGGCCGGGGCGGACCGTGCAGCAGACCTGCGAACTCATGGGCACGCAGTGGCAGGCCGCCCTCCAGGCCGGCTTCACGACGCCGTCCCCCAGCCTGGAGGTCGAGGTCGGCTACTCCTCCGAACTGCGGGAAGACGGCCGTCAAGGGCCGGTCGGCATGGGCCTGCAGGACGAGCCGTAGGAGAGCGGTACACGTTCACCGATGACGAGGCGCACTGGGTTGTCGTGGACGGGAACGGCCAACCGCTCGCTCCTCTTCGCCCCACCGACTCCCACTGCGTCCCAATGGATGTCGACTGAACGACGGCCCTACGCAGCAACCGATCCGATCGAGTGCCCGGGAACATCATCACCATTGTCCGATCGGCAACAGCGGCTTGGTAACCGGACGGCACCTCTCACGTCATCAGGTCGCGGGAGAAGAGTTACAGACGGCGATAGGTGGTTGGGCGCCCTCGCCCGCCCTGCTGCGTCACCAGGTTCGAGTTGACCAGGACCCGCAGGGCTTTCCGAAGAGTTGCCCCCGTCAGCCCAAGAACGTCCTCCAGATCCCTCACCGTGGAGTCGCGCTCCAATGCGTCATAAACCCGCCGCTGAGTGGAGGTCAGCGACGCTCGGCTCCGCTGAGGGCCATCGGAGCGATTGAGAATGGCAGTGAAACGGATCGCCGCATCGATGAACTTGGCCGGGGGCAGGCCGGCCTCGGCCAGGGAGGAACCCACGATGGGGATACCGCTGGCCAGTGCCTCAATCACCCGCGCTCCGGTGTCCGGCGTGCGCACGTGCTGGCAGATCGCGACCAGCCTCGCGTTCCGCGCCGACGTGACACCTTCCCGGCCCAACCGATCCGTCGTAATCCCGTACAGGCCGCCGGGGTTACTGACAACGAGCCGGTCGCGCCGCAGGCGCACCTCAACCGACAGTCCTTCGGACCAGTTGTCCAGGTCACGGTGCACCAGGGCGTTGGCGACGAGTTCCCGAAAAGCCACGAGGGGGTACTCAGGCTCGTCCACCACCATGCCCCCGGCCTCGGTGACGATGACACTGTCGAACGTTCGGCGCGCCCACGCCATGGCTTCGTCCAGCATGCGCGGGATGGGGCCGGTGATCGTCATCTGGTTCCGGGCCCGGACCCCGGCAGGATCACCGGGCCTGGACTCCGCCGCAGCCTGGATCACGTAACGAGGGAAGAACTGCTGCGGATAGACGCCCAGTGCCAGGAGGCCGGCCACGCTGGGCTGTCCACCGTCCAGAATCACCCCCGCCCGGCGCAAGAGCTCCTCATCAGACCTGAAACGCCCCAGTCCTCCTGGGTCTCGGTCTTTCACCGCGCGAATGAACGAGAAGACGAGCTCCTCGTCCAGGTCCTCACGGGCAGCCCCCTCGACGGGACGCCGATCAAAATGAGGGGAAGTTCGAGCCGCAAGAAACCCCTGCTCCTCCACCTGCGACAGCTCGAAATCACCGTCATAGCTGCGCAGGTAAGCCTTGCCGCTGGTGGCTGCCCGACATGGCTTGGCCGACGGGTCACACTCGTGCACCCGGGCAATCACCACCGGCTCCCCGTCTACAGTGCCGTCACTGATGTCGAGCCGGACCGGCGGCACGAAGGACCGCGACTTATTCGCAAGCCCTTGCTTGAGCTGCTGAGCCGAGCTCAGGTCCTCCACCACCCGGCAAATGTAACCGAGCCCCGGTTACATTTGACCGTTTCCAGTCACATTTCGCTGGAGCCGTCCGGACGGACCGCAGGGCGGTCACCTTCCAGCATTGCCGAGCCAAATTGCGGCATCCCTCGGTGGCGTCCGGGGAACGCGGCCACCCGCTGGGAGTCGTCCAGGACATTGTGTCCTCGCCCCCTCCTTCTCCGCTCTCCACGAACTACTCTTGAATGAGATGATCCGAGCTCGTACTATCTCGTCATGGTCATCGAGCAGTCCTCCTTCTGGTCCAGTTCGCTGCCCCAGGCCCGTCCGCCGGCGGACATGGCGCTCTACCGCTTACCGACCGGCACGTACGCCACGCGGGCCAAGTTCGCCGTCACGGGTGGGTCTTTCCGGGACATGAGGCACTTCGCGGCAACGGCTGTGCTGGTCAGTCATCCCCGGGGTGACCTGCTGATCGATGCGGGCTTCGGGGAGAACGTGGCCGCCCACATCAAGATGCTCGCGCGACTGGAGCGGGCCCCCTACGAGCAGGGCGAGACGGTCGCGCAGCAACTTGCCGCCGCGGGATACGACCAGTCACGGCTGCTGGGGGTGCTGGTCACCCATGTGCACTGGGATCACGTCAGCGGACTGGACTCGCTGCGCGTACCGGTGTGGATCAACAAGGACGAACTCCAGTACGCAGCCGACGACCCGCACGGCTCCGTGTTCCGCTCCGTGTCCCAGGGCCTGCCCATTCGCGAGTACGCCCTCACCGGTCCGGAGTACCTGGGCTTTCCAGCAAGTTTCGATGTGCACGGCGACGGCTCCCTGGTCGTCGCCCTGGCCGCGGGGCACACGTCCGGGTCCGTCGTGGTGTTCGTGACCCTGCCTTCTGGCAAGCGGTACGCATTCATCGGGGACCTCACGTGGCAGATGGACGGCATCACCCGGGGCGCCGAGCGTCCCTGGCTGATGCGCCGCCTCGCCGACGTCGACCCCGCCACCGTCCGGCTGGGCCTACAGCGCAGCATCGCCCTCAGCCGAGCATTTCAGGTAGTGCCCGCCCACGACGTGCGTGCCTACGACGGCATCCCGCTCCTGCCCCGGCAATTCGCGAACTCCGTGGAATGAGAAAGTGCCCCATGGACTCCTCGCCGGCCGCGCACCAAGCTCCGCACCCCACTCTGGGACCGGGGCCCGACTCCGAGCTGACCTGGCTCCTGCACCGCGCAGCGCAACGCATGCACGCCCTCGTGGGTTCGGAGGCCGCCCGCCACGGCATCACCCTGCGCGATCACATCGTGCTCAGTGCTCTTCACAAGACGAAGAATCTCACCCAGATCGAGCTCGGACAGGCACTGGGCATGGACAAGACGACGCTGACGGCCGAGATCGACCGTCTGGAGAAGGCGGGATTCGTCTCCCGGCTGGTCGACCCGCGTGACCGCCGAGCTCGCATCCCAGCCATCACACCGGAAGGCGACCGGATCCGTGCCGCCGTCGCGCAGCGCACCGAAGCTGCCGAGGAAGCAGCCGTGCAGGCCCTCGCCCCCACTCAGGTCGCGCTGCTGCGTGAGGCTCTCTATCTCATCATCGGAACAACGGACGACCCGGGATCGTGCATCTGAGCAGGCATCCGTAGCAATTCCAGGGCCGGCGCGTCGGGGTCATGCTTCGGCGCCCGACGGACAAGGGGCGCGGGTGTGCAGGTTGAACGAGGCGCCACTGATCACGGATTCGAGCTCGGCCCGCGTCTGAACGAGGTCGGCGATGCGCTGATCGAGGTCGTCTCGTTCGACGACCAGGCGCTGGACGAGTTCGGGGGTGGCCTGACCGTCGATGACGCGCGGCGTCAGTTCGGCGATGGTCCTGCTGCTCAGCCCGGCGGCGTACAGCCGGCGAATGAGATGGATCCGCTCGACCGCATCTTCTGCGTAGTGGCGCTGTCCGCTGTGACTGCGCTCGGAGGTGAGCAGGTTCTGCTGTTCGTAGTACCGCAGAGCCCGGGTGGTCACCCCCGTACGGCGCGCGAGTTCACCGATCCGCATCCTGCCTCACCTCTGTTCATGTGCCGGGCATCACACGCACTTGCCTTTGACGCCAGCGTCAACTTTTACCGTAGCTCCTACGTCCGCGACGGTGAAACTCCACGCTGCGACGCCAGACCCCCTGAAAGGCAGATGCATTCATGACCGCGTTCCCCACGACCCGCGCGTCCGGTCCCGCCGCCAGCGCGACTCTGTCACTCAAGCCCCTCGTGCTGAGTGCACCACTGCGCGGTACCGACCTGCACGTGCGCGTCATTGCCCCCACGACCGGAACCGAACTTCCGGTCGTCCTTTTCGCTCACGGCTTCGGTTCGGACCTGGACGGCTACGCCCCGCTGGTCGACCACTGGGCATCCGGCGGCTTCGCCGTGATCCAGGCCACCCACCTCGATTCCCAGCGGATGCGCCTTCCCGCCGACGACCCCCGCCGGCCGCACCTGTGGTGCCATCGCGTGCAGGACATGCGGCGCATCCTCGACGAACTCGCCGCCCTGGAGGCAGCCGTGCCGGGCCTGTCCGGGCGCCTGGACCGCGGCCGCATCGTGGCGGCCGGGCACTCCTTCGGAGGTCAGACCGCCGGCCTACTGGTCGGTCTGCGCGTCACCGATCCGCAGACCGGCGTTGCCGAAGACCTTTCCGACGACCGGGTTATGGCCAGTATCCAGTTGGCCACCGCGGGTCAGGGTGGTGACGAACTGACGCCCTTCGCCCATGAGCACCTTCCCTGGCTGCGCGATCAGGACTTCTCCCACATCACAGCCCCCGGCCTGGTCGTCGCCGGAGACCAGGACGACCTTCCGCTCACCACCCGGGGCCCGGCCTGGACGGCTGACCCCTACACCCTCAGCCGCGGCGACAAGAGCCTGCTCACCGTGCGCGGCGGGGAACACTTCCTGGGTGGCATCTCCGGGTACAGGTCGGCGGAGACCACCGACGAGAACCCCGACCGTGTCGCCCTCGTCCAACAGGTCACCCTGGCCTATCTACGCCATGTCACCGGGATCGACTCCGCCGCCTGGATCACCGCTCAGACCGTTCTCACGAGCAGTCATCCGCTGGGGCACCTCGCTTCGAAACGGCCTCTGCTGACGGGTCTGTAAGCCCGCTGAACGGGTCAGGCCCCGGCTCCGGCCTTCGCCCGGCGACGTGAGGTCGGCGAAGGTGAGAACCTCAAGCGCGTCGCCGCCTGATGTCGTACTGTCCCCCCTTACTGCAAGCTGACCTGCTCGGGACGCACCACGTAGACCACGCGATGCTGCGCGTCCCCGACCGGTCCCTGCATCGTCATGCCGTACCGCTCGGCCAGCACCGCGAAGAACGCCCCATCCGGATCCGGTTCAATGCTGGTCACCGTGCCCCGCACCTCCAGATAGCGGTACGGCTCGTCCGGGTCGACCACCGACAACGCCACCTGCGGATGGGCCGTGACGTTGCGGTACTTGTGCCGGGTGGTGGTGTTGGTCAGCTTCAGGTGCTCACCGTCCCAGAGGAACCACATCGGATTCACCTGGGGCCGCCCCTCCGGGCGGATGGTGGCCAGATGCCCGAACAGGGGCCGGGTCAGCAAATCTAAATGGGTCTGCGGAATCACACGTCACTCCTTCGCTGTTCGACTGCCACTGCCGCGTCCACCAGCCGGCCCTCGCAGTCCAGGCCGGAGGCGATCAGCGACCGGTAGTGAACCGCCTTGCCCTGCAGTACTTCCAGACCCTGCTCCAGCTCCGCCATCTGGGCGCGGATGCGGGCCTCGTGCCGTTCCAGCAGGGCCAGCCTGCGCCCATGCGTGGGCGCGCCCCCGGCCAGCAGGATCGAGAAGGTGCGCATCTCCTCCGTCGGCATGCCGGTGGCGCGCAGCCGCGCCAGCAGCACCACCAGCTGGGCCTCAGCTTCGCTGTAGCGTCGACGCCGGTCAGACCCGCGCCGCACCCGCGGAAGCAGTCCCTCGCGCTCGTACCAGCGCAGGGTCGGCGCGCTGAGTCCGGTCAGCCGCGAGACGTCGGCGATGCTGAGCCAGGTCTCGACATCAGGGTCGGTGGCGGTCACCCGTCCACTATCACCGTTGAAGCGCACTTCAACGCAAGCGTTTCTCGGCCCTCACCGACGAACGCATGCCGTCAGATCGTGAAGCTTCGCCAGTCCGGCGAGCACCTGGCCGCGGTTGTCTGCGGCCTTCATCCACAGGGGCAGCCGGGAGAACATGCTGGAGTTCGCGCGAGTCTCACCGCGTTCCCGCAGGCCGGCAGCGACGTACGCGCGCAGGTCTTCGACATGCTGCCCGTTGTACGCCCACAGGACATGCCCGGCGCAGGGAGTCTGCAGCCACAGGGGGTGGCCGAAGAACGGATCGCTGGTGCCACCGGACACACAGACGCCGAACCCGACCTTGCCTTCCCTGCGCATGCTCCAGCCCGCGACGGCGGCGCAGCGCGTGCAGGTGAGCCGACGCGGGTGAAAGACGGCGTCGTAGTGGCTTTCCTGGTCGTACGGGGTGCCTGGGGTGGGCAGGATCAGCGCCTGGCCCGAGCAGTTCGGGCAGGTGACGAGCAGGCGACCGAAGTAGTGGGTCAGGTCATGGCCGGTGTCGTGGTGGCGGATCGTTTCCGGCGGCATGACGTCATGGTGGCAGAGACCCGTTCTGCGTACGCCTGATTATTCGGCGGCCTTCCGGCCCGCCGCCGCAGGGCCCAGTTCCTCGAAGGTACCCAGGCGCTGCGGATCGGCCAGCACCTCGATGCCGTCGATCTGGTCGTCGACGATCTGGAAGGCCATCAGCGAGACCACCCGCCCGTTCATCACCGCGGCCAGGCCGGGAAGCCCACCGACGAGCAGGGGCACCGACCGCTCGGCCAGGCGCCCGAACAGCACGGCCTGCTGCGAGATGGCATCGGCGCCCTCGAGCACCTCTTGATGCTCGCCGAAGTCGGCACGCAGCACCGCCTGCTCGCTCAGCAACGACACCAGCGCGCCCAGATCGCCGGTCCGTACCGCTGCCAGCCAGGCGTCGACGATCAGCCGCTCGTCGCGGCGGCTGGCAACGGCGGGCCGCCCCACCTGCCGGACCCGCCGCCGGGCCCGGGAGGCCAGTTGACGGGTGGCCGGGCCGGAGCGCCCGAGAACCTGGGCGACCTCCTCGAAGGAGTAGCCGAACACGTCGTGCAGGACCAGGGCGATCCGCTCGGCCGGCTGCAGGATCTCCAGGACCAACAGCAGCGCGGCACCAGCCCTATCGGCCTCGGCGACCAGGTCGGCCGGGTTCGGCTCCGGATCCACCGGATCGGCGTTGGTGTTCGCCTCACCTGGCCAGGCCTCTACCAACCAGGCTGAGGCGGTCGAGCGACGACGGCTGCGCAGGATGTCCAGGCTGACCCGGGAGACCACAGTGGTCAGCCAGCCCTGGAGATTCTGGATGTCCTGCGCCCGGGATCGTTCCAGGCGCAGCCACGTCTCCTGGACGGCGTCCTCGGCGTCGGCGGCGGAGCCCAGCAGGTGCGTGGCCACGGCCCACAGCCGGGGTCGTTCCTGCTCGAAGTGCCCGGCCAGGTCGTCGAGATCGGTCATGTCACATCCTCCAGCGCTCGTACGTCACCCCTGTGACGAGCGCCGAGCCGCGCATGTGACATGAGGGAGATGCCGTTCATGACCCATCCCGTCCTGGTGACCGGTGGCACCGGAACCATCGGCAGCCGCGTCGTCCCCCTGCTGGTCCAAGCCGACCACGACGTACGGGTGCTGAGTCGCAAACCCGGCACCGATCGTCCTCAAATTCAGTATGTCGCCGGCAACACGGTCAAGGGCCGGGGACTGACCGAGGCCCTGGAGGGGGTCTCGACCGTGCTGCACCTGGCCGGCGGGGCCAAGGGCGACGACGTGGCGGCCGAGAACCTGGTCGAAGCCGCCCGGCGGGCCAGGACCGAGCATCTGGTGCTGATCTCGGTGGTCGGCGCCGACCGGATGCCGATCGGTTACTTCAGGGCGAAGGCCAGGGCCGAGCAGACGTTCGAGCGTTCCGGGGTTCCGTTCAGCATCGTCCGGGTGTCTCAGCTGCACGAGTTCGTGCTGCCGGTGGCCAAGTTCCTCACCCGGCTGCCGCTAGCCCTGGCCCCGCGAGGGCTGCGCTTTGAACCGGTGGATGTGGACGCCGTGGCGCAACGCCTGACCGAGCTCACGCTGGGCAGGCCGGCCGGGCGGGTGGCGGATCTGGCCGGGCCTGAGGTGTTGGACATGCGGCAGATCCTCGGCCAGTACCTTGCCGCTCAGGGGCGTAGCCGTCGGCTGGTCGGGACGGGGATTCCCGGTGGCGTGGGGCGCGCCTACCGGGCCGGGGAGAATCTGGCCGGGCCGGGGGTTCTGCGGGCGGGTAGGACCTGGGAGGCGTTCCTTTTCCTGCCGGGAGATGACTCCTCATCTGTTCGCCCTCAGTTTCGACGCGCGTGAGCCGCAGCGCCTAACCCGCTTCTGGGCGCAGTTCCTGGGCCACGAGATGGTGGAGGAACCCAGACGGAGGAGTAATGCTTGCGGCTGGGGTGGCCGCGGGGAGCCGGGGGTGGGGCCGGGCGTCACCCTGGCCGGCCCGGTCTGAAGTCATTGACCACCGCGAGCCCGGGCGACCAGGCGTTCCAGGTTGGCCAGATAGGCGTTGAAGGCGGCGCGACCGGTGTCAGTCAGGCGCACGGTGGTCTGCCGGCGCATCGCCCGCTCCTTGCGCACCTCTACGTAGCCGACCTGCTCCAGGGCTGTCACCTGCTTGGACAGGGCCGAGTCGCTGGTGCCGATGGTGTCGCGCAGGAAGGAGAACTGGACCCAGTCGGCCGGGGCCAGCAGCGAGCAGATGTTCAGCCGGGCCGGGGTGTGCAGGAACTCGTCGATGGCGATGTCGTTGGGGTTGGCGTGGGGGTCGGTGACGATGCCGGTGGGTTCGGGGTCGGCGGTGCTCATGGGCGCATGCTCCGGACCATGGAGGCCTGCACCGGCTTGGTCACCCCGACGAACACCAGGACGACGCCGATCATGCCGATCGTGTTCGGCATGGGCCAGTCCAGCCCTCGTGCAACGGCCTGGAACAGGATATTGACCAGTACGGCCAGGACCAAGGTCGCGCCATAGGCCATCTGCCACCGCAAGGACGGCCGCACCCCCTTCAGGGTGACCCCGCGCTGGTACCCGAACCCGACCCCCATCACCATCAGCAGGACCCACAGCCAGATCATGTCGACGTCGACCAGCACGCCGAGGGCGAGCGCGCTGGAACACAGGCTCCACGTGGCCCTCCAGCTCCAAGGAGCGGTGCCCTCGTCGATGGCCTGCTGTCGTCGCTGAGCGACCTGGTCCAGGGTCTGCTGCGCTTCGTGGGCATCCATCGGATCGTCCTCTCAGTCGGAAGCTTTCTTGCCTAACAGGAAAGTTAGCGCCGTCTTTCTCCTGAGGCAAGTGTTGCCCGACGAGCAACTAAGCGTCGACCAGGCAAGTCCGCGGCGACGGCTACGCCCGGAGCACGACACGAGCCCTGCTTCGGTCGGGGCCGTCGGGCCGGGCGGCTGATCCCGGCCGTCCAGCCTGGCAGTGCTGCCGGGGCAGCACTGCCAGCGTCTGCAGGTGGCCGCTCGCCTGCTCACCAGGTGCCCCGGCCCTTTCAGCACGCGGCCTGCTAGCCAGCGGCCAGCTCCACGTTCAGCACCTTCGGAAGGGCCGGGTCGTCCGGGGCGACCTTGGGGCCGAAACGCGCGACCGGCCGTCCGTCCCTGGAGATCACGAACCTCTCGAAGCTCCACAGGACGTCCGGATCCTCGGTGGGGTTCAGGCCGTGCCCCCGCAGGTCTTCGCGGAACTGCTGGTTGTCCTGGCCCACCGGCACGGCCATGGTCAGCGCGCCGTAGAGCGGATGCTGCTGCGTGCCCAGCACACTGATCTTCGACATCACAGGGAAGGTCACCGCGTAAGTGCGCGAGCAGATGGCGCGCCGGGACGCACCAGATTTGTCGAGACCATGGGTCAGGAGAACGAAGAGATCCTGCGGATGACGTTCGCAGGCAGGACACTGACGTAGGACGCCCTGGTGGCCTCCCGCGCAACGGGAGGCCACCGGCGGCCCCAACTTGGGTGAGACCCCACCCCTCCCTGACGGAGGCTGGGCACACCCTATGGTTCAGAACGTCGAGAGCTGTGCCTTCTCGTGGTCGTCGCCCAACGTACTGCCTCGGTCGTGTCGAGGCAGTACCCGGGCTCGGCTGGTGGCCACCACGCCCAGGAGCAGCAGGTCGACCAGGAGGCCGATGACCGCGGCGAACTGGGACGCCGCGAACAGGAAGACCTGTGTGAGCAGGAGACTTGTCAGGGCCGAGCGCTGGAACCAGTCCAGGGCGCAGCGTTTGCTGTTCATCCGCCACATCCGTACTCCCAGCGCGGCGAAGACCAGTGAGGCGCTCGTGCCGATCAGTACCCCACAGATGGTGACTGCGTAGGAGTCGCCGGTCTGCCAGAGACCCACCGCCACCAGCGCGGCCCCGATCGCCTGAAATGCGAACAGCACAGCCAGCAGGGGCGCGGCGAACCGGGACTGGGCCACGCGGTCGAAGGCTTCAGCGACCGTTCCCCACAGTCTTTCGAAGCGCTGGGGTAGCGTCGGCGGCCTCGGCTCGACCATCGTCAGCAGTTCGCGCAGTTCCGGGGCCCCGCGCACGTGCCCCAGAGCATCCAGCGTGGCCACCACCTCACGGCGACGGGAGTCCGGCAGCCGTCCGGCCAGTCCGTCCACCAGCACGTGGGCGGCGTTGGCGACCTTCTCCTGGTCGCTGAGGGGCCGGTGCCGGCGCCAGGTGTGCGCGGCGACCACCAGTCCCGCGAAGACCGCGTACATGATCGCGGCTGCCGGTTCGAAGAAGTAGTCGTTGTCGGCCGTGACGAACTTGCCCACCTCGTCGATGAAGAGCCCGAAGCCCACCCCGCCCAGTAGGGCCGCGACCGGCCGCGGCCCACGGCCGATGTAGGCGAACCCCAGGACGAGAGCAAGCATCATGAGCAGCCCGCCCGGCAGCACATGAGCCACGTGCAGGCCGGTGTCGCCGCCGATCTGTGGATAGCCGGTCAGGGCGAGGTAGGCGCGGGTGATGAGGATCGTGGAAACGCCCGCGACGACGAACGTGGTCAGGTGGACGATCGCCTTCTCCGAGCGGACCAGGTCCATGCGAAAGACATGGCTCACACGTTCGAGATGCAGGCTGAGAGTGGATCTGGACACGACTCACCGTAGGCGCCTGCTCGGCGGGCGGCGAGTCAGGCGTCCGGGCGGGGAAGACCCCTTGTCCTCACGGTCCGCCGCAAATCGCTGAGAGGCGCTGAAGGGGTCCGCGCGGACGCTACGACGTTCCGTCGGGGCGCTTGTAGATTCCGGGACCGATCGACCCGT
The DNA here is from genome assembly GCF_021277265.1 of Kineosporia rhizophila. Lineage (GTDB taxonomy): Bacteria > Actinomycetota > Actinomycetes > Actinomycetales > Kineosporiaceae > Kineosporia > Kineosporia rhizophila. The sequence continues at coordinate 78,667 of NZ_JAJSOH010000019.1, forward strand.
GAACTCGATCGACGCTGAGAACCAATACAGGTCGGCGGGCGCCACACGGCGCTCGAACGGAGGGAGCGTTGTGAAGCCGACCGATGAGAGGCCCGGTGTGGCCCAGGCCGAAGGCCCACCCCGTGACGAGGTGATGACAGGGGATGCGGCCCTGGTGGCCGGGTCCCTGTCCGAGCCTGAGGTGTTCTCCTTGGTCTACGAGCGGCACGCGCTGGCGTTGTACCGCTTCGCGCACCGGCGGCTGGGACCGGATCTGGAGCAGGACGCGATGTCCGATGCCATCCTGCAAGCCTTCCGCGGGCGGCACCGCTATGACCAGCCCCGTGCTGACGCGCGTCGATGCCGACCTGGATAAGCGAGCCTTCGACTTGTGAAGCGCGATACTGCTGCACAAGGTCTTCCCGGCCCAGGCCGAGATCGCCACCGCTCATGACTGGGCGTCAGCACGGGCTGCGCCGATCCTGCCCTCAGGCGAGCCCCTCGGGCGCGGTCCCCCTCTGTCGTTCCGGGCAGGTGATCTGGTTGGTGACCACCACGCCGCCGCAGTCGGCCCAAATGACTGCCGCGCTTCCGGCGTCATGCAGGTTCCGACAGAGAAAGGCTGAGGCGCCATCGTTTTCGCCGGAGCCTCGGCCCGCACCCATTGCGACGAAGTGTCGTAAGGGGTGCGGGCCGGACTGCTCAGTCGGTGACGGTGAACTCGGTGTGCAGGTCGGCGGTCGAGCTGCTGCCCACCCAGACGTCGAAGCTGGTTGCGTCGAGGACCCAGTCACGGGTCGCCGCGCTCCAGTAGCGCCGTTCCTCTGCTGTAACGGCGAATTCGACCCGTTCGGTCTGGCCGGCCCGCAGGTGCAGACGGCGGAAACCCTTCAGCAGCCGGACCGGTCGTGACGCCGTGCCGTAACGCTGGTGCAGGTAGAGCTGGGCCACCTCGTTCCCGTCCCGGCCCGAGGTGTTGGTGACGTCCACGCTGACGGTGACCACACCGTCCACAGGTGTGCTCGGACTGCTGACGGCAAGGTTGCTGTAGGCGAACTTCGCGTAGCTGAGGCCGAACCCGAACGGGTACAGCGGGGTGCTCTCCTCGTCCCAGTAGCGGCGGCCCTGCTTGCTCGGGTCGTGGGATCGGGTGTGGGCGTAGTGCATCGGCACCTGCCCCACGTGGCGCGGCCAGGTGAAGGGCAGCTTGCCGCCGGGAACCGCCTGCCCGAACAGCAGATTGGCCACAGCCTCACCGCCCCGCGTCCCGGGGTACCAGACCTGCAGAATGGCGGGGGTGTTGGCCTCGGCCCAGCGCAGGTCCAGCGGACGGCCGCTCATCAGGACCACGACGGTGGGCGTACCGGTGGCCACCACGGCCTGAAGCAGGGCCAGCTGCTCGCCAGGCAGGTCAAGGGTGGAACGGGAGGCGGTTTCACCGATCATGTCCTGACGCTCGCCGACCACCACAACCGCGACGTCGGCAGCCGTCGCGATCTCGACCGCACGGCTGAGCTCAGCCTCGCTGTCGAAGTTTTCGCCGGTCTTGCTGCCGTCGCCCCACATGTCGAACATCGACGGGAAGAGCCGGACGGGCGAGGGCACCCCCGGCGCATAGGTGACCTCGACGGGCGTCTCGAGCCCGGCGGCGTGGGCGCGGATCCCCTCCAGGACGGTGACGGTCTCTTCGAGGTCGTAGTCGAAGATCCACGGCCCGAGGGTGTCGCGCTTGGAGTTTGCCATCTGGCCCAGCACGGCGACCGATCCGATCCCGGTCAACGGCAGCAGATCGTTCTCGTTGCGCAGGAGAACCGCGCTCTCCTCGGCCGCTTTCCGGGCTGTTTCGCGGTGGGCCGGGTCGTTCAGCACGGTCTGCGCGGCCTGCTCGTCCACGAACGGGTCGTCCAGCAGACCGAGCGCCTCCTTGGCCGACAGCAGGCGGCGGACGCTGGTGTCGATCCGTTCGATGTCGACCTGGCCGTTCTCCAGCGCCTCGTCCAGGTGTTCGAAGGCCGGGTCGAGGATGGCCATCTCGAGGTCCAGGCCGGCGTTCAGGGCCCGGGCCCCGGCATCGGTGAGGTCGGCCGCGTAGTGGTGGGCCGCCAGGTCACGGGCGGAGTTGGCGTCCGAGACCACGAAACCCTCGAAGCCCAGTGCCTCGCGCAGGATGTCGTTCAGCAGCCAGCGGTTGCCGGTGGCGGGTACGCCGTTCAGGTCCATGTACGCCGACATCACGTTGCCCGCGCCCGCGTCGATCGCCGCCTTGAACGGGGGCAGGTAGGTGTTCCAGAGCTCCTGGTCGGACAGGTCGACCTCGTCGTAGTCGCGCCCGCCGAGCGCGGCGCCGTAACCGGCGAAGTGCTTGGGGCCGGCGATGATGTGCTCGTCGGCGCCGAGGTGCGGGCCCTGGAAGCCGCGCACCTGGGCGGCGGCGACCACCGAGCCCAGGTACGGGTCCTCACCGGCGCCCTCGATGATCCGGCCCCAGCGAGGATCCCGGGCGATGTCCAGCATCGGGGCGAAGGCCCAGTGGATGCCGACGGCCCGGGCCTCCCGGGCGGCGACCGCCTGGGACTGCTCGATCAGCTCGGGGTTCCACGACGCGGCCAGGGCGATCGGCACCGGGAAGATGGTGCGCAGGCCGTGGATGACGTCGAAACCGAACAGCACCGGGATGCCGTGCCGGTTGCCGGCGATCGCCTGCCGCTGCAGGCGGTTCGACGTCGCCGGGTCGGTGACGAACAGCAGCGAACCGGCCCGGCCTGCGGCCAGCGCAGCCTCGACCGCCTCCACCTGCCCGGGCGGCACCATGCTCGGGTCGCCGCGCTCGGGGAGCCGGAAGTAGAAGTACTGGATGAGCTGACCGATCTTCTCGGCCGGCGTCATGCTCTGCAGCAGTTTCTCGACCCGGGCGGAGCTCATCGGGCCACCCCTTCACCGAGGTAGCGGGCCTTGTTCCTGCGCTCGTCCACCTGAGCACCCCTTTGCGCTCGCCAGTCGGCCGTCCGTCCGGACAGCTCGCGGTGCGAAGGTACATGAATTTCGACCAAGTGTTAATAATTAGCTGGACCGGCCGAGTGCTCCGTGTCAGCGACGCGCTCGAACCAGGCGGCCTCGGCCTGGTCCAGGATCGCCAGGTCTTCCATGAACGAGCCGGGCAAGGCGCCGTGGCACTCCAACACGCTGGGCCAGACCTCTACTGCCCCCCGGCCGTGGTCGCCTCGTGAGGGCCGACCCTGCATACCTGAAGGTTCAGCACCATGGCGGGCCGTTGCCTGGTGAGCATCCGGATCGCCGAGTCCGGCAGCGGCGAGGCGGCCAGCATGATCCCTTCGACCGTCGACATCGTGCGTTCCAGTGCCTCGCGCTCGCGCAGCCCGAACTCCTGGGCGTCGGCCAGGCACGTCGGCCGCCTCTACACGCAGTTGCAGGGGCGGCCGACGTATGACATCGCCTACGACTCCGACCAGGACTGAGGACGGTCTCAGGTCGGCACCGACGCCGGGTAGAGACTGCAGACCTGGTCCAAGTCGTCGGGCTGCAGTTCCCGGAGCACGTAGTGATGGCGGACCCGTGGGTACATCACCGCCCCCGGGACCTGGGTGTGGGCGAGTCCGAGCAGATGGCCGAACTCGTGCAGAGCCACCGTTTCCACGTCGAAGGCGCCGCGGATCGCCCCGTCCGCCCAGATGCTCTCGTCGTCGTCGAAATGCAGGGGCTTGGGCGGGGTTTCGGTGATCGTCCAGCACGGTCCCGGGAAGTCGGCGTGGGCCACCACGGTTCCGACCATGCTGTGGTCCGGGTCCTGGGCCGGACGCCATTCCACCATCACGTCCGGCTCCTGCGTACTCTCCACCCGGCGAAGGACGAAGGGCAGCACCCCCGCCCAGGTCGAGGCGGCCCGTTCGACCGCCTCGAAGGCGCCCTCGTAATTGGTACACGGCGCCCCGAACGCGTACCGCAGTTCCGGTCCGTCCCAGGGGCAGAGCGCCTTCAGGGCCAGCCCGTTGACCAGGTCCGGCATTCCGCAGCGAGCCGCCTCGAGCTCGGACCGGGTGTCTGCGTCGACCCGGCCGGTGACCGGGACGTTCATCCGGTCCTGGAACCGGGCCAGCGCGTGGGCGACGGTGTCCACGTCGAGATCCGGTCCGGCCGCCCCGGGCGGCAGATACCCGTAGCGCTCGAGGTAGCTCAGGGTGGACAGGTCCGGGAGTTCGGCCGGCATCAGCTGAACAGACCTGCAATCGCGTCCACAAGACTGCCGATACCCCCGACGGCGTCGACCAGTTCGCCGATGAACTGGACGATGTCGTCGATCGTTTCCCCGACCGAGTCCACCGGGCCGGCCGAGGACGCCTGGAGAGCGATGGCGGCCCGAATGGCGTTGTACGGCGCGGAACCGGCCCGGCCTTCCGGGAACGGAATCGGCGCGAGTTCGACGAACCCCTCGGCGCCGGTGATCATCCGCCACACCGCGGCCGCCTGCTCGGCACTGAAGTAGCCGGAGGCCACCAGGAAGGCCAGGCTCTGCCACAGCAGGTCGGGGTCGGAGCCGTACTTCTCGAGGTTGCTCTTGGCGTCCACCGGCGAGGCGCCGTGCAGTTCCCGGCGCACCCGGTACAGCTCGGCGGCGCTCTCGAAACTGATCTTCGTAGACGTATCAGTTGCGGTCATTGCTGGCTCCCCTGGTCGGTGGCCGCGGGCTGCGGCCGACGTCTACGACGGTAGGAAGCCCTGGACCGTGGTTGACGAAACCTGACGAAAACTGACGAAGACCGCCGCCGTACCCCTCACCCTGACCTCCGGACCACGCCGATCCCCCCGACCCCGGGAGATCTCCGATGGGGACACTGACCCGGCCGGACCTGCCTCCCGGCGACCTGCGCACCCTTTCCGACGCCCTGCACGAGGCGCACCACCGGGCCGGCCGGCCGAGCCTGCGCGATCTGGCCCGCGAGGTGGGCTGCAGCCGGACCACGGTGTCGGCCATGTTCTCGGAACCGCGTCCCCCTCGCTGGGGCCTGCTCGAACTCGTGGTGGAGGCGCTCGGGGCGGACCTCGCGCCGTTCCACCGGATGTGGCTGCAGGCCACCCAGGATCCGACCGGACCGGCCCACAGCAACCCAGCCACCGCAAGCTCACCGGACACCGGCCCGCCCTCCGGCCCCTGGGTACCGGGCCCCGCCGCCCCCGACGACTCCGTCCAGACGTCCGCCCTGGGCCCGGCCGCCCTTCCCCCGACCGCCCAGCTGCGACAGATGCCGGCCGCCGTGGCCGGTTTCATCGGCCGGACCGATCTGCTGGCCGGGCTGGACGCCCTCCTCCTCGCGGCCCCGGGCAACTCGGTGCCGATCGGGCTCCTGACCGGCACCGCGGGCGTCGGCAAGACCGCGCTGGCCCGACAATGGGCACACCGCTGCGCGAACCGGTATCCGGGTGGCACGCTCTATGTGGACCTGCACGGCTACCATCCGGGCCCGGCGGTGTCGGCGCACGAGGTGCTGGCCGAGTTCGTCCGGGCCCTCCGGCCGGGGACGACTCCCGTCCCCGAGGGCACCCGTGAGCGCGCCGCGCTGTTCCGGTCGCTCGCGGCCGGCCGGCGGATCCTGGTGCTGCTCGACAACGCCGGTACCTTCGGTCAGGTCGAGGATCTGCTGCCCGGCGATCCCGGCTGCGCCGCGCTGGTCACCAGCCGCGACGCGCTGAGCGGGCTGGTGGTCCGCTACGGCGCCACCCGGTTCGGGGTCGGCCTGATGAGCGGACCGGAAGCCCGGGCGCTGATGTCGTCCGTGGCGGGAGCGCGGGTGACGACCGAACCCGGGCCGGTCGACGTCCTGGTCAGGCGGTGCGCCCGGCTGCCCCTGGCCCTGCGGGTGGCGGCCGAGCTGATCACCTCCCGGCCCGAGGAGTCGATCGCCGACCTGGTCGAGGAACTCCAGGCGCCGGACCTGCTGGATGTCCTGGATCCCGGGGACGGCTGGTCCGGGGTGCGCACAGTGTTCTCCTGGTCCTACGAGCACCTGACTGAACTGCCCGCCCGGCTGTTCCGGAGGATCGGCCTGCACCCGGGGCCGGACTACCACCTGGCCGGTTTCGCGGCTCTGGCCGACTGCGACCGGCGCGCGGCCCGCGCCGCGGCCGACGAGCTGACCCGCAGCCATCTCCTGGAAAGACTTCCGGGGGACCGGTTCCGGATGCACGACCTGTTGCGGGCCTATGCCGCCGAGCTTGTCGCGGCCGACCCGGCGGACGAGAACGAGGCCGCTCGCACCCGGCTGTTCGACAGCGCCTGCGCCGATGCCCGGGCCGCTGCCGCCAGCGCCTTCCCCTCCGGGGTGAGCACGGGGGTGAACCCGAAGAACATCGGCCTGCAATGGCTCACTACCCAGCGGGCCGCCCTCCTGGCGATCGGGCAGGTCTCCGGACCGCACGCCGGGCAGCTGTCCGAGATCCTCGCACCGTTCCTCGACGCCGGGGCGCACTACGACGATGCCGAGACGCTGCACCGGCGGGCCCTGGCCACCGCGGACAACGATCAGGCCCGGGCCCGGGCCCTGAACCGACTGGGCACCATCCACCGCCGCCGGGGTGCCTTCGACCAGGCTCTGCACGAGTACCAGCGGTCCGCCGAGCTCTTCCGGGCCGCCGGGGACGACGCCGGGCTCGGCCAGGCGCTGCAGAACAGCGGGATCATCCGCTGGCGGCGCGGCGACTATCCGGGCGGCCGGGCCGCCCTGGAGCAGGCGCTGGCCCTGCACCGGGCCGTGGGCGCGCGCAGTGGGGAGGGTACGACCCTCTACAGCCTGGGCATCGTGCACCGCCGGCTGGGTGACTACCGTCTGGCCGCCCAATGCCACCGGGCGGCGGTGACGTTGCTGGAGGAGATCGGTGACCTGGTCGGTCTCGGCAAGGCCCTGAACAACCTGGCCGTGCTGCAGGTGTACCGGGGCGAGCCGGAACGGGCGCTGGTGTCGCTGGAGCGGACACTGGCGATCCAGCGCCGCCTCGGCGACCGGGCCGGGGAGAACGCCGTGCTGTCGAACCTCGGCCTGGCCCAGGAACGTCTCGGTCGGCTGGCCGAGGCCGAGGCATCGCTGCGGCTGGCCCTGCGCATCGCCGACGAGATCGCCTACCCGGTCGGCCGCATCGATGCCCTGCGCGGGCTCGGGGTGGTTCTGGCCCGAAGCGCCCACCAGGACCAGGCGGTCGCGTACCTGCGCGAGGCACTGGCCCTGGCGGAGCAACTGGGCGAGGGTGGATCCCGCACCGCCGCCACCCGCGAACTCGGCGAGGTGCTGCTGTCCGTGGGCCCCTCGAAGGAAGCATCGGCGACCCTCACCGCCGCCCTGCGGATGGCCGTCGACACCGGTGACCGGTACGAGCAGGCGATGACGTTGCTGGCCCTGGCCCGGCTGCCGGGAGCCGCCCCGGAGAACCGCCAGATGGCCGCCCGGCTCCTGGGCGACTTGGGACTCAGGTCGGACGCCGGGCCCGCACCAGAAACGTGACCCGGGCAGCGACTTCACCGGTAGGTTGCGCTCGAGGCGGACGACCGCGCTCAGGGCGGTGCCGCAGAGCCGGGTTTCCCCGGCAGCAATGGCTGCGCGACTTCACCTTCGCCTCCAACCCGAACATCGAAGCCGCCATGATCCACAATCTCCCCGGGCGGCCGCAAGGACGGCAGAGGCGACCGTGGCGTGCAGGTTTGGGCGCTTCAGGTCAGCACCCTAGGAGACGTACCGGTGCGGTTTGCAGGTCGGGCACGGTCTGGGCATGCCGGTCTCGGGATCGTCCGGCAGCCACCCCGAAGCGCACTCGGCACAGCCCAGAACGGGGCGTGGCCCTGGCGCTGCGGCGCGTTCGGCCGCGCGCGCCAGCCAGCCCAGGAGGGCTGCGGCGGGGTTGCGCAATTCGGTGTCGGCGTTGTGGATCAGGAAGTTGCGTAGTTCCACCTCGAGGTTGGCGGCACCGACGGCGCTGCGCCACAACGGGATCAGATCCTCGACCGCGGTCTCACGCGGCCCGTCACCGAACAGGCGACGAAGGACGAGTTTGGTCAGGGAATGGTTTGGGGGTGGGTGAGGGACGTGGACTGGGGGTTGAACGACGGGCGAAGCAGGTGCTTCGTTTCTGCTTCGCGATTGGTTCCGGCGGCTGGCGCCCGAGGCTCGGCCGCCGCCTTTCCGGCGGCGGCTTTTCGTTTGCGTTCGTTGAGGATCTGGGCGCGTGAGCGCTGCCATTCGTACCAGTCGTGGAAGACCAGGCCGCGCTGGTCGGGAATGCCGGGGCACCGGGTGGCGGCGTGCATGCAGACGGACGTCTCGTCGTGCCAGAGGCCGGATTCGACGAGGGCTTTGATGTGGGTGGTGCGCCCGCCCTTCTCGAGGACGAGGTCGTTGGTGAGGCGTCCGTCGGTCATCTGCCGTGAGGCCCAGATCCCCGACATCGTCCAGAGCCCGACTGCGTTCAGGCGGGCTGTTCTGGGGATGGACAGGGTCTTGGGGTGTTCGGTGAAGCCGTCGTCGACCATGAACCAGACCACGATGGAGCTCCCTTCCTGGCGAAGGCGTGCGTGACGAGACAACCGCTGAGGCGGCGGCTTACAGTGCTCGTATGCATGGGTGGTGAGTCGAGGCGCCCGGCGCCGGTCTAGGGGCCGGTGAAGGTTGTGCGGCGCAGCCGCGTCAGGCGGTTCAGGGTCGGCGGCGGCAGATCGTTCTCGGTCTCGGCGTCGTGGATCTGCAGCAGCTGGCGGAGCCAGGCGCCGGCCTGGGCCGGGTGACCGGATGCTTCGGCGGCCGCGATGAGGTCGAGGTAGGTGGTGTCGTCGCCGCTGCCCGCGGTAAGGGCGACCTTGGCGGCGCTGGTGGCCAGGTCGGGGCGTGCATGGGTGAGCCAGTGCTCGGCGAGTGCATGGGCGATGTCCGAGACCAGGGCGGTGAGTTCGGCCTCCAGCAGGGTGTCCAGCAGCCACAGGTAGCCGGCGGGGCGGCGTTCGTCGAGCACCGGCCCGGTGACCAGGTCCAGGGCTGCCTGCAGGTCCTGGATGTTGGGTGGCTGGGTGCTGGTGGCGCGCTGGTAGAGCCGGCTGGCCAGGTCGGCGTCGGTGAGGAGGTGGTTGATGCGGTAGCGGGCGTCGGCGTCGCGGGGAGGCAGCTTGGGCAGGTAGTGCTGGCCGGTGTCCGGGTCGATGCCGAGCCAGTGCCGTACACCGCTGATGGCCTGGCGCGGCATGGCCGAGGCGGCCTTGCGGTCGGCGTCGTGGGGCCACATCTTGTCGGTGAACTCGCCCATGGTGAGCCCGTGGGGGTAGGCGTGGAAGAGGGCGACGATCTCGGTCTGCCAGGGGATGCGGTCGCCGGGACGGGGTTTTCCGGCGGCCCGGACCTCGACGGGTCCGAGCAGACGCAGACGCGGGCGGGTGGTGTCGTCGGCGTACCAGAGGCGTAGATCGGCGTCGAGGGCGGCGTCGCTCCCCTGCCCGGGTGCTGGCCCAGGGTCTTCAGTAGCGGGGGCGCTGGCTGGTGCCGCGTTGAGCGCCTCGATCGAGGCAGCCGTTGGGGTTGTGTCGTCTCCGGCTGGGGACGGCAGGCTGTACGGGTTCGGCGCACTGCGCAGGGCGGGCTGGGGGCGTTCGTCCTGCCCGATGGCCCATGGGGCCCGCCGGGACGCGCCGGCGTGGGTGGCGCTCAGGAGCGGACTGATCCAGTCGATGTCCCTGCGGGTGATCAGCGCCGAGGTGATGGGCGGCTTGGTGAAGCTGAGGTGCAGGCTGCCGGTGCGGTCGATGACCAGACGTACGTTCTCGTCGCGGATGGCACCGAGGTCGTCGGTCAGGACGATGGTGGTCGCGCCGACTGCCGCTGCGACCGGTGAAGGCGGTGCGCCGACCGGGCGACGGCGCTGGTCCACGACGATAAGTGCGCTGGAGGGTTGGTGGGTGGCCGGGGCAGTGTCGGCATCGATGAGGTGGCCCAGTTCGGTCAGGTCGTGGGCGTCGGTGTGGATGGTGACCGTGTGGGCCGGGCCGGTTGACGCGGCAGGCACTTGGGGTGCCTGTGAGAGCAGGATGGCGCGGGCGAGGTCGGCTGTCTGGTCCGGTTCGCCGAAGATCCTGATGCTGGCGGCCGCGGTGAGGTTCAGCAACCAGACATCGGTCTCGTCGGGGACACTGGGGCGTTGCTGGTGAGCTGTCGGCGTGCTGGAGCCGATCCAGGCCCAGCGGTGGCCGTGGTTGGCCGGCTGCGTCGCGCTCAGGCGGCCGTGGTGTTCCTCTAGGACGGCACCGTCCTTGAGGATCCAGTGTCCGCTGTCAGGGTCGACGTCCCAGGGTGGCGGCGGCGGTTCCGTCATAGGACGGGTCGGGACCAGTTCGGTGCGTTCGGCGTCGAGGCGGGCGGCCAGGAACACCACGCTCTCACGGCCCTCCGCCCGTAGTGCGGTGTCGAGGTGGTGCAGGGCGGCGGCCAGCCGTTCACGCAGGGCCTGGGCGAGCCAGGCACTGGTGACCAGGTGGCGTTCGACGCGGGTGGCATCGGGTGTGGGTAGATCCGGTAGGCGCCCCGGCTGACGGGCGGCCCGCTCCTGGCGCCGCCGGCGCACCACGATCGTGTGCAGGCCGGCGGCGGCCAGGCTGACGCCGATGCCGGAGGCGGTGCCCAGGAGGTACGCCTGTGCCGGGGACGATTGCTGCGGAGAGGACGCCGGGTGCGAGCGGACGACGGGCGCGCGGGTGTCAGCGCCAGTATCAGCAGGGGTGTCGGCGCGTGGGGTCTGTCGGCTGATCGGGGCCGCTTGCAGGTGCGTCGCTTGCCGGTGCGTGGAGTCGTGGTGTTCGGGCGAGGCGTGGTGGGCGGCCTGGCCGGTTGTGGTGCCGGGTCGGGCGGGGTCGCCCGAATCGGGGAGGATGCCGGGCTGGTGGATGGCGGTGGCGGTCACGGCCAGGGTGGGTGCGGCCAGCAGCAGGGCGGCGAGCAGGGAGCGGGTGAAGTCCTGCTGGCCGGGCAGGACCGGCAGTGCGGGCGCTGGCCGTTCCAGGGCGTGGGCGCGGGCCTCGACCACGACGGTGAGGACCAGGGAGGCCCAGCCGATCCAGGCGATCGTGGCCAGGATGTGCAGCAGGACGTCGTCGGAGAAGTCCCCGACCTGCAGGGCGTCCCAGGCCGGCAGCGGGTTGCCGATGAGTGCCCACAGCAGGACGGGCGTGCCGAACAGCATCAGCGCCAGGACGGCGGCGGCGCCCAGTGCCCGCAGGTACAGCCGCAACGCCCTCACGACGTGCTCCCCGGTGTGTTCGGCGGGGACGCGGCGATGGGACGGCCGTCCTCGCCTGCGGCGCCGAATAGGAGGGTGGCGCTCGCGGTGGCCGGCCGGGACAGGTCGTCATACCCGAGGACCTTCAACAGGGTGGCCGGGCAGGGCACGCGGGCGGTCACGGTGACGACGGTGTTGCCCTCCCCCACCTCGATGCGGCCGGTGGCCCCGGCTTCGGCGAGCCAGTCTTGGCCTGCGGCGCGGGCCGCGCCGGGGTCGATGCGCAACTGGGTGGGGTCGCCGGTGCGCAGGGACTCCTGGGTGACCTGGTCAGCAGCGGCCCGGGCGGCCTGTGAGGCGACTTCCAGGGACGCTCCGCGGGCCTGCAGGGAGCGACTGACGTCCACGAAGAACGCCGTGAGCAGGAAGGTCAGGCCGACGAGGGTAATGACGAAGATGCTGCCCTGACCGCTGTCGTCCCGAGACAAGTTTCGGCCTGCCCGACGGCCCGCGGTGCGCCGGGTTTCGCGCTCGCCCGGTCGGTGACGGGGCATGGGACGCCGGAGCGTGGTGGCGGTCATGGGCTGTCCTGGTAGGAGCGGTGTCGTTCCAGGGGTGCACCGGCGCTGGCGCTGAGGGTGCGGTGGGCGGGGAAGCCGGCGATGGCCACCGGTGTCAGGTCGACACGGCAGTTGACCTGTACGTCGACGCGCCCGCCGGGGCGGAACTGGCTGGTGTCGACGTCCACGTCGGGGATGCAGGTGGTGCCGGAGTCGGTGAGGACCTGCTGGGCGCTGGCGCGGGCTACCGCAGCGGCCGCTGCGGGATGGTTCTGCTGGCTGGCGGCCCGGGCAGCGGCCGCGGCGGCCGCGCTGACGCGGCCGTCGGCCAGGACCAGGGTTCCAGCGCCGATGCCCAGGCACAGGGCGGTAGCGACAACGACAGCGAGGATGACCATCTCGACGCTCAGGGACCCCTCATCGGTCCGGCGACCACATTCCTTACCGGGGCGACGGGCCTGCAGGACGCCGGGGCTGCCGAGGACGGCGGTCATGGTGTTCACCGCCCGGCCGTGAACTGCTCGATCGGCCCGTGGGCGTGCACGGTGAAGCTGCGTAGTTTCAGGGCGGGCAGGGGGATCTGGCGGGGGCGGGCCGTGATGGTCACGGTGACGGTGTCCTCGCTGCGGGAGACCGTCACCGAGGGTTTCTGGACGAGAGGCCCGGCGACCTCCTTCAGGTACGCGTCGACCTGGCGGCGCCCGTCGGCGTCGGTACCCCCGTACAGGGCGGCGTGGTGAGCGCCGTAACGGGCCGCGCCTTGGGCTGTTTCCCTGGCCCAGACGTACCCGAAGACCTGGAGGACCATGACGACCAGCAGGAGGAGCGCGGGAAACCACACCAGCAGCTCCACCGTGCTGGCCCCGGCGTCCCTATGCACACGCGTTCCTACGCCGGTGTCAGACGGGCCGCACTGGCGTCGCGGGCCATCCGCCGCAGGGCAGGCGCACTCCCCTGCCGTGCGATCGGTTTCGGTGAGGGCAGCGGCCGGAGCGTGCGGGGCGCTCACAGGTTCATCACCGCGATGACGCCGGGGTACAGCAGGAGCAGGATGACGCCGGCGGCGATGACGAGCACGGCCAGGCGCATGGACTCGTCGCGTTGCCCGGCCTGGCCGAGCGAGGAGGCCAGGGCGCGGCGGCGCATGCTGGCGGCCCGTTCGATCAGGGTGTCCCTGACCTGGGCGCCCTCGTGGCTGACCAGCTGGGACAGGCGTCCCAGCTGGGCCAGGTCCTCCACGCCGATACGCTGGCCCAGGCTCATCAGGGCCGGCCAGTGCGGTTCGCGGGCCCGCACCGCCCGGTAGAGCGTGTTGCGCACCACGTGCATCGGCCAGGTCGTGCCCGCCTCGGCCGCGGTGACCAGGGCCTCCTGCGGGGCGGCGGAACCGGCCATCTCCAGGGCCACCAGGTCACACCACACCGGCAGGGCCTGCTCGAACTCGTGACGGCGGGCCCGGGCCCGGCTGCGCACGACCGCATCGGGCAGCAGGTAGGCGGCCGCGCCGAACAGCAGGGCCAGCAGCAGCACCCCGACCCCCGGAAGACCAAGTGCGAAAACCCGATTGAGGACGACTCCACTGGCCAGGGCGCTCACGGCGGCTGCCGTGGTGGTCAGGATCTTGGCGGTCAGCACGTCGTCGTGCTCATAGCCGCTGATGGCCAGGTCGTGCGGTGTCACCCGGATCCCGGCGCCACGCCGCGCCGCCCACCGGCCCAGCCCACCCGGATAGGGAACCCCGGAGGCCGACAGGGCATCGGAGACCGACGACACGACCGCCCTACCCGCCCCTGCCCTCCTGGCCGGGTCTGCGCTGGACCCGGCGGTGCGTCCACCACCGCGAACCGCTCCGGCGCTGCGGGCGTGGACGTCGGCCCGGTCCCCGGAGGGCTCACCGGGACGGCCGCCAGGAAGGGTCCGGGCCGGCCAGAGGGCCGTGGCCAGGGCGGTGACGGCAGCGGCACCGGCCGCCGCCAGGACGATGGTGCTCACCATGGCCGCACCTGCTGCGGGTAGGCCGCCTCGTCGGCGTCCACGCCGCTACTGAACGACGTGGCCGGGTAGGCGACAGCAGCGGACGAGGTGACCCCGACGGTTGGCGAGGGGAGGGGTGTGGCGGCCGGTGGCCGGGCGAGGCTGTCGATGATGCGGTGCTGGCGGACGCTCAGCTCCGAGTCGCTCAGGAATCCGGGACCGGTGCTGGTGGCGTCCAGGCGCAGCAGCCAGATGAAGCCCGCTGACAGGATGGCGATGACGACAGCGAGCACCCCCTGGCCGGAGAGACTGTCGTAGGGGGCCATGTAGGCGGCGCCCACCGTCGCCATCCACGCCAGGATCCCCGCCGTGACGGCCATGATGATCTGCACGCTGCGGTGAATACCCGCCCGGGCCGCCATGATCTGCCGCCGCTGTGCGACCTCGTGCGCGGACGTGGCCACGATCCCCGACAGCACGTCGGGCAGCCGGTCACCCCGGCGGCGGGCCGCCAGGATCAGCGCTGCCACCACGAAGTCGGCGCCGGGAACGCCCTGCAGGGGCCGCAGCGCACTGTCCAGGGGCTGACGCAGCATCATGCGACTGCGGACCTGCTCCAGGCCGGGCCGCAGCACCGGCGGGGCGCCCTCGACGCTGACCCCGATCGCCTGTTCCAGGCTCGCGCCACCACCCACGGTGTCGCGCAGGCCCTGGGTCCAGGTGACGATCGCCTCCAGCACATCGATGTCACGACGCTCGGCGCGACGGCCACTCGTCAGGACCGGCCACGCCACCACCAGTGCCGCGCAGGCCACCGCCGCGACCGGCCACCCGGTCGCCCAGCCGACCAGCACCGCCACGGCCCCCGCCGCGACCAAGCGGACCACGAACGACGTCCACCCTCGTCCCTGGCCGGCACCTGCCCCGTCCAGCACCGACCCGCCCTGCCGCCAGGAGCCACCATGGCTCCCGGCGTCCTTGTCGGCAGGTGAGGAGTCGGCGCGGGCGGCACGCATCTCGGTGATCAGGAGATTCAGGGCCGCGAGCGCGGACAGGGCCAGCAGGGCGCTCAGCAGCAGGACGGACGGGGTGAGGGTCATCGCTGGCTCCTCGGCAGACCCAGGCGTTTCCACTCCGGCACGTCGTCTTCTGCATCAGGCCCCGGTCCGGCCTGTGCCCCGTGGCCGGGTAGGTCCGCAGCTGCGACCAACGACGCCGGTTCGGCCGGCCACGGCTCGGTGGGTCCGTGTTCCCCGGCCCGTCCCTCGTCGCGGTAGCTGGCGGTGCTGTCGAGTACGCCGGATCCTGCTGCCTCGGGCGCGGTTACGGATGCCGTGTGGGGTGGCGCGGGCGGCCGGGCACGCCTGCCACGGCGGGTCGGATATGCAGAGGGCCAGCCGGTCCCTGAAACGGAACTGTCCGTTGCCTCCTCAGCCCCCGCTTCCTCGACGTCGGCGGCGACGGTGGCCACGGACGTCCCCTTGTAGTGATCGTTCTCGCCCGGCACCAGCAGGGGCGCCTCGGCGGAAGAGCTGGCCTGCGTGGCGCTTCGCCGACGTGCGCCCATATCGATGATCGGGCTGATAGCACGCGTACTCGGCCCAGCCAAGACTCCTGGCGCGTCATGGACCTCGCTGACCAAGTCGTCGTCGTTCAGGGCTGCTGCTTCGTCTTGGCCGGCGACAGGTGCCGGGGCCAGTGGCTCGGGCCTGCGACGGTGGATGATGGGTTCACCGCCACCACGCCCGTCGTCAGGTAGATCCAGGCTCGAGCGGACGAGACCGTCGACCGTGACGCGCTCGGCCAGGGCATCGAATCCATCACCCGGCGCCAGGCCGTCGAAAGACGCTGCGAGGAAAGCCGGGTCAGTCGGATCGGCTGCGCTCACCGTGTCTTGCAGTAAGAGTTCAGGAATCCCCGCCGGGTCGACGTGGCCGCCAGGAGCTTCGAAAGCGCTCCCCTCCGGATGTACCGAACCCAGAGGCTCCACGGGCTCAGCCGGCCCGGCTGCGCTGGCGCTGGTCACCGGGTGGGCGGACGGCGTGAGATCCGCCCACGGCCGAGCACGTTCCGGCTCAGGCACGGGCAGTCGGTGACTGCCGGACCGGTCACCGGGGACCTGACGGTTGCGGCGTCGCTCCGACCGGGTGCCCTCAGCGTTGAGCCGCTCCCCCAGCTCATCGGTGTAACCGTGCTGGGCCAGCAAGCCCGCGCGCCGCAGCGGGATCCGCGTGTCCCGGCGCGCTGGCGTGTAGCTCTCGCCGGGGGCCTCGACCCGTCCAGAGACGTGCGGCTGCTCGCCGGGCTCCGGCGAGACGAAGATGGTCGCGTACGAGACGCTCTCGCCCTGGTGGCCGGAAATCTCCAAGATCTCGGTCACGACCCGGCGCGATCCGGCAACGTGCCGGACGTAGACGACGAAATCGATGGCTTGCCCGATGAGCGCTGCCGCCGTCGAGGGCTGGACCGGCTCCCGCAACGAGCCCAGACCGATGATCAGCCGGGCGATCGCGCCATAGGCGTTGCGGGAGTGGATGGTCGACATCGACCCGTCACCGCCCTGCAGCATTGCCTCCAGCATGGCGCGGGCCTCGGCACCGGCCAGGACCTCCCCAAAGATCAGCCGGTCGGGATTCATGCGCTTGGACCGGCGCACCAGATCTGCGCCGTCCAGGCCGCCCTTGTGGTCGGCCGACGGCAGCACCGTCTCCAGCTCCACCACGTCGGCGTGCAGCGCGGCCTCACGCCCCAGCCGCAGCTCCCGGGCCTGCTCGATCGTGATGATCCGCTCGCCCGGCGGGATGGCGTTCGCCATCGCCCGCAACAACGTGGTCTTGCCCGCGTCCGTGGCCCCCGCGATCAGGATGTTCGCGCGAGCCCGCACCGCCGCGCCCAGGAACGCCGCGCACTGGCGGTCCATCGTCCCCAGCTCCACCAAAGAGATGGCATCCGCGTAACGGCGCGGCGGTACGTCCAGGAACGCCTGCGGCCCCAGCCGGTCACGCCGGATCGACACTTGCGGACGCGCCGAGGCCGCCAGCAGACCCGAGACCCGCACCCCGCCCGGCAGACCAAGGTCCAGCTGCGGGTGCACCGTGCTCCACGGGCGGGCCACCGGACCGGCGTAACTGGCCAGCGAGCGGAGGATGTCGATCAGATCCTGATCCGAGTCACCGATAGGCGGCAGCCGCACCCGGCCCCGGGAGGCGTACGTCGCCCACACCTCGTCGTACCCGTTGAGGTCCAGGTTCTCCAGGTCCTCGTCCTCCAGCAGCGGTTGCAGCGGGCCGGCCCCGAACATGGCCGCCTCCACCGCCCACGCCAGCTGCCCGTCGCTGACCCCGTCCGGCGCCCCGCGGCCCTCCGCCACGTGCGTGGCTGCCAGGTCCCTCACAGCCTCAGCGATCAGGGCCAGAGCGAGCTGCCGCTCCTCGCCCGTGCCCAGCTCGCCCTGACCGGCCTGCGCCCGGACGCTGCGGGCCGTGGTCATCCGCTGAGCGACCTGCGCGCGCAGTTCCCGCACCAGCGCGTAACTCACGGCCCCCGTCATGCCCTGCTCCTCATCTGAAAACCCCCGTCACGAAGCGCACGCCGCGCCCCCTCGACCCGCCAGAGCGCGCTCATGCCCCGCCCACCCGGATCAGACCGACCTGACCCCAGCTACTGGCCACCAGGAGCGGCCCCGAAACGTCCGTCGGCACCCGCACCGTGATCACCAGGTTCCCCGCGCTCGTGGGCTCCTCGGACACGGCAGTGATCAGAGCGCCGTCCGCCACCACCGTTCCCGGCGAAAGACCCGCCAGTGTCTGGTCGTTCGAGGCGTTCTCAGGCTCGGGGATCTGCATCACCCGGACCGTGTCCCCAGCCCGCAGCCCTTCCGGCACCAACCCCACGGGCACGCTGATACCAACGCTCGACTGGCCGGCATTGGCCGCGTCCTGCCCGATCAATGACGTCGGTTGCAGCAACGTGCCGGCCTCCATCGTGAACGCCGCATGCTGACCCAGCACCTGCTCCAACTGGTCCACCGAGATCGCCGAAACGCCGCCAGATAGATCGGTGCTCGTCAGATCGGCCCGGGTGATCTCCTGAGCCTGCACAACACGCTGTGCCAGCACCAGCACCTGTGTCTTCGCACCCGCCCGCTCGATCACGAACCCGATCACAAGCATCACGACCACAAACAGCAGCAAGGTCAGGACAAGTCGCACGGGGCTACGCCGCCGTCGCACGGGCGGACGCTCGCGGGCCGCGACCGGCACCCCGAATGGCCCGGCAGTCATGACCGCGCCACCGCCGCAGCCTCCAGAACCGTAACCGACTGCGTCGCTGTCGTCGTGAGCACGCCCAGATCGCCGCCGGAGCCATCGGATCCGGTCCATGACACCTCGTACGGAACCGTGACCGTCACGTCAATCCCTTTCCCCGACTCCGAGAACATGAGCGCGCAGCCACCTTTGGACGGGGCACCGGCGCCGTCGGCCGGCGTCCATGCCCTTCCTGGGCCCGGGCACGAGACGCTCTGCGATCCTGCGGTGACACGCATCTTCTTGGGCTTGGCGGTGACCGTGGCCCAGGAAGCACCCGCGCGGGCCGTGGCTTCCTTTTCTTTCCAGGCGCTCTCCAACCACACCCAGGTGTACTCGTTGACCCAGGACGAATTGGCTGGCGACCGGGCCAACCTGGGTTTCGGCAGGCGCATACTGCTCCTTGCCTGCTCGGCCAGGAGTATGGGATCGACGACTAGCACCTCGGCTTCCGCCTCTGGCGGTGCCCAATAGGTAGTCATCACGGGCACGCGGTCCTTTGTCATCGGACAAGTCCTCGTGTAGATGGCTCCGTCAGAGTTGCCTCGCCAGACAGGATCTGAAGCGGGGGGTTGCGGCACCGCTAGCGCGATCTCGTAGAGGTCGCTCATCGTGTTCCGTGTTGAGCGACGTGATTCAGGCGCCCCCGACGTCTCCCCTCCGCTACTCAGTTGCTCTCCCCCGGTTTCTTCGCATTCCTGAGTTAGAGCAATACAAACGCGACCCTTGTAGTTGCACAGCCCGTCAGTTTTCTTACCTGGACAGGAAGCGTGTGCTGGCGTCGAACTGAAACTGAGGGCAAGAACGAACAGCCCGGCCAAGGCGTACGTCCTCAGGGTTCGCATGTTCCCTCTTGTTGCACCTCAAGGGACCGGACCCCCCAGCGGTCGTCCACCTTGACGACCTCGATCATCGAGAGGTAGGGCTCCTCGAGATTGGCGCCACCCGTCAAGCGCAGGGGTTTTCCGGTCTTCCGGTTGAACGGCACATACTCACCACGGGGAACCAGACAGTCGGTCAGCTTCACCAGCGGGTAAGGAGATGCTGCAAGATCGGAACTTTCAACATCTACGTGCGACTCGGGCGCGTTTCCTCGGTACTCAGCGTTGTAAGTGTCCAAGACATGGATGTCGACCAGCGTCTGGGCCCGAGCCGGGTCGAAGGACCAACGTTCAAAGTCGGCTTCCTTCGGGAGTTTCTCTCCCTTGCCAACCGGGTTCTCCTGAGCCTTGTTAGACGCCGCACTGTAGGCCAAGTACGCATCCACAGCCTTCTGCACTTCGGGATCGACTGTCGGGGACGGCTCTGCCGTACTGGGCGCAACAGAGGCTGAGGGCTCCGCTGTCGAATCGCCTCCCGAGTCCGAGCAAGCCACCAGCGCGGCGAGCGCCACACCCATCGTCAATGCGGCGCTGATCCGCCTGTTCACCTGTGGTCTCCCGTGGCCGTCTGCACACTGCTTCTTCAGTGCAACCATTCGTTTACTCTCCGCCATCTTTCAATGTCAAGACAATCGGGGCATATGTAACTCGTTCTTGTTTCGCGAAAATCCCAAACTTAGGGTCTAACCTGCGGGTTTCACCTTTGGTCGGGCGCGGCCGCTCCTTGGAACATCCGGTAGCCCGCCTTGTAGGCCTCGGCGGATCCCGGCTGCGGGACTGCCTGGGGCTGGGCGGCCTTCCCGGGGGCGATGAGCCAGCGGCGTTCGTTCCAGACCATGGCCTCGCAGTGTGCGAAGGAGTGAGCCGACCGGTCTGGACTCTGACGGCGCTCGCTCGCGTCTTGCACCTGCAGCAGGACGCAGACGTCGAAGCGGTTGAGTGTGGCGGTGCGCCCGATGCGGGCCATCACCGGCATCACCTCGGGGCGGTGGCCGCGCTGCTGGAGTACCTCGTTGATGAGCGCCTCGATGCTCCAGCCCGGTTGCGCGTTGCCGTGGGACCAATCGCGCAGGGCGTCGCCGGCCGCGTCCAGGGATGCCCTGAGCACCGCGACGTCAATGGCGGCCAGCTGGGCGACGGCGCCCTCTGCCGTTTGCGGGTAGCCGGTGGCGACGCCGTGAATGCCAGCCGTGGTGGAACCCGGAATGACGATGGGCGCTCGCGCGGCGGGTGGCGTGGTTGGCGTCTCCGCGCCGAATGAGCTGGGCTGGGCCACCTGGATGGTGGGGCGTCCCGTGGTGTCGGATGCTTCGTCCTTTGATCCGGCTCCCAGGGCGGCCGCGATGGAGAGCACGAGCCCGGTGATCAGGACGGCGAGGATGCCTCCGGCTCCCACCACGAGCGCGAGGATGCGCCGCCGTGGTGTCCGTTGTCCGTCACGGCTGCGGGGGTGGGAGTGGCGGTGATGAAGCATCGAGGGCTCCTGCCTGGAGGGTTCTGGGACGTTGTCGGCTCCCGTAGACCACCGGTCATCTGTTCCAGACCTACGTCTAGTGGGCGCTGAGCTGCGGGTTTACGTCGCCCGACGTGCTTGTTCCTCCTGGGCGTGGAGCGTGGGCGGCGCGTGAAAGGGCGCGCCTGCGTCCCCTACTGGCCTCTGCAAACGTCCTTCAATTGGGGCTTGGACCCCCGTCGGGTGCCGCGACGAGAAGCTGGAAGGGAACATCCCTGCTCGTTCCGCCTGAGGTCCTGGCGAACGGCACGCCCTCCTACGACCGGCGCGACGGCGTGGCGGGATTGTTCGGTTCACCCCAGTGATTCCGGGCCAGCTCTGCCGTCTATCACGGGTCGGGCCAGGCCGAGCCAGACACCGTGGCGCCGGTAACGATTCGGCCGTAAACCAACCCAAGCGGACATAACCCCACTAACTTGACGTTCCCTGTTCCCCATCGTCTTTGGAGTGCCCATGCGGGGCGGCTGGCCTCTGCTGTCCCGAGCACCGGGGCGCCTGCTGCGCAGCGGTTCGCTCGCTCTCATGCTGACGATCAGCGTCGCCCTGCTGGCCGGGCTGGTCGCCGCGGGGCCGCTCTTCGGCCGGGCAACGTCCGCTGGTTCACTGGAGCGCAAGCTCGCCACGGTGCCGGCCAACACCCAGCTCGCCCGTCAGCCGGCCCTGGGACTGGTGCTGCCGGGCCGACTCTGGGAGAGCACCAGGACCGATGTCGTCGAGATGCTGGGGGACGTGCCCTGGCTGGGTCCGGTGACCACCGCGGTCTGGTCAGCGTCCTGGCAGCTCGAAAGGAACAACCCAATTCCTTTTCTGGGGGTCGGCGACCAGCGCCGGGTGGCCGCGCTCTTCCACCGCACCGGCGCGGTCGAGGCACTCGACGTGGTCCGGGGCGAGCGCGGGGCCACGGGCCTGTGGCTGCCCGAGAAGGTGGCCGACGAACTCGGCCTCGAGCCGGGCGAGCAGTTCGAGGTCGGCAAGACACTGGAGGCAGGGCCGAATCTGGTGACCTGCCGGGGAGCGGGCTCCGCCGCTCCCCCGGGCCCAGAGTCGGACGTGCCGCTGACCCAGGCGTCCACGGTGACCATGGCCGGCACATACCGCACCGCCGCCGACGGACGCCTGCCAACCGGCTCCTACTTCTCCTCCATCGCCGGACGGTTGCCCAGTGACCCGTCCGGTTGCCCACTGACGGCCCTGCTGATGATCGGGGACGAGGCAACCGTGGTGGCGGCCCTGGAAGCCGCCCAGGAGATGCCGAGCTGGACCTACTCGGCCGAACTGACCGAGGCAGGGCGCTCCCTGGACCGTCTGGGACAGGCAGCGGCCGCTGCCCAGGAGCTGCGGCTGGCCGAGGCCGACCCGACCAGCGATCTGAAGGTGCTGGTAGCCGGTCAGGGTGTGACGCCCCAGGTCGAGACCGGGCTGACGGTGCTGCACACCGAGGCCGAGGCCGACGCGCGCACCGCGGCGCAGCAGGGGCGGGGTATCGCTCTGGCCGGGGCGGCCCTGGGGCTGGCAGCGGTGATCATCGCGCTGCGGGCCCTGGCCCAGCGTCGCCGGCGCGAAACCGAACTGCTGGTCGGTCTGGGCACTCCTGCGCCGATGGTGGTTCTGGCCGGTGTGCTGGAACTCCTGCTCCCGACTCTGGCCGGAGCGGTCACCGGAGCTGCGGCGGCCTACCTGGGGTTCGAGATCTTCGGCCCGCAGAGCCGTCTGGGGCCGGGCGCGATCACTGCCACCCTTGCGGCCGCGACGCTGGTCGCGCTGGTCACCCTCATTGGCAACGCCGTCGTCACGCTGGTGCAGACCCGCTCGATCGGGAGCCGTCTAGCCGGGCGTGAGTCGTCACGGGGCCGTTCGGGCGGGCCCTGGCTGCCTCTGCTGACCGGGGCCACCGTGCTGGCCGTCGCCTCCGTACTGGCCCGCGACGGCCGGGCCTCGTACACCGACCCGCTGTCGGCCGTCCTGCCGATCCTGGTCCTGGCCAGTGGCAGTCTGCTGCTGGTGCGGCTGGCCACCTTCGTGGCCCGGACCCCGCGCCGGAAGCGGGTGCGTACCGGTACGAGTGTCGATCGGCTGGTCCTGCGTGGATTACGGGACACCGGGGTGGCGGTGACCGATCTGGTGGTGGTCCTGGCGATCGGAGTGGGTGTCCTGGCCTACGGCCTGGTGTCGGCCAGCGCTGTGCGCGGCTCGGTCCAGGACAAGACGGCGGTCCTGGCCGGAGCCGTCAGCACCGCGCGTATCCCCAACTCCTACGACCTGGGGGGGCCGGTGAGGGCCCGACCCCACGCCTGAGCGAGGACCTGTCAGTGGTCTGGACCGCCCGGGCCCAACTGCAGCCCGATTACACGGACGTCGACATCCTGGTGGTGAATCCGCAAACCCTTCCCTCGGTGGCTCTCTGGGGACAGGGGACTGACCTGGCCGAGGCCCGCCGGGCCCTGCAGCAGTTCAAGGATCCCGCGGCCGGGCTCGTCCCGGCGCTCCTGGTCGGTGTACCCGACCGCGAACCCGGACGAGGGGGAACCGTCTCCATCGGGTCCCAGGAGATCCAGCTGATCGCCAAGGCCGACCTCACCGCCTTCCCGGGCGCAACCCGTCCCACAGTCGTCTTCGACGCCCGTTCGCTGTTCCACCATCTCGACACCCTGGAAAAGCCCTTGAACCCGTCGGTCCAGGGCCCGGGCCGCAGCGCCCAGGGAACGTACGGCACCTGGCTCTGGTCAACCCGTTCGCCCAGTGCCCTGCAGGCCTACCTCGACGGGCAGCGGATCAGCCCCACCTCGACGACCTCGCTCGAGCAGGCCGCGGCCACGCCGGTGCTGACCTCCAGCGGCTGGGCCGCCGTCTACCAGATCGTGCTCGGGGTGGCCGCTCTCGCGCTGGCCGGGCTCTCGGTGGTGGTGGCCGTGGACCGGCGGGTGGCCCGGGCCGCCCCGGTGGATCTCGTCCTGCGCCGGTTCGGGGTCCGGCCCGCCCGCCTGGTCGGGCTGCGGGCCACCGAACTGGCCCTGACCGGCCTGGCCGCGCTCGCCGTGCTGGTGGTGCCGTTCGGCCTGGTGACGGCCCTTCTGCCGCGGCTGGTCGAGCCCGGGCCCGGTCTCTCCCCGGCGATGGGCTGGTCGCTACCGCTGGTGCCCCTGCTGCTCAGCGCTGCGGCTGCGGTGGTCGTGACCGGCGTCGCGGTCTGGGTGGCGGCCCGCCGCTCGGCCACGCTCAATCCTGCGGAGGTGCTGCGCGATGACCAGTGAGACCGATGCCGTGAGCACTGCCGGGCTGAGCAACGTGGTCCGCATCTATCACGCGGTCGCCGGTGAGGTGCACGCTCTGCGCGGGGTCGACGTCGACTTCCCGGCCGGTGGGGTCACCGCCATTGCCGGCCCGTCCGGTGGGGGTAAGAGCACACTGCTGTCGATCCTGGCCCTGCGCGACCGGGCCAGCGCCGGAACCGTCACCCTGTTCGGCACCGACGTTACCCAGGCCCGGGGACCGGTTCTGAAGTCGTTGCGCCGCAACCGCATTGCCTGGGTTCCGCAACGCCCGGCCCACGGCCTGTTCCCGCACCTGAGCGCCATCGAGAACCTGCAGCAGGCGGCACTCATCCGGGGGCGGCGGGCCGGCGGCCTGGAACCAGCCGCGGCCCTGGACCTGCTGGGCCTGTCGCACCGAGCCGAGGCGCAGCCGGGCCGGCTTTCCGGAGGTGAGCAGCAGCGACTGGCCGTCGCCGCGGCCCTGACGCACGCCCCGGCCCTGGTGGTCGCCGACGAGCCCACCGCCGAACTGGATGACGAGAACGCCGAGCGGGTGCTGTCGGCCCTGGCGACGGTGGCGGCCGAGGGCACGACCTGCGTGGTCTCCAGCCACGACCCTCGCGCCCTGCGCCGGCTGTCGCGGGTGCTGCACCTGCGGCACGGAGTGCTCTCCGCCGAACGTTCCGGAGCCGAACTGCTCCGCACCCGCGAGGCCGACGCAGTGATCGACTCGGCGGGCCGGCTCCAACTGCCGCCCGAGGCACTGAAGCTGTTCCCGGAACGGCGTGCTCGGGTGCAGATCGTCGAGGGTCAGGTGGTGCTGCGCGTGCCGGAGGGAAACCGATGAGTCCACTGCTGGCCGTCAGCGCCGTGAGTCACGGTGTGCTGAGCGACGTGGACCTGAGCGCCGACGACGGCGGGCTCGTTGCCCTGACCGGTCACTCCGGCTCCGGCAAGTCCACCCTGTGCCACCTGATGGCCGGGTTCGAACGGCCGGCACAGGGCACGGTGACGCTGGCGGGCCGGCCCACCGCCGAGATCACCGACTGGTCGCAGATAGCAGTGATGCCGCAACGGTTGGCCTTGCTGGAACAGCTCACGGCAGTGGAGAACCTCCTGCTGCCCGCACTGGCGGCCGGCCACGCGGTCGAAAACAGCCAGGCGGAGAACGTTCTGGATCAGCTGGGGGTGAACGTACTGGCTGCCCGCCCGGTGGGGCTGGGCTCGATCGGCGAGCAGCAGCGGGTCGCCGTCGCCCGGGCGCTGCTGCTCGGCTCCCGCCTGGTGGTGCTCGACGAGCCGACTGCTCACCAGGACGACGACAACGCCCACCGCGTCATTGATGCCGTACTCGCGGCCGTGGCCGCGGGGGCTCTGGTCGTGGCCTCCACCCATGACCCCCGGTTGCTGGCCCGTGCGACCTGTGTGGTGCCCCTGGGGACTGGCCTCTGATCTGTTCCAGGCGGAAGCGAGGCCACCCAGTGAACCGCCCTGGGATGTCCGAAAGGCTCTCCTTCTCCTGACAATGAGTCCGCAGGGAACGTCGCGAGGAGCGACTCGGGCGCTTGAGGGGGCGCCCCCTCATCTCAACTGATGAGCGAGCACGGACACTGACTCCGCCCCACCTGCTGGTGCATATGTTGCTGCCGTGACAGATGCGAGATGGCGTACGGCGAGTGCTGGCGTTGCGGTCCTGCTGACGATGACCGGCCTGGCGGTACTGACCTCCGGCGCGGCATCTCCTTCCGCAGGCGCCGAGGCAGTCGCTAAGGCTCCCGTCGTCCAGGGGCTCACAGCCAGACAGGGTCTGGCCGTGCTCAAGGTCAAGGGCAGGGCACCCAAGACCGGGTACGCCCGGGATCAGTTCGGTCCCGCCTGGAGCGACGTCGACGGCAACACCTGCGACACCCGCAACGACGTCCTACGCCGCGACCTCGCCGATATCACCGTCGCCGACGACTGGTGCATCGTGCTCACCGGCGTCCTCACCGATCCGTACGGACGCGAGATGATCAGTTTCCGGCGAGGCACCAAGACCTCCGCCGCCGTCCAGGTGGACCACGTGGTGGCGCTGGCCGACGCCTGGACGAAGGGGGCGCAGACCCTGTCCAGGACGGCTCGCCTGCGCTTCGCCAACGACCCGTTGAACCTGCTGGCCACGTCCGGCGTCCTGAACCGCAAGAAGCAGGCCGGCGACGCAGCCACCTGGCTGCCACCGCGTAAGTCCTTCCGGTGCGAGTACGTGGCCCGCCAGATCGCGGTCAAGCGCATCTACCGCCTCTGGGTCACGAAGGCCGAGCACCGCGCGATGGTCTCTGTCCTCGCCGACTGCCCGGACGAACCGCTGCCGAGCCGGGACCAGGTCTCCGTGCCACCCCTTCAGGAACCGGAACCTGAACCAGGGCCGACGTCCGACGCCCCGACACCACCTGAGCCCACGTCCGAACCGTCCTCCTCGGTCCCGGCCACGACGACCACAGAGCCCGACCCATCGACGACGACAAACTCCAGCACGCCGACCGCCACGCCCACCACCCAGGCCGGCAGCGATCCCCGCTTCAGCACCTGCGCCGCGGCCAAGAGAGCCGGGTACGGGCCCTACGTCCGCGGACGCGACGCTGAATACGACTGGTACCGGGATGCCGACAGCGATGGCGTGGTCTGCGAGTAACTACGCCGCTCCAGGCTGCAAGTGGCCCTCGACCTCCGAGTCCATCGAATGGGACAGCACGGTGGATGCAACCGTCCTGCATGAACCACCCCGGGATGTTCGGAGTGATGTGCCCTTCGGACACTCCGGGGGGGTTCAGCGGACCACAGGAAGATTCATGCGGCTGGCCGCTGGCTTCACTCTGATCTTCGTGCCCGGCTTCGGACGCAGGGTGTATTCGAAGTCGGTGGAGATCACGACCAGTCCGATACGGTGTCCGGTGGCGAAAACGTAGTCCTGGGGCTGGAGCCCGAACTTCAGATCGTAGAAACGGCCCTTGACCAGCGGTTTGCTGTCACGGGTCGAGGTCCGGTTCTGCGGGTCGGTCCAGCCGCGGCTGACAATTCTTGCCTTGCCGGACGGGGCGTAGTCCACCAGAAGTGCGGTGACGTTGGCATCGCGCCGGTTGTTGACGGACAGCTTCAGTCTGACCTGGGGTGTACCAGAGATCCTGGTGGCTCCCGTCAGTTTGCGGCTCCGGTAGACGAGACGGTTCGGGTTGGCCTTCGCCGGTGCCGTCACCAGTTTCTGCGCCGATTTCTTCGAGCCGGCGTCGACGAAGGACTGGACGCGGCGCGTACCGCCCATTGCGGCCAAGGAGTAGCTACGGTTGCGGGCCCGCTTGTCCGGCCAACTGCGGTAGGTGCGGTACGTGCGGTTCTCCCGCTGGATGATCGCCCGCGGCTCCTTCTCGATCCCGTTGTCGACGCCGTAGAGCCAATGGTCCATCCAGCGGTTCACGGCGTCGTCAAAGGTGGCGGTCTTTCCGTTCGGCAGGGTGTAGGTGTCGTCGTCGGACGGTCCACCGTGGCCGTCCTGGTGCCACCAGATCTTGCGGGGCACGTCCTTGCGATTCAGCACGTCCCAGAACTGCTGCACATGCTGGGTTTTGACGTTCCAGTCCTTGAGGCCGTGGACGACGAACACGCTCGCCTTGATCTTACCGGCCGATCGCACGTAGTCACGGTCCTGCCAGAACCGGCTCCAGTCACCGGTGACCCGGTCCTGCTTGCGTTCCATCGCCCTGATCATGGGCTCGCAGATCTTCTTCTGGCGGTCAGATACGACCAGCCGCGCCAGGATGTCTGTGTCCTCGCCCTGATAGGTGCGTGGCGCCACCACCAGACCATTGGCCCGGTAGTAGTCGTACCAGCTGCTGATCGCCGAGACCGGCACGATCGTCTTCAGGCCGTCGACGCCGGTGGTGGCCGCCTGCTGGGCGAGGGTCCCGTTGTAGGACGTGCCGATCATGCCCACCTTGCCGGTGCTCCAGGTGGCTTTGGCCGGGGTGCCGTCCTTGTGGAAGCCACGACCCCGACCGGCCAGCCAGTCGATCACCGCGGTCACCGCCAGCGTCTCGTTGTGGTCGCCGCTGGTCGGGCAGCCGTCCGAGTCGGCCGTCCCGATCGTCTGGGCATGCACGGAGGCGTAGCCGCGCGAGACGTAGCGGTCCTCGGTCCTGGCGGCCGCGCGGTTGGCCTGCGTGGCCTGGAGCTTCACCGCTGAACTGAGGCTCATCCCTTTGCCGTCACCGATCCGCTCCTGAGGCAACCGGGGAACGTCCACCGGGTGCTTGACGACGTCCTGGCAGCATTCCCAGTAGGGGGAAGCCTCCAGGATGCTGGCCACTCGCCCTCTGGCGGCAGGGCGTTCGATGTCGATCACGACCCGGTCGTGACGACCGTCGGCATCGGTGTCGACAGCGGTCTCGACCCAGATCCGTTCCTTGATCACCCGGGTGGCTTCGAAGACCGGCTGAGTCATCCCGCCCGCCACGACCAGCCCGTCGGGGCGGGTGACCGTGGTGGTGTCGTCCAGGGGCTTTTCGGACGCCGTCGCGGCGGTTGCTGATGGGAGAGCGATCAGCGAAAGGCCGGCCACCAGTCCGGCCGATACGAGCGTCAGCGCGAGGGCCAGAGGGGACCGGTGGATGCTCGGCTTCATGGTCCTGAGTGCATCACAGCTGCCGGTGCGGGACGAGACATATCAGAATTCAGGGACTCAAAGCGTGCTCAGCAGCCGTCACCTCGAACCCCTGCCGTCCTGAGCAAGGTGGCCACGGCGCAGGCACCCTCCTGGCCACGGCCCTGCAGGAAGGCCTGCGGCCGGGGTCGATCAGGGCCGCATTAGATCGGTGTTCTGAGGCTATGAATCCTCCATCAGCCGTGTACCGGAACGGGTCTGCTGCTGAGACCTGTCAGTGCACCGGCCTTTTGTGACCAACGCCTGTAGCGCTCAGTGTCTCGCCCCCCGCTGTTGCGTGAGCGTCCCAAGCCACCAGGTGCGCCGTGACGTCGGCCTTCAGAAGCTTGCCTGTTGCGGCTCGTCCCGGACAGCCTGCCGGGCCCGACGGATCTCGTTCTTCATGGCCGTCTCCCCCACCCCGTAAGCCTCCATTCCGGCCTCGATCATTGCTTTCCATCGCTGCCCCTCCGCCAGCCACCGCTCCACCGCCTCCGAGCGCCCCTCCCCCGGACGCACCACCGGCTTCAAGGACGTCACCGCCGAGACGCTCGCCAACGGCGTGGGCCCCACCGGGGGCCCGGGCTTGTCGGGCTCGGTGCTCGTCACCTTGGCCCTGGCCGGGCGCGGCGTCCTCGTCGGGCGCGGCGGGGAGGGCATCTTCCAGGTCCGGCTCTCGGCGATGGCCACGACGGACAGGAACGACAGCGGCGGCACCACGGCGAAGGCGTCGGCCCACGGCAGCCGGGCGGCCCAGGTGTCGTCCTCGGCGGCGGCGAGGTTGGCCAGGATGATGAAGGCCAGCGAGGCCAGGAGCACCAGTGCGGGGATGGCCCGGTTCCATCCGCGGCGCTGGCGTGCTTCCCAGGCGGCGTAGGCGGCCAGGGCTTCGAGGCTGCCGGCGACACTCCAGACCAGCCAGCCGGTTACGTCGACGTGGGGGTAGGCGCCCACGTGCAGGATGTGCGTGGCCGAGCCGGCGAAGGCGATGGAGCCCAGGGCCAGGCAGACGGCGGCGGAGAAGCTGTTGCGCGGGTCGGTGCGCACCCGCGTCCATAGACTTGAAAGCCACGGCCGGGGCGTGTCGGTCGAGGGTGTGCTCGGCTGGGTCATCAGGGGTTCTCCGGGGACCGGTGGGAGTTGGCCTGGTCGGGGCGGTGTTGTCGTGGCGGGCCGAGGCTGGCCTCGGCCTGGTCGGCTTGGGCGATGAGAGCTGCTGCTTCCTCGGGTTTCTCGTTTTGAATGAGGGCGGCCAGGGCGCGTTTGGCTTTGGCTCGCTGCCGGCTCAGGTGGGTGCGGTGGGGTGTGAGCCAGGGGTAGCGGGTGCCGTCGTCGGCGAGGTGCCCGCTCTGGGCGGCGATGGCCCGGCGCAGGTGTTGTTCGCGGTGCTCGGGGTCGCTCTCGGCGCGGGCGAGGGCACGAGTGAACGTCCACAGGTCGACGTCGAGGTCGGGGCGCAGCCGGTAGTGGCCGCGCTCGGCGGGGACGGCGTCGTAGCTGAGGTTGTCGCTGCCGGCGGCGGCACGGATGACGCGGCGCAGGTTGGAGATCTCGGTGGAGAAACGCTTCTTGGCGCTGTTGAGGGTGGCGTCGGGCCAGAGGACTTCTTGCAGGGTGCTGGTGGAGGCACCTTCCGGATGCAGGGCCAGGTAGAGCAGCAACGCGAGCGCCTGACGGCGGAGGTTGGAGACGGGGGTGCCGTTGCTGTCGAGAATGGCGGGGGCGCCGAACAGACGGATGTGCAGGTTCGAGGAACCGGCTGCGGTGTGGTTCTTGGGCGGCTTCGTTTCCCAGTCCGCGTCTGGTGGTGAGGTCGCTTCCCGGTCGCCGAGAACTGCATCGGTCTGCGGGGTCTCGGTTTTGGGTGTCTGGTCGGGTGTCGCGTGGGGCTGATCCGATCGAGGACGGATGGGGTCGGGTGGCGAAGTTTGCGCAGGGCTCGGGTGCGCGGACGGTTGTGGGGCAGTTTCGCTTTCGCTGGTGGTGCGGGGTGGTTCGGCGCGGTGTCGTGGTCGCCGGGGCCGATGCTCGGCCTGCTCCTGCTGGGCCGACTGCGGCCGGGGTTTGTCGTGCAGCTGAGTGTCCTGCTGATGGCCGTTGATGAGTGGCAGGGTTCCGGGATCCGAGGACGGTGCCGTGGGATAAGCGTTGAGGTGGATGGGATTCGCGTCGGGCGGGATCGAATCTGCTGACCGGACGGCAGTTGGCTTTGGCGACATTCGCGGCACGGCGCCATTGCGCGGACGGCCGGGAGCGTTCTTGACGACGTAGACACGGCGATTCGGAGCGACACTGCCCTCCTGCTCGGTCTCTGTCGAATTGGTCTGCACCTGAACTACTTCAGGGCTCGGTATTGCAGACGGCTCGCGGGCGGCGGAACGGACGGGAGCAGCCGCCGGCACGTTCTGGGCCATCTGGTGAATGGCTGCCCGCGCCTGGTCGATCGCGGGACGCCGAACGGCTGCGGCGGTCTTCGGCAGTAGCCGGGGCCCGCCGTCCCGGTCCGTGTCGTCCCAGGGCTCCTCATCGTCGGTGTCGGCCAACTCGAGCCCGTCCCGGTCCGTGCTCCGGCGGTGCTTGCTGTCTGTGCGTTCAGGAACGTAGTCGTCTGGGCGCTGTCTCCGTCGTCGCAGAAGGAGAACGGCCATGGCGGCACCGCCCAGGCCGAGAGCCCACTGCCAGACGTCGCCGAGCAAGGGACCGGTGCCGGCGGGGGTGTCCACCGCGTGCTCGGCGACGCTGCCAGGGGATCCGGAGTTCGTCGACGCGGTCGGTGAAGCGTGCGTTGTCTCGTAAGAGCTCGAACCTGGGGACGTCGGTTGCGGCGTTGGCTGGTTCGGTCGCGTTGGTGTGCCGGTCGCCTCGGCGGAGGGCGCAGGCCGGGGCGCCGTTGTGGCCGCATCGTCAGGCTCCCGATGTCCGTTGGGCGCGTCTTGATCCACCTCCCGGCTGGCTGGTGTCGTATCGGATCGCTGCGCCAGGGGGCTCGTGCCGCGCGCGTGAGGCCTGCTGCCCCGGTCGCGGACTTCGCTGGGCAGCCTGATCTGGTCGCCGGTCTCGATGTGGTTGGCGTCCGGGATGCTGCGCCGGTTGAGGTCCTGAAGCCGGGTGTACTGCTCGGGTTCGCCCAGGTAGCGGCTGGCGATGTCGGCCAGGCGATCGCCCGAGGCGACGGTATAGCTCCCGCCTGCCGCGGGTGCCTGTCGGGCGGCCTGTTTGGCGTCGGACGGATGCTGGGGAGTCTCGGGGACGAGCACCGTCCAGCCAGGACGCAGGAACGACGGACTGCGCATCACGGTGCCGTCCTGCTGGCGGCGCCCCTCGTTCAGGGACCAGATCTCGCCCCAGCGAGTGCCGTCCCCCAGGTGCGTCTCGGCCAGACCCCACAGCGTGGAGTCCTGCCCCCACGACTGCACCGTGACCGCTCGGGTCGCAGCCTTGGCCGGCGCGGGCATCTGCGCGGCGTCTCGAACAGACTTGGGTTCGGCCTCCTGAGGTTGGGGATCGGTACGGGCAGGGGGCGCCGCAGTTCCGCCCTTGCCTGCCGATGGCGAATTGGCGTTGTCCACGGGGCCGGCAACGAGCGCCCGCCCGACCGCAGTCGGTGGGACAGCCGCCAGCTGCGCAGGACTGGCGGTGGCTGGCACGGGTGCGGCGAGCGCCGCCGCGGGGGCAGCCATGGGGGCCAGCACCACGGTGGTGACCAGCGCGCGCACCCACCAGCTCCTGTGACCCGCACCGCGACCCTGGTGGACCGACAACGGCCCCGAGCCACTCGTCGTCCAATGGTGCTTGTTGGCTAGAGCCTGCCGCTGAGTGCGAAATTCACGAACAACGGACAGCAGGGCCCATACCCACCATCCCCACAGCAGAAGGCTGGGCGCGGCCAGCAGCACCCATGCGTACCGGCCGGCCTCGACGGCTTCCTGGGCGTAGGTCAGGGTGTGGACCGGGCCGGCTCCGAATCCCAGCAGGGCTGCGGGTATCCCGGCGACGATTCCGAGCAGCACAGCGGCCGCCCCCAGAGCCCGCGCATACAGACCCCTGGGCCGGTAAGGGCTCTGCTGCGGCCGTTCTGCTGGCTTCACGGAAGGCTGGGCGGGGCTCTCCGTCTGGCTCACGGTGCCACCTGCCCGGCCGTCTCCCCCGGTCCCTCCTGCAAACCACCGGGCTCGGCAGCGTCACCGGCCTCGGAAGCCGTGACCAGGTCCCGGTATCCGGCCTCATAGGCAGCGTCGGTGCCGGGCCACGGCTGCGAGGCCGGCTGCGCCGGTACAGCGCCCGGCCCGATCAGCCACCGCTGCCCGTCCCACAGCATGCGCTGGCAGTCGGCCACCACCCCGTGGTGGGTCCACCCGTCGACCTGCAGGTCCAGGGCCACGTCCACGCACACCACCGCCCACCCGGTGCCCACATCGAGTCCGCCGGTGTCCTTCACCAGCCCCATCAGCGGACGGCCGGTGATCCGGGTTCCGGCCGAGCCGGACGGCGGCGTGTCCAGCATCTGCAGCAGGTGTGTCATCGAGGCCCGCCACGTCCACTCCCCCGCATCCGGACCACCCGGAGCCACCCACGCCTGCCGAACCCGCTCCACGCCCGGTACCGTCGAGGAGTTCGCCGCCGCAGTGGCGATCGCCGCCAACTGCGCGAGAGCGCCCTCCTGGGTGGGCGGAAAGCCCGTGGGTATCCCCAGGTCGTCCACGTCTTTGGCCGGGGGCAGCTCGATCGGCGCCGGGAGCGGTCGTGTGGCCGGCTGGGCCTCGCCGTAGGCGCGGCCAGAGCCGGCATCTGGCATGGCACGGGCTGCGACCTTGTTTCGCGCCCGCTTCACCGATGGGTCAAGCGAAGCAGAGGCCCCTGAACCGGACTGAACAGGAGGCGGCTCAGCGGTACCGGCCTGCGCCTCGCCCAGGGCTGATTCGCTGGTGGGTCGCGAGCTGAGCTGCCCTGTCGAGGAAACCGTGGCGCCGGGCGATGTGCTCGCACTGGTGCGGTCGCCTCCCGGGAAGGTGCCACGCTGCAGCACAGCGCCGATCAAGCAGCACACACCCACGATGAGCAGGAAAGACAAGGCGAGCCGGGGGCGCCCTGGCGCATCAGTCCGGTGCCTGTTTCGTGGCCGGTGCAGCATCAACGGTCTCCTCGTCGGACAGCGGCTTGTTCACCCGCTGCCATTCGAGGACCCGATTGCACGAGCGAACCAACAGCTCGATCCGCTCGTTGCAAGCCGGTCGACGTCGAACCTGTGGAGCGCATCAATGCTGTCCTCTCCTGGCACATCTGGGTGCCAGGTAGAGAAGCCGAGATTGCGTCCATGCCTTGTTCCAGCGCGCTCTGACCAGCGAAATCGTCGACTCGTACGCGTTCGCGCCTGGCGCCTGGGAGCCGCATCACCCAAACCCGCCGCTGCTGGTTTGGGTGATGGCAGCACCGTAAGACCCGTCCACCGCAGTACGGCCTTGGTCACGCGGTTAGAGATTCTGACCTGCCCACTGAACCAACTGCTGAACGGCCAAGGAGCCAGCGGCGTAGGCGCCGCCGCGCACAGCGTATCCGAAAATAAGGCGCATGATCTTGCGCGAAAAGCTTCCCCGAAATCCGTCGTTTGAGTTCGCCCGCGGTGTCTCATTGACTCGATCCACTTTTCATCTCTCCCTCGTCTGCCGTGTCATCGAGAGTGGATCGCTAGGAGGTTGTCCGGCGATCTTCCCGGACAAACCCGGACAGTGGGACGGCCACACGGGGCCACGCTTGTCATTGAGAGTGCGGTACCCGACCAGTGCGGGGGCCGTTTGCAACAAATAACTTCCTGAGTCAGTTCATGGCGCAAGATGCTCGCCTATCCTGGCAAGATGGTTGGCAGGGACGAGCGGGAGCCACTCAGTCAGTTCGCAGAGCAACTACGTGCGCTGCGAAATTCTTCGGGCGCCCCCTCCCTACGGCGACTCGAACGACTGACAGGAAGCCTGGGAAATCGACTGGCGCCCTCTACTATTGCCGAGAAATTGAACGGCCAAAGTCGACCAGACTGGGAATTTGTCAAGATATATGTTTGGGCATGTGCACTGCAAGACGGCGTATCGCCCGGTTCACTGCATGAAGTCGACTTGTCAGAATGGAAAGTCGCTCACCAGGATTTAATTCAGGAACTTGCTAATGAGCGCGCCGGGCGCCGAAGGGCTTTCGAAGCAGAGACAGAGTTGGTCGGACAAATATCGACAATGCCTGCAGACGCACTGGCGTCCACGTTCACCGGTCGGACGAAAGAAATTGCATCCTTGGTTGAGCAGGTCTCAGATAGAGGCGGACAGGGCGAAACGCTTATGGTGTATTCCATCGACGGCATGCCTGGAGTGGGAAAGAGCAGTCTTGTAATGTACGCGGCTAATCTCTTGACTCAAGATTTCCCGGATGGCCAGTTTTTTCTTAACCTGCATGCTCACACCGATGGGCACCCGCCTCTTGCGCCTGAATCGGCCCTGGCCAGTCTACTACTTCTTCAAGGCATAGGTCCTCGCCAGATGCCGCAATCACTCCCAGACCGCTCAGCGCTGTGGCGAAGGTGCACTACAGGCAAGCGAATCATGCTGGTTCTCGACAATGCCTCATCGAGTGCGACTATATCGCCCCTACTGCCCGGTTCTGGTCGTTCTGTAGTGCTGGTAACTAGCCGCCGCCGGTTGACCGACCTTCCGGCGGTGGCCGTAACGGTCATGACCACCCTGAATGTCATGTCGCAGTCCGAATCAGAAGTCATGTTCATGCGTCTTGCTCCCCGCGCGAGGACCGAGTCGCCCCTCGAAGTGCGCAAACTTCTTGACATGACGGGAAACCTACCCCTCGCCAATTCGCTTCTTGCGCGCGTTTATGAAAGTCATCCAACATGGGATCTCAAATACCTTACCCAGCGAGCTTCGGTTCAAATGCTTGATCTTCGCTCTGAAGAGCAGACCGTCAAGGCGGCTTTCAATCTGTCGTACGAGGCTCTACCTACTGCTCAGAAGCGTCTGTTTTGTTTGTTAAGTACTCATCCCGGGAGCGAGATATCGGTTAAAGCGGCATGCGCCCTCAGTGGACTCGCGTCCACAGTGGCAGCAGAGCTTCTTGAAGATTTGTGGAGAAACCATCTTCTCATCGAACTTCAACCGGAGCGCTATGCTTTGCATGACCTTATTCGAAGTTATGCACGTGAACGGGCCGCCCTTGATATCGAAGACGGCGGTCGAGGCGCCTTCAAATTGCTTTGTAACTACTATGCCAGCACCGCCCGGACGGCAGACGGCCAACTTACACGACGTTCCCGGCCGGGTGCTCAGCGCATCTCGCCGCAGCGCGCCTCTTTCGACATTCTCAACAGAAGTACGTCACTGCAGTGGTTCCGCTCTGAGCGCGCCAATCTTTTGGCGTGCGTGACCGAGGCATTGTCTCGTTCCATGCATATGGAAATCGTGGAGTTAATCTACCCATTAGCTACGTTCCTTAGACAAGACGGTCCATGGCCCGAGGCAACCGAGATAATGAAGAGCGCGGTGACCTCGGCGCGCCTCGTACGTAATCCAATACTTTTAGCGAATGCTCTGTCGGATTTGGCGCATCTCACGTATATGAGCAGTCAATTTGCTTCCTCAATTGAGTCTCTCCAAGAGGCGCAAGACATATACACTCGAGAACAGCATGTGCAAGGCAGAGCCAACACTCTCAACGACCTGGGGGCAGTCCACTATTTGATGGGCCAACAATTGGTGGCGAGAAAGATCTTTGACGAAGCTTTAGCATTGTGCCGCGCAATAGCTGATGCTCACGGGGAAGCCGACGCCTTGCACTATTTGGGAAACATCCAGTGGGCGCAAGGGAACTATATCGGCGCCGAGCAGGACCTAAGCACTGCACTCTCGATCCGCCGAAAACTTGAGGATGAGAATGGCGAAGCAAATGCTCTCGTGACTCTTGGAACGATACATCGACTCCAAGGACGCCATTCTGCGGCCATTACGGATTTAAACACAGCGCTGGAGTTGTACAGGTATTATGCCGCGCCGCAGGGAGTCGCGAACTCCTTGTTTGGACTGGGGATGACCCATCGCGCAGAAGGAGACTTGGCAAAGGCGGAAAGCTGCTATCTCGAATCTCTGCGAATCTATCGCTCTCGAGGCGATATAGCTACCCAGGCGGAATTACAGAACGAATTGGGCGATATGTACCTATCACAGAAAGACTTTAACTCGGCGCGCGAGCATCACGTTCATGCGCTTGCCCTCGCGCGGTCGCTTCCAAATGTTGCATTGGAGGCGCACGCGAAAATATCGCTATTCTTGTGCGAAGCTGTGAGCCTACCGCATGCAGAGCGCATTGATGAGGTCAACGGCTGGTTAGCTGACCTTTACGACGCAGGAGCGATTCAGCTAGCTCAAAACTTGGCGAAGCAATTGCCATGGACACCTATTCTGGAGCCTTAATTAGGAAAGTGACACCCCAATCGGACAACAGCATACGGACTTGATTGATACCGCTCGCTGTCAGTTCAGAGGATGTCCGGTGATTTGCGACGGACCAAGCCATCCGAGAGCGTGTCTCAATGAATTAAACAGGGCGTTTGGCATGATCGGGCGCCGCGGACGATCTGTTTCTTCGCTTGGTCTCGGACGAGTTCTGTGTGATCGTGGGCCGCTAATCCCAGAAGTGCCGACGCGTCCGCCAGATGGCGGCCAGCCTCGGGTGGACGACCGGGCGATGTTCACGGCGATTTGTTCGTTCTGACCATCGGCGGAACGAAGGCGAAGTCAGTGGGAAGGTTGGCCACCGCGTTGCTCAAGGAGTATCTGGGAATACCCGCCTCGAATGCTAAAGGCTAGCGCTGATGCCTCGACCCTGATGGGAGGGTTGGGCGCTCGTCCTGACGTCCTACGCCTGAAACGCAAGGACATCCCCGTCACCAGGAACCGACCGGAAGCCAACCTCCTGCGCCCGAGCCGCAAGGTCGCCTGGGGACATGGCCCGCTGCTCGAACACGTCGTGCCAGACCACCCCACTGTCATGGAACGTCCAGGACCGCGTGGTCAGACGACGCCCGCGCCCGTTCACCGTGGCCAACGTCCTCAGCGTCACTTCTCCCCGACAGGTCTGCATCGTCGCGATCAGTTCAGGACTCTCCCTGACCTCCGGCAAGACGTGGACGACGAGAAGACCTCCCGGCCGTAGATGACCCATGGCCACATCCAGGACCGCGTCGACGTCGTGATCGTCCATCAGGTACGAGAAGCTGTGCCCCAGGATGGTGACGGCGTCGAACTCCATCTCCAGGCTGAGCGTCCGGATGTCTTCCTCCGTCCAGCCGATGAGCGGATACCGCCTCGCCGCGTACAGCAGCAGGTCCGTCTGGAAGTCGACCCCGTGCAGCCTCCAGTTGGGCCGCCGCTGCGCGATCTGGGCCAGGACCCGCCCGGTCCCGCATCCCAGATCCAGG
Organism: Kineosporia rhizophila; assembly: GCF_021277265.1. GTDB lineage: Bacteria > Actinomycetota > Actinomycetes > Actinomycetales > Kineosporiaceae > Kineosporia > Kineosporia rhizophila. The sequence goes on from NZ_JAJSOH010000019.1 coordinate 116,520, forward strand.
ACGTCGCGTGCGGGCAGGTCATCGGCGCCGATCAGCCGTAGGACCCGGTCGGTGTACGACGGGTCGTTCATGAGCTCGTCGAGAAGTTCGGGATCTCGGTACAGGTTGTTGCCCGAACGGACGACCGCGGGCGTATTGAGGCTCAACCTTCAGGCCCTTTCGCTGATCAGGACGACATGTCAGTGCTTTTGGACGATCGGCCGCCTTGGGTTGCCCAGCAACCTTCGGCCCCTTCCGGAGTTGGGAGAAGGCGGGCTGGCGCCCGCCCCGCCATCCGGTTCAGCCGCCGGCTACGAGCCGGGGGCGCGACGTTGTCCCTGCGACCTGGTCGGCGAAGTCAGCTGCCTGCAGGAGCAGCCTGCCCAGGTCCCGGGTCTGCTCGGCATCGAGTTCGAAGGCCTCCCCCACGGTCACACGGACAGGACTGTGATGAAGCGTGATGGGTTCGGCCAGCAGGTTCACGTCGACGCGCTGGGCGACTCGGACCCTGACCAGGTCGTTGCCCGCTCCGGGGACGGTGCCGATGGTCCGCTCATGGTCGATGGCGGCCTCGTCCACGATCGAGGTCCGGCTCCAGCGGTGCCCGCTGTCGTGCAGTCGCTCGCGCATGCTCAGCTCCCTGTTCTTGATGTCATCTCAGACGACGCTGGCCACGCGCGTCAGGGCGTCCCCGCCCAGTTCGTAGGTTCCTTGCCCGTCGACGCTCAGCACGGCCCGGCCGTTAAGGACAGCCCAGAGCAGGTCACCGCAGCGGTAGTCGCCGCCGAACCACAGCCAGGTGATGAACGGCAGGCGCGCCATCACGGCCAGCGGGCGTCCGTCGAGGCAGACGGTGATGTCCTCGCCGCCCATCACAAGCTCAAGCCACACAACGGAAGTCGGCCGGCTGCACACGAGGGCCACCTCAACACGTGTGTGGCCCGTGTAGCCGTCAGGGCGGCGCAGGGCCGACAGGTCAACGGTCACCGACGCACCCCTCGGGGCCACCCCGAAAGGGCTCGGAACATCCGGGCAGGTCCCGCGCGCCCGTTCCGCCTCTGCTGACCCTCAGGCTGCAGGCAACGCCGCGCATGCAGCAGCCCCGGGCCCACGTGGTCGACCGTGCCGATGCCGGGCTGCGCCAACAGGAGCCCTTCCGCGATCTGCGCCTGGGCGAGGGCCGGCTCGTAACTGAGCAGGGCACCCCCGGGCAGATCCCAGGCCTCACGCACGGCAATACCGTTGCGACGCAGGTAGACCAGCAGCTCAGCTGCGGGTACTTCAAGGGGTTGCCGGAGGACCTCGTCGTCATCCATGGCTGCACTCCTCACGTCATCCAACAATCTTGACCAAGGCTTAACCGATTCAAGAACGGCTTTTCCGATCTCAATGGTTGCCGGAGGTCTACGTTGCTGCCACGTCCCGTTTCGGAACGTTGCGCCGAGGCCGTCGGCCTGCTAGCGCGGCATGTCCGGTGCCGGTGTGTCAGTCGTACGGCGAGAGCTGAGGAGGGGAAACGATGAGTCGCAGAACGGAAGCGTTGCTGCCGAAACGTTTACGAACCTGCGGGCAGGGACAAGCGCACCGGCTGATCCGCGCTGATCTTGCTGCGTCCGGAGAACCGTCAGGCCATCCCTCTCGACCCAACGGCCCCACCACCGCTTTCCTCTCCCCCTGCCTGAAGCAGGAGCTTCCGGCCCGACCGGGCCGATCCACCTGCCACCACAGTCCAGCTGCGCAGCCCCGGGGTACAAGGTGGCGTTCGGGCACTGGCCCGAAGGCAGTGACAGGAAGCCACCGCGCGCGTGTCAGTGGCCGCACGACCGCTCGGGAGCGGTCATGACGCAGAGGGCGAGCGCGGCGACCCGGCGCAGGTCGATCGGCCGCCAGCTCAAGGCCGCCCGGGAGACGTTCTTCCCGAACCGTGCCCGCAAGGAGCTTCCGCTGACCGAGGCGGCCGCCGCCCTGCACGTCAGCCCGCGCACCATCCGGCGCCTCGAGGGCGGGGAGGTGAAACCCAGTTACCTGCTGGTCAGCGGCGCCTGTCACCTGTACCGCCTTGAGGCTGAGGCGACCGCGCGCCTGCTCGAGATGGTGGAGCAGGCCGACGAGGACGAGTGGCACGAGAAGTACCGGCAGGACATCACCCGTGGCTGGTCCAGCTCCTCGACCTGGAGGCCGTGGCGGACCGCATGCACGTCTTCGGGGTGAACATCCCCGGCTGGTGCCAGACCCCCGCCTACGCCGCCGCGCTGGCCACCAGCGATCCCCACTACGTCGAGGATCACGACTATGCGCGGCGCCTTGCCGAGATTCGCGTGCACCGTGCGCAGAACGTGTTCGACCGGCGAAACGTTGACGTCTCGGTCGTCGTCGACGAGGCCGCCTTGCTCTGCCAGGTGGGCGGGCCGGACGTCATGCAGCAGCAGCGAGAACACCTGCGCGTCCTGGCGAGGAAAGCCAACGTCGTGATGCGAGTACTCACGCTGGACAGTGGCGCAAGGGCTGCGACGAGAGGCGCCTTCACCTTGCTGGAGTTTAATGATCCTAAAGAACCGGACCTCGCCTACGCCGAGACCTACCTGGCCGGACAGTACTCCGTCAAAACAGCAGTGCTTGCAGAACTGCGGTGGACGTATGACAGGCTGGTCGCACAGTCGGTTCACCTCGAGGAGTACGAACGATGAGCACTGATCGCATCACCTGGGTCAAGGCCGCGGCGTCCGGCTCGTCCGGGGACTGCGTGGAGCTGGGCAGCGATGCCAGTGACACGACCGTCATATACCTGCGCGACAGCAAGAACAAGCAGGGGCCCGTCCTGCGGTTCACACGTTCAGAGATCGCGTCCTTCATCGACGCGGCCAAGCGCAACGAGTTTGACCATCTCGCGCATTGATCATTTGCGACACAACCCCGTAGCACCTGATTTTGAGTACCTAGAGCCGCCTTGAGCTCTCGGCGCTCCAGCACCGCAGATAGCTACGCCGGCACGGGGCTCGTTATCAAGTAACGCGTCCAGCGGCCGATGGCTGACCAGCGACCGCCGCGAGCATCGAGCAAGTGATCGACAGGCTGGAGCGAGCCTGGGCCGCGGCTCGGCTGCTTCCCGTGGCTGGCCCGGCCTCCAACGCCGAGCATCGGCGGAGGCGCGTATGTCACCTGGGCCTCATGCTGAATCGTGCTGTGTAGGGCAAGAGTTGAAGCAATGATGTCTTGTCTCGGGTTCAGGATGCGCAGCCCTGGTGCGGGGCATGGGTGGCGGAGGTTGCGGCGCGGACGAATCCGGCGACTTGGCGGGATGTGGATGCTCGGCGCCAGGCGATCACGAGGGTGACCGGCCCAGCGTCCTCGATCGGACGGCTGACCGTGCCCGGGGGCAGACGATCTCGGACTGATCCCGGGAGCACTGCGACCATTCGGCCCAGTTGGATGAGCTGCAGCAGCTGATCGGTGTCGGTGACGGGATGGCCGGTCACGCCGGGGCGGGCCTCAGGCCAGCGCGGCTGGGGTTCGCCGCGTAGGTCGGCCATCGCCACGGTCGTTCGGGTGGCCAGCGGATGGCCTTGCGGAAGCACGACGACCTGTTCCTCGGTGTGTAGATCCTCGCTGTCCAGACCGCTCAGGTCATTCTGCGGCCGGTGTAGCAGGGCGAGGTCAGCGCGGCCGTCCCGGACCATAGCGGCGCGTTCGCCGGTACTGGAGACGAGGTCGACCCGGACGGCGCCGGCAGTGGCGGCGTAGCCCTTGAGGAGAGGTCGCAGCAGGTCGGAGTCACCGCCGGGCTTGAGGGCCAGGACCAGGCGCGGTGTTGCTTCGGCTGCTCTCTGGGTGTGGCGTACCGCTGCAGCCACCGTGTTCAGCGCGGCGCGGGCCTCCGTGAGGAGCACCTCGCCGGCCGGGGTGAGGCTGACCTCGCGGCTGGTGCGTTCCAGCAGGGTGACCCCTATCCGGCGCTCGATCAGGCGGATCGCTCGGGACAGCGGTGGCTGGGCAATACCCAGCCGGTGGGCAGCCCGCCCGAAGTGCAGTTCCTCGGCGACCGCAACGAAGTAGCGCAGTTCGCGGGTCTCAAGCTCCATACCCTGAGAGTATCGACCGAGATCGAGCTGATCCTGGTCGGGCGGCGGGGGGCGGTGGTCGTCTATGCGCATGAGTGATGAGACGACGATCGCGCTGGTGACCGGGGCGAACAAGGGAATCGGACGGGCCGTCGCGGACCGGTTCGCGGAACTCGGGATGACCGTGCTGGTCGGCGCCCGGGATCTGGAAAGGGGAGCCGCGGCGGCGGCCGAGATCCGCGCAGCAGGCGGTACGGCGTACCCGATCGCCCTGGATGTGACCGACCAGCCCGGGGTCACCGCGACCATCAAGGAGATCGGCGACCGGTTCGGCCGCCTGGACATTCTGGTCAACAATGCCGGCATCGCCGGCGACTTCGGGGTGCAGGCGCCGGGTTCGGCGCAGCTTGACGGGGTGCGGGCGGTCTTCGAGACGAACCTGTTCGGCGTCATGACCGTGACCGAGGCGGCACTGCCGCTGCTGCGCCGCTCGTCCGCGGCCCGGATCGTGAACGTCTCCAGCGGCACCTCCTCGATGACCTGGATGACTGATGCGACCCACTACATGAGCCGGATGCCAGGACTGCTGGGCTATCCCGTGTCGAAAGCCGCGCTGAACATGCTCACGGTTCAGTACGCCAAAGCCCTGTCCCATGAGGGAATCCTGGTGAACGCGGTCGCGCCCGGCGCGACCGACACGGATTTCGCCAAGGGCTTGCCGTACCGGGTGACCCGATCGGCGGCCGAGGGCGCCGCGATCGTGGTGCAGTTGGCCACTCTCGGTCGAGAGTGCCCAACGGGTGGCTTCTTTGACGACAATGGCAAGGTTCCCTGGTAGGCAGAGCGGCAGGCCCATGCCCCTCAGGGGTCAGGAGCCGTCACCAGCTGATCCGTACGCGGGGACGCTCGCGGACCCGCGTGGCTAGCTAGTGCGGTGACCACATAGGTTGCCCGGGTTTGTGACACGCCGGGGCCCAGTCCCGGTGTGATGGCCGTCAGGCCATCACGCTGATCTCTCACAGTCCGAACTGGTGTGAGAGGTGTGGTGCGCGATGGCGGGGCCGGTCAGGGCCAGGCGGTTGAGCGAGGACGAAGGACGCCGGCTGCAGCAGATTGTGCGCCGGGGTAAGCATGGAACGATCCGGATGCGCCGAGCCATGATGATCATGGCCTCGGCTTCCGGGACCCCGGTGCCGGCGATCGCCCGGCTGGTCGCGGCGGACGAGGACACCGTCCGCAAGCTGATCCACGATTTCAACGATCGGGGGCTGGCCTGCCTGGACCCTCGCTGGGCGGGAGGCCGTCCCCGCCTGATCAGTGACGCCGACATCGAGTTCATCGTCACGACGGCCACCACCAGACCGAAGAAGCTGCGTCTGCCGTTCACGAGGTGGAGCATCCGCAAGCTCGCCGCGTATCTGAAAGGCAGCTTCGCCAAGGTCGACCCGGCTATGAAACCGGGACGGCTCATCGTGCTGGAACGTGAACGCCTGCGGCAGGTCCTCAAGGCCCAGGCGATCACGTTCCAGCGGACCCGCACCTGGAAAGAATCACCAGATCCCGAGTTCGAGACCAAGCTGAACCGGATCGAGCACGTCACCACCGACTTCCCGGACCGGTGCTTCGCGTTCGACCAGTTCGGGCCCCTGGCCATCCGCCCGCACCACGGCTCGACCTGGAACCACGCTAAGACACCCGACCGGTTACCGGCGACCTACCGGCGAACCCACGGAATCCGCTACTTCCATGGCTGTTACAGCCTCGGCGACGACCAACTGTGGGGCATCAACCGCCACCGTAAGTCCGGCGCGAACACCCTGGCCGCGATCAAGTCCATCCGGGCGGCTCGCCCGGATGGCGCACCGATCTACGTCATCCTGGACAACCTCTCCGCGAACACCACACCAGCAGTGCGCAAGTGGTGCCGCGCACAACGTCGAGCTCTGTCTGACCCCGACCTACGCGTCCTGGGCCAACCCGATCGAGGCCCAGTTCGGACCCTTGCGGATGTTCACCATGGCCGCCTCGAACTACCCCAACCACGTCGTCTTGGCCCGTGACCTGCAAGCCCACCTGCGCTGGCGCAACGCCAACGCCCGCCACCCAGACATCCTGGCCGCTCAACGCCGCGAACGAGCACGCATCCGTGCCGAGAAAGGCCTGCGCTGGGGCCGACCACGAGGTCAAGCCGCTACCGCGGCCTGACCCGGCCAACGTTCGTGGTCATCGCACTAGCGCTGGCTCTGAGCGTCCCGTCCGTTCCTGTGCTGCCTTTTCGCCAGCAACACGAAGGGTCGTGACTGTCCTGGGCACTCCGCGCCCCTCCGACCCGGCCCTGCCTACGCCGAGGCCCGTCGAACGGCTAGCGTTGACCGACAGCGCAATCTTCCGCGCGGGACGAGCGAGGTGGGGGCAGGAGATCGGTGAGGATCGTCTGGAACGCCGACAACGGCCGCTACGCCGACAACCCGCGGGCACTGTATGAGGCCTGGACCGCCCACGGCCAGGACGGCGTCGACCACCTCTGGCTCGCCTCCTCCCGCCAGGCCGCGACGTTCCCACCCGGCGTGGCGACCGTGCCGATCGGGACGCCGCAGGCCGTCGCTGCGCTCGAGGCGGCGGACGTACTGGTCTCGAACACGCACATCCAGCTCGACCGATGGCGCAAGCGCCCCGGGGCGACGTACCTGCAGACCTGGCACGGAACACCGCTGAAGCGCATCCACCGCGACGCGGCCTACCAACCTCCGGACGACGTCATGGCCGAACTGGACGACGACATCGGCCGCTGGGACCTGCTCGTCACCCCCAGCACCGAAGGCACGCGGCTGCTGCGGGCCGCTTTCGCCTACCCGGGTCGGGTGCTGGAGACCGGCTACCCGCGCAACGACGTGCTGTTCGCGGCCGATCGCGAGGCTCGGAGCGCGCGGGTGCGCGCCGAGCTCGGCCTCCCGCACGGCACCATGGCCGTCCTGTACGCGCCCACTTACCGAGACGACGAGGCCGCGGGGCGCGTCGGGGGCCTCGACGCCCCGCTGGGGCTGGACGCCGAGGCCCTCGCCCGGCGCCTCGGCGACAACGCCGCCGTCCTGCTGCGCCTGCACCACTACATGTACCGCCAGAGCCGGCCTGCGAACGGCAGGCAGGTGCAGGACGTGAGCGCCTACCCGAACATCTCCGACCTGTACCTGGCCGCCGACGTCCTGGTCACCGACTACTCGTCAGCCATGTTCGACTTCGCGATCACAGGCAAGCCAATCCTCGTCTTCGCCTACGACCTTGAGCACTACCGCGACCGGCTGCGCGGCTTCACCCTCGACCTGGAGACGGAGGCGCCTGGCCCGGTCCTGCTCGATCAGGAGGCGCTGACCGCAGCACTGCTTGACCTGCCGGTAGTGGCCGCTGCTCAGGCGGAGCGTTACGCCCGGTTCGTGGAGCGATTCTGCGCTCTGGAGGACGGCCGCGCCAGCGAGCGCGTCCTGCAGGCACTGTGGTCCGGGAGCCTGCCGCCTGGCTGACGTCGCCGCAAAGGCGCGTCCCGAGCTCAAGCCGTCGGACCGTGCGGGTTCTCCGACGTCATTCATCGCGCGAGCTCAGGTAGCCCGGCTTGCGCCCCTCCCCCGTACATGTCGGTGAATCTGGGGCCACTGTCGCCGTCCGGTCCTGCCGCGGCCGTCTCTTGCCGACCGGGCCAGGCGAGGTGCCCCGACATTCCGCCCCCTCGGGCCGCACCGGTGGTCGGTGCACGCAGGGTGGGGGCGAGCAGACGTCCTGGGTGCCCGCCCCCACGCTGCCTTGTGTCGTCGACGGTACGGAAACCCCGTCCCCGGCGACGCTCAGCTCACAGGCGTTGAGGAACCCGAGGGGCCGGCAGGGCCCTGTGGAGATCGTGAGCACTGTCGGCATCGAGTCCCGCCGGCGTCGGGTCCGCACCGAACTTCTTGAGTGCGTCGACGAACTGGATGATGTTCAGCTCGTCGCCCGCAGACGTCTGCGGGTAGCTGAGTGGGGTGCTGCCGTCGATGGGCACGAATTCGCAGAACCAGCCAAGGATCTGGGGGCCGGGCATGTTGATCGTGACGGTGTTTCCTTCGGTCTTGGTGCGCAGCGACGAGGAGTCGCTGTGGGAGGCGGAGGAACTGGAGGCGCTGAAGCACAGGAAGCCGCCACCGACGGCGCTGCGGCTGTCCAGAATCTGCTGCACGGCGTCGGTCTGGGAGGAGTTCATCTCGAACTGCAGTGTGACGTCCTTGGCCACGACGAACGAGACCGGGATGCACGGGAACAGGGCGTCGTTGGCGGTTCCGGGTGCGGCCGGGTCGACCGTCCCGGCGGAGACCGGGACCTGGGAGAGGCGGTGCATGTCGGTGCTCAGCTTGAAGACTCCCGGGTCGAGCCAGGCCCGGGAGACGTCGACCTTCGTGACCTTCATGCCGATCTGGACGGTGGAGTCGGTGCTGAAGTAGCTCTGACTGTTCGTCGAGGACGACGAGGAGCTGGAGCCTCCGGCGGATCCGAAGAAGAAGTCGACGCTCCAGCTGGTCTGGCTGGACAGGCTGGACTGCGAGTGGTCCGAGGACATGGAGCTGGAACTGAACGAGTACTGCAGGTCCATCCAGCGGTCCGCGGCCGCCGAGGGGCTCACTGCTGAGGTGGGCGCCCCGTTGCGGCCTTCCAGCTGATAGCCCCCGGCCAGGTCGGTCACCGCGCTCAGCGCCGCGCTCAGGCCCTTGGCCTTGGCGTCCGAGGTCCCGAGGGCGGCGGACAGCTGGGCGTCCAGGCCTGTGGTGCTGAACGTGAGCTTCTTCAGGGCTGCGCTGACGGCGTCCGGGTCGCTGGCCGTGGGTGCCGTCGTCGGAAAGGGCTCGGTCACGGTGGCCGCCACGGCCTGTGCGGCGGCGTCGCGGGCCTTGGTGGTGTCCTGCCCCAGCGTGGTGTTGACCCAGGTCTGTATCGCGCTGAGCAGGTCGGCGACGGTCGAGGTGCCGGTCCACGCGGCCAGGGCGCTGAGCCCGGTGAGCACGAACTTCTGGGCCGAGGTGCCCGAGCCCTGCCCGAGGGCGGCAGCCACCGCCTTCTTGACCCCGTCCGTCGTGGGGGTGGGGGCCGAGGGAGTAGCCGCGCTCGGTGGTGCGCCCGCGGTGGCTGCGGCGGTCTGCGCATCGGCCCCCGCGGTGTCCAGGGCGTTGGCCGCCGCGACCACGTCATCGGCGCATGCGCTGGTGTAGGCACCGATCGAGGTGAGGAAGAGTGGGTACAGGTCGGCGCTGGTGGTGAGCTGATGCAGTTGGACCAGCCAGGTCTGGGCGTCGGCGGGGGCCGGGACCGCCCGGGCCGCATCGATGATCGACGTCACCGTGGCGAGCGTGCTCTGATCGACGGGAGTGACCGGGACCGGGGCAGGGTTCGGGCTGCTGACGGCCGAGGCCAGCTGGGTCTGCAGGCTGGTGATGTCGGTGAGCTGGGACTGCAGGCGGGCCAGCATGACCGGGAGGTCACCGAACACCTGAGCCTGTTCGGAGGCCAGGTTCATGCCGGCCGTCGACAGGTTCTGGGCGCTGGCGATCAGGGTTGACTGCGCGGTGGCGAGGTCCCGCTGCCCTTGCAGCAGCTTCTGGAAGTCCGCCTGCGACAGGGGGCTTCCCCCGATCTTGGTCGCCTGGGTGGCCACCGGGTTGTCGCCGTTGGCACCGCTGACGGACGCGACCGCCTCGTTGAGTTCGGCGACCGCACCGGCCACGTCGGCGGCCGGGCTGGAGTCGGCCAGGTACATCTGGACGGCGGTGACGGTGTTGGCGGCGTACTGGCCGGTCAGCGCGTTCTGCGCATCCGTGTACCCGGTCTGGGCCGTGCTCAGGGCGCCTGCCGCCTGGGCCAGGGCACCGGTGGTGGGGACCTGGCTGATCAGGGCCTGCACCTGGCTGATGGTGGCCTGCAGGGCCTGTTGCCGGGCGCGCAGCGTCAGGGCGATGAACTGGGGGTCCTTCAGCAGGTCGGTCGGGTTCTGGTCACTGGCCAGGCTGAGGAACCAGTCGCTGGGCGAGAGGTCGACCGGGTAGACGTACCCGCCGCTGGGCGAGGGCAGCCGGACGTCCAGGGTCTGGGTGGCGGCTGCGCTGATGTCGCCGCCCGGCCCCGAGGCCAGGGCGCCCAGGATCGCGTTCATGTCCGAGGGGGAGAACACCGAGACCAGCCTCCCCTCGGCAGCGTCGATCAGCGCCAGCCGGCCTTCGGCCACTCCCTCGTACCATTCGGTGAAGGCCTCCGCGCCCAGCCGGGCCTTCTGCCCGATGACCTCCCGGTCCCACTCCGACTTCGTTCTCAGCCACGACTCGTACAGGGCGAAGTACAGCTCCCGCAGCGTGCCCGAGAACGGTTCGCCCTCCACGGTGGAGTTCTGCGGCGCAGGTGAGTTCACGAATTCGCGCAGCCGGTTCTTCATGGCCGGCATGACCGGGTTGAACTTCGGCACCAGGACACTGAGCGCCTGCAGGAACTGGGACGAGACGTGCTGGCCGTTGCCGCTGCCGGTCACCTGGGCGACATCGAACATCTGGTCCACCAGGCGTGATTCGGCCTCGGCGACGAGGGCGGGCTTGGTCGCCGTGGTGTCGTAGGCGAAATCCGATTGGTTGAGCATGGTTCCGGGAACGGTCATGGTCAGGAACTGGTTGGGGTTGGTTCCGCCGAGGACGGAGTTGAGGCCGGCGTAGATCTGATCGATGACGCCGTTGTTGTCGGTCATGGGGGTCCTTCCGGGGCCGCGGGTGCGATCCCAGGGCCATCGGTTACCCCATCGCACATCTGAATACCCTTTGCAGGTAACCATTTTCGCGCGACAAGCTGCGGCAGGGCCGTACGAGCGAAGCTCGCACCCCATCCGTTGACGTCGACAAACTGCGGGTGCAGCCTGATCCCATTCCCGACCCGAGGGGGCACGATGAATGTGTCAGGCCGCATCACGCAGCTGCTCGCCGCGGACGAGCAGGTCGTCGGCCACAGCCAGCAGACACTCCTGCTGCCCGACGGAAGGGAGGGCATCCGCGTCTACGTCCGCGACGATCGAGGGACGGTTCCCGATCACATCGACGGCCTGCCGGTCCTGGTCGAAGTGGTCGGCCGGGTCGAGCACCACTCGCTCACATCGATCGACCTCACGGCCCAGCTCGGTCTGGACCCTCGCACCCGCACACGCCCTCTGGTCGGCGGAATCTCCGTCTCCCAGTCCCCCCATGCTCCCGGCGACGGAACGCTCGGCTACTTCGTGCGCCGGGCCGACCTACTGCTCCTGCTGACCGCCGCGCACGTGCTGACCTCCCAGGGACAGTCCGTGCTCCAGCCCGGAACCGGGGACGGGGGGACGAACGACGACATGGTCGCCACCACCGACACGAGGGTCTACGACCCGGCGGCCGGCATCGACGCAGCCATTGCACGGATCGCCACCGGCGTGGACTGCACCCTGGACATCAACGGCCTGGGCCCCATCGCGACCACCGGCCCCGCGGCCCTCAATCAGGTCGCCTACAAGTCGGGGCGCACCACCGGCCTCACCGCCGGCATGGTCATCGACACCGACTGCGTACAGACGGTCGGCGGCCAGCAGTTCCAGCACCAGATCGTGGTCGACGCCTTCGCCGCGAGCGGGTTCAGCCAGGGCGGTGACAGCGGCAGCCTGGTGGTCGCCCGCAACACCGCCGGAAAGCTCTTCGCCATCGGCCTGATCACCGGGGGCAGCGGCAGAATCTCTGTTGTCAATCCCATCGGCCCTGTCCTGACCCGGCTGGGTGTGACCCTGGCGGTGTGACGTCCGGCTACATTCCGGCCCGGCGGGGGCCATTCGCCTACGCTCGCTGAAGACCCCCGGTCCTGACCAGGTCCTGACCAAGTACTGACCGAGCCCACACGTGATGATGGGGCATGCCCATCGACGACCTCGGTACCTTCGTTGCCCTGTCTCGAGCGCCCCGGCGCGTCGTATCGCTGGTGCCGTCCCTGACCGAGGCCATCGCCGCCAGTGCCCCGGACGTCCTGGTGGGCGCGACCGACTGGTGCTCTCACCCAGCAGATCTCGACGTACCTCGCGTCCGGGGCACGAAGAATCCCGACCTGGCAGCCATCGCACGCCTGCGCCCGGACCTCGTCGTGGCCAACCGCGAGGAGAACCGGGAACTGGACGTGCGGCGTCTACGCCAGGCCGGCCTGCCGGTGTGGGTGACCGTCATCGAGTCCCTCGCGCAGGCGCTCGACTCGATGGACCGGCTCTTCGCCGAAGCGCTGGCCGCGCCCCGGCCGAAGTGGCTGGCGCAGGCCCGGCAGGCCTGGTCCAGTCCCGTCCTGTGCGGGGACGACGAGGGCCCGGTGGTCGTCGTGCCGATCTGGCGCGATCCATGGATGGTGGTCGGCAGCCGCACCTTCACCGGAGACGTACTGACCCGTCTGGGCGCCCGGAACGCCTTCGGCCTCGCAGCAGACCGATACCCGCATGTGGACCTGGCCGAGATCGACCGCCCGGACATCGACCTGGCGTTGCTGCCGGACGAGCCCTACCGGTTCACGCCCTCGGACGGTCCGGAGGCGTTCCAGCACGTGCAGCCCCGGCTGGTCAGCGGGCGGCTGCTGACCTGGTACGGCCCCTCGCTCCTGGGGGCCAGAGAACATCTGCTCAAGGCGCTCACCGTCTGAGCGCCTTGACCGGCGGCTACGTGCCCTCCGTGAGGAGAACGGACTGCGGCACTCCCTTCCATCAGCGGATCCGGCACGACCTTCTTGCTCTTCAGGGCCCCGCAGGACGCTGAAGCGGCAGCTCTCCCCCACCGCGGCCTCAGGGTTCAGCGCCCTCGAACCGGACCCGAACTCCTCGCACTCGCGGCGCAAATGTTTCTGAACCTGCTCGCGTATCGCTCCTGGCCGCCCCCCAGAGCTGCCGCGGTCTGCTGATCGCTGCCCACCGCGCATTCCCGGCCACTGCGTACGCGCAGTCACGAACCCGCCTGATTGACGTCATCCTGCAAGGCCTTGAGCCCCGCGAGTAAAGCCGAGCACGAGCCCTACCCGGACGCAGCGGGCCGTAAAGGCGACTGGGCCGTCGCGGTGGAGGCCCCCCGTGCTGGACTGGCACCGCTGCCTCGGGCACATCCGCCAGTCTCAAGCCGAACTATGCACCCGTCGATAGGGGTGTATGGAGTCTGCGTCCGCGCGTTCCCCGCGATGGCTCACGGCATCAGTGGGGCTGTGCGGGGTCGCGCTCGTCGCCTTCCCAGTTCAAAGCCTGTTCGAATGGGACAGCGACGCTCAAGCTCGTCTGGTCAACGAAGTGGCACGGTTGCCGGTCTCCGTGCTGACGGCGGTCCTGGGGGTTCGACTGCTCCTGGGCGGCGCGCTGGCCCGGGCGGAACGACGGAGCTGGATCGCGCTCAGTGTGGCCTTCGCCTGCAGCCTGGCCGCCCGTGCGACCTCGTTGTGGCAGGCCGCAAACTCCTACTTGCCGCCCTTTCCCTCGGCGTCCGACTATCTGTACACGCTCTCACTGGCGGCGATCACCATCGGGGTACTGCTGGTGCCCACAGCGCGCCGAAGCCCGGCCGAACGCCTCAAACTGCTGGTCGATGCCCTGATTGTGGTGGCCGGTGCCTGCATGGTCCTGTGGTACCTGGAGATCGCGCCCCTACTGCAGATCCCGGGCGCCGACCTCGAGGTCATCGCCATGGCGACCGCAGTTCCCGTACTCGACCTGCTCCTGCTGTTCGCGCTGGTCATACTCGTACTCCGGCGCTGGGACTACGGGCCCGGGCTGAGCCTCCTCGGGGGATCCGTTCTGCTCAAGGTGGCCACCGACACCCTCTACATCGTGGCCATGGTGCATTTCCAGGTGGTCTTCTCACCCAATGGCTACCCCTTCCTGCTCTGGGCGATAGCGGACTACCTGATGCTGCTCGCCGTACACCGCCGGATCTACCAGGACGACAGTCCGCGTGGCCACGGCCAGCGCCGGCCGGTCTTCAACTGGTTGCCCTACGGGGCCATCGCCCTAGCCTACGGAATGCTGGTCTATGTCGGCCGGGACCAGTCGGTCTACACCCTCGGGGGGATGATCATCGGTGCGCTGGTGCTGACCAGCCTGGTCATCACCCGGCAGGTGATCGCCCAGCGGGAAAGTCACCGGCTGGCCGTCACCGATCCGCTGACCGGCCTGGCCAACCGTGCCCGGATCAACGACCGGGTCGCCGAGATGACCCGGCAGCCGCCGCGCGCAGGCCGGTGCAACGCCTTCTTCCTCATCGACCTGGACCACTTCAAGCCCATCAATGACGCCCACGGGCACGAGGCCGGTGACGCCGTCCTGAAGGCGGTGGCGACCGCGCTGCGGGCGGTGATCCGCTCGGGCGATACCGCGGGCCGTCTCGGTGGCGACGAGTTCGCGGTGGTGCTGCCCGGCCTGCCCAGCCGTGCCGCCGCGGAGGCGATCGCCCAGCGACTGGTCGATGCCCTCTGCACGCCGGTCATCTTCGGCAATCTGCTGCTGAGTGTCGAGGCCAGCATTGGCCTGGCCTTCCAGGACGAGACCACCACCAATCGTCCCGATCTGCTGATCGCTCACGCGGACGTGGCCATGTATGCGGTGAAACGCTCCGGCCGGGGCAGTTACTGCGTCTACACGCCCGAGCTCGACACCCGCGCCCGAGAAGCCGAACTGCTGGCCGCGGTGGCCAATGATGAGCTCGTGGTGCACTTCCAGCCCGTCGTCGCTCTGGCAGACGGACATGAGGAGGCGGTGGAGGCTCTGGTGCGCTGGAACCACCCCACCCGAGGACTACTCATGCCCGGGGCGTTCATCGAGCTGGCCGAGGAGACCGGCGCAGTGGTCCAGATCGGGGAGTGGGTGCTCCGCGAAGCATGCCGGCAGGCTTCCTGCTGGCGGCGGGAGTACCCGGACGCGGGCGATCTTCGCCTCAGCGTGAACTTTTCGGCACGCCAGGTCACTCAGGCGGGGATCGAGAAGACCATTGCGCAGATTCTGGAGGAGACTGGTTTTCCCGCGGAGCTGCTGATCCTCGAGCTGACCGAGAGCGTGGTCCTGCACTCCGACGAGGTGACCGTGGCCCGCCTGAATTCATTGCGCGACATGGGCGTGGCCCTCGCGGTGGACGACTTCGGTACCGGCTACGCGGCTCTGAGCTATCTACGGGTCCTGCCGGTCACCACCCTGAAGATCGACCGCTCGTTCGTCACCGATATCGACGCCGACGCCGACGCGTACGCTGTGACCGAGGCGCTGGTCCGGCTCGGGAAAGCCTACAAACTGCGGGTGGTCGCCGAGGGCGTAGAGACCGCCGAACAGGCCCGGTGCCTGGTCGATATGGGGTGCGACTTCGCTCAGGGATACCATTTCGCCCGCCCCATGCCGGCCGATGCTATCGACGAACGGCTGAGGCTGGCGGGACACACCGTATCGAGGGACGGCGTTGTCCGGGCGGGCAATGCCCACCTCGGGGGCACTC
>NZ_JAJSOH010000002.1 GCF_021277265.1 Kineosporia rhizophila
TCGGTGAGCAGGGCCTCGTCGTCGGCCCGCAGGTAGGCCGAGGCCACCCCGACGCGCAGCCGGCCGTAGCGCCGGGCGCTGTCGCCGATCAGGTACTCCAGCGGCTGCGGCACCGGGGTCCGGCTGTGCTCGGTCAGCCAGCGGGTGAGGTCCTCCCCGGTGCGGCCGGCATCCAGCGCCCGCCGCACCGAGGCCGTGGTGAATCGGAACACCGAGGCCCCGCCCCGGCTCTCCACCTCGGCCATCAGCATCAGCTCGCGCTCGATCGGGGCGGGCAGCCGGCCGGGCGCCACCACGGTGAGGTCGGCCTGCAGCAGCACGTGGTCGACCGGGGGCGGCAACGTCTCGTCGAGCAGGTCGGCGGCCGGCTTGGCGCCGTTCACCCGCCGCTGGGTCTGCGCCGCGCTCGGCTCCGAGCCGCTGCCGGCGCCGTACCCCGGGCCCGACTCCGTCGCCCCGATCAGCACCCGCCCGAACGACGAGACCGCCGCCATCCCGGTGATCCCCAGCCAGGCCGCCTCGGTCAGCGCCCAGCGCACCAGCTCGGGCTGCGACGCCGAGGCCCGGCGCGGAGCCTGCCAGACCAGACGGTTCACCAGCCCGGAACCGGCCGGGTCGCTCAGCGCCGGAGTGACCCCCTCGAGGTGCCGGGCGCTGGCCTCGGCCAGGTCGCCGAGCACCCGCTGCCGCACGATCCGCGCCTGCGGTCGCTCCACGGCCGGCCCCAGCGCCGCGACCGGCCCCTCCTTCGGCCCCCGCGTACCGATCAGGCCGGCCGCCCGCGGGGTCTCCCACCAGGCCAGCGCCAGCCGGGTCCAGCGCTCGCCGATGCTGCCGGCCAGCCAGGTGTCGAACTCGGCGGTGGGCAGCCACGACGGGTCGGCCTCACCGTCGTCGGCGATCAGCCCGGCGGCCAGGGCGATCTCGACCACCAGCCCGGCCACGGTCTCGTCCACGTCCAGCTGGGTGGCCACGCGCCGCAGGTCGCGCACACTGAGCCCACCGGCCCGCAGCAGCGGCGGTGGGTCGACGCCCCAGCGGCTGCCGAGTTCTTCGAGCAGCCGCACCGCCTCGGCGGCGGCCAGCGCGGCCGTGTCGTCGACCTGGCGGGTCTTGCGATCCCGGAACTCCAGTGCGGGGGGCGACTGTTCGGGCCGCCGGTGCACCTTGCCCCCGCGCAACGCCAGGCCGATCTCGCGCGGAAGCACCACGTGCCCCGGATCGGCGACCGCGAGCAGACCGTGGGCGAGCAGCCACTCGACCGGGGAACCGGCGGTACCGGCCCGCACCGCGCGGTCGGCGTCGGGCACCTGCCCCACCGGCGGCCCCCAGACCAGCCGCTCCAGCACCTGCGCGGCCGGCCCGGGGGCCTGGTCCAGCAGGTTCTTCACGGTGTCGGGGTCGCCGAGGTGGTCGGCCAGCCGGGCCAGCGCCGTGTCCGGATCGCCGGACGGCGGGAGCCCCAGATCTTCCATCACCTCGGCCAGGCGCTGCGGCGAACGCCGGCCCAGGGCCTCGGCCAGCGGCGGGCCCCCGCCGGCGGGGGGGGGGGCCCCACCCCCCCGCGCCGCCCCGGCCCCGGGCGGCGGGACAGGGGCCCCCCCCCCCCCCGGGGGGGGGGGGCACCCCGCGGGCCAGGTCGGCCGAGATCATCAGGGGACGCCGGGCCCGCCGGTCGACGAGGACGCCCACCCACAGGGGAAGTAAGAGGTAGGGCACGACGAACGCGGCGCGGGTGAGGGAAAGCTGGAACGCGCTCGCCCCCAGGGTGACCACGGCCAGCACCGGCAAGGAGAGGTCAGCGATCTGGGTACCGGCCTCCGACGCCGTACCCGCCGCCCATACCCGGCGGAACGAGCGGTTGCCCCAGGCCGATGCGGGCGGCCCCGAGCCCAGCTCGCCCTCAGACCCAGTGCCGGCCGCAGCGCCCGACCCAGTGCCCGACCCAGCACCCGGCCCCACGCCCGTCTCAACACCCGACCCTGCATCCGGCCACACCCCCACGCCGGACGCCGAGCGCTGCGCCGTGCCCGAACTCGGGTCCGGCCGCCCACCGGGCTCGGCCTCCGTGTCTGCCTGCCCCGCTCCACCCACCGACATCGCAAGTCCCCATTCCTACGAGCGCCAGTAACCATCGTCCTTAATTTGAAGGTTACCCACAACCAGCGTCGGCGCAACGAGGGTTAGCATTGGTTGTGGCCGAGACCGACCCGAGCACCGAGAGCACGCCCCCGGCGGGCGGCCTCGAACTGGTGCGCCGGTTCGTGAACTCGCTGGACATCGAGGCCGGCACCGACGAGCTCACCGATCCCGACGGATGGCCCGCCTGGGCGGGCCGCAACGGTTTCCGGCAGCAACCGTCCTCAAGTTCTGATGATCTCGCCCGTCTGGTCAGGCTGCGTGAGGCGTTGCGCGAGGGGCTCCAGGCCAACCATGACCGGGCTCCCCTGCCCGAGGCCGTGGCCACCGAGCTCACTCGGGCGGCGCAGTGGGCCGAGGTGCGGGTGCGGTTCTGCCCGGATGGCGCAATGCTCGGCTCGGAAGCCGACGGTGCGCGGGCGGTGGGGGCGCAGGTGCTGGCTCGGGTGGCCGCAGGGCTGGCCGACGGCACCTGGGCGCGGTTGAAAGTGTGTCGAAACGACGCCTGTCGCTGGGCTTTCTTCGACACTTCGCGCTCGCGCACCGGCCAGTGGTGTTCGATGGGGGTGTGCGGCAATCGGGCGAAACAGGCACGGCACCGGTCCCGCCGGACCGCGGAGCCGAACCTCTGAGCCCGCCCTTCTCAGCATCGTCACCCCTCGGCCGATGGTTGAGGCAGATGCTGTTGCCAGAAGGAGGACGAGTGCAGACCCGACCGTCTCAGCCGGCGCGTCCGCTCGCCACTCTCCTGCGGGACCCGGTCCTGCTCGGACTGGTGGCGCTGACCGTCGTCGGGTGGGTGCTGTTCGGTTTCTTCCCCGGCAACACCGTGCGCCAGACCCAGCTCTACTGGGCCGTGCAGGTGCCGATGGACGCGGTGCTCGCCGTAGGGGCCTGGCGGCTTCGACAGCTGGCGCCGCCCCACTTCCGCCGCTTCTGGTCGTTCATCGCCTTCGGCGGCACCTCCTTCACCATCGGCGACAGCTTCCAGTTCTTCTACTGTCTGGCGGTGCCCGACCAGGCCTCGGTCGACGGCAGCATCGTGCAGAACGCGTTCTTCGCGGTCGGCATGACCGGCAACCTGCTGGCCTGCCTGACCTTCCCGCAGGGCCCGCAGACCGGCCGGGAACGGCTGATCTTCTGGCTCGACTCGGCCACCGTGCTGGTCGGCGGGGCCGTGCTGGCCTGGTGTTTCGCGGTGAACCCGGTCGACGAGGGCACCAACCGGGTGGCCGCCAGCCTGACCGTGGCCCTGGTCGTGGTGGCCGCGTTCGCCGCCACCAAGGTCGCGCTGTGCCCCGACCCGCCGATGGACCGGATCGCCGCCTGGCCGATGGTCGCCGCGCCGGTGGTGCAGGGCGTGAGCGTGTTCCTGCTGGGCATCTTCGACCAGGAGCACGAGCCCTACGCCTTCGCCGTGCAGCTGCTGCCCTCGCTGCTGATCGCCGCCGGCCCCCGCATCCAGGAACTCACCGTCCGGATCACCGGTTACGCGCCACGGCCCAAGCGCCGGGCCTACAGCCTGCTGCCGTACGTCATGGTCGCGCTCACCTTCGTGATGTTCTACTTCGTGCTGCCGGACCACGTGTCGATCCAGCTGTGGGGGGCGTTCGCCGGGATCGTGGTGATCACCGCGCTGGTCACCGGCCGGCAGCTGATCTCCTTCCAGGACAACAGCCGGCTGCTGGGCCGTCTGGACGTAGCCCTCGAGAACCTGCGTGGGCAGGACGTGCAGCTGCGCTGGCAGGCGTCGCACGATGCGCTGACCGACCTGGCCAACCGGGTGCACTTCCAGGAGGAGATGACCCGGCTGCTGGCCCGTACCGAGGCCCGGCGGGCCGGTGACCCGGCCGACTCGCACACCGTGCTGCTGATCGACCTCGACGACTTCAAGACGGTCAACGACACGATGGGGCACGCCGCCGGCGATGCCCTGCTGGTCTCGGTGGCACAGCGACTGCAGGAGGCGGTGCGGCCGGGCGACCTGGTGGCCCGGCTGGGTGGTGACGAGTTCGCGGTGCTGCTGCCCAACGCCGACGCCGTGGTGGCGCTGCGGGTTTCCGAGCGCATCCTGCAGGGCTTCGCCGAAGAGGTGGACGTGTTGCAGCACACCCTGGCGGTGCGGGCCAGCATCGGCATCGCCGTGGCCCAGCCCGGCACCCTGCCCTCGGTGCTGCTGAGCAACGCCGACATCGCGATGTACGAGGCCAAGCACCGCGGCAAGGGCACCTCGGCGCTGTACGACCAGGAGATGGGCGTACGGATCAACGCCGAGGCCGACACCCTGCGCGACCTCGAGACCGCGGTCAACGCCGGCGAGTTCACCCTGGTCTACCAGCCGATCGTGCGGCTGCAGGACATGAGCCTGGTCGGGGTCGAGGCGCTGATCCGCTGGTGGCACCCGGTGCACGGGCTGGTCGCGCCGTCCGACTTCATCCCGCTGGCCGAGCGCAGCGGGCAGATCGTGCAGATCGGCCGGTGGGCGCTGCGCGAGGCCTGCCGTCAGGCCGCCGTCTGGCGGAAGGAGTTCCCGCAGGCCGAGCAGCTCAACATCGGGGTGAACGTGGCCGGCCGGCAACTGCGCTCCGGCACCTTCGTCCAGGAGGTGGCGCAGGCGCTGGAGGAGTTCGGGCTGCCCGCCGAGCGGCTGAGCATCGAGGTCACCGAGACCGCGGTACTGGACGACCAGGAGTCGATGGACGCGCTGGTCGCGTTGCGCGAGCTGGGGGTCAAGCTGGCGCTGGACGACTTCGGCACCGCCGCCTCCTCGCTCGGCCTGCTGCTCACCTGCCCGGTCACCACGCTGAAGCTGGACCGCTCGTTCGTCGAGTCGATCACCACGGTGGGCCGGCAGGCCGCGGTCGCCACCGCGGTCAGCCAGATGGCCGACACGCTGGACTTCGCCTCGGTGGCCGAGGGCATCGAGACCGAGGAGCAGCGCAGCCTGCTGCAGGACCTGGGCTACCAGTACGGGCAGGGCTTCCTGTTCTCCCAGCCGGTCACCGCCGACGGCCTGACCGCGTCCTGGACCCGGATCGACGAGGCCAGCCCGATCAGCGCCGCCTGAGTGGTAGCGGCAAATTCGGGCAACTTCTACGGTGGCCCGGTGAAGCTTCTGTCGGTCAACATCGCCCACGCCATCGACAACCCGTGGCGCACCGCGTCGCAGACCGGGATCGACAAGCGGCCCGTGTCGGTGCCGGTGCTGGTCACCGCGCCCGGCCCGATGGGCGACGGTTCGGTCGGGCTGGCCGGCGACCGGGTGTACGACGTGGACCACCACGGCGGCACCGACCAGGCGGTCTACGCCTACGCCCGGGAGGACCTGGACTCGTGGGAGTCGATCCTGGGCCGCCCGCTGGTCAACGGCTCGTTCGGCGAGAACCTGACCACGGCCGGTATCGACGTGAACGAGGCCCTGATCGGCGAGCGCTGGAAGGTCGGCGACGAGGTGGTGCTGGAGGTCACCCGGCCCCGCATCCCCTGCTCCACGTTCCAGGGCTGGCTGGACCGGAAGGGCTGGGTGAAGGAGTTCACCAAGGGCGCCCTTCCCGGCCCCTACTTCCGGGTGATCACCCCGGGGCACCTGCAGGCCGGCGACGCCGTGGAGGTTCTCGAGCGCCCCGACCACGACGTCACCGTGAGCCTGGCGTTCCGGGCCATGACGCTCGAACCGGCGCTCCTGCCTCGGCTTCTCGATGCGCCGGCCCTGCCGGCTGCCGACCAGGCTCTGGTGCGGCGGCGGCTGCGGCTCTAGGGCCGCTCAGGCGCTCATGTGCTGGTCGTTGGCGGGCAGGCCGTCGACCTGATCGGCCTCGATGGTGACGGCGGCGAAGGCCATCGGCAGACCCTGGGCCAGGGTAGGTGATGCCCTGTCCATCAGCTGGGCGTGCACGTGGGGTTCGCTGCTGTTGCCGGAGTTTCCGCAACTGCCGACCTGGTCGCCGGCATGGACCCGGTCGCCCACCCGGACTTTCAGCGAACCTTGCTGCAGATGGGCGACGGCGGCGAAGATGCCGTCCTCGCCGCGGATCACCACGTGATTGCCCAGAATAAACCCAGGTCCGCCGATCTCGCGGACCATCCCCTCGGCGAACATGTAGAGCAGCGCCGCAGTGGTGGAGCGGGAACGGTGGTCGCGCCGCCAGCCCGAGGCCTTCACCACCTCACCGTCGATCATCGCCAGCACCGGTTGCCCGAAGGCCGGGTACTGGTGGTTGGGCCGCAGAGCAGGACCAACCCCGAATTGAGGACGAGTGTCAGCCTCCGGTTCGTGGACGAGATCGATCGCATACGCCTGGCCGTAGGCCCGGATGCCGTGGCTGGGCGTCTTCGTGGCGGGACTGTTGATGCCCAGCCACCTTCCGCGGACCGGCGCGGTGACCACCCTGGGCTCGGGCACCGGGAGCAGCTTCGGGCCCAGGACGACCAGCGCCAGGCAGAGGACGACGGCCACCAGGGCCAGGATCGGGAGCACCGGCGGCAGTGCTGCACCGGACAGGACGTTTCCGATCAGGATGACCGCAGCGCCGAGGTAGATCGGCATACGCACGCGGTACAGCGCCAACACCGTTGCCTTCATCGCTGCGCTCCAGTCAGACAGGCCAGCAGTGGCACCACGCGTGTGGCCGGGACCTCGTAGCTGCCCCGCCCGCTCTGACGCAGCCAACCCGCGGCCATGAGGGGCCGTAGGTGGTGATGCAGCTGCCCGGTGGTGCCCAGCGACTCCAGCGCGGCCAGGTCGGCGGTGGTGTGCCGGCCCAGCAACACCTGGCGCAGGATCTCGATGCGCACCGGATGCCCGAGCGCGGCGAACACCGAGGCCTGGTCGGACCACTCTGTCTCGAGCAGCCCGGCCGTGCCGGCGCTCTGCTGCCAGGAGACCGGCGCCCCGGTGGGCAGGGTCAGCGCTCCGACCAGCATGACCGCGCCCTCGGCAGTGGACGGGTCGTCGTCGAGCCGGGCCTGCAGGCCGGTCAGCGCCCAGAACGTCTCCTCCGACAGGGGCCCGGGCGCAGCGGGCTGCTTCTCCAGCGCTTCCACCCGGTCGGTCAGAGCCCGCAGCTCCGCTCGCAAGGCGAGCATGTCCTCGTCCACAGTTCTACGTTACTACGCACAAACGTATTAACGTCCAACCCGGCGAATTCCCTCGCACTCTGCCCGCCGTTCAACGACGCGACACCCGGTGGTGGCAGGCTCCCCGTTCGGCAGGTCAGGCAAGAGAGGGCGGTATGCGCAGGTCACGTGGTGGGGCTCGACCCGGTCAGGCACCCACGCTGGTCATGATGGGCGCAGTGCTCTCCCTCACGGCAGCCTGCTCCAGCGCGAGCGGCACCCCCCGCGGGCAGGGCATGACCACCCCGCCGCCGACCGTCCAGAAAGACAGCGACGAGCCTCCCGGCCTGGGCGACGTGTGGACCAAGCAGGACGTGGTCGAGATGTACGAGCGGGACAAGGGCCTGCGCCTGAAGCTGCCGGTGACCCTGCCCGAGGGCTACGAGTTCACCGGCTTCGTGCCCCCCGACGTGCGCCCGACCAAGAAGGGCGAAAAAATCATCGCCCGCAAGGCCTGGTTCCGGCTGAACCACGAGACCGCCATGGTGTGCGTCGAGCTGACCCGCGCCGACGCCGGGATCTGCCCGGAGACCAACATCGACGTGAGCAGCACCGAGAAGGGGCAGCTGCTCCAGGTCTCGGTGGAGGTCCCGGTGTCGAACGACACGCTCGACTGGGGCGACGTGAGGTACTCGGCCGATCCGGCCGACTGGACCTGGCTGCCGTAGTTCAGCCGGCCGGCCGCCAGTGGGCCTCGGCCTTCTGCAGGTCGACGACCAGGTGCCCGGCCGGTTCCTCCTCGGTGAAACCCTCGCTGCTCACCGGGTAGAGGCTGAAGGTGAGCACCCGGGCCTGCGGCGGCAGCGGCCAGTCGCCGCGCGAGCCGTGAGTGGTGTCGCCGCCGGTGAACGGCGCGATCGCCCCGCCGTCCTGCGGCTCCCACGGCAACGGCACGTCGGCCTCGTACTGGATGCCCACCAGGTAGCGGAAGAGGGCCGCGCCGTCGGACTGCGGCGGTACCCCCGGCGCGAGCTCGTACTCCAGCGAGAAGCCGAGATAACCTCCACCGTCGAGGTATTCGAGCATCTGTTCGTACTCGCCCGCGTCGCCGTCCCACTCCTGAGGCACGGTGAGCTCGTACGGCCCGGCCAGACCACGCGCGATGAAGTTATGCCCCGGCACCAGCTCACCGCAGTCCACGTCGAAGGCCTGCAGCATGCTTCTCGCGGCCACCGCGGGGCCGCGCGGTGGCAGCCGGGAGCTCTTCACGCCGCTCAGCGTCGGGCACCGGAGGTTGCGGCGGCAAGTCGTTTCCGGGGCTCTTGACCGGCGCAATCCGGGACGCTCAAACTGCTCCTCATGCTCGTTCAGCGGATCAGTGCGTTCACCCGTGACCCCGAAGGCGGCAATCCGGCTGGTGTGGTGATCGGCGACTACCTGCCCGACGAGGCCACCATGCAGCGGGTGGCGGCCGAGGTGGGCTACTCCGAAACAGCTTTCCTGGCCATCGCCCCCGGCTCCACCGTGGCCGAGGTGCGCTACTTCAGCCCGGAGCGGGAGGTCGACTTCTGCGGCCACGCCACCATCGCCTCGGCCGTGGCCCTGGCCGACTCGCACGGCCCGGCCACCTACGAGTTCCGCACCCGGCCGGGTGTGGTGATGGTCAGTACCGACCTCGAAGAAGGCTGGCCGGTGGCCACTCTGACCTCGGTCGAGCCGCAGGTGAAGCCGGTGCCCGACGGTCTGCTGGAGAAGCTGCTGCCGCTGCTGGGCTGGAGCCCGGACGACCTGGATCCCGAACTGCCGCCCGCCCTGAGCTTCGCCGGCGCCTGGCACCTGGTGCTGGGCCTGCACACCCTGGGCACGCTCTCGGCCCTCGAGTACGACTTCACCGCCGTGCGTGAGCTGATGCTGGCCGAGAACCTGACCACGCTGCAGTTGGTGCACCGCACCGGCCCCGACACCTTCCGCGCCCGCAACCCGTTCCCGGTGGGCGGGGTGGTGGAAGATCCGGCCACCGGTGCGGCGGCGGCTGCGCTGGGCGCCCACCTGCGATACTTCGGCATCGTCCAGCCTCCGTCCGAGGTGCTGGTGACGCAGGGCATCGAGATGGGCCGCCCGAGCATGATCAAGGTGAACATCCCGGCCGAGGGCGGGATCAGCGTCAGCGGGAACGCCTGCCGGATGAGCTGAGCACCGGCCCGGCCGGGCTGGGCTGCTCGTTCGTGAAGAGGTGCCGCAGGCCGACCACGGCGAACAGGACCAGCCAGGCCAGCTGCGGGAACACGGCCACCCGCTCCATCCCGCCCATCCCCAGCCCCAGGTACTGCTGGCTGAGGAACAGCGTGAACGCGGTCAGGCCGAGCGCGCCCAGGGGCAGGCCGAAGCGCCGCACGATCGGGTCGGACGCCTGCCGCCCGGCCACGATCAGGCCGATGTTGCCGGCCAGCATGATCAAGGCCGCCCCGAGGACGTGCACGTTCTCGTTCACGTCGGCCGGTGCCAGCCCGACCAGGACCCAGCCGAGGCCCGCGCCGAGCAGCAGCCCGCGGGCCGCCCGCGCCCCCGGCCGCCACAGCGGAGCGCTCAGCAGCAGGCCGATCACCGCGAGAACGCCCAGCCGTATGAAGGATTCGTTCATCATCCCGTGATCGGGTGAGCAGACCCAGCGCATCTGCGGCTCGGCCTGGACGGCACAGGTGCGGTTGCCCAGATCGCTGATGTTGTGGTCGGCCCAGCTGTACGGCCGTTCCCAGGCGGCCTGGACCACGAGGTGGAACACCAGGAACTGCACCACCGCGCCGACCAGCGCAGCGAGCCCCACCACGGTCTTGGTCTTCCGGTTCGTAAGCATGTGTCCAGCACACCAGCGGGCCGTACTACCGGGCACTCCGATGCACCACCGAACGGGGGTGGGGTTAACCCCCGTAAGTCACACCAACCGGATGCGGATGGGGCCGCGCACAGTCGCAGGATCGACGGCCTCACCGCCCTGGGTGATCTCGACCCGGCCGTCGGAACGCAACCCCCGGGCGGCCTCCCGGACCGGTTCCATCAGGTCGCGCCACTGCTCACCACCCAGGGCCCGGGCCACCTCGGACGGGCAGATCGTGGCCCCCTCCCGGCGCTCGGCCAGCAGGTCGAGGATGCTCTGCCGCAACTGCTTCTCACTCGGCGCCGCCATGGGAACACCCTGCACCCGGCGGGCGGGGCCCGCAGCCGTGCCTGCCCGGATACCGACCAAAGTCCCGCACAACCGGGCCGGGAGGCCCCTCCCCCACAGGTGAGAAGCCACAATGATGCCATTACCGCGTTCGCCAGCACGAGCGTCCATCATTGGCCGAAGGAAACCGCCATGCAGAGCACCCAGCTCACCGAACTCGCCGACGAACTGCTGGAGCAGGCCCGCGCGGCCCACAGCGGCCGCGCCGCGCACACCCTGGTGGTGGGTCACGAACACCGGCTCAAGCAGCTGGTTCTCGCGCTCGCGGCCGGGCACCGGCTGGCCGAGCACGACAACCCCGGCGAGGCGACTGTGCAGGTGCTGACCGGCAAGGTCACGCTGCAGGCCGGCGAGGAGACGTGGAGCGGCGCGGCCGGTGACCACCTGGTGATCCCCGCGGCCAAGCACGACCTGAACGCCGAGGAGGACGCGGTGGTGCTGCTCACCATCGTCGCCGGGCGGCTCAGGGAAGAGTGATCGCGATCTTTCCGCGCCCGTGACCGGTCTCCAGCTCGCGGTGCGCGTCGGCGGCACCGGCCAGCGGGTAGGTGCTGCGGATGTGGATGCGCAGTCGGCCCTGCTCGTGCAGTTTCACCAGCTCGGCCAGGCGGGCGGCCGAACGCGTGGCCGGAGTGACGCGGATGCCGAGCTCCTCGGCCCTGCCGTGCTCGACCAGGGTCAGGATCCTTGAGCGGTCGGCCACCAGAGCCAGTGACGTCTCCAGCGCCGCACCGCCCGCGCAGTCCAGCGCCGAATCCACGCCCTGCGGGGCCAACTGCTTCACCCTCTCCACCAGACCTTCGCCGTACTCGACCGGCGTGGCACCGAGAGACCGCACGTAGTCGTGATTCTCGGGACGCGCCGTGCCGATCACGACCGCACCCGTCTGAACCGCCAACTGCACGGCGACCGTGCCCACCCCACCGGCTGCGCCCTGAACCAGAAAAGTCTCCCCCTGGGCGGGCCGCAGCTCACCGTGGGCGATGTGCGCGGTCTGGGCGCTCGCACTGAACGCGCCGGCCACTTCCCAGGACATGCTCGGCGGCTTCGCGGTGATCTGGTCGGCCGGGATCACCAGGTATTCGGCATAGGCGTCCAACCGTCCGAACCCGAGAACCTCGTCGCCCGTGGCGAAATCGGTCACGCCAGCGCCGATCTGATCAATCACCCCAGCGAATTCGTTGCCCGGGATCGTCACGGCCCTTGGCTCTACCCCCTGCGGTATCCATCCGGCCCGCACGGCGAGGTCGAACGGCTGAACCCCGGCCGCCCGCACCGCGATCCGCACCTGCCCCGGACCTGCTTCGGGCGCCGGAACCTCCATCACCTTGAGCACTTCCGGCCCGCCCGGCTGCTCGAACGCCGCTGCCCTCATCGTCTGGCCCCCTGCTGCTCGCTCCTACGTCCCGCGGGTAAGCCTGATTGCTGAAGCGCGCTTGAGGTCAAGGGGCCGCCCAGATCGGGTCGTCGTCGGCCGGACGGCCGCTGAGCGTGTTCAGCCGGCCCGCACCCCGCACGAGACGGGAGCGGCAGACGTTCACGAAGGTCAGCTTGGCCTCGTCGAGAGCCCTGCGCTGGGCCGCCCACTCGGTGAGAGATATCGGGCGTCTCAGCAGTTCTCGCCCGACCCTCCAGAGTGACGCGTCCAGATCGTGCGCAGCCTGAGCGATCTCGGCGTCCGCCCGGATGTTCAGCGCCTCCAGCGCCTCGTTGAACTGGGCCCAGTCAACGAAGTCGGAGGTGTGCTGGGCCGTGGCGGCCGTGCCGGAACGCACCGCCTCGACGTGGGCCAGGTAGACGCCGGCGTAGGCAGCGAGGAACGCGGCGCAGGCATCGGCCTGTTCGGAGAACCGCCAGTGCCGGCTCTGGGCGCGGGCAGCCAGCAACCCGCCGACCACCACGCCGAGCAGGGCCAGCACCGAGCCTGACACCGCGATCACATGGGCCCAGGCCTGTCCGCTCATCGCTGCCCCCCACCGTCGGATGGCGAGGGAGCCTAGGTTCAGCCGGGCCGGCGGCACGGCGCGACTGCCGGACAGTGCACCGCGGAGGCTCAGATGTAGACGCTGATCCGGTTCCGGCCGCTGGACTTGGCCGTGTAGAGCTGCTGGTCGGCGCGGGCCAGGAGGGTCTCGTAGGTGTCGCCGGGGTGCTGGGCGGCGACGCCGGCGCTGAGAGTCAGCCCGCGGCCGGGGGTCACCGGGCTCCAGTCGTACTGCTGCACGGTGCGGCGCACGTGCTCGACGATGCGGTGCGCCCGGCCCCGGCTGGGCGTGATCATGACCAGCAGGAACTCCTCCCCGCCGAGCCGGGCGGCGAACGATCCCGCCTCGTCCGGGGGCAGCGCCGCCTCCAGCAGTCCGGCCACCGTCTGCAGCACCCGGTCGCCGGCCTCGTGCGAGTAGCGGTCGTTCACCGACTTGAAGTGGTCCAGGTCGACCAGTGCGACGCTCAGGCCACCGATCGGCCCCGGGCCGGAGGCCAGCAGTTCGCCCAGCCGCTCCTGCACGTAGAGCCGGTTGCGCAGGCCGGTCAGCGGGTCGCGGCGGGCCTCCTCGCGGTAGCGCGCCGCCTCCTCGCGGGCCGTGCGGGTCTCGAACAGGGTCTGCCGGATGCGGGCCTGGGCCTCGCGCTCGTGGGAGAGCAGCTCACGGTCGGCGGTGCTGAACGCCTGGAGCATCTCGTAGGCCGCGCGGTAGTCGCCCAGGGCGGCCCGCACCTCGGCCCGGGCCTTGAGGATCTCGTTCTTGACCCGGGCGCAGCCCTCGTCGGCGCAGGCCTGCTGGGCCCGGGCGAGGGCGTCCAGGGCGGCCTGCGGCCGGTCGAGCGCCAGCTCGGCGGCGGCCAGGGTGATCAGGTAGTACGAGCCGGCGTCGGGGGTGCGGAAGTCGACCTGGACGGCCGCCTCCACCGCCTGCTGGGCGACCTCGGCCGCCCGCTGCGGCTCACCGGCGAGCAGGTGGATGCGGGCGATGGTGTCGAGGCTGGCCGCGTTCAGCGGGTACCCGTAGCGGGCACTGAACGCGGTGAGCTGCTGGGCCCCGGCCCGGGCGTCCTCCACCCGGGCATCGCGCAGCGCGGCGTAGGCCCGGTTGTTGATCACCAGCAGGTGCATCTGCGGATCGCCGACCGCCAGCTCCTCGGCCCGGGAGTACCACAGCTGCGAGTCCTCCCCGGCGCCGAGCTTGTGCAGCAGGTCGGCGGTCTTGTTCAGCACCCTGACCCGCAGCGGCCGGGGCACCTCGTCGGTGAAGGCGAGCACCGCGTCCATCACGTGCTGCAGGGCGGTCGGCTCGTCGCCCAGGTCGTTGTGCACGAACGCCTTCAGCAGCGAGGCGCGCACCCGGTTGACCGCCGTGAGCGCCACCGGCCCGGCGCAGGCCTGCCGGATCAGCTTCACCGCGGCCGTGATCTCGCCGGTGCGCTGACTGGCCTCGGCCCGGCAGAGCAGGGCCCCGGCGACGATCTGCGGCTCACCCAGGGCCTCGGCCCGCACCTGCAGGTCGCGGGCCCGTTCGGCCGCCACCGCCGGTTCGGAGGTGACCAGCGCCTGCAGCTCGCGGAGCTCGGCCTCCGGCCCGGGCCCGAACCCCGGATCGGCGGGCAGGGACGGCGGGCGCATCCGGACCAGCAGCCCGGCCGGCGCGTCGGCCCCGGGCGAGCGTTGCACCTGATCCATGCCCCGCGCCCTCCGGCCCGCTTATGTCTGCATACGACGCTTTCGCAACGTTTGCATAGTGTCGCAGCCGCACCGCTGAAGCGACAGGGATTCAGCGCTGATGTCTTGCCCGTGCGCGGACAATTCTCCTCGGCCGCCGATTTCGCGGCCGGTTCTTGCCCTGGCCTTGACGCGAACTGAAACTTCTTCACGATCGGCCCGATGCACTGGGTGAGCAGCCCTGCCCGCACCGTCATCATGCCTGCGATCTGCCTCACCCGTCCGCCGATTTACCCTCATACAACAGTGCTTTGGTTCTGGTGGGCAGAATGCCTGCACTAGAGTCGCGGTATGTCGCCGAAGCCTCGCCCGCTCAACTTCCTGGGTCTGCTCGGTGCCTTCGTGGTGACGAGTCTGGTGGCGGGCGTCCTCGCGGCCGGTCTGGCGGTCCCCGCGATCGGCGCCTCGGGCCTGGCCACCAGCAACGTGATCAAGGCGTTCAACGAGCTGCCGACCGAGCTCGCCGACACCCCGATGCCGACCAACACCAAGGTGCTGGCCGCCGACGGCTCGCTGATCGCGACGTTCTACGACGAGAACCGCGTGCCGGTGAAGCTCAAGGACATCTCGCCGTTCATGCAGACCGCGATCGTGGCGATCGAGGACGAGCGCTTCTACGAGCACGGCGGGGTCGACCCCAAGGGCCTGCTGCGCGCCGTGGTCGCCAACCAGGTCTCCGGCGGGGTCTCGCAGGGCGCCTCCACGCTCACCCAGCAGCTGGTCAAGAACATGCTCAAGGCGGAGGCCTACCTGGCCGGTGACCAGGCCGGGTTCGAGGCCGCCCAGGAGCGCACCAACGAGCGCAAGCTCAAGGAGATCCGGCTGGCCACCGCGCTGGAGCGGCGGATGGACAAGAAGGAGATCCTCGAGGCGTACCTGAACATCTCCTGGTTCGGCGGGCAGATCAACGGCGTCGAGGCGGCCGCGCGCTACTACTTCGACACCACCGCCAAGAAGCTCACGCTGCCCCAGGCGGCCACGCTGGCCGGGATGATCCAGTCGCCGCCGCAGTACAACCTGGCCGAGACCGAGAAGCACGTGCGGGCCAAGCAGCGCCGCAACACCGTGCTCACCAAGATGTACCAGCAGGGCATGATCGACGCCGAGACCCGGGACAAGGCGCTGGCCGCCAAGCTCGGCGCCGACATCAGCCCGACCTACCAGGGCTGCGCCAACGCCGGCACCCGGGCCTACTTCTGCGACTACGTGTACAACCTGCTCACCAAGAGCCCCGGCTTCGCGGCCCTCGGCAAGACCGAGGAGGACCGGGCGATCGCGATCAAGCGCGGCGGCTACACGATCAGGACCACCCTCGAGCCGAAGATGCTCAACGCCGCCTGGAAGGCCGTGAAGTCGGCGATCCCGCCGGACGACAAGAGCCGGGTGGCCACCGCGTCGGTCACCGTGGAGCCGGGCACCGGCAAGGTGCTCACGATGATCCAGAACAAGTACTACAGCGTGGAGAAGGGCCGGCAGAACACCACGGTCAACTACTCCACCGACTACACCTACGGCGGCTCCTCGGGCTTCCTCACCGGGTCCACGTTCAAGCCGGTCGTGCTGGCCGCCTGGCTGAAGTCCGGCCGCAAGCTGAACGACACGATCGAGAGCGGGCCGGGCTCGCTGGGGGTCAGCTCGTTCCGGGCCTGCGGCTCGAACCTGCGCAGCACCGAGACGTGGAACTTCAACAACGCCGGCGACGGCAGCGGGTCCGGGGCCATCACCGCCTGGGACGCCACCGCCAACTCGGTCAACGGCGCCTACGTGCGGATGGAGCAGAAGCTCGACCTGTGCCAGGTGCGCGAGATGGCCGAGGCGCTGGGCATGCACCGGGCCGCCGCGGTCGAGTGGGGCGAGGAGAAGGCGACCACCGGCATCCCCGACACGGTGCCCTCGATCGTCCTCGGCACGATCAACCAGTCGCCGCTGACCATGGCCAACGCCTACGCCACGTTCGCCGCGAGCGGCAAGTACTGCGAGCCGATCGCGGTCACCTCGATCAAGGACCGCAACGGCAAGGCGGTCAAGATCCCGAAGACCAGCTGCAAGCAGACCGTCCCGGCCAACGTGGCGAACACCGCCACCCTGGGCCTCAGCCGGGCCCTGATCAACGGCACGGCGGCCAGTACCGGCCGGCTGTCCAGCGGCCAGGACGCCTCGGGCAAGACCGGCACCACGAACAACTCGCAGGACACCTGGTTCGTCGGCTACACCCCGCAGCTGTCCACCTCGGTGTGGGTGGGCCCGGAGACGGTGAACGGCAAGCGCAAGTACATGCAGGGCGTGCGGATCAACGGCCAGTGGCACTCGCACGTGTACGGCGGCACGATCGCGGCGCCGACCTGGAAGAAGATCATGGAGTCGGCGCTCAAGGGCAAGAAGGTCAAGAGCTTCCCCAGCGCGGACAGCAGCCTGATCGGGCAGAAGCCGCTGCCGCCGAAGAAGGAGAAGAAAAAGAAGGACGATCGTGGCGGCGACGGTCCCGGTGGTAACGGGAACGGCGGCGGCGGCAATGGTGGCGGCGGGAACGGTGGCGGTAACGGTGGCGGGGGTAACGGGAACGGCGGTCGCTGACCACCGGTCCCGTCACCACCTCACCGGCTCACACTGAGGCGTAGACCGGCAGTTCGGGCATCGGGCTCGAGCGGGACAGCAGCGCCCGGTGGGCCAGTCGGCGCGCCGGGCCGCTGGCCGCGATCCGGTGCGCGGTCTCGAGCACCCGGAGCCCGGCCTCGGACTTGGGAAAGATGATGCGCGGCACGCCGGGCGGGAAGGCCTGCACCTTCTCGGCGTAGGGCCGCATCACCCGCTCGTAACCACCGAAGGCCTGGGCGAGGTGCCGGTTGTCCCACCCCTGGGCCAGTTCTCCGGCCAGGACGTAGGCGCCGACCAGAGCCAGTGTCGTACCCATACCCGAGGGCCCCGAAGCCCAGGCCGCGTCGCCCGCCAGCACCACCCGTCCTTTGGTGTAGGCCGGTAGACGCACCTGGGTGAAGCGCTCGAGGTAGAACTCCTCCGGCCGGGCCGCGAAACCGTCCAGCACGCGCTCACTCTGCCACCCGACATCGGCGTAGCGCTGCCGCAGCACGTGCAACTGCGCCTCGAACGGCAGGGTCTCCAGGCCGATCGGCGGGGAGAGGAAGGCCAGGTTGGCGCGGATGGTGCCGTAGGCATCCGGCCGCAACGAAACCATACGGCTACCGGTGGTTGTCATCCAACGCCACCAGTCGTCGTCCTCAGGTGTGCGGTCGATCGTGCCGTAGGCGATGTACTCGCCCAGGTCGCGCCAGCGCACCTCGTCGCCGAACACGATCTGCCGCGTGGCCGAACGCCGCCCCTCGGCCACCACCAGCAGGTCGTAGCGCTCCTGCCCACCGCTGGCCAGAGTCACCTCCACGCCGTCGTCGAACTGCTCGACCGCGGTCACGTGATCGCCGTACCGGTGCGGGATCTCGTCCTTGGTCAGGGACAGCAGCAGTTCGGCCAGATCACCACGCAGGATCTCCATCTCCGCGGTGGGGCCGTCGTGCCCGGTCTCGGCCGGGTGCTCGCCGTAGGGGCGGCCCGCCCGGTCGACGAAACGCGTGCCGACCTCTCCGGTGCGGGCGGCCAGCACCGCCTCACGCAGGCCCATCGCCTCGATCACCTGGTGCCCGGCGTCGCGGATGTCGATGTTCTGCCCAGCGGTGCGCTGCTGGGGTGCCCGTTCCATCAGCGTCGGGGCGAACCCGGCCCGATGTAGGGCCCAGGCCACCGCCGGCCCGGCGATGCTGCCCCCGGTCACCAGCACGGTTCTCGCCATGTCGTCCACTCCCGTCCTGGATGATTACTTCACGGTGAAGTTACCTCAGTCGTGAAGTATTGCATCTCGTGAAGTAGATTGCCCTTCATGAGCGAGGAGATGCGGCCCTTCCCGCCGATCCTCCGGCCCGGCCCCCGCCTGGATCTGCTGAACCAACTGCGGGCCTACGCCGGCGAGTTCCAGGAGCTGGCCCGGCACTCGGCGCGCGGCCTGGGGCTGCACACCACCGACGCCAACGCCCTGGTCGAGGTGCTCTCGGCCGAGCGGCTGGGCCACCCGCTCTCCCCCGCCCGGCTCTCCGAGCGCGTCGGGCTCACCTCCGGCGCCACCAACGCCCTGGTCAACCGCCTGGAGAACGCGGGCTACGTGGTGCGTACCCGGGAGCACACCGACCGGCGGCAGGTCACCCTGCGCACCACCGAACTGGCCCGCGACCGGGCCGAGGCGATCTACACCGAGCCGGCCCGGCTGCTCGAGGCCACGCTGGACGGGCTGGAACCAGAGGTCCTCGAGCAGCTGACCGGCGCCCTGACGCTGCTCACCGGCACCCTGACGCAGGTCAATCAGCAGATGGCCGCAGCCCACGAACACTGATCCCCGCGCGCCGGGTGGCGCATCCGGACCGAATCAGCGAAAAAGGTGTTCCGGCCTCGCGCGTAACTCACGTGCCGGGGCCGGCCTACAGAGAGGGCATGCATGACCGTCACCAACCCGCCGACCGAACAGAGCCTCGGCGGAGCTGATCTGGTGGTGCTGCTCGACGAGGACACCAACCCCAACGGCACTGCGAACCGCTTGACCGTGCACGACACGCAGACCCCGCTGCACCTGGCCTTTTCTCTGCACCTGCTCGACGAGCAGGGCCGCACCCTGCTCACCCGCCGGGCCCTGGGCAAGAAGACCTGGCCCGGGGTGTGGACCAACACCTGCTGCGGCCACCCGCGCCCGGGTGAGGACATCACGGCGGCGGTGGAGCGGCGGGTCGGTGAGGAACTCGGCCTGCACGTGCCCGCCGAGTCGCTCAGCGTGGTGCTGCCCGACTTCCGCTACCGCGCTGTCGACGCCGGCGGGGTGGTGGAGAACGAGTTCTGCCCGGTGCACGTGGCCGTGCTCGACCCGGCGGCCGTGCCCCGGCCCGACCCGGGTGAGGTGGCCGAGTACACCTGGGTGGCCTGGCCCGACCTCTACGAGGCGGTGCGCCGCACCCCGTTCGCCTTCAGCCCCTGGCTGGTGCTGCAGGCCGCGGCGATCGGCCCGGAACTGCGCCCCAGCAGCAGTTCATAAGTCCATGCCGGTCTCCGTCCACCTGCTGCTGGCCGACCACCTGGCCGCCCGCATCCAGGCCGGGCACTTCCCGCCGGGCGCCCCGCTGCCCAGCCCGCCCGACCTCGAGCACGAGGGCTACCCGGTGCGCACGGCGCGAGATGCCCTGCGCCGCCTGGCCCGCGAGGGCTGGGCCGAGCAGCGCGCCGACGGCGGTTACTACGTCACCGGCGAGAGCGCCGACGCAGAGTGGGACCTGGTGCACCGCCAGGTCGAGGCCCTGCTGGCGGCCTGGTCGGGCGAACCTCGGCAGGGCCGGGTCGAGGGCCGGCTGGACCAGGTCTGAGCCATCAGGGTGGCCGGCCCTCGACCCACCTCAACCCGGCCCGGTCCGACAGCCGATGCCGTCTGTCGAGACTTCGGGGGGACGGGTCCATGCACGCAAGCACACTTCGGCCGGCGGGTGGTCCGGCATGCCGGTGACCTCGTCCGAGGCCGGCGCCCGCCGGGCCATGCTGGTCTGCCGGATCGGTGCCGACCTGCTGAACACCCCCGGCACCGACGCATCGCTGATCCGGGTGGCCGGCTGGGGAGCGATCCGCGACCTGACCGAGGAGACCCCGGGCCTGCGCGCGGTGCGGATGGCCCGCACGGCCGACGGCTTCGGGCTGGGGCCGTGGCTGGGCCCGTTCCCCGAACAGCCCCCGGCCATCACCGGTGTTCTGGACGCCGACGTGCCGCTGGTGCACGAGGTGCTCAACCGGGCGGCGGGCGCCGCCTGCACCTGGGTGATGATCACCTATCCGCACGTCGCGCCGGACGTGACGATGGCGCTGGGGCACCCCGAACAGCTCGACCTCGAGGTGGTGCTGACCGCCCGCAGCATCCTCAACCAGGTGATGCTGGCCTACCGCACCAGCCTGGTGCACGAGGAGCTGGCCCGGACCGCGATCACCGACACCCTCACCCACCTGGCCAACCGGCAGGCCTTCACCGAGGTCTTCTACGACATCCTCGACCAGCCCGGGGCCGGTGAGGCCGCGCTGCTGCTGATCGACCTCGACGACTTCACCGCCCTGAACGAGGCGTGCGGCCGGGAGACCGGTGACGAGGTGCTGCGCCGGGTGGCCGACATCCTGCGGGAGATCGTGCGGGGCAGCGACGTGGTGGCCCGGCTCGGCGGGGACGACTTCGCCGTGCTGCTGCCCGGCATCGACGAGGCCGCGGCGCTGCGGATCGCCGAACGGATCACGTTCGCGGTGGCCACCCTGGCGGTGTCCACCCCGGGCGTGGACAGCACCGGCGCCGGGATCGGGGTGGTCGGCGTGGAACCCGGCGCCGACCTGCAGACCCTGATGCTGCGGGCCGAGGTGGCGCTGAAGGCGGCCAAGCGCCGGGGCCGCGGGCAGGTGCAGAACTGGCGCCCCGACCTGGCCACCGAGACCTGAGTGCGACCGACGGCACGCCCGCCGCCTCACCCATCACACTGCCCAGGCCATAGGCTCGGGGACGACCAGAGTCACAACTCAGGGACGGAGAGCCAGCGTTGGCGTCGGACGCTTCCACCATCATTTACACCCACACGGACGAGGCTCCTGCGTTAGCCACGTACTCGCTGCTGCCGATCGTTCAGGCGTACGCCTCGACGGCGGGTGTGACCATCGAGACCCGGGACATCTCCCTCTCCGGCCGCATCATCGCCGCCTTCGCCGACCGGCTGCCCGAGGGGCAGAAGCTCGACGACGCCCTCGCCGAGCTCGGTGAGCTGGCCAAGCGGGCCGAGGCCAACATCATCAAGCTGCCGAACATCTCCGCGTCGATCCCGCAGCTCAAGGCGGCCGTCGCCGAGCTGCGCGAGCAGGGTTACGACCTGCCCGACTACCCGGACAGCCCGGGCACTGACGAGGAGCGCGACATCCGCGCCCGCTACGACAAGGTCAAGGGCAGCGCGGTCAACCCGGTGCTGCGCGAGGGCAACTCCGACCGCCGCGCACCGGCTTCGGTCAAGAACTACGCCCGCGTGCACCCGCACCGGATGGGCGCCTGGACGGCCGATTCGAAGACCAACGTGGCCACCATGAGCGCCGGTGACTTCCGCACCAGCGAGAAGTCGGTGGTGCTGGAGAACGACGACACGCTGCGGATCGAGCACGTCGGCACCGACGGCACCACCACGGTGCTGCGCGAGTCGGTCCCGGTGCTGGCCGGCGAGGTCGTCGACGCCACCCGGATGGACGTGGCCGCGCTGCAGCAGTTCCTGAGCGCCCAGATCGCCCGGGCCAAGGAAGAGGGCGTGCTGTTCAGCGTGCACCTCAAGGCCACGATGATGAAGGTCTCCGACCCGATCGTCTTCGGCCACACCGTGCGTGCGTTCTTCCCGCAGACCTTCGAGCGCTACGGCGACACGCTGGCCGCCGCCGGGCTCACCCCCAACGACGGCCTCGGCGCCATCCTCGGCGGCCTGTCGGCCCTGCCCGACGGCGAGGCGATCAAGGCCTCGTTCGACGCCGAGCTGGCCCAGGGCCCGGCCCTGGCCATGGTCGACTCCGACCGCGGGATCACCAACCTGCACGTGCCCAGCGACGTCATCGTGGACGCCTCGATGCCGGCGATGATCCGCACCTCCGGGCACATGTGGGGCCCGGACGGCAACGAGGCCGACACCCTGGCGGTGCTGCCGGACAGCAGCTACGCCGGCGTGTACCAGACCGTGCTGGACGACTGCCGGGCCAACGGCGCGTTCGACCCGGCCACCATGGGCTCGGTGCCCAACGTGGGCCTGATGGCGCAGAAGGCCGAGGAGTACGGCAGCCACGACAAGACCTTCGAGATCGCCGAGGCCGGCACCGTGCGGGTGGTCTCCGCCGACGGCACCGTGCTGCTGGAGCACGAGGTCTCGCCGGGTGATATCTGGCGCGCCTGCCAGACCAAGGACGTGCCGGTCCGCGACTGGGTGAAGCTGGCCGTGAACCGGGCCCGGGCCACCGGCGACCCGGCGGTGTTCTGGCTGGACTCCGCCCGCGCGCACGACGCGAACCTGATCACCAAGGTCGAGCAGTACCTGCCCGAGCACGACACCGACGGGCTGACCATCAAGATCATGTCCCCGGTGGAGGCCACGGCCTACTCGCTGGAGCGGATCCGGCGGGGCGAGAACACCATCTCGGTCACCGGCAACGTGCTGCGCGACTACCTCACCGACCTGTTCCCCATCCTCGAGCTGGGCACCAGCGCGAAGATGCTGTCGGTGGTGCCGCTGATCAACGGGGGCGGCCTGTTCGAGACCGGCGCCGGCGGCTCGGCGCCCAAGCACGTGCAGCAGCTGCTGCGCGAGAACCACCTGCGCTGGGACAGCCTGGGTGAGTTCCTGGCCCTGGCGGTCAGTTTCGAGCACCTGGCCCAGACCACGAAGAACGCCCGGGCCCAGGTCCTGGCCGACACGCTGGACCGGGCCACCGGCACGTTCCTGAACGAGAACAAGTCGCCCAGCCGCAAGGCCGGGGAGCTCGACAACCGCGGCAGCCACTTCTACCTGGCCCTGTACTGGGCCCAGGAGCTGGCCGGGCAGAACGACGACGCCGAGCTGGCCGAGAAGTTCACCGCGCTGGCGGCCGCCCTGGCCGAGAAGGAGCAGACGATCCTGGACGAACTGATCCAGGTCCAGGGGCAGCCGGCCGACGTGGGCGGCTACTACCGGCCCGACCCGGCCAAGGCCGAGGCGATCATGCGCCCGTCGGCGACGCTCAACCAGGCTCTGGCCGCGCTGAGCTGATCCGATCCGCACAGTCAGTCACCGCAGCCCGTGTCCCGGCTCACCCGGGGCACGGGCTGCGGTGCTTTTCGGCCGCCGCAGGCCTTTTGGCCGATTCGAACCACCCGGCCGGTCGAACACATGTGCGAACGAGTGTGGGAGTCTTGCCCGGTGAGGGATCGGCAGGCACCCAGTTCGTTCGCAGGCTCGACCAGGCCGATCGCTGCCATCGAGAACAACCTCACCACCGAGGAGATCCCCTTCCCCGGCCGGGCGAGGCTCCAGACCGACCCGGCGAACTCCCGGCCCACCGGCCGGCACTGCTGGGTCACCGACCCGGCCGCCCCGGCGCGGCCCCTGGCCGGTCTCCTGATCGACTGGCGGCGTGACGGCGACGGCTGGTGGGGCCGGGTCATCCTGAGCACCTCCTCCCCCGAGGGCCGGGCCACGGTCACCGACACCTGGCTGCCGGCCAAGCGCCTGCGCCCCGCCCGCGCCCCTCGGCCCTAGGGCGCCTATCGTGCTCCTGTGATCACGAGACGGGCCGATCTGACGGTGGCCGCGATCCAGTCGATCCCGGTGATCGGCGACGTCGAGGCCAACTTGGAAGCCGCCGAGACAGCGCTCGCCCAGGCCACCGAAGGCGGTGCACGCCTGGTGCTGTTCCCGGAACTGTCGCTGACCGGTTACGACCTCGACCGGCTGGACGACCCCCGGCTGTGGTTCGCGCCGGGCGACGCCCGTCTGGACCGGCTGCGCAAGAGCGCCCGGGCAGCCGGGGCCGTGGTGGTTGTGGGCGTCCCCGTCCGGGTCGGCCAGCGCCGCTACCTCGCCTCGCTGGCCCTCAGCGGCAACGGCCCGGACGTCGTCGCTCCGAAAAGCCACCTGCACGGCGCCGAATCAGACATCTTCGACGCAGGGCACGAGCCGGTCGTCGTGCCGGTGGCCGACTGGAGCGTCGGCTTGGCGGTGTGCTTCGACACCGCATTCGCGCAGCACGCCGAAACCCTGCGCACCGCGGGCGCCCACGCGTACGCCGCCTCGGTGATCTTCACCGAGGGCGAGGAGCGCGAACTGGACCAGCGCATGGCCTCCCGGGCAGCCGACAACAATTTTTGGACGATCGCGGCCAACTTGGGTGGCTCGCCTCTCGGTCGGCGTTCGGCCGGCGGATCAGGCATCTGGTCCCCGCAGGGCGCCGTCCTCGCCCGGGCCGCGGGAAGGGACTCCGAGATCGTCTTCGGCACACTGACCGAGGCTTCCCTCAGCTCCTGATCAGCGCGCCGCTGCAGCCGGAGGGGTTAACCCCTTGTTCCGATCCGCTGTCCGGGCGATGTCGTCCATCGCCTCACGCGCCCCTGGTGTCTTACGCTCGGACGGGACAACACCTGCGGACGACGGGGATGTTCATGGCCGACGAGAGCTGGCTCGAGGACTCAGGCTCCAGCGTGCTCGCGGTCGCCACCACCTCCTTCCTGCTCCTGGTCCTGGCCCTGGTTCTGCACCAGGCGGCCCGGCGCCGGGCCTACGGAAGGCTGGCCCCGGCCGAGCGCGAACTGCTGCTCCAGGCCCTGCTTCTGGTCGTCCACAGTGGGGCCGTCGAGAAGGGCCAGAGCGCCCTGGGCCCGCCCCGCGCCCCTGCCCGGGTGCTCGGCGACCTGCTCGGTCTCGACGTGCACACGGTGGACGGGGCACTGCGCCGGCTGATCGAGCACGGCTACCTCAACGGCCTGCCCGGGTCGCGGTTCGGGGCGCTGACCACGCACCTGGAAACCACGGAGAAGGGCCGCCGGTTCCATGAGCGGCACTTCGGCACCACCGGCGGCGTGTTCGAGGCGGCTCCTCTGGGCCTGGTCGTCCTCAACGGCCAATCACCGCGATTCCGTCCGCTTCCACCCGCTCCGGACGCGCTTTCGCTGCGCCACACCGACAATCGGGCCGAACCTCCGAGTGCCTAGCCGCTGAGGACGACTGCGCCCAGTACCGTGGCAGCACCCAACGGGGGTTGCGGGCACGGGGGTCGGGTTGCGGTTCGGTCGGATAACGCGGGTACGTTTCGCGACGGGGGTGTTCGCCGCTCTCTGTACGCTCGGCCTGCTCGCGCCCTCCCCTCGCGGGTACGCCCGGCCGAGCGACCCAGGCGACATCTCGCTCAGCGCGGGGCGGTTGTTCGAGGTGGACAGCGGCGCGGTCAGTGTCTCGGGCACCCACGAACTGCGCCGGTCCGCGTCCGGCGCCTACTCCGTGAAGCACGGCCCGGCTCCGGCGATTCCGCTGACCGCGGCTCCCCGGGGCCAGCACCGGATCAAGCAGTCCGGGTCTTATTCGCTGGTCGGTGGAACGGTTTTCGTGGCTGCGCCGAGGAACGGCGCCCGGCTGATGCTGCGCACCGGCACGTCGGACACCGACCTGTTCGGCCCGCACGTGGTCTGGTCGACCGACGACGGGCAGGTGCGGCAGCGGTACCTGAACCCGGAGGGCCCGGTGAAGAAGATCCTGGCCCGCAGCGGGGCGGCCGGGCCGGTGGCGGTCTGGGGCCCGCGATCGGCCTACCTGGACACCGAAGGGCGGATCCACATCCTCGGGAACCTCGGCTACGAGCGCCGAACCGTCCCGGCCGGTCGCCGGGTCCGGGATCTCCGGCTGAACTACGCCACGCTCTCCTGGACGGCCGACGACGGCAGCGTGCACGTGATGGATCTCGGCGAGGCCGAACCACGCCGGTACAAGCTGGCTCTGCGGCCGCCCTACGCCGTCGAGGGACGCCAAGTCGCCGGGATCGACGCCCAGGGGCGCGTGCGGGTGCAGAACCTGCCGTTCACCCCGGGAAGGCAGGCCCCCTGGCTGATCTCGTCGCAACTGTCCACCGAACTGGAGGCCGGGAAGCCCTGGAAGCCGCGTTTCGACGTGTCCAAGCCACTGACGAACGTGCGCCTCACCCTGCTCGGCTCCGGTTCGGCGCTCGCCACCCTGCAGTCGAAGGCTCCCTTCGGCACCATCGGCGGTTTTCGCTGGGACGGCCGTGACCACTCCGGCCGAGCAGTGCCCCCCAGTTGCTACACCTGGGTCCTGCAGGCCGAGGCGGCCGACGGCAGCGGTCCGGTGATCGGTGACCTGGGACCGGAACCGGGCGGGAGCCTGAACCTGACCCCGGTCGGCGGCTGGCCGGACGGTCTGGGCATGGGCTGCTGGAGCGGGTACTGAAGGCGCTCACGGGCGGATCGGCCGAGCCACCCCTCCCCCGAACACGCCACAGAACTACTCGCCGGTCAGGCCTAGTTTGTCGCACTGGCCGAGAAGACGGGAGACCGGGATGACGGCGCGCACCAGCGGGCGGCGACTTCGCACCGGGGTGGCCGGTCTGCTGCTGGCGACCCTGCTGCCCAGCCTCACCGCTCCCGGCCCGGCGGCGGCCCGGCCCGCCGAACTGACCATCCTGGGCTTCGATTCCGGCCGCCTGGCGGTACTGCGCAATGACGCCACCATCCTCGCCGCACGCCCGGGAGCGCCCCTGACCCAGGTGGCCCAGGCCCGGCTGCGCCAGGGCTGGCGGGAGAACTACACCGACCTGCACGGCCGCGTCCTGCGCTGGACCGAGGACGCGGGCCCCGGGATCACCCTGCACCGGCTCGACCTGGCCAGTGGCCGGGAAAAAGCCTGGCGCACGCCGGAACAGCTGGTCGCCTGGACCCCCCGCGGCTGGATCGGATACCAGAACGACCGTCTGGTGCAGCATTTGCGGGGCGGGGTGAGGCGAGAACTGCTCCAGCTGCCCGCGGGCGGCTACGAGAGCACTCCCTACGTGGTCAGCGACGGTGAGCGCACGCTGGTCTACCGTCACGGGCGCCTGCTGCTGGTCACCGACGACGGGCGCACCACCCAGGCGCTGTACGACGCGGGCGAGGGGCCGAAGTTGCTCTCGGGCATGACGTTGACCCCCAGTTCGGTGGTCTGGAGCCTCGCCGCCGCCCCCGACGGTTCCTCCCCGAGCACGGTGGTGCGCCTGACGCCGGCCACCGGCGAGACCACCGAGATCGAGTCTCCGGGTGAGCTCGCGGCCGCCACCGACGAAAGCATCGCCGTGGTCGCCACCCACGCCTCGGCCTCGCCCACGGCCGACGACCGCCACACCGTGCACCGCTGGAACGGCTCGTCGTGGACGCAGGTGCAGTTGCCGGGGCGGGCGGACGAGAGCGGCAGCCCCGAAAGGATCAGCGGCCCGGTCACTGACGGAACGAGCTTCTACCTGACGGTGGGCCCGGGCATCTACCGGATCCAGGAGAACGCCACCACCCGTCGCGTCGCCAGGAGCTGAGCCTCGGACTGAACGGCCGGTTAACGGTCGGAGTGCGTTCTTGATCAACGGGAGTTAGGCTCGACCGTTCACCCGGTCGGCCACGTGACGATCGCCACGTTCTCAGGCTCTTCACAGCTTCTCACCGGGCTCTCATACTTCCCTCACATTGCGCCATCGGCGCAGTTCAGCGCGTCTGCACCGATTCCGATGAACGACCCTGAGGGTCTCCCGGCGGTGAAGAACCCGCGC
Source organism: Kineosporia rhizophila (assembly GCF_021277265.1). Classification (GTDB taxonomy): domain Bacteria; phylum Actinomycetota; class Actinomycetes; order Actinomycetales; family Kineosporiaceae; genus Kineosporia; species Kineosporia rhizophila. The sequence continues at coordinate 27,498 of NZ_JAJSOH010000002.1, forward strand.
CGCCGCCGATCCGGGGCGGTGCAGTAAGGGTTCGAGCGAGTTGTGGCGCCAATCGTGACTTATGCGGTCGACTAGGCTGCCACTCCCCCTGATTGACGCGACCCGACCCGGTGGCTGACCTTGGCCGGCGGTGACGGCTGCGGAAGGTGCGAGATGCTGAAGAAACGCGCGGTGACCGTTGTGGCCGGCCTGACGGTGGCTGTCCTGGCCGCCTGCAGTGCGCCCCCGACACCCAGCGTGAGCAGCGTCGAGGGCGACCAGGCGGCGGTGGCGGCCTCCGGGTCCAAGCCCAACATCGTCTTCGTCCTGGTCGACGACCTTGCCACGAACCTCGTCGAGTACATGCCGACGGTGAAGGCGATGCAGGACGAGGGCGCCTCCTTCGAGAACTACTTCGTCAGCAACTCGCTGTGCTGCCCCTCGCGCGCCACGATCTTCACCGGCCGCTACCCGCACAACACCGAGATCATCACCAACACCGCGGCCACCGGCGGCGGGTACTACATGTTCAAGGGCCGCGCGCTCGACCAGGACACGTTCGCCACCGATCTGCAGGCGGCCGGGTACCGCACGGCGATGATGGGCAAGTACATGAACGAGTACCAGCCCGGCTCCCCGAAGAAACCCTCGGCGAACAACCCGGCCGGCTGGGACGAGTGGGCCCTGGCGGCCAGCGGCTACGCCGGGTTCAACTACAACCTGAACCAGAACGGCGAGGTCGTGCACTACGGCCGGGCCGAGCAGGACTACCTGACCGACGTGATCTCCGAGCGCGGCCAGGACTTCATCAAGCGGGCCGCCGCCGAGGGCGAGCCGTTCATGCTCGAGCTGGCCCCGTTCACGCCGCACAAGCCGTACGTGCCCGCCCCGCGCCACGAGAACCTGTACAACGACCTCAAGGCGCCGCGGGTGGCCTCGTACGACAAGAAGAACAAGAACGCCCCCAGCTGGATGGCCTCGCAGAAGCTGACCGGCCCGCGCAAGAAGAAGATGGACGAGCAGTTCCGTCAGCGGGTGCGCACCACGCTCTCGATCGACGAGATGATCGCCGACGTGAAGGCCCAGCTGCGCGAGAGCGGCGTCGCCGACAACACCTACATCGTGTTCAGCTCCGACAACGGCTACCACATGGGTGAGCACTCGCTGATCTCCGGGAAGATGACGGCGTTCAGCACCGACATCCAGGTGCCCCTGGTGGTGACCGGTCCCGACGTCCCGGCCGGGGTGAAGGTCGAGGACCTGGGCTCGAACATCGACCTGCGCTCCACCTTCGGCGACCTGGCCGGGGCCACGGTGCCGGCCAGCGTGGACGGTCAGAGCCTGGCCCCGCTGTGGAGCGGTGGCACCAACGACCGGCAGCATCTCCTGGTGGAGCACAAGGGGATGGAGGTCGACAAGATGGATCCGGACACCGGCATCTTCCGCAGCCCCATCCCGCCGAACTACGCCGCCCTGCGCCACCGGGACTGGCTGTACGTCAAGTACAACAACGGCCAGCGCGAGTACTACGACCTCACCAGCGACCCGTACGAGATGAACAACATCGTCGGGAAGATCACCAAGAAGCGCCTGCTCACCCTGGACCGCCGGCTCAAGGATGTCCGGCAGTGCGCCGGGCAGGAGCAGTGCACCCACGCCCACGCCGAGCCGGCCTCGGTCTCGGAGTTGCGGCAGGCCCGGAGGCGGGCCAAGGCGAAGGCCGACGAGCTGCTCGAGGAGAGCACCTCGCCCTCGGCCACGGCCACCCCTTCGCCGAGCGCATCGAGCACCCCGCTGGGTGCCGGTCTGCCCTCGGCCAACTGATCTCCGGCTCCCCACCAGGAGTTTTCGGCCGATCCCCATCGGGGGTTCCGGAATTTCACCGGGGCCCCCGGAACTTTTGCCCACGTCCCACATTCTCTACCAGATTAGTAGACTAATCTGGAGTCCCCCTGACACTCTCACCCGCACCGCTACCGCGGTGGCGGCACAAGGAGGTGCGCAACCGTGCGCAACCCGTGGCGGGTCCTGCCCCTGACCGGCTTTCTGATCACCGCCCTGGTGGCCTGCGGCACCCCGCCGGCCACCACGTCGATCGTCGACCGGCCCGCCGAGGAACCGCTCGTCCAGCCGGTGGTCCAGCCCGCCGCCGGCGGAAACGGCGACCCCAACATCGTTCTCGTGCTCACCGACGACCTGTCGATGAACCTGCTGAAGCACATCCCGGCCGTCCGCACGATGCAGCAGCAGGGCACCACGTTCGAGAACTACTTCGTCAACAACTCGCTGTGCTGCCCCTCCCGCACGTCGATCATGACCGGCCGCTACTCGCACAACACCGGGATCTGGACCAACGGCACCCCCGACGGCGGCTACCAGGCCTTCCGCGACAAGAAGCTGGACCAGGACACTTTCGCCAGCGACCTGCGCAAGGCCGGCTACCGCACCGCGATCATGGGCAAGTTCCTGAACGACTACCAGCCGGGCAGCACGAAGTCACCGTCCGGCAACCAGCCGGCCGGCTGGGACGAATGGTCGCTGGCGGCCAGCGGTTACGCGGGCTTCAACTACAACCTGAACCAGAACGGCGAGGTCGTGCACTACGGCCGCAAGCCCAAGGACTACCTGACCGACGTCATCTCCCGCCGCGGCCAGGACTTCATCCGGCGCTCCGCGGCCCGCGAACAGCCCTTCCTGCTGGAACTTTCCACCTTCACCCCGCACAAGCCCTACATCCCGGCCCCCCGCCACGCCGGCCTGTTCAAGAAGGCCAAGGTGCCGCGCGGGAAGTCGTACGACAAGGCGAACACCAACCCCTCGGCCTGGATGCGCGCGCGGAAACTGACCAAGGCCCAGAAGAAGCTGATGGACGAGCAGTACCGCCAGCGGCTGCGCACCGTGCAGTCGGTCAGCGACCTGATCGTCGACATCAAGGGCCAGCTGCGCCGCAGCGGGGTCGAGGACAACACCTACATCGTGTTCACCTCCGACAACGGCTACCACATGGGTGAGCACGCCCTGGTCTCGGGCAAGATGACCGCGTTCGACACCGACATCCACGTGCCCCTGGTGGTGACCGGCCCGGACGTCCCGGCCGGCCAGAAGGTGTCCGCGCTGGGCCAGAGCATCGACCTGCGGCCGACTTTCGCCGACCTGGCCGGGGCCCCGCGCCCGAAGAAGGCCGACGGCCGCAGCCTGGCCCCGCTCTGGCGGGGTGGTACCAACAGCCGGCAGTACGTGCTGATCGAGCACCGGGGCCCGCTGGTCGACCCGAACGACCCGGACCGCGAGGTGTTCCGCAGCCCGAACCCACCGGACTACACCGCCATCCGCGGCAAGTCGTGGCTGTACGTCGAGTACGTCACCGGGGAGCGGGAGTACTACGACCGTAAGAAGGACCCGCTCGAGCGGCGCAACGTGGTGAACCAGCTGTCCCAGAAGAAGTTGCGCAGCCTGCACCGCAAGCTCGAGGCGGCCGAGAAGTGCAAGCGGCAGGCCGCCTGCCTCAAGGCCCAGTCACTGACCTGACCCCCTGGCTGGGCCGGTTCAGCCTTCGAACCGGCCCAGCCAGCGAGTCAGCAGCTCCTCGAGCGTGCGCCTCTCCAGCGGACTGAAATGCTGCAATAGTCGCTGCTCGTTGGCCATGTGCGCGGTGTACGCCCGGTCGATCAGCTCGCGCCCCTGCGGGGTCAGCGCCACCACCCGGCCCCGCCCGTCCACCTCGCTGACCCGCCGCGAGACCAGCCCCGCCTCGACCAGCCGGTCCAGCCGCTTCGTCATCGCCCCGGTGGTGACCATGGTGTTCTGGGCCAGCTCGCCCGGCGCCCGCTCGAACGGCTCTCCCACCCGGCGCAGGGCAGCCAGGACGTCGAACTCCCCCTCGGTCAGACCGAACTGCCGGTACACCTGCACCAGTTCCTGGGTGAGCGCGTTGGCCAGGCGGTGCAGGCGGCCGATCACCGCGACCGGGCTGGAATCCAGATCCGGTCGTTCCCGGGACCATTCGGCCATCACCCGGGCCACATGATCAGGCGTGCTCATCGGCCGACTATATAGCTTCCCGGGAAGCTATATTAGCTTCCATGGAAGCTAACGTCCGCTGGGTGGCGCTCACCGCCGTCGCCCCCATCGTCTTCGGCTCGACGTACTACGTCACCAGCCACACCCTCCCTGCGGACCATCCGTTCTACGGCGGGGCCCTGCGTGCCCTGCCGGCCGGTCTGCTCCTCCTGCTGATCACCCGACAGCTACCCAAGGGCTCCTGGTGGTGGCGATCGCTGGTGCTTGGGGCACTGAACTTCGGGGCGTTCTTCACCCTCATCTACATCACTGCCCAGCTTCTACCCACCAGCGTCGCCTCGACCACCATGGCCACCTCCTCGGTGATGCTCATGCTGCTGGCCTGGCCCCTGCTGGCCGAGCGGCCGCAGGTGTTGGCGGTGGTGGGCGCCGTGGTCGGGATCGCCGGGGTAGCCGTGATGTTGCTGGGCAACTACGGCGGGGAGGGCATCGACTACCGCGGTGTTCTGGCCTCCCTGGCCGCCATGATCCTCTCCAGCCTGGGCGCGATCCTGACCAAGCGCTGGAGCCCGAAGATCAACATTCTGGCGCTGACCTCCTGGCAGCTGATCGCCGGCGGCCTGATCATCCTGCCGGTGGCGATCGCGGTGGAGGGCGCTCCCCCGGCGATGACGGCCGAGCGCCTGGCCGGGTACGGCTACGTCACCTTCGTGGCCACCGCCCTCGGGTTCACCCTCTGGTTCAACGGCCTCAAACGCCTGGACGCCGCCACCGTGGGCCTGATCGGGTTGCTCAACCCGGTGTCCGGGGTGGTGCTCGGGGTGCTCCTGGCCTCCGAGCCGTTCGGGGTGCGGCAGATCGTCGGGGTCACCCTGGTCGTCCTGGGCATCCTGCTCGGCCAGCCGATCGCCCGGCGCCTGCTCACCGGACGGCGCACTGCACCCGCGGGCACCCCCTCCGAGCCCACCTCGGTGGAGACCGGGGCACCCGCGAAAAGGCAGTGATCGCAGGCGGCCTGGGCCCGCGCCGGAGAACCACCGAAGACCTGAGGACGATCGGCGCCTCTGAGTCCTTCGGGTCGCCGTTCGATCTTGGTTGACTTACTCTCGGACGATATGAGCGTCTTGCGTCGTGTGCGGCCGGCCAGCCGGAGCAGGTCTCTCCGGCTCGGTTCGGCCGGCCTGACCGCCCTGCTCCTGCTGTCCGCGTGCGCCTACGCCGAAGACGGCTCGGTGGGCACCGGCCCCGACTCCGGCGGCAGCTCCCAGTCCGGCGCCGACGAGCTGAAGACCGACATCGACACCTCGATCCGGACCTCGGAGAGCTACTGGGAGTCGTTCTTCGAGTCCCAGGGCGGGCAGTTCACCCCGGTCCAGGGAGTGATCCCCTACGACGAGGAGGGCGACGGCGACTGCGGCGGCGAGCCCTTCGTGCTGAACAACGCCTTCTTCTGCCCGGTGGGCAACTTCATCGCCTACGACCAGAACTTCATCGCCGGTCAGTACCAGGCCATCGGCGACGCCTTCGTGTACTACCTGATCGGCCACGAGTACGCGCACGCCGTGCAGGACCTGCTGGGCATCCAGCACCGCCTGACCATCCAGCACGAACTGCAGGCCGACTGCATGGCCGGTGCCTATCTGGGCGACTCGGTCCGGGCCGATGTGCTGGCCGTGGAGGAAGGCGACATCGACGAGTTGCTCACCTCCCTGGCCACGGTCGGCGATCAGCCGGGCATCCCGTGGTTCGCCGAGGGCGCTCACGGCACCGGGCAGCAGCGCACCCAGGCCTTCGCCCAGGGCTACGAGGGCACTCAGGGCAACGGCAGTGCCCTGGCCAGCTGCCTCTCGTCCTAGGATCCATTCTTCCAATAGCTGGATCCAATGGCTAGGGTTCGCTCATGGAGACCGACGGCCCCGATGCGCGCGCAGACCGACTCGAGCACATCGTCCCCGATTACTCAGACCCGCCGTACGGGGCGCGCTACGGCAAGCAACTGAAGGCTTTCCATCGCACCGGTTCTCTGCTGATCCTGGGCGGCATGACCCCGGAAGACCGTGACGGCACCGTGCTGAATCCGGGACGATTGGGCGAGAACCTCACCGTAGAGCAGGGTTACGTGGCTGCCCGTAAGGCTGCCGCCAACTGTCTGGGCATGATCCGCCTGGCCGTCGGCTCGCTCGACCACGTGCTGGCCCCGGTGCAGATGCTCGGTTTCGTGGCCTCCACACCGGATTTCGACCGCCACCACGAAGTGGGCGAAGGCGTGTCCGACGTACTCGCCGAAGTCTTCGGGGAGGCCGGGGCGGTGACCCGGGCGAACATGGGCGTCACCAGCCTGGCCCGAGGCAACTGTTACGAAGTGCTGCTGACCGTGGAGCTACACCCGAACACCCCCTGACCCACAACAAAGGACGCCCGACCTCGGTGGCGAGGTCGGGCATCCTTTGTCTGTTCGAGGGTTTCGGTCAGCCCTCGGTGATCTCGATGGTGCGGGGTGCGGTCTCGCCGGTCTTCGGGATGGAGACCTGCAGCACACCGTCGGCCAGGGAGGCACCGATCCGGTCGGCCGCCACGCCCTTCGGCAGCAGGGTGCGGTACTGGAACCGCCCGGCCCGACGGGCGTGCCGCTGCTCACCGTCTTCGGACTGCGCGTATTCGCCACCGACAGTGAGGGTGTCACCCTCGACGCTGATCTCGATCTCGTTCCGGCGGAAACCGGGCACCTCGAGGCTGAGCACGTAGCCACTGTCGGTCTCGCTCACGTCGGCCAGCGGGCGCCACGGACGCCGGCTCTCGGCCTGCTCGCGGCCCGCGGGACCGAACACGGACTGGACCAGACTGTCGAACTGCCGCTGCATGTCGCCGAACTCACGGAACGGATCCCACCGCACGACCGCGTCGCCCGAACGCACAGGAAGAGCCATTTCGACTCACGCTCCTTCGAAGCATCTCGTTCTCGCGACCCCTCTTCCGGGCCGCACGAAGAAGGTAACGCCGATCGGGCGCCGATGCATTCCGAAGTTGAGCCCTTATCGCTCAACTTTTCGCCCAGTCGGCTGCTCACTGACGTTTGACCAGGTCAAGGGCTTGTTTTGGATTTTGGACGCTGGACCTGGCCCGGGTGCGGAGGGGCAAGATCGACGGGCGAGGGCTGGGCGAGCGGGCTACGGATAGGGCGTGACGATCAACTCAGCCCCCCAGCCGACCGGCCCGGACGAGGCCCACCGGGTGCCGGAAGGGGTCAGCGACGCGACGGTGGAGGCGCTGGGCAAGCTCTCCGAGGCGCTCGAGACGCTGGAGCAGGCCCGAGGGCACCTGTACGCGTTCCACCAGATCACCGGACGCTCGGATCTTCAGTTCGGGGAGGCGGTGGAGGCGCTGCGCACCGCCGGGCACCCCGAGCTGGCCGACCGGATCGAGAAGGAGCTGGTGGGGCACAACGTGATCGCCGGCCGATGGACGTTCCAGGTGGTCGAGGACTACGACGACGGCTACTGGTCGCTGGCCCGTGAGCTGGAACGCACGGCGCGTGAGGAGCTGGTGGGTGGGCGTCGGCACCTGTTCGAGGCCCGGATGAAGGAGGACCGGCGTACCCACGGGCGCGCCGGGCACGAGGCGCGGCCCTGAGGGAGGCTCAGGCCTTGTGCACGTCTTCGCGCCCGTCGCGACGGCGGCCGGTGATGCGGGCGTACTCGACGGACTGCTCGGACGACTGGTCCAACCGGAGGGTGAGCCCGGCCGGGCCGATGTGCAGCACCTCGCCCCAGGTGGTTCCGAGGCGCGCATCGTCTCCGGGCACGAAGTCGGACGGGCCCCAGGCGGAGGCCGACCCCAGCGCGCCGAGCCGCTCTAGAGCCTGCCGCCCGGCTCGGATGTTCCCCGCGAGAACGCGCATCTCTTCTTCGATTTCGAAGCGCTGCGACCGGTCGGCCAGATCAGGCAGGGCCCGGCGCAGCCGCCGCAGCTGGTCCCGTTCACCGGCCAGACGCTCCCTGATCACCGCCGCACGATCGGGCGGGGCCGACGGGCGGGCGAATTCGGTTGCGGAGGAGACCTGCTCGAAGGCGGCGTGACGGCCCTGCCGGACGATGCGAACCATGTCCATGGGTGCGGTGACCGGGCTCGAACTTGGCGTCATCAGATTGCTCTCGATCAAGGGTTGCGGTGGAACGGATCTCACACGCACCGGGAGGGATCCGGCCGAGGCGCTGGCCTGCACGCCGGACGGAGGAGGCGACCGGGTTGCCGAAACAATGAAGTAGCGGACGAATTCCGGGCAGTGGTGCTCACGGTCGCCTGGAAGTTGAGGCTTTGATCATCCTCTTCCATCAGTACCGCCCGACGCAAGTCTTTGCCGAATACCGTCTGACCTGGGCTGATTCTGTGATCGGGCACCTGCGATCCAGTGACGGGAATCCGTGACCGAACGAGATTCAGCGATTGCCGGGCGTATTCGACCGCAGTGACCGCTGAATGCCCATGGGTAGCGGATGTTCGACGCTGGAACTACCGGGAGATCGGAAGAGGTAGACATCAGCTGTCCCGCCGACCGGCGAAGCCCTCGCACGAGCGCGGGGCGCGCCACCTAACGTCAGCCTCGGAGAGGGCCTCCGCTCCCGCAACTCGAAAACAAGGGTTTCGATATAACGACTTGATCTCGGCCGGGGGGCGAGCCGCTGCGGAACGCCGGGCGGTGTTGGTTCGTCGTCACTTCATACCCGCACCTACCACGCGTATCGGCGGCCCCGCGCGAGCGGAATGCCGATTCCGTGTCAGGATGGCAGGTGGCCCAGGCCCGGCGGGACACCGAAGTCAGGACCGGACCATCCGAATCCCAGTCGCCAAGGTGAGAGAACTTTGATCAATTCTGCGGTCGTGAGCACCGGACACGCGATACCGGACGGCGTGATCACCTCGGCGGAGATCGAAGCCCTGGTCACCGAGCGCAGCCCCGGCTTCGCCATGCCGGCCGGCCTGGTCGAGCGGCTCACCGGGGTCGGCGCGCGACGTCACGCGGTGCCCGGCACCACCTCTTCCGACCTGGCCGCGCAGGCCGGGCTGGCCGCGCTGCGCAACGCCGACGTCGACCCGCTGTCGGTCGACTTCCTGATCTACTCCTCGGCCTCGCACGACGTGTCCGAGCCCGCCACCTCCGCGATCGTGCAGCACAAGATGGGCGCGCGGAACGCGACCTTCGCCGACATCAAGAACGCCTGCAACAGCTTCCTCAACGGCCTGGACTTCGCCGCCGCGGCGATCGAGACCGGTCGCGCGCGGCGGGTCCTGGTGGTGGCCGGCGAGGTGCTCTCCCCCACCATCAACTTCTCGATCGAGAGCTCCAACGACCTGCGCAAGAAGCTGGCCGCGCTCACCCTGGGCGACGCCGGGGGTGCGGTGCTGCTGGAGGCCACCGAGGAGGAGAACACCGGTCTGCTGCCCGGGCGCTTCGTCTCCGACGGCTCGAAGTGGGAGCTGTCCACCGTGCTGGCCGGCGGCAACCTGATGCCGCACGACAACTCGCGCTACTTCTTCGAGTGCGACAGCGCGGGCCTGCAGTCGCTGGCCATCGAGCACATCCCGCCGCTGATCGAGAAGTCGATCGACGAGCTGGGCTGGAAGCTCGACGAGGTGAAGCGGATCTTCCCGCACCAGGTCTCCAAGGGCGTCACCCAGGCGCTGTGCTCGGCCATCGGCTACTCCCCCGACCAGGTGGAGTTCACCCTCGACCGGTTCGGCAACAACGCCGCGGCCAGCATCCCGCTGGGCCTCAGCCTGGCCTCCGAGCAGGGGCTGATCAGCAAGGGCGACAAGGTCCTGCTGGTCTGCGGCGCGGCCGGGTTCACCGCCGGGGTCCTGCCGGTGATCTGGTGAGCCCGGAAGTGAGCAGCCCGGCGCACGGGGTCGACCCGCGCTGGGTGCGCAAGGTGCGGGTGGCCGAGGCCACCGGCGCGGTGCACACCTGGCACGTGCTCGACAACCAGGACGTGCTCGAGGCCGAGCCGGTCGGGACGCTGCTGTGCGTGCACGGCAACCCCACCTCGTCGTACCTGTGGCGCCACGTCATCGCCGCCCTGTCCACCGGTCCGCGTCCGTGGCGGGTGATCGCGATGGACCAGCTGAACATGGGCTGGTCCGAGCGCACCGGCGTGCGGCGCCGGCTCGGCCTGCGGCTGGACGACCTCGACCGGCTCACCCGGGCGCTGGAGCTGAAGGGCCCGGTGGTCACCCTCGGGCACGACTGGGGTGGTTGCATCTCCCTGGGCTGGGCCACCCGCAACACCGCCCAGCTGGCCGGGGTCGCGGTGCTCAACACCGCCGTGCACCAGCCGCCCGGCTCGGCCCTGCCGTTCCTGATCGGTGCCGCCCGGCTGCCCGGCGTGCGCCGCCTGGTCACCGCCACCTGCCCGATCTTCCTGCAGGGCACCCTGGCCATCGCGCACCCGTTGCTGCGCCGCCCGGTGCGGGCCGGCTACCTCGACCCGTACCGCACGGCCGAGCGGCGCACCGGCATCGACCACTTCGTGGAAGACATCCCGGTCTCGCCCAGCCACCCCAGCTGGGACGCGCTGCAGAGCATCGTGCAGGGCCTGCCCCGGCTCGCCGACGTGCCCGCGCTGATGCTGTGGGGCCCGCGCGACCCGGTGTTCACCGACCTCTACCTGCGCGATCTGCGCGAGCGCCTGCCGCACGCCCAGGTGCACCGGTTCGAGAAGGCCGGCCACCTGGTCGCCGAGGACGCAGACGTGGCCGGCGCCCTTCGGCAGTGGCTCGAGGACGCGGTGGTGCCCACCCTGGGCGCCTCCGGCCCCCCGACCGCCGTAGGTGCGCAAACATCGTCCATTGTTGGTTCTGAGAGTTCCGAGAGTTCTGAGAACCGCCGCCCCCTGTGGGCGCCGCTGACCGAGCGGGCCGAAGACCTGACTGCCGCCCTGGTGGAGGCGACCGGCAACGGCACCGCGCAGACCGCCAGTTGGCGCACTCACAGCTGGTTGCAGCTGTCCAACGACGTCACGCGGGTGGCCTCCGGCCTGCTCGCCTCCGGCGTCGCCCCCGGCGACCGTGTGGCCCTGCTCGTGCCCCCCGGCGCCGACCTCACGGTGGCGCTCTACGCCTGCGCCCGCATCGGCGCCGTCGCGGTCATCGCCGACGCCGGGCTGGGTCTGCCGGGCCTGCACCGGGCCATCCGCGGGGCTGCGATCAAGCACGTGATCGCCATCGACCGGGGCCTGCTCGCCGCCCGCGCCCTGCGCTGGCCGGGCCGGCGCATCTCGGTCGGCCTGCGGGCCGGCTCGCCCCGGGCCCGCGCCCTCGGCGTCAGCACCACGCTCGAGAGCCTGAAGAACTCGGCCGTCACCGAACTGCCGCCCGAACCGGCGCCGGACGACGAGGCCATGGTGATCTTCACCTCCGGCTCCACCGGCCCGGCCAAGGGCGTGGTCTACACCCACCGCCGTCTCGAGGCCGTCCGCGACGCCCTGACCCGCGCCTACGACCTGGGGCCGGAAGACCGTTTCGTGGCCGCCTTCGCCCCCTTTGCGCTGTTCGGCCCCGCCCTCGGGGTGCCCTCGGTGGTGCCCGACATGGACGTGACCGCGCCGCGCACACTCAGCGCCACCGCGCTGGCCCAGGCGGTCCGCGCGATCGACGCCACCATGGTCTTCGCCTCGCCCGCGGCCCTGGCCAACGTCCTGCACACCTCGGTCGAGCTGGGCGCCGCCGAGCGCAGCGGGCTCGACCAGGTGCGGCTGCTGCTCTCGGCCGGGGCCCCGGTCCCGGCCGCGCTCCTCACCTCGCTGCAGGCCCTGCTGCCCGCGGCCGCCCTGCACACCCCCTACGGCATGACCGAGGCGCTGCTGGTCACCGACGTCGACCTGACCGAGCTGGTGGCCGCCGGCCCGGGCAACGGTGTGCTGGTCGGCCGGCCCCTGCCCGGGGTCGAGGTCACGCTCAGCCCGCTGCAGGCCGACGGCACCGCCGCCATCGCCGAGACCACCGACAAGCCCGAGGTCACCGGCGAGATCCTGGTGCGGGCCGGGCATGTGAAGAACCACTACGACCAGCTCTGGTACACGCAGCGCACCACGTTCACCGAAGACGGCTGGCACCGTACCGGCGACGTGGGGCACTTCGACGCCGAAGGCCGGCTCTGGGTCGAGGGCCGGCTGGTGCATGTGCTCGGCACGGCCGGCGGTTTCGTCACCCCGGTCGGCGTGGAGCAGCGCATCGAGACGGTGGCCCAGGTCAGGCGGGCGGCCCTGGTCGGGGTCGGCCCGGCCGGCGCACAACAGCTGGTCGCTGTGCTCGAGGCCGAGGCCCCCGCCGGGGTGGCCCCGCTCGAGCTGGCCGCCGCCGTGCGCGCCGTGGCCGGCGTCGAACTCGCTGCGGTGCTGGTCACCGACGGCCTGAAGACCGACATCCGGCACAACTCCAAGATCGATCGCACCGAGGTGGCCCGCTGGGCGGAAGGCCGTCTGGCGGGTTCCCGATGAGGGTTCTGGTCACCGGCGCCAGCGGTCTGCTCGGTGGTGGGGTGGCCCGGAAGCTGGCCGACCGCGGTGACGAGGTCACTGTGTTCCAGCGCCGCCCATCGTCTTTGGCCGGTGTGCGGGAGGTGACCGGCGACATCACCGATGCCACCAGCGTCCTCAAAGCAGTAGAAGGAATGGACGCGGTGGTGCACCTGGCCGCCAAGGTCAACGTCACCGGCCCCTGGGCCGAGTACGCGGCGGTCAACATCGATGGGGTCCAGAATCTTTTGGACGCCATTGAGCACGCGGGTACTCCGCGTCTGGTTCACGTGTCGTCGCCTTCGGTGGCCCACCACGGCCACGCCCTAATCGGTGCGGGCGCGGGCCCGGCCGAACCAGAACGCGCCCGCGGCAACTACTCTCGAAGCAAGGCTGCCGGTGAGCAGCTCGCCCTCGCTGCGAATGGTCCCGACCTCGCCGTCGTCGCCATCCGCCCACACCTGGTCTGGGGGCCGGGCGACACGCAGTTGGTGGGCCGCATCGTGCAGCGCGCCCAAGCCGGCCGCCTGCCCCTGATCGGTTCCGGGGCAGCGCTGATCGACACCACGTACATCGACAATGCGGTAGACGCGACGGTTGCCGCCCTCGACCGCATCGATCATGCGCGGGGGCAGGCCCTGGTCGTCACCAATGGCGAACCTCGGCCGGTGGCCGATCTTTTTGCCCGTCTGTGCGCGGCCGCCGGAGCCGAACCGCCCAGCCTGCGCATCCCCTTCGGCGTGGCCTGGCTGGCCGGTGCTGCAGTGGAAGGCGTTTGGGCCGCCGGCAAGCGCCGCGACGATCCTCCCCTCACCCGCTTCCTGGCTGAACAGTTGGCCACCGCGCACTGGTTCGATCAGAAGCACACGCGTTCGGTGCTCGACTGGACGCCTGCGGTGGGGCTGGAAGAAGGGTTCGAGCGGCTGGGCCAGTACTACGCCAGCCACTGATCAGGGGGTGCCGCCCGCCACCCTTCCTCGACCTTCCCGCTTGGCCACGTACAACTGACGGTCCGCCTCAGCCGTGAGGTGCGACAGGTCCGCGGCCGGCCCCCGGTGCAGGCCGAGGCTGATCGAGATGCTCAGCCCGGGTGCCACTTCCGACCAGGGATGCTCGCGGACCGACTTCACGATGGCCTCGGCCCGGGCCGCCCCGATCCCCCGGACGTCCGCGCACATCACCACCACGAACTCGTCCCCGCCCAGCCGGGCCGCCAGGTCGTCCGAGCGCACGTGCGAGGCCAGGATCGAGCCGATCCGGCGCAGCACCTGGTCTCCCACGTCATGACCGAAGGTGTCGTTGACCTGCTTGAAGTGGTCGACATCGACCATCATGATGACCAGCTCGGTCTCGGTGGACCGACGGCGCCGGGAGCTCCCGGGCGGGCCGAGGGTGCGGCGGATCCGCTCCAGGTAGGCGGTGTAGGCACGCCGGTTGCCCAGACCGGTCAGCTCATCGATCAGCACCTGGTCGCGCAGGAACTCGTGCTCCGCCCGGCGCCTCTCGGCATCGATCGCCGCGCGCATCGACGTGAGCCGGCTGAGCCGGGAGTTCCAGCGCAGGGCAACCAGTTCCGAGGCGTAGGTGAGTGCAGCCGGTGGGGTTCCCGGATCGCGGACGGCCAGGTTGAGGGCCAGCAACCTCACGTGCATGGGGACGTTCGGAGTGACCGGACCGGCGCAGGGCCCGGCGAGGCGGGCGGCCCGGGCCGCGTCGCCGGCCTGGTGGGCCCGGATCGCATCGGCCACGGCCAGCATGGCCAGGTTCGGATCGTCGGCCTGCCCTTGAGCCTGCTGGGCGATCATCCGACGGTCGGCCGGTGAGGGGCGCCCGGCCAGGGCGGCGAAGATGTCGGCGAAGGCGTGGACCATCGCCACCCAGCTCGGTGCCCAGCCGTCGTCCAGCGGAGTCAGGACGTCGGGCAGGTGGCGGACGGCATTGTGCGCGGCGGCCTTCCACTTACCCACCTCGGCCAGCGCGCAGGCCTCGTCCACGGCCATGTCGATCTTGTTCGCGTGCACCACCCGCTTCTGCCGGTGCAGCACGTCATCCCAGAGCGGATCGTGGGCCTGCCTGAACAGGGGCTCCAGCAGGGCCAGTTGCTCGTGGGCCAGCGGCCACAGGCCCAGGGCGTGGAAGCCCCCGGCGACCTCCAGCCGGGCGGCCACCCGGTGCACCACGAGACTGTGAGCGCTGTCGAGCAGGATGACCGCGCGCACCAGAGGCTCGGCTCCGACGCGCGCCTCCAGCGGGTTCGCGCCGACCGTCGCGTCGCGCATCGCGGTAGTGGCCAGACCGAGCGCCACCAGAGCCGGATCGCCCAGTTCCTGCACGGTCTGCACCATGGCCCGGACGTGTTCGGAGTCGTCGCGGCCGGCATCACGCTCGAGCAGCGAACGGGCGAAGTGCATCAGCAGGACCACCTCGCCCCAGCCCTGCTCCCGGGCCTGGGCGTCGAGCGCGGCCAGTTCCTCGGACACGTCGTGGTCCTGCGCGGCCTCGATCAGCTCGTAGGCGGCACAAACGGCCCTGGCCTGCTCCTGGGCCGGCATTCTCTCCCATCGGCAGGCAGCGCGCCGGGGTCAAGTCCTGCCTCTAGAAGATCCACGTCAGGACCAGGAACAGGAGGAAGGCGTAGCCACCGGTCAGCCTGCGCGCGCCCGGCCTCGGGGTGGGCAGGAAGGGCGCCGGGCGAGCCAGCAGGAGGAACAGCGGCGCCCCCAGTGGAGTGGTCCACAGCCAGAACCAGGCCCAGCGGGTGGCCCGCAGGGGCTGCGGACCACCGATCAGGCGGGCCAGCACGCCCACTGACAACAGAACGTATGCGGCGGAGAGCCACTCGGGTAGATGATCCCAGCCGTAGATGCTGCCGTAGCTGTTCAGGTCGGGGGCGGTCGTGATGGAAAGGTCGGGATTCTGCTGGCGTAGGTACGGTTCGGCACCCTCGGCGTCGATCCGCGGCGCGCCTCGGTTGACGCTTCGGTCGTCGCCGGAAACCACCTCGACGTAGCGGCGGATCAGCCCGTCCCGCCAGTGGATGCCCTGGGTGAAGGTGCCGCCCTCCATCCACTCGCCGCTGACCGCCACCTCGCTCACCCGGCCGCTCGCGATGTCCCGCTCCAGGTTGCTCAACCGCCCCTGCCGCTCGCCCAGGGTCGGCAGAAGGACGAAAGCGGCCAGGAACGCGCCCAGCACCCCCCACCGGACCCACTGGGCGGCCACGTCCATCCGTGACCGGCCAGGGGCTGCGGCGGGAGGGGGGAAGATCTGAGCGCTCATCATCCGAACATACGAGATGCGCAGCGGGTGGAATGTGTTCAGCCCTCGAAGGGGGCCATGACGTCGAGCACCCAGATCACCCCGAACTGGTCCGCAACCATGCCGTAGAGCTTCGCCCAGCCGGAGGGCTCCAGCGGCTCCCGGACCGTGCCGCCGACCACGATTTTGTCCCAGTAGCCGCGGATCTCGTCCTCGTCCTGCCCCCGCACCGACACGAACACGGCCTCGACACCCGGGTCGTGGGCGCGGTCGCCGGGCACGTCGAAGGCCATCACGTGGAAGCCGGCCTCGGACTGGACCTCTCCCCAGATCACCTGATCGGCCTCTTCAGGTCGCTGCACCCGGTGCGCGTCGGCGTAGGTGGCCACGGTGAGACGGCCCCCGAAGACGGACTGGTAGAACTCCAGCGCCGCCCGGGCCTGGCCCCGGAAGTTCAGGTGGACGGTGGTGGTGACGCTCATGATCTGCCTCCTTGAGCGGGTGTTTCCCGCTTCGACACGAGGACCATCGCAGGGGTAGCGGCCAGGTTGTGGCCTCTACTCCCGGGCGGATCCGGAACGCATCTCGTGGGCTCGGGCAGGTCCACCGTCGGGCACTTGGCCCCGCGCCCAGCACGCCGGCCGGACGCGGTGCGGAGGGCCTACGCTCCCGGGTCTCAGCCCTCCAGAAACATGAGCACGGCTCGCACTCTCCGGTGCCCGCTCTCCGAAGCCGCGAGGCCGAGCTTGGCGAAGATGTTGCCGATGTGCTTGTGCACGGCGTTGTCGGTGATGAAGAGGCGCTCGGCAAGGGCCTGGTTGTCCAGCCCTTCGGCCATCAGGGCCAGCACCTCCCGCTCACGAGGGCTCAGCGTGGTGATCGGCCCGGGCCGGCGGTTGGCCAGCAACTGGGCCACCACCTCCGGATCCATCACCGTGCCGCCACCCGCCACCCGCAGCAGGGCCTCGGTGAACTCGCTGACCCGGCTGATCCGGTCTTTCAGCAGATACCCCATGCCACCCCCGGCGGTGAGCAGTTCGCCCGCGTACTGCTGCTCGACGTACTGCGACAGAACGAGAATCGGCAACGTGGGACGCCGCCGTCTGACCTCGAGGGCGGCCCGGATCCCCTCGTCCCGGAATCCCGGCGGCAGACGCACGTCCACGATGGTGACGTCGGGTTCGTGTTCCTCGACCGCGCACAGGAACGCGGTCGCGTCACCGACCAGGGCCGCCACCTCGAAACCGGCCTCGGCCAGGAGCAGTTCGAGCCCGTTGGCCAGCAGGACGTTGTCTTCGGCGATCACCACCCGCATGGCAACTCCACCTGGATCACTGTAGGCCCACCGGCCGGACTGTCGATCTGAAAACTGCCGTCCAGAGCACGCACTCGATCCCGCATCCCGTTCAGCCCACTCCCTCTGCGTGCATCGGCCGCACCGGCACCGTCATCGGTCACCGTCAGACGCAAACCCGACGACGGGTGAAGACGAACCTCGACCCCGGCCCTCTGCGCGCCGCTGTGCCGGGCCACGTTGGTCAACGACTCGGCCACCACGAAGTAGACGACGGACTCGACAGCCGCAGGAAGCCTGCCGACCTCGTCCATCTCCAGCCGGGTGGGCACCGCGCACCCGGCCGTTAACGTCTTCAGCGCACCGGGCAGACCTCGGTCGGCCAAGATCGGCGGATACACGCTGCGCAACACCGCCCGCAACGACTCCATCGCGGTGCGCGCCTCCTGGTGCGCCTGCCCGATCAGTTCGCCGACGCGCTCGTGTTCGCCCCGGGCCTGGGCCTTCTCGGCCACTCCGAGCCGCACCGCGATGGCGACCAGATGGGCCTGCGTGCCGTCGTGCAGGTCGCGCTCGATGCGCCGTAGCTCGCCCGCGTGAGCATCCAGGACATCGGCCCGGGTCTCGGCGAGCACCGCGACCCGCTCGGCCAACCGCCCGGCCCGCAGGTCGGCCGCGGACGGCGCGAGCACGACCAGGCACCAGCGGGCGTAGGCCCGGGCCAACGGACCGGCCGTGGCCAGGGTGAGCGAAAGCAGAAGAAGGATCTGCAGCGGAGCGAGCGTCAGGGCAACGAGCCAGCTCCGGACCGGGACCTCGACGAACAGCCGCGCGGGATCGGCCGGGCTCAGCAGCCACCAGATCGAAGCAGCCATGACGGCCTGCACGACATTGCCGACGACCAGCAGCCCCACGATGCCCAGGACCGTACCCACCACCGCCTGCACCAGCGCCCAGGCCGCCACCCGCCACCGCCCGGCCACCCCCTCCCGCCGTACCTGCCCCGCCTGCCCTAGCCGCCCGGCTTGGTCTACCTGCCCCAACTGCCGCCCAGGCTCGGCCTCCACGCCCCGGGCGACTGCCCGGTCTTCTTCCTGGTCCCGTCCCGCCTTTTGCCCTGCCCCACTCGGCTGCCCGACGCCCTGACCGAGCCCTGACCGACTTACCAGCTGAGCCTGCGGCACCTCGTGCACCGGCCCTGCGCGTCCTTCACCCGCGGCCAGCGGCACCGGATCAGCCAACCGCAGCAACCCTCGGGCTCTCTCCTGCTGCAAGGCAGCCCATCTCACCGACAGCCCTGGGCGCCACAGCAGCGGCAGCATCAGGAACGCTGCCACCCCTTGGGCCAGGCCGGCCTCGATGTACCCGACGCCGCGCACTGCGTCGATCGCCCGCTCACGCATCCCATCCCCCAGCACGCGCAACAGTCTGCCGACCTCGCCGGGCCACTGGCACTACAGCCAGCTGTAGTCGATGACCTACAGCCCGGGGCACTGCGCTGCTCGGATCGCGAAAACTACTGTCGTGGCATGAATTCACGACGTCATCGCCGCCGCTCGACCGCTGCACTGCTCCTCGCCGGGCTTGCGTTCACCGCAGTTGCGGTTCCGCCGGCCTCCGCGGCCACTGCCCCACACCCGCACCCCCACCTACAGGCAGACGCCGATGCCATCACGGCCCTCGGGGTCGTCGGGGTGCAGGCAGAGCTGCTCGACCGCGGGAAGCGTTCCCTGGTCACCAGCGGTGCCGCCGATCAGGCCGGAACCTCGATGCCCCGGCAGGGCTACTTCCGTATCGCCAGCACCCGCAAGTCGCTGACCGCCGTGGTCGTGCTGCAGTTGGTCGCCGAGGGCCGGCTGGGCATCGACGATCCGGTCGAGAAGTGGCTACCGGGAAGGGTTCGGGGCAACGGCAACGACGGGCGCCGGGTCACCGTGCGGCACCTGCTGCAGAACACCAGCGGCCTGCACGACGACCTGCCCGGATACACCAGTCCCACCGAGTACCTCGAGCAGCGGTACGACGTCTACACCCGTGATCAGCTGATCGACCGGGCGCTGCAGCACCGCCCAGACTTCGCCCCGGGCACCGACTGGTCCTACTCCAACACCGGCTACCTGCTGCTCGACGAGATCGCCGAACGGGTCGGCGGCAAACCCTTGCAACAGCTCGTCATACAGCGCATCGCCGGCCCCCTCGGCCTGCGCAGGCTGGTGTGGTCAGGAACTTCACCGTCGTTGCCCGAGCCGCATCCGCAGGCCTATCAGGAGTTCCCGAACCACGGCTTGGTCGATGTCACCGAGCAGGTCACCACCGATCCGGATGCCGTGCTGGCCACCACGCACGAGGTCGCCGTCTTCTTCCGGGCCCTGCTCGGGGGCAAGCTCCTGCCCGCTGCCCAGCTGGCGATGATGCGCCGGACGGTGCCGGTCAGCGAAGACATCGAACACCTTCTGCCGGGCGCCCGTTACGGTCTCGGGCTGATCAGCCGTCCCCTGTCGTGCGGCGGACTGTACTGGGGCCACGACGGCGGAGACGCCGGCTTCATCACCGTCACCGGCGCCACCGAGGACGGCAAGCGCAGTGTCGTGCTCACCATGAACACTGCCCTGGGCGGCTCCCTCGAGCAACTGGCCAGCCAGCAGCAGGCGGCCGACCGACTCGTTGACAACGCCTTGTGCAGCTGAGCTTGGCCCGCTGCCCGGGCCTGCCCGAAGTCTTCATCCGAGACCCCGCACCTGACCGGAACCCACTGATCCGCCGAGTTCTCCGATCAGAGACCCGTCCCCGTCCGCCGCCTGGCCAAGGAGCCTCCAGTGATAAACACCGAGTGCCACCTTGCGGCCGGTCTGGTCGCAGCCGTCCCGGACCACTGGCCAGGCAGGCCGGCCTACCGAACGGCCGGGCCGAAGCAGCGAACCCTCGTTCGGCGCTGCGAACGTTCAGGATGTTCGGACCGGTCCGGCGGGAGGTCAGACCGAGACCGCAACCGCCCCGAGAACGTCCGCGTAGGCAGCAACGTCCGCCGGATCGTCCGAAAGCATCCGGAAGACCACCGCACGGGACATCGCCGCCCGGGCCGGACCGCTCGTCCAGTCGTCGAGGGCCTTGCGCGAGGCGTCGTGCCACAGCACGCTGTCGAGCACGCACACCGCGTCCGCCCACAGCACCGGCCGCCAGGCCGGGGCGAAATCGATGACGACCGGGGCCCGGTTCGCATCCAGCAGAACGTTCCCGGCCAGGTCGGCATGAACCAACTGGTCCCGCCCGATCGTGTTCTCCTGGTCGGCGGCCGCCAGAGCGCGTTCGACCAGTTCCGTCACCTCGGGCCGCCCTTCGGGCACCGGTGCCTCCCCGAAGGCGACCCGCTCCGCCCGGGCCCAGCGATCGGTGCGCTCGGGCAACCGGACCGGGCGCTGCGGAACCAGCGAGGCCAGCCGGGCGTGCAGCAGGTGCCCGGCCGCGATGGTGACGTCCAGATCCTGACAAGCCACCGAGCCGGGCTCGTAACGGCTGGCCGCCCAGCCCTCGACCACCCAGGCCCCGTCGCGGGCCGGGACCGGCACGGCCACCCGCAGGTCCTGCGGATGCCGGGCCGGGTCCACGTCGAGCCGAACGGCCAGCCGGGCCAGCAACGGGCTCAGCCAGTCCTGGATCAGCGCGTCGCGCTCGGGGCTGAGCACCAGGTCACCGGCGCGCACGCTGCGCCCCTGACCGCCGGGCAGCGGCTCGAGGTCTTCGGGAACGGCGAACAGGTCCAGTACGTGAGGGGAGGGACGCACCCCCCGAGAGTATCCAGACCGATTGATGACGCGAGTGCGACCAAAGCGGGAACGTCACCGGAGCGCGGATGGGACTTGGGAGGGACGCGCGGTCAGGGCCGCACGCGACAGCTTTGGGGTATCCCGTTCCGGCAGCGAAGGACGAAAAGCCATGGCTCGCAGCACACGCATCGTCGTCACCGGCCTCACCGCCGGCGCGCTCGGCATCGGCGGCCTGCTCCTGGCCGTCAACTCCGCCCAGGCCTCCCCCACCCCGTCCACCGCCGACGTCCACCAGGTGTCCTGCTTCGGCACCCCGGCCACCCTGGTCGGCACCGCCCGGGCCGACCAGCTCACCGGCACCGATGGCCCCGACGTCATCGCGGGCCTGGGCGGCAACGACACCATCGAGGGCCTGGACGGCGACGACATCATCTGCGGCGGACCGGGCGACGACACCGTGCGCGGCAGCTCCGGGGACGACTCGATCGACGCGGGCCGCGGCGACGACCAGGTCGTCGGCGGCCAAGGCGCCGATCTGGTCGAGGGCGGCGACGGATCCGACGTGCTGGCCGGCGAGGCCGACGACGACATCCTGAGCGGCGGCGCCGGGAACGACCGGCTCACCGGCGGCCAGGGCAACGACGTGCTCAACGGCGAGGGCGACGACGACTCCCTCGACGGCGGTCCGGGGGCCGACGCCGCGATGGACGAGAGCGGCCGCAACCTGATCCGGGGCGGTCCCGGCGACGACATGCTGATGGGCGGCGACCAGGCCGACGAACTACAGGGCGGAACCGGCGACGACATCATCGCCGGCGGCAAGGGCCACGACACCATCACCGGCGGCCCCGGCCGCAACGAGACCTACCAGGACACCGCCACCGCCTGACTCCACACGCCATGGCCTCGGACAAGCCGTAGTAAGATCGGATAATCCGATACTGGCCTCGGGGGTGCGGTTTAATGGACAGTGCAGCAGCGACCGAAGACCCGTCAGCAGACGGCGGCAAGTGGGTGCGGGCTCAACTGCGCAGACACGCGCCGGACGCTCGGCACGCTCGCCGGCGAATACTGGACCGGTCCGCCCCGGACAGAATCCGCTACTTGCCGAGAGGGAAGGGCCCGACGTCGATGAACGATCTCTCGGACGAACGCTTCTCCCTTCCCCTCTACACGGTGGCCGAAGCTTCCAGGTACCTGGGCGTCAGCAACTCCACCTTCCGCTCCTGGGCCCAGAGCCATCGTCGGCCGGCGGAGACCGGTGAGCAGCAGAACGTGCCCGCCGCGGTCACCAGGATTCCGGTGGAGGGGCGGGGATCGGCCAGTGTCCCGTTCATCGGCTTGGCCGAGGGCCTCGTCCTGGCCGGCATCCGTAAGTCCGGAGTGCCGCTGCAGCGGATCAGGCCGGCTCTGGATCAGCTCCGGACAGAGTTCGGGATGGACCATGTCCTGGCCTCCCGGCGCCTCTACACCGACGGCGCGGAGGTGCTGTACGACTTCGGCCGGCACAGCAAGGATCCCGAAGATGCCTCGGCCCTCAGGCAACTCGTCGTGGTCCGTCATGGTCAGCGGGCCTTCACCGAGGTCGTCGCGCAGTACCTCCAGCAGATCGAGTTCGCGTCCGACGACTTCGCACAGCTCATACGTCTGCCCCGGTTCGGCAGCGCCAAAGTGGTGGCTGCCCCAGGTCGAAACTTCGGCCAGCCGACTTTTCAACGGGGCGGAGCCCGCCTGGAAGATGTGCTTGGGCTGTTCTGGGCCGGAGAGTCCCTGGCCACGGTGTCAGCCGAGTACGGCGTCCCCGAAGACGAACTGGAAGACGCGGTCCGCGCAGCGTCCCGCCCCACGGCCGCGTGAGCCGGAGAGCGCCCCGACTACCTCACGTTTTCGTAGACCGCAGTCTGGGGCGGATTCTCGTGCCCCAGCTTCTCCGCGAGGCTGGTGTCCAGCTCACCACGCTCGCCGAGTACTACGGCATACCCCAGGACGAGGGCGTGGAAGATGTCACATGGATCGCGGAGGCCGCTCAGCAGGGCTGGATCCTGTTCATGAAGGACGACCGGATCCGTCGCCGACCCGCGGAGCGGGCAATGATCCACCAGCATCAGGCCCGGTGTTTCTGCCTCGCCAACGCCAATCTGCGTTCGAGTGAGATGGCCCAGTGCTACCTGCGGAACCTGCCGGCCATAGCCCGGGCCGGTGCTCAGCCCGGGCCCTTCCTCTACTCCGTCCAGGCCGGCCGCATCGAAAAGCTCGCGATCAGCTGAAGCCCACGCTCCGGGTGGCTCCGGCGCCCAGCACCCCCGCCATACCGGCGCTGGCCAGGGCCGCGCGCCGGTATTCGGGAGAGATGGTGGCCAGGGCGAGCATGCTGGCGGCGTGGAGGCCGTCGATCCGGCCGGACCAGCGGGCGGCCTGGGTGGGCGCGGCGCTGATGGCCACGGCCTGCAGCACATGACGGGCGCCCAGCACCCGGGCGGCGACGACCGCACCCGGTAGATCCGGGTCGGCCCCGGTCAGCGCCAGGACGCGGCGCGGCTGCCAGAGCAGCGCAGCCCCGAAGGCCGCCCCCGTCAGCGCGACGACCCCGGGCCTCATGCAGCGCCCAGCCGGCGGCGGGCATCGGTGACCATGCCGCCGATCTTGCCAGTTGCCCGGGTGCCGATGTCGATCAGGCTCGCGCCCAGGTTGCTGGCGGCCGGGCCGAGCGTGCCGCCGGCCGCGGCCGAGAGCTCACCGAACCGGTGGGCCACCCACTGCTGCTTGCTCCAGGTGCGGGCCTGGTCGTCGAAGATGCCGTGCGAGCCGAAGTCGCGCCCGCCCGGGCCGTCGGCCGGCTCCCACAGGTTGGTCGGCTGGTCGGCGGGCCGCGGGTCGGGGGTCTGCTGCGAGTCGAAGCCGGTGCGCACCAGGTAACGGTCGAGCACGGCCGGGATCAGGGCGTTGCCCAGGATGGTCTTGGCCGCGCCGGTTCCCACCCAGTACTCGCGGCGCTGCGGGTGGTCGGCCGCGAACAGCACCGCGCGGGCCGCCACCTCGGGCTGGTAGATCGGGGGCACCGGCTGGGCCTGCTTCGGCAGCCGGGAGAGCACCCAGGAGAACTGGGGGGTGTTCACCGCGGGCATCTGCACCATCGTGGTGCTGATCCCGCTGCCCTCCTGCAGCAGCTCGATGCGCAGCGACTCGTGGAAGCCCTGCACCGCGTGCTTGGCCGCGCAGTAGGCGCTCTGCAGCGGGATCCCCCGGTAGGCCAGGGCCGAGCCGATCTGGACGATCGTGCCCCGGTCGCGGGCCTTCATCAGCCGCAGCGCCGCCTGGGTGCCGTAGACCGTGCCCAGGTAGGTGACCTCGGTGACCCGCCGCACCTCCTCGGCGCTGATCTCGGCGAAGCGGGCGAAGACCGAGGAGAACGCCGAGTTCACCCAGATGTCCACCGGTCCCAGTTCGGCCTCGGCCCGGTCGGCGGCCGCGTTCACGGCCTCCGGGTCGGCCACGTCGACCGGGATGACCAGCGGCACGCCCCCGGCCTCGCGCACCTCGCGGGCCGCGCCCTCCAGACCGGTCTCACCCCGGGCCAGGAGCGCCACCTTCGCCCCGCGGGCGGCGAAGGCCACCGCGGTGGCCCGGCCGATCCCGGCGCTCGCCCCGGTGACCACGACGACAGGCGGATTCTTCCCAGATACGACGGAGGACATGGTGATCAGTGATGCAGGGGCCCGGCCGCCCTGCAAGTCGACCCGCCCGCCCGCGATGCCCTCCCAAGTCGCCACCGACGTCCTTGATTGTCAGGCTGACCGGGACCGTTCGACCACGAGACGAGGCGTTCATGCAGGCACCACCGGTAGTCCTGATCACCGGCGCGAGCGGCGGGATCGGCACCGCCGTCGCCCTGGCCTACGCCGAGCGCGGGGCCTCGCTCCTCCTCACCGCCCGCTCCGCCGGCGAACTGGAGAATCTGGCCGAGCGCTGCCGAAAGGTGGGCGGCCGGGCCCTCACCCAGGTCGTGGACGTCAGCGACAGCGCGGCGGTGGGTAGTGCCGTGGACCGGGCCGTGCAGGAGTTCGGTGGCCTGGACGTGGTGGTCCACACCGCCGCAGTGGTGGCTTACGGCAGGCTCACCGAGGTACCTAGGCACGTCTGGGAACGGGTGGTCGACGTCGGCGTGCACGGCACCGCCAATGTGGCGCGTGAGTCGCTGCGCGTCTTCGAGCCGGCGAAAAGCGGCAGCCTGGTGATCATCGGGTCGGTGCTGGGGCAGATCACCGCCCCGCGCATGGGCGCGTACGCCACCTCGAAGTGGGCCGTGCACGGGCTGGCTCGCACCCTGCAGCAGGAAGCCCGCAAGACTCCCGAGGTGCACGTGGCACTGGTGTCGCCCGGCGGGATCGACACGCGCATCTACCGGATGGCCGCCACCTACGTGGGCCGGGCCGGCTCGCCTCCCCCGCCGGTGCTCAGCCCTGAGGCGGTGGCCCGCAAGGTGCTGCGGGTGGTGGACAAGCGCCGCCACAACGCCGCGGTGGGCCCGTTCAACCCTCTGATGCGGCTCGGATTCACCGTTGTGCCAAGGCTTTACGACGTCCTGGTGGGCCCCCTGTTCAATCTCCTGGCCCTGGCCCGCAAGCCGAGCCCGGCGAGCGAGGGCAACGTGTTCCGCGCTACTGAAGACGTCGACTAGGCACCGCAACCGTCTGCAGATCGTGCGCCACCACGACGTCGGGATGAATGGCCCCGGCCTCCTTGGCGTGCTCGTCCAGATCTCCGTAACGTGAGGAGAAATGGGTGAGCACGAGACGCCGAACCCCTGCCTCCACCGCCAGTGTGGCCGCCTGCCGGGCGGTGAGATGCAGGTTCTCCTCGGCCAGGGCGGCCTCGGCCTCCACGTAGGTGGCCTCGACGACCAGCAGGTCACACCCCTGCGCGAGAGCCAGAGCCCCGTCGCACACCGCCGTGTCCATGATCACGGCGATGCGCTGACCGGGCCGGGGAACACTCACGTCGTCGAGCGAGACCCCGCGAATCTGCTCACCCCGCTGCAACCTTCCGATCTCCGGACCCCAGACCCCGCGCTCGCGAGCCTGTTCCGGCACCACCCGCCGCCCGTCGTCCTCGACGAACCGGTAGCCCACCGTGGGTACCCCGTGCTTCAGAGGTGCCGTCCAGACGCCCCACTCGTTCAGCCGCATCACCTCGACCAGGCCGTCCGAAGGCGCGGGGACCCACCGGTGCAGCGGTACATCGCCTCGGGTGGCGAATCGGGTGAGCAGATCGAGCCGTTCCAGCGCGGCCTCCGGCGCCACGATCGGCAGCGGGCCGACCGCCCCGTCCAGCCGCCGCCGGTTGAGGAAACCGGGCACGCCGTAGGTGTGGTCGCCGTGCTCGTGGGTCAGGCACAGGGCCGAGACCCGCGAACTGGCCGCGCTGGCCCGCAGCATCTGTCGCTGGGTGCCCTCGCCGCAGTCGACCAGGACACTGACCTCGCCCAGCCGCACCAGCGTGGCCACGTGATTGCGCTCGCGGGTGGGCACCTGGCACGAGGTGCCCAACGCAACGATCTCCCTGCGGCCCATGCGCCGAACTATCCGATCCGGACCGGGGCACCGTCGTGGCCCGGTCCGGCCGACACGAGCCCGGAGACTGGGAGAGTCATCGCCATGCGGTCAACCCTAGATCCCGAACCGCTCTCGATCACCCTAAGCCGGACGTAAAGTTCGACCGGTGACGATCGTTCTCGAACTGCCGTTCACCGGCTCCTGGCTGGTGCAGAACAGCCCGGCCGAGCGGGTGCCCAGCCACGGCACCGACCGGCTCGGGAGCCGGTACGCCATCGATTTCGTGGCCGTGGACGAACGGCACCGCAGCGCGTCCCGGCGCACCTGGCGCACCCTGCTGGCCAGTGAACCCCCAGAACTGTTCCACGCTTTCGGCCGACCGGTGCTCGCGCCGATCGCCGGGCGGGTGGTGAGGGCCCACGACGGGGAGCCGGACCACGAGGCCCGCCGGTCCCAGCTCACGCTCATCCCCTACGCCCTGGGCCAGGCCCGGCGTCTCGCCCAGGGCCCGGCCGCCGTCGCGGGCAACCACCTGATCGTCGAAATCACCCCCACCGGGCCCTACCTCGCCCTGGTACACCTGAGGCGGGGGTCGCTACGGGTGGCCGAAGGTGAACGGATCGGCGTTCACCAGCATCTGGCCGACTGCGGCAACTCCGGCAACTCCACCCAGCCGCATCTGCACCTGCAGGTCAGCGACCGCCTCGACCTCGGCACCGCGCTGGGCGTCCCCATCCTGTTCCGCCGTTTCACCGAGACCCGGCGGCCGGGCACGACCGCTCAGGTCCGGCACAACGCCCTGCCCACGGAACGGGCAGTGATCGGCCCGGCCGGCTGAGCCGCGTCAGGACTCAGGCGGACGGGGCCTGCAACCTCTCGACGATGTCGGTGGCCAGATCGCGCAGCTTCACGTTGCGGCCCATCGAGGCCACCCGCAGGATCTCGAACGCCTCGTCGGCCGTGCACCGGTTCTGCGCCATGATCGCCCCCTTGGCCTGCTCGATCACCGCGCGGCTGGCCATCGCCGCCTGCATGTCCGCGGCCAGCTTGGCGCTGTCCTGGTACGACACCACGTTGCCGATGGCCACGGCGATGTGCGCAGCCACCTCGCGGGCCGCCTCCAGCGACTCCGGGCCCATCGCCCCGGGCTTGCGCGCGTACAGGTTCAGCCCGCCGACCAGCTCGGTCTGCACCGGCAGAGGGATCGAGAGGGAGCTGAGCACTCCCCGCTCGACCACCACCGCGGAGTAGTCCGGCCAGCGGGTCTCCTCGCGCATGTCCGGGATGACCAGCTCGGTGCCGGACGTACCAGCGTCGATACAGGGGCCGTAGCCGCGCTCATACTGCAGTTCGTCGGCCGCCAGAGCGAGATCACCGGTGTAGCCGGCGGTGAAGGGCCGGTTCTGCCGGATCAGGGTGATCGAGGCCTCGTCCACCCCGGGCACCCCGGCCTTCGCGATCCGGACGTACTGGCCCAGCACCTCCTCCAGCGTGGCGTCGGCGAACCGGATGTTCAGCAGGTCGGCCAGGACCGTCGCAGGGAGCTTGGACATGCTGGCACGCTACGACGGCCGCCCCCGCTCAGCCATCCGATCTGCTACCTCCCGCCCCAGGCCCTGACCACCACCGAGGCCGCGTAGTCCCACAACCGGTCGGCCGCCCCAGGGTCCACCGACCACTCGGCCACACCCGGCCCGTCGGCGTCCGCCTTCACCACCGGCAGCTCCTGGTTGTCCTCGAAGTACCGGCCACCGACGCCCTCGACCAGCGGTGAGGCGGCCAGCAGCACCGAGGTCGCGGCCCCCTGCTCGGGCGTCTTGTAGTAGTCCGGCGTGACCAGATTGCCCTCCTCGTCCATCCCGCCCAGCGCGCGCATGGTCTGCGCGTCGACGTGGCGCTGCAGGTTGGTGTGGATGTAGCCCGGGTTCAGGGCGTTGGCCATCACCCCCGTCCGGCGGGTGATCCCCACGGCCAGGAGCACGTCGGCGACCTTCGACTGGGCGTAGGCGCTCCACGGGTCGTAGGCCCGGCGCTCGAAGTGCGGGTCCTCGAAGTCGAACGGCGCCTGCCGCTGGATCCCGGAGCTGACGACCACCACCCGGGCGCCCGGCCGCAGGTGTTCGCGCAGGCCGGTGACCAGGGCGAAGTGGCCAAGGAAGTTCGTGGCCAACTGCAGTTCCCAGCCCTCGGCGGTGACCTGGCGGGCGGGCACTGCCATCACACCGGCGTTCGCCACCACGATGTCCAGCGGGGTGTGCCAGTTCTGCACGAAGGCCTTCACCGACTGCAGGTCGCTCAGGTCCAGCCGAACGGCCGACGAGGCCGGGTCAGGGTTACGGGTGGCCACCGTGACCTGCGCCCCGGCGTCGGCCAGGGCCTGGACCGTGGCGGCCCCGAGGCCGGAGGCGCCCCCGGTGACCAGCGCTCGGCGGCCGGTCAGGTCGACGCCCTCGAGAATTTCGGACGCGGTGGTGCGGGCTGAGAAGGAAGTCGTGATCATGTCCTCCACAACGACCCGTCTCGTGGACTTATCGTCTTCCTGAGTCCAGGCTTCTTCATCCATCGTCCAGCGAGAGGTCTCATGGATCCGCTTCAGGACGTTCTTTCGGTGGTCGGCGCCACCAGTTACCTCTCCAGCGGCATGGTGGCGGGCGGCGACTGGGCGGTGCGGTTCGAGCCGCCCCTCGGGGTCAAGTTCAACTCGGTGCAACGCGGCCGGTGCCGGCTGCAGGTGGAGGGCCTGCCCGCACCGATCGACCTGGCGCCGGGCGACTGCTTCCTGCTCACCCAGCCGCGGGCGTTCGTCCTGGCCAGCGACCTGAACCGGCCTGCGCTGGCGGCTGCCCCGATCTTCGCGGCGGCCGGTCCCGCTCCGGCCCGGGCCGGGCACGGCGAGGACGTGCTCCTGCTGGGCGGCGGCTTCCTGTTCAACGAGCGCGCCCGCAGTGTGCTCCTGCAGAACCTGCCGCCGGTGGTGCACGTCCCGGGCGGTCTGCCGGAGGCCGGGACCGTGCACTGGGCCCTGGCCAAGATCGGCGCCGAACTGGCCGGAGGTGACTTCGGGGCCGGGCCGATCGCCGAGCACCTGGCCATGGTGATGCTGATCGAGGTGCTGCGCCTGCACCTGCGGCACCGCCCCGCCGAGGTCCACGGCTGGCTGGCCGGGCTGTCCGACCCGCTCGTCGCCGGCGCCCTGCGGGCCCTGCACGAACGGCCCGGGTACGCCTGGACGGTGGCCGAACTGGCCGCGGTGAGCCGGGTCTCGCGCTCCTCGCTGGCGGCCCGGTTCAAGCAGGTGGTCGGGCAGGGCCCGCTGGAGTACCTCACGGCCTGGCGGATCGAACTGGCCTCGCAACGCCTGCGCCAGGGTGACCAGACCCTCGACCGGATCGCCCGCGAGGTGGGTTACAGCTCGGAGAGCGCGCTCAGCACGGCCTTCAAGCGGGTGGTCGGCGTCTCGCCCCGGGAGTACCGGCGTGGTCGCCGGGACCATACCGTGGCTTCGTGAGCGAACCCGAGTTCCTGACTGCCACCCGCGACTCCTACGAGACCGTGGCGCAGGCCTACACCGAGGCCAGCAGCCAGAAGCTGGCCCACCGGCCCTACGACCGGGCGATGCTGCCGCTGTTCGCCGAACTGGTGCGCGAGGCCGGCGGCACCCGGGTGGCCGACGTGGGCTGCGGTCCCGGCCACGTCACCCACTGGCTGCGGGAACTCGGCCTGGACGCGTTCGGCCTCGACCTCTCCCCGGCCATGCTGGCGCAGGCCCGTCAGACCTACCCGGACCTGTCCTTCCACGAGGCCTCCGTCCTCGACCTGCGGGTGACCGATCTGAGCCTCGACGGCATCGTGGCCCTGTTCTCGTTCAACACCGTTCCGGCAGAACATCTTGCGCAGGCCTTCAAGGGCTTCCACCGGGCGCTGCGGCCGGGCGGGGTGGCCCTGCTGGCCTTCAGCGTGCGCGAGGAGCCGCTCCGGATGACCAGCTGGCTCGACCATCCGGTCACGCTGCCGTTGCAGCGCCTGGTGCCGGACGAGGTGGAGCAGGCGCTCACTGATGCCGGGCTGCAGGTCCAGGCCCGCCTGGTGCACGAGCCGCGCCCACCTCACGAAACCCGTCCGTACGCACATCTTCTGGCCACCAGGCCGCGAGCATGAGCGACCATCTGGCGCTTACGTCAGAAAGGCTGCTGTTCCCCCACACCCGCGAACTGGCGGCTGACGACCCGTCCATAGGTAAGGCTCTTCTGGCCCACACCGGCGAACCGCCGCCTGTCGCCAAACAGCTCACCCTGGAACAAATCTCTTCCCCCGCCGACTGGCAGCTCTACGAGGAGCTGCGCATCGAGGTAGAGGCCGGTTTCGGCGTACCCCCACCTCAAGTCCGCGCAATGGTCGCGGTTCTTCGTGAACGCACCGCGATCCTGCGTCTGACCATGTATTTCGGGCGCACAACAGAGGACGGGGTGGTTGGCTCGATCGGTCACTTCGGCGAAAGTGGGTGGGCACGTTTGCAGGAGGTCGACATCTTCCCGGCCTGGCGCGGGCAAGGCCTCGGCGATGCGCTGCTCGCCGCGACCCTGCACCGACTGCACGCCGATGGAGTGAACACGGTGATCGTGGGGGCGGACGAGGACGACTGGCCGCTGACCTGGTACCGCCGCCGGGGCTTCACCGATGTGGCCCGAGTGGCGCTGACCCGCTAGTACGAGTTGTGGGCCTGACTGAAGTTCCAGGCTGCGCACGGGGTTCCGTAACGCTCGGCGATGTAGTCGAGGCCCCAGCGGATCTGCGTGACCGGGTTGGTCTGCCAGTCCGAACCGGCCGAGGCCATCTTGCTGCCCGGATAGGCCTGCGGGATGCCGTAGGCCCCGGACGAGGGATTGGTGGCCTGGTAGTTCCAGTGGCTCTCCTTGGTCCACAGCGAGTCCAGGCAGGAGAACTCGGCCGAGGACCAACCCCGGTCCTCGAGCATCACCCGGGCTGCCGACCGAGGGTCGCGCTGGGCGTTGCGCAGGGCCCGCTCACGACGTCCCTCGGCCGCCTTGATCCGGTCGGCCGCGGCCTTGGCCTGCGTGTACTGGGCCAGCGCGGCCTCCGCCTTGGCCGGCGAGGCCTCCTTGACCGCGCTGTTGAGCGCAGCCGACTCCTGCGCCGCTGCCGCAACCGCCCGTTGCTCGGCCTCGGCCTGCTCCCGCTCGGCAGCCTGGTTCTGCCGCTCTT
The DNA here is from genome assembly GCF_021277265.1 of Kineosporia rhizophila. Classification (GTDB taxonomy): domain Bacteria; phylum Actinomycetota; class Actinomycetes; order Actinomycetales; family Kineosporiaceae; genus Kineosporia; species Kineosporia rhizophila. Next base: position 59,098 of record NZ_JAJSOH010000002.1, read on the forward strand.
CATCGCTGAGCACGAAGGCGGCCGAGGCAGCGCCCTCGCCATCGCCGAACAGTGGGAGGGCGTGATCGGCAAGGTAAGACGCCCCGACCCCCTGCGCACCCACGACGAGAGCCATCACCAGAAGACGCGCGGCTCCGGTAACGCCCCTACCTAACGGCGGGCGAGTGGCGGGTAAGGCGATCGGCACCATGGGCGCCGCCTGCGCGGGGTTGCGGAACGGATCGGAGGAGACCTGCGGCGGCAGGGGTACGTCGATGCCCGCGGGGCGGCGCGGATTGGCTTGCGGTATAGGGAGAACCGCCGGGGTAGGCGCCACGGCGACCGGCGGGTGCGAGTACGGGAACTGCTGTAACTGAGGACGCTTGTGGGCCTCAACGCTGCGAGCGGCAGCTACGGGGGCGGCCGGGGGACGCAACGAACTGTGCGGAGCACCGGACGGCCGGCTGTCAGCGGGACGGGCAGACGAACCGTTATGGCCACGTCGCGCTTCGGCCCTGCGAAGCTCGGACCGCTTGGGGTAGCGGCCGCCGGTGAGGGTGGCTGGTTCCGGCCACTCACGCGCACCCGCCACCGTTGTCACAGAGACCAAGGTGACCTGTGTTAAGCCTGAGCACAAGGGTCGCCCGCGTCTTTTCACCGCAGGCTACGGATCGGCCCCGGAGGGTGAGACGAGTCCATTTTGTCGTACCCCTCCGGCACGCTGTGCTCATGGACGATTCACGATGGGAATTGTCGGCCTCGACCGATGAGCGCGCCCTGCTGCTGGGCTACCTCGACTTCCAGCGCGAGGCCCTGGTGCGCAACTGTGCGGGGGTGGCCGACGCCGACCTCCGGCGCCACCCGGTGCCCAGTTCGCAGCTCACCCTGCTCGGTCTGCTCCGGCACCTGGCCGCCGTCGAGCGCTGGTACTTCCAGGTCGTCCTGGCCGACGAGAACCCGCCCGAGCTCTACACCGAGACCGACGACGCGGAGGAGGAGTTCGTGCACCTGGCCACCGCCACCGGCCCAGCCGCCCTGGCCACGTGGCGCGAGCAGGTCGCCCACTCGCGCCGGATCACCACCGGGCTCACCCTCGGCGACACGGTCGTGCACCCGGTCAACGGCCGCACCGTGTCACTGCGCTGGGTCCTGCTGCACCTGGTCGACGAGTACGCCCGGCACAACGGCCACGCCGACCTGATCCGCGAGGCGATCGACGGTGTCCGCGGCGAGTAGGCGACACCGGTCCCGCCACCGAGATCCGCCCACCCTCGCACCTGCGCTTCAGCGGGGGGTCAGGCCCGCAACGACCTCGCGTACCCGGCCACCGCCCGAACCATCTCGTTCACCGTTCGCAGACACCGGAAGAGGCAGTACAGGGTCAGCGCACCGGCCAGGGCGATCACCGGATTGGCGATCCACGGCACCAGTTCTTCGGTCCGGCCGTCGGTGTACACGCACGCCTGCGAGAGCGGAAACAACCGCTCCTTCATCGGCGGGTAGTCCGGAACACCGTTACGGCACATGGCCGAGACGCCGTGGAACCAGTCCCCCGAGAAGAACACCAGGAAGACGAACCAGAGAAAGAGCGTGAACCCGGCGCTGATCGCCGTGACCGCGGCCCGGAGCAGAAGCTGACCGACAAGATGCACACCAGCAAGCTAGGCAGCCGTCCGGGTGGGCGAATCGTCCCGAAGTACCGGCTTCGCAGCCTCAGGTGCCGCCCGCCACTGCGGCCTCCCGACGCCGTCGCCGGGCCGCCCACTTGCGCCAGATCACGAACATGAGCCAGGCCAGCAGGATCAGCGCGATCACGATCAGCACCGGCGCGAAGACGGCCAGCACGCTGAGCACGAGGGAAAGCACGTCCTCGACCGTCGAGACCACCGGCGCCCCCACCCCGGCCGTGCTCACGTTCACCACCGGGCGGGCGGCCGACTTGGTCGCGTGCGTCAGCCCGGCCACCACCACGCCGATCACCGCCCCGGCCCAGGGGTTGTCGCGCATCCACTGGCTGTTGTCCAGGTTCTGGGCGCTGAACGTGGCGCTGGAGATCAGCCCGCCCACGGTCGGCCGGACCGCGGTCTGCACCAGGTCGTTGAAGTGGTCCACCACCGGCACCTTGTCCAGCACCAGCTCGGCCAGCAGCAGCAGGGCCCCGACCCCGATCGCCCAGTCGCTGATCACCCAGTCGTAGTCGCCCGGCAGCTCGATCAGGTCGCTGGTCCGGGCGGTCAGGGCCACCAGCATGAACGGGATCCAGGCGTTCAGCCCGGCCGCCGCCGCGAGGCCGGAACCGGTCAGCGCCGCGAACACGACGCCTCCAGGGATCCGCAGGAAAGGGGCAGAGCAGCTGTCATGGCCGCGATTGTTCCGGATCCGGCGCGTTGCGCCACCGATACCCCCGCACCCCACCAGCCTCACCTCGACGGCGACGCGCCCCAAACCCTCGTCCCCCGTTCACTGGATTACCCCCGGTTCCAGCGAAAGCCGCGCACCCCCGTCCTACGGTCTTGGCCAGGTTTCACGGGGAAAACGGGGGAAGACGATGAAGCTCGGCAGATCCGGTCGATTGTGCTCGGCGGTCACCGCGGTGGTGGCCACGGCGACGGTGGTGACATCGGTCGCCTGGGTCACCCAGACCGCGTCGGCGGTGCAGTCCGACCAGCCTCAGTGGCTCACCCCGCCGCCGGAGAAGGTGCTGCGGCCGGTGATCGGAGACACCACGTTCACCGTCGAGGCCGCCGCCGGCACCACCCTGACCTGGACCGGCCGGGGAGCCAGCTGCCTGAAGACCAGCGGCTCGGCGGCCGAGTGCCGGGTACGCGACCGCTCCCGGGGTGGCCGGATGGCGTTCATCGCCAGCCGTCCCGACGGCTCCCGGAGCACCACGAGCACGCAGGTGCTGGACGACGTCTCGTTCGTCTCGCTGGGCGACTCCTACGCCTCCGGCGAGGCCGACCCGCCCTTCGTCACCGACGAGTACGACACCACCGCCAACGGCTGCCACCGCTCAGCCACCGCCGCCACCCGCCAGCTGGCCGACCGGGCTCGTGTCCCCGCCGGGGGCAGCACCACCTTCCGGCACGTGGCCTGCAGCGGCGTCACGATCCCGGGGCTGCTGGCCGGATCCAAGGGCGAGCCGGGGCAGCTCGCGCGGCTGGCCGCCACCCCGGACGTCAGCCTGGTCACGCTCTCGGTGGGCGGGAACGACGTGGGGGTGGGCAAGATCCTGACCTCGTGCCTGCCCGCTGCCGGCTGCCAGGAGGCCCTGGCCCAGGCCACCCGCGCCCTGGCCGCAATGACCACGCCGCTGCCCGAGCACGGCGGGATCTCGTTGCTGGAGCGCACCTTCCGGGCCGTGCACGAGGCCGCACCGCACGCCCACCTCGCGGTCACCGGCTACCCCATGCTGTTCCCGCCGAACGATCCCCAGGCCTGCGCCCCACTCGGAAAGCCGGCCACCGACCTGATCAACGCGATCACCCTGGAACTGAACCGGCGCACCGAGCTGATCGCCCAGAAGGTACCGGGCACCACGTTCGTGGACCTGGTGGAGCCGTTCGCCGGGCACGCAGCCTGCGAGCAGGTGCCGGCCAGGCGCTGGCTGACCTACGTAGACCCGGTGAACCCGACGTACAGCCTGCACCCGAACGCCCGGGGGCAGGCCGAGATCCGCCGGGCGCTCGAGGACACCCTCTCCTGAACCCCGCTGAGATCCCGGCTCACAGGTCGTCGAGCGAGACCAGCCCGTCCTGGATCGCCCGGGCCACCAGCGTGGCCTTGGTCGAGGCGGGCCGGCCGGTGTTGGCGTACTTGATCCGCACGCGGTCGATGTAGGTGGACACCGTCCGGGCGGAGATCCCGAGCTTCTGCGCCACCAGGTCCTTGGACTCGCAGCGGAACCACTCCAGCAGCACGTCGATCTCGCGGGGCGCGAGGTCGGGGCGGATCCGGCGGCTGTCCACCCCCATCGCCCCGGCCAGCGACGGCGAGACGTAGGGCCGCGACTCGGCCGCCGCCCGCACCGCGTCGACCAGGTGGGCCTGCCCCTCGGCCTTGGTCAGGTAGGTGAAGGCCCCGATCTCCAGGCAGGTCAGCGCGGTGTCGCTGTCCTCGCGCATGGAGTAGACGACCACCTGACGGCCGTGCTCCACCAGCCGCGACAGGTCGGCGTAGGCCGGGGCGCCGCCGAGCTGCAGGTCCATCACCACCACAGGCACCGAACGACCGGGCTCCAGCCAGGCCACCGACAGGTCGGACCCGGCAGCCACCACATCGACCGCCGGGCTGGCCAGCGCCATCCAGGCCTGCACCCCAGCCAGGATGGCCGGGTGGTCGTCGACCAGAACCACCTGCACGTCGGCGCTCACAGCCGCACCGTCCGGCCGTCCACCGTCCGCGCCGTCCGTGCTTCCCATGCCACCTCCACCCGGAGCCGGTCGTCACTGACCAGCCGGCTCACCCGTACCCGGCCGCCGGTGTCCCCGGAGACGACGTCCTTACGTGTTGGTTCAGCGGGTGTGCCTTCTCGGCCGTCGGCGAGCTTCCCGACGGCGCGCCCGCCCTGACCGAGGTGGCGGGAAGAAGCGGCTTCACCCGGCCGGACGCTGCAGGTCAGAGACACCTGGGTGGGTAGCTGACGGGCTTGCGCCGGATCGGCCACGAGCCGCTCGCGGGGGCGCCGGGGAAGGCCAGGACGGTTGCGTCCGGCCGCAACCAGGGCCCGGCTGCCGACTGCGGGGCGCAGGGCCGGTGCCTGCGATTCGCGCTCGACGGGCGGTGACGACACGGGCGCAGTATGACAGCAGGCAGTGCAAGACTCACCATATGTCACCCGAAAGTGACGCACCATCACGTCTGGTCACCAATAGAAGACCAGTCGTCCCAGCCGGATCGCGCCCGGCACCCGCCCCTCCTCGGGTGCCGAGCAGCCTCTGCCACCCAAGGGGCAGAAGAGGTCCGGCGCGCTCGTTGTCGCGTATGAAGTCTGTGTCATGGCTGCGTGCGGTGGTGACGGTCAAACACCCCACACTGATCAGAAGGTCGCGCCGGTCCACAGACGCGCCGAGTTATCCACATATGGCCGGATCGCCCGGCAGCCGGAATGCCCTCCGGCGTACAGTGAGGCAGGTCACGCTCGCATCGCTCCAGGGGGTACCAGTCGTGCTCACTCAGACTGCACTTCGCCGGGTTCTGCTACCTGCCTCGGCTCTGGCTCTGGGCGCCTCGGCCGTTCTCGGGCCGGCCGCTCCCGCTCTGGCCGGCAGCGCTGCGCAGGGGCAGGCCGAGGTCGAGAACTGGTACCTGCACTACACGGCCGCCCCCGGGCAGGCCAACCAGCTCACCGTCACCACCGAGCTGGCCGACGACGGGTTCTACCGCTACACCATCGACGACTCGCAGCCGATCGACGCGGGCGAGGGCTGCGAGTACCCGGCCGCCGCCGACCTGACCGAGGTGGTCTGCCTGGTCGAGGGCCGGGAGTCGCAGGACCCGTACGTGATGGCCAAGTTCCGGCTCGGCGACCAGAGCGACACCGTGCGCTTCCACAACCGCACCCGGCAGGCCTACTACTCGAACGAGTTCTGGCTGGGCGCCGGCAACGACAAGGCCGACACCCGCCCGCAGCCGGGCGCTATCGACGGCAGCGGGATCTGGGGGCAGGACGGCCGCGACCAGATCACGGCCGGCGGCATCGGCGACCTGGGCGGCGTCTGGGGCGGCAACAACAACGACACGATCCGCATCGGCGGCGGCTACAACTCGGCCCACGGCGGCAACGGCGACGACAAGCTCTACGGCGACAAGAGAGCCTCGTTCCTGCGCGGCGACCGCGGTGACGACCTGCTCGACGGGGGCGCCGGGGCCGACGGGCTCTACGGGGGCGAAGGAAACGACGTGGTCTACGGGCGGGCCGGCGCCGACGAGCTCTTCGGCAACAGCGGGAACGACCGGCTGTACGGCGGCCCCGGCACCGACACCATCTCCGGCGGCCCGGGCCGCGACCACATCGAACACGACTAGACCTGCCCCGCAGTAGGCGAGTGATCCACAGAACAGGACCCAGAACCCACCGAAGGCGAGGTCACCGCGACTGCCCAGCACAAACGTCCTCAAGCGGGTTCTGTGGTCCACCCACCACCGGCACCCGTAGGCGGGTTCGGGCGGCCACCCGAGCACAGACGTCCGTGAGCGGGTTCTGCGGTTCGCTCAGGAGACCACGCTCGGTCAGCTGAGGTCGGTGACGCAGTCTTCTGGTTCGTCTTCGGACCCGTTCGCGGAACATGAACGGGTGGTCCGCCAGACCGACCGGAACTCGATCTCCTGCACCGGATCGAAAACCGGCCGCTGCCCGGCCTTCACCGTGAACTCCGTGACGTACGAGGCGCTCTGCCCGCCGGCCGGGGCGAACCAGCCGGGTTCGACCGCCAGGGAGGCCTCCCCCGGCACGTCGCCGTTCATCCGGAAGTCCGCCGACGGGCTACCCGACCAGTCCAGCCACTCCTCGACCGGCGTCCGCGGGGTGGCCTGCAGGTACAGGCGGCTGACCACGGGATCCGGCTGTCCGGCGCGACTTCGCGGGCTGGCCGTCGCCTTGTGCTCGTAGGCCCACACGTCCACGTCCACGTCCGCGTTCCCGTCGCGGGCCAGCCTCCACAACTTCGAGGTGATGTAACCGGTGCCCCAGCCCGCGATCTCCATGGTGCGGGCCTGCGCGTCCTCCATCACCCACTGGTCGTTCTCAGCGCCACCGATGCCCGACGGACCCGACTCCCACAGCTCCTCGGCCGTGCTCGACCCGTCCGAAGGGCCGTACGAGGAGCCGAACGAGAAGGACACACCCGGCGCCAGGACGACCAGCGTGGTCACGGCCAGCAGCCCGGCCAGCACGTAGTGACCCAGGTGAAACCTTCTGATCACGTTCGGCGTTCCTTCGTCGGCAGATCCGGGTCGCCGAACGATAGACCACCCCTGAACCATGCGGGGCCGGATCGGGCCTCAGTTGGGCCGAGCGAGCGCGATCGACACCTCACGGTCATCCCCGCCCAGCCGACCGTAGCGAGATCGCCCTGCTGCAGTGCGGTCTCGGCGACTGCCCACCGAGCGTCACCCACCCGCCACGGCAAAAAGACAGTCGTCTGATACTCATCCTTCGGGAGGATCGCCGCGGCCCCTTCGCGCGGCGAGCATCATCCCGGAGGCTGATTCGGCTTCGTCCCAGACAACCTTATGGTTCGGTAATGCGTCACTTGAGGTGATGCCATTCCTGATCCCATGAGGGGGACCCCCGTGAGCCCGATCCGCCGCCCTGCCGCCAGGCGCGTCGCACCTGTCGCCGCCGTGGCCCTGACCGCCGTGATGGCGGGTTCTGTCATGACCGCCGCTGCCGTGGAGGCGGCCGGGCAGGTCTCCGGGGCCGAGTCCGCCGCCACCTCGAAGGCCGCGCTCGACTTCGTCGTGCCGGTGAAGACGCAGAGCGTGCAGCGTTTCAAGGGCGAGCCGATCGCCCTCTACGGCCTCGGCTTCTACGCCGTCGCGCCGAAGACCCTGGAGATCCGCACCGACCGGGGCAAGTCTTACAAGAACCCGATCACCACCAAGCTGATCGTCGGCGAGGGGGACAGCAAGGTCACCAAGACCCTGCCGGCCAACATCACCGCCAGCCCGTCCACGCTGACCAAGTTCTTCGACCTCAAGGTCACCCGGGCCGGCAAGACGGTGCACAAGAGCAAGCTCGACTTCTGCCTGAACTCCGACCAGCAGAGCCGGATCGCCCCCGACGGCGCGGCCGAGTCGCCCTACCCCAAGCAGTGCGGCTACCACCCCTACGCGATCGGTGGCCTGTTCGGCCTGCCCGGCGGCTGGTCCACCCCGGTCTTCGCCGACTGGAACAACCCCCTGCAGTTCAAGGGCAAGGACGGCACGTACACCGTCGAGGCCACGGTGAACAAGCAGTGGGCCAAGGCCCTGGGCATCCCCGCCGCCGAGGCCACCTCGAAGATCAAGGTCAAGGTCAAGACGGTCAAGGAGGACCAGGGCATCGGCTTCGCCGCCGCGGAGGCCGGCCACAGCCACGGCCAGCAGCCGGCCGGCATCGACCCCGACGCCGAGAACCTCTCCCCGCAGCAGGCCCAGCGCGAGATGGACCGCAAGGCCGCGCTCGGCAAGCCCAACGTGCCGGCCAAGACCGCGCCCACCGGCAACCGTCTCGGCGCCGCCGCGGTCGACGACCTGCCCAAGCCCGACCTGCGCTCGCTCCCCGCGTACCAGATCATGCTCGACACCTCGAGCAAGAAGAAGAAGACCTACCTGAGCTTCGGCGCCACCGTCTGGAACGCCGGCCCCTCGCCGCTGGTGGTCGACGGCTTCCGCCAGAAGGGCAAGCCGGTCCTCGACGCCTACCAGTACTACTTCGACAAGGACGGCAAGCAGGTCGGCTACACCGGCGCCGGCGAGATGGAGTGGGACCCGCGCGAGGGCCACAACCACTGGCACTTCCGGGACTTCGCCTCCTACCGGCTGCTCGACTCGACCAAGAAGAAGGCGATCATCAGCGGCAAGGAGGCCTTCTGCCTGGCCCCCACCGACTCGGTCGACCCGAACGTCGAGGGCGCCCAGTGGCAGCCGGAGTCGATCGACCTCTACACCGCCTGCGGTCAGGGCAACGCCAACCTGCTGAGCATCCGTGAGGTGCTGGGCACCGGCTGGGGCGACACCTACGGCCAGTACCTGCCGGGCCAGTCGTTCGACATCACCAAGGTCAAGAACGGCATCTACTACATCCAGACGATCGCGAACCCGGACAAGAAGCTCGGCGAGGCGAACTACGACAACAACTCCTCGCTGCGCAAGGTCAAGATCGGCGGCAAGCCGGGCGGCAAGCGCACTCTGAAGATCTACCCGTACCAGGGTGTCAAGGGCTGACCAGCTCCTCGCACCGAACCGGGCCCCGCGGAACTCGTTCCGCGGGGCCCGGTTCGTTCGGGCGGCTCAGGCCACCGGCATGGCGAGAGTGGTGAGGTCTCCGTGGTCGGCCGAGCGGATGGTCGCAGGCAGGGCCGCACCTCTCAGTTCCACCACCAGATCGGTCCCGATCGCGGTGCTGATCGCCGGGTACAGGTTGGTGAGCTCGAACTGCACGACAATGGACGTCCCACTCACCACTGCCTCCACCGGAACCTCCCCGATCAGGAGGCTTTCGGGAGAAACCCGCAGAACGGCACGATCGCCCGACCCGGTCTCCAGCGCGGCCAGGACCGCCGACTTCTGAGTGAGGACGCGGGTGGTCACCTCCGGCAGCCCTTCGAGCAGGGCGCGGTGGTCGGGATAGTCACCGGGCCGGATCCGGTAGCCGCTCTCCTGTACACCTTCCCGCCCGTCCAGCCGAAGGGTCAGGGCGCGCTCGCCGATCGAAACCGATACCCGATGACTGCTCCTGAGCTCGGGCAGACCGGCCCGCAGGTCGTCCGCATCCACAGTGACCGCGAACGTCCCCCGAGAATCCAGCGGGGTGAGCGTGCGGGTCGAGAGCCGGTAGCGGTCGGTGGCAGTCAGAGTCACGGCACCGTCGGCCAACTCGATCCTCACCGCGTTCAGGATGGGTAGCTCGGCCTGCCGCGCGGTGGCCGCGAGCACCTGATCCACCGCCGCCGCGAACACCGGCCCGCTCAGGGTGAGCACCGGCTCGCCCGCCTCCCCGTTCAGGGTCGAGACGATGAGAGCGGCCTGAAGCCGGGCACTCTCGGCACTGTCGGCCATCCGGCGCACATGTTCCTCGACCAGCTCGACCGCCCCGGCGAGCACGTCGGACACGGCCGGCAGCGGCATCCCGATCTCCCGCAGGCGCCGGACCAGCACGGCCCGTTCCACCTGGGTCTCGGAGTAGAACCGGTACCCGGTCGACGGGTCGACCCGGGCCGGGGCCAGCACCTCGGCGTCGGCGTAGAAGCGCAGGGCGCTCGCGGTCAGGCCGGTGCGCTGGGCGAAAGTACCGATGGGCATGAGGTCTGCGGTGGGCATGCCGTCATCCTGGAGCTTCATCCGACCTGAAGGTCAACCTGACCGCCGTTACCCCACTGGTGCCGCACCCAACGGGACGGCGACGGCCCACTGGCCACCGCCGTCCTCAGTTGGGGAGCTTTTCAGGCCTTCACCAGGGCTCCGGCGCCCTGCGCCAGCCGCGGGGCCACCACCTGGTCGAGGCTGAACCGGCCGGCGCCGACCGCCGCCAGCAGCAGCGAGGTGACACCCAGCACCAGGACCAGCTCGTAGCCGCCGTCGGCGGCGAAGATGCCGCTTTCCAGGTGCACGATGAACAATGCGCCGAACATGTTGACGAGCAACAGAAGTCCGGCCACAGGGACGGCCAGACCGACGATCAGCAGGGCGCCGCCCACCACCTCGACGATCGCCGAGAACCAGGCACTGCCGGTGGGAACCGGCACGCCCATCTGCTCGAAGGAGCCGGCCGTGCCTTCCATGCCCCACTCGCTGAACTTCTGCCAGCCATGGGCGATGAAGACCACCCCGAGGGCGATCCGGGCAATGAGTACGGCGACGTCCCGCAGTACGGCGTTGTTCACGACAGTTCCTTTCGACAGGTCACAGGTCCGGCCCGGCGAGGGGCCCCGTCGCTCCCCGGCGGCCGGTCTTGGAGGGCCAGCCGGTCCAGCCTGACCGAGCGCGAAACTTGAAGCAACAACTATTTAGCTTTCAACCATGAGGCACTCGTCACGGATTCGCTGTGGATCCGCTGTGCCGGCCCAGGCCTGAATCAGACCGCAGTGCTGTGATCGGACCGGTCCCGGTCCCGCCCCCCGGGCAGATCGTAGCCCCGTACCGGAAGGTCGGTACGCTCCAGCAGCCGGACCAGATTGCCGTTCATCCGCCGGATCACCGGCAGCGAACTGTTCCCGTTCAGCGTGCCGATGCGCAGGCGGGTGCGGCCGTCGGCGTACGACCCGGTCTTGGGCTTGCGGCGCATGTCCTTCAGCGAGGCCAGGTTCTCCCGGGCATCCTCACCGAGAAGATCCACCGCGCTGAGCAGGTCGGAGTAGGCCATGGCCAGAACACCGGTCTCGCGCAGGGCGGAGAGCTGCCCGTGGAGTTCGCCGGTGCGCTGCACCACCGCCTTGAGATCCTTGATCTGCGGCCCCAGTTCGGGCATCTTCGGGTAGGCCGGGTAGTCGAGATCGGGGCAGGAACTGCCGCAGCCCCGCAGGCGAGCGGCGTTGGCCGAGTTGATCTCGTCGATCTGCGCCTCGACCTGCGCGAGTTCGGTGTTGTACTCCTGGATCTGCACCCGCGCCTGGTGCATGGCCGGCAGGTAGCGGCGCTCGGCCCCGAAGAACACCGCCCGGATCTCCATGAAAACACCCAGGCCGGAACGCAGGTCGGCCTGCTCCTGAGCCAGTGCGGCAGCCCGGCGCTCGGTCTCGCTCGGACCGCCCACCACTCCGGTGGATCTCAGCGTGGCGAAGGTCAGACCGGCCACCACCAGCAGCACGACCAGGACGAGGCCGAGCCCGAGCCCCCAGCCACCGCCGCGGGAGCCCTGCCTCGCGGGCGTCAGGATCTCCTGCATGTGCACCTGACGCGGCCCCGGAACCTGGACGACCGGCCTACGCACCGGCCGCGCGGGCGGATCGCCGGCCCGGGCCCCGCAGGTCTCGCAGAAGGTCTGCCGGTGCCCCAGTAGGCGCGCGCAGGCGGGACAGGACAGCGTCGTGACACCCACGTTGGCCCCCGAAGCCGTGGACGGTCTGGTCAGGGATACATCGGCGGCGGGCCTGCTCAGATCAAGGCCATGACCCGGACTTCCCCGCCGTGGGTCGCCGGGCGGCATGATGGCGAGGTGCGACTGGTCACCGATGCCGAACGCCGCTCCCGCCTGGCGGTCCGTCATGCGCTGGTTCCCGGCCTGGAGGCGGACTCCCCCGACGCGGTCACCCGGGCGCTCACCGCACTGCACGCCACCGAGCCGGCCACGCCGTACTTGTCGTGCTGGGCCCGGACCACGTCGATGCAGCCCAAGGATCTGGACCAGGCGCTCTACGAGCAGCGGTCCCTGGTGAAGCAACTGGCCATGCGGCGCACCCTGTTCGTGTTTCCCCGGGAGCTGCTGCCTTCGGTGTGGTCCAGCGCATCAGCCCGGGTGGCGGCCACCGAACGAGCGAAACTGATCAAGGACGTCGTCGCGGCCGGGATTGCCGAGGAGGGCGCCGGCTGGCTGGACGCGGCGCGGGCGGAGATTCTGGCTGTTCTCGCCGAGCACCCCACCGGGCTGACCGCGGCCGAGATCCGTGAGGCCGTGCCCCGGCTGCGGGTGAAGGCGAGCGCGGTGGGCGGCGAGACCTGGGCCGGGCCGCGGATGCTGGTCCTGCTCGGCGCCTCCGCCGACATCGTGCGGGGTGTGAACACCGGGCGCTGGGTGGCTTCCCGGCCGCGATGGACACTGACCCGGGACTGGCTTGCCGGTGGCTCGGCTGGCCCGGGTGGCCCGGGTGGCTCGGTCGACTCCGCTGGTCTGGCTGAGCCGACCAGCTCGGGCGACTCGGACGGCCTGGCTGACGGTGGGGTGCCGGATGTCGACGCCGGTTATCGGGAGCTGGTGCGGCGCTGGCTCTGGTCGTTCGGGCCGGGCACCGAGGGCGATCTGGTGTGGTGGCTGGGCTCGACCAAGAAGGCGGTGCGCACGGCGTTGGCCGAGCTCGGGGCGCAGGCGGTGCAGCTGGAAGACTCCTCGACCGGCTGGCTGCTGCCCGAGGACCTCGAGCCGGTCGCCGACCCCGGCCCCTGGGTCAGGCTGCTGCCCGTGCTGGACGCCACCGTGATGGGCTGGCAGGCCCGCGACTTCTACCTCGGACCCCACAAGGCCCGGCTCTTCGACACCCGCGGCAACGTAGGCACCAGCGCCTGGGCGAACGGCCGGATGGTCGGCTGCTGGGTGCAGGACGCGGCCGGGCGCGTGGAAGTACGCCTGGTGGAGGATGTCCCACCGGGGGTGCGCAGCGCGCTCGACAAGGAGGCCGCCCGCCTGACCGATTGGCTGGACGGCCTGCGGATCGGCACGGTGTACCCCTCTCCGGCGATGAAGTAGCGCATCGTTCACCGGAGCCGGGCGACCTCGCGTGACTCCGACGACCTGCGGGCGCGGTGCCGGGGTGGCCCTCAATTCCACCCCGACACCGTCGCCCTCACCCGGCCGGGCCCCTGAACCCAGCCGGGCGCTACGAGCCCGGCGGATGCCACTGCGGCTCCGTTCGGGCGTTCACGACCTCGGGTGCGGACCAGGCCGCTCAGGGGACAGCCCGGTACCCGCACACCTACTGAGATGCGCGCGGGCCCGGTTTAGGTCGCAGAATTTCAGGTGACCTGAGTCACAGCAGGCCGTGCAGTCAGGCCGATGAGGGCTAAACGGGAGCTAAGTGCGCTGTTGTCTCCGACGACAACCGACGCCGATCAAGCACCGAAGACCTGGGTGATCACGCCGGGATGCATGGTTAAGCTACGCAAAGTAGTCGGACGTGCGTTCCAATTATGGCTGTGCACGGGGGTTTTGCGGGCTGTTAGGGTCACCGCCGTGACTCGGCGTAAAGAAAGCTCGGCCAGGCAGCGGCGCATCGCGACCGTCGCCGGTGCCACCACCGTTCTCGTGGTGAGCGCCGCCGCCACGGCCATGGCCTGGCCGCAGCAGGACAGCGTCCGAGCCGGCACCCAAGTCAGCACTCAAACCAGCGCACCTGCTGCGAGCGCCTCGGCCGGAGACGTGATGGCCAACCTTTTCCAGTGGAACTGGGCCTCCGTGGCGACCGAGTGCACCGAGGTGCTGGGGCCGAACGGCTTCGGCGGCGTGCAGGTCGCCCCGCCGCAGGACTCGATCCGGGTGAACTGGGACCACCACCCGTGGTGGGAGGTCTACCAGCCGGCCGGCTACGACCTGAACAGCCGCATGGGGTCGGAGGCCGAGTTCCGCGACATGGTGCAGACCTGCCGCGACGCCGGGGTCAAGGTCTACGTGGACGCGGTGATCAACCACATGTCCGGCAGTGACATGACCGCGAGCGGCGCCACCTCCTACAGCGGCAACAAGTACAGCGCGATGACGTATCCCGGGCTGTACACGAAGGACGACTTCCACCAGGCGGCCGACTGTCCCACCAGTTCCGGGGATGTCGAGAACTACGACGACGTCCAGCAGGCGCACTTCTGCCGGCTGGGCAAGCTCGAGGACCTGAAGACCGAGAGCGACTACGTCCGCGGCGCGATCACCAAGTACCTGAACAAGCTGGTCGGGTACGGGGTCTCGGGCTTCCGGGTGGACGCCGCCAAGCACATCCCGCGGGCCGACCTGAAGGCGATCATCGACGGTCTGGACCCGACCGTGGACGGCACCCGGCCCTACGTGGCGCTGGAGGTCTTCGGCGGTCAGGGTGAGCTCTCGCAGGCGGCCTACTCCGAGCTGGGCAGCGTGCTCGGCCTGGACGCCTCGGTGCAGCTGAAGAAGGCGTTCAGCGGCAACCTCGCGGCGCTGGAGAACTTCGGCGACGGGCTGGTGGCCTCGGACAAGTCGCTGACCTTCGTGATGAACCACGACACCGACCGCACCGGTGAGTCGATCAGCTCCAAGGACGCCGCGACCGAGAAGCTGGCCACCCAGTTCGTGCTGGCTCACGACTACGGTGTTCCGCAGGTCTACTCGTCGTTCCGGTGGAACGCCTACGACGACGCCCCGCCCTCCGGGGCCGACGGCCTGATCACCGACACCGACTGCAACAACGGTGCCTGGAACTGTCTGGACCGCGACCCGGCGGTGCTCGGGATGGTCGCCTTCCGCAACAGCGTGGGCGACGCGGCGGTGACGAACTGGTCGGACGACGGCGCGGACCTGATCTCGTTCAGTCGCGGTGAGGCCGGCTGGACGGCGCTGAACAACGGCACCTCCGCCCAGACGCAGACGTTCGCCACCGGTCTGCCCGAGGGCACCTACTGCGATCTGACCAGCGGCGGCACTCAGGACGGCAGCTGCGTCGGCACCACTGTGAAGGTGGGCGCCGACGGCCAAGCCTCGGTGAAGGTGCCGGCGAGGGCAGCGGTCGCGATCACCCAGGACTCCCGGCTCTAGGCCCGGGACCCACGAGCTCCGGCCCTGGCCGCCCCAGGGTCGGATCATCCACCGCCCACCCACGATCCGCCGACGGCCTACCGGTGGGACTCGGGGGTGGGCGGTGGACTTTTCGAGGTGAGTCAGGCCTGGGCGACGGCCTTGGTCAGCCCGTTCAGGCGCAGGCCGGTGGCGCCGCGCAGGTGCTGCAGGTCGACCCCGCCGTCGCCGCGGTAGTTGAGGAAGGCGACCTGCTCGGTCCAGTCGAGCAGCGTGCCGCCGGGTTCGCCGGTGGCTCCGGGCAGTGGGTACAGCTCGACGGTGAGCAGGGCCGTCCACATCAGCACATCGTTGATGGCGGCCTCGTAGGACTGCACGAGGCGGCGCCCGGGCACGATGTCGATCCAGCGGGAGCGGTTGTGCACCAGCTCCGGTTCGCCCTCGAGCGGGGTGAACGTGCTGCGCGCCTGCTCGGTACCGCCGATCCGGAAGTCGAACGAGTACTCGCTGTCGCGGCCGGGCAGGCGGAACCAGATCCGGCGCAGATCATCGTCGGCGAAAACCCGGAAAACCGTCTCCGGCGGGGCGTCCAGCTCCCGGGAGACGGTGAAGGTGTGGTGCCTGACCCCGCTCACGGCCGTGTCCATGACCGCCAAGTGAACCACCTGGCGGCCACGGGCATCGGCGCGTAGTGCGGACTCAGCGGCGGCCGCGGGCCTTGCTCTGGTAGTTCACCGGACCCGGCAGGTCGACGGAGTGGCGGCGGCTGCGCGAGTTCCACGACCAGCGACCGATGTGCCAGGTACGGCTGGTGCCCGTCTTGGAGACGTTCAGGCGCAGGAACGGGAGCATCTTGATCCGTTTGCGGAACGTGAAAGGCATGTCTTCTCTCCCTTGCTGCGAGGCGAAAACCCGACATGTCCACCATTGGGGCAATCGATCACTCCCGCAAGCCGAACTGGATCATGACCGCTCCGAGAGGAAGACCAGCTGATCGGGCAGGAGGCTGCGCCAGTAACCGTGGTCGTGCCCACCCTCGCCGAGCGAGCCGGCCGGAGCCGGGTCACAGGCTTTGCAGTAGCGCTCCGTCTCGGCCCGGAAGGGGTCGTCCGCCCCGCAGGAGACCGACAGCGGTAGGTCGCCGACGTCAGGATCGGCGGCCAGGTCACCCCAGCGCTCGAAATCCTCGGCATCGTCGAACGATCCGGCCGACGTGACCGAGGCCCGGGCGAAGAGGGCCGGGCTGGAGGCAGCGGCGGCCACCAACTGGCCGGGCGCCCCGAAGCGGCCGTTCGACGCCTCCCGGGCCAACATCAAGGCCCCGAAACCACCCATTGAGTAACCCAGGAGGGAAAGGCGGCCGGTGTCGAAGCCGATTTCGCCGAGTCGGGGCAGCAGTTCGCCGGAGATCATGGCCAGCGGGTCGTCGCCGTCGGCCCGGGGATGCCAGTAGGTCTCGCCACCGTCGACCGATGCGATGCCGACCGGCGCACCGCCGTTGGCCACGTGCTGGGCCAAGAACTCATGAGCGGCAAGGGAATCGAAGGCGGAGTGGGCATCATCTCCCCGGCCGTGCAGTACCAGAACAACTGGCAGCCCGTCAGGTTCGTGATCGGGCGGAGTAGCCCACCCGTACGTAACCGGCTTTCCGCGCGCGCTGGAGTCAAACGTCTTAAATTTGGGTTCCGCTCCCCCGACCCCGGGCAGGACACCACTCAGGTAGCCGGCCACCCCGGCGCCGGTGACCACGGCACCGGCGGTGGCGGTCAGGAACAGTCGGCGAGAGATATGGCTGCGGGTAGCCACATTCAGGCGCCGGAGAGGCTGAGCTTGTAGCCGCCGCCGGTGGAGAACTGCACCGCCACGGCGAAGCGGTCGGCCCGGACCAGGGTGCGCCGGTACTCGGCCGGCCCGGCCGGCCCCTGAGCCCTTCGCTCGATGGCGAACCCGGCCGTCTCCGGACCGATTCCGAGCAGCTCGCGCTCCGGGGCGGTGGGCAGGACGGCGTGGATCGTCTCTTCGCCTCCGCCCAGCCGGATGCCGCAGCGCTGTTCCAGTTCGCGGTAGACCGCGGTGTGGCTGAAGTCGGCCTCGAGCAGCGGGGCGGCCAGGGCGGCGGGCAGCCAGACCCGGTCGAAGGCCAGCGGCTCGTCACCGGCCAGCCGCACCCGCTCCAGGTAGAACAGCTCGGTGTCGGGCCCGAGGGACAGGCGGGAGGCGGCGTGGGCGTCGGTGCGCAGATCGATCGCCCGCACGATGCTGCGCTGCTCCAGCCCTTCGGCCTCGACCGAGGCGAACAGGCTGTAGAGCGCCCCCAGGGGCTGGGTGATGCGGCGGGTGCCGGAGGCGACCCGGGGGCGGCGGCCGCGCGCCGCGATCACCACGCCCTCGTCGCGCAGGCGCCGCAGGGCCTCACGCACCGTGTGACGGCTCACGTCGTACGCCTCGACCAGGGCCATCTCACCCGGGAAACCGGCCGTGAACTGCTCAGCATTGAGGCGGCGACGCAGGTCGGCGTGCACCTGGGCCCACAGCGGCAGCGGGGCGGACCGGTCGATCGCGGCCGACCAGGACCCCCGGGCCGGCGCCCCTTCTTCGGTGTGCACGCTCGTGAAGTTCACCATCGCTCCGTTGCCCTCGTCTGCGCTGGGCACTTAATGTACGGACATTCGGATGTCCCAGCAATGCGCGGGAGCGTGAGCACGTGATCCAGGTGGACGTGATCGAGACCAGCGAGCTCGGCGACCGCAGCTACATCGCGCACGACGGTTCCAGCGCCGTCGTGATCGACCCGCAGCGCGACGTCGACCGGGTGCTCGGCCGGCTCGGCGAGCTGGGCCTGAGCTGCGTGCTGGTGCTGGAGACGCACATCCACAACGACTACGTCACCGGCGGCTACGAGCTGGCCCGGCGCACCGGCGCGGAGTACGGCGTGAACCGGGACGACGAGGTGGGCTTCGAGCGCCGGCCGATCGGTGACGGCGACGAGCTGACCGCCGGCGGGCTGCGGGTGCGGGTCGTGGCCACCCCCGGGCACACCGACACGCACCTGGCCTACGTGGTGGAGGACGGCTCGTCCGACCCGGTGGTGTTCACCGGCGGCTCGCTGCTGTTCGGGAGCGTGGGCCGGACCGACCTGGTCGACGCCGCCCGCACCGTGGAACTCACCCACGCCCAGTACCGTTCGGCCCACCGGCTGGCCCACGAACTGGCCGACGAGGTGCAGGTGATGCCCACCCACGGGTTCGGCAGCTTCTGCTCGGCGGGCAGCGCCACCGGCGGCTCGGCCAGCACCATCGGCGAGCAGAAGAAGGTGAACGACGCGCTGCTGGAACCGGACGAGGACGCGTTCGTGCAGCGGCTGGTGGCCGGGCTGACCGCCTACCCGGCGTACTACGTGCACATGGGCGTGCTGAACCGGCAGGGCCCCGGTCCGGTCGACCTGTCGGTGGCCGAGCCGGTGCAGGCCGACGAGCTGCACCGCCGGATCAGCGCCGGGGAATGGGTGGTGGATCTGCGCGATCGCACCGCCTACGCCGCCGGGCACCTGGCCGGCACCGTCAGCATCGACCTGAGCGGGCAGTTCACCACCTACCTGGGCTGGCTGATGCCCTGGGGCGCGCCGCTCACCCTGATCGGTGAGAACCAGGAACAGATCGCCCAGGCCCAGCGCCAGCTCGTGCGGATCGGTATCGACCGGCCCGACGCCACTGCGTTCGGCGACGTCGCCGCCTTCACCGACGAGCCCGCGTCCTACCGCAAGGCCTCGTTCGAAGACCTCGCCCGGGCCACCGACGCGGTGGTGCTCGACGTGCGCCGCGACGACGAACGGGCCGCCAGCCACCTGCCCGGCTCGGCCCACCTGCCGCTGCACCGGCTGCTCACCGGGCTGGACTCGCTGCCGCCGGGCGAGCTGTGGGTGCACTGCGTCAGCGGCTACCGCTCCTCGATCGCCGCCAGCCTGCTGAAACGCGCCGGGCGCCAGGTGGTCTGGGTGGCCGACGACTACAGCAACGCCGAGCGCGCCGGTCTGCGGGTGGAACGCGCCTGACCTACGAGCGGTCGACGGCGTAGTTGCCGTTGGCGCTGCCCTCGGGGTCGATCCGCTGCATCACCTTCAGGGCCAGCTCGAGCACTTCGGAGTCGTGGGTGACACCGGCCTGCTGCAGCCCGGTGATCAGCGTGTCCTTGTCGTTCTCGGGCTGGTCCACGTACTGCTGCAGGGCCTCCAGCGCGTCCGGACGGCCCTCCAGCCGGGCCTGCAGGGCGCTGTGCAGCTTGCCGTAGTCGTCCTCGACGGCACCGATCATGGTGTTGGTCTCGGTCTTGGACTCCCCGGCGACGACCGCCGTGAGAATCAGGGACATCGGTTCCATGACCACCTTCTGCGTGACTCGGGCCTGCGTTACCCGTCCGATTCTTGTGCTCGGGCGGCCGCGGCGCACCTCGGGCCCGGGATGCCGAACCGATCTTCGGGCCACATACTGGGCACCGCCGGATCCGCCCGGCTGGTTGAGTGCTGGAGGCCCGAAAAATGGTGCAGCCCCGTGTCAAGCTCGATCCCGACACCTCGCTCGGCCCGGTCGAGAAGCTGCGCGAGCCGCTGGAGGACCAGCTGACCTCGGCCCTGCGCGTGGCCGTGAAGAAGGTCGACGGCCACTACTCCGGCGAGAGCGTCGACGAGGTCGAGGAGGAGCTCCTGGAGAAGACCCGGGCCGGTCTGCACCCGGACATCGCCGACGCCTTCGCCCCGAACCAGGAGCACCTGCGCGACGTGGCGGAGAGCATCGTCGAGAACGCGTGAACCCCGAACTCACCCCCGACGGTCATCATGTGGTGATCAAGGGGCGGAAGTGGCGGGCCACCGATCCGGAGCTGCCCGAAGAGGTCGGCGCGGTCCTGCGCAAGGAGCTGATGAGCGCGCGGCGTGAGGTCGGGCGCGCGCTGCGGCAGGAAGACGAGGCGGCCGAGCGGGCCGCCCGCGACCGGGTGCAGCGGGCCAAGGTCGCCCTCGGCGAGCGCGGCACCCCCTGGTGGGAGCATTCCAGCCAGGACCGGAAGGCGCGGTGGGAGCCGCTGTACCGCGAGCTGGGCGCAGATCAGGGGTGAGTCCGCCTCGCCCTATGCCCTTTGTGCTCACCAGTAACCCCTGGTGGCGGCGCGAGGGCCGGGCCGGGTAACGTCCAGAGCCGCTGCGTGGAGAACTCGCGCGCGACTCCCCCGGTCAGTCGCTGCCAGCAGCCGGCCGGGCCCCCGAACGCCGGTGGAGGCGGGCGCCGATGCCCCGGATTCCCGTCTCCACCGGCCCCCTCTCAGTTCGGGGTGAACAGCCCCTGCAACCCGACCACCACGGCGATCAGCCCGAAGATGGCCAGCACCAGCGCCGTACCCTCGGGCGGGCCGGCCTGGCCCCGCAGCGGAGGGCGACCGGTCAACCGGTCCCACAGCAGGATCACGCCGACCGCCAGGCCGACCACCTCGAAGTGGAACAGGTGCGGGCCCGAGACGAGGTGCACGATCAGGTAGTAGCCGCCGGTGACCAGGGCCACCACACCGACGATCCAGGCCCAGGGGTCGATCCGGGAGATCAGGCGGGCGCTCTGCTCACCCCCGCGGGGGGCCAGGCGCAGCAGGGGCAGGCCGAGCAACAGCCCGCCGACGATGTTGGACAGGTCGAGAAGAAGAGCGATCACCGTGAGCTCCGGTCGGCCGGGGGGACGTCAACGCGCTCAGGTCGGTGAGCCCCAAAACCGTAGCAGGACGTGATCAACTTGCCCGTTCGCGGCCTTCCGGTGATCCCGGGCTACTGGTCCACGCGTACCTGGATCGTCTCCGGCTCGGCGAACACCGCCGCGTCGGCCACCCCCGTCACCCCGTCCAGCAGCACCCCGATGCCCGAGGCCAGCCAGGCCAGCGCCACCCCGATGAACGCCTCCGACCCGGGCCAGGCCCGGCGCAGGCAGTCGAAGGCCACGGTGTGCGCCTCCAGCGCGCGCTGCTCGGCATCGGCCAGGTCGGGCACCGGCCGGTCCATGCGCCGGGTGTACCGCTCCAGACAGTCGCCCTCGAGCACCTTCCGCAGCACATCGGCCGCCTCGGCCGGGCGGGCCCCCGGCACTCCGGCCGAGACCTGGTCGAACGAGTCCTGCCCCAGCGCCAGCGCCAGCGCCAGGAAGCCGGCGCCACTGGTCCGCGCGGTCACCGTGCCGCCGGGCGTGAGCCCATCGGGACGCAGTTCAAGGGTCGAGCCCCCGGCCAGCAGCACCTTTCCGGGGCGCTTGACCAGGGCGTCGAGCTCGGGAGGCATCCGGACGCTGTCCTCGTGCCGCCGCACCGGCCACGAACGCGGATGTTCGATGCTGATCGGATAGCCGCCGACGTTCACCACCTTCAGCACCGGCGCCCCGTCGGCCAGCCCGTAGCACCAGCGGATCCGCTCGCTCGGCCCGGCGCTGACCCGCACACCGGTCAGACGGGCGGCGGACTCGTGCTCACAGGTCGGCTGGGCCCCGGGCTCGGCCAGCACCGAGGCATAGGTGGTGGCGACGGCGTCGCGCAGCCGGGAGAAGTCCCAGACGAAGGCGTTCCACCAGGCCAGCTCGTACACCTCGGCGGTGATCGTCTTCTTGTCCGGATCGTACTGCGCCGGAACGATTTTCCAGGTGCGCTCGGCGGTGTCGTAGTGGCCGAGCACGGCTGCGGCATCGGCGTCCGCGGCCGCCGGTAGCGGCTCCATCCGCACCGGGAAGGTCAGCCGGACCGGCCCGGTCAGCCGGGCTCCCTGCAGAGCAATCTCGTAGGCGCCCCCGACTCCAAGGAAAGGTGAGCCGGACACCGGCGCCAGTCGTCCATTGTTGGGTTCCCTGACCACCAGCGTGCCCGCACCCGACACCGCACCGGCCGGCACGTCCACCACCGGACCGCCCGGCACCGCCACCCGCCCGCCCGTCGGGCCGACAACTCCGGAGACGCCGGGCGAAGCTACCGGTGAGGCTGCGGCCAGCGGGGTATGGGGCTCGGTGCAGCCGGCGAGCAGCACGGCCGCGCACACCAGAACCAGCACCCTCTTCAGCTGCCCACTCCTACGTCCGCGCCCGCGGCACCGGGCGGAAGACGACCACCGTAGAGCCCGGTACCGGCCCATCAGCGGATACCCGGCGGATACTCGCGGGTCTCGGCCGAAGAGCCGATACGCTCCCCGATGTGCACTCCTGTCACAGACCTGGCTAGCGTGTGCCGCCGGTCCACGCAGAGGGAGCGTCAGGTGTCAGTTCGGCCCCGCCGATCCCGTTCGGCCGGCCCCGACCAGCTCAAGGCCCTGCTGCTGGTCCTGGTGATCTTCGGGCACACCTTCGCCGAACGCCTGGACGACAGTTTCACCAAGTGGCTGATCTACGGCTTCCACATGCCGGCGTTCCTGTTCCTGTCCGGCTATCTGCTGCGGGCCGAGCGACTGCAGGAAAGAAGCTATCCCGAGCTGCTCACCGACTACGGCCGCCGCATGCTGCTGCCCTGGCTGGCCGTGAGCCTGCTCTGGGCCAGCACTTTCGGGGTGTTCCCCACCGACCTGCGAGCAGTGGCCGAACTGTTCACCGCGCCGCAGTGGCACCTCTGGTACGTGCCGGTGCTGTTCGCCATGATCAGCCTGACCTGGCTCGCCGTTCGCCTACCCCACCCGTTCCTGCTCCTGGCCGGAACCGCCGCCGTCGGGTGGCTGATCTGGGGTACGCCGCTGGCCGAGCAGCTCCCGCCGCAGCTGGATCTGGTCGACGATCGGTACTTCAGCTACCTGGTCTGGTTCGTGGCCGGCTTCAGCGCGCGCAACACCGCTGCCCTACGGCCTCATCCCGCGCTGCTGATCCCCGGGCTCCTGGCCGCTGCGGTCTACTCGTACTCGTACCAGGGCAGCGATTGGCTGGCCGCGATCAGCTTCCTGGTGCTCAACCTGTGCCTGGTCACGATTGTCCCTGCAGCCCTCGACGAACTGCGCGAACCGCGGGCGGGTTGGCTGGTGTTCATGGGGCAGCAGTCGCTGTGGGTGTACCTCTTCCACGCGTTCGCCACCGAACCGCTGCGCGACGCCGACCTTCCCACGCTGGTGCAGCGCACGGCCGGGCTGGCCCTGACGGCACTGATCTGCGCAGTGGTGGCGCTCTGGTACTTCCGGTCCGAATCGAAGGCCCGATCTGCGGAACGGGTCTAGTGTCGCTGCTCATGGAGGACGAACCGCGCCTGGCCGAACTCGTCGCGGCCACCAAGTACGTGCTGCTCGACTTCGACGGGCCGATCTGCGACCTGTTCGCCGGCCTGCCCGCCGACGTGCTCGCCGACGCGGCGCTGAACGAGCTGGAAGCCTTCGTCGGCGGCCCGGTGGACGAGGAGCTGACCGACATCGACGACCCGCTCGACCTGCTCGACGGGGTCTCGGAGATCTACCCCGAACTCACCGCGCGCGTGGACGCCTCGGTACGGGCGCTGGAGGTGGACGCGGCCGCCGAGGCCCCGTTGACCGTGGGGGCCGAGGACTTCCTGCGGGCCTGCGCCGAGAGCGGCCGGCCGGTGGCGGTCGTCAGCAACAACGGGGCCGAGGCGGTGCACAAGGTCCTGGCCCTCTACGGCCTGTCCGAACTCGTCGGCCACGTCGAAGGCCGCGATCCCGATCCGCGCCTGATGAAGCCCGACCCCACCCCGCTGCTGCGGGCCATGCGGGCACTGAACGCCACCGCGGCCGAGACCACGATGATCGGCGACTCCTCCAGCGACATCCTGGCCGCACAGGCCGGGGGTGTGGCGGCGGTGGCTCTGCTCAGCACCCCGCCGCCGCCCGGGACCGATCAGCTCTGGGTCGACGGCATGGACACGCTGGCCGGTCTCTTCCGCGATCAGCGGCCGTAGTACCCGTCGACCTGCGCGTCGAGGTAGGCCAGATCGGGGTGGCTGGTCAGGTCGAAGAAGAGCGCGTCGGCGCGTACCTGCCCGGAGAGCACCTCGAGCTTGTCCGAGCAGGCCTGCAGAATGCCGGCCAGGCGGCTGAGTTCGTCCATGGCTCAATCATGTGCGGAGAGGTACTTGAGCGTCACGACACCACGGCGCCGACCACCCGCCCGGCCCAGTGCCGCCCCTGAAGGAGTAGCACGCGGGAACCAGCACCTGGGCCGATCGGGTGCTGTTCCCCGCGAACTCCTCAGAACCGGGCCGGCTCTCAGGCCTGGATCTCGATCGGGGTGCCCAGGGGCAGGGTCTCGGCCAGCTCGGTGATCACCTCGTTGGACAGGCGCAGACAGCCGTGGCTGACGTCGGTGCCGAGCTTGTCCGGCTGGTCGGTGCCGTGCAGGCCGAGCTGCCCCGGACCGCCGGCGAACTTCTTCAGGGTGTCGGAGTGCCCGGAGATGCCGAAGGCGTAGGGACCGTAGGCGCCGTCCGGGTCACTGGGCTGAAGCAGCTCGGTCAGGTAGTACTCGCCCGGCGGGGTGGGGGTGGCGGCCTTACCCACTCCCACCTCGTGCTCGGCCACCAGCTTGCCGTCCTTCAGTACCACCAGGCTGTGCTTCTTCATCGAGACCACCAGCCGGTAGGGCGTGACCGACAGTTCGACCTCCGAGCGTGAGACCCAGCCGGTGGAGCCGTTCGGCCGCGTGGGCAGGTGCACCTTCAGCCAGTCGTCCTTCTCATCGGTGACCAGGAAGGTCAGCGGTCCCCCGCTCTCGATCGGGCTGGCCAGGTTCTTGCCCTTGGTCCCGCCCGGCTTCTTCAGCACCTCCACCCCACTGCCGGTCGCGGTGGCCACGAGACTGCTTCCGTGCTGCAGGTTCTCGAGATGGCTGACCACCTGCGCCTGCTCGTCAGTTCCGATTGAGGACGACGGTGCCGCCTGATCGGCGACCGGCGCCTTGGGTTCCTCGGCAGTCGAGGAACACCCGGAAAGCAATACGCCGCAGGCAATTGCGACAGCGGTCAGAATCTGCGGGGTGCCCCGCCGGGCTCGGAGCCCGGCGGGACGACCACCAGAAGTACGGCGCACCAGGCTCAGCCGGTGAAGCTCGGGTCGCCCTGGACCGGCCGGGCCGGGCGAGCCGCCGGAACCTTGCCCTCGTCCCGCGGCATCGCGGTGGGAGTCGCCTCCGAGGGCCGCTTGCTGGGCCGGGCCGTGGTCTCGACCGGGGCGGGCCGCGTCCTCTCCTCCGCCGTGGGCGAGGGTTCCGGCGTGAGGTCGTTCCCGGCGGCCAGGGCCGTGCCCGACGCCCCGAACAGCAAACCCGCCGAAACCAGTACCGCAGCCACCAGCTTGGTCTTGCGCATCTTCGTCCTCCTCGTCCGGTGATCCGGCAGGGGTGCCGGTCTCACTGAACGAACGACTCACCGGTGGGGACAAAGGTTGTGCGACTGAAAGCTTTTTCGGGGAAGTAGTTTTCCGGTCACTCCGAGTCGTCGGTGGGGCTGTCGGTGCGGCGGGTCGGCTCGGCCTCGGTGGCCCGCGGCACGGACTCGCGCGACGGCGCCCGGGTGGTGGTCTCGCGCACCTTCGCCGGGCTGGACCTCGGCACGGCCGCCGTGCGCTCGGGTTCGGCGGAGGGCCTCGGCTCGATCTTGCCGGACTCGACCGGGCGGGTGCTGGCCGTGGGGCTGGGGTCCGGGGTGGTCGCCACGACCGGCGGCGGACCGGCCGGCACCACCTCGACCCGTTGCCCGGGCCGGTCCAGCAGCAGCGGAATGCTCAGCACCAGGGCCGCGATCGCCATGGCGGCGGCCACCGGCACCATCACCGAGGCCCGGAACCACCGCGACTTACGCCGCCCGCGCATCCCTTGCCGCAGCCGTTCCCGGGAGCCGGCCCGCACCTGGATGTCGCCGAGCTCCTCGTCCAGCTGCTGGCGCAGACGCTCTTCGTCGGTCATCGCGGTTCCTCCTTCCCTGATGATTTCTGTTGCAGCAGCTCTGGTCGCTGTTCCTCTTGGAGCACCTTGCGCAGCTTCGCCAGCCCGCGTGAGGCGTACCCCTTCACCGAACCGGACCGCAGCCCGAGAGCGTCCGCAGTTTCCTTCTCGGACAGATCCAGGTAGTGCCGCAACAGCACCACCTCCCGTTCCCGCCGAGGCAGCGCCGCGATGGCCGCGGTGAGCGGCCCGGGCAACTGCGCCTTCAGGGCCGCGTCCTCCGCGCTCATCTGGTCGTGCTGGCGCAGCCCGGCCAGCCGCTGCACCACCGAGCGCCGGCGCAGCCGGGACCGGGCTGTGTTGATCACGCTGCGGTGCAGGTAGCCGACCGCCTCGTCCTTGTTCCGGATCCGCTCCCAGCTGCCGTGCACGGCCAGGAACGCGTCCTGGACCACGTCCTCGGCCAGCACCGGATCACCGACCAGCACGGTCGCCACCCGGAGCATGCGTAGCTGGTAGCGGTCGAACAGGATCTCGACCGCCGCCTCGGCGTCGAGACCGGACAGGGTGGGCGCCGCCGGCACCTCGTCACCGAACCCGGGCGAGGTGCCGGCAGAGGAGGACATGACCATCACCCCGGTACGACGCGTGACCCGACAGAAAGGTTGTGCCCGCTCTCAGCCCTGCCTGAGCACAGCACTGAGGAAGGCGTACACGTTCAGCTGCAGGGTCTCAGAACGGCGCTGTCGGGCGGCCGCATGGTCGAAGCCCTCGTACGGCGTGGGCGGCAGGATCCGGACGTTGGCCGAGCACTCGAACCCGGAGCAGACCAGGGTGCCCAGGGTGTTGCCGTTGCGCCCGGCCGGACCGGCCCGCCGGGCGCTGAAGAACACCACGTCGTTGTTGTCCTGCACGCTCTCGCACCAGTTGCACAGCGGCCGGCTGCGGGTCTGGGCGTCGGCCTGGCGCATGACCACGCCGACCAGCTGATCGTCGATCTGGGCGAGGACGTAGCCCAGGTTCAGGTACTTACGGTCGCGCCAGCCCAGGTAGTCCAGGTTCTCCCAGTCCAGCTCGCCGAGGTTCTCCGGCAGCACGAGTTCCTTGCGCTCGCGCAGGGAGGAGTTCACGAAGGACGTGCGGATCTGCTTCTCGGTGATGGGACGCAAGGTTCTGCCTCATGTCTGATCGCCCCGCGGCCGGACCGGCCGCAGGGAATGACGATTCTCAGTGGTGGGAAATGACCTCGAGGAGGCCACGGACGGCGTGCGGAAGACGCACGCGGATCACCGGATGAGGGCAGAGCTACCTCGTGCCGGCGCGGAGAGCGCCGAGGACCTCCAGACGCCCGGCGGGCGGAGGGCACGAGTGAGTCACGAACGCAACTATACGCCGCTATCTGCCGCTGTACGCCTCAGACCAGGTTGCTGTGGTCGTCGCGGTGCGGGTCGGTGCCCCCGGGCAGGTCGAACTCCCGGATCGGCAACTGGGTGGCGTCGAGCACGAACAGCAGAGACTTGTTCATCCGCCGGATCGAGTTGAGGGCGTTGTCGTCGTCGACCGCGACCAGGACGAACGGGCCGCGAGAACGTTGCAGCACAGCGGCGTTACGCCGGGCGTCGCGGGCCAGCGTGCGCACGGCGTTGATCAGGTAGTCGTGGGCGTCGGAGGTGACCCCGGCCTCGGGCCGGACCTCCCTCAGTTGCTTCCCCAGCGCGGTCAGCTCGTCGGCCACCTGGTCCAGCTCACCGGCCGGGCCGCTGAAGTCGGGCACCGCGGTGCGGCGCTGACCGGACAGGTAACGCCGGTTGTAGGCCTGGGCCCTGGTCTCGGCCTGTTTCATCGCCGGCAGGTAGCGGCGTTCGGCGTCGAAGAACACCGCCCGTGAGCTCATCAGGTCGTCCAGCGCGGGCCGGACCTGCTCCTGCACCGTGACCAGGGCCTCGGCGTCCTTGTCGGCCTCGCTCGGGGCGCCGACCACGCCGACCAGCCGCAGCGTGGCCAGCACCAGGGCCAGCGCGACGACGGCGACGCCGATCCCGAGCAGCAACCGGCGCCGGCGCACCGGGTCGCGCAGCGGCGCCTCCTCGGCGATGTCGTGCAGCAGGACCTGGGCGGGGGCAGGCGGGGTCTGCGGGGGCGCCTCGTCCGTGGTCGTGCTCACCAGCAGTTCTTCGGAACGATGGACGGGGGTGGTGAAGGGTGGTTACGGCGTTCGGCCCAACCGGACCTGGACCGGGCGGAAGTGAGTGACCAGCCGGCCGTCCTGGTCCAGCAGGTGGATCGCGTAACCGGGCGGGGCCTGGGGTTCCAGGACTTCGGGGCCCAGCACCGGCAGCTGGGTGGTCGACACGCAGCCCGGCCCGACCACCAGCGGCCGGCCCGCGAACGTGGTGGTCGCGGCGGTGTGGGCGTGGCCGCAGACCAGGGCGACCACGTCCGGACGCCCGTCCAGCAGATCGGCCAGTTCCTGCTCGCCGGTCTGCCGGATCGCGTCGACGGAAGGGATGTGCAGCACGGCCGGCGGGTGGTGGAAGGCCAGCACCGCCGGGCGGGCCGGATCCCGCTCCGCCAGAACCTCTTTCAGCCAGGTCAGGGTGACCGGGCTGAGCCGGCCCCCGCTCTCGCCGGGGATCGTGCTGTCGCACAGCAGGAAGTCGGAGTCGCCGACCGGCACCACCTGGTTGATCTCATCGGCGGAGGCGTCGCGGTCGAGCAGGGCCGGCCCGAACTGCTCGCGCACGTCGTGATTGCCGGGCAGCACGAGCACCGGCCCCTGGAGTTCGGCGAGCAGCTCCCGCACCAGGCGGTACTCGGCGGCAGTGCCGTGGTCGGCGATGTCACCAGTGACCAGCACGGCGTCCAGCCCGGACATCGCCTTCAGCCGGCCGATCAGGCGCCGGGCCCGCTCGGTGGCCCGCTCCCCCAGATCGATGTGCAGATCGCTGACGTGCGCGAACGTGATCATGTTCTCCCCCTCCGGTTGTGCCTCAGCGGCATGCTGCTGGGCCGGCGAGCCGGGGCAAAGGGCCGATTCCACCCGAGTGGACACACCGCTTCGTGTTGATGGGGGTGTGCGGGCCAGGCTACGGTTGCCTGCCGCACGCAGAACTGAATACGCCGTCGACGCGCGACGGGAGAGCCTTCCGTACCGGAAGCGCCGTAGGAGCAATCCCTCCCCAGGAATCTCTCAGGCCCAGATACCGTCGCGACGAGGCAACTCTGGAGAAATCCGGCCGGATGCCGGTTTACCGAAGGTGAAGTGCCCCACCCGTCCGCGGGCGGCGGCCAAGCTCTCAGGTCCCAGGACAGAGCGGGGAGGAATCGGCCCACCGGCGCCGCCGTGCGCGCGGTCGCAGGATTCCGGAAGGCAGCTCATGTCCGACAGGCCCGTGCCCCGTTCCACGCCCCTGCACGAGGTGCACGCCGCGGCCGGCGCCCGGCTGACCGACTTCGCGGGCTGGCTCATGCCGCTGAAGTACAGCAGCGAACTGGCCGAGCACGAGGCGGTGCGGACCACCGCCGGCCTGTTCGACCTGAGCCACATGGGCGAGATCCGGCTGCAGGGCCCGGAGGCCGGCGCGGCCCTGGACCACGCCCTGGTGGGCAAGCTGTCGGCGATCGCCCCCGGCCGGGCCAAGTACTCGCTGCTGTGCGACGAGAACGGCGGTATCCTCGACGACCTGGTCACCTACCGGCTCGCCGACGACGAGTTCCTGGTGATCGCCAACGCCTCCAACACCGCCACCGTCCTCGAGGCCCTGACCACCCGCGTCGGTGGCTTCGACACCCGGATCACCGACGAGACCGAGCAGACCGCCCTGATCGCCGTGCAGGGCCCGGCCTCGCAGGCGATCGTCCAGGCGCTGGTGGCGACCGACGCCGAGCGCGAGGCCGTCGCCGCCCTGCGCTACTACGCCTGCATGCCCGCCCAGCTGGCCGGTCTCTCGGTGCTGCTGGCCCGCACCGGCTACACCGGCGAGGACGGGTTCGAGGTCTACGTCGCCGCCGACCAGGCCGTGACGCTGTGGCAGGCGCTGCAGCCGGGCCTGGAGGCGGCCGGTGGGCGCCTGGCCGGCCTGGCCTGCCGCGACACCCTGCGGCTGGAGGCCGGGATGCCGCTGTACGGCAACGAGCTGAGCCTGCAGACCACCCCGTACGCGGCCGGCCTGGGCCGGGTGGCCCAGCTGGGCAAGCCGTTCGTGGGCCAGGAGGCCCTGGCCCGGCTCGCCGAGGAACCGCCCGCCCGGGTGCTGACCGGCCTGGCCGGCAGCGGCCGCCGCGCCGCCCGCGCCGGCAACACCGTGCTCGACGCCGAGGGCCGGCCGGTGGGTGTGATCACCTCCGGCGCCCTCTCCCCCACCCTGGGCCGCCCGATCGCGCTGGCCTACGTGGACCGCGAGGAGGCCCTGGCGGGCCGGGGGCTGCAGGTCGACGTGCGCGGCACGCACCTGGCCTTCGAGGTCGTCCCGTACCCGTTCTACAAGCGCTCCTGAGGAGTCCCACGATGAGCAACCCCGCCGACCGTCTCTACACCGCCGAGCACGAGTGGATCCTGCTGGCGCCCGGCACCACGGACGACAGCCTGCCCACCGGGCCGGTGCAGGTGGGCCTGACCACCTTCGCCCTGGACGCCCTGGGCGACGTGGTGTTCGTGGACCTGCCCGAGGTGGGCACCACCGTCACCGCGGGCGACGCCTGCGGTGAGGTGGAGTCCACCAAGTCCGTGTCCGACCTGTACTCCCCGGCCACCGGAGTGGTGGCCGAGGTCAACCAGGCGATCGTGGACGACCCGGCGCTGATCGCCGCCGACCCCTACGGGAACGGCTGGCTGTTCACCGTCACCCCGGAGACCACGGCCAAGCTGCTGACCTCCGAGGAGTACCAGGCCCTGCTCGACTAGCCCGACCAGCTCGACCAGCTCGACTGCTTGAGCCCGTGCAGCCCGGCCAGGACCGGCAGGGCCGCACGGGTGAGGGCCGCCCCCGCCGGGGTGTTGGTGGCCAGCACCCAGTTCACGGTCTTCATCGCGGCCCGGATCGCCTCGGCGCCACGTTCGCGCATCCCGCCCTCGAAGTCGTGCACGGCCACCCGCAGCGCCTTCTGCCCGGCCCGGGCCGCCTGCAGCTCCTGGACCAGCGCGGCCGCGTCCCGGATGGCCACCCCCGCACCCATCCCGGCGGTCGGCGGAGTGGCGTGGACGGCGTCCCCCAATGCAGTGACGTTGCCGGCCGGCCAGGGCGCCTGCTCCTGCGGGTCGGAAGAGGCCGCGTTGAACCGGAAGACGGCGATGCCCTGGGTGTCGGTGTGCTCGAGCACGGCCAGCGGGCGCTCACCCCAGCCCCGCGAGCGCAACAGGTCGCGGGTGGCGTCACGGAGACCGCTCTCGCTCAGCGCACGCATCTGTCCGGTGTGCTTGCTCTCGGGAAACATGGCTCCCCAGATGTAGATCGGCTCCTTGGTCACCGCCATGCTCAGCTCGGGGGCGTCGAGCACGGCCTGGGCGCCCGGGTCCAGGTAGCCCACGTACAGAGCGGTGCCGTGAGCTCCGACCGCCAGGCTGGAACGGGTTCCGAGCCGATCCTGCTCGTCCTGGCTCAGCCGGGCCCGCGGGGTACGGCCGCAGACCCCGACCAGGCCGGTGGGCCTGCTGGTGGGCCCGCCCGCCAGTTGCCGGGCCACCCGGGACTGCACTCCGTCGGCCCCGACCAGGAGGCCCGCCTCCCGTTCGCTGCCGTCGTCGAACCGCGCCACCACGGTGCCGTTCTCGCTGTGCCGGAAGTTCTCGAAGGTACGGCCGAGGACCAGGCGGTCACCGGCGGCCTCGGCCAGCAGCACCCGCAGGGTGATCCGGTCGATGTCGATGCCGGGGACCCCGCTCGCCGTCCTGGCCTGGCCGATCAACCGGCCCTGGTGGTCCCAGAACGGGTCCGGGTCACGCAGTCTGCCGTCGGCCGAGGAGGCCAGCAGGCGTTCGAAGACGTCCGGCGGCAGCAGCCCGGCCAGGGCCTGCTGGGCTCGGGGATCGAGGGTGATGTGGTAGCCGCCGGTCCGGCGCAGGTCGGTGTCCCGGTCCAGCACGGTCACCTCGAACCCGTGCCGGCGAAGGCCCGCGGCCAGCGCGAGACCCCCGATCCCGCCCCCGACGACGATGATGTCTGTGCCTGGTGAGTCGGTCATGCGACGCACCCTGGCAGCCGTAGTGGCCGCGGGATGGCCACTAGGTCCTGTCCTAGGTGGAAGCATCGCCGACATGGCCACCACCTCCGCCCGCGCCCTCCGGCTGTTGTCGGTGCTGGGGCTCGGCACGACGCTCGGCGCCGCAGCGCTCGCCGAGCGTCTGGACACCTCGGTGCGCACGGTGCGCCGCGACATCGAGACCCTGCGGGAACTCGGGTACGAGATCGAGGCGATCCACGGAGCGGGCGGCGGCTACCGGCTCGGGCGGGCCACCCGGCTGCCCCCGGTGGTCTTCGACGAGGACCAGGCGGTGGCCGCTGCGGTGGCCCTGCAGACGGTTCCCACCATTCTGTCCGGAATCCGGGAGAACTCGGCCCGGGCCCTGGCCACATTGCGCCAGGCCATGCCGGCCCGCAGTCGCGTGCAGGCCGAGGCCTTCACCGTCTCGGCCGCGCGGAACTACTGGGAGTTCCCGGCGCCCCCGATCGACGCCGGGATCGTGCGATCGATCGGCAGTGCGATCAGCCGGCGGCACCGGCTGCGGGTGGAGCACGAGGGCACCGACCTCACCCTGGAACCGCACGAACTCGTGGTCTGGGCGGCCCGCTGGTACCTGGTGGCGTTCGACCCGCAGGCGCAGCGCTGGCGGGTGATGCGGGCGGACGGCCTGGTGCCGGGGCCACCCACGCACACCCCGTTCGAGCGGCGCCCGGTGCCCCTGAACGACGCCGTCACCTTCGTCATGACCACGCCCGACCGGGGCGACACCCCGGCCCGGTGGCAGTGCCAGGGATCGGCGGTGCTGGCCCTGCCCGCCCCGGTGGTGGCCCGTTACGCTCCCGGCGGCTCCACGGTCGAGCAGTTGACCGAGGCCAGTTGCCGGCTGACGCTGGGCGCCTGGTCGTGGGCCGGGATCGCGGGACTGATGCTCACCTTCGACGCCGACCTGAGCGACCTGGAGCCGCTGGAACTGCGCGAGGCCTTCGCTTCGCTACGGGCCCGGACCGGCCGCGCGCTGGACTGACACACCCTCGCCGATCTGGCCGCGGCGTCCGCCCCGATGAGGAGGGACGGCGTCGCGGCCAGATCGGCTTGACGGGGTATGCCTGGTTTAGCGCATCCCCGGTAGTAGGAACAGCCGAACGCACGGGTAGGAAACAGCCGGGGCACAATCGTTCTCACCCGTTCAGCCGAGGTCGGCCAGGCGCGCCGCGAGTTCGACGAACTCTTCGACGTGGGCCGGGTGCCGGCCGGGCAGGACGGCGATGCAGAGCCCCACGTGCGGGCCGTCCACCACCTTGCGGTGCACCAGGCCCGGCCGCCGGTAGGTCTCGGCCACGCTCACCGGCACCAGGGCCAGCCCTTCGCCCGCGGCGATCAGCTGCAACTTCTCCTCCAGCGTGCCCACCCGGCGGGCCTGGACGTCGAGCATGACCTCGCCCTCCAGATCCGCCATGCTCAATCTGCGGCGCCGGGCCAGCCGATGGCCGGAGGGCAGACACAGCACCTTCTGCTCGATCCCGACGGGGACCGTGCGCAGATCATCGAGCTTCTCGGCGGTGCGCAGACAGCCGACCTGCACCCGCCCCTCACGCACCGCCGCCCCCTGCTCGTACCACTGCACCTGCTGCAGCTCGACCGTCACCTCCGGGTGGAGCGCCGCCCACTCCCGCACCAGTGGCGCCACCGAAAGCCCGGGCGCGAAGCCCAGAACCATCCGCTGCGGACCCTGGGCGGCCCGACGGACCTTTCGGGTGAGCTGTTCGGCTGCCTGAAGCACGGCCGGAACTTCCGCGTAGAGCTGCCGGCCCGCGTCGGTGAGACGCACGCTGCGGGTGGTGCGCTCGAGCAGGGCGCAGCCCAGTTCGGCCTCCAGAGCCCGGATCTGCCGGCTCAGCACGGGCTGCGCGATGTAGAGCCGCTCGGCGGCCCGCCCGAAGTGCTCGAGCTCGGCCACCGCGGCGAAATACCGCAGCTTGCGCAGATCCAGATCCATGCCCTGAGGGTATCAATCGCGCAGAACAGGTATGGGACGCTGCGCGCCGGCCGGGCCGATGGTTGCCGTAACGCCCCGACACCAGGAGATCGTCTTGATCCTCATCACCACCCCGACCGGACAGATCGGCCGACAGGTGCTCCCCCTCGTTGTCAGTTCGGGGGTTCCGGTCCGCGTGATCGCCCGGCGACCAGACCGATTGGCACCCGAGGTGGCCGCCCGGGTGGAGGTCGTCCCGGGCGCCCACGACGACCCCGACGTCCTCGACCGGGCCCTCACCGGGGTCGAGACCGTGTTCTGGCTCCGGCCGCCGGACCCTTCGCTGGCCCATCTCGACGACTACGTCGGATTCACCCGTCCGGCCGCGGCTCTCTTCGCTACCAAGGGAATTCGCCGCGTGGTCGGCATCTCCGCGCTGGGGCGGGGCACGACCGACTCGGCCGGTCTGGCCTCCGCCTCCTGGGCGACGGACGACCTGATCGCGGCTTCGGGGGTGGACTACCAGGCCCTGACCCTGCCCTCGTTCATGGACAACTGGCTGCGTCAGGTGGCCCAGATTCGCGAGCAGGGTTTCTTCACCGACATTTTCGACCCTGATCACGAGGCGCCGCTGTGCGCGGTGCGGGACATCGCGGCGACCGCGGCCGACCTGCTGCTGGACGGCGCCTGGAGCGGTGTGGCCGAGCATCCGTTGCTGGGCCCGGAAGACCTGTCGCGCCGCCGCTGCGCCGAGATCATGTCCGAGGTGCTGGGACAGCCCGTGCGCTACGAGCGCATCGGGCTGTCGGACCTGAAGCGGCAGCAGCTGGCCGCCGGGGTGAGCGAGGCCGTGGCCCAGGCCCGGTGCGACATGCTGGCCGCCAAGGCCCAGGGGCTGGACAACCACCTGCAGCGGATCCGGGAGACCAGCTCTCCCACGACCTTCCGGCAGTGGTGCCAGGACGAGCTGATGTCTCAGGCCTTGACCCGGCGGCACACCGCGTAGGCCCCGGCCCCGCACACCAGGGCGATGACGAGTGGGTAGCCGGCCAGCAGCGCGGCCATCGGCTGGCCGGTGAACCAGTCGCCGATCGAGGTCCAGGCCTCGGCGTAGGTCGCCCCGACCACGAACAGGCCGATCCCCAGGGCCAGCAGGATCAGGGCCGCGTAGGAGCCGATCGTGCCCCAGCGGGCGTACACGGCCCCGAAGAGCGCCCCGATCCCGCTCACCGCGAGCATCGGGGCGGCGTAGCCGAGGATCTGGGTGACCGGGTCGCCGGTGTCCCAGCCGCCGATCGCGAAGAACTGCAGATCCATCCAGAACCCGCCGGTGGCGTTCTCGACGAGCCGCATCAGGTAGAGCGCCAGCGCCGAGGCCAGGCTCAGGCCGACGGCGAACAGGGCAGTGCCGAGCAGGTACGCCCAGCGGGTGAGGCTGAAGTCGAGGGCGAAGGCGAGCTGGCGGTTCATCGCCGAGACGAACACCAGGCCCACGGTGATGTAGAGGGAGAGCAGACCGCCGGTGAAGGCGGCCTCGTCCGAGCCGATCCCCCGGGCCCGTAGCAGACCGAAGATCAGCAGGTTGACCGCCAGGGCACTGAACATCACCGAGTACGGGATGAGGATGCTCTGCCAGCCGATCAGGTGCAGCCGGGCCGCGTCGGTGATCCGGGTCAGCGGGGTCCGGCCGGCCGTGACGGCCGGACCCACCGCGAACTGCTCGACGGTACTCATCGCGCTCTCAGACCCCCACTCGTCGGGCGACCAGGTAGGCGCCCCCGCCGAACACAGCCACCGCGATCAGCGGGTAACCGGCCATCACGGCCACCGTAGGCTGTCCGGCCCACCAGGTGAAGAACGAACCCCAGGCTCCGGCGTAGATCATGGCGACGGTGAACAGGCCACCGACCAGCGCCACGAGGACACCCGAGGCGTAGACCCCGGTCAACCCCCACCGGTTGTTGATCGCGCCGTACAGCGCCCCCAGCGCCATGAACGCCAGCATCGGCACCGCGTACGAGGGCACCGCGACCAGCGGATTGCTGCTGAACAGCCCGGCCGGCCCGAAGAACTCCAGCTCCAGGCCCCAGCCGCCGGTGGCCTTCTCGATGCCCAGCAGGGCGTAGAGCGCCAGCGCCGAGCCGACCGCCATCAGCAGGGCGAACAGGGCGGTGCCGAGCAGGTAGCCCCGGCGGGTCAGGCCCAGCCCCAGAGCGAAGTCGAAGTTGCGGTTCAGCATCTGCACGGCGGCCACCGCCGCACAGATGTAGATCGACAGCAGGCCCCCGGTGAAGGCGGCCGACTCCGACGGGTTGCCCAGCTGGATCGACCAGAAGAGCAGCAGGTTGATCACCAGGGCACTGGCCAGCACGCTCCAGGGCACGAGCACGTTCTGGTAGCCGAGCAGATGCAGCCGGGCCGCACCGACGACGCGGTTCATCGCTTGCCCTCCGTCTTCTCCGGGTTGACCTGGAGCGTGCTCTGCACCACGAGCTGCTGCAGGGAAACGGGTTTCACGTCCAGGCCGAGGGCCCGGGCGTGCTGCGGGTCGTCCGGGTCGCCGAGCACGGTGACCCGGCTCTGGCCGAGCATCTGCTCCTCGTGGATCCGGGTCATGGCGTAGCTGAACTTGTCCACCAGCTCGGTCGGGCCGCTGACGCTGATCGCCCGGCCGCGCAGCAGCTCGGCCTCCTCGTCGATCACCAGCCGGCCCCGGTCGATCACCAGGACGTGCTCGATCAGCTCGCTCACCTCGTCGATCAGGTGCGTGGAAAGCATGATCGTGCGGGGGTTCTCGGCGTAGTCGGCGAGCAGCCGGTCGTAGAACAGCTGCCTCGAGGTGGCGTCCAGGCCGAGGTAGGGCTCGTCGAAGATGGTGATCGGGGCCCGGGCGGCCAGGCCGACCACGATCCCGACGGCCGAGCGCATACCCCGCGAAAGCTTCTTCACGTGGCGCTTCTTCGGCAGATTGAACACCTCGAGCAGCTCGTCGGCGTAGTCCTGGTCCCACCGGGGGTAGAGCAGGCGGGCCGCCGTCAGGACGTCCCGGACCCGGAAACCGTCCGGATAAACCTGGTTCTCGGCCGCGAAGCAGATCTGCTGGGTGATCGCGTCGTTCTCGAACGGCTCGGCGCCGCGCACCATCACTTGCCCCGAGGTGGGCAGCGCCTGCCCCGAGATCATCCGCATGATCGTGCTCTTGCCGGCCCCGTTGCGGCCGAGCAGACCGTAGATCGTGTTGGCCCGCAGCGTGAAACTCACGTCGTCGACCGCGGTGAAGTCGCCGAACCGCTTGCTCACCCCGCTCAGTGCGGCCACCTCGACGGCGGCCGGCACGGACGTCCGGTTCTCCAGGGCGTTCATCGCTTCCCCTCCTGAGTGATGACCGCCTCGTCCGATCCGGCGGCTCCCTGACCCCATTTGTCGATCATGTTCTTCAGCTCGTCGGCGTCGAGGCCGAGCTTGCGGGCCTCGACCACCAGCGGAACCACGAACTGCTCGGCGAACGCGTTGCGCCGCCGCTCCTTCAGCTGCCCCCGGGCGCCGTCCGAGACGAACATCCCGATCCCGCGGCGCTTGTGCAGAACTCCGTCGGCTACCAACTGATTCACACCCTTCGCGGCCGTGGCCGGGTTGATCCGGTGGAAGGCGGCCAGTTCGGTGGTCGACGGGGCCTGCGCCCCCTCGGCGAGCGAGCCGTCGATGATCGCGTTCTCCAGCTGCTCGGCGATCTGCAGGAAGATCGGGCGTCCCTCATCCATCGGGGGTTCGCCACCTCGCTGGTTCATTACTCATGTAACTAACCATGCAACCTGGTCGGCCCGGTGTCAACGCACAGTTGGCCGACCCGGGCCGCAGGCAGCACGAAGGCGCAGGTCAGAGGCCTGCAACAAAAGATCAGAATTGATGGACGCCGGTGCTGGGCGACCGTCGGAGGTTCACTACCCGAGTGGGGAACCCAGGGCAGTGACGGGCCTACGGCTCGGCCGGGAACTCCTCGTCGGCCACCAGGGCCACCTTGCGCAGCAGGCGGTTGAGCGAGGCCAGCTCCTTGGGCGAGAGCGCACCGAAGAGCCGGCGCTCGGCCTGGCCACGCAGATCCATCGCCCGACGCCAGACGTCGACCCCGCGCGAGGTGGCCTCGACGGTGACGCTGCGCCGGTCGGTGCGGCTGGGGGTGCGCTTGATGAGGCCGGCCTTCTCCAGCGCGTCGAGCCGGCCGGTCATCCCGGCCGGCGACACGTCGGCGGCCAGGGCCAGCTCCCGGGGCGAGGCGGTGCCCGGGGTGTCGCGGATCATCAGGGCGTGCAGCGTCTCGTACTCGTAGACCTGCAGACCGACCTCGGCCGCAGCCCGGCGGGTGCTCTCCTTGGCGTGCCGCTTGATCCGCGAGATGCGCACGGTGGCCAGCTCGACCGCGTCGTCGAAGTCGATGTCGATCCAGTGGTCCCGCCAGCGGGCCACGTGCCGCTCGGCGAAGTCCTCAGCCATTCCCCGAGGCTACCTTTCCGGTGATCGGCGGGGCGAGAAGTTCGTTGACGAATATTTCGCTGGCGAACTAAATTGCTGGCGGTGGGTGGCCGGGCAGACGGGGGAGACAGGATGGAGAGCAACATGAGCAGGGGCGCATCCGGCGACATGGACGAGACGGCCGGAATTCGTGACGCGGCGGGAGCTGACGGGCCGGCCGCAGATCTTGGGAGCGGTGGGTCAGTGCCCGGGCCTCCCGCTTCTGCGGTCCTCGACGCCCGGGCCTGGGAGTCGCCGGCCTTCCGCTGGTTGCTGGCCGGGCGCACGGTGGTCAGCCTGGGATCGGCCATCGCCCCGGTCGCGCTCGCCCTGGCGGTGCTGCACCTGGGCGGGTCGGCCACCGAGCTCGGACTCGTGGTGGCCGCCTACGCCCTGGTCGAGGTGCTCACCACGCTGCTGGCCGGGGTGATCGGCGACCGGTTCTCGCGCACCCTGCTCATGCGTGGTTCGGCCGCGCTGTCGTGCGTGGCTCAGACCTTCGTGGCGGTGGCTCTGCTGGCCGACTGGGCCACCGTGCCGCTGCTGGCGGTGATGGGCGGGGTGAACGGGGCGCTGGCCGCGCTGGCCGGACCGAGTTCTCGGGCGGTGGTCGCGCAGACCGTGCCCGAAGCCGCCCTGCCCAACGCCATCTCGGCACTGCGGTTGTCCCAGAACACCGCCATGGTGCTGGGTTTCAGCCTGGCCGGGGTGCTGGTCGGGTTCTTCGGGGCGGGCTGGGCGATCGCCGTGGACGCGGCCACGTTCGCCCTGGCCGGGCTCTGCTACACGGCGATGAAGGTGGCTCCCCTGGCCGCGGCCGAGTCCCAGAGCCTGCTGGACGACCTGGGCGCCGGCGCACGAGAGGTGTTCCGGCACACCTGGTTGTGGCTGCTGATCTCCCAGGCCCTGATCTACCACCTGGTCTACGGCGGGGTGCAGGGCGTGGTCGGGCCGATCGTGATCACCCGCGACTTCGGCGAGGAGGCCTGGGGTCTGGCCCTGGCTGCACTGATGGTGGGGTTCATGGCCGGCGGGGTGATCAGCCTGCGCTACCGGCCCACCCGGCTGCTGTTCGCGGGCACCACGATGCTCGCCCTCACCGCCTGCTTCCCGCTGGCCATGGCCCTGGACGTGCCGCTGCCGGTGATCCTGCTGGGCGCCTTCGTGCACGGTCTGGGCCTGGAGATCTTCAGCGTGAACTGGGACCTGGCCATCCAGGAGCAGATCCCGCCGGACAAGCTGGCCCGGGTGTTCGCCTTCGACCAGGTCGGCTCGTACGTGATGCGCCCTCTGGGCCTGGCCGTGGTCGGTCCGGTCGTCCAGGCCACCGGCGAGCGCACCTGGCTGCTGGTCGCGGCGGGTGTGATGGCGGGATCAACGGCTCTGGCGCTGATCCCGCCATCGGTGCGCAACCTGCGCAGGCGTCAGGCTGATCAGGTCGGGTAGCGGCGGGGCGTCAAGACCACCGGGGACCCGTCGGGGCGGGTGCTGATCCGGGTCTGCGACGAGCCGATGATCAGCAGCGTGCGCATGTCGACGACCTGCGGGTCGAGCTCGCCCAGCGTCACCACGCCGACCTTCTCCTGGTCGGAGCCGACCGCCCGGCCGATCACCACCGGGGTGGCCGGGTCGCGGTGGCGCAGCACCACGTCGCGGGCCCGGGCGACCTGCTCGCGGCGCTCCTTGGAGGCCGGGTTGTAGATCGCGATCACCAGGTCGGCGGCGGCCACGGCGTCGAGCCGCTGCTCCACCACCGCCCACGGCTTGAGCCGGTCGGACAGCGAGATCGTGCAGAAGTCGTGCCCCAGCGGGGCTCCGGCCCGGGCCGCGACCGCCTGGGCGGCACTGACTCCGGGCAGGATGCGCACCGGAACGCCCTTGTAGGCCGGCTCGTCGGCGACCTCCAGCACGGCCGAGGCCATGGCGAAGACGCCCGGGTCGCCCGAGCTGACCACCACCACGCGACGCCCGCGCAGGGCCAGGTCGAGAGCGAAGGCAGCGCGCTCGGACTCGACCTTGTTGTCGGAGGAGTGGCGCTCCTGGCGGGGATTGACCGGCACCCGGTCGAGATAGGTGATGTAGCCGACCAGATCGTCGGCCTCGGCCAGGGCCTGCTGCACCTCGGGAGTGGTCCAGTCGCGGGGGCCGGGGCCCAGACCGACCACGACCACCTCTCCCCCGTGCGAGCCGTCCGCAGTGGCCTCGACCACCGCGGCCTTGCCCTCGTTCAGCGGCCCGGGCATGAGCGCGATCGACATGTACGGCACGGCCTGCGGATCCACGTCGGCCAGGGCCGAGGTGCGCTGGCGCGGGCTGCTGGCCCGCTCCACGTACCAAGCCCGGTCCAGCTTGCCCGCCGTCTCGAAACCGTCACGCACGCCTTCGAAGGTGCGGCCCAGCTTCATCACCACCGCGGCATCGGTGGTGGCGAGGCGCTGGGCCAGCTCGGCGGGAGGCAGGGTTCCGGGCAGCACGGTGAGCACCTCGTCGCGCTCCACCAGAGGACGGCCCAGCGCCGCCGCCGCAGCGCTGAAAGACGTGATGCCGGGCACCACTTCGGTCGGGTACCGGTGGGCCAGCCGCTTGTGCATGTGCATGTAGGAGCCGTAGAAGAACGGGTCGCCCTCGGCCAGCACCACCACGTTCAGGCCGGCCTCCAGGTGGGCGGCCAGACGCTCGGCGGCGGTGGTGTAGAAGGCGTTCATCGCGCCCTGGTAACCGCCCGGGTGGTCGACGGTCTCGGTGGTGACCGGGTAGACCAGCTGTTCCTCGATCTGACCGGAGCGCAGGTAGGGCTCGGCGATCGAGCGGGCGATGCTGCGACCGTGCCGGGCGCTGTGATAGGCGATCACGTCGGCGCTGCCGATCAGCCGGACCGCCTTGACGCTGACCAGTTCCGGGTCGCCCGGGCCGAGCCCGACGCCGTAGAGAGTGCCGCTCATTCCTTCTCGCTCGCAATCGCGTTGACGGCTCCGACGGTCATCGCACTACCGCCGCGCCGGCCGTGCACCACCAGGTACTCCAGCCCCAGCGGGTTCTGGCTGAGGGCCAGCTTGGACTCGGCCGCGCCGATGAAACCGACCGGGATGCCGAGGATCGCGGCCGGGCGGGGAGCGCCGTCGCGGATCAGCTCGAGCAGGCGGAACAGCGCGGTCGGGGCGTTGCCGATGGCCACCACACCGCCCTCCAGCCGGTCCATCCACAGATCGATGGCGGCGGCGCTGCGGGTGGTCTCCAGCTTGGCCGCCAGTTCGGGCACGCCGGGTTCGTTGAGTGTGCAGACGATCTCGTTGTCCCGGGGCAGGCGGGCCCGGGTGATGCCGCTGGCCACCATCTGCGCGTCGCACAGCACCGGGGCGCCGTCGAGCAGGGCCTGCCGCGCGGCCTTGACCGCGTTCGGGCTGTAGGCGAAATCGGTGGCCAGGTCGGTCATCCCGCAGGAGTGGATCATCCGGACCAGGACCCGGGCCGCGTCGGCCGGCATCCCGGCCAGGTCGGCAGCGGTCTCGGACCGGATGGTCGAGAACGACTCCCGGTAGATCTCCACGCCGTTCGCCTCGTACGGACCGGGCCAGGGGGTGGTGTCAGTCATTGCCGGGGCTCGTCTTTCAGTCCAATACTTGAGGACGCCGCTGCGTTGCGGTCGCTTTCGGGAAGTTCACCGTTCACCCGGTAGCCGCCTTCGGCCGCGAGCAGGGCGACGGCCGCGTGGGGGGTGCCGCAGCCCCGGTCGCACCCGGCCCAGTGCACCGCGGGCCCGTCCGGTGCGGAGATCGCGGCGAAGGCCCGGGCGTCGGCCTGCACATCGGTCCGCGACTTGGCGCAGCCCGGCTGCCCGGCGCACGCGGTGATCCGGGCCCAGGGCGATTCGGGTTCGACCACCAGCCCGACCGCGGCCAGGAGTTCCTGGGCGGCCAGGGCGGCGGGAAGTTCGAGATCACGGACGACCACGCGGCGCCAGGGGGTGATGCGCAGGGGGGTGCTGCCGGGAGACCCGGCAACCATGAAGCCGTCCGGCTCAGCGCCGGGGAAGTCTGTGCCGTCGAGTAGGGCATCGGACGAGGGGTACCCGTCCAGGAGTTCCTCTTCGGCCAGACCTTCGTCGGTAGCCATCTCACAGCAGGCGGCGAGGGCGTCCATCTGTTCGCCGTCGAGAATGCCGAGCGGAACCACGGCGCAGACCGCGAACCGGCCGTCGCGCTGCTCGGTCAACCCGGGGGTGACGACAGAGGCTGCGGGTCGCCCGGTGCCTAGGTCGCCGGCTTCGGGATGGCCGGCGGTCAGCAGAGCCGTGACGACGGCGGCCGCACCACCGGGCAGTTCGTCGACCCGCCAGGCCTTACTCTCCTGGCGCGCCCGCTCGGCCAGGAAGGCCGTGACGGCGACCAGCGCAGCCTCCACCACCTGGGCCCGGCCGACCGTTACTCCGGCCGACGCCCCAAGGGGGCACACCTCGAACCGTCCGGGCGCCGCGGCCCGGATCAGCACGTCCGGCTCCTCCCCGGCGATGTCGCCGGTGCCGTCGTCCAGGCCGAACAGGAACCGCCCGGGGAGTTCGACCAGATCCGCCCGTGCGCACAGAGCCGCATCCAACGACGGAACGAGCTCACCGACGTCCTCAATCGACCCGAACCCGCACCCCGCCAAAGGTGAGGCCACGATGTTCCGCACCCGCTCGTGCGTGGGGTGGGGCAACAGGCCGAGCCCGGCCAGGCGAGCTTCGAGACGGCCTACGCTCGCCGGGTCCACTCCCCTGACCTGCAGGTTTCCTCGCGAGGTGAGCCCGAGGCGGCCGTCGGCCAACTCTTCCGCAACCGCCCGTAGGCCGCGCAGGGCATCGACCGTCAACGCTCCCCCGGGGGCGCGCAGGCGTGCGAGCGCTCCGTCTGCGGCCTGATGCGGACGCAGGACTCCCGGACAGGAATCTGCCGCCACTCGCTGCACCGGCATCGGCGCCACCCGTCCAACCACGCCTTCGATCCTACGTGGCCGCGCCGGATGCCTACCCCCGCCGGTCTTCCTCACCGTGGGGCAAGAGTCCCGAAGAGGACGGAACGGGCGCTACGCCCAGCCGCGCTGGCGAGGGTCGGGTGGCAGCCGGGGGTTGAGCAGATGAGCCACCAACGCCGTCCATCCGGTCTGATGAGTGGCTCCCAGGCCCTCCCCGGTGTCCCCGTCGAAGAACTCACTGAACGTCGGGTGCTCTGCCCACAGCGGGTCGTCCGAGGCCTCGATCCGGTTCCCGTCTGCCGGACGCTTCCCGTCCACCGGGCGGAACAGGGCGGTCAGGCCACGGTCGATCATGTCCGCGGCCTCTACGAGAGTGCAGTGGTTCCCCGAACCCGTGGGGATCTCAATGGTGAACGTATCGCCGAAGTGGCGCCCGTACGTCCTCAATTTGTCGGCCAGCAACACGTTCACCGGGAACCAGATCGGCCCCCGCCAGTTGGAGTTCCCCCCGAACAAACCGGTGCGCGACTCCCCTGGTTCGTACTCGATGGAGGCGCTGCGGCCATCGATGACCGTGGTGACCCCGGAACGAACCGCCTGGGACATCGAGCGGATGCCGTACGGAGACAGGAACTGCTCCGTGTCGAACATCCGCTCCAGGATGCGCCGAAGCCGCTCGGGGTCGAGCAGGGAGAGCAGCATCTTGCGGCCTCCCTGCCCCTTGGCGAACAGCAGGGGGCCCACCAGTTCCGGCCGCCGGCGCTGCAGCCAGCGCAGGCGGGCGGTGACGTCAGGGCACTCCTCGTTGATCCAGGAGGGCACCTCGGTGGCCCCCAGGATCGGCAGCAGGCCCACCATCGAGGGCACCCGCATCGGCTGGGCACTACCGTCCTGGCCGACCAGGACGTCGTAGAAGAAGCCGTCCTCCTCGTGCCAGAGCGAGACCTCGTGCGAGCCGAAGTTGGTCATCGAGCGGGCGATCGACAGGAAGTGCTCGAGGAACTTGGTGGCGGTGTCGTCCCAGGCCTTGTCGTAGCGGGACAGCTCCAGGGCGATCTTGAACATCTGCTGGCAGTAGAAGGCCATCCAGCTGGTGGCGTCGGACTGCTCGAGCCGGAAACCGGGCGGCAGCGGGGCGGACCGGTCGAACAGGCCGATGTTGTCCATCCCGAGGAAGCCGC
This sequence comes from Kineosporia rhizophila, assembly GCF_021277265.1. GTDB lineage: Bacteria > Actinomycetota > Actinomycetes > Actinomycetales > Kineosporiaceae > Kineosporia > Kineosporia rhizophila. The sequence continues at coordinate 103,852 of NZ_JAJSOH010000002.1, forward strand.
CCTCGAAGATGTTCGACCCGGTGGAGTCCTTGCGGTTGACCCACCAGGAGAAGTTCAGCAGCAGCTTGGTGAACACCCGGATCAGGAACTCGCGGTCGCGGTAGCCGTCGATCCGGTAGACGTGCCAGGCCGCCCAGGCGTGCACCGGCGGGTTCACGTCGCTGAACTCCCACTCGTAGGCCGGGAGCTGGCCGTTGGGGTGCATGGCCCATTCCCGGCACATCAGCACCAGCTGTTCCTTGGCGAAGTCCGGGTCGACGTGGGCCAGCGGGATGGCGTGGAAAGCCGTGTCCCAGGCGGCGAACCAGGGGTACTCCCACTCGTCGGGCATGGAGATGACGTCGGCCAGGGACACCTGGCGCCAGGTGGTGTTGCGGGCCCCCTTGGCCCGGCGGGACTCCGGCGCCGCGGTCGAACTGCCCGGGTCGCCCTCCAGCCACTGCTCCACGTCGTAGCGGTAGAGCTGCTTGCCCCAGAGCAGACCGGCGTAGGCCCGGCGGGCCACGTGCTGGTCGGCGGCGCTGATGTCGGGATGGATCACCCGGCTGTAGAACTCGTCCGCCTCCCGGCGCCGGGCCTTCATCACCGCCTCGAAACCCGGGCCGAACGTGCTGTTCGCCGGCATCTGCCGGCTGAGCCGGAGCTTGACGGTGACCGACTGACCCGGGGCGACCGAGTCGAACGAGTACCAGATCGCGGCTTTCGTGCCCTCGTCGAAGGGGTTGATCGCCTGCGTGTCACCGTGCACGATCCGCTGGTTGATGCCGTCCTTGGGGTACTGGCTGTTGTTGCGCTCGGCCCCGAACAGCGACACCGCATTGGTCTCGTTGTCGCAGAAGAGCAGCACCGGAGCACCTTCGGCGGCCAGGTAGTAGGTGCCGAGCGAACCGTGCTGCACCTCCAGCGCCTCCATCCCGCCGACCGCCAGGGTGGGTGGCAGGAGCTGGTTCAGGTGGCCGCGGCGCGAGTCCCGGCCCCAGGCCCAGGTGTTGCGCAGCCAGATCTGCGGCAGCAGGTCCAGGGGCGCTGCCTCGGGGCCGTGGTTGGTGGCCCGGACGGTGATGCAGAGATCCTCCGGAGACGCCTTCGCGTAGGTGACCAGGACGTCGAAAAACCGGTTCTCGTCGAAGATCCCGGTGTCGCCGAGCTCGAACTCGCGCTCGTCCCGGCCCCGGCGGGCGTTCTCCTCGCGCAGCTGGTGGTAGGGGTACTCGCGCTGGGGATAGCGGTAGAGCCACTGCATCCAGCTGTGGGTGGGAGTGCCGTCGACCGCCCACCAGTACTCCTTGGCGTCCTCACCATGGTTGCCCTGGCCGTTGGTCAGGCCGTAGAGACGCTCCTTGAGGATCGGGTCCTTCCGGTTCCAGAGGGCGACGCCGAAGTTGAGAAAGCCGAACCGGTCGCAGATGCCGCCCAGCCCGTCCTCACCCCAGCGGTAGGCGCGGGCGTGCGAGTGCTCGAACGGGAACGCCGACCAGGCATCGCCGTCGGCCGTGTAGTCCTCGCGCACGGTGCCCCACTGGCGGCCCGCCAGGTAGGGGCCCCACTGCCGCCAAGGACTGCCCGGCCCGGGCGACTCGGCCAGGCGGGCGTGCTCGGCGGTCGGCTCGGCGGGCAGACCCCACGAGACCCCGCCGTCGCCCCAGGCCTTCTCGTCGGAACCGTCCGCATCGGACGAACTGCCGTCGGACGGGGACTTCTCGGACCGGTCGGACTTGGACGCCGAAATCTCCTGCGGCCGGGGCGACTCGTCGGCCGCGGTCCGGGGGGCCGGGACCAGGGCGTCCTTGACCGGGGTCTTTCCGTCCGCATTCACTGGGCCCGTCTTCGCTGCTGCCGCGCTCACTTTGCTGTCTTCGGCAGCGCCGGCCGCTTCCTGCACCCCGGTCTTGCGCGCGGCCGATGCTCGCGGCGTCTTCCTGGCCCTGGGCTTCTGTCCGGAGGTCACCGCCCAAGACTGCCCGGCCGGGCGCCCGGAATCCCGCCTAGCACGCGGAGTGCCGGGCGACTTCATCGTGCGGACCGACTCCTGCTCACCGGTCAAAATCCGCGAAGTCGGCTCAATCCTCCGGAGCCAGGCGCTGATACAGCGTGGCCAGTTCCCGCACCAGTTCCTCGCCGCCGAGCCAGGCCCCGGGCACCGGCAACTGGCGCAACAGGAGGTCGGGCGGCAGTTCGGGATGGCTGGGCAGCGGCAACAACCGGCCCGCCGTCCAGAACGCGACCGCATCCCCACCCGCGGGGCCGGGTTTGGCCTGCTTGCCACCGGAAACCGCCGCTATCGGGTCAGGTTCGCCCAGGGCCAGCCGGGCGCTGAGCACCGGTCGGCCCGTCGGCACCGGCGCCGCGACCGGCCGGTCTTCCTCGGGCACCTCCTCGACGTCGCCGCGCAGTGCCCGCAGCCGCTCGAGCAGGGCCTCCTTCGAGCGGCCGCGCCAGCGCAGCAGCAGGAACGGGTCCTCGTCGAAACGCTCGGCCAGCAGGTAGAACACGGCCGCGATGTGCTTGCAGGGCACCGCCTGGTCGGGGCACGTGCAGCGCAGGTCCAGGTCGGCCAGCCGGGCCGGGAACAACGGCGCCCCGATCTGGGCCAGGACCGGCTCCAGCTCGCGCGGGAACTGCCCGGCCAGCAGCTGGGCGCTGTAGAGGGCCTGCTCGGCCAGCGCCACCTCGATCTTGGCCCAGACCAGCTCGCTGAACTTCTTCAGGCCGATCCGCACCCGGTAGGGGGTCACCCGCGAGCCCTGCACGTCGGCCTGCACCTCGCCGACCGCGATCTCCAGCGAGATCACCTGCCCCTTGCGGGCGTAGGAACGCCCCCGGGTGAGCCGCGTGCCCAGGGCGAACGACTCCAGCACCCCGATGAACCGGCGCGACCACCACTGCTCGCCGATGTCACCCCGCTCGCTGCGGGCGGTCAGGCCGTTCTCGACCGGCCGGGGCGCTCCGAACTTGCTGAAATCGGCCATCTCAGCCCACCGCCGAGGGATCGAGGGTGAGCAGGTCGCGCAGCTCGGAGCTGGACAGTTCGGTGAGCCAGCCCTCGCCGGTGCCGACGATCGAGGCGGCCAGACCGCGCTTGTCGCGGATCATCGTGGCGATCCGCTCCTCCAGCGTGCCGGCGCAGACGAACTTGCGGACCTGCACCGTACGGGACTGGCCGATCCGGAAGGCGCGGTCGGTGGCCTGGTCCTCGACCGCCGGGTTCCACCAGCGGTCGACGTGGATCACGTGGTTGGCCGCGGTCAGGGTCAGCCCGGTGCCGCCGGCCTTCAGCGACAGCACGAAGATCGGCGGCGCGTCGTGGTCGCCGCTCTGGAACCGGGCCACCATCTCGTCGCGCCGGGTCTTGCTCACCCCACCGTGCAGGAACAGCACCTCGCGGCCGAACCGGGCGGTGAGGTGGGTGCGCAGCATCTCGCCGAACTCCGCGTACTGGGTGAACAGCAGAGCCTTCTCACCGGAGGCGAGCACCTCCTCCAGGGTCTCCTCGAGCCGGGCCAGCTTGCCCGAACGACCGGGGATCCGGCTGCCGTCGCGCTGGAACTGGGCCGGGTGGTTGCAGACCTGCTTGAGCCGGGTCATCGCGGCCAGCACCAGCCCGCGCCGCTCCATGCCCTCCTTCTGCTCGATCCGCTCCATCATGTCGGTGACCACGTTCTGGTAGAGCGCGGCCTGCTCGGCGGTGAGGGTGCAGACCACCTCCATCTCCAGCTTCTCGGGCAGGTCGCTGATGATCTTCCGGTCGGTCTTGACCCGGCGCAGCACGAACGGCTGGGTCACCGCCCGCAGCTGCTCACGGGCCTCCTCGGAGCCGACCCGCTCGATCGGCAGGGCGTAGCGCTTCTTGAAGTCCGCCGGGTCGCCGAGCACGCGCGGGTTGGCGAACTCCATCAGGCTCCACAGGTCGGCCAGACGGTTCTCGACCGGGGTTCCGGTGACCGCGATCCGGCGCTCGGCGGTGAGCGAACGGGCCGCGGTGGCCGCCTGGGTGGCCGCGTTCTTCACCGCCTGGGCCTCGTCCAGCACGATCCGCCGCCAGCCGTACTTGCGCAGGGCCACGGCGTCGCGGGCGAGCAGCGAGTAGGTGGTGATGATCAGGTCGGACCCGGCCACGGCAGCGGCGAACTCCTCACCCTGGGGGCGGTCGGAGCCGTGCTGGACGTGCACCCGTAGTCCCGGGGTGAACTTGGCGGCCTCGCGCTGCCAGTTGCCGACCAGCGACATCGGGCAGACCAGCAGCGTCGGCGCGGGCACCAGATCATCGGTGCCTTGAGGCTTTTCCTGGTCCGAGGCGATCAGGGCGAGCAGCTGCACGGTCTTGCCCAGCCCCATGTCGTCGGCCAGAACCGCTCCCAGGCCGAGAGATTCGAGGAAGGCCAGCCAGGAGACACCGCGCTCCTGATACGGGCGCAAGGTGCCCTTGAAATCACTGGTGACCGGAAACGTCGTCAATTGACGCTCTTCCGGGGAGGCCAGGAAGTCGGCCAGCCAGCCGGAGGCGTCCACCCCGGTCACCTCGAGCCCGGCGGGCCCTTCGGAACCAGCACCGATCACCGAGAGGACGTCGGCGATGGACATGGTCTGCGGGCCGGTCTTGCGCTGTTTGCGCAGAAAAGTACGCGCCTTGCGCAGCTTTTCGGGATCGACCTGCATCCACTCGCCGCGCAGCTTCACCAGTGGCGCCTGGGCCTCGATCAGCGACTCGACCTCGTCGTCGGTGAGCAGCGCGTCGCCGACGGAGAGCCGCCAGTCGTACTCCACGATGTCGTTCTGCCGGAAGACCGGTGTGCCCTCGACCCTTCCGGGCTGGGGCTTGGTGCCGGCCTGCAGCCGCGCGCCCAGCCGTTGCGGCCGTGACCACCAGCCGGGCAGCTGCACCCCGAAGCCTGCGCCGATCAGCAGACCGGCCGCCTCGGTGAGGAAGTGGTGGGCCCCGGCGTTGTCGAGCAGGAGCTCGACGGGCTGCGCGTGCAGCAGCGCATCACGCAGGGCCGGGTAGAGCCGCAGGGCCCGGCCCAGTTCGGCCAGCAGCGTCTCCTGCGGGCGCGGGGCGTTGCGGCGCAGCCGGGTCAGGCTCGGCTCCCGGTCCCAGATGTCCTGCGCGGACACGAAGAGGCCGGGCTGGTCGGCGTCCTGCAGGCCGAACTCCAGCCGCCACAGGGCCGCCAGCTCGGCCGGGCGCAGTTCGATCCGGGCCGGGCGCAGGATGCTGTCGAGGTCGTCGTCGGTGGGCTCGGAGAGGCGGAAGCCGGCCCGCACGAGCCCGCCGTGCACCGTCTCGGCCTGCCAGGTGTCCAGGCCCTCGACCAGGTGACGCATCTGCCGCTGGTTCGCCGGGAACGCGGGGTACTGCCCGTGCAGGGCCTGCCGCCAGCCCAGCAGCCCCAGCCCGCCCGTACCCGGGCCAGGCCCGAGCCTGCCCCGCACTCCCACGTCGACCAGGGCATCGACTGCGGCCGCAGCGCTCTGGTCGGCGGGGGCCTCGGCATTCAAGGACGGGGGCAGAGTGTGCACCGCATGCCGGAACCATTCGCCGTCGTCCCCGGTGATCACCGGGCGCCAACGAGCGACTCCGTGCCCGTCGGGGGTCTCCAGCACGACGGGAAGCACGCGACCGCGGCTGATCAGGTTTTCTGCGAACTGGTGCAGAGCGAGAAGGTGACGGACGTCGGATCCGAGCGTTGGGGCGTCTTCAAGCTCTTTACCTAACCCCAGCAACACCTGGGGGGCCTGCCAGGCGGGCACCGCAATCGTCCTTACCCGCCAGCGGACCTGTGGGAACAGCCGCGCCGACTCCCCCTCGGCACGATCACTGGGCCAGCCCGAACGCAGGTCCAGGAGCTCGGGCGAACCGCCGGGAGCGTGCTGGAACGAGGGCAGCACAAGGTCGGCTGTGCCCTCCTTCCAGCCTTCGTCCACCAGGTCGGCGACATCCGTGATGGTGTGCCGGAGCTCCTCGGAGGGCACGTCGAAGGGGTGCTCGCGGATCTTGGGCCGACGGCCGGTGCGTTCGGCGGGGGCAGTGCGAATCTGTGGATCTTCGGCCCAGAGCACCAGGGAGCCGTCGTCAGCGGGGTCATTGGCAGAGATCGACCACCACGCATGCACGACGAACACCCGGTCAGCTTAGGTGCTCCACGGCCGGGGGTTGGGCGGGTTGCCGAGGGCTGGCACAGTGGCCCCGTAAAGCAACCGCGGTGTGGCGGACAGGAAGCCGGTGAGAATCCGGCGCGGTCGCGCCACTGTGAGCGCTGAGTGACGTTCCAGAACTCCATGGTCACGGCCTGTGAGGGCTGGAAGGCCGGGACGTCACGCGGACGCCGAGCCAGGAAACTGTGCCGCACCGCAGCAACCCGCCGCGCGGACGGCGAGGAAGAGGACGTACGTGACGTTTGAGGCTCCCGAGCGCTCCACTGTGCTGCTCATCTCCACCTCGGACACCGATCTGCTCAGCGCACGCGCGAGCAAGGTGCCCTACCGCCTGGCCAACCCCAACCGGGTGGCCGTGGAAGACCTGGACGGCCTGCTCGAAGGCGTCGCGGTCACCGTGGTGCGCCTGCTCGGCGGCACCCGGGCCTGGGAAGAGGGCCTGGCCGCGCTGCTGGCCAAGGGCGTGCCGGTGGTGGTGCTCTCCGGCGAGGCGCTGCCCGACGCCGACCTGATGCGCCGCTCGACGGTGCCGGTCGGGGTGGCCACCCAGGCGCACGGCTACCTGGCCGAGGGCGGTCCGGAGAACCTGACCGAACTGCACTCGTTCCTGACCGACACCCTGCTGCTGACCGGCTTCGGCTTCGAGCCGCCGCGCAGCACGCCGGTCTGGGGTGTGCTCGAGCGTCCGTTGCTTGAGGTCCCCCAGCCCCTAGGGGGCCGGGAGGTGCCCCCAGAGAGTGGGCGCCCGACGATCGCGGTGCTCTACTACCGCGCCCATCACGTTGCGGGTAACACCGCCTTCGTCGAGGCGTTGTGCCAGGCGGTGGAGCAGGCCGGTGGGCGGCCCCTGCCGATCTTCTGTGCCTCGCTGCGGGCCGCCCCCGACGACCTGATGGAGCTGCTCGGCACGGCCGACGCGCTGCTGGTCACGGTGCTGGCGGCGGGCGGCAACCGGCCGGCCAACGCCTCGGCCGGGGGTGACGAGTCGACCTGGGACATCGGGGCGCTGGCCGCGCTGGACGTGCCGATCCTGCAGGCGATCAGCACGCTGACCTCGCGGGAGCGCTGGCTGGAGAACTCCGAGGGCCTGATCCCGCTGGACGCGGCCAACCAGGTGGCGATCCCGGAGTTCGACGGCCGGCTGATCACGGTGCCGTTCTCGTTCAAGGAGGTCGACTCCGAGGGCCTCACGCAGTACGTGGCCGACCCGGAGCGCGCCCTGCGGGCGGCCGGTATCGCGGTGGCCCACGCCCGGCTGCGGCACCTGCCCGCTGCGCAGAAGCGCATCGGTCTGGTGCTGACGGCCTACCCGACCAAGCACGCGCGGATCGGTAACGCAGTTGGGCTGGACACTCCGGCCTCGGCACTGGTGCTGCTGAAGGCGCTGTCTGAAGCTGGTTACGATGTCGGGCCTTTGGAAGGCTCCGAGGCGCTGCCCGGCCTCGAGGCGATGGACGGCGACGCGCTGGTGCACGGGCTGATCGAGGCCGGCGGGCAGGACCTGGACTGGCTGTCGGAAGAGGACCTGGCCCGTAACCCGGTCCGGATCCCGGCCGCGGTGTACCGCCGGTTCTTCCAGACGCTCCCTGCCGATCTGCAGGAGGCCGTGGTCGAGTCGTGGGGTCCGGCGCCGGGTGAGATGTTCGTCGACCCGCCCGGCGGGGCGCTGTCCTCCGGCGACCCGGACGGCGACATCGTGCTGGCGGCCATCGTCTCCGGCAACATCGTGCTGCTGCTGCAGCCGCCGCGGGGCTTCGGCGACAACCCGGTGGCCATCTACCACGACCCGGAACTGCCGCCCTCGCACCACTACCTGGCGGCGTACCACTGGCTGAACCTGGCTGTCTCCGAGGGTGGTTTCGGCGCCGACGCGCTGGTGCACCTGGGCAAGCACGGCACCCTGGAGTGGACGCCCGGCAAGACGCTCGCGCTGTCGGCCTCCTGCTCCCCCGACGCCGCGCTGGGCAACCTGCCGCTGATCTACCCGTTCCTGGTGAACGACCCGGGCGAGGGCACCCAGGCCAAGCGCCGGGCGCACGCCACGCTGGTCGACCACCTGGTGCCGCCGATGGCCCGGGCCGACTCCTACGGCGACATCGCCCGGCTCGAACAGCTTCTGGACGAGTACGCCGCGGTCACCGCGATGGACCCGGCCAAGGCCCCGCAGATCCAGACCCAGATCTGGACGCTGATGCACGCCGCCAAGCTGGACCACGACCTGGGCCTGGCCGAGCGGCCGCACGAGGCCGAGTTCGACGACATGATCCTGCACCTGGACGGCTGGCTCTGCCAGGTCAAGGACGCCCAGATCCGGGACGGGCTGCACGTTCTCGGGCAAGCGCCGACCGGTTCGGTGCGGGTGCACCTGGTCACCTCGATGCTGCGGGCCCGGCAGTTGTGGGCCGGTTCGCAGTCGCTGCCCGGTCTGCGCGAGGCGCTGGGCCTGGACGAGGCCTTGGTCGGTACCGGCGTTGCTGAAGCGGACGGTCTGGAAGAGGTGGACGCCGCGCAACTGACCGCGGTGGCGCTGGTCCAGGGGTTGGACGACGCTTCCTGGGCCGTCGAGTCGGTGCCGTCCGTGATCGAGTCGGTGCTGGCGTCCTCTGATCTGGACGTTTCGAAGGTGGACCGCGAAGGCCTGCGGGCCGTGCTGGAGTTCGCGGCCACCGAGGTGGTTCCGCGACTGGCCGGGACCACGGACGAGCTCACGGCCGTGCTGCACGCGCTGGAAGGCGGTTTCGTCAACCCGGGCCCGAGCGGTTCGCCGCTGCGAGGTCTGGTCAACGTGCTGCCGACCGGGCGCAACTTCTACTCGGTCGACCCGCGCGCGGTGCCCAGCCGACTGGCCTGGGAGACCGGGCGGTCGATGGCCGAGTCGCTGCTCGAGCGGTACAGGGCCGACGAGGGCGACTGGCCGCGTTCGGTGGGGCTGTCGATCTGGGGCACCTCGGCGATGCGGACCTCCGGTGACGACGTGGCGGAGGTGCTGGCTCTGCTGGGGATCCGGCCGGTCTGGGACGACGCCTCCCGGCGGATCACCGGGCTGGAGGCCATCGGGCTGGACGAACTGGGCCACCCGCGGATCGACGTCACGGTGCGGATCTCGGGCTTCTTCCGGGACGCCTTCCCCCACGTGGTCGCGATGATGGACGACGCGGTCCAGCTGGCCGCCTCGCTGGAGGAGTCTCCGGAGGAGAACTTCGTGCGGGCGCACGTGCAGGACGATCTGACCGCGCACGGCGACTCCCGCCGCGCCACGACCCGGATCTTCGGTTCCAAGCCGGGCACCTACGGCGCCGGCGTGCTGCCGTTGATCGACACCCGGACCTGGCGCAACGACGAGGACCTGGCCGAGGTGTACGCGGTCTGGGGCGGTTACGCGTACGGGCGAGGGCTGGACGGCCGGCCCGCGCGCGAGGACATGGAGTCGTCGTACAAGCGGATCGCGGTGGCGGCCAAGAACTACGACAGCGTCGAGCACGACATCGCCGACAGCGACGACTACTTCCAGTACCACGGCGGCATGGTGTCGATGGTCCGCTCGCTGACCGGCACCGCCCCCAAGGCGTACATCGGAGACAGCACCCAGCCCTCCGCCGTCCGCACCCGGACCCTGCACGAGGAGGTCTCCCGGGTGTTCCGCTCCCGGGTGGTCAACCCGCGCTGGGTGGCGGCCATGCAGAGGCACGGCTACAAGGGCGCTTTCGAGATGGCGGCCACGGTCGACTACCTGTTCGGCTACGACGCCACCACCGGTGTGGTCGCGGACTGGATGTACGGCAAGCTGGCCGAGACGTACGTGCTGGACGAGGGCATGCAGAAGTTCATGACCGACTCCAACCCGTGGGCGCTGCACGGCATCACCGAGCGCCTGCTGGAGGCGGCCGAGCGGGGACTGTGGGCGGCGCCGGACGAGGCGATGCTGGACGCGCTGCGCGAGGTGTTTCTGCGTACCGAGGGCGATCTGGAGGGTAAGTAGCTCTCAGAGCGTGGCTTTGGCATAGGCGGCCGGGGTGGACCCGATCGCCGCGCTGAAGTCCCGGACGAGGTGGGCCTGGTCGCTGTAGCCGAGATCGGCGGCGATCCGGGCCCACTTCACGTTCTCCCCCCGGCGGGCGGACTCGGCCGCGTCGAGCAGGCGGTAGCGGCGCAGCACCCAGGTCGGGGAGACCCCCGCGTACTCGGCGAACATCCGTTGCAGGGTGCGCACACTCGTCCCGGCCTCGGTGGCCAGCTGTTCCACTCGGCGCAGGGTGCGGTCGGTCTCGGCCAGCCTGGCCACCGCCGCGACCTCGCGGGCGGGCTCGACACGGTGCTCCTGGACCGCTGCTTCGAGCGCCCGCCGTAACACGGCGACCTTGGCGACTTCGTCGTCGGTCGCCTCGATCTGCGTGACGAGACTCTGGTCATCGGTGCCGATGGCCTGGCCCAGGGGGACGACGCGGTCGTTGTACCGGCCGGCGGGCCCGTCGAGGAAGGCCCCCAGGCCGCCGGGCGTGGTCATTGCGGCGACGCAGATCCCGGTGCCGGCCAGGCGGCGGCTGGAACGTTGCTGCAGAACGCCTTCCAGTTCGGCCTTCGTGACGCCGTTCGGTTCTTCGGGACTGACGTAGAGGTTGGCGCAGGGGTGGGTGAGCAGTTCCTGGGTGTGGACGGTGTTCGCCGGGAGCGACCAGGAGGCCACCCAGAACCAGGCGATCAGACCCTCGAGCGCCGTTCCGGCCGGGTAGCGGTCGAGGCGGGTGTGACGCCGCAGAGCCTCGGGGCCGATGATGCCTCTGCTGTCCTCGGTGACGGGTTTCGGGCCCTCCATGACGGTGACCTTACTGCGGGTGCCGGTGTCGCGGTTCTTCAAGAAACTGTCGTACCTCACCCCTAGTTTGATTGTCATGACGAATTCGTCGCCCGCAGGGCTGCATCTGCCGATCGTCCTGGACCAACTCGCCGACCTGCTCGCCCAGGTGAAACCCGAGCAGTACTCGGCGCCGACACCGTGCCCCGAGTTCGACGTGTCCAAGTTGCGCAGCCACATCCTGGGCTGGGCGCTGTTCTTCGGCGCAGTGTTCGAGCGGCCGCAGGGCACCGACGAGCGGCCTGACGTCGAGGGCTACCAGGCCCCACAGAGCCCGGCCGAGGCGGCCGAGGTGATGCGCGGGGCCCGCCGTCAGATCAGCGCCGGGGTCGACGCCGGGGTGGCCGACGAGCAGGTGGTCATGTTCGGCGGGCCGCTGCCCGGTTCGGCCGGGCTGGGCATGTGCCTGGGCGAGTACCTGGTGCACGGGCACGACCTGGCCCAGGCCACCGGCCTGCCCTGGAACCCGCCGGCCGAGGCGGTGGCGGCCGCCCTGGCGTTCATGCCGAAGATGCTCACCGACGAGTACCGCGGGCCGGACAAGAGCTTCGGCTACCAGGTCGAGGTGCCGGGCACCGCCTCCGACCTGGAGAAGCTGGTGGCATTCACCGGGCGCGACCCGTACTGGCAGGCAGCCTGAGCAGCCGCCCCCGGGCGAAGTGCAGCAGTACCGGCGGCGCCAGGCGGGCCGGGATCACGCCGTCGCCCAGGCCCAGGTCGATCAGGCGGTGCAGGGTCTCCGGCCGGGCCTGGGCTGCGGCGACGGCGGCGTCCACGGCTCCCGGGTGGGCGGAGAGGCGGGCGAGCCAGCTGGTGTGGCGTAGGTGCCGGCCCAGCTCGGCCCGCAGGGCCTCGCGGTAGGCCCGGCCGGGGTTCGCCCTGGTCGGCTCGGTGGTCGCCGTTCGTTCGCGCGCGGCGGCCCGCGCGGCCTCCTGCCCGGCCAGGCGGCCCGAGCGCACGGCGTAGAAGATGCCCTCACCGGTCAGCGGGTTGATCAGCGAGGCCGCGTCACCGGCCAGCAGCACCCGGCCGTCGGGCTGCCGCGGACGCCAGGTGGCCAGCGGCAGGTGGTGGGCCCGCAGCCGTTCGGCGGGCCGGCCGGGGAGCAGCCGCGTCAGCTCCTCCTCGAGCTGGCGACGGGAGCGCAGGGCCGAGCGCAGGCGTCCGTACCCGATGTTCGCCGTCCCGCTGCCGTCGACCAGTGGGAACGACCAGGCGTAGGCCGGCCAGGCGTCGTCCTGCATGACGATGGACTGGGCCGGGTCCAGGTGGTCGGCCGGGTGTTCGGGTGCATAACCCCGGATCGCCACGGCCATGTGCTGGTCGGGGTTGCGCGGGATGTTCAGGGCCCGTCGCAGCGTGGAGTTCGCCCCGTCGGCGATCACCAGAGTCTTTCCGGCGTGCTCGTTGTCGACCCGGACATGGGTGCGGTGCTGCTCCAGCGTCCTGGCCCGGTGTCTGACCAGCGTGACGCCCGCAGCCTGGGCCGCCGCCACCAGCCGCGCGTCGAACACGGCCCGCGGGATCACGTACATCGGCTCCGGCGCCCGGGCCTTCAGCTGCAGGCCGCCGGGTGAGCGCAGGTCGAGCGTGTGGATCGGGCCGTAGCCCTCGGCCAGGCCGGTGACCCCGAGCCGTCGCAGTTCCGCCAGGGCGTGCGGGGCGATGCCGTCACCGCACACCTTGTCGCGGGGGAAGTCGGCCAGATCGAGCAGACGGACGTCTGCGGCCGGGTCGGTCTGCCGGGCCGCCAGGGCGGCGCTGGCCCCTGCGGGACCGGCGCCGACCACCAGAACGTCGGCCACTTCGCTCATCCCTGAGCCTCCCCCGTACGGCTACTGCGGCCTGCGGTTCACCACTTCCCCGATCACGATGATCGCCGGTGGGCGGATGTTCGCCTGCTGAGCCAGCGCACCGATCTCGGCCAGGCTGGAGACGGTGACCTGCTCGGCGGGCATCGAGCCGTCCTGGATCACCGCGACCCCGGTGCTGCCGTCGCGGCCGTGGGCCATCAGCGTCTCGGCGATGGCAGGCAGGTTGGCCACGCCCATCAGCACCACGATCGTGCCGTGCAGGCGGGCCAGGGCCGTCCAGTCGATCAGCGAGTCGGGGTTGTCGGGCGGCAGGTGCCCGGAGACGATCACCGCCTCGTGCGCCACCCCCCGGTGGGTGAGCGGGATCCCGGCCAGGCCGGGCACCGAGATGGCGCTGCTCAGGCCGGGGACCACCTGCACCGGTACGCCGGCCGCCAGGCAGGCCTCGAGCTCCTCGGAACCGCGGCCGAACACGTACGGGTCGCCGCCCTTGAGCCGGACCACGAACTTGCCGGCCAGGGCGTGCTCGACCAGGGCCGCGTTGATCGCCTCCTGCGACATCGACCGCCCGCGGGGCAGCTTGGTCGCGTCGATCAGCTCGACCTCGGGGCTGAGCTCGGGCAGCAGGCTGCGCGGCCCGAGCCGGTCGACCACCACCACGTCGGCCTGGCCGAGCAGCCGGCGCCCGCGCACGGTGATCAGGTCGGGGTCGCCGGGGCCACCGCCGACCAGGGCCACCCCGGGAAGCTTCTGCGGGGCCATGTCGGCCCGGGTCTGCTCGCCGCGCGCCTGCTTGCGCCGGGCCAGCAGCTCGTCGCCCGCGCCGGAACGCAGCCACTCCAGCAGGCCGTCGCGGACCACGGCGGCGCGGATCGGGTCGGCGCCGTGCTCGGAACCGGGGCCGATCGACTCGCTGGCCACCGCCACGCGCAGACCTCGCCACTCACCGCTGGCGGGGGTGGAGGCGGTGCCGGAGGCACCCCGGTCGGCGCGCACGCAGAACACCCGGCGCTGCTCGGCCTCTTCGGCCACCGCCGCGTTGACCTCGGGCTGGTCGGTGAGGGCGAGGACGTACCAGGCGCCCTCGAGGTCGTGCGGCTGGTAGCTGCGCCGGTGCCAGGTGAGCTCACCGGCCTCGGCCATGCCCTCGATGGCGGGGGTGACCTCGGGGGCGACCAGCACGATCTGTGCCCCGACGTCGAGCAGGGGCGGCAACCGGCGCTGGGCGACGGTTCCCCCGCCGACCACGACCACTCGGCGACCGGTCAGATCGAGCCCGGCGATGTACGGCCTGTCCACTTGCGGCATTGTCTCAGGAACTCTTCTCGGTGACGCCGGCTGTGTCGAACGTCGCCATCTCACGCAGCACGGCGACAGCCGATCGGACCAACGGCAGGGCCAGCACCGCTCCGCTGCCCTCGCCCAGGCGCAGTTCGAGGTCCACCAGCGGGGTCAGGCCGAGGTGGCCGAGGGCCACGGCGTGCCCGGGCTCGGCCGAGCGGTGACCGGCCAGGCAGGCGTCCACGGCGGCGGGGGCAAGGGCGACGGCGACCAGGGCGGCGGCGCCGGCGATGACCCCGTCCAGAACGATCGGGACGCGGTGGGCAGCGGCGCCGAGCACGAAGCCGGCGATCTGTGCGTGCTCCAGGCCGCCGACCGAGGCCAGGATGTCGATCGGGTCCTGCGGATGGGTCTCGTTCTCGGCCGTGCGACGGGCCAGGGCGACCCGGACCACGCCGATCTTGTGCCGGTGGGCCTCGTCGTCGATCCCCGTGCCCCGGCCGGTGACGTCGGCCGGGTCGGTGCCGGTGAAGGCGGCGATCAGGGCGGCCGAGGCGGTGGTGTTGGCGATGCCCATGTCCCCGGCCACCAGGCAGCGGTGGCCGGCCTCGGCCAGCTGCCCGGCGATCTCGATACCGCTGGCCAGGCCCTGGACGGCCTGCTCCCGAGTCATCGCCGGGCGCACCGAGATGTCGTCGCTGCCCCGCCGGACCGCACGCTCGAGGAGGCGGGGCTGCTCGGGGGTGAGGTTGCGGGCGTCGGCCACCAGGGCCCCGTCGGGAATGGGCAGCGGGGTGACCACGCCCGCGTCGACCACCACCACCGTGGCGCCGGTCTGCCGGGCGAGCACGTTGACGGCGGCGCCACCGGCCAGGAAGTTGGCCACCATCTGGGCGGTGACCTCCTGCGGCCAGGGGCTGACGCCCTGGGCGTGCACGCCGTGGTCGGCGGCGAACACGGCGACGGCCGCGGGGCTGGGGTCGGGCGGCGGGCAGGTGCCGGCCAGGCCGGACAGGCGGATCGAGACGTCCTCGAGCACGCCGAGGGCGCCGGCGGGCTTGGTCAGGCGGGCCTGCCGGTCCCGGGCCGCCTCCAGGGCCTGCGGATCGGCCGGGGTGATCGCGGCGAGGGTGGCCTCGAGCAGGGCCCGGCCCTGCGCCTGGCCCGGCTCTTGGCCGTGTCCTTGGCCCTGGTCGGCTGTCATGTGGTGCTCCTGGCGGTGTCGGGGCGGAAGGACGGCTGTTCGGCCGCTCCCGCCGGTCGTGCGATGTCCTGACAGCATTCGGCGCCCGGGCAGCGATTCTGCCTGGGCGCCGGTGCGGGCCGCTGCCCCCTCAGGAGTCTGGTCAGCCGCTGTGGATGTCTCTGCCCAGCACGGTCTGGCTCTGCTGAGCCGGACCGTCCTGAGCAGGCGGAGTGGCTACCCGTGCACGGCCCGGTTCAGGGCCACGGCGAACTGCTGCGACGTGGACCGGTCGCGCACGGCCACCCGCATCCAGCCCGAACCCAGGCCGGGGAAGGTGTCGGCCCGGCGCACGGCCCAGCCCGCCTCACGCAGGCGCTGGTGCACGCCCGCCGGGTCCGGGCCGCCCGCACGCAGCAGCACGAAGGGCGCCGAGGCCGGGCCCTGCACCTCCACGTCCGGCACCTGGGCCAGGGCGCGCACCAGGTGCTCACGGTCTTCGGCCTGGTGCGCGGCGAAGGTCTGCGCCTCGGCCAGGGCCTCCGGCGTGGTGACCGCGGTGGCCGCCTCCACCGCCAGCGAGTTCACCGCCCACAGCGACTGCGTCGCCGCGCAGGCCCGCAGCAGCTCGGGAGCGCCCAGCAGGTACCCCACCCGCAGACCGGCCAGGCCCCAGCTCTTGGTGAGGCTGCGCACGACCACCAGGCCGGGCACGTCCGGCGCGGGCCGCTGCGGGCTGCCGGCCAGCGACTGCGACTCCCCCGGGACC
Organism: Kineosporia rhizophila; assembly: GCF_021277265.1. Taxonomy (GTDB): domain Bacteria; phylum Actinomycetota; class Actinomycetes; order Actinomycetales; family Kineosporiaceae; genus Kineosporia; species Kineosporia rhizophila. The sequence continues at coordinate 119,904 of NZ_JAJSOH010000002.1, forward strand.
GCGTCCATGAAGGCCTCGTCGACCACCAGCACCCGGCCCGGCCGGGACAGCGCGATCAGCGTCTCGGCCGGGTGCAGCACCGACGTGGGGTTGGTCGGGTTGCCCACCATGACCAGGTCGGCGTCATCGGGCACCAGGCCCGGGTCGATCCGGAAGGGCGGGGCGAGCACCACCCGCTGCACCTCGTGCCCGGCGGCCAGCAAAGCGGCCTCCGGCTCGGTGAACTGCGGGTGGATCACCACGGCGCGGTGCGGGGCCAGCGCCCGGGCCAGCAGAACGAAGGCCTCGGCGCCGCCGGAGGTCAGCAGCACCTGGTCGGCCGGACGGCCGTGCCGGGCCGCGATCGCCTCGGTGGCGGCCCGCGGGTCGGGATAGGCGGCCAGGTCGGTGACCGCGTCGCGCAGGCGCTGCTGCAGCCACTCGGGCGCGGAGCCACGCACGTTCACGGCCAGATCGACCAGACCGGGCGCCACTTCGGCGTCTCCGTGGTGCCCCAGGTCCTCGGCGATGTACGCCTCGTCGTAGGTCTGTTCGTAGACCCGGGCCTCGGTGCCCACGCCGTGCGCGCTCTGGGCAGCCCAGCCGTGCTGCTGCGGGGGGACGGCCCTGGTCATCCGGCCGACCGCGACCGTGACCCCGCGGTAGGTGTGCTTGGGGCCGATCAGCTCGGCGTCGGAGGCGAGCACCGCCGCCTCGGCGACCGAGGGAACCCCGGCCAGCCGCTCGGTGGTGGCCGACGGGTTGGGCACGTTCTGCCCGGCCAGGACGTCGGCGGGCAGGAACCGCAGCGGGATGTTGAGCATGTCGGCCAGCTCGAGGAGGGCCTCCTCGCTCTGCTTGGCGTCGACCGTGGCGATCGCGATCACGTCGCGGGCCCGGACCCCGGAGCTGGACAGGGCCTGGCCGATCGCCATCCGCACGTCGCGGATGCCGACCCCCCGGCGTGAGCCGATGCCCACGACGATCTGGTCGCCGGTGCCCTGCAGGCCCAGCTGGAGGGCACCGGTGATCGGCCCGATCTCGTTGTAGCGGTCGCGGATCTCCTCGGGACTGCGCCCGTCGGTCGAGCCGGTGTCGGAGGCTGCGGTGGTCGACATCAGGCTTTGACCTCTCTTCCTCTACCGGTGGCACCGGTCGAGCTGTGGACGACGTCGCCGGTCAGGGCGTTCACGCGGGCTGCCTCGGTCAGGCGCAGCGCGGCGCCCGGCATCGAGGCCCAGTGCAGATGGAGGTAGGAGGCATGGACAGCACCTTGGACGAATCCCTCCCGGTGCCGGCTCCCGTCCGGAGCCGTCCATTCCCAGGCCGGTGTGACACCCGTGCCCGGACGACAGGCCGTCCGGTGGAACTCGTGGCCACGCACCGTTGCGCCGGCGGTGGCGAGGACGGAGTCACTCATCGCAGTCGCCTCTCTGTATCCCAGGGTGAGCCGGCCGGTCATGTTCGCCTCCGTGTCCAGCACACCGCACATCTCCCGATCATCGAGAGAGCGTGCCAGGTAGAGCAAACCCGCGCACTCCGCCACGATGGGCACATTCACCTTTGCCCGTTCGGCCACGGCAATTCTTAACGGACGGTTGGCCGACAGCTCCTCTGCGTAGATCTCGGGGAAGCCTCCGCCGATCACCAGCCCGCTGGTGCCGGCCGGCAGCGTCTCGTCGCTGCGCGGGTCGAACGTGACCACGTCCGCGCCGGCGGCGGTCAGCAGCTCGGCCGTCTCGGCGTAGGAGAAGGTGAACGCGGCACCCCCGGCCATCGCGATGACCGGCCGGAATCCGTCGGTGGGCGCGCTCTCCCGCAGGGCGGCGATCTCGCTGTCGGGGTTCCAGGCCGGGCCGGGCAGCTCCGGCGCGGAGCGGGCGAGGGCCAGCACGGCGTCCAGATCGACCGCGTCGGCAACCACCGCACCCAGCCCGCGGACCACGTCCACGGCCTCCTGCGACCGTTCCGCGGCGGGCACAAGGCCCAAATGCCGAGAGGGCGTCGCGAGTGCATCGTGCCGACGGATCGCGCCGAGCACAGGGATGCCCAGTTCCTCCAGGGCGAGGCGCAGGATCATCTCGTGCCGGTCGGAGCCGACCCGGTTCAGGACCACGCCACCGACCCGGATCCGCGGGTCGAACCCGGCGAAGCCCTTGACCAGGGCGGCGACCGAGCGGCCCATCGCGGTGCTGTCCACGACCAGGAGGACCGGGGCGTCGAGCGTCCGGGCGACGTGGGCGGTCGAGGCGAACTCGCCCCGGCCGGCCGCCCCGTCGTACAGCCCCATCACGCCCTCGATCACGGCCAGGTCGGCCGGGACGGGGGTGGCCACGGCGTGCTTGAACAGGGGGACGAGCCGCTCCTCGCCGGCCAGCCAGGGGTCGAGCGTGCGGCCCGGACGCCCGGCGGCGAGCGCGTGGTAGCCCGGATCGATGTAGTCCGGGCCCACCTTGTGCGGGCTGACGGTGAGCCCCCGGGCGGCGAAGGCCGCGAGCAGACCGGTGGCGACGCTCGTCTTGCCGTGGCCGCTGGCCGGGGCGGCCACCACGATCCGGGCGGTCACCGGGCGTCCCCGGGGCCGGAGCCGGTCGCAGGCACTGCCCTGGTCCGGGACGCGGGCCTACCGGGGCCGGTGGTTGTCACCATTCGATGCCCCGCTGGCCCTTCTGGCCCGCGTCCATCGGGTGCTTGATCTTGGTGGTCTCCATGACCAGGTCGGCCGCGTCGACCAGGTCCGGGTGCGCGTCGCGGCCGGTGATGACCACATGCTGGTGCCCGGGCCGGTCGCGCAGCGTCTCGACCACCTCGGCCACGTCCACCCAGCCCCACTTCATCGGGTAGGTGAACTCGTCGAGCACGTAGAGCCCGTGTTCCTCGGCGGCGAGCCGGCGCTGGATCTCGCGCCAGCCCTCCAGCGCGGCCTCGGCGTGTTCCTCGTCCGAGCCGGGCTTGCGCGACCACGACCAGCCCTCGCCCATCTTGGCCCAGCTGACCGGCCCGCCCTCACCGGTCTGCTCGTGCAGCCGGCCGAGCGCCCGGAACGCGTTCTCCTCGCCGACCTTCCACTTCGCCGACTTCACGAACTGGAACACGCCGATCGACCAGCCCTGGGTCCAGCCCCGCAGCGCCAGACCGAAGGCGGCGGTGGACTTTCCCTTCATCGTGCCGGTGTGCACGATGACCAGCGGACGATTGCGGCGCTGACGGGTGGTCAGACCGTCGGTCGGGACAGCGACCGGTTTTCCCTGAGGCATCAGGCAATCCTCCGTTCCTGGGTCTGGGCGACCTGGTGGCGCACCAGGCCGGCCAGCGACTCGGCGCGCAGATCGTCGAGGGTGATCAGTTCGCCGCCGAGGCCGGCGGCCAGCTTTCCGGCCATACCGAGCCGCACCGGCCCGCGTTCGCAGTCGACCACCACGCTGCGGATGCCCCTTCGGGCAAATTCCGCGGCGATCCGTGTCGGGTCCTCACCCGCGGTGTGCCGGCCGTCGGTGACGATCACCAACAACGGACGTCGGTGGGGGTCTCGGAGGCGCTCGTTACCGATGGCGGTCCAGGACTTGCGCAAACCGGCCGAGAGCGGGGTCCGGCCTCCGGTCGGGAGCCTGTCCAGACGCATACGAGCGGCCTCGACGGCACCGGTGGGCGGAAGGGCAAGCTCGGCGTCCTGGCCCCGGAACGTGACCAGCCCGACCCGGTCACGGCGCTGGTAGGCGTCGAGGAGCAGGGAGAGCACAGCACCCTTGACCGCGGCCATGCGCTGTTTGGCGGCCATCGAGCCGGAGGCGTCCACGCAGAAGAGGATCAGGTTGCCCTCACGGCCTTCTCGCACACCGAGCCGGATGTCGTCCCGGCGCAGCAGCACCGGACCGCCCGGCACCCGGCCGCGAGCATGCTGCTGAGTCGCGGCCGCAGTGAGGGTGGCGGGCAGATGCACCCGGCCACCGGAGTCCCGTTCCGCGGTCAGGGGCAGGGTGGCGATCGTCCGGCCGGAGACCGTCAGAGCCCGGGACCGCCTGCCTGCAGCGCCTTTTCCGAGTCCGGGCACCTTGAACGAGCGCACCTTGAACGGGCTGGTGGCCGCAACCGCGTCCTGCGTGGGAGCCGGGGCACGAGGTGTCTGCTCGTCCGGCTCGTCCTCGTTCTTTCGTGCGGAAGCGTTCCCTCCGGCTGGAGATGGCCCGGCCTGGTCCCGACCAGCCTGATCCGAGACGGACTCGGGCTGCGAACCAGCGGCCTGACGATCGTCCACAGGCTCTTGTTCGCCGGAATCGCCCTGGGGCCCCTGCGGATTCTGCGGGTCCTGCCCACCCGGGCCACCCTGCGGGCCCTCGGGGCCGCCGTCAGGATCGGTCTGCGGCGGTTCCGGGTCTTCGGGCGCGTTGTCGCGCAGCGCCTCGTCGAGCAGGTTCTCGTCCATGCCGGGGGCGTCGAACGGGTCCCGGCGGCGGCGGTGCGGGAGCGCGAACATCGCTGCAACCCGGACGTCTTCGCTGGTCACGCTGCTGCGCCCGGCCCAGGCCGCGTGAGCCCGGGCGGTGCGGGCGACCACCAGGTCGGCCCGCATGCCGTCCACGTCGAAAGCCGCGCACACACCGGCGATCTGGTGTAGCACCCCGTCGGACAGTTCGACGGCGGCAAGACGCTCACGGGCGGAGACGATGCGGGCGGAGAGCTCGCGTTCGGCCTCCTGCCACTCCTTGACGAAAGCTTCCGGGTCCGCGTCGAAGGCCAGACGGCGGCGGACCACCTCGGCCCGCACCTGCGGATCCCGGCTGGCCCGCACCTCGACGGTCAGACCGAACCGGTCGAGCAGCTGCGGGCGCAGCTCCCCCTCTTCGGGGTTCATCGTTCCGACGAGCACGAAACGGGCGGCGTGCGTGATCGAGATGCTTTCCCGCTCGATGTGCACCCGGCCCATCGCGGCCGCGTCGAGCAGCACGTCCACCAGGTGGTCGTGCAGCAGGTTGACCTCGTCGACGTAGAGGATCCCGCGGTGCGCCCCGGCCAGCAGCCCGGGCTCGTAGGCCCGTACGCCGGCGGAGAGCGCGCGGTCCAGGTCGAGGGAGCCGAGCAGACGGTCCTCGGTGGCGCCGACCGGCAGTTCGACCAGCCGGGCCGGTCGGGGGTGGTGCTCGTGGCCGTGCGGCTGGTCGGGGCACTCCGGGTCGGGAGCGTGCGGGTCGCAGCCGAAGCGGCAGCCGGAGATCACGTCGACCGGGGGCAGCAGGTTCGCCAGCGCGCGCACCGCGGTGGACTTGGCTGTGCCCTTCTCACCACGGACCAGGACACCGCCGATGTCGGGGGCCACCGACGAGAGAAGGAGCGACAGGACCAGATCGTCCATGCCGACGACGGCGGTCAACGGATACGGGGGCACCAGTGGTTCCTCCACTCCCGGTGGGTCTCCACGCCCACCGCTAGCGCACACCGCACCCAGGCGGGCACGGGGACCTGATCGGAGTACCTGGCTCCCGGATCGTGTCCGGTCACAGTGGCGGGACCGCCCCGGACTCGGAGGACCACCCGTGACAGGCCGGACCTCCTGCACCGGTGTTCCTCCGCGCGGGTCGCCTCGGATACTGCCACATCCGGATGTCCGGGCAATCCCCCACCGGACGTCACCACCGCTGCCAGCGGCGTGATCATGGCCGGCCGGGCGGCACGAACGGCAGCCCGTCGGGCACACCCCCGTTGATCAGGCGCTCGAGGGCCGCGACGTCGAGGTGGTCGGCCACCATGTCGGCCAGCGAGTCCAGCCGGGCCTCACGCAACGCCGCGAACGAGGTGTCGGGGGCGACCCGGAACCCGTCCCGCCCGGCCAGATCGGCGATCTCGGTCAGGAAGGCCCGGCGGAACGCGTCGTTCTCGAGCGCGCCGTGCCAGGTGGTGCCCCAGACCGGCCCGCTGCGCCAGCCGTCCAGGAAGACCTCGGCCGACCTCCGGAGCCCTTCGGGGGCTTCCGGGTCGAGGGTGACGACGCCGTGGTGGATCTCATAACCCTCCACCGGGTGCCCGAGCGCGGTTCCGTGCGGCCGGGCCAGCACCTTCTCGGCACCGAAATCGGTGCGGGTGGGCAGGAGGCCGAGACCGGGCACGCGGCCCCGCCGGGACTCCACCTCGTCGGTGACCGTGCGGCCGAGCATCTGGTGGCCACCGCAGATGCCCAGCACCGGAAGCCCCGCCCCGGCGTGCGCCACGATCGCGTCGGCCAGGCCGGTGGAGCGCAGCCAGGCCAGGTCGTCGACGGTGGCCCGGGTCCCCGGCAGCACCACCAGATCGGCTCCGGCGATCTCGGCGCCGTGATGCACCAGGCGCACGGCCACACCGGGCTCGGCGGCCAGGGCGTCGATGTCGGTGACGTTGGAGAGGCGGGGCAGGCGCGGCACCGCCACCCGGATCACGTCGCTGCCCAGAGGCGGGCGCATCGGCCCGCGGTCCTTCTCCAGGTCGAGCGAGTCCTCGACGTCGAGCCAGAGCCCGGTCAGGTAGGGCAGGACACCGAGAACCGGCCGCCCGGTGATCTTCCGGATCATGTCGAGCCCGGAGTCCAGCAGCGCGGGATCGCCCCGGAACTTGTTGATCACGAATCCGCTGATGTGCCGCTGGTCGTCCGCGTCCAGCAGCGCCAGGGTGCCGTGCAGGGCGGCGAACACCCCGCCCCGGTCGATGTCCCCCACCACCAGCACCGGGAGGTTCGCCGGACGGGCCAGGCCCAGGTTGGTGATGTCGCGGTGCCGCAGGTTGATCTCGGCCGGGCTGCCGGCCCCCTCACAGATCACCACGTCGAACCGGGACCGCAGATCTTCCAGGGCCTCGAGGACGACCGGCAGCAGCCGGGGGGTCAGGTCGCCGTAGTCCATCGCGCCGGCTTCGGCGAAGGGCCGGCCCATCACCACCACCTGGGACGTGCGGTCGCTGCCGGGCTTGAGCAGGACCGGGTTCATCGCCGCCTCCGGCTCGATCCGGGCCGCCCGGGCCTGCATCGCCTGGGCCCGGCCGATCTCCGCCCCACCCCGGGTGACGAACGAGTTGAGCGACATGTTCTGCGCCTTGAAGGGAGCCACCCGCACGCCCTGCCGGGCCAGCCAGCGGCAGAGCCCGGCCACCAGCACGCTCTTGCCCGCGTCGGAGGTGGTGCCGGCCACCATCAGGCCGCCCCTCAGCGACGACGGGCCACCACTCGTACCGTTCTGCTCAACCGCACTCATCGTCCCGGCTCCCTTCGATCCTTGCGTTCTCTACCGCCATGCCCGGCCCCGAGCAGCCCCCACCACACCCACCACCGCACCGGCCGCCGCCAAGGCCCCCACCCATCGCCCGAGCTTCACGGCCCGACGCACGTCCCCGACGTCCGGTGCACGGTTGCCCTCCCCCATGACGGGCCTCGACTCGACCTGCTCGCCATAGACGTTCGTCCCCCCGAGGCGGACCCCCAGCGCCCCGGCAGCCGAAGCCTCGCACTGGCCCGCATTCGGGCTGGGATGCCGCCCCCGGTCCCGTCGCCAGACAGCCCAGGCCTCACCGGGCGCCCCCTGGACCGAGGACGCCGCTGCGATCGTGATGAGCGCGGTCAGGCGGGACGGCAGCAGGTTGACCACGTCGTCCACCCGCGCCGCCGCCCATCCGAAGTGTTCGTACCGCGGCGATCGGTATCCGACCATCGCGTCCAGCGTGTTCACCGCCCGGTACCCGATCACCCCGGCCGGACCGGCCACGGCTGCCCAGAACAGCGGGGCCACCACAGCGTCCGAGGTGTTCTCGGCCAGCGACTCCACCGTTGCCCGGGCCAGTTCCGGCGGCTCGAGACCGGACGGGTCCCGGGCGCACAGGTGTGTGAGCAGCTCCCGAGCCTGCAGCACGTGCCCCGCCTCGAGCGCCGTAGCCATCCGCGCGCCTTCGCGGGCCAGGCTCGTGCCCCCGAGCGCCGTCCAGGTGGCCAAGGCCGTCAGCCCGGCCCGGGCGGCCGGGTGCTCGCTGCAGAGCCGGTCCGCCACCGCCACCGCGACCACCGGCGTCCCCGCAGCAATCGCGGTGAACACAGCCCCCCGCTGGCGGCTGGGCCGGTAGAGGCGCCGCTCGAGCCACCCGGCCCAAGTGCCGAACAGGGCCACCGGATGGCCCCTGCGGGGGTCACCGAACACCGCGTCGGCAAGCACTCCGGCAGCAATGCCCATGGCCCGTGCCGAGAGGTCTTGGCCGGTCGAATGCCTGGAACTCATGACAGCGCATCCTGCCGCACCTCATGACCCGACCCGGTACACAAGCCCTCCCCGGCACCTGCGGACCTCATGCTCACCCCACGGGCTACGACGCCTACCCCGCCCGCGACGTGGAGAACCGGTCTCCGGCGGCCTCTTCCTCACCCTCGGATCCAGCCGGCTCATCCTCCAGGACCGGGAGACCGGAGACGTCGGTGATACTTGCGTTGATCTCCCGGACAGCGTCGAACACCGCCACTTCCTCCGGCTTACGCCCGTGCAGCTCCGACTCCTGCGCGCTGCGCGGCTCGGCCCCGTCCTCACCCACGTGCCGGTCCCGGCTCGCCCGGACCACCCGGGTGAACGCAGAGATCCCGAACGTGAGGTCGTGACCGACGGTCTCGGCCTCCACCTCGAGCGTGCGGCCGGAGCGGTCCTCCTTGACCCAGGCGCGCTCCCAGAGCCTGCCGGTGACCACCACCGGATGCCCCTTGCGCAGACTCTGCCGGGCGCTGTCGGCCAGCGCGCGGCGGCAGTTCACACTGACGTAGGTCGTGCGCCGGTCGACCCAGGTGTTGCGCTCCCGGTCGAACCACGAGGACGTGGAGGCGAGCCGGAAACTGGTGACGGTGTTGCCGTCGTCGAACTGGACGAACCGCGGGTCGCTGGCGAGATTTCCGCGCAGGACCACCTGGATGTCGTTCATTGCAGACCCCTTTCGCCACCGGCCGGATGAGCCGGGACCGCCGGGCCGGATGCCCGGTCAGGAGTCCAGGTTCGGCTGCCCGAGGGCACGGCTCAAAGCGGGGAAGTTGATCTGTGGATAACTGGCCGGTCGTGTCGGCTGTGGAAAGCAGGAACCCGCATCCATCCACAGAACGGCCGTGCGGATGGCACCGCACGACCGTTCGGGCCGACCATCGGAGGCATGAAGACACATGCCCCGCGTGCTGATTCAGTTGGAGAGGGCCGCGACCGGCTCGCCCCGGGTCTCCAGCGTCGGGGCCTGGCGGTGTCCCACGCCGGGGGCGCCCCCCGGCCCGGGCCCGACCGCGGGGGCCTTCTCGCCGAGCAGTACCTGCCTGGTCTCACGGTGGCGGGCCAGCACCGACCGGATCGGTGCGACCACCCGTTCGGCCGCGACCTCGGCGACGGCCGCGTTCAGCCGGTTCTCGAGTTCGGCCCGTCGGTTACGGGCGCCGGTGACGAGCCACCACCGCGACAGCAGCGCCAGCAGCAGCCCGGCGACCAGGCCGCCCACACCGACCGAGACAGCCGCCGGGAAGGAGCCGAGGGCACCGGGCAGGTTCTGGCCGGCCAGCTGGGGCAGTCCCGCCACCAGCATCCAGAGCAGACCGAACCCGGCCACACCGCAGAAGATCTGCTGCGAAACCTGCACCACGCGCCACCACAGTGGAACGGTGAACCGGAGATCGACAGCGGAGAGACGGGTGTCGAGGACACGGGCCAGACCGTCGGGGTCCGGCTCCCCGCCCGCAGCGGCCCCAGGGGTGATGGTGGGGATGCCGTAGGCCGGCGTGTGCCGTCCCCGCCCGCGCGATCCGGCACCGCGGACCGCGGCCGAACGGGAAGAGTCATCTTCGCCGGCCGGCGGGAGCAGAGCGTCTTCCGGCGCTACGGCCGGGTCGCCCGCCTTGGCCACCAGGGCCCGCATCTCGGTGGCCCAGCGTTCCGGCAGCGGGTCGGCGTTGTCGGCCAGAACGGCCTCCACAGCCAGCCGCACAGCAGGTCGCTGAGCCGGCGAAGCCAGCGCCTTCAGCGATGCGGTCTCGGCCCGCAGCCGCGTCTCGGCGGCCCCGGCGCTGGGCCGGCGCGAAGCGAGGAAGCTGGAGATCCAGCCCGACGGGGCCCAGCCGAGCTTCTCCTTGCCCCGGCGGCGGTACTCGGCCGTGAGCACGTCGAGCAGGGCGGGAACACCGGCCGCAGCAGCCAGGTCGGCGTTCAGCTTCTGCTGCGAGACCGGTTGCCCGGCGCCCGGTTCGGCCGCAGCCAGACCGGCCGCGATCTCCTCGGCCGCGATGTCCAGGTCACTCTCGATCCGCTCGATCACGGCGAACCGGTCCTGGACCACGTCGGCGAGCAGCGTGCGCAGTTCCTCCACCCCGTCGCCCCGGGTGGCCGAGACCGGCACGATGCCGACCCGGCCCAGCCCGTCGCCGTCCAGCAGGCGGCGCAGGTCGGTCACGCAGGTGTCGACCTCCTCGGCGGTGAGCTTGTCAACCTGGTTCAGCACCACCAGCATGACCCCGTCGTGGCTGGTCAGCTTCTGCAGGTACCCCGCGTGCAGGGCGTTGTCCGCGTACTTCTGCGGGTCGACCACCCAGATCATCAGGTCGACCATCCGCACCAGGCGGTCCACCTCGACCCGGTGCACGACCTCGGTCGAGTCGTGGTCGGGCAGGTCCAGCAGGACCAGTCCGTGCAGCGCGGCCTGGTCGTCGGCGTCCAGCACCGACTCGCGGGCCATCCGCCGGTCGGCCGGCACCTTCAGCCAGTCCAGCAGGGTCTGCGAGCCGAACTCGCCCCAGACACAGGCCATCGGCGAGGTGGTCAGCGGACGGCGGGCACCGACCGCCGCGATGTCCATCCGCGCGATCGCGTTGAACAGGCTGGACTTCCCGCTGCCGGTGGCGCCGACCAGCGCCACCACCGTGCGCTCGGTACCCAGGTCGAGCCGGTGGCCGACGTGCTCCATCCGGTCGCGGGTGTTCTGGACCGCCTCCGGGGGCAGCCAGGGAGCGCCGCAGTCCAGTGCTGCGGACAGTGCTGCGACGCGCCCCATCACGTCGCTCACCGGTCGCCGTCCTTGTCCGTCATCGATCCTGCCGATCCTGTCGCTCGCGAAGCTGCGTCGGGTGACCACGCGGCGGCCCGGGCGGGACGGCCCGGGCGCGCGTCAGCACTCATGTGTTTCAAGGGTAGGGCTCATTCGGCGATGTTCACGGCGGATGCTGCGTCGAGCAGCCCTCCGACGCGCAACCCGAGCCCCTCCGGGCTCTCGAGTACCCGTTCCAGCCGCAGGCGTTCGTTCTCCATGACCGAACCGGCCCGCTCCAGCAGGTCCGCCCGGGCCGCATCCACGATCGCCCGCACCGTCTCGGCCCCCAGCAGTTCCTCGACCGCCAAGCGCGCACCCACGGTGGAGCCGGCCGGGACGTCCTCGGGCTCAGCCGCAGGCCCGGTTCCCTCGGTCGAGGGATCGGCCTGCTCACCGACTGCTCCGGTGCCCCCGGCGGGAGACGACACGGAGGTCGCATCGTGATCCGGAGCCACGGTGACGGTGAACATCACGTCCACCACCGTCTGCTCGTCGACCGACACGTCCGGGCGTTCCTGGCGAACCTTGTTCAGCGCCTCCGTCACCTGCTCGGTGACCCCGCGCCGCCACTCGTCGACCGGGCGGCCCAGCAGATTCTCCCGGTCGGTGGGGGTCACCTGATGGCCGCGGGCGGTGAGCAGGCCGACCCCGTAGGGGTGCTTGCGCCAGGTCACCACCACCTGCTCCATCGCCGTGCGCACGCTGTGGTGCACCGAAGCCGAGACGGCCTCACAGATGGTGGCCGCGAGCGACTCCTCGCTCTCCTCCGCCTGGCTGAGCGCGGCTCCGATCCGTTGTGTGCGCGTGGTCGTCACGCCCCCCAGACGGGAGGCCAGGTCGCCGCGGGCGATGAACTCCTGCCAGTGCGAGAGCACCTGCCCGCTCATCAGCGAACCGTCGGTCAGCCCCTCCAGCATGCGCGAGCGGGCGGGGATGAAGACCCCGTCGGTCTCCTCCCACAGCTGCGACCAGCCGTCAGCCTGTGCCGCAGCCGCTTTCGCGAGCAACCGGGCCCGCGGCGGCAGGCTGCGCAGGGCGCCCTTGAGCGTGCGCTCGATCACCACCGACCTCGAGCGCGCATCACCGGCGATCCGGCGCAACCAGTCACGCAACGGCTTGACCGAAGCGGGCGGAAGGAACCCGTTCTCCAGTGGGCTTTCCGGAACGGTGAACAGCGCCGCCCCGCCCAGCCCCTGGTCGCGCAGCTTGGTGGCGAGGTGAATACGCAGTTCCTGCAGCGACTCCGGCGGCACCCGGTCGAGCACCACGGCGATGGCGGCACCCCTCTCAGCCGCCTGGCGCAGCATCTTCCAGGGCGTTGCATCGGCGTAGCGGGCCGCGGTGGTCACGAACACCCACAGGTCCGCGGCCTGGAGCAACTGCACCGCGAGATCACGGTTGGTCTCGACCAGGCTGTCGATGTCAGGCGCGTCGAGCAGGGCCAGCCCAGGGGCCAGGCCGTCGTACGGCACCAGCCGGAGACCGGTGATCCGCGGGGCGTTCGGGTCGATCGGCTGCACCGGCTCCGGCGCCTCGGAGGTCACCCTGGTCAGTCGCGGCAGGATGCGCTGCGACAGGAACGCACCCGAGTCGATCGGGTGGTGCACCAGTACTGGCGAGCGGGTGGTCGGCCGCAGCACGCCGGACCGGGTGACCTCGCGGCCGACGATGGAGTTGGTCAGCGTCGACTTGCCCGCCCCGGTGGAACCACCGATGACGGCGAGCGCCGGAGCGTCCGGGCGTTGGAGCCGCGGCAGGATGTAGTCGTCCAACTGGCTGAGCAGGTCCTCGCGCTCCCGACGGACGTCGGCCACGCCTTCCACGTCCAGAGTCAGGGGCAGGGTCGCCACCTGGGTACGCAGCCGCTCGACGGCAGCCAGTCGCTTCGGCACGGTGGTTCCCCCAGCCGCATCCACGCCTTGACCGGCACCGGCAGGCCCGGTCACCGCTGTGGGTTCAACACCGCGTCCGACCACCGGCGCAGCCGGGGTCTCGGCGGCCGTATCCGTCCGGGGACCAGCAGCGGAAGCCGAACCGGGCGCCCCCTGCTGCACGCTCCCGGCGGCCGAACTGATCGGCGCAGCCAGACCGGCCCCGGCAGCCCGGCCGACACCGCCGGCCTTGCCGCTGACCGGTCCGGCAGCGAAAAGGTTCTGTTCCGAGCCGTCCTCGTCGGCTCCAGGGCTGCCCTCGGGGCGAGCGGGTCCGGTCGCAGTTTCACGGCCCGGTTCCGGGCGGGTGCTTTGGGGAGCGCTGTCGGGGCGCTTCACCCAGGGGCGTCCGACGGGAGCCGCGAAGCCAAGCGTGTCCTCGTCCGCATCCTGCGCCGCATCCGATCCGAGGGCGGCCTTCGCGCTCTTGTCCGAGCGACCACGCTTGGCCGCGGACGCGGCCTCGGTTCCAGTGCCAGAGGTCCCGGCCGCGAGGCCGGGCCCGCTTCCAGCGCCTTGTCCCTGCGCAGCGGAAACATTCGCGCCTGCGGCATCACGGCTGAACCACGGCTGCCCGGAGGCCCCCGCCGGCGCCTGTCCCTGCTGCGCGACCGGGCCGCTCCCAGCGGGCTGCGCCCCCAACGGAGGCAGGAGCTGTGCGCCAGCACCTGCACCGGTCGGGTGCGCCCCGGTCCCACCAGGGCTCCCGCCAGCACCAACCTCTGGCCCAGCTCCGAAGCCCGAACCGGTGGCATTCCCAGCGCGCCCACCGACACCCGAATCAGCTCCGGCAACAGCCGACCCGACCGCAGAGTTGCCACTGAGACCGCCGAAAACCCCACCGCTCAAGGCCGCACCAGCCCCCGGGCCGCCAGCGACACCGGCCCCGACCGGAGCCGTCTGCGATCCATTACCCACGGGACGAGCGCCCGGGCCCACAACACCCGCCGTCCCCATTTCGGGTGGGCGAGCTGGGCCGCCGACAGCCGGGGCCACGGGCCGACGACCGACCGGAAGCGGCCCAGAGGCGGGACCCGAAGCACCGCCCGGCCCGTTGCCGGCCCGGGCGCCACGCGGCACCGGCCCTCCACGCTCCTGCCGCCGCTGGGGCGCCCCAGTCGCGGCCCCGAAGGCAGCTCCAGGACCCGCTTCAGCCTGCGCACCGGCAACCAAACCGGCTCCACCGGGCGAAACCCCGGGCCCCACGGCAGTTCCGGTACCCGGCCCAGCCGTGAAACCGGCACCGGCACCAACGCCGATACCTGCACCTACACCGGGACCAGCGCCACGGCCAGCAACGGACGCGACACCAGGACCGGTCCCCGGCACAGCATCAGCCCCGACACCTTGCCCAGCGCTAGCAAACTCGTTCAGTGGCGGGGCGCCAACACCCTGCCCCGCGCCAGCAGGCCCACCCCGGGGCGCAGTACCCGGCCCGACACCCGGCCCGACACCCGGCGCAGAACCAGGCCGCGCACCAACAGGCCCGTTTCGCGGCACGCCACCACGGCGAACGCCCGCGGCACGACTCACCCGCACCGGTCCCGTACCCGGACCGGCACCCGGCACGACCCCAGGCCCGGCAGCGGGCGCAACAGGGCCAGCAGCAGACGCAGCAGCGCCAGCGCCAGGCACAGCTTGGCCAGGCGCGGCGGGGCCGGGGACAGCGCGAGCGGCGCCGGGCACAGCTCTGCCTACGGCAGGAGCGAATACGCCGTCGGACAAGGACTGGTCGGCATCAGCGTCGGTGTGAGTCTCCGGGACCTCGGCATGTGCTCCGCCTCGGCCGACCGGCCACGCCCGACGCGACGGTGCGGCCTGACCGGCGGATGCGGCGGCCTGAACGGCGGATCCAGCCTGGCCAGCGGATCCAGCCTGGCCAGCGGCTCCAACCTTGCCAGCGGCTCCAACCTGACCCGCAGATGCTGCCTGACCAGCGGATCCGGCCCGGCCCACGGATGCGGCCTGGCCCGAAGAGGCAGCCTGACCCGGGGATCCAGCCTGACCCACGGATCCAGCCCGGCCCACGGATCCAGCCTGACCCGACGAGACAACCTGGCCCGGAGAGACAGCCTGCCCAGCAGATGCAGCCTGACCGGCGGGCACGGCCCCACCCGGCCCACTTTCGACCCCGCCGACAGCCGGCGATGGGGCCTCATGACCAGCCACCGGAACTCCTCCAGCAAAACGAGAAACTTTCGAAGCAGCCGTACCTGCCATACCCGGCGCACCCGCACCCGCGGACGAGGCACCGCCAACGACCGGGGCAGCCGACCGGGCCGACGCGGCCGCCTTCTCGCGCTCCGCCGATTCGATCTCACTCAGATCCACGCGACGGGCAGGAGAGCCGGTCATCCACGAACCGCTCGCCGATTCCGCGGCGACGACCCAGGCAGGAACGGACTCCCCGGAGGCCTCGCCTCCAGCTCTTTCCGGATGACGCTGTTCGCCGTCGAGACCCTCGGCTCCACCAGGATCTTCCGTGCGGCGGCCATCTCGTGCCGGGCTCACAGCGCCGTCCACCTCCCTGTCGTCCGCGACGTCGTCGACCTGACGACCGAATGCAATACGTTCCGTCGAGCAAAGATAACTAATTGTGCATTGGGCGAGGAAGGGCCTCAGTTGACCAGGTTCCGAACCTATGTTTACTGCCTTCCCGCCCGGAACACCGCCCACCCACGCCGAAACCTTCGAATGGGCGTACCGGGAGACCCAGCACACAAGTCTTCCCGGCAAATACGGCGAGAGGAGGGTCAGTTAAACTCTGCGCATTCATTCAAATACTCTTGGTCACTACTTCTTTAATGCGCAGGCCAATCTCCCACAGCCTCACGCCCAGCCAAAAGTACGGTTCGCACCATTTACCCGTTGTTGGCCGACGCGGTCATTCCATATTCCCTTCACCAGAGGCGACGCGCCGGTATCATCGCGGTCGGGGGTCAGCCGGTGAGGCGTCGGCAGTCGCGGCGACTCGCTCAGTGATCCCCCGCGCGCTCGTAGCTCAGCGGATAGAGCAACAGACTTCTAATCTGTCGGTCGCAGGTTCAAATCCTGCCGGGCGCACCAGCACCACCCTTCACACGGGCGCGGTTCCCGCGCTCGCCGATCCGGGGGCCGTCCGCGGCCCCAGGAGCCACCCTGGGGCGCCGTCGAGCGCCTAGGCCCGGTGGCCAGCGTTGCCGCCCCACGTGTCCAACCGGTCGCATCGGCCCCTACCGGCACTCCGGAGGGCCAAAATTCCGCTCCACGATGCCCACAAGTCCCGTCAATCTAGTTACTGACCGAAGACTCAAGGTCATCCTGGCCCGAACGATGACATCATCACCTCCTGTGCCGAACTCGGGCGAACCAGCTCCGACCGACCTCCGACGGGCGACCGTGCGATCACGATCCGACGAAGCAACCGCCAGATCCCACGAGGCGACGGCGAGGATCCAGAGCCTCGCCACGGTCGCGCGCGCCCTCGGGCTGTCCATCCGCCTCGACCAGATGCTGGAACTGGCCAGCGAGTCGGCCCTGACGGCCCTCGGCGCCAGCAGCATCTCGATCAGCCGGCTGCAGCCCGGGACCAGCACCCTGCACACCCTGATCAACGTCGGGGACCTGGCGCCGGACGAGGAACGCTGGCCGGTCAACGAGACCTACCACTTCGACGACTACCCGCAGGCCCGCGAGGTGCTCTCCGACCTCAAGGTCTGGGTCACCGACGTGGACGACCCGCTGAGCGACCCGGTCGAGGTGGAACTGCTGCGCAAGCTGGGCAAGCGCACCGCCCTGGCCGCCCCGCTGATCGTCGACGGCCAGCTCTGGGGCGAGTTCTACGCCACCCGTGACCACGACCTGAATCGCTTCTTCCCGCTCGACCTGGCCTACACCGAGGCGCTGTGCGCGATCCTGGCCGGTGCCCTGTCCCGGGCCATCCACTTCGAGGCCCTCGAACAGCTCGCCTTCCGCGACCCGCTCACCGGCCTGGCCAACCGCCGCGCCCTGGACGACGCCGCCGAGGTGGCCCTTCAGCACCGCCGCGCCTCGCGTCAGGACCTGCCCGGCCACCTGGCCGGGTTCAGCCCCACCGTCGTCGGGCCCGACGACGGTGACGGCTACGACGGCCGGGTCCGTAACCGCACCGGGGCCGAGACCGGCGCCCGCCGGGTGACGGCCGTCGCGGTCGACGTCAACGGCTTGAAACGAGTCAACGACACCACCGGGCACGCGGCCGGCGACCAACTGCTGACTTCCGTGGCCCGCCTGCTCGTGCAGCACTTCTCCCCGCTGATCGGCAGCCTGATCGCCCGGGTCGGCGGCGACGAGTTCGTCGTGCTGGTGCCCAACCACTCCGTCCAGGCCGTGCTGACCTGCGCCAACGCCCTGTGCGCGGCGGCCTCCGGGCTACCGGCGGGGGCCGGCGTGTCGTGCGGGGTGGCCAGCACCACCCGGGCCTGGCCCCATCTCAGCGCGAACGACCTGTTCCGGGCCGCCGACCAGGCTCAGTACGAGGCCAAGCGACGCAGCAGCCGGACGGCCGTTCTCTCGTCCCTGATCGACGACTGAACCCGAAGCTCAGACGGCTGGGAGGTCTGCCGGGCGCCCGACGATGAACCCCTGCCCGAACCCGACCCCGAGCGTCCTCAGGGTCTGCAGTTCGCCGTCGGTCTCGATGCCCTCGGCCACCAGCGCCACCTTGGCCTCGGCCGCGAAGCCGACCAGGCTGCGGGTGAGGGCCAGGCGCATCGGGTCGCGGTCGACGCCCCGGACGATCTCGATGTCGAGCTTGATCACCGAGGGCCTGAGCTTGAGCAGGTGCACGAAGTTGGCGAAACCGGCCCCCGCGTCGTCCACCACGATCTCCACCCCGGCGCGGCGCAGGTGCTCCAGCGGTTCCGAGAGCGACACGTAGTCACGGACCTGGGTGTGCTCGGTGATCTCCACGCTGAGCGGGTACTGCGCATGGTGCAGCAGAACGTCGACCACGCTCGGCGTCATCAGCGCCTCGGCCGACAGGTTGACGTTGAGCCGCCCGCCGGCCGGTACCGCCGGCAGCTGCTCGAGCGCCGAGCGCATGGTCAGCAGCTCCAGCTGCACCCCGACCCCGGCCCGGGCGGCCGCCTCGAAAGCGTGCGCGGGTGTGGGGAAACCCGGGTCGTCGAACCGGGCCAGCGCCTCGTAGCCGACCACGCCGCCGTGGGCCAGATCGACGATCGGCTGGTAGACCATGCGGAACCGGGCCGCGTCCAGGGCCTCGTGGATGCGCCCCGGCTCCCACAGGTGAGCCCGCCGGACCTGCTCCCCCACCACCTCGGCGAGCAGGTTCAGGAACTGCGGGGCCCGCTCGTCCAGACCGGGCGTGCTCGTACCGCTCGCGCAGACCAGCAGGGCCGAGGGGCCGAGGGGCGCCGCCGCGTACGAGCCGACACCGTTGATCCGCGTGGTGGGCAGGTCGCGGGTGCCGGGGTGCCAGTGCGTGTCGGCCAGATGGGTGGGCAGCGTGCCGGCCAGGATGCGCTGGGCGTAGGTGCCCTCGGCCGGCAGCCGACGGTCGAGCAGGAAGTTCAGCGTGGTCTGCCCGCAGTCGACGACCCGCAGGGCCACCTCGTCGCCCAGGACCTCGACGACCGCCGCGAACTCCATGCCCAGGTGCACCCGGGCCAGTCGCAGGAGCCGCCGGATTTCCAGGTCCTCGGCAGAAACACGTGGACGCGGAAAGGACGGCACGGATGCCGTCTCGGTGCTTTCCACAGTTCGGCCCCATCCCGGCACTTCGGCGCGCTGTTCGTCCGACCCAGCTTGATTTTACGGGAGCAAACGTGACCCGCCCGGAGCCGCCTTTTCAGACGCTCAGGGACGAGTCAATTGCGCGCCGGACCCGTGACAGGATTTCCCGTCGAATCCTGCCATAAGGCACCTACCACCCCACCTGTAACAAGTGTGATTTATGCCACTGCCTCGGCAGCGGGCCAACTCACGTTACTCAGGCTTCACCGGGTACAGGCCCGCGTCGTAGTTCTCCGGGCTGTAGTAGGCCTCGACCTCCTGCAGGGTCTGGTCCGACCTCTCCATCTGGTGCGCGATGCGGGCGCGCGTGGGCACGCTCTCCGGACTCCAGGTGCCGGGCGCCCACAGCCCGGAGCGCATGAACGCCTTGGCGCAGTGGAAGAACACCTCTTCGACGGTGACCACCAGGGCCAGCACCGGACGGCTGCCCCTGATCACCATGGAGTCGAAGAAGGGCGCCTCGCTGACGATCCGGGCGTGCCCGTTGATGCGCATCGTGTCGTCCCGTCCGGGGACCAGGAAGAGCACACCGACCTGAGGGTTGCTCAGGACGTTGAGGTAGCCGTCGACCCGCCGATTGCCCGCCCGCTCGGGGATCGCGATGGTGTGGTCGTCCAGCACCTTGACGAACCCCGGCGGGTCGCCCTTGGGCGAGACGTCGCCGCTGCCGTCCGCGGCCGAGGTGCCCAGCACCAGGAACGGCGAGGCGGCCAGCCACTGACGGTGCGGTTCCTCCAGGCGCCGGCGGACCTTCCCCGCCACCCGCGGGATCGGGTGCCCGATGACTTCGCGAAGCGCCGCCTCGCTGGTGACCTCGACGGTCTCGGACCGACGGCTGTCCTGGACGTCCTGCATCGCACACCTCCGCATGAGTCCCCGGACCGGATGCCGGGGAGAGTCGGGCATCCATGCCCCTCCGACCGACCCTTTCGCGCGGAGCGCGGTTCTGGCAATGGGGTTTCGGGTACGGGGGCAGTGCCGGTTTTCTGGGTGGTTACCCCCTACTTGAGGACGCTTGTGGGCACAACCCTTTCGCCGTCACCTCTGCGCGCCGGAAGATTGTCGGTGGTCGCCCCTACGCTTGCGAGCAGATGGACGACGTGGCCGCCGACTCGAAGGGGATCGTCAAGATGAGCGAGGTCAGGACCGCGGAGGGGACCACCCTCGACGTCGGGGAGACCGGCCCGGGGGGCGGGCAGACACATCAGACGCACGAGCTGGAACAGTTCCGCACCGAGCTCACGGCCTACGCCTACCGCATGCTCGGTTCCGCGTTCGAGGCGGAGGACGCCGTCCAGGACGCGATGATCCGGGCCTGGCGCGGCCTCGACCGGTTCGAGGGCCGCTCCGCCCTGCGCTCCTGGATGTACCGCATCACCACCAACGTCTGTCTCGACATGCTCAAGGGCCGCGAACGCCGGGCCCTCCCGATGGATCTGGGTCCGGCCCAGAAGACGGCCGAGGTGGTGCTGGGCGAACCGCTCGGCGAGGCCACCTGGATCCAGCCCATCCCGGACGGACGGGTGCTGGGCGGCACGGCCGATCCGGCCGAGGCCGCCGTCCAGCGCGAGACAGTGCAGCTCGCCTTCGTGGCGCTGCTCCAGAACCTGCCGCCCCGCCAGCGGGTGGTCCTGATCCTGCGCGAGGTGCTGCAGTGGCGGGCCTCCGAGGTGGCCGAACTGCTCGACACCTCGGTGGCCTCGGTGAACAGCGCCCTGCAGCGGGCCCGGGCCACGCTCGCCACCGACGGCACCACGCCCGAGGAGGCGATCGCCAAGGCCACGGCCGGCGCCCGCGCGGGTTCCCAGGCGCAGGACGCGCAGAGCGAGTCGGCCCAGCTCCTGCAGCGCTACCTGGAGGTCTTCGAGAACTACGACATGGAGGGTCTGGTGGCCCTGCTGCACGAGGACGCGACCATGTCGATGCCGCCCCTCGACCTGTGGCTCAGCGGCCCGGAAGAGATCGTCGCCTGGATGCAGGGCCCGGGCCACGAGTGCGCCGGTTCCAAGCTCGTGGCCACCTCGGCGAACGGCATGCCCGCGTTCGGCCAGTACCGGATCGCGCCCGACGGCGGCTACGCCCCGTGGAGCCTCCAGGTGCTTCAGGTGGTGGACGGCCGCATCACCGAGGTGACCACGTTTCTCGACACGCCCACCCTGTTCCCTTACTTCGGCCTTCCGGATCGGCTCGGCTAGTGAGCCCCTCCCTCGAGGAGGCCGCGGCTGAGCTCTACGCGGTCGAACCGGGCCGGTTCACCGCCGAGCGCACCCGCCTCACCAAGGAGGCCCGTCAGGCCAAGGACACCGAGGCCGCCAAGGCCATCGGGGAGCTGCGTCGCCCCACCACCTCGGCCTGGCTGCTCAACCAGCTGGTCCGAGGTGAACAGGGGGCGGGTGAAGAGATCGATCGCCTCGAGCAACTGGGCCACGACCTGCGCGAGGCCCAGGCCGCCCTCGACGCGCAGCTCATGCGTGAGCTCACCAAGGAAAGGCACCAGCTGGTCGCGGCCCTGGTCCAGCGGGCCGAAGAGATCGCCGAGCAGGCAGGGCAGAAGGTCGGTGCGGCCGTGCGCCGGGAGCTGGAAGACACGCTGGGCGCCGCAGTGGCCGACGAGCAGGCGTCGTTGGCGGTGACGTCCGGAAGGCTCACCCGCGCGCTCACCTACGCGGGGTTCGGCGAGGTCGACGTCACCGAGGCCACCGCCACCCCGCTCAGCGCCGTACATCCGTACAAGGCCCGGCGCAGCGACACCTCGGGAAAGCCCCTGCCCGCAAGCGCTTCCAGCAAGGCAGAAACGGCCGGCGGCGAGAGTGGCACGGTAGGCGACGAGAGCGGCACGGCGGGCACAGGCACAGGCACAGCAGGGTCTGGCCCCCAGAACGCCCCCACAATGAAACGCCGAGACTCCAAACTGGCTCCTGCACACCCCAAGTCCTCCCCCGACGACGACACCGACAGCACCGGCACTTCTTCCCGCGCCCACTCACGCCCGGCCGGCAAGCCTGAAAATCCCGAAAAACCCCGGCAATCCCCGCAAGAAGCCAAGGCAGCCAAGCTCGCGGCCCGCCGCGCCGAGGCCGAGGAACTGGTCAGCAGAGCCCGCGCCGACTTCGAAGCAGCCGAACAGTCGCTACGCCAGAGCGAACAGGAACTCGACGCAGCCACCTCCGAACAGGCCGACCTCCAGGCCAGGCTCAACGAACTCCAGGCCGAGATCGTCGTCGTGCGCCGAAAACTCGACGCCGGCGACCGACGGGTCTCGCACGCCGAACGCGACCTGACCCGACAGGAACGCCAGGTCAAAGACACCACCAAGGCCCTCGACCGAGCCGAAGCAGCCCTGGACCGCCTCGACCACGCCTGACCCGCCCCGCCAAGCCCGGCCCGGCCCGCCCCGGCCCGGCCCGCCAACCCAGCAGACCACCTCAGCAGACTGCTGCACGAGCATAAGGACAACGCCAGAGGTGGGTGCGCCGACCCGTCAGGCCGAACCCATAGGCCGAGCCGCCAGGGCCAACCCCGCACGCCGCCCTGCTAGGCCGACCCGCACGCCGACCCGCTAGGCCAAACCCGTAGGCCGACCGGTCAGGCCAAACCCGCGCACCGACCCGTCAGGCCGACTCCGCACGCCGACCCGTCAGGCCGAACCCGCAGGCCCAGCCGTCAAGCCGCACCGTTGGCCGACCCGTCAAGCTGCACCCGCACGCCGACCCGTCAGGCCGAACCCGCACGCCGGGCCGGGAAGTGCGTCATGTTCTGCACGATCTCCCCGGCCCAGGGCTCGTCCACCTCGTCCAGGCCGGCCGTCACGATCAGATGGCACAACTGCCCGTAGGCCAGAAACGCCTGCACTGCCGCAACCCCGGCTCCCGACCGAGACCGCGCGTACTGCCAGATCCGCCGGTTCCCGTCGGCCAGGGCCGCCCGGATCTCCGGCACATCACTGGCACTCTGGGCATGCACCTGCATCATGAGCAACGACCGGTCAGCGATCAGCCCGGCATAGGCATCGCCCATCGCCGTCAGGAGTTCGTCCGGCGAAGCGCCCGGCGCAGCAACTGCGCCGGCCTCCAGCGCTCGCTCGATCTCGTCGAAGGTGTGCTCCAGAGCCGCCAGGAACAACCCCAGCTTGTCCCTGAACAGGCGGAACACGTACGCCTGGGAGATCCCGGCAGCATCGGCCACCGCAGTCACCGGCGTGGCGTGATAGCCGGTCGCCGCGAACACCGGGATCGCCTTGGCCACGACCGTCGCCCGGCGCACCTCAGCGGTCGACCGGCTCCGCTTCTCGTCCATGTGAGTGAGTACATACTCACCACAGCCGGGCGTCAAACCCCTCAGGGCTCGTAGTCGTCGTGCAGAACCACGCGGGAGAACTCGATCTCCTCGGACATCCGCCAGAAGTGCAGCCGCCGAGCCTGGGGCGCGTTCCGTTGCAGCGCAACGCGGTAGCAGGTGGCGCCGTCCTCCCGCCGCACGGCCTGCTCATTGGGCCCCTGCCCAGTACGCAGCACATGCATCTGCCGGCCCGCCGAGGTGTCCGCCAGACCGGTCAGCACCTCCACCACCACATCAACGACCTTCGCCCGGTCGACCCCCGGGGTCTCCTCCAGCGAACTCACGAAACGCGGGCCGAGCCGGTACGGCCCCAGCGGGCGCTCGGCCTTCTCCCCGGCCGGGATCTTGCGGGCCCAGCACACCGTGACGTCGAAGCGGAAACGGTCGTCCGGGTCGGCAAAAAGGTCGTTCGAAGAGAGCGTCTCCCGATGATCGCGCTGGGCGCCCTTACGATTGCGGCGCCGCAGACGTTCCAGCTCCTTCTCCCGCGTGGCCAGTTGCCCGTGCTTGCGCGAGAGCTCGGCCTCCAGATGCTGAAGTTCCAAGGTCGACGACCGCAGTTCCTGCTCCAGCCGGGCCTTCTCGAGCAACGTGGCCCGAACGGTGGCCCGCGACTCCTCCAGAGCCCTCTGCGTGCTCTGCAGCGCCTCCTTGCGCACCGGCCGTTCCAGCACCTGCACCGCCCGGGCGGCGAGCATCGTCGGTGAAGGCCGCGGAAGCATCCGCACCGGCGACCCGTTACGCAGCAACGCAACATCGTCGGCAACCTGAACGTCCGGCTTCTCGAGATAACTGGGGACGCCGATGCGCACGTTCGCGGTCAACCGCGGCCGGGTGGGTACGGGGTTGGGCGTCTCCTGCTCGGGCACAACCTTTTCCAGCAGCGGTGGCTCGGGCGCAGGTACCGCCGGATCCGGAAGTACCAGCCAGCCCGGTCCTCCCGGCAGCACCGCCAGCGAGCGCACCGGGGCGTCCTCGTCGACGTCCACGATGCTCAGCGAGGAACCTCCGGACCCGACCCGGACCGGCACCACCTCCCCCACCGACAGCAGGTCACGCAGGTCTTCGGTCGAGTCGTCGGTGACCCGGGCCCGCGGGACCGAGGCCGAGATCCCCGGCAGCAGGGCAACCTGGCACGAGGCCGAACCCACCGACTGCACGCAGGCCAGAAGTACCTCCCCGTCCGCCACCTCGGCCAGCCGTTCGCCGGGCGAGGCGAGCATGCCGGACACATCCAGCCTGCGGGAGCTCTCGTCGAACACTCCCCGAACCTGCATACCCCGCTCGAAAAGACGTTCCGAAGGCACACCCGGGCACAGCAGCCCGACCTGGATCGTTGCATAGCGCCCGTCGGTCAGACTGACCATCGCCTGCGACGGATTCGGGCAACCACTCACCACGCCGGAGACCTCCGGCAGGACCGCCCGGCTCGAGGAGCCCATCGGCAGGGCCAGCAGCCCGGCCGAGGCCGCGGCCTTCAGTCCGTCCTCGAGCAGTCGCTCGGTGGTCGTGATCCCCTCGGCCGCCGAATAGGCGAACCGCAGCCGCGATCGGCGCAGGTCGTGCACCCACTCCAGGCCGGTCGGATAGACCCGCCCAGCGCCGCCGTACACCTGCGTGAGCTCCGGCATCCCCCGCGAGAAGGCCCAGGAAGCAGCCGCGTCCGAGATCAGGTAGACGTCGGCCAGCCCGCTCAGCTCGGTGGCCAGCCGGTCCGCGTCTATGTACGGCCGGGTGGCTCCGCGCGCCATCGTCACCACGACCGTCGGCCGGGTGCGCCCGGGCCGATTCAGTTCCTCGGCAAGTTCCTCGGCCCGCCTGGGACCAGTGATCGTCTGAGCCGCCACAACCGTCCCCCTCGATTGCTCCCCCTGGCGATCATCGGCGGCCACCGGGGCAACCTGAAGATGCGACCAGGCCTGATCGCCGACGTGGTGAACGGCAAGCTGGTTGCCGTACCCCGCGGGGTGATGGCGGCCGGAGCCATCCTCCAGGGCGGGCGCGGCGGGGTGGACCTGCCGGAGAAGGACGTCGACCGGGTGAAGAGCCACCTCGCCAAGTACTACGCCAAGATGGACGACACGGCCCCCTGGGACCGCTAGGCGGTGACCAGGAATCCGGTCACCAGCAAGGCGACCGAGACCAGAGTCAGCCGGAACGCGGCATACCCACCGCGCACTCCGACCTGCCGCGACGCGCCGGCCAGCGCAAGAACGACTCCGGCGAGCAGCAGCACGATCCCGGCAACACGACGTACCGTTCCGATTCCTTCGGCCCCCAGTACGCCGAACAGCAGGCAGCCCGCCGCCGCAGCGATCAGCACCGCCATCACGGTCAGAGACGCTGCAGGCCCGATTCTTTGGGGTAGGCCGCGCACTCCGGTGAGGGCATCCGCCTCGGTGTCGCCGACCGTGTTCGCGAAATGCGCCCCCGCACCCAGCAGGGCAGCCGCAACAATGGTGGACGTCGGTGGCGGCTGCCCGAGAACGGCCAGTGAGGCGATCACGGGTAACAGACCGAACGAGAGGACGTATGGAAGCGGGCTTACGGGGGTACTTTTCAGGCCTGCGTTGTAGCCGACGGCACTGAGCACCGCGATCAGGTGATACAGACCGGCGTCGTGCGCCAGCTGAGCGGAGACCAGCACGGCGGCGGCGGCCGCCAGGCAGGCCGCCGCCTGGACCACGGCCGCGCTGATCAGGCCGGCGCTGATCGGCTTGTCGTGGCGCTGCGCGGCCTGGTCGCGCTCCGCGTCGAAGCCGTCGTTCGACCAGCCCACACACAGCTGACCAGCCAGGATGGCCGCCCCGACGAGCAGGGCACTGCGCACCCCGGCGGCCGAGAGACCATCCTGGACCGCGAGGGCGTAAGCCGTCGCGAACACTGTGACAGCCGCGCTCGGAAGTGGATGACAGGCGTCCACCATTGCCCGAAAAGAACGCCCCATCAGCGCGTCAGGCCCGTTCGATCATCGCGCTGATGCCGTCCAGCACCCGGTCCAGGCCGAACTGCATCTCCGACCAGATCAGGTCTGCCTCCGGCGGCGGCTCCCCCGGCCCGGGCACGTCGGCCTCCAGCGCCCCACTGGTCAGGGTCTGAGCCAGGGCGGGGAACCGCTCGTCGTCGAGAACCCGCCGGGCCACCGCGGCGAAGGTGGCCGCCGCAGGCACGGCGCCCGCCCCGATCTCGGCCGCCAGCAGCCCGTATCCCCGCATCAGGTTGCTCAGCAGCAGGATCGAGGCCAGCTTCTCGCCCTCGGAGAGCCCGGTGCCGCGCAGGCAACGCAACCCGTTCTCCATCCAGAGCATCTGATTGGGCAGCGGCGGCAAGGTGGTGATCGGGATCCGCATCACCCAGGGACGTCTGCGGTAGGTCGCGAGCACTTCGGTGGCCCAGTTCTGGAGACCCTCACGCCAGTCCTGCCCCTCGGGCGGCATCTCGGCCGGAGGGCCCACCCCGGCGTCGAGCATCAGGACCAGCAACTCGTCCTTGTTGCCGATGTGCCGGTAGAGCGCCATGGCGGTGACGCCTACCTCGGCCGCCACCTTGCTCATCGACACCGCCGCCAGCCCGTCGGTGTCGGCGATGCGTACCGCCGCATCCACGATCTCGGTCACCCCGACCGTAGGCCGCGGGCCCTTGACCGGGCGTTCCCGCATGCCCCAGACGGCCGCGATTCCTGCGGACACCGGAAGCTCCGCCTGGTCGTCATCCGCCATGACCCCACCATCTCACCAAGTCTTCTGTGTACACCCTAGACAGTTAGGTATACGCTTTACACAGTTTAGGTCATACACAGAACAGGGGCTGATGTGAACCGAACCGCTCAAGACCACCGATCTCCGAACGCGATCTCCACCCGCGGCCTGACCAAGCGCTACGGCGGCCACACCGTCCTGCGCGACCTGGATCTCGAGGTCGCCGCGGGCTCGATCTTCGCCCTGCTCGGGCCGAACGGCGCCGGTAAGACGACCGCCGTACGCATCCTCGCCACCCTCACCCCGCCCGACGCGGGAACCGCCACCGTGAACGGCCTGGACGTGGTGAGCCGGCGGCGGGAGCTGCGCCGGACGATCAGCCTGACCGGGCAGTACGCCGCTCTGGACGAACTGCAGACCGGGCGGGAGAACCTGCGCATGCTCGGCGCCCTGGCCGGGCTGGCCCGCGACCGGGCCCGGTCGCGGGCCGGTGAACTGCTCGACCAGCTCGACCTCGCCGAGGCGGCCGACCGGCAGGTCGTCACATACTCCGGAGGTATGCGCCGCCGGCTCGACCTGGCCGCCGGCCTGCTGCGCCGGCCCGCGGTGATGTTCCTCGACGAGCCCACGACCGGTCTGGACCCGCGCAGCCGGGAACAGCTCTGGCAGGTGATCACCGAGGTCGCCGAGGGCGGGACCACGGTGTTCCTGACCACCCAGTACCTCGAGGAGGCCGATCGGCTGGCCGACCGCGTGGCGATCGTGGACCAGGGGCGCAAAGTCGTCGAGGGCACCCCCGGTGAGCTGAAGCGGCAGGTCGGAGGGGAACTGCTGCGCATCTCACCGACCGATGCCCAAGCCCTCGACATCCTGACTTCCCGAGCCGGGACCGAGGCGAGCACCGACGTCCTCAATCTGGTTCTCACCATCCCGATCACCGACGACGCGGCCGGGATCCGCGGGCGGCTGGACCTTCTCGACCCCGACCGCACGCTGATCCGGCACTTCTCACTGCACCGCCCGGACCTGGACGACGTGTTCTTCGCCTTCACCGGGCACCCCACCAGCGCACCGATCCGCGACGAGGAGCCCAGCCATGTCTGACCTGACCCTCACCACCGGTCCCGGGACCGCAGCCACCGCGCTCAGCCTGACCGGCCGTACTCTGCGGCTCTCCCGGCGCAACACCGAGGCGCTGGTGATGTCGCTGGTCCTGCCGCTCATGCTGATGCTGGTCTTCGTCTACCTCTTCGGCGGCGCGGTGCAGACCGGCACCGAGTACGTGACCTACGTGGTGCCCGGCGTGCTGCTGCTGTGCGCCTCCTTCGGCGCCTCGCTCACCGCGGGTGCGGTGAGCCACGACATGAGCAGCGGCATCATCGACCGGTTCAGATCGATGGACGTCGGTGGCGGCTGGTTCCTGTGCAGTCACGTGGTTGCCAGCCTGGTTCGCAACCTGGTCTCCACCACCGTCGTCCTCGGGGTCGCCGTCGCCATCGGTTTCCGCCCGCACACCACCCCGCTGCGCGCCCTGGCCGCCGCCGGCGTCCTGTTCGCCTTCGTCCTGGCCCTCTCCTGGCTCTCTGCCGTGGCCGGGCTGATCGCCAGGACCCCGGAGGCGGCCAGCGGTTTCACCTTCGTCCCGATGTTCCTGCCCTACGCCAGCAGCGCCTTCGTACCGATCGACACGATGCCCAGCTGGCTCCGCGCGTTCGCCGAGAACCAGCCGGTGACGCCGGTGGTGGAGAGCGTGCGCGGGTTCCTGCTCGGCACCGAGGTCGGCTCCGCCCCGGGCCTGGCCCTGGCCTGGAGCGGTGGCCTGCTGCTGATCGGCGTGGCCCTGTCCGGGGTGCTCTTCCGACGCCGCACCGCCTGAGCCGAGCGGTCCGGACCCGCCCAGGAAATCCGGTTCGTATGCGTGTCGTACCGTCGGGTCGTGTCTCAGAAGCTGCTGATCATCTCCGATACCCATCTGCCCAAACGCGGCCACGACCTGCCGGCCGAGGTGTGGACGGCGGTGGCGGAGGCCGACGTGGTGTTCCACGCGGGCGACTGGGTGCTGGAATCGCTGCTCGACCGGCTGGAGGGACGGGCCCGCAAGGTGGTCGGGGTGTGGGGCAACAACGACGGGCCCGGCCTGCGCCGACGCCTGCCCGAGGTGGCCCGCGTGGAGGTGGAGGGCGTGCGCATCGCCATGACCCACGAGACCGGCTCCAAGGACGGCCGCGAGAAGCGTTGCGACAAGGCCTACCCCGACACCGACGTCCTCCTCTTCGGCCACAGCCACATTCCCTGGGACACCACCACCCCCAACGGCCTGCGACTGCTCAACCCCGGCTCCCCCACCGACCGCCGCAAGGAACCCGACCACACCTACCTGACCGCGGTGGCCCAGGACGGGGAACTGCGGGACGTCGTCCTGCACCGGATGCCACCCGGCCCTAGCCTGAGGCATGGCTGACGTCCGGATCGGCATCTCGGGGTGGCGCTACCCGCCCTGGCGAGGCACGTTCTACCCGAAGGGCCTCACCCAGGCCCGCGAACTGGAATACGCCGCCCAGCGCCTGAACTCGATCGAGATCAACGGGTCGTTCTACTCGCTCCAGCGCCCGTCCAGCTACCGCCAGTGGGCCGCCCAGACCCCCGACGACTTCGTCTTCACGCTCAAGGGCAGCCGTTTCATCACCCACATGAAACGGCTGAAGGACATCGACACCCCGCTGGCCACCTTCCTGGCCAGCGGGGTCCTCGCTCTCGGGCCGAAACTCGGCCCGATGCTCTGGCAGTTGCCGCCCACGATGCCCTACGAGCGCGACGTCCTCGGCCCCTTCCTGGACAAGCTGCCCACCAGCACCACCCAGGCCGCCCGGCTCGCCCGAGGGCACGACGGCAAACTGAAGGAGGACCGGGTACTCCTGGAACCCGACGCCGACCGCCCGATCCGCCACGCCCTCGAGGTGCGCCACCCCAGCTTCGCCGACGCCGACCTCGTGCAGCTGCTACGAGACCACAACGTCGCTCTGGTGATAGCCGACTCAGCCGGCAAGTTCCCCGTCCTCGAAGACGTCACCGCCGACTTCGTCTACGTGCGCCTGCACGGCGAAGAGGAGCTCTACGTCAGCGGTTACGACACCGCAAGCCTGGACCGCTGGGCAGACCGCGTGCGGCAGTGGCATTCCGGCCGCATCCGCCGCACCCCCAACACCATCACGACCCTGCCGCCCAGCCGCGCCGCCCGGGACGTGTTCGTCTACTTCGACAACGACGCCAAGGTGCACGCCCCGTACGACGCGATGTCGCTCGCCGAGCGCCTGGTGGTCTAGGTTCACCCGATCGGCTGGGCCCTGGCCATCAGGTACGAGCGGGCGGTCTGAACGCGATGGTCCGCGTTCATGAGCACGCGGACGTTGTCCACCCACTGCTCGACCGAGCCCACACCCGGCGGCAGGGCTCGCACGAGCGGGTCTGTGACTGCTTGCAGGAGCAGGTCCGGCACGGGTGCGCGGATGCCGAGTACCGGTCGGTCGACCAACAGCTCGGTGGGGATGCCCTCGCTGGTGGCCAGACCAGCGCCGCGTTGCGCCCGGTGCAGGACGGCCAGCGCCTGGGCCACCGCCTCCTGGCGTTCTGACCAGCGCTGCGCCGTGAGCGCTGCCGTCAGCACCGGCACGAGATCGCCGGCCATGGGGAGTTGGGTCGACATCGTTCCGAGCCACTTCGGATACGGCGGCCAGCGCCGGGAGAGCAGGAAGGCCAGGTGCATCGCCGTATTGACGATACGGGCGCAGATGACGCGGCTGCCGAGGTCGTCACCTCGATGACCAGTACGTCCGAGCACCGGCAGGTCTACCCCTAGACGGATCCAGTCCGCCGCGACGACGTAGCACCACACGTCGTCCGGGTACCAGGCCAGCTTCCGGCGCAGGCCGGTGAGGACGCCGAGGTTGTCGGTGAACACCTGTCCGGCGGTGACTTCCAGCAGCGACTGGCCGGTCAGGCAGAGCCAGTCCAGGCTGGTCATCGTGCCGGAGGCATCCAGACCGAGGCGCGAGGCGACGAAGGCCTCGGCGGTGGCGACCTCGGCCCGCTGCCGGACTGCCGGGTCCCAGCTGGTGGCGAAGCGCGTGGGCAGGCCCCGGTACGTGTCCGGAAGCCGTTCCTCGAGGTAGTCGGTGACAGCCCGAACCTGGTCACCTTCGACGAGGAGCGTCAGCCGCAGGCCCCAGTCGTGGTCACGGGAGGTCTCATCGTCCAGCCCCAGCACGTCAGAGCCGCTGCCCAGGCGGGCGCCCGCATGAGGCAGCCCGGGCCAACGATCGCGCAGCAGCGGCGCCACCACGTCCTGGTAGTAACTGCGGGCCAATGTGATGCCGTCGGTCACGCCCATCATCGTGTCGGATACACGTCTCGACCCGAAAGCGAGATTATCCGGCCCGGCCCTCGGAGGGTCCGGCCTGAGCGCGAGGCCCGGATCTGCACCGGGCTGCCTCGCACAGGCCGTCTCGACGGCAAACGCAGAACTGGCCAGGACCTGTTGGTCCTGGCCAGTTCTCGAGGTGGGCCATCAGGGACTTGAACCCCGAACCCGCTGACTCTGCGACGATCGCGCCGGACCTTTGCGGTTACTGCCTCTGAGCTGGGGTTTTGCTACAACGGCCCTACCGTCAGTTGGCGTCATCTGGAGCTGCCTCGGGTTGTTTATCCACCGTAAATCCACCCTGTCGGCGCATCCGCTGCTCGCGCCCGATCAGGCTACGCCAGGTCCAGTTCGAGCTGGATCAACACCGGCACAGCTGGCCGGCCAACCCGTGGCCGACATCGCTCAGGTGGCCAGCGGCTGGCGCAGCCGGGCGGACCTTCCCAAGGCATCGCGCAGCAAAAGGGACCAAAGACCATGCCCGCCTGCATGCCATAGCACCGACCTCCGTGGTGGCGTCGCGGTGGGTACAGGCCGGTCTTGCCGGTGGCGCTGTGGGCATGGGAGACCCGCACCAGAGGCTCGCAATCAGCCCCGCCCCGCCAACGGAAGCCACCCACCTGCACGGAGTGCAGACGCGGCCCGTGCTGAGAAGTGCGAGGTGAATTGGGGGCAAAAGAGGTGATCCACGCCACGTGGTTGCCAACACCCTGAGCGTGATCTACTTCTGAGCGTTGGGAGCCCGTGACATTAAGTAATGTCAGGCTAATCCTCGAGCTAAGGACATCCATGTCTCGCGTCAAGGCCGCAACCAAATCTCGCGCGTCTAAGGTCCTCGGAGTCACGCTTCTGTGCTTGACCGTGTCAGGTGGCATCGCTCAGGCCGCTAGTGTCAGCACCACTGGTTCTAAGGCTTGGAACTCAGGAACGTACGGCAGGACTCTTAACGTAGAGGACACTCAGTCAGAAGGCGACGCCGCGTACGCCAACTGGAACAGCAGCGGAAACAACCGCATTCAGACTGCCAGTGGCAAGGGCAACACGGCTTCGATAAAGGTCAACCCGCTTAACAACTTCCGGGCGTGCCGCGATCAAGGCTCCTTGAACCCGGACAACTGCTCCAGCTGGGTCACGCCCTGATCCGGTAGTCTCGCTTCGTAGCTACACGCCATTCGTATGGAGGTTTGCGGACGTGGATCCGTTGGTCACAGCAGCTGGGCTCACGTTCGCGTACCCCAACGGAAAGGTTCTGTTCGAGGATGTTTCCATTGTCGCATATGCAGGCACACTAACTTGTGTGGTTGGGCGCTCGGGCATCGGAAAATCGACTTTGCTATACTGCCTGGCTGGGGTTCTTCGGTCGGCGGGTGAGATTAAACTTGCTGGCCAGGCACTTTCAACATCAGCTTCTCAGAGGGCGTCCTTACGGCTCAAAAATTGCGGGTTCATTTTTCAGCGCGGTGAGCTTCTGCCCGAGCTGACGATATTGGAGAATGTAGCGCTTCCGTTTCAGCTAACTGGAAATTCCAGAAAGTCAGCTCATGAAGCGGCAGCAAAGTCACTGGACGAGTTGTCTATTTATGATTGCCGCGACAGGAAACCAAATGAGATTTCAGGCGGCCAGGCTCAAAGAGCCTCAGTTGCGCGAGCACTAATACACCAGCCTCCAGTGATTCTGGCAGATGAGCCAACAGCATCATTGGATCCAGTAAGTCGGGACAGAGTACTGGTTGCTCTACGTGCCGCACTCGAAAAAGGGGCGGCTGTCATCTGCGCGACCCACGATCCTGCCCTCGTAGATATCGCCGATGCCTGCCTTGATCTGGGAGACACCTCTCGTGCAGTTCGCAGTACTAGGTAACGCCAGCACGCTAGGTGCCCTCTTCTTCCGTAGGGGACGGTTCGTTACACGTCTATTGACCTTCACCGTAGGCGCAACCATAGCTATCTCTCTGTCCGGTGTCTTTGGGCTGGCTAGCTTCCTGACGAGCGTGGGCGAACGAGGTCAGAGCCGCGAAATAGGTGCCTACCAGAAAACCGGCTGCATCCAGGGAAGTTACCGTTATGACCCCGTTGGACTAGATCAGTACACCAACACGCTCCTGTCAGCAACCTGCGAAACGCCGCAGGTGCCTCCAGGATTGCCGCGATTTCCCCAGCCGGGCGAGGTTTTCCTGTCGCCCGCTTTGAGTGAATTGCGCGACAGCAACATGGCAATCGCGACGAGGTTCCCCAACGTCTCCGGACTAATTTCCCGGGCAGGCCTTACGAGTAGCGATGAGCTGCGATCTGTTGTTGGTGTCTTGCCCCGCAAATCGAGCACTGCTGGCATAACGACGTTCGAAACTTTCGGATCTGACCCACAAATCGACTATCTGAGCAGCTACCTCCGCTTTGACAGAGTGACCTTTTTAGTTATCGCACTCTTCTTTACCCTGCTTCCGTCAGGGTTCTTAATTGCGGCCTGCACCAAGATCAACGCCCGCGTCCGAGAGCGGCAGCTCGGCCTACTTTCAGTCATAGGGGTGCCAAGCCGGACCCTCCGACAGGCCTTCATGTTTGAGTCAGCCATGGGCGTAGGGATAGGCGCTTTACTCGGACTACTGCTTGCGCGCCCCATATTTGCAAATATCACCCCCCAGTTCGTTGCCTGGACCCCCTTCCCCGGAGACCTCCTAATCTCCTGGCATGCCGCGCCACTCATATTCGCGCTGATCGTGTGCACTGCTATCGGCGCGTCTTGGTGGGGTGCCAAGTCGGTTATGCAACATAGCATCCGATCAGGTATGGGAACTTCGCCGGGGCACGTACCTTGGCGTTGGGCAATTCTTGTCGCTGGACTAGCGGCCGGCGCTGTCTCAACTTGGTGGCACAGCGACTCCGCATGGCCATTAATCCTGGCTGGACGCATTGCAACGTTCGTGGGGCTGTTATTGGTTACCGCCCCTCTTTGCATCAGTGTGGGCAGGAAGATTAGTCAACTGGATGACGCGGTCGCGTCACTTGTAGGGAGCAGGCTCAGGCGCCCGTCTGGTGCCCTCACGCGTGCTTTAGGTGCGCTCATTTCGGGTCTTTTTGTTCTGTCCGCAGGAGCAACAACTATTGACGCTCTGGGTGATGATCCTGCGGCAATCGAACGAGCATATACAGCCGACGGCTACAATGTTGTCGAAGTACGACGGCCGTCTGAAGAGGTTCGTTCCATCCTCCGCAGGTATGACGTCGTCAGCGGAGCGCCATCTAACGACTCTGAAATTATGGGTACGTTGTCGGGCCGCTGTGAAACGATTGGCCGAGTAACGGGTGACCAGATCGAATGCACGAAACGCACACTCTTTGGGGTGACTTATGAAGGTCAGTCAGCCCCTACCAAGTACAAGGCAACCCCCGTTAGCCTGATGGGGCCGCGGGCGGAAACGCTGTCGGGTTTCGTTGTGCATGTAACTACCCAAGCAAGCCTTCGCGAAACGGATCAGACGGTTCTGATCCCCCTTCCCGTCGATCAGGCATATCGCCTGTACGACCAACTGGTAGGGGCTGACGCTGTAACAAACGTGCGAATGGGTGGAACCGCAACAGTGAGCGGTGCCAGCGAACTTTCCGCAATCTTAGATGTTTTCAGATGGGGCGCCGCGTTCGCGGTTATTATGTCTATGGTAGCTACGCTTGTCTCACTGGTATCCCTTTCGTATGATCGACAACCAGCCAATAATTACCTTCAAATAATCGGAGTAACGCCGCGAAAGGCAGCGGCCGCCGTGGTTCTGGAGATTATGTCCGCGGCGGGAGCGAGCCTCGCCCTAGGTGTCTTCTCGTCTTGGTTGTGGGCCATCGCAATTCAGAGTCCGGAACGACCGATGAGTCTTGTTCCCGTGATTCTTCCATTCATCGTATGTTTTTTTGCCTTGACGGCCGCTTCGGCAGCGCTCGTTACCGGTGTTTTTCGAAGTGGGAGTGCAAACATCGTGCCCGATCGGGACAACTTGGCGGCTGCCCACGACACGTTTGTAACGAGTGCTTGATCCAGAAGAGAGTAATTCGGCAGTGCACGAGGGTTGCTGATGCCGAGCTGCCGGGTGCCCCGTCGGGTCGGTGCCGCAGGTGCCGCATGCCCGGCGGGGCATCCCGGCCTGATGGGGTCTACTGCTGCGCTTCGTAGCGTTGCCGCCATGCTCTGCATCGGTCGAGGTAGTTCGGCAATTGTTCTGAGCCGAAGGCTTCGACGTCCCACTCACCTGGGGTGAGGGCATGATTGGCCGGGCTGGCATAGACGTAGGCCGGGCCAGCGCTGGTCTCCACGCGGGTGAGGGCGTAGGTGGGGGCCTCGAAGGCGTCGAGGGTTTGCCATTCGGCAACGGTGAGGTCGGTAAAGAGCTGCCCGGTGGCTGTGGCGCCATCGGCCGTGATGATCGTGGGGTACGGCTGGTCGGGTAGGGCGATGACCTGCCATCCGTCGAGGGTGGCCGGCGTCCTGGTGGCGTCGCGGTCTATGAGGACCTGGACGACGTCAGGGAAGAGAAGGCTTCCGTAGACGAACAGGGGCGCCGGGTCCGCCGATACTTGGGCCGTGCGGCCAGAGGCCGGCGAGGTGGGACGGCGTGAGGGGTCGCTGGTAGGCGGCACGAAGGGTCTGCTTCCGTGTCTCTGGGTCGGCGTTGTCGGCGAGGTTGACCCACCAGTCGATCCCCGCCGGGTAGGCCCAGAGGTAGGAGCGCAACAGCGGGTTTGAGCCTCGGCCGGTGAGCATGTCACCAATGCCTGCACTGGTCCAGAACGGGACTCGGGATCGAGCGTGGTCGGCGCATTCGGCAATGGAAACGCCCTGGTTGATGGCCTGGTGCAGCTCGGCCCGGACCAGCTGTAGGTAGTGAGTCAGCCGGACACGAGCGATCACCTGGCGGTCGTCAGGCGCGAGGAACAGGGGCATGGCCTGGGCGAGACCTTCGAACGTCACCTGGTACGGCGCGTTGACCGACAGGAGCCGGACCCAGGGCACGTTGGTCGTGGTGCAGACCTGCGCGTAAGAGGCGAACTGCACCGCGTGGCCCAGGAGCTCGTGCATCGCGAACTGGCGGACCTGGACCTGGGTGAAGGTGGCGTTGCGGCGGTTGAATCGCAGCCGCACGTTCGGGCCGGCGCCGTCGAGCCAGTAGGCCCAGTAGTCGTCGACGTCTGTGACCTCGACGGTGACGTCATAGGGCGCGGTGGTCTCGACCAGCTCGCGTAGGGCAGGGTCCAGGCTGCGGGCGAAGGCAGGGATCTGTTCGGCAGCTTCGTCACTGGTGACTGGCTGCTCAAGCTCGTTGAGCTGCTTGTTCAGGTCCGCTCCCCAAGGGATGCCCAGGTCACCGATGGCCTTGACGGCCTGGTCGCGGACGTCGTCAAGGTAATCCTCGGTCCATCCGCCGGCACTACAGCCCTGGGTCTCGTAGACGTACTGGTCGAGGGGGGTGCTGTGCCCGAGCACTGCGGCGAGGTAAGCGTGGTGGGCTCGGATGACGTCGCTGACGTCGGCGGCCTGGTCCCCGAGTCCGGCGGCTCGGTGGCTGAGCTGGGTGAATTGATCGTAGACGTCGAGTCGTCCTGCTGCCGGGGTGGCGGGCTGGTCGGTGGGGGCGCAGTCGTAGTCGATGACGGCCTCACCGCCTCGGCCGGCCTCGTGTGCGTGCCATGCCCGGATGACCTGCTCAACCTCGTCGCGGAGTTCGGCAACTTCGGCCGTGGCTTCGCCGGCGGGCAGGTTGGCGGGGTTAGTCACGCGGGGTGTCCCATCGCAGGGTGACGGACTGGTTCGGCCTCAGGTTGGTGCGGACGAGTTCGACGTTGATGCCGTCCTCGTCGCGACGCCAGGTCAGGCTCTCGGTGGCGCTGACCTCGGACCCGTCCGGGCGCTCCTCGATTGCAGAGCACTTCGACAGGGACTTGATGCCCGCGTGCCGCAGCCTGATCGTGAACAGGTCGGTGGCGCGGGGGACGCCCTGACGCCAGTAGTGGTCATAGACGAACCGGCCGCCTGTGGCCTGGAAGCTGATAACCGTGGACTCGCCGGCCGGAAGGGCAGGGAACAGACGGCAGGCAAACCGGATCGTGGTCGCGGTCTCGTGCTTGCGCTCGATGATGACGTTGCGCGAGTCGTCGCCCGTGGGAAGGGCTTCGAGCTTGAGCGGTGTCTCCATGTGCTCGAACCACAGTTCCCGGCTGAGGCTGGTGAACGGTGTGTCTGTGCCGTTGTGCAGCTCGTACCGGTAGGTGAGTGTGGACCAGCCGTCCTTATCGATGTCGATGTCGAGCGTCATGGACCGGTCGCGCAGCTCCCCCGGCAGCGAACGCAGAGCAGCCGCGCCATGGGAGGTGGCTGGGACAGCTGCCGTGGGGGTGGGCGCTGTCACGGCGTCTGGGCTGTCTACTTCCCAAGCTCTGGGGGCGAACCCCAGATAGCGGCCGGGGATGTGCAGGCCGTCGCTGATGCGTTCCATCAGCCCGACCGTGGTCACACGCTCGTGCCCGCGCATGATGCGGCTGACCCGCGACTGGGTAAGTCCTTCGACCGGAGCGGCAAGCCGGTCCTGGCTGACGATGTCCCACTGCTTCATCAGCTCGAACATGCGCTTAAAGTCCCGCGCGCGGCATGCCTGCTGGAAGTCCTCCCGCGCAAGAAGGCGCTCCGAGACCACGTAATCCGGTTCGACGGACATACTCACCCTCCCACCTGAGGCGACCTGCTGCGTTGCGACCGGTAGACGGAAGGTTATCGCGCCCAAGTCAACCCTGTATGGCCCGGTTGCCGGTTTCCAAGCGCTCGGGCGCTCCGGAAGCGATCGGCAACCGCTACAGCATGCCCCGCTCGCCTCGGATCATGCCGGGTCGGCATAGTCAGCGCTCACGTTTCCGCAGGTAAGCGCCACGAATCAGGCTTATGTCACCGGCCTTTCCCGGGTCGACGATCGGGGGTCCCCGGGAGAGGCCGGCCTCAAGCGATGTGATGAGAGGGAAGCTGTGAATATCGACGATGTGCCGCGACCCCGTGCGCCAGGTCACGAACCGCGTGAGGAGCGGGCAGGTGGCCCCTCGGAGGGGTGCCAGGAAGGGGCGCCAGCTGGGCGACGTATGAGGAAAGTTGTCCTGCGGGTGATGATTCCCCGACAGAAAACTCCCGGCCGCTGAGCGGTCCGGGGGCGGCGCTCGTCCTGCTCTGGTCATTCCCTCCGCCGGGCCGGACGTTGAGCGCCGGGGTGCGTGCCGGTCGATCCGGACGCGACTGCCGGCACGCACCCATTCATGGCTGCCCGCGCGTGCTCCTGACGGGGAGAGCACGCGCGGGCTCCGTTGTTTTGGCTGGCTTCTTGGGGAGACTACTTGTTGACGTCGATCAGCTCGTAAACCTGCTGCGCGACAATGGAATCGTCGTGCGCCACACGTCGCCTCTGCCGCGCGCGGCGGCCGGTGGTCCGGTCGCGGTGTCAGTGTTCCTCGACCCCACCAGGAACCAACGGGAGGCCGCCCGCGCGTGCTTGCTGGCCGAGCCGGCGGTGGCATCGGTCCGGGTTTCTGGCTTCACGCCGTGGGTCATGTTCGTGACGTTCGCGCCGGTTGGCCTCAGCTCAAGCGCGTGGCGCTGATCCCGGCTCCTCAGCCTGGATGCGCTGCTCGACGCGCGCCAACCGGTCGCCGAGCTGCTGCAACTGCTGCTCGATGCGGTTCAGCACCGTGACCACCTGGTCCTCGACCTGCCCCTGGGCCGGCCTCGCCTGACCTGCCGAAACGAGGATGCCAATCAGGTGATCCTCGGGCCAGTCCAGTGCCCGCGCGATGGCCTCAAGCGTCTTGTTCTGCACCCGGCGACTCGCGCCATGCTGAACCATCCGCAGCGTCGACACCGAAATCCCCGACAGCCGAGCAAGTTCCTGCTGCC
Source organism: Kineosporia rhizophila (assembly GCF_021277265.1). Lineage (GTDB taxonomy): Bacteria > Actinomycetota > Actinomycetes > Actinomycetales > Kineosporiaceae > Kineosporia > Kineosporia rhizophila. The sequence goes on from NZ_JAJSOH010000002.1 coordinate 158,994, forward strand.
CGACCCTGCGTGCCGCCATCCGCTCGTTCAGCGCGGCAGCAACCGCCGGCCAGTCCTCGCCGTCCACCTGTCCACGCGCCGTGTAGACCGCTGACGTTCCCCGCTCAGCCATGCAAGAAATGGTAACGGCGATTCCACCCCCTTTCCGCACCTCCCGCACCCCTATCTCATGCACCATTCGACCACCACATACTCGGCTCTCAATTTCATGCTGACCTCACATAAAGAATGTGAAGTCGATATTGCAGCGCCTACATAAGCGTTGATTCGCGCTTGTCGAGCGGTTCACGATGTTCTCGCAGCTCAGACCGGGCTGACACCGCAGGGAAAGCACTTCGCACCGCTTGATTGAGGCGGTGGGGTGTGGGCGGTTGAATGGCGAGAGTGGGAGCCGAAGAAATGGCTGTTGAGGGCCGTATCAATGTCCGTCACGAGGACGTGTTCACCCAGCCCATCATGGTTCTTTCGGTAGATGCCGTGGAGGACTTCGACAAGCGCAAGGCGGGAAATGTCGACCCGCAGGAACTGGACAAGCAGACCGGCCAGCGCCTGTGGGCGGTCAGCATCCTGGACCCGACCGCGCAGCAGGGACGCCGCGAGATCAAGGTCAAGATCCCGGCCGATCACCAGCCGGTACCGCCGGCCGGTCTGATGGCTCCGGCGGAGTTCGACGGGCTGCAGGTGATCCCCTACCTGGACTCCAACCGCGCCAAGCCACGGGTCGCTATCGCCTACCGGGCAACGGGTTTCCGCGCCCCGGCTCGGGCGCAGCGTCAGGCGTCGTAGTCCAAGTGCTCGCGCTCGGGTGATGTGGCGCCCCGTCCCCCTCGCCGGGTTCGGGGCGCCCCTTCCGGGCATCGCCCGTCGTCATCAGCACACGTTCCCCAGGATTGAGGTTTGAAATGCGTTCCAGCACTGGCAGTAAGCGTCGTGGGCCGTTGGCCAAGCCGTGCCGTACCTGCGCCGAGGTTCACCCGGTGGGGCGGCTGCACTTCGGGCAGTGCCCCGACTGCGCGCACCTGGTCGCGTTGCCGCTGCGGGGTGAGGGTGGCCGGTTCATCTCCTTCACCAACAGCGACCACACCAACGGCGGTGGCCTGTGAGCGGCAACGACTGCGGCGCCCACCAGGCACACCTACGGCACCTGGACGACCTGTTCGCCACCTGCCACGCCATCGGCCGGGCCTCGGTCCTACTGGACGCCGATCGGAACATCCCCGACAGCGACCGCCTCGTCCTGCTGCGCGAGGTCGTGGCCGACCTGCGCCGAGACCTGAACCTGCCTGACACCACCGACACGGCCACCTCGACCACCGCGACTGAGTCCACGGATGGGAGCAACCTCTGATGCTGGTCAACGGCACCCGGGTGGAAGACCTGGCCGGAACCGGCCTCACCACCCGGCAGCGCTACGTCGTCCCGCTGTGGGTCACCGTCCCGCTGTTCCTGGGGAAGCACCTGGCCCGGGCCTCGCGGTGGCTGCTACGGCAGGCGTTCACGTACTGGGGCCTGTCCCTGCCCGCGTTCGTGCTGCTGGTCATCTGGTCCCGCCTGGGCGGGTTGTGGGCGCTGACGGCCCTGACCTGGTGGCTCGCGCTGGGCCTGATCTGGGCCTACCGATGGCCGACCTCCTTCGACGTCGCCGTCTCCCAGCCGACGCGGGGTGTGTGGCGGTGGTGGACGAAGTACAAGCGGCGCTGGCACCCGGCGATGGACGGAACCGGCCTGACCCGCGTCACCCCGGACCGTGAGGTCTACGTCCCGGCCGTCACGAGGGTTCGGTCCACGGCGGTGGTCGACACGCTGCACCTGCGCCTGCTGCACGGCCAGACACCCGCCGATGTGGCGGCTCGGGCTGAGGGCCTGCGGCATGTGTACGCAGCTCACCGGTGCAGTGTGATTGAGGACGCTCCGGGTCGGGTGCGGGTGCTGTTCTACGCCAAGGACCCGTTGCGCCACTTGGTCGCACCGCTGGAACCTGCGCCGGTCCCGGTGCTGGATGCCCTGCCTGTGGCTCTGGGTGAGGACGGTGAGGTGTTCTGTCTGTGGCTGAACGGCCGGCACGTCCTGCTGGCCGGCGCATCCGGGTCTGGGAAGGGCTCGGCGTTGTGGTCGACGGTGCGGGCGCTGGCTCCGGCCGTTGCTGATGGCACGGTCCGCCTTCGCGGGGTGGATCCGAAGGGTGGGATGGAGCTGTTCCCCGGCCGGGCGCTGTTCGCCGAGTACGCCGATGAAGACCTCGACGCCATGCTTGCCCTGCTGGAGCGGGCGGTGGCGGACATGAACGACCGCAAGCGCCGTCTGAAAGACGCTGGGGTACGGGTCTTCACTCCGTCCAAGGCTGATCCGCTGGAAGTGATCGTGATCGATGAGCTGGCGTTCCTGACCGCCTACGCCCCCAAGGACGTCAAGGCGAAAGTCGCTGGCGCGATGCAGGTTCTGCTGTCTCAGGGACGGGCCGTCGGTTACAGCGTTCTGGCGGCGTTGCAGGATCCGCGTAAGGAGGTGCTGCCGTTCCGGGACCTGTTCACCTACCGCATCGCGTTGCGGCTGGCTGAGGACGCACACGTCGACATGGTCCTCGGTGAAGGAGCGCTGGAACGCGGGGCGGCGTGTCATGTGATCCCGGCCAGCTTGCCCGGCATCGCCTACGTCCGCGTCGAAGGAGCCCTGGAACCGGTCCGGGTCCGCTTCTCCTACCTGTCCGACACCGACATCGTCGACATGGCCTCACAGTGGCCAGCACCCGAGAACAGCGACTGGACGCCGCTACCCGACACACCGACCACCGACCCGACCGCCGGCCGGGAGACCGGCCCGGATGAGTCCTACCCCTTCCGCTTCTGGACCACCGGGGAAGGTGACGACGCGTGAGCGAGAACCCGGCCACCCCTGGAACGGCCATGCCAGAACCCAGCCACGACCAGAACCCGACCGGGCAGACCAGCCCGGCGCCCGCCTGGTGGTCCCGCTTCCACAGCCCTACGAACCCCGACCACAACGAGTCCGCCACCGACGAGACCGACCCGGCCGATGACCTCCTCCTGCCTGAATCACCTACCCCGGCGGTGTGGCCGGAAGGCTGGGCCGTCGTCCCTCCGGTTGGCTCGATCGTCACGGATGTCGGCGTCACGTTCTCCCTGGCCCCCATCTCGCTAACAGATCGGCCAGTGAGAGTGCAGTGCACCTCCTGCGACTGGGACGACACCGCACCCCAGCCGCAGGCCGTCGACGCCATCCGGGTCCACGCCCTGCGCCACATCGCCGACCCGCGCCCCCGCATCGCTCACCCACCGGGCTGGCTCCACCCTCGACTGAAGGGACGCCGATGACCACCACCCCCGTTCCCACAGCCTCGGCCAACCTGGGCAACCCCATGCAGCCGGCCGCAGCCTCGATCTCGAACCTGACCCGCAACAGCCGCGCCGAACGCGCCCGCATGCCCGTCGCCCTCCACGTCGCCGAAGACGTCGCCATCGCCAACGGCGTCTGCGTCCGACCGATCACCCAGCGGGTCACCGACACCCTCACCGGCGAAGTCACCCTGGTCGACGTCCCCTGCGGGGCAACCCTTGAATCCAAGTGCCCGACCTGCGCCCAACGCGCCCGCCGACTACGCATGCACCAATGCCGAGCCGGCTGGCACGCCGAATCCGACCCCATCCCCGAAGAAGACCTCTCCACCTCCGCCCAGCAAGACCTGGTCGCAGCCCGCGCCGACGTCACCGCCGTCCGGGACGACTTCCTCGCCCGCGGCGACCTCGGCGTAGCTGAGGCCGCGTCAGAGACGCTAGAAGTCATTGACGCCGAGTTGGCCGAGCTGGGCGTGCGCGGACCACTCGAACGCGAACCCTCCGAGACCACCCGCCGGAAGCGCTCAACTCGCCGCCGCCAGGACGCGCCCGATCTGCCCAAGCGCACGATGGCGAAAACCACGGTGGGACAGACGTTCCCTGGCAACGATGGGAAGGTCTACCGGCCGTCCATGTTCGTCACGGTCACCCTGCCGGGCTATGGGCGCGTCGACGGCAACGGGGTGCCTCTCGATCCGGCCAGGTATGACTACCGCCGGGCCGCTCGGGATGCGATCCACTTCCCCAAGCTGCTCGATCGGCTGGTGCAGAACCTGCGACGCGTGGCCGGGTATGACGTGCAGTACTTCGCCACCGTCGAACCCCAGAAGCGCTTGGCCCCGCACGCGCATATCGCGATCCGGGGCACCATTCCGCGTAAGATGGTCCGCCAGGTCATCGCCGCCACCTACCACCAGGTCTGGTGGCCACAGGCGAACACGCCGGTCTACGTCCGCGAAGACGAACTGCCCGTCTGGGACGAAGACGCGGACGCACCTGACCTGGCCGGCAACCCTGCCAGCGAGTCAGTCGGCTACCTCGACCCCACCACAGCAGCCGTCCTGCCCACCTGGGACGAAGCCCTCGACGACCTCGACGCCGATGACGACCTCGAACCCCAGCACGTGGTCCGCTTCGGTATCCAGGCAGACATCCAGGGCCTGCTGGCCGGCTCCCCGGACGCCGACCGGCGCGTGGGCTACCTGGCCAAGTACCTGACCAAATCCATGGGTACGGCACACGGCGAGAACGAGAACCCGGCCGTCAAGGCGCACATCGACCGCCTCGTCCACGCCCTGCGCTACGAACCCTGCTCCCCACACTGCGCGAACTGGCTGCGCTACGGCATCCAACCCAAAGACGCCCGCCCCGGCCTCATCCCCGGCTCCTGCAAGGCCAAAGCCCACCGCCGCGAACACCTCGGCTACGGAGGCCGGCGCGTCCTGGTCTCCCGCAAGTGGTCGGGCAAGACCCTCACCGACCACCGCCACGAACGACGGGCCTTCGTCCTGGCCCTGCTCGGCGTCGACCCCGACAGCGCCGACGCCACCCGCGGCGACAAGACCGCCGACCGGTATGTGTGGGAGCCGGTCAACCCGAACGAACTGCCGCCGCTCTCAACGCGACTGCTGCACGCGATCAGCCAACGCCAAACCTGGCGCTCTGCCTATGAGGCGGCCAAAGACGGACGACCACCAAAACCCCTACAGCACAACACCATGGAAGGTGCGGCATGAACGCCACCAATAGTCAGCCTCGTCGGATCGCACCTCTGTGGAGCGTTGCGGACGTCTCCGAGTACCTCCAGGTCCCAGTGCAGACGCTCTACTCCTGGCGGTCGCAGGGCGGTGGACCTCCGGCCCGGAAAGTGGGCAAGTACCTGCGTTACGTGCCTGAGGACGTCGTGGCGTGGGTCAACGGCATAGGGACGGAGGTGGCCTGATGGCGCGTCCCTCGTTGCCCCTGGGCACCTACGGGAAAATTTCGACCCGCAAGGTGGGCCCGAGTTTCGTTGCCAGCACCTACTTCCGCGACCTCGACGGCGTGCGTAGGCCGGTGAGCCGAGCGGGCAAGAGCCGGACCGCAGCCGAACGTGCGCTCAAGGAAGCGTTGGCGGAGCGGCAGACGCCGATCAGTGCTGGTCAGCTCGGGCCGGCCTCGCCGTTCAGCAAAGCGGCCGAACTCTGGTTCGTCGAGCTGGAACGGCTCGTGGATGCGGGTGAGCGTAGTCCCGGAACGCTCGACACCTACCGATACATCTACGGCACACACGTCGAACCGGCTTTGGGCTCACTCCGGCTTCAGGAGGTAACTACCCCGGTCGTCGACCGCGCCCTGGTCACCATCCGGAAGAAATCTGCAAGCCGCGCTCGTTCGTCCAAGATCGTGATTTCGGGGATCATGCGCCACGCTGCCCGCAATGGCGCTGTGACGTCGAATCCGGTGCGAGAGGTCGGTCGGATCGAAAGCAAGCCGAAGCGCCGACCCAAGGCGCTCACCGCCTCCGAACGGCGGATCTGGTTGAAGGCAGTCCGGGAGAACGAGATCGCCAGCCGCTGGGACCTTCCGGACCTCACGCTGATGATGCTGGCCACCGGGTGCCGGATCGGCGAAACGCTGGCTATTGGCTGGACCGAGGTGGACCTTGAGGCCGGCACCGTCGATGTGGCCTGGCGCCTGATCCGCCGTCGCGGTCACGGCCTTCTGCGGCTGCCCTCGACCAAGAGCGGCGAGAAGGGCGAACGAACCATCCCGCTGCCCGACTGGGCCGTGGTCATGCTCAAGGACCGGCGAGAGCGGATCAGGGACGACGTCGAGCCGGTCTTTCCCGACAGCCTGGGTGCGTGGCGTGATCCGACGAACGTGCGCCGGGTTTGGCGCCAGGTCCGGGACAAGCTAGAGATGGAGGGCATGGTCAGCCACACCCTGAGGAAGACCGTGGCGAGCTTCCTGGATGACGCCAACGTCTCGACCCGGAAGATCAGCGATCAGCTCGGGCACGCCAAGGTGAGCATGACCCAAGACCGCTACCTGGGCCGGCGACTGACCGACCGCCAGACGGCAGAAGTGCTTGAAGAGATGTTCCCCGAACTGGAGCCGTAGTCCAGACCCACGCAGTGCAGAACGCCCCGGCCACCTAACTTTGGCTTGGGCGTTCTGCCTTTGTGGTGACGCTCGACCTACCTGTAGTCCACCACGCATTCGTCAAGCCACGTGGCGAAGAGGGACAGCGCGCACAGCAGGTGGAAGCAGTAAGCGCGGTCCCAATTCAGCTGGGCCTCGTGAGCGCTTGGATTGCGAATGCCAGCGAAGCATGCGACTCCGAGAGATCGCATCCCCTCCAGGCGATTGTTGTAGGTGTTCAGGCCGCGGTTACCCGGCGGGCGCAGGCGCGGCTGGGACGGTTCGGGATCCTTCTTGCTGAAAGCCATCTCTACAAGAGCACGTTCACTCTCCCACGCGATGCCCATACGTTGCTGCAAGTGATGATTGACGTTGCGGGCCGCCTCGTCGACAGCAGCACGCCAGTGACCCTGTGCCCACAATCTCTCCCCTGAGACCTTGATCAGGGGGTGTAGCTCTGTGACCGAAAAAGCTGTCGTGCTTGCCACATTCTCGTTACCCACGTAGACACCAATGGCCCTCGTCAAGAAGTGCCCAACTCGCCCCACGCCGTAGCAGAAGGCACCAAAGAGGGCACCACTTCCGATGCCGGTCACCCAACGATTGTCGGTGCCTTCTACGGGGTCGACGATCATCAGCACACCGAAGCTAACCCCCAGGCCTATGGCCCACCAAAACGATTTCGACCGCTTGGGCACAGCGTCTCCTCTCCCGTGTTATCCGAGGGAACCTAACCCATGAGATTGGGCCAGATGGGTGAAACCGGATGACGGTTGAGAATCAAGAGTTGCTCGGCCGGGCTGAGGTGGCGCGCCCTCTAGTCCCGCGCCGTCCGTCCCCCGACACCCACGCGACCAACGCTCAGTTCCTCTAAGGGGAGAGTCAGTCAGGCCGGCAGGGCGACCGGACTTTCCGTCCGGTACCGATGTCGTACATGGACGTCCCGGGAGTCGGGCCACTCCATGATCAAGTGACACCCTTCGGCGCAGGAGCCGACACAAGCTCGTGACGGGCAAGGACACCCATCACGAGTAAGTGCTGAGTAAGTGCCGAGAGACGCAGAACAGGCCAGGACCGATGTGGTCCTGGCCTGCGCCGGAGGTGGGCCATCAGGGACTTGAACCCCGAACCCGCTGATTAAGAGTCAGCTGCTCTGCCAATTGAGCTAATGACCCTCGGCTGCTCGGTGCCTTGCGGCCCCTTGCTGCGTTGAAAACATTAGCAGCCACCGGGCCGAAGCACGAAATCGGTTCCCGGCTCCCCCGCGTGACGGCCGGCACAGCCGGCACGCAGGGGAGCCCAGCAGGTCAGGAGGGGGGCAGGACGTACTTCTTGGCGGCCGCGCGGGCGGTCTCGCTGTCCGGGCCGGGCTGGGGCACGAAGAGGACCTCGCGGTAGTACTTCAGCTCTTCGATGCTCTCGCGGATGTCGGCCAGAGCTCGGTGACCGCCGTTCTTGGCCGGGGACGCGAAGTACACCCGGGGGTACCAACGGCGGGCGAGCTCCTTGATCGAGGAGACGTCCACGATCCGGTAGTGCAGGTGCTGCTCCAGCTCCGGCATGTCCCGCACCAGGAAGGCGCGGTCGGTGCCGACCGAGTTCCCGGCCAGCGGGGCCTTGCGGGCGTCGGGCACCCACTTCTTCACGTACTCCAGCACCATCGCCTGGGCTTCCTGCATGGTCACGCCGTTGTCCAGCTCCGCGAGCAGGCCCGAGCTGGTGTGCATGGTGCGCACCACCTCCACCATCGTGTCGACCACGCCCTCGGGCGGGCGGATCACCACGTCCACCCCCTCACCGAGGATGTTCAGCTGGGAATCGGTGACCAGCGCCGCGACCTCGATGAGGGCGTCCTTCCCCAGGTCGAGGCCGGTCATCTCGCAGTCGATCCAGACGATGCGGTCCTGCGAACGTTCGCTGTTCTCCGATGTCACGGCCGGTACTCTACGCTTCGAGGCGTTCGTCGGCTCTGGATGAACCGCCGGGTACCGGGCGCCACTAAAGTCTGGTGCCGTGAGCTCGCCGTCCCCGTACCAGCCCGCCCGGCCCGCCGGCGTCCCCGCCGACACGCCGATGGTGGCCCCGCGGCGCCCACGCTTCCGCACCACCATCCTGTGGGTGGTGCTGGTCGGCTCGGCCCTGCTCAGCCTCACCGCGATCACCCGGGAGACCGGCCTGCCCGGCCTGATCACCGGTTCGGTGCTGGCCGCGGTGCCGGTGTTCCCGGTGGTCGCGGCCTTCCTCTGGCTGGACCGCTACGAGGCGGAGCCGCCGCCCCTGCTGGCCCTGGCCTTCGCCTGGGGGGCGGGCGTGTCCACGTTCGGCGCCCTGGTGATCAACACGGCCTCGCTGATCGCGATCAACAACGCGGGCGGGGACCTCACCCATGCGGCGGTGTTCGTGGCGCCGGTGGTGGAGGAGGCCCTCAAGGGCGCGGCCGTGCTGTTGATCCTCCTCATGCGCCGGCGCGAGTTCGACGGGGTGGTCGACGGCATCGTCTACGCCGGGATGGCGGGCATCGGCTTCGCCTACGTGGAGAACGTGCTCTACCTGGGCCGAACCCTGGCCGACACCGGCAGCGGCGGCACGGTGTTCGTCTTCCTGCTGCGCTGCGTGGTCTCCCCGTTCGCGCACCCACTGTTCACGGCGGCGATCGGGGTGGGCATCGGGGTGGCGGTGCGCAGCCGGTCGCCGTTGCTGCGGCTGCTCGCCCCGGTGGCCGGCTATCTGGTGGCCGTGCTGCTGCACGGCGCCTGGAACTGGTCGGCCTCTTCGGGGCTGGCCGGCTTCGCCTCGGCCTACGTGGTGCTGCAGATGCCTGTCTTCCTGGCCTTCATCGCCCTGGCCCTGATGGCCCGCCGGCGCGAGGGCAAGCTGGTGGCCCAGCACCTGGACATCTACGGGCGCACCGGCTGGCTCACCCAGGCCGAGGTGGCGATGCTGGCGTCGCTGCCCGCCCGCCGAGAGGCGCGGGGCTGGGCGATGCGCACCGGCGGCACCGAGTCCCGCCGGGCGATGCGTGACTTCCAGGAGCTCGGGAGCGAGCTCGCCTTCCTGCGTGAGCGGATGGCCCGAGGCACCGCCTCGCCGGACGCCGCGAGCACGGAGTACGCAATGCTTGCCACGCTCTCCACCCTGCGCTCACGGTTCCTGCCGAGACCGGCTCATCCCTGAACCCGGTCGTGCCCGAGGCCACCCGCCAGAACTTCACCTGCGCTCACCTGAGGGGACGGGGCCGCCCCGAGGTTCAGCCCAGGAGATGGTCGAAGTCGCCGTCCTTGGCGCCCAGGATCATCGCCTCGATCTCACCGCGCGTGTAGATCAGGGCCGGCCCGGTGGGGAAGCGCGAGTTGCGCATGGCCACCTGACCGTCCGCCAGCGCCGCCATCTCGACGCACTGCCCCTGCGAGTTGCTACGGGCGGACTTCTTCCACTCCGCCTCGATCAGATCGGCCCGCATCCCGTTGTGAAAGTGCGACATCTCGACCTCCAGGTCCTGGCAGACGACGTGCCGCCGTCGATGCAGACGTCGGCACGTTCTCCTGCACGTTCTCCTGCGCGTGCATCTGCGCGCACAGGCGGGCAGTTCAGGACTATACGGGCAGGGTGAACCGCCTGACCAGTACGTTTTGCACGCTGCGTTGTTAAGCAGATACTCCTAGTCAGGATGTCGTGCAGATACAAGAGGGTTAACCCCTGAACCAGGTGCCCCGGCAGTGCCCTGGAGCCCCGGCAGCCCGAAAGCAGGCTGCGAACAAGCAGAATCAGGCCTGGGCCAGGATCTTCTGCAGGGTGCGGCGGGTCATGTCCGGCGGCTGGCTGTCCACCGTCAGCCGCTCCATGGTCTGCGCGTAGCGCTCCACGTGGTCCGGCTTGTCCAGGTAGTGCGCGCTGGTCAGGTGCTCCACGTAGACCGTGTCGGGCAGCTCCGGCTCGGGGAAGCGCAGGATGGTGAAGGCCCCGCCCTCCCCCACGTGCCCGCCGAAGCGGAACGGCATCACCTGAAGCGTCACGTTCGGTAGCGTCATCAGGTCGAGCAGATGCTCCACCTGCTCGCGCATCACCTTCGCGCCGCCGATCGGCCGGTGCAGGACGGCCTCGTCCACCACCGCCCAGAAGTGCGGCGGGTTCTCGCGGCGCAGGATCGACTGCCGCTGGATGCGGAAGTTCACCCGGCGCTCCACCTCGGCCACCACCGCACTGGGGGCGCCGGCGCTGATCACCGCCCGGGCGTAGGCCTCGGTCTGGAGCAGGCCCGGCAGCAGCTGGATCTCGTAACTGCGGATCAGGCTGGCGGCTTCCTCGAGGCCGACGAACGTCTCGAACCAGTTGGGCAGGACGTCGTCGTAGCTGTGCCACCAGCCCGGGTTGTTGGCCTCCCGGGCCAGGGCGACGAGCGCCTCGCGCTGCGCCTCGTCCTCGACACCGTAGTACTCGAGAAGATCGGCGATGTCGCGGTCCTTGAATCCGACCCGGCCCAGCTCGAGACGGCTTATCTTGGACTCGGACGCACGGATGCGGTACCCCGCCGCCTCCCGGGTCAGGTTCCTCGACTCCCGGAGACGTCGTAACTGGGCGCCCACCAGAATTCGCCGGACCGTCGGTCCACCCGGCGTCGTCACAGTGTGTGCACCTCACAAGAAGTCAAGAGGATCCGATCGCCGATGAGCGTGGCTCTTCGTGTCCGTTTGCCGCGACCCCGTGCCAGTGTGCCACCTCTGAGACGCCAAGTCCTAGCGGAAGCCACTTTCGTCGGATTTCGGACTGCTCACACATTTACGCCCGATGCACGTGCATCCGCACGAACCAATCGGATACTCTCGAGATGCACGTGCATTTGGCGGTAGCATTTGCACCGGCACATTGCGTGGCCTGAGGAGACCGGTCCGGCGAAAGGCCGAGTCTCTGCGGGGTCGGGAACGAGGTATGGGGCCTGTCGTGGTGATTGCACAGCCGCAGTCCGTGAACGTCGCACCGTCGCCTGATCAGGACGGCACCGAGAACGCCGTCGTGCTCGAGGCCGGCTCTGCCACCTGCCTGCTGCCGGCCACACCCCAGGCCGTGCCCCAGGGGCGCGCCATGGTCAGACGTGGTCTGGCCCATCTCGGGGCCGAGTCGGTCGCGGACGACGTGGCCCTGGTGGCCACCGAACTGCTCGCCAACGCGCTGGAACACGGTGTGCGTGATGCCGCCACCCGCGCGGGCGACCCGGACGAACTGCACCGCCGTCGGATCGACGGCGTTCGCATCAGCCTGGTCAGCAGCGGCGCCCACGTCGTCCTCTCGGTCACCGACCCCAGTCCCCGGCCGCCGGTGCGCCGTCCGCGCGACACCGCGGCCGGTGGGGGCCGGGGCATGCAGCTGGTCGAGTCGCTGAGCCTGTGCTGGGGCTGGACGCTGCTCGACGAGCAGGACGGTCAGCGGGCTCCGGGTAAGTCGGTGTGGGCCATGTTTCCCAAGACGGCCGCACACAAGCCCGCCCCCCAGGTCCGGATTCAGGGCGCCGCCTGAGGTCGAGGGCGGGCCTTGAGTCATTGAGGACGTTTGTGGGCACCAGTGCGGGCCCGCTCGCCGACGCGGTTGGTCACCTGGGGCGGGCCGGTCGGCCAGGGTAGGCGTGTTCCTGCGGCAGATCAGCTGATCTGCGCGACCCCGCCGAGAATGCGGACGGGGAGCGGCTTCTCGTTGTTGCGCCACTGCGTCACGTCGACCACGCCGGGCTCGAGCGGCCGGGTGCCGTCGAACAGCTGCTCCACCTGAGAGGCCGAACGGGCCACGAACGGCGTGGTGGAGCCCTGGAACACCTGCTCCAGACGTTCGACCACGCCCGGCGCCGTGCCGTCGGCGCAGACCACCGAGATGGCCAGGTAGCTGCCCTCAGGCAGGAGCCGGCGGTACTGCTCGATCACCTTGACCGCCATCTCCCGCCGCACGAAGTGCAGCACCGCGACCATCAGCAGGCCGATCGGACGGTCGAGGTCGAGGTGGTTGCGCAGCTTCGGCTCGTCGATCAGCGACTGCGGCCGGCGCAGGTCGTGGTCGAGCGCGAGCACCCCGGTGCGGGGCTCGCGCAGGGCCCGGTTGTACGTCATCACGATCGGGTCGTTGTCCACGTAGACCACCCGCGCCCCGGGCCGGAACACCTGGGCCACCTCGTGCACGTTGGGCGAGGTGGGGATACCCGAGCCGAGGTCGATGAACTGGTCGATGCCGAGCTCGGCCATCTCCCGCACCGCGCGGATCAGGAACCCGCGGTTGGCCAGGGCGACCGTGCGGAAGTCGGGCACCAGCCGGGCGACCTCGTGCACCGCCTGCCGGTCGACCTCGTAGTTGTCCTTCCCACCGATCGCGTAGTCGTACATCCGCGCCGCACTGGGCCGGGACGTGTCGATCTCGGGCGGGATCCAGTCGTCGTCGGACGACGTCCAGGACCAGTCGACCTCGATCTGGCCGGCCTGGGAATCGTGGGGCTGCGTCGTCATCGTCGGCGTTCTCTCCGCGGTCGAACCGCCAGGACCAGACCAATCTAATAGCTGGCGCATAACCACCTGAATGGATGAAAACCCCCGCGCGCCGAATCCATCTACGCACTTCCATCCCACTGCGCCGCGGGTGCCGGACCGGTACTACGCTGAGGCCGTGATCACCTCGTTCGTGCTGCTGCAGGCCAGGCCCGACCGGATCCCCGAGGTCGCCACCGAGATCGCCGCCATCGAGGGGGTGCGCGAGGTCTACTCGGTCACCGGCGACGTCGACCTGGTCGCGATCGTCCGGGTGGAGAAGCAGGACGATCTCGCCGACATCATCGCCGACCACCTGGGCAAGGTGGAGGGCGTGGTCTCGACCCGCACCTACCTGGCCTTCCGCACCTACGCCCCGGACGCGGTGGACGACGCGCTCACGTCGGGCTTCGACGTCTAGGTCCCGTCCTGGTTCTGCGCCCGAACCCCACCAGCTACGGACGGGTGGGTCGCCTCGAGTAGGCGGGTCCCCCGTCCATAGTCGGTGACCTGGCACCAAAACGAGCCCGGCACCTGGAGCCGAGCGGTCACGAAAGTCCGGTTCCCTCCGGTTCGTCTGGTTAGCCTGAGGCGTGAGTGACGCGAAGCAACTGCGCGACCAGGCCGAGCGGGTGATCCGGTCGTGGCACGCCTACGAGATCAGCCGGAACGGGCGCCCGGTGATCGACTTCGAGTGCACCCCGCAGACCGAACCGGTCCCGCCGGCCACCAGTCGCATCGAGGTGTACCGCGAACTCACCCGCCTGCGCGCGGTGGCCGCCGAGTCAGGTGCCGCCGCCCGCGACGTAGGCGATGTGGTGCGAGCCCATCGGGCCTACGTCGGGGCTCTACTCGGGCGCCGCGACCCTCTGCAGACCTATCTGCGCGAAACTCAGGGATGCGCGGCGGAGGGCTGGCCGGAGCAGCACATCGGGCAGGTGTACGACCGGGCGGTGTGCGCCCTCGAGGACCTGGGCCTGACCTGGGGGCGGGACCTGAATCGCGAACTGTTCGAGTTGGAAGGGCCGATCAGCGCCGACCAGGCTGCCGAGCTGATCCCGACCATCGCCTCGGAGCTGAAACCGGCTGTGCAGGAACTGGTCCGGACGTCGGCGGACTACGCGCTGCGGGTGGAGCAGACGAGCGTCGACGACTACTGGGCCTACTGGCTCGACGGCTCGGGGACCGATGTACGCCTTCGCCTGAACCGGCGCTCCTCCACCTTCACCGAGGTGCAGGCGCGGCAGTTCGCCCTGCACGAACTGCTCGGCCACGCCCTGCAGTACGCCGCCTACAGCCAGGCCTGTACCGAAGACCCGGATGTGCCCTGGGTGCGGCTGCTTTCGGTACACCTGCCCTACCAGTTCATGCTCGAGGGCCTGGCCCAGGCCCTGCCCCTCGTCACCACCCCGGACGACGCCCAACTGACCGCCCGCGTCCGGCTGGCCCACTACCTGAACCTGGTGCGGGCCGAACTGCACCTGGCGGTGAACGCGGGTGTGCCGCTGGTCGAGTGCGCCAACCACGCCCGGGCCCGGGTGCCCTACTGGACCGACGCCACGATCAGCGACACCCTTTCCGAGCGCAGCACCAATCCCCTGCTGCGCTCGTATCTCTGGGCCTACCCAGCCGGAATCGACTGGTGGGTCTCGCTGGTCGACGACACGGACGTCCAAACTCGTGATCGTGTACTGCAGGCCGCCTATCGCCGACCGCTTACGCCTTCTCAGCTCGACCGCCTTCGTGAGGGCTGAACGCGTGCAGCGCAGCAACGTCGAAGTGGTCGTAGCTCACCGCCAACGCGCAACCCTTCGCGTGGGCGAGGTGTTCCTGAAGGTCGACGGCGACCCGGCCCACGCCGACATCGAGGTGCGGGCGATGGCCTTGGCCCCGATCCCGACCCCGGCGGTTCTCTGGCACCAACCGCCGGTGCTCGCGATCGCCGCCGTGCCCGGCCAGGCGCTCGGCGTGCTCGGTGAACCCTCGCCCGCACCATCCTCGGCCTGGGCAGCCGTGGGTGCTGCCATACGAAAGCTGCACGATGCGCCACTGCCGCCCTGGCCGGGCCCCGAACCGGCCTCGCTGGCAGCCGATCTGGACAAGGAATGCGCCTGGTTGCTCGACAATGCGGTGCTACCGGCCGCAGTTGTCCGGCACAACCGCGAAATCGCCCAGGCGGCACTGCAACCCCGGAAGAAGGTCTTCGTTCACGGCGACCTACAGATCACCCACGTGTTCGTCGACGGCGACGAGGTCACCGGCGTGATCGACTGGTCCGAGGCCGGCCCGGGCGACGCCCTGTCCGACCTCGCCACCCTCACCCTCGGACTCGAGGAACGGCTGGACGATCTCCTCGCCGGCTACGGCCCCGACGCCGACCGGGAGGTGATCCGCGCCTGGTGGTCGCTGCGCAGCCTGCTGGCCTCACGCTGGCTGATCGAGCACGGTTTCGACCCGGACGCCCCGGGCTGCGAGTTCGACGTGCTCCGGGCCCGGATGCCGTGACCGCTCGGCCTCAGGCCACGTCGGCGTCGAAGTACCGCACCGAGTACTTCTTGGTGATCTTCTTCTTGGTCAGGGCGGTGTCGGCCTGGTTCCAGACCCGGATACCGCTGACGGTCACGTCGAGCCGCCGCGAGCGGGTGCCGGTGGGCAGCGCGAAACCCGTTACCTGCCAGACCAGGGCGGGCGAGCCGTAGTTGGGCCGGCCGTGCGCGATGGGCTTGTGGCGGCGCACCTCGAGCGCCTTGCCGTCGGCGGTGCGCACACTGACCTTGGCCCGGGCGAAGTCGATCTTCTCGTTCGAGGCGCTCAGCGACCAGCGCCCGGCCGGATCGAGCTCGTTGGGGAAATAGCCCGGCGTGGGCCAGGAGACCCAGGCCGGGCTCTTCGCCCTGACCCGCTCCCCCGGAATGACCCACAGCGCCCCGGCCCCGCTCGTGATGCCGCTCCCCATCTCGCCGACGAACGGGAACAACAGCCAACGCCGGTGCCCGGCAGCGGTATTGCCGGGCCCTTCATCGGTCATGTACTCCAGCACGGAGGCCGCACCGGTGCAGTCCAGGCACAGGTTGGAACGCCCGGCCGCCTCAGCCCCGGCCTTGCTCCAGCACTTCCAGCTGCGCGGCGGGAAATGGTTCAGCGAGTTCTCGGCGTCCATCATCAGCGCCGCCTTCTGCGCCTTGGCCGAGAGCCCGGCATCGAACGTCACCGGATCGAGCTGGGCCATCGCCCGGAAGAAGTTCACCGCCTTGAGCGTGGCCTGCTGCGTGCTCCGAGCCGGCTTCCCTGCCACGCAGCCGGAGACGGAGCCGCTCCACTTCACCTTGGCGGCCAGGGCCGGGCGCAAGCGCTTGAGCACCGCCTCGCGCACAGCGGCCCGGTCACCGGTGTCGATCGGCCGGAACGCCGCTGCCTCTACCGACGGCGGCCCCGGATCCGCTTGGGCCGGCCCGCCCGGCAGGAACGAGACCAGCGCGACCGTGACCCCCGCCGCGGTCAGGGACAGACCCTGCTTCATCTGCCGCAGGCTACCCCTGCCTAGGCCCTGACCTGCACTAACAAGGTCGGCCGCGCGTCTGCCCGCATCCCGGGCCAGACCCGTCCAGAAACCGCACAGCCAGCACCTGGGGCATCTGCGGTCAAACGACCATTGACATCCGCCCCACCCGCCTCACATCATCGAGCCATGTCCAATCAGTGCCGAATGGATATTCATCCACGGCTGCGTCTCCTCTCGAGGGCGCTGGCGGCCGCCGCAGTCGTCGGGTTGCTGGGTGCCTGCTCGCAGGTGCCCGGCGTGTACACGATCGAGAGCAAGAGCGACGTGCAGGCCGCGGGGGCCAGTCAGGCGTTCGACCCGGCTGCCTACGTGGACGGCATCTGGGAGTCGAAAGTGCTTCCGACGGTGCAGGAACAGGCAACGGACGCCGCGACCCTGGTTCCCGCGGTCGCGGACGACCCGGAGGCGGCGGGCGAGCAGTACGGTCACCGGGCCGGGGTCGGCAGTCCGTTCTCCTACCTGGTCAAGGGGTCCGGCACGGTCACCGAGGTGGACGCGGACAGCCCCACTGCGCCGCTCACCGTGCGGCTCGACGGCAGTGACACCGAGGTCAGCATCAGCACGGGCGAGGTGATCGCCGGGACGGCGCTGCGCGACGGGCTGGGGTTCGTCAGCTTCAACGAGTTCAGCAACCAGCTCGACTACGCCGACGTGGCCACCGAGCTGAACCAGCGGGTGCGCGCTGACGTGCTGGACACCCTACCGGCCGACCGCAAGGAGCTGGAGGGGGCGAAAGTCAGTTTCAGTGGTGCTTTCTCGGCGCTCGTTCCGGGCACCGTGCTGATTGTGCCGGTCACGCTCGAGGTGGCTTCGTGAGCGACGACGTGGTGCTCAGCGCGCAGAACGTGAGCAAGAACTACGGCGGGGTGCACGCCCTGCGCGAGGTCACGTTCAGCGCCTACCGCGGCAAGGTCAACGTGCTGGTCGGGGAGAACGGCGCGGGCAAGTCCACGCTGATGAAGATCCTGTGCGGGGCCGAGCGGCCGAGTTCGGGCACGATCCGGCTGGACGGCGAGCCGGTGGAGATCGACGGCCCGCGGACCGCCATGGCCCACGGCATCGGCATCATCCACCAGGAACTCAGCCTCTTCCCCAATCTCTCGATCGCCGAGAACCTCTTCGCCGGGCGGGAACTGCGCAGCCGCGGGTTCAGCGACCTGCGCACGCAGCGCAGCCGGGCCGCCGAGGTGCTGAACCGGCTCGGCCAGGGCCACCTGAGCCCGAACCGGCTGGTCGGGGACCTGCCGATCGGTCAGCAGCAGCTGGTCGAGATCGCCCGGGTGCTGCTCGCCGACGTGCGCATCCTGATCATGGACGAACCCACCTCGGCGTTGTCGAACCACGAGGTGGACGTGCTGTTCTCGGTGATCGCCGACCTCCTGGCGGACGACGTCACGATCATCTACATCTCGCACAAGCTGGACGAGTTCCGCCGGATCGGCGACCACGTCACCGTGCTGCGCGACGGCCGGCTGGTGGCCCAGGAACGGATGGACCGTACCGACACCGCCTGGATCGTGCGGCAGATGGTCGGGCGCGACCCGGACAGCCTGTTCACCCGCAATCGCAGCGAGGTCGGGGAAACTTTGCTCGCGGTCGAGGGTCTCACCGTGGCCGGCCCCACCCGGCCCCTGGTCGACGACGTCAGCTTCGAGGTGCGGGCCGGCGAGGTGGTCGGCATCTACGGCCTGATGGGGGCCGGGCGCACCGAGCTGATGGAGGCCCTGATGGGCCTGCGGCCCACGGCCTCCGGCACCGTGCGGATCAAAGGACGGGTGGAGGCGGGCGGGACGGTCCGGGCCCGGTTGGCCGCGGGGTTGGCTCTGGTACCGGAGGACCGGCAGCGCGACGGCCTGGTGCAGACCATGTCGGTGGGCGACAACATCGTGCTCTCCACCCTGGGCCGGCTCACCCGCGGAGGGCTCTTCCGGCGCGGGGCCGAACGCCGTACGGCCGAGGGCAAGGTGTCCGAGCTGGCCATCAAGGTCGGCGAACTGGGCCTGGCCATCACCTCGCTGAGCGGTGGCAACCAGCAGAAGGTGGTGCTGGCCCGGGCCCTGCTCACCGATCCGGTGGTGCTGCTGCTGGACGAGCCGACCCGGGGTGTGGACGTGGGCGCCAAGAGCCAGATCGCCGAGGAGATGGCCGGTCTGGCCCAGGCCGGGTTCGGCGTGCTGTTCATCTCCTCGGAACTGGCGGAGGTGACCGCGATCGCCGACCGGGTGCTGGTGATGGCGGTGGGCCGGATGACCGCCGAGTTCGACGCCGACCAGCTGACCGAGGAGGCCCTGGTCGCCGCGTCGGCGTCCGAACCGGCCATGAATGTGGAGGTCAAGTAATGAGCGACACCGACGTCGCCGCTCCGGTGGCCAGGACCGGCCCCACCCCCGGGAAGCCGCCCAGCTCGGCCGCCAGGGCGGCCCTGCTCCTGCTGCGCGGCCGCACCGTGGTGGTGCTGGTCCTCCTGATGATCCTGTTCGGCTCGATCTCCGGCGAGTACCTGAGCTCGAGCAACCTGATCGTGATGACCAAGCACGTGGCGATCAACGCGATCCTGGCGATCGGCGTCACCTTCGTCATCCTGACCGGCGGCATCGACCTGTCGGTCGGCTCGATCGCCGGGCTGGCCAGCATGATCTGCGGCGGTCTGCTGTTCGGCGGTCTGGCCCTGCCGGGCGAGAGCACGCTGTTCTTCTCGGTCGGCATGGTGATCCTGATCGGCATGCTGGTGGGTGGGGCGGTCGGCTGGGTCAACGGGATCCTGGTGACCCGGTTCAAGGTGGCGCCGTTCATCGCCACCCTGGGAATGCTCTACGTGGCCCGTGGTTTCGCCCAGCTGCGCAGCGAGGGCGGCACCTACCCGAACCTGGCCGGCACCCCCGAGCGCGGCAACACCGGCTTCCACGTGATCGGGGTGGACCGCTGGCTGGGCATCCCGGTGGCGGTCTGGATCATGCTCCTGGTGGCCGGGGCGGCGATCGTGGTGACCACCCGCACCCCGTTCGGCCGCCGGGTCTACGCCGTCGGCGGCAACGAGCGGGCGGCCGAACTGGCCGGGATCCGGGTGAACCGGGTGAAGATCGCGGTGTACGTGATCAGCGGGGCCTGCGCCGCGCTGGCCGGGCTGCTGCTCACCTCCGAACTGGGGGCCGCCTACCCGGACACCGCCACCACCTACGAGCTGAATGCCATCGCCGCAGCGGTTCTCGGCGGCACGGCGCTGTCCGGCGGACGCGGCACGATCATCGGCACGGTGCTCGGCGCGTTCGTCATCGGCTTCCTCGCCGACGGCCTGGTCCTGGTCGGTGTCTCGACCTTCTGGCAGTCGGTGGTCAAGGGCGCGGTCATCGTCTTCGCCGTGATCACGGCGACCGCCCAGCAACGCCTGGAAGCCTCGCTGGCCGAGCGCGCCGCCTGAATCCCCCCACTCGCAATGACGCGAAAGGACCCTCCCATGGCCCACAGACGACTCCTGCCGGTGATCTTCGCCGCCACCCTGCTGTTCACCGCGGCCTGCGGCTCGGACTCCGAGGACGAGACGGCCGGCGCCTCGGCCGAGACCAAGGCGAACCTGGTGGTGATCATCACCCCCTCCCCCGACAACGTCTTCTTCAAGGCCGAGCAGGACGCCGCCGACGCCAAGGCCAAGGAACTCGGGTACGAGACCCTGGTGATCAGCCACGACGACGACCCGACCAAGCAGAGCCAGGCGATCGACACCGCCATCTCGCGCAAGGCCGGCGCGATCATCCTGGACAACGCCGGGGCCGACGCCACCGAGGCCGCCGTGCAACGGGCCAAGGACGCCGGCATCCCCTCGTTCCTGATCGACCGGGAGATCAACTCCACCGGTATCGCGGTGGCCCAGATCGTCTCGAACAACGCCCAGGGCGCCGCGCTCGGCGGCCAGGAGTTCGCCACTCTGATGGACGGCAAGGGCCAGTACGCCGAACTGCTGGGCAAGGAGACCGACACCAACGCGGGCGTCCGCTCCAAGGGCTACCACGACATCCTCGACCAGTTCCCCGACCTGGAGATGGTGGCCCAGCAGACGGCCAACTGGGACCAGGCCGAGGCACTCAGCAAGACCCAGACCATCCTGCAGGCGCACCCCAAGATCAAGGGCATCATCGCCGGCAACGACACCATGGCGCTCGGCGCCCAGGCCGCCCTCGACGCGGCCGGCCGCGACGACGTGATCGTGGTCGGGTTCGACGGCAGCCCGGACGTGGTCGAGTCGATCAAGGGCGACCAGATCAAGGCCACCGTGCTGCAGCCGGCCAGCCAGATCGCCGAGATGGCGGTCGAGCAGGCCGACCAGTACATCAGCACCGGCAAGGCGAGCCAGCCCGAGAAGCAGTCGGTCGACTGCGTCCTGGTGAACGCCGAGAACGCCGCTTCGGTCACGAACTTCGCAGTCGCCAACTAGAGCTGGGAGAACATCCATGCTGGTCGCCGACCCCATCGGTGCCGAGAACTGGCGCCGGTTCCGTGCGGAACTGGCCGAGGCCGACGACCCGGGCAAGGCCCACCTGCTGGCCGGCCAGGCCGCCCGCCTGCGGGCCACCGACATCCGCATGATCAACCGGGCCGGGCTCGGGCACGTCGGCGGTGACCTGTCGGTGCTGGACATCCTGACCACCCTGGTGTTCGGCGTGCTACGGATCGACCCCGAGCAGCCTGGGCTGCCCGACCGGGACCGGCTGATCCTCAGCAAGGGCCACAGCGCCGGGGCGCTCTACGCCACGCTGGCCGCGGCCGGGTTCTTCGCCGAGGCCGAACTGGAGAGCTTCGCCCAGCCGCGGTCGGCGCTGAACGGGCATCCGAACCGGACCAAAGTGCCTGGGGTGGAGACGAACACCGGGCCGCTGGGGCACGGTCTGCCGGTCGCGGTCGGGATGGCCGTGGCCGGCGTGCTGGCCGGGTCGGCGCGCCGGGTGTTCGTCGTGCTCGGCGACGGCGAACTGCAGGAGGGCAGCAACTGGGAGGCCGCGATGACCGCGGGGCACCGGAAGCTGGCCAACCTCACCGCCGTGGTCGACCGGAACGGTCTGCAGCAGGGGGCCCGCACCGAGGACACGGTCACGCTGGAACCGCTGGCCGACAAGTGGACGGCGTTCGGCTGGCGGGTGCTGGAGGTGGCGGGGCACGACCATCGGCAGCTGCTGGACGCCTTCACCGTCCCCAGCGACGGGCGCCCGACCTGTGTGATAGCGAACACAGTGAAGGGCAAGGGTGTTTCGTTCATGGAGGACCGGGTGGAATGGCACCACAAGGTGCCCAGCGGTGAGCAGGTCGCCGTCGCGCTGCAGGAACTGGAGGGAACCCCGGCATGAGCGCCGTAGTCGAGACCCCGCAGACGCACGACTGCCGGGTGGCTTTCGCCGAGGAGCTGATCGCGCTCGCCGAGCAGGACCCCCGGATCGTGGCGGTCTGCAACGACTCGGTGGGCTCGAGCAACCTGACCGCCTTCCGGGAGCGCTTCCCGGAGCGGCTGATCAACGTGGGGATCGCCGAGCAGGACATGGTCGGGGTGGGGGCCGGGCTGGCGCTGAGCGGCTACGTGCCGTTCGTCTGCGCGGCGGCGCCGTTCCTGACCGGCCGGGCCCTGGAGCAGATCAAGGCCGACGTGGCCTACAGCCAGGCGCCGGTGGTGCTGTGCGGGATGAGCCCGGGCCTGGCCTACGGCGAGCTCGGCCCCACGCACCACTCGATCGAGGACCTGGCCTGGCTGCGGGCGGTGGCGGGGCTCGGCATCGTGGTTCCGGCCGACCCGGCCCAGACCCGGGAGGCGGTGCGCTGGGCGGCTTCTGCGGCCGTTCCGGTGTTCCTGCGGATCGGGCGGTTCAAGGTTCCGGCGGTCACCCCGCCCGGCCAGAGTTTCCAGTTCGGGGTGGCCCAGGAACTGCGCGACGGAGACGCGGTGACGCTCGTGGCCACCGGCTCGATGGTCTCCCGGGCGCTGCAGGCCGCGGAGATCCTGGCCGGGGAGGGCATCGGGGCCCGGGTAGTGAACATGTCCACGATCGCCCCTCTCGACGAGGAGGCCGTACGGCGGGCGGTTCTACAGACGCGCGGCATCGTCACGGTCGAAGAGGCGACGATCACCGGCGGACTGGGTGCGGCGGTCGGCGAGATCAACCTGCGGCAGCCGCGTCCGGTGCCGATGCGGATGCTGGGTTCGCCCCGCGAGTTCGCCCCCACCGGTGACACCGCCTTCCTGCTGGAGCATTTCGGCCTGACCGCGGAGGGCATCGCCGCCGCGGGGCGTGAGCTGGCCTGATGTCCACCGGCTACGTTCTGGCCATCGACCAGGGCACCAGCGCCACCAAGGGCGTGCTGCTCGACGGGACCGGGCGGATCGTGCGCGCCGCCTCGGCCCCGGTCCCGATCTCCTACCCACAGCCCGGCTGGGTGGAGCAGCGCGCCGAGGACGTGCTGGAAAGTGTCGCTGTCGCTGCGGCTTCAGTGCTTGAAGACGTCGGTGCCGGCGAAGTCTCGGCCGTCGGGTTGAGCACGCAGCGGGAATCGGCACTGCTCTGGGACCTCTCGACCGGCAAACCGGTGGACGCCCTGCTCGGCTGGCAGGACCAGCGCGCGGGTTCGGTCTGTGGTCACCTTCAGGACCGGCGCGAACGCGTACGGCAGATCACCGGGCTGCCGTTGGACCCGATGTTCAGCGCGGCCAAGCTGAGCTGGCTGCTGGACCGGCACGATCCGGACCGGTCGTCGGCCCGGGCCGGGCGGCTGGCGGTGGGCACCGTCGACTCGTGGCTGCTGTGGTCACTCACCGGGCAGCACCGGATCGAGGCCGGGAACGCCTCGCGTACGCAGCTTCTCGACCTGAGGACGGGCAGCTGGAGCCCGGAGCTGCTGGAGATCTTCAACATTCCGGAAGCGGTTCTGCCCGAGATCATCCCGTCCGAGGGTGAGCTGGGCCGGATCACCGGCGGGCCGATGGGCGGGCTGAACCTGCGCGCCGTGCTGGGCGACTCGCACGCTGCCCTGTATGCGCACGGAAACGTGGGCACGGCGGCCAAAGTCACCTACGGCACCGGTTCATCAGTGATGCAGCCCGCCACCGATCCTGAAGGTGACGACCGACCGACTGTCTGCCGCACACTGGCCTGGGCGGACCCACGTCCACAAGTGGCTCTGGAAGGCAACATCCGCTCCAGCGGATCCACCCTGACCTGGCTCGCCGAACTGTTCGGGACCACTCCCGAGAACCTTTCCCGACTGGCCGGTGAGTCGAGCAGCGACGGCGTGCACATCGTCCCTGCTTTCGGGGGTCTGGCCGCCCCCTGGTGGGACGAGAACGCCCAGGGCCTGCTCAGCGGGGTGACCCTGGGCACCCGGCTCCCCCAGCTCGCCCGGGCCGCCGTGGAGTCGATCGCCCTGCAGGTGGACGCGGTGGTGCGGGCGATGGGCGGGGCCGGCTCGATCCTGGCCGACGGCGGCGCCACCAGCAGCGACGTGCTCATGCAGTTGCAGGCCGACATCAGCGGTGTGCCGGTGCGGCGGGCCCGGGAGCGCGACCTCTCTGCCATCGGGGCCGGCCTCCTGGCCGCCCGCTCCGCCTGGGGTGTCCTGCACCCCCTGTCGTACGACGATTTCCACCCGGCCGGGTCGAGTGCCGACCTACGGGCCGCCTGGCTGGGTGCCGTCCGCAGATCCCGACTCGCCCGACTCGATGGAGAGTGACACCTTGACCGCATACCCCCGCTTCGGCGCCGGACTCTGGCACTTCGCCTCCTACCTCGACCGCTACGCGGTGGACGGTTACGGCCCGGCCCGCACCACGCTGGAGGCGATCGAGCTGGCCGGTTCGGTCGGCGAACTGTCGGTGGTCGACCTGAACTACCCCTTCACCCCCGGGGTGACCCTGTCGGAGGTGAAGGACGCGCTCAAGGCGGCCGACCTCACCGCGATCGGCATCACCCCGGAGATCTACCTGCGCAAGCACTCTCGCGGTGCCTTCACCAACCCCGACCCGGCCGTGCGGGCCTCCGCGCTCGACCTGATGCACGAGGCCGCCGGGGTGGTGCGCGAACTCGGGGCCGACTACGTGAAGATCTGGCCCGGCCAGGACGGCTGGGACTACCCGTTCCAGGTGAACCACAAGCAGCTGTGGGCCCTGGCCGTCGACGGCATGCGCGAGCTGGCCGGCGCCCACCCGGACCTGAGGTTCGCGATCGAGTACAAGCCGCGCGAGCCCCGGGTGAAGATGACCTGGGACTCGGCCGCCCGGACCCTGCTCGGGATCGAGCAGATCGGCCTCGACAACGTCGGTGTGCTGCTCGATTTCGGTCACTCGCTGTACGGCGGGGAGTCGCCCGCCGACGCCGCCCAGCTGATCATCGACCACGGCCGGCTGTACGGCATGGACGTCAACGACAACCTCCGGGGCTGGGACGACGACCTGGTGGTGGGCTCGGTGCACCTGATCGAGATCCTGGAGTTCTTCCACGTGCTGCGGCAGAACAACTGGGACGGGGTCTGGCAGCTCGACCAGTTCCCGTTCCGGGAGGACCCGGTGGACGCGGTGAAGACCTCGCTGCGCACCCTGAAGGCCCTGCACCGGGCGCTGGACCGGCTCGACGTGCCGGCCCTGCTCGAGGCTCAGGACCGCCAGGACGCGATGGCCTCGCAACGCATCGTGCAGGATGCGTTGCTCTCCGTCGGTACTGGCGACTGAGCAGTTCAGGGGTGCCCGGGTGGCCTCGGTAACGCTTCGGTTTCACTGTGCGATTACCGAGGCCTGAAGGGGTCTTAGGTACGGAAAGAGGCTCCTGGGGCTGCGATGATCTGGGCGATGAGTACCGTCCAGCCGCCCCTGACCGGGTACTACCGCGCCCTGCTGCGGTCGTACCTGACGACGGCGACCCCCGACCTGGCCGGCACGGTGCACGCCTTCGCCACGCCGGTGGAGAAGGCCGCCGACCCGCAGGAGCGGCTGTGGACGGCCTGGGGCGAGGTGATCCGCCAGGCCAGTGTGCGTGCCCCGGAGGAGCACACCCGCCTGGTCGAGCTGGTGGTGGCGCTGCGCGACCGCGGGTTCAAGCCGAACGCGAGCAACCCGCACATCATCTGGGGCCAGGTGCTGTGGACCGGGCTGCCGATGCTCAACGCCCAGATGCGCGAGGCCTGGAACTGGGCCGCGCCGCCGCAGACCTCGGACTACACCTGGCGCAACGTGAACGGCTTCGCCGCCCGGCTGACCGTGGCCGGGGTGGACTTCTCGCTGCTGGGGCTGTGGACGATCCGCTCCAGCCTGGAGGAGAAGACCCAGGTGACGGCCACCGAACTGATGGCCGCGGCCGAGTGGTTCCGCTACCTGACCCGGTCGCTGGTGCAGTGGTCGGAGGCCGACCGGCAGTTCGACGGCCCGGACGACCCGGCCTCACGCCCGGGCCGGCTGCTGCTGGAGCAGGGGTTCGCCCAGTCCGGCTTCAGCGCCCGCCGGCTGGCCTACTGGCAGCACCGCATCCAGCAGGGCTCGAGCCAGCAAAAGGCCGTCTGAGCACTGGTAGCGGATAATCGGCGCATGCCCTCGCAAGAGCAGTCCGCGCTGATCGTGCCCATCCCCGAGACCGAACCGGTGGTCGGGCCGCTGCGCGCCGAGCTCGACCGCAGCGCCGTCAAGGGCGTCCCGGCCCACGTGACCGTGCTCTACCCGTTCCTGCCGCCGGTGTCCCTGACCGAAGACGTGCGCTCCACCCTGCGCGACCTGTTCGCCACCCAGGCCCCCTTCGCGGTCGACTTCACCGAGGTGCGCTGGTTCGGCAACGCCGTGGCCTGGCTGGCCCCCGAGCCGAGCATGGCCTTCCGGCAGCTCACCACCACCGTGTGGAACAGCTTCCCGGACACCCCGCCCTACGCCGGTGAGCACGACGGCGACCACCCGCACCTGACGCTGGGGCAGGACCACCCGGTGGAGGTGCTGCAGCGCGCCGCCGACGAGGTGAGCGAGCGCCTGCCGATCCCGGCCGCGGTCGGCGCGGTGCACCTGGTGGCCGGCTCGGACGAGCCGGGCTCGTGGCGCACGCTCGAGGTGTTCACCCTGGGCAACCAGGACTGAGCCGTCCGGGCGGTGCTCGTTGAGTAACCGGCCGGGGGACACGATGAAGCAGTCGTGGACCACTCACGCGATCAGCGGGACCGGGGGCGAGGGGGCCCGGTCGCGAAGTTCGTGCTGGCTCTGACGCTGCTCTCCCTCGTCGTCGCCGCGCCGATGCTGGCCTGGAACCTGCCGGGGCAGAAGAAGACCGCGCTCGGGATCAACTACACGTTGCGCAGCGCCGAGCTGGCCAGCGGCAAGAGCACCACCGCACGCTGGAACCCGTGTCAGACCGCGATCACCTGGCAGGCGAACCTCAGCGGCTGGCCGGCCGCCAAGCGGGCGGCCATGCTCAAGCAGATCCAGACCGGGGTGGCCAAGGTGTCGCAGGTGACCGGGATGAAGTACCGGTACGCGGGGAACACCACGTTCACCCCGCGGCAGGAGAACCTGGTCTCGGCACCGGCCGACATCGTCGTGGCGGTGATCAACCCCAAGACGACGAACTTCTCGTTCAGCGAGAACTCGCTGGGCTACGGCGGGGTGCTGTGGGCCACCTGGTACGGCGGGGACGGTGAGGGGGCGGCCGTGGTGCGGGGTTACGCGGTGCTCATCCCGGCCGGGATGAACAAGCTCAAGGCCGGGTTCGGCAAGGGCAACACCCAGGGCAACGTGATCCTGCACGAACTGGCGCACGCGGCCGGGCTGGACCACGTGCGCAGCAACAAGCAGCAGATGTTCCCCGACCTGACCGCCAAGTCGCCCAACGGGCTGGCCTCGGGCGACGTGCAGGGCCTGACCAAGGTGGGCAAGAAGGCCGGCTGCATCACCGTGCCGGAGCGGGTGAACATCCCCGACTACAGCTGACGGCCGGATGAGAGCCCTTTCATGGAGTTCTCCTGGAAGCCTCACGCGCGCTCGGAAAAGTACTCGTCATCGGCACCGAGGAAGTGCCGGACGATCCGAGAACGACGGAGGCACGGAGATCATGAAGGTTCGCAAGAGCTGGGTCGTGGTGGGTACGGCTGCGGTGCTGGGCGTCGGTGCGGTCACCGCGGGCGGTGCGCTGGCCGACGGGGTGGACCTGAACGACCGGGCTTCGGTGAGCTCGACAGTGACGCCGGGCACCGGCTCCGGTGAGTCGGTGCAGAACAGCTCGGACGCCGCTCAGGGCGAAGGCAACGCGGTGAACACCGCCAACACCTCGAACACGGCCGACACGCCGAACGACACCGACAACACGCCGAACACGCCGAACGACACGCCGAACGACACGGACGACGACTCCGACGGCAACGACACGGCCAACACCTCGAACACGGCCGACACCCCGAACGACACCGACAACACCCCGAACACCCCGAACGACACCGACACCGCCGACGACGTGAACACCGCCGACGACTCGGACACGGCCAACGACTCGGACACGGCCAACGACTCGGACACGGCCGACGACCGTGACGAGGACGAGTAGGCCGACCGGCCGCGCAGAAGATCTTCGCCAGGGGTTCAGTCGGATGGCTGAATGCCGATGTCCAGGCCATGGGGGCGAAGTGGCTACGGCTACGGCAGTGGTGGGGATTGCACGCGGGGGCCCGGTTCTTCGTCGGGCTCGCCGTGATCAGCCTGGTCCCGGTACTCGCGCTGGGCACGGTGATGGCCACGCAGTACCGGACCGAGCTGCGCGACCGCGGCGTGGCCCAGGGCCGGCTGCAGGCCGCGCTGATCTCCCGCCTGATCACCGACACCCAGCTCGAGCAGGTCACCCTCAAGAACGGGGTGAGCGTGGTGGAGCGGGCCCGGCTGGACCGGCTGGCCGACACCCAGGTGGACAGCGGGATCATCACCCGGTTCCGGCTGCGCGGGCCCGACCTGCGCATCGTCTACAGCTCCGACGGCTCCGGCCTGCGCTACGGGCCCGCCGTCGGTGACAGCACCGAGCTGACCGGCCAGTCGGCCGCCGACGTGCTGACCGCGCTGCGCGGCGACCCGACCGCGCTGATCATGAAGGTCGCCCAGGGGGACGAGCAGGTCGAGGTCATCGAGGCGTTCGCCCCGATGTACAACGTGCGCACCAACGAGCTGATCGGGGTGCTCCAGGCCGAGCTGCCCTACGGGCCGATCGCCGAGCAGATGAACGCCGGCCTGAACCGGCTCTACGCCGCCCTGGGCACCGGCCTGCTCATCCTGTACCTGGTGCTGGCCTCGCTGGTCTGGTGGTTCACCCGCGAACTGGCCCGCACCGCGGCCCGGTTCGAGCACCAGGCCCTGCACGACGCCCTCACCGACCTGCCCAACAAGGCCCTGTTCGCCGACCGGATCTCGCAGACCGCCACGCTGGTCGAGCGCGGCGGCGGGATCCACCTGGGCCCGGGCCGGCGCGGCGGCGGCGCGGCCGTGGTGCTGCTCGACCTCGACGGCTTCCGCGACATCAACGAGGCGATCGGCCCGGTCAACGGCGACATCGTGCTGACCACCGTGGCCGAGCGGCTGCGCACCACGGTGCGGGCCGTGGACACGGTGGCCGGCCTGGGCGGCGACACCTACGGCCTGATCCTGGCCGGGGTGGAGAAGCAGGACCAGATCGAGGCCGCCGCCGAGCGGATCAACCGCTCGATCGAGGAGGACATCCTGCTCGACGACTTCGACGTGCCGGTGCGGGTCTCCGGGCGGATGGGCGTGGTGTTCATGCCCAGGAACGGCACCAACGCCGAGGTCCTGCTGAACCGCGCGGACGTGGCCCTGAACGTGGCCAAGACCTCGCACAGCAAGCTGGTCTGCTACGACGAC
The DNA here is from genome assembly GCF_021277265.1 of Kineosporia rhizophila. Classification (GTDB taxonomy): domain Bacteria; phylum Actinomycetota; class Actinomycetes; order Actinomycetales; family Kineosporiaceae; genus Kineosporia; species Kineosporia rhizophila. The sequence continues at coordinate 188,385 of NZ_JAJSOH010000002.1, forward strand.
GAGCAGAACAACTACAGCCCGGACCGGCTGGCGATGATCGGCCAGCTGCGGGCGGCGATCGACAACAGCGAGCTGCGACTGCACTACCAGCCCAAGGTGGGCCGGCCCGACGGTCACGTGACCTGCGTGGAGGCGCTGGTGCGCTGGCAGCATCCGGACCGGGGACTGCTCTCGCCGGACCAGTTCGTGCCGCTGGCCGAGCAGACCGGGCTGATCGACGACCTGACCCGCTGGGTGCTGACCACCGCGCTGCGCCAGCTCACCGTCTGGCGCCGGGTGCGGCCGGACCTGAGCGTCGCTATCAACATCTCCGAGCGCAGCCTGAACCATCTCGACCTGCCGCAGATGGTGTTCGACGCGCTGAGCGAGACCGGCGCTGCAGCCTCCGCCCTGGTCCTCGAGATCACCGAGGCCGCGCTGGTCTCCGACCAGGAACGGGCCGGGCTGGTGCTGCAGCACCTGTCCGGGGCCGGGGTGCAGCTCAGCCTGGACGACTTCGGCGAGGGGTACACCAGCCTGAGCCAGCTCTCCGGGCTGCCGCTGAACGAGCTGAAGATCGACCGGATCTTCGTGAAGGACGTGCTGAACGGCCCGAACGACGCGGCCATCGTGCGCTCGGTGGTGGAGCTCGGGCACAACCTCAACCTGCAGGTGGTGGCCGAGGGCGTGGAGAACACCGAGGTCCTGGCCGTGCTCGACGAGATGGGCGTCGACGGGGCGCAGGGGTACCTGTTCAGCCCGCCGCTGCCGGCCACCGAGATCATGGACTGGATCGCGGCCAACACACCGGCGAACGATCGCGCGGAACCTCCGGGCGAGCCCCTGTAACAGCCCTGACGGTGCCAAGATGTGACGTATGAGCGACGGCGTCCCCGCAGAACCCATCCGGATCGGTCACGGCGAGCGTCAGGCCGCGGTGGAGGCGCTGAGGCACCACCACGAGGCCGGGCGGATCGACTCGCAGGAGTACGAGGAGCGCTCGGTCCGGGCCGAGGGCGCCCGGTCCCAGGGCGACCTGGACGCGCTGTTCACCGACCTGCCGCAGCCGCACGCGGGCCGGCCCACCCCCACCGCCGTGGTGGGCGAGACGCACAGCACGCTCACCCCCGGCGCACCGGCACCCGAGGCGGTGGCCAAGTCGCAGACGCCCGGGCGGGGAGTGCTCAACATCGGAGAGCCGTGGGGCACGACGATCGTGTCGGTCGCGCCCATCCTGGCCGTGGTGCTGTTCTTCGTCACCGACTCGTGGCTGTGGTTCCTGGCCATCCCGGTGGTGGCGGTGCTGGTCTACGGGCCCGACGGCCGTTACGGCGTGGGCCCGGACTCCCTCAAGGACAAGGACAAGAAGGACAGGAAGAAGGGTTAGCTGCTGCGTTCGCGGTGCGAGGTGAGCCGGTTGCGCAGCGTGCCCGCGAACGACTCGGCGATGCGCAGCTGACCGCGCAGGGCGTCGCACCGGGCGTCGGCGGCCACCCGGTACATGGCCAGGCGCTCCAGGATCTGCTCGTGCCCCTCGGCCGAGGTCTCGTCGTCCAGCTTGTCGAGCACGCCGAGCAGGTCGCGCATCTCGTCGAGGCTGAAGCCGAGCGGCTTCATGTCCTTGACCAGCTGCAACCGGGCCACGTCGGCCTCCAGGTACAGCCGGAAACCACCCTGGCTGCGGGCCGAGGGGGCGATCAGGCCGATCTCCTCGTAGTACCGGATGGTGCGCAGAGACAGTCCGACCCGCTCGGCCACCTCGCCGATGTGCATCGTGGGCTCGGACATCTCTCCCCTTCGCACCGGTCCGCCAGTTGAGTCCAGGCCGAACGGCGCTGGTGCGCGGCCGGTGCACCGGCCGCGACGGGTCAGTTTACGCAGGACGGCCCGGCTCCTGCCGGGCGTATGGCAGAAATGCCCTGAGACGCCGCTGAGAGACACTCACGCGGCGCAACTTCCCCAACGGTCTCACCCCGGAGCTGACCGGGATGGCACCTCACCCACCGGCCCCGGGACGAACGGCAAGGGGCCGGGACCGACCCGTCCAGGTCGATCCCGGCCCCACGTGCGGGCACTGCTGCTCAGGTGGTTCAGGCGGGCTTGCCGAACACCTGCGTCCAGTAGTTGCCGTTGCTGGCGTAGCCCAGGCCCATCTCGGTGTAGGTGCAGTTGAGGATGTTGGCCTTGTGACCGGAGGAGTTCATCCAGCCCTCGACCACCGCGGAGGCCGAACCGTAGCCCTGCGCGATGTTCTCGGCGGCAGCCCCGAACTTGTAGCCGGCGTCGGACATCCGGTCGAACGGGCTGCGGCCGTCCTTGCCGGTGTGGTCGAAGTACTTCTGGGTGGCCATGTCGTCGCTGTGGCCCTGGGCCGCGGCGTTCAGCTTGGAGTTCAGCTTGAGCATGGTGTTGCAGCCTGCGCTCTTGCGCTCCTCGTTGGTGAGCTTCAGCACCTGCTCGGCCTGCGAGCCCCCGCCGGAACCGCCCCCGCTGCTGGGCGGCGTGGTGGTGCTCGGCTTGTCGGCCGGGGTGGTCGGCTTCGGCTTGTCCGGCTTGGGCGAGGCGGTGCCGGTGGGCTTGGCGGTCGGCTGCTTCTTCGGGTTGCTCACCGTCATCGTGTAGGTGGACACGGCGGCCGACTTACCGGCCTTGGAGGTGAGCACGTTGACCGTGTACTTGCCGTTCGGCAGCTTCTTGGTCTTCAGCGAGAGCGCGTAGGGCGCCTTCTCGTCCTTGACCACCTGGCGCTTCTTACCGTCGACGACGAACACCACCAGGCTGCCGGCCTTGACCTTCTTGGGGCCCTTGATGGTGACGGTGCCCTTGACCGTGCCCAGGTCCTTCGGCGCCTTGGCGACGGCGGAGGGGGTGGGCGCGGCGGTGGGGGTGACCTCGGCCGGCGGCGCGGTGGTGGCCGAGGTGGGCGGCGTGGTCTTCGAGGAGTTGAAGTTGGCCGAGGCCAGCTTCGTCTCGTCGGTGGAGGGTGAGGAGGACCCGAACAGCGACGGCCCGACGAAGACGGCCAGGAGCGCGATCAGGGTCAGCGGAGCCAGGACGAGGATGGCGTTCCGTGTCCAGTTCGTTGACTGACTGGGCATGAGGACAAGACTCCCGAAAGTGCTCGCAGTGGCCGATTCCGATATGGACGCTAGCACCGCCCCGAGTGCGGCGAGAATGCCGAAAAGTGCCTCTGACCTCGTCACCTGCACTGTTCCGGCGAGGCTTAACACTGACTTGCCGGTGCCTTGTGACCGGCAGGCGGCTCAGAGCTTCGGGAGGATCACCAGGTCGGGCGACTCGGTGTCGTGCAGGGCGGCCAGGGTGGGGGCCCACAGCCGCTGTTTGATCACCGCCAGCGTGGGCCCGGCCTTGGGCGCCAGCTCGGCTGCGTATTTCACTGCGGTGGGCAGCACCTCGGTCTCGGCCACGGCCAGGTCGACGATGCCCGCCGCCTGCGCGTCGGTACCGCCGTAGCGCCGGCCGGTGACCATCGCCTCGTGCGCCGCGTGGGGGGTGAGCCGGCTCTGGATCAGCGAGGACATCGCCACCGTGAAGGGGATGCCGATCTCGACCTCGGGCAGGCAGAAATACCCACGGTCGGCCCGCATCACCCGGAAGTCGTGGGCCAGGGCGAAGATCCCGCCGGCGGCGAAGGCGTGGCCCTGCAGGGCGGCCACCGTGGGCACCGGCAGCTCCAGCAGCTTGGCGAAGAGCTGGTGCACGGCGATCACGTAGTCGGTGAAGCGCTGGTCGTCCTGCTCCCGCAACCACTGCAGGTCCAGACCGTTGGACCAGATCTTGCCGGTGGCGGTGGTGACCAGGGCCCGGGGACCCTCGGTGTGGGTGACGTCCTCGAGCAACCCGCTCACCGACGTCATCCATTCCGGACTGAACACGTTCTCGCCGTCTCCCAGGTCGAGCAGGAAGACGTCCTCGGTCCGGGTCAGGCTGGGCATGCTGGCGGATCCTCCTCAACGGCCGGTGAACTCGGGACGGCGGCGCTCGGTGAACGCGGCGACCGCCTCGATCAGGTCTTCCGAGGACATGAACGCCGCGTTCCAGGCCGCCACGTGCTTGAGCCCGATTTGCACCTTACTCGCCCGCTCCGCGTCCAGGACCCGCTTCACCCCCTGAACCGTCAGCGGCGGGTTGGCGGCCACCTCACCGGCGAACCGGCGGGCCGCCTCCAGGGCCTCGTCCGGCCCGGGCAGCACCTCGTTCACCAGACCGATCCGCTCGGCCCGGGCGGCGTCCACGTCCTTGCCGGTGAGGGCCAGCTCGCGAAGGTGGCCCTCACCGATGATGGCGGGCAGCCGGTGCAGGCTGCCCAGGTCGGCCACGATCGCCATCCGCACCTCCCGCACGCTGAACCGGGCCTCGGCACTGGCGTAACGCACGTCGCAGGCGGCGATCACGTCCACCCCGCCCCCGATGCACCAGCCACTCACCGCGGCCGCCACCGGTTTACGGCACTCCGCGACCGCGGTGACCGCGTCCTGCATGGCGCGGATCTCGTCGTGCAGCTCGGTGCGCGGCCCGGCCATCCCCGGGCGGCCGCTGAACATGTCCCTCCAGCGCTCGGCGAAGGCGCCGAGGTCGAGGCCGTAGGAGAAGGTGCCGCCGGCTCCGGTCAGCACCACCGCACGCACCGACTCGTCCTGGTCCAGGGCCGCGAACACCCGGGGCAGCTCGGCCCAGAAGTCCGGCCCCAGCAGGTTGCCCTTGCCCGGGCCGACCAGCGTCACCTCGGCCACCGGCCCGTCCTGCCGGACCCTCAGCGACACCAGTTCCTCGGTTGCCTCGGTCATCGCCACACCTGCTCCCCGTCGTCGGAAAACCTGTGGCCACTGTAGGTCGCGACCACCTGCCCCGGCGCCGGTGGTGCGGCAGGATGAGGCCCGCAGAAGCCCGATCTTCACCGAAGTGGCCGGGAGGCACCGATGGCAGGCAGTGGCAGCGCACCGGACCGGGACCCGGTCACCGACCTGCGCCGGATCGCCTTCCTGCTGGAGCGCTCGCTGGCCTCCTCCTACCGGGTCAAGGCGTTCCGCGGGGCCGCCTCGGCCCTGCTGCCGCTGGAGCCCGGCGAGATCCGGCAGGCCGCCGCCGACGGCAAGCTCACCGCGCTCAAGGGGGTGGGCGAGAAGTCGGCCGCGGTGATCGAGCAGTCGGTGGCCGGGCAGGTCCCGGACTACCTGGCCGACCTGGAGCAGCAGGCGCAGGAACCGCTGGCCACCGGCGGCGAGAAGCTGCGGGCAGCGCTGCGTGGCGACTGCCACAGCCATTCGGACTGGTCCGACGGCGGCTCGCCCCCGGCCGAGATGGCCTGGACGGCCAAGGAACTCGGCCACGAGTACCTGGTGCTCACCGACCACTCCCCCCGGCTGAAAGTGGCCAACGGGCTGAGTGCCGAGCGGTTGCGGCGTCAGCTCGACGTGATCGAGGTGATCAACCAGCAGCTGGCCCCGTTCCGGGTGCTCACCGGGATCGAGGTGGACATCCTCGACGACGGCAGCCTCGACCAGGACCCGGAACTGCTGGCCCGGCTCGATCTGGTGGTCGCCAGCGTGCACTCGAAGCTGGCGATGCCGGGCAAGGCGATGACCCGGCGGATGCTGGCCGCGATCGAGAACCCGCACACCGACGTCCTCGGGCACTGCACCGGCCGGATGGTGCGCCCCCGCGAGGGCCGCAACCCCAAGGGCCGCGCCGAGTCGGAGTTCGACGCGGCCGCGGTGTTCGCCGCCTGCCAGGAGCACTCCACGGCGGTCGAGATCAACAGCCGGCCCGAACGACTCGACCCGCCGCGCCGGTTGCTGCGTCAGGCGGTGGAGGCCGGCTGCATGTTCTCGATCGACACCGACGCGCACGCCCCGGGGCAGCTCGACTGGCAGATCATCGGCACCTCACGGGCCGAGGAGTGCGGGGTGACGGCCGACCGCGTGATCAACACGCTCGGGGCCGAGGAACTGCTGGAGTGGACCCGCTCGTGAGGCGCATAAAAAAGACCCCGCCGGGAGTGACCCGCGCTGCGTCCCTGACACGCAGCCCGCATCCGCTCCCGGCGAGGCATGAGAAGCCTCTCCCATGAGCGCCTCACTCGGCAACGCACTGGGCACTAAAGCAGCAAATGTTGTGAGTCCGTGACGTTGATCCACTCGGGAACCGAGGGAAACAGTCGATCTGAGGCCGACATTCCACGGATTCCGCAGATCGGGCGATTCAGCTGCTGCGCGGGACCAGGGACATCGGCAGACCGTTCTTCGGCCGCAGCGTGACCAGAGCCTCGACCTTCGGCGACCGCACCCCGGCGGGGCGGCGCACGGCCCGGTCGCGCAGCAGCCCGGCCAGCAGGAGCACCGACTCCAGCAGGGCGAAGTCACGGCCGATACACAGCCGGGGCCCGGCTCCGAAGGGCAGGTAGGCCGGGTTGCGGTCGCCCTCCCCCGGGCCCGCCCCGAGGAAGCGTTCCGGATCGAAACGCTCCGGATCGGGCCAGCTGTCGGCCCTCCGGTGCAGCAACCAGGGGCTCACGATCACCAGCGTCCCCTCGGGCACCTCGACGCCGTCGATGGTGTCGGGCCCGCTGGAACGCCGGGTGATGACCCAGGCCGGCGGGTAGAGCCGGAGCGCCTCGTCGATGACCGCGCGGGTGTAGCTGAGCTGGGGTATGTCCTTCCAGCCGGGTGGCCGGCCGCCGAGCACCTCGTCGAGCTCGGCGTACAGCCGCTGCTGCACCGCCGGCGCATCGGCGAGCAGGTGCAGGGTCCAGACCAGGCTGGAGGCGACGGTCTCGTGCCCGGCGATCACCAGGGTGACCAGCTCGTCACGCACCTCCTGGTCGGTCATCCACGGCTCGGCCGCCTCGTCGCCGTGCCCGGCGGCCCGCAGCAGAACGCTCAAAAGGTCTGTGTCGGAGGACGTTATCGGCCGGGTCAGGCGACGACCGACGATCTCGGTGATGGTCCGGTCGAGAGTCGCCACGGCAGAACGCATCCGGCGGGCCGAGAGCGTGGGCAGCCGGCCCAGGGGCCCGGCCGCCAGGGGCGAGGTGGCCCGGGCGATCACCTGCCGCAGTGCCCGGTCGACGGCGTGGACCAGCGGCTCGCCGGCATCGGCCAGGTCGTCGGCGAACAGCGTGCGGCCGACCACGGTGACCATCGCCCGCATGATCGCGGCCTCGGCGTCGATCGGGACGTAGGGCGCGGCCTGGTCCCAGGCCGCCCGCAGGTCCTCGGCCGCCCCGGCGGTGGCCGCCGCGACCTGCTCGAGACCGCCGTGGTGGAAGGCCGGCTGCATGGTGCGGCGGTGCCGGCGCCAGACCTCGCCGTCGGAGGTGAGCAGACCCGAGCCGGTGACCAGCGACAGGGCGCCGTACTGGATCGTGGCCTTGGTGTAGTTGCGGTGGTTGCGCTGCAGCACGTGCCGCGCCCCGGCGGGGGTGTTGACCAGCAGCACCGGCGTGGTCGGCATCGGGAACGCGACCAGGTCGCCGTGCCGGGCCACCGCCTGTTCCAGCCATCCCGGCGGGTTGCGCATGATCCCCGGGATGCCGGTGATCATGTCCAGCGGCAGTGGCCCGTCCGCGTCCAGCGGCGTGTAACGGGCGTTGCGGCGGGCCGTTGCGGAGCTCAGAGGTACAACCCCGTACGGTCGTCCTCGACCCGCGGGGCGGCCACCGCGTGGATGTCGCGCTCGCGCAGCAGGATGTACTGCTCGCCGTGCAGCTCCACCTCGGAGAGGTCCTCGGGGTCGTAGAGCACCCGGTCGCCGACCTGCACCTGACGCACGTGCTGACCGATCGCCACCACCTCGGACCAGGCCAGGCGCTTGCCCATCGAGGCGGTGGCCGGGATCACGATGCCGGCCCCGGAGCGGCGCTCGCCCGCGTCCTTGTCGACCGAGACCAGCAGACGGTCGTGCAGCATCCGGATCGGGAGCTTGCCGGAGTCCGGCCCGGAGGGGAAGGAACTCACCTCAGCCACGGCCCCGCACGAGGATCAGGACGCCCGCGATCACCACGAACGCCCCGGCCACGGCGGCCAGCCGCTCGGTGCGCAGTTCGCCCTCGGGGGTGTGGGTGACCGCCTGCAGCCGGGCCGAGACCAGCGCGGCGCCCTGCTGGGCGATCGCCTTCGGCTGGGCGCGGCTGCTCAGCTCGTCGATGGTGGCGGCCAGCCGCTCGCGCCGCTGCTGGATCTGCTGCTCCAGCTCCGAGGGCGTGCCGCCCGGGGCCTCGCCCGCACCGGCCGGGCCGGGGGGCCGGTTGTTGCTCGTGTTCTCGCTCACTGCAGCCTCTTTCGCCTTCTGACCGATGTCGGTGTCGCCGGGGGCGGGCGACGTCTCAGACCTGCAGCGCCTTGCGCAGCGCGGCGACGTGCCCGGTCGCCTTCACGTTGTACCGGGCCAGCTCGACCTTGCCGTCGGCGCCGACCACCACGGTGGAGCGGATGACCCCGACCACCGTCTTGCCGTACAGCTTCTTCTCGCCCCAGGCGCCGTAGGACTCAAGCACCTCGTGGGCCGGATCGGACAGCAGGGGGAAGGTGATCGCGTCGCGCTCGACGAACTGGGCCAGTTTGGCCGGCTTGTCCGGCGAGACGCCGACCACCGCGAAGCCCTCGGCCTGCAGCGCGTCCAGGCTGTCGCGGAAGTCGCAGGCCTGCTTGGTGCACCCCGGCGTCATGGCCGCCGGGTAGAAGTAGACGATGACCCGCCGGCCGGCGAAGTCCGACAGGGAGACCTCCGACTCGTCGGCGGCGGTCAGGGTGAAGGGCGGGGCGGTCTCGCCGACCTCGAGCTTGGCCACTTTTACTCCTCTGCGCAGATCGCCCAACCCTACCGGCAGGCCGGTCGCGGGCAGCATGACGTCGCCCGGTGCGCAACGGGCGTTCCGCACCACCCCCGGCACCCCCTAGGCTGGGCACCGTCGCGCGAGTGGTGTAACTGGCAGCCACGCAGGATTTAGGTTCCTGTGCCTTCGGGCGTGGGGGTTCGAATCCCCCCTCGCGCACTCTCCCCTTCTCGATCTGCCCCTTTGCGCGGAATCGGCAAATTCTTCGCCGGAAGTGACAACCAGATCGCCCGGCCCGGCGTCCTATAGGTGGCCACGGGTCCTGCCGACTCGTTCGCCACGGGCACTTCCGTTCGAGAGACAAAGGGCTGGCGGTTTGACGACGCTACGGGTGGGGCGCCTCAGCGTGTCCCGGATGCAGGCCGAGAACTGGCTGCTCGACCACACCGCGGGCGGCCGGACGGCCCTGGGCTACCCGGCCTACGACGAGTACCGGGCCGACGTCCGGAGCGCGCCGCTCGACGAGGCCGACCTGCTCGCCCCGGCCCTGCTGGCCGCCCCGCCCGCACCGAGCGACTACTACTGGCTGCGGCAGCGTCTGCCGGTGCTCAACCAGGCCCTGGAGTCGATCGCCCCGAACGCCCGGATCGCCGACGGCTCCACCCCCGCAGGCCTGATCGAACCGCTCTTCGCCGTGCTCGACGAGGCCGGCGGGGCCGAGGTCGGCCCAGCCACCCTGAGCCGGATCCTGCACCGTAAGCGCCCCTGGTTCATCCCTTTGTGGGACCGGCAGATCGGCTCCTGCTACCTCGCCGACGACGCGCCCACCACCGGCCCGGCCGGCGGTTCGGCCGTACGCCTGGCCGTCGCCGTGCAGCAGGATCTGGCCGCCGCCCCGGAGGTCTGGGCCGGGTTGGCCGGCATCGCCGACCGGCCACCGATCAGCCCGCTGCGAGCGCTGGCCGTGGTGGCGGCGCACCTGGGCGGAGCCGCCGGCGGCGTGCCGGAACCGCGCGACCGCAGCGGCGCCCAGGTCTGACATCCCCCTCGCGCACCGTCGCGCCTCGCCTGCTCTGCGTGACTTGCACCACAGAACCGATTGCGGACGTCGGTAGGCCTGTGTGGACGTCGGCCCACCACAGCGGGTTTCGGGGTCCGCTCGAACGATGTCTCGCAGGGCGAGACCCCAGCGATCACCTCTTGAGCGTTTCTGGGACGTGACTTAACGTGGACGCAGGTCATGAGCGCCAGCGACAAGCCCCGGCTCGCTGGCCGGCAACCCTCCTCCGCGGTGGGGTGCTCCGGGTGAAGACCTGGCGGCGGCCAAACGGTCCGCCGCAAGCGCGGACCCGTGCATTCGGGTCCCTGAACCAAGGAGCCCGGCATGTCCGCATCCTTCCGTAACACCCGCTACCGCCAGGCCCACCAGGGTGTCGCCACCCCGGCCGGCGGTATCGCCACCTTCTCCTCGCCCGAGGTCGCCCGACCCGGCGCACCGACGGCAACGTTGACACCGGCCCGCCTGCCGATCGGCCCGCTGCTGCCGGTGGTCGGCGGCAACCTGGCCGCCCCGCTGGCCGGGGGCCGCACCGCCCGCGCGGTCAACCTCGACTACGCGGCGAGCGCCCCGGCGCTGCAGGCGGTGGCCGACCACGTGGCCGAGGTCCTGCCCTACTACGCCAGCGTGCACCGCGGGGCCGGCTACGCCTCCCAGGTCAGCACCGCGCTGTACGAGAGCGCCCGGCAGACCGTGGGTGCGTTCGTCGGCGCCCGCCCCGGCGACCTGACGATCTTCACCCGCAACACCACCGACGCCCTGAACCTGCTGGCCCACGCGGTCCCGGCCGACGGCGAGGTGATCGTGCTGGACGCCGAGCACCACGCCAACCTGCTGCCCTGGACCAGCCGCCCGCATCGGCTGATCCCGACCGCCGGCACGATCGCCGACACGGTCGCCGCGCTGGAGGCCGCCCTCGCCGAGCGCCCGGCCGCGCTGGTCACGGTGACCGGCTGTAGCAACGTCACCGGTGAGATCCTGCCGATCGCCGAGATCGCCCGGATCGCCCACGCCCACGGCGCCCGGATCGCCGTCGACGGCGCCCAGCTGGTGCCGCACCGCAAGGTCGACATCGCCGCGCTCGACGTGGACTACCTGGCCTTCTCCGGCCACAAGATCTACGCGCCGTTCGGCTCGGGCGTGCTGATCGGGCGCTCCGACTGGCTCGACGCGGCGCCGCCGCACCAGGCCGGCGGCGGGGCCGTGCGCTCGGTGAACGCCGAGGGCCAGGCCGACTGGACCACCGGCGTGGCCCGGCACGAGGGCGGCACCCCGAACGTGGTCGGCGCCGCGGCCCTGGCCGCCGCCTGCCGGGCGATCGCCGAACTGCCGGAGGACGCGATCGAGGAGCACGAGGCCGCGCTGTCGGCCCGGCTGCTCGAGGGCCTGACCCAGATCCCCGGTGTGCGGGTGCTGCGGGCCTGGTCCGACAGCACCGACCGGGTCGGCGTGGTCGGCTTCACGATCGAGGGCCACGAGGCCGCCCGGGTCGCGGTGTACCTGTCCGCCGAGCACGGGGTGGGGGTGCGCGACGGCAAGTTCTGCGCTCACCCGCTGCTCAACCGGCTCGGGGTCACCGGCGGCGCGCTGCGGGCCAGCCTGGGCCTGGGCTCGCGCAGCGAGGACGTGGAGCGCCTGGTGCACGCCGTGCGCACGCTGGTCACCGACGGCGAGAAGCTGGACTACGAGCTGATCGACGGCGCCTGGGCCCCGGTGAACGACGACCGCCCGGCCCCGAGCTGGTCCACCTGGGGTGCCACCAACCCGGTGGACAAGGGCTCGGAGTGCGGTTTCTGAGTCAGCGGCGGCGGCACCTCGTGAGCGGGAACGCTCACGGGGTGCGCAGCCCGGGCTCCGAGGTCTGAGCCACCACCTCGGCGACCTGAGGCCAGGACATCGGCCGCCCGTACAGCCAGCCCTGCCCCCGGTCGGCGGCCACCGCCCGGCAGCGCTCGGCCTCGGCCTCGTTCTCGATGCCCTCCATCACCACCCGGATCCCGAGCCGGTGCGACATCCGGATCACCCCGTCGACGATCGCCACCGTCTTGGCCTCCGACAGCAGGCTCTGGGTCAGCGTCTTGTCGAACTTCAGCACCTGCACCGGCAGCCGGCGCAGGTAGCCCAGGGCCGAGTAGCCGGTGCCGAAGTCGTCGATCGCCAGTTCCACCCCCAGCCCGCGCAGCTCGGCCAGCACCCCGATCGCCGGGTCGCCCTCGTCGACCAGGATCGCCTCGGTGATCTCGACGACCACCAGCCGGGCGGGGATGCCGAGGTGGCCCAGCTGCGAGCGGATCAGGTCGACGAAGCCGGGGGCGCGCAGCTGGATCGGTGAGGCGTTGACCGAGAGGCTGAGCCCGGCCCGGAACACCCCGGCCCGGGCGGCCGCGGCCAGGGTCTCGCCGATCAGGTGCTCGCCGAGCGCCACCACCATCCCGGTCTGCTCGGCCACCGCGATGAACTCGTCCGGCGGGATCGGGCCGAGCTCCTCGTCCTTCCAGCGGGCCAGCGACTCGAAGCCGCTGAGCCGGCCGTCGGTCAGGTCGACGATGGGCTGGCCGACGGTGTGCACCGAGCCGGCCGCGATGGCCAGGCGCAGCCGGTGCTCCAGCCGCAGCCGGCGTTCGCGCTGGGCGGCCACCGGGCCGGTGTAGACCTCGACCGAGGCGCGCCCCGAAGCCTTGGCCGCGACCAGGGCGGCGGTCGACTCGGCCAGCCCCTCGATCCGATTCCCGTCGCCGTGGGCCCGCACCCCGGAGTCGGGTTCCGGCAGCAGGCGCCCCACTCCCACACTCGCCGACAGGCCCGCCCCGGGAGCTTCACCTTCCAACGCCGTCCCCACCGCCGTCCTCAATCTCTCACCCAGCACCGCACCCGCGGCGAGGTCGCCGGGGGCGAGCACGACGAACTCGTCGGCCCCGGTACGCGCCACCATCACCTCGGCCGGGCCGAACTCCCGCAGGGCCCGGGCGGCGGCGACCAGCAGCCGGTCTCCCCCGCCCTGCCCGAGCCGGTCGTTGATCTCCTTGAAGCCGTCCAGGTCGAGGGTGAGCACCGCCCACGGCCGGTGCCCGAGGTGCAGCTCGCCGATCCGTTCCATCAGCGCCCGCCGGTTCGGCAGGCCGGTCAGCGCGTCCCGGAAGGCCTGGCTGCGCAGCCGCTGGGTGAGCCGCAGACGCAGGTAGGCGCTGATCAGCTCGCGGGCCAGGAGCAGCAGGCCGAGCACCCCGCCCAGCGCCAGGCTGCCGCGGGCCAGGGCGTCCTGGCCGTCCGAGCGCGCCAGCAGCATCGCGGCGGCCACGGCCAGGAAGGTGAGCACCACCGTGACCTGGGCGGCGACGACCTCCTGGCGGTCGCGGGTGCCGTCCGAGTCTGCGGTGGGGTTGGAGCGGCGGTAGCGCACCAGGGCCACGGCCATCAGCGGCCAGGCCAGCGACCACAGGGCCATCGCCTGCCAGGGCACCGGCCGGGCCACCTCCCCCGCGGCGAGCAGCATGACGCTGAGGTCGGCCAACCCGTGGAAGATCACGCCGGGCACGGCCGGCCACAGCCGGCAGCCGGTGTCGCGCAGGCAGACCATCAGGACGATGCCCAGGATCGAGCAGTCGGTGAAGACGATGACCCCGTTGATCACCGCGTCGCCGGTGAGCTCCTGACCCGCCCCGACCAGTCCGGTGCGCCAGCACAGCAGGGTGATGCCGCAGGCCAGCAGCAGGGCGTCGAGGCCGAGCCGGACGCCCGGCCAGTCGGCGCGGGAGCTGCGCGGGGCCCGGATCAGCGCGTACACCCCGAACGGGGCGGCCAGTGCGGAGATCGCGTCGCCCGGGGCCGGGTAGCCCATCACGTCGTCCAGATGGTCCACGGCGAGCACCACCTCGCCCGCACCCCAGATCATCATCGCCGTGCCCAGCAACAGCCGGAACGCTTCGTAGGGCATCCCGCGGACACGCCCGCTGCCGGCCACGGCCACCACGGCCCCGGACGCCAGCGCGCTGAGGCCCGATGCCCAGAGGCCGAAGCCTTCGGTGAGCCGGCCGGAGACGGTGAGGCCGAGGACGGCCGACCCGAGCGCGGCGATCAGGCCGAGGGCCAGCAGAACGCCGAGGGCGGTCGTCAGGACCGGCGGCTCGTCGGCGCTCCGGTGCGGGCGAGGCGAATTCTCGATGTCCGAACTCTAGCCAATTTTGGCCACTCTGCGTGCCCGTTCGATTGCTTTCAGGTAACCGTCACCAAGATCCAGTGCCAGCCGGTGGCTCCGTCCGGAGCAGGCGGAGCGGTCTCGCCGACCTGGACCGCCCCGTCACGGTCGGTAGCCCGCACGTCGATCCGGTGGGAGCCCGGGGTGGCGTCCCAGGCCAGGTACCACTGCCGCCAGGTGTCCACACTCGCCTCCGCGGCCAGGGTGGCCGGCTGCCACTCGCCCTCGTCGATCCGGACCTCGACCGCGTCGATCCCCCGGTGCTCGGCCCAGGCGATCCCGGCCACCATCACCTTCCCGGCCGGGATCTCGTCGCCGGTGGCGGGCACGTCGATCCGCGACGACGTCTTCACCGGCCCGAGCGCCGACCAGCCCCGCGGGGTCCAGTAGCCCTCGGCCCGGTCGAAGCGGGTGACCTCCAGGTCGACCACCCACTTGGTGGCCGAGACGTAGCCGTACAGGCCGGGGACCACCATCCGGACCGGGAAGCCGTGCTCCAGCGGGAGCGGCTCACCGTTCATCCCGATCGCCAAGAGCGAGTCCCGGCCGTCGGTCAGGGCCTGGATCGGGGTACCGGCCGTCCAGCCGTCCGAGCTCTTCGACAGCACCATGTCGGCCTGCCCGTCGACCCCGGCCCGTTCCAGCAGCGGCTCGATCGGCAGCCCGAGCCAGCGCGCGGTGCTGGTCAGGTCGCCGCCGACCTCGTTGGACACGCACATCAGGGTGAGATCGCGCTCGACGAGGTCCGAGCCGATCAGCTCGTCCCAGGTCAGGGTGACCTCCTGCTCGACCATCCCGTGGATGCGCAGCGACCAGTCCTCGGCCCGCAGCAGCGGCACGCTGAGCGCGGTGTCGATCCGGTAGAAGTCGTCGTTCGCGGTGATGAACGGCTCGACCCCCTTCACCCCGACCTCCACCCCCGAGGGCAGCGCCGGGGCCGGATCGGCGGCGGTCGGCAACCGGACCGCCTCGCGCGAGGTCTCGGCCCCCCGCAGCCGCGCCCCCAGCCAGTTGCCGATGCCCCCGGTGGCCACCCCCACTGCGAACACGGCGCCCAGACCGAGCGCGGCCCGACGGCCGGTGAGCTCCCGGGAGGCCGTGGCCGGCGGGGCGGCCTGATGCTCGCGGACCAGACGGGCCAGCGTCTTGAGCACGAACATGCCCGCGGCGGCCCCGGCCAGGCTGGGCAGGGCGGCGAAGGCGGTGGACTCGGGCCGGGTGGCGGCGGCGAACGCGGCCAGCGCACCGAGGCCGAGCACCAGCCAGGTACCGGCCACCCCGGTGCGGCTGCGCACCGACAGCACCCCGGCCAGGGCCGACAGCAACGCGGCGACCAGGTAGGCCACGCCCAGCAGGACCTGCTTGTCGTGGCTGCCGAAGGTGCTGATTGCGAAGTCCTTCAGCCCGGCCGGCACGTTGTCCACCACCACGTCGCCGAGCGCGATGATCGGCGCCGCGGGCGGTGCGACCAGACCGGCGATCACCTCGGCCAGACCCAGCGCGAACACCCCGGCGGCCAGGCCGGCCGCGGCCCCGAGACCCAGAAGCCTGTTCACCGGTCCTCCCCGGCCCGGACCAGCCCGCTCTCGTAGGCCAGCACCACCGCCTGGGCCCGGTCGCGCAGGTCCATCTTGCTCAGGATCCGGCCCACGTGGGTCTTCACCGTCTGCTCGCCCAGCACCAGGTGGGCGGCGATCTCGGCGTTCGACAGGCCGCCGGCGATCAGGGCCAGCACCTCGGTCTCGCGCGGGGTGAGCGCCCGCAGCTTCTCGGCCGGGCGGCCGTCGGCGGCCGGGCGCCGGGCGAACTCGGCGATCAGCCGCCGGGTCACGGTCGGCGCCAGCAGTCCCTCCCCCGAGGCCACCACCCGCACCGCCTGCACCAGTTCGTCGGCCCGGGCGTCCTTCAGCAGGAATCCGCTGGCCCCGGCCCGGAGCGCCTCGAACACGTAGTCGTCCAGGTCGAAGGTGGTCAGGATGAGCACCTTCGGGTGCCGGCCGCCGGGCAGCGCCATGATCTGCCGGGTGGCCTCGATCCCGTTCAGGTTCGGCATCCGCACGTCCATCAGCACCACGTCGGGCAGCATCGTGCGGGTGACGTGCACGGCCTCCACCCCGTCGGCAGCCGCGCCGACGATCTCCAGATCGGGCTGGGCCCCCAGCAGGGCGGAGAATCCCTCCCGCACCATTGCCTGGTCGTCGACCACCACGATCCGCGTCATCCCGGTCCTCTGCACGCCTCAGTACACCTCACCTGCCCGCACCGGGATCGCCCGGCAGGAACAGCTGCACCACGAACCCGTCGGCGGTCGGCCCCACCTGCAGCCGGCCGCCCGCGGCAGCAGCGCGCTCCCGCATACCGATGATGCCGTGCCCGCTCTCGGTCACCGCACCCACGTCGGTCCAGGCGGTGCTGCCGTCGTCCGAGCGTGGCAGAGCCGGCGCCGCACCCCCCACCAGCCCGTTCGTCACCCCCACGGCCACTCCGGAGGTGTCGGCGTGAACCTCCAGCCGGACCGGCGTGCCCGGCGCGTGCCGCGAGGCGTTGGCCAGCGCCTCCTGGACGATCCGGTACCCGGCCAGTGACCGGCCCTCGCGCAGCACCCCGACGTCGCCGGTGACCTGGGCGTCGAGCTGCACCCCGGCCCGCCGGGTGGTCTCGACCAGCTCCGGCAGCAGGTGCAGGCCAGGCTGCGGGGCGTTCTCGGGCTGGGCGTTCTCCTGCCGCAGCACCGCCAGCAGGGCGCGGGTCTCGGTGAGGGCCGAGCGGGCGGTCTCGGAGATCGACTGCATCTCGTCGCGGGCGGCCTGGTCGAGGCCCGGCACCCGGTACTGCGCGGTCTCGGCCTGCACCACCACCAGGGACATGTGGTGGGCGACGATGTCGTGCAGGTCGCGGGCCAGCCGGGTGCGTTCCTCCAGGACCACCCGCCGGGCCCGCTCGCTCTCGCTCACCTCGGTCTGCGCCCGCAGCGCCCACCCGGCCCGGAGCAGGCGCCCGCTGAGCACCCCGACCAGGGCGATCGAGGCCAGGCCGGCGGCCCAGCCGTTCCCGGCCGCCGGATCGTCCACGCCCCACCAGAAGAGCAGCGTGACCAGCAGCCAGGCCCCGGCCGCCTCGCGCAGCGAACCCCGCACGCAACTGGCGAAGAGCAGCGCGAACAGGATCAGCCCGTGCACCACCAGCCACGGCCAGGGGGCTGAGTTCAGCACCGGCAGCAGGGCCCCGAGCACGAACGCGGTCGCGGTGCTGAACACCAGGGCCGGCAGCGGGCGGCTGACCGCGAGCAGCAGCGGTGCGCACACCAGGATCGCGACGAAGAACATCGGCCCGCGGCCGGTGGCATCGATGTCGTAGGTGGTCTCGGCGCTGCCGAAGGCGATCCAGAAGAAGACGAAGGTGACCAGCACCAGCAACCGCAGCAACCAGCGCGGCACCTTCGGCCCGGCCGGTTGCAGCAGGTCCACCAGCGGGTCGGTGGCGGTGGTGAGAACCGTTCGGACGCGGCCGGGTTCCTTCTTCACACGCACGCGCTCCCGGCGCTTGCGACGGAACGGGTTCAGGGCCATGGGCCGACTTTAGGCGGGGGCGGGCGCCGGCCGCGTCACTCTGCAGAGTTACCTGCCCGCCCCCGGCTCACTCCTGGGTATCAGGGGCGATATCGCTCCTCAGCGCGATGATCCGCACCCCACCGGATTCCTACCTTCTCGGCCTACCCCGCTGCCGGAGACACCGGCCGCCGGGTCTGGAGGAGCGGTGACACAGCGGATTCTGGCCGTTCTGGCCGGCGCGATGGTGGTTTTCGCGCTCGGCGGCTGGGGGCAGACGGTCGAGGGGACCGGCTCGCCGGACGCCCAGACGGCCGCGGCGGTACGGGCCCTGGGCAGCTCGGAGCAGCAGTTGCCGGCCCAGTTCGCAGACGTCCGGGGGTACGAACCGGAAATCGTCCGCCTGCCCTCGGGTGACCTGGTCCCGGTAACGCCGCACGGCGGGTGCTCCTCACCGTTCGGCGGATCTCCCTACGGCTTCTCCGACGCCTGCCGTCAGCATGACCTGGGGTACGACCTGCTGCGGTACGCCGAGGCCGAGGGACACGCGCTCGGGCCCTGGGCCCGCAAGGCGATCGATGCCCAGTTCGCCCGTCAGACCTTCGGCACCTGCGACGACCCGGGCTGCTGGATGATGGCCTCGCTCTACGTCGGGGTGGTCGAGTTCAACTCCTGGAGACAGGGTTACGGAGCTCCGCACCCCGAGACCCTGGCCGCGCTGCTGGGCCCGGTGGTGGCCGGAGCCCTGACCGGCGCAGGCCTCTGGGTACTGCTGCGGCGGAACTGGGACGGCATCGAACTGCCCCGGCCGGTGCTGGTCGGTGCACGATGAAAAGCCGAACAATGGACGATCGGGGCCGCCGAAGCGGGAACGGCTGGGTTCGGATGCGGGGTTGGGTCGCGCGACGGGGTTGGCAGACGGCCGGGGCGGCCGGGATGCTGGCGCTCGTGCTGCCCTCCCGGCTGCTGCCCCACCCGCTGCCGGTGGACCTCGCGATCGGTGCCGTGGCTGCGCTGTTGGGGTACCTCCTGGCCGCGGGAGCGCGGTCGGCTGTGCGAGCCGTCCTCCCCCGTGCCCCGGCCCTGTCGAGGCTGGCCCTGCTTCTGACCATCACCCTGATGGTCACGGCCGGCCTGCGGACCCGGGCCCGGCTGATCGACCTACGTACGGAAATCGGGCTTCCGGGAAGCGCTTCGGACGCCACCTACCACGCTGTGGTGGCCGTACTGGGTGCTTCGCTGTCGGCGGCGCTGGTCGTGGGTCTGGTGAGCTTGCTGCGGCGCCTGTCCTGGCCGCATCTGGCCTTCCTGGCCGCGCTGCCGCTGGTGTTCGGCGTGCTGGTCTCGGCCCGTTCCGGCCCGCAGAGCCTGGGCCCCAAGGGAGCCGAGTTCCTGGCCGACGCGAGAGATGCCGCGACCATCAGCGCGATCACGCAGCGCCCGGCCAGCACGCCGCACCGGATCTACATCCCCCTCGATGCCGCGCCCAGTCACCGCGGCCGGGCTCGGGCCGCCGTCGAGGCCACCGCGGGCGACGGCGGATTCGACACGGCCGCAGTACTTCTCATCATCCCGACAGGATCCGGATGGGTGAACCCGCGGATCGCCCGCACCGTCGAGGAACTGTACGACGGAGACCTGACCACGGTGGCGGTGCAGTACGGCACCACGCCGAGCTGGCAGGCCTATCTGCGGGGCGGCGCCGGGGTGCAGGAGAGCGCCCAGGAGCTGATCCGGGACATGCGCACCCGGATCGACCAACTGCCGGCCGGACGGCGGCCGAAGCTGCTGGTCTACGGCGAGAGCCTGGGCGCCTGGGGCCTGCTGCCCGCACTGGACCGGCCGGACTCCGGGGTGGATGCCGCTCTGCTGACCGGGGTTCCGGGAAACCCACAGATCAGCAGCACCGACACGGCTGTGCTGAACCACCCCGACGATCCGGTGCCGGGGTGGTCGCTGCACCTGCCCCCGGTCTCGTTCCTGCGGGCCTCGGCCGACGCGATCGCCTCGGAGGCCGTGCCGATCGGGCACGGCCACCGCTACGGCGCCGAGACGACCGCGGCCTGGTGCGGACTTCTGCAGCTGCCCTCGTGCAGGGGCTAGTTCAGGATCGAGCCGAGTTCGGCGGCCAGCAGCCGGAAGGCCTTGCCCCGGTGGCTGATCGCGTTCTTCTCGTCGGCGCTCAGCTCGGCGGCGGAGCGGGTCTCGCCCTCGGGCAGCAGGATCGGGTCGTAGCCGAAACCGTTGCTGCCCCGCGGTTCCCGCAGCAGGGTGCCGGGCATCGTGCCGTGCCAGACCTTTTCCGTACCGTCGGGCAGGGCCAGGGCGGCGGCGCAGGCGAAGTGGGCCTGGCGGTGCTCGTCCGGCACGTCGCCGAGCTGGGCCAGGAGCAGGTTCAGGTTGGCCTGGTCGTCGCCGTGCCGGCCGGACCAGCGGGCGCTGAACACCCCGGGCGAGCCGCCGAGCACCCGCACCGCCAGGCCGGAGTCGTCGGCGATCGCCGGCAACTGCGTGGCCCGGGCCACCGCGTGCGCCTTGAGCAGGGCGTTCTCGGCGAAGGTGACGCCGGTCTCGACCACGTCGGGCACCTCGGGGAAGGAGTCCATCCCGAGCAGTTCGGCCGGCACCCCGGCAGCGCCGAGGATCTGCCGCAGCTCGACCACCTTGCCGGCGTTGTGGGTGGCCAGAACCAGCTGCCGGGTGCTCACTTCAGCCCCAGGGCGCCGAGCTGCAGGGCGGTCAGTTCGGCGCAGCCGGCCGCGCCCAGGTCGAGCAGGGCGTTCAGCTCCTCACGGTCGAAGGGGGTGCCCTCGGCCGTGCCCTGCACCTCGACGAAGCGACCGTCGCCGGTGCAGACGATGTTCATGTCGGTGCCGGCGTTGACGTCCTCCTCGTAGCAGAGGTCGAGCACCGGCCGGCCCTTGACGATGCCGACGCTGACCGCGGCGACGGAGTCGCGCAGCGGGGTGGCGTTGAACGAGCGCAGCAGCTTCTTCGGGCGGGCGAACTCGATCGCGTCGGCCAGGGCCACGTAGGCGCCGGTGATCGCCGCGGTGCGGGTGCCGCCGTCGGCCTGCAGCACGTCGCAGTCCAGCACGATGGTGTTCTCACCGAGCTCGCGGGTGTCCACCACCGCGCGCAGGCTCCGGCCGATCAGCCGGGAGATCTCGTGGGTGCGCCCACCGATCTTGCCCTTGACCGACTCCCGGTCGCCGCGGGTGTTGGTGGCCCGGGGCAGCATCGCGTACTCCGCGGTGACCCAGCCCTGCCCGCTGCCCTTGCGCCAGCGCGGCACCCCCTCGGTGAACGACGCGGCGCACAGCACCCGGGTGCGGCCGAACTCCACCAGGACGCTGCCCTCGGCGTGGTCCAGCCAGTTCCGGGTGATCTTGATGTCGCGCAGCTGGGCACTGGTGCGGCCGTCGACGCGGACGTCGGT
This sequence comes from Kineosporia rhizophila, assembly GCF_021277265.1. GTDB lineage: Bacteria > Actinomycetota > Actinomycetes > Actinomycetales > Kineosporiaceae > Kineosporia > Kineosporia rhizophila. The sequence continues at coordinate 209,397 of NZ_JAJSOH010000002.1, forward strand.
GGTGGTCGTTGACATGGTGAGGAGCCTACGGGCTACCCACCCGGCCATCCGCCCAAGGGGCGGCCGCCACGACCGGGGCCCACCGACGTCCTCAGTTCCGGACCTCAGCGGGCCTCGACGCGCTCCAGAACGTACGACGCACCCGAGCGGGCGGCCTCCACCGGGCCGAGGTAGGCCCGCCGGGCCTCGTCGACCACCGTGTCGGTGTCGGTCCAGACCGGGATGTGGGTGAGCACCAGGCGGCGGGCGTCGGCCTCGGTGGCCGCCTCCCCCGCGCGCTTGCCGGTCAGGTGCACGTCGCGACCCTCGTCCCGGCCCTCGACGAACGAGGCCTCACAGAGGAACAGGTCGGCGTCCCGGGCCAGCTCGACCAGGTTGGAACAGGAGTCGGTGTCTCCGGAGTAGGCCACCACCACCCCGTCGTGCTCGACCCGCAGGCCGAACGCCGGGACCGGGTGGTTGACCGTGCGCGAGGTGATGGTGAACGGGCCGACCTGCACGACGCCCCCGTCGGTGAACGGCCGCACGTCGTACACCGAGGGCAGTTCGGTGGCGGCGTCCGGCCCGTAGGCGGCCAGGACGCGCTCGGCGGTACCGACCGGGCCGTAGACCGGCAGCGGCGCCGGCGGGTCGGTGAGGTCGAGGTGTGGGTCGTACCGGCGGGCCACGTAGAGGCCGCACAGGTCGATGAAGTGGTCGGGGTGCAGGTGCGAGATGAGCACCGCGTCGAGGGCCGACGGGGAGGCGAACCGCTGCAACGCCCCGAGCGCGCCGCTACCCAGGTCGAGGACGATGCGCCAGGTGCGGCCGTCGCCGTCCTCGGCCTCGAGGAGATAGCTGGAGGCGGGTGATTCCGGCCCCGCGAACGAGCCCGAGCATCCCACGATGGTGAGCCTCACCGGGGGCCTCCCGTCATTCTCAGCGCTCCGTCGACACCGGTCATGGAAATCGAGCCTACGGCCGGGCAGCAGTCAATCCCATCCGAACGACGAGTGACGCCCGCCTCTTCGTTAGAGTTGGGGTGTGTCGATCGCCCCCGTGGAGCTCGAGCAACCGGACACGGTCGAGAATCCCACCATTGACGTCCCCTGGGTCACGATCGTCTGGAACGACCCCGTGAACACCATGTCCTACGTGACCTACGTCTTCCAGTCGTACTTCGGCTACCCCAAGTCCAAGGCGGAGAAGCTGATGCGCGACGTGCACGAGAAGGGCCGCGCGGTGGTCTCCAACGGCAGCCGCGAGGAGATGGAACGCGACACCGAGGCCATGCACGAGTTCGGCCTGTGGGCAACCTTCCGCAAGGACGACTGATGGCATTCGGCAAGGCTCCGTTCCGGTCCACCCGCGCCGGGGTGCAGGTCAACCTGGACGACCAGGAGCGCGAGATCCTCGTGCACCTGCTCGGCCAGCTCCACGACCTGCTCGACGACGGCCGCTCCGACGAGGAGGTGGATCCGCTGGAGGCCCTGGTGGGTATGCGTGCCCCGGCCGACGGCGGGCCCCCGGCCCCGCCCGACGACCCGGCGGTGGCCCGGCTGCTGCCCGACGGCAATCGGGACGATCCGGAGGCCGCTTCGGAATACCGCCGGCTCACCGAGTACGGGCTGCGCTCACGTAAGCGTGAGGGTGCCCGCACCGCTGCGGCGGCGCTGAACCGCCCGGCGCCGGTGGTCCTCACTGCGCCCGAGGCGCTGTCGCTGCTCAAGGCGTTCACCGATGTCCGGCTGGTGCTCGGCGAGCGGCTGGAGCTGAAGACCGACGAGGACGCCGAGTCGCTGCACGAGCGCCTGTGGGCCGGCGAGGAACCGGAGTCGTGGCTGGCCACGGCCTCGATCTACGAGGTGCTGACCGCCTGGCAGGAGCATCTGGTGACAGCCGTCTCGAAGCAGCGCTGATCTCTTTCGTCGTCTTGACGATAACTCCCCCCGGGGTTACCGTCGTGCCATCGAAAGCGTCACCTTGACGAAATGAGCTTCTGATGAGCGATCCCGTCCGCGCGTTCCGTCCCGGCCTGCTCACCGACCAGTACGAGCTGACCATGATCCAGGCGGCCCTGGCCAGCGGTGCGGCCCAGCGCAAGTGCGTGTTCGAGGTGTTCGCCCGGCGGTTGCCGGAGGGCCGGCGGTACGGCGTGGTGGCCGGCACCGGAAGGCTGCTCGAGCAGTTGGGCGACTTCCGCTTCGGCGACGAGGAGCTGGCCGACCTGGAGCGCCGCGGGGTGGTCGACGCGCCGACCCTGCGCTGGCTGGCCGACTACCGCTTCCGCGGCGACATCACCGGCTACGCCGAGGGCGAGTGCTACCTGCCGGGCTCGCCGGTCCTCACCGTCGAGGGCACCTTCGCCGAGGCCGTGATCCTGGAGACGTTCGTGCTGTCGGTGCTCAACCACGACAGCGCGATCGCGGCGGCGGCCAGCCGGATGACCGCGGCCGCCGACCAGCGGCCGTGCCTGGAGATGGGCGCCCGGCGCACCCACGAGGAGGCCGGTGTGGCCGCCGCCCGGGCCGCCTACATCGCCGGTTTCGCGGGCAGCAGCCTGCTGGCGGCCGGGGCCCGCTACGGGGTGCCCACCATCGGTACGGCCGCGCACGCGTTCACCCTGCTGCACGACGGTGAGGTGGAGGCGTTCAGCGCGCAGGTGGCCTCGCTCGGCGCCGGCACCACGCTGCTGGTGGACACCTACGACGTGACCACCGGGGTCGACAACGCGATCAAGGCAGCGGGTACGGAACTCGGTGCGGTGCGGCTGGACTCGGGCGATCTGGTGGTGCAGGCGCACGCCGTGCGGGCCCAGCTCGACCGCCTCGGGGCCCGGAACACCAAGATCGTGGTGACCAGCGACCTGGACGAGTTCGCGATCGCCGCCCTGGCCGCCGCCCCGGTCGATTCCTACGGTGTGGGAACGCAATTGGTCACCGGCTCGGGCGCGCCCACCGCCGGGATGGTGTACAAGCTGGTGGCCCGCGAGGGGGCAGACGGCTCGATGGTTCCGGTGGCCAAGAAGAGCACCTCCAAAGCCAGCGTCGGGGGCCGCAAGTGGGCCCTGCGCCGGCGCGACGCCGAGGGGGTGGCCGACCAGGAGCTGCTCGGCCTGGGCGGACAGCCGCCGTCCGGCGACGAGTACCGCGCCCTGCAGCGCACTCTGGTGGCCGGTGGTGAGATCGTCGGCACGGCGAGCCTGGAAGACGCTCGCGCCCGGCACAAGGCCTCCCGCGCCGAACTGCCGGTGACCGCCCGGCAGCTGTCCCGCGGCGAGGCCGCGATCCCGACCGTGATGTATTCGGAGGAGACCCGATGAGCAAGGCCCTGATCGTGGTGGACGTGCAGAACGACTTCTGCGAGGGCGGGTCCCTGGCCGTGGCCGGGGGCACCGCGGTGGCCGAGGCGGTGACCGCCTACCTGCGCTCGGACGCGGCCGGCGGCTACTCGGCCGTGGTCGGGACCCGCGACTGGCACATCGACCCGGGCACGCACTTCAGCACCGCCCCCGACTACGTGGACACCTGGCCCCGGCACTGCGAGGTGGGCACGGCGGGCGCCGACTCGCACCCGGCGCTGGACGTCTCGCTGGTGCAGGCCTGGTTCCACAAGGGTGAGCACCAGGCCGCCTACTCCGGTTTCGAGGGCCACCTGGCCGAGGACGAGACCACCCTGGCCGACTGGCTGCGCGAGCGCGGCGTCACCGCAGTCGACGTGGTGGGCATCGCCACCGACCACTGCGTGCGGGCCACCGCGCTGGACGCGGTGCGGGCCGGGTTCGGCACCCGGGTGCTGCTGGGGATGACGGCCGGGGTGGCCGCCCCGACCACCCGGTCGGCGCTGGAGCAGCTCGAAGCGGCCGGGGCCGAACTCGTCGGAGCGCCCGCGTCCCCTAACTTGAGCTGACCCTCGTCCATTGTTCGAAAGGTTTGAAGGCATGCAGAGCAACGTCTCCGGACTCCCCGGCCTGCCGGGCAGCGACCACCCGGGCACCGGACCGGTGGTGGAGCCGTTGCTCGACGGCCTGCTCGCCGACGTGGTGCAGGACGACCCGGACGGCGCGCTCTCGGCGCACCGCGACCACCGCCGGGCCTGGTACGGCGACCTGGTCGGGCCGCTGTGGGTGCCGGTGTCGGCCACCGAGCAGGTGATCTACGCCCTGCACACCTCGGACGCCGGGCTGCCGGTGGTGCTGTCCACCGGACCGGCGCCCGACGGCGACGACGCGGCCCTGCTGGAGAGCCTGCGCCGGGCCCGGTTCCAGCTGCTGGACAACCACCGGGTGGAGCTGACCGCGGTCGAGCTGCCGTTCGCCGGTGCGGGAGCGGGCTCGGCCGCCGACCGGGCCCGGATCATGCTCGACTCGCTCGACTTCACGGTGCCGGCCTGGTTCAGCGTCCCGGCCGGACCGGGCTGGGAGCCGGCCTTCGACGTGCTGGCCGAGGACGGCGCCGAGAGCGTCGCGCTGCGCCTGCCCACGTTCGGGCCGGGGACCTCGCCGGAGCAGGCCGCCTCGGGGGCCGCGAGCGCGATGCGGGTGCTGATCGACCGGGACCTGCCGTACGCGCTCAGCTCCGGGGTGACCGGCCTGGTCACCGACGCGTCCGGGTTCGGTCTGCTGAACGCGATCGGGGCCACCCGGGCCGCGCTGAACGGGGCCGAGGCGGCCGAGATGGCGGTGATCCTGGCCGAGACGGACGTGGCCCCGCTGGCCGCGGCGGTACGCCGGATGAGCGAGGCCGACGCCGCCACCGCCCGGGCCTTCCTGCCGGTGGTGGTGCCGCCGTCGATCCGGCAGATGATCACCGCGCTCGAGGCCGAAGGGCTGATCGAACCGGACGCCGCCTGACCGGGCGCCCGACGGCGAGGCTGGCTAGCTTGGGGGCATGAGCCAGGAGCTGGTGGTGCACCAACGCCCGGGTGAGGGGCCTACGGTTCTTGCCCTGCACGGGATGAGCAGCACCGCCGAGGTCTGGGCCGACCTGGAGCGGCGCCTGGCCGGGCAGCACCTGGTGGCCCCGAACCTGCCCGGCCGCGGCCCGTCGCGGGGCGTTCCCGCGCGCCCAGGTATGCAGGGCCTGGCCGACGTGGTGCTGGAGCTGGCCGCCCGCTCGCTGTGGGCCCCGGCCGGCGAGCTGGTGGTGGTGGGGCACTCGATGGGCGCCTTCCTGGCCCCGATCGTGGTGCGCCGCCTGGCCGACGCCGGTTTCCGGGTGCGCGGGGTGCTGCTGCTCGACGGTGGCCCCAAGCCCGACGACTCGTTCCTGATGAACCCGCTGATCGTGCGGGCGCTGTTCACCGTGGCCGCTCTGAAGGCCCGTTCGGTGATGTCGATGCGGGCGCCCCACGACGCGGTCGACTGCCTGACCCGGCCCACCCGCCTGGGACTGCTGGCCGGGCTGGAGATGCCGGTGCACCTGATCGCCGCCGCGAACGGGGCCGGGCCGGACAAACCGGAGTTCCTTTCCGACGCGGCCATCGAACGCGGGCGGTCAGTGCTGCCGCGGATGACCTGGGAGCGCATCGACGCCACCCACGAGAGCATGCTCGAGCATCCGACGGTGGCCGAGGCCGTGCGCCGACTGAGCTGACCGCTTCAGGAACGCTTCGTGACGGCCCGATCTCCGGCCGGGGCAGGCGTGTTCGCAGGGTGACCGTGTGAAATACCTCGAACCTGCGGGGAACCCTTGGCGTGTCTGCGGGTAGCCGTGTTAGAACTGGGTTAATGCTCGGCAACGAGGCCGTGTCGCCGCGCCATCGAGAAAGTGATCGAGCTCATGCCAGAGCCGGAGGTCCAGGCCATTGTGGCCGAGTTGTCGGTGAAGTATCCACTTTTCGCCGCGGCCACCATCCAGCGATGGGTCGACCGGGAGACGGCGCGTTACGTCAACGCCTCGATCCGGACCTTCGTCCCGATCCTGGTTCGCCGGGCGGTCGAGCGCACCCTGCGTGACCTCGACACCATCGAGGTCGTCGAGCTGAACAAGCCGAACCCCTACCTGCAGCCGGCCCGCTGAGCGTCACTCCCCCTCCCCCACCTCCAGGTGGGTGCGCCGGCCGTCGTGATCCAGGATGGTGAGGATCTCGGCCGGGCCGTCCACCGCCCCGAAGGTGTGCGGCACCATCGTCGAGAACGCCGCCGCCTGACCGGTCTCGACGATCACCACCCGCTCCGCCAGCAGCAGTTCGACGGTGCCGGAGAGCACGGTCATCCAGTCCCGCCCCGGATGCACCTTCTGGGCATCGGGCCGACGCGAGGCCGGTTGGGTGAGCCGGATCCGGGCCACCGTGAACCCGTTCGGCCCGTCCTGCCGGTTCAGCGTCCAGAGCGTGCGACCTCGCTCCTCGTCGTGCTGGGGCCGGATCACCACGTCCTCGTCACCGGCCGACTCGACCAGCTCGTCGAGCGACGCGCCGAGCGCCTGGGCGATCGCGGTGAGCTGGTCCAGGCCGATCCGGCGGTGCCCGGTCTCGATCCGGCTCAGCGTCGACGGGCTCAGGTAGCAACGAGCGGCCAGATCGTCGAGCGACCACCCCATGGCCAGCCGTAGCCCCCGGATGCGGGCGCGGACCAACCGGTCGACGGCGTCTTCTTGCTTCATACGCAAGATGGTATGCCGCAGCCGCAACCTGCTCCTAGGGTTGTCGCTATGGGAGAACATCAGCACGGCGCACATGCAGGTTCGGAACCCGGCTACTTCCTGGAGATGCTGGATCTGGACGGAGTGGTGCTGGCCGACACCTTCAGTTCGGTCACCGAGTGGATCGCCGGACATCTCGGCGATCACCGGGCATCCCGGATCCTCGATCTGGGTTCCGGCACCGGCACCGGAACCTTCGCCCTACTGCGCCGTTTCACTGACGCGCGGGTGACGGCGCTCGACGCCTCGGCCGACATGCTCCACTACCTTCTCGAGCGGGCCGGGCGAGCCGGCCTGGACGGCCAGGTGGTCACGCATCAGGCCGATCTGGACTCTTCGCGCCTTCCGGCCGGACCGTTCGACCTGGCCTGGGCCTCGGCATCGATGCACCACATGGCCGATCCGGCCCGGGTTCTCGCCGATCTGCGGGCCGCCCTGGCGCCCGGCGGACTGTTCGCCATGGTCGAGTTCGAGACGTTTCCCCGCTTCCTCCCCCACGGCTTCGGGTTCGGCACACCGGGTCTGGAAGATCGCCTGAACGCCGTCGCCGACCGCAAGCGCGAGGAACACCACCCGACGGTCAATTCCGACTGGACAGCCCGTCTGACCGCCAACGGCTTCGAGGTGCGGGAAGAGCGGACCTTCCAGACCGATCTGCGGGCGCCGCTTTCCGAGGCCGCGCAGCGCTACGCCCGGGTGACTCTGTCCCGATTGCGTGAAGGCATGGGCGAGACGCTCTCGGACGAGGACCGGCACACGCTGGATGCCTTGCTGAGCGAGCACGGGCCGGAGCGCCTGGAGACACGCGCCGATCTCACGGTGCGCAGCTCCCGGCGGGCCTGGATCGCCGCCCCGGCCGGGTGAGGAGTTCGGCCGGGCGGTCAAGGAGGCGGGGCCGGACGCCGAGAAACGGGATCATCCGTTAGTCCGGAGGCTGCCGCATGTCCCTCTCCAACTCCCCCACGCCACTGGTCCCGATCACCGGTGTGGTCGGTGTCTTCCTGAACAAGCGCACCGGCGACCAGCTCCAGGTGCCGATCGTCGCCTTCTCGCCGGACTCCGGCATGACCTTCTACGTGGACCGCAACGGCAAGGTCGTGGACTACCGGCTGAGCCGCGAGGACGACGTGTGGAGCGTGGGGGTGTTCGCAGCCGCCGACACCCAGGGCATTCACGATGCGGTGGTGACGGAACTGGAGACGACGGGGCTCTCGCACCATCCGCTTCCGCACGCGCCCTCGGCGTCTTCGGCTGCGGGGAACTGAGCGCCGGGCCCGCGCTGCGCCGTCGGGGCCTGGGCTGCTTCTTGGCCCGGTAATTGCGTTGCGCCGGGCGTTGCGGCGGGCGAAGGTGTGCGGCGATGAACATTGATGCGGTGCTGGCCGCCTTCGACGAGCAGTTGCGACGCACCGGTGAGGGCGAGGGGGCCGAGAACCCCGAGCCCGGACGGGCCCCGCGCGTCCTGAACACCGTGAAGCCGGAGTGGGCGGCCGTGACCTGGTCGCGGCTCGACGAGCAGGACGCCGACGAGGTGATCGCGGCCCAGATCGGCCGGATGGCCGGGCTGAACCTGGACTGGGAGTGGAAGTACTACTCCTACGACACCCCGGCCGACCTGCCCACCCGCCTCCGGGCGGCCGGGTTCGTCGACGAGGAGCCGGAGAGCCTGATGGTCGCCGCGCTCGACGAGCTGGACCTGTTCGACCCGCCGGAGGGTGTGCGGATCGACCCGGTGACCGACGCGGCCGGCGTGGACCGGATGGTGGCCGTGCACGACCTGGCCTTCGGCGACGGCAGCCACCGGGCCTGGGGCGACGCCCTGCTGCGCCAGCTGCAGACGGCTCCGGACGAGGTGGCGGCGTTCGTGGTGATGGCCGGCGACGAACCGGTCTCGGCCGGACGCATGAACTTTCACGAGGGAAGCGACTTCGCCAGCATCTGGGGCGGGGGCACGGTGCCGCAGTGGCGCCGCAAGGGGATCTTCCGCGCGCTGGTGAGCCATCGGGCCCGCTACGCGATCGACCGGGGCTTCCGGTACCTCCGGGTCGACGCTGCTCCGACAAGCCGACCGATCCTGGCCCGGATGGGCTTTCACGAGATCGCCAGCACGGTGCCGTTCATCCACCACGCGTAGCTCCGCGCCCGGCCGCATCGAGAGGCCAGGCTCGAAGGGCCAGGCCAGGCGGGCCATTTCGCGGGCGACCTGCCCACGAACCCCGGGCACTCCATGCCTTATCGAACTCGCCCCCCTGGGATTGCGGCCAGACCGCGAGGGGCCCGGCGGCCATGGCAGCCAATTGGCGCCGACGCCCGCACGAGTCAGCTTCCACCAGCGATGCCCGACAGTTGGGGTGGCCCTGGAGGGGACAGAGGGAGTTTGTCGAGACAACGCTTGGACGTCCAAGGGTTCTCTCGACAAACTCCCTCTGTTCTTTGCGGGTGCTCAGCGTGATTCGGGCAGACACACGGTGAGGGTAGGGAGGCCGAAGGCTCCCGACTGAGGTGCTATTAGGCAGCGAGCTAGCGGCGGGTTGGCAGCGGCGGGCCGGCGGCAGGTCGGCGACGGCGGGCCGGCAGCAGGTCGGCAGCGGCGGGCCAGCTGCGGCAGGTCTGCGGCAGGTCTGCGGCAGGTCTGCGGCAGGCCAGCGGCGGCAGGTCGGCGGCGGCGCGGCGGCGGCGCGGCGGCGGCGCGGCGGCGGCGCGGCGGCGGCGGGTCGGCGGCGGCGGACCTTGCCTTCCTTTCAGGCAGGAGCCCCAGACGCTGATGTGTTGCGGCGTGCCGCTAATGGTTCGCCGGACGCGCTGGATGCTTGGGTTCCAGCAACGCTGCGTACGGCGCTGCTGATGGTGGGGTCGGCGGGTGGCGTCGGGGAGCAGGAACTGGCTGCTCTGAGCGCAGCTGTGCGAGGCCGAGTCGTAGGGCTTGTGGATTGGGGCCGTCGGGCGCGTCTACACGTCTTTCTCGGCCAGTTCGCGGAACTCGTCGGGGCCTCCGCGCCGTGACATGGCGGGCAGGTAGCCGACGGAGTTGCGGCCGTATTTGGCACGTACCGCGTCCATCGAGGTGTCTACGGCCAGCCGCGCCGCGCCCGTTTCGGTGCCTTCGCGGCGGGGGTCGTCGGGGGCGACCGCGAGCTCTTGCTGCACCACGTGCCGCACCACGAGGTTGGACACCGAGATGGCGAGCAGGCTTATCTGCACCTGAGGCAGGTCTTCGGGGCGGCGTGGTCGCTCCTCCTTCTCGCCCGCCGCCTGGTCGCGAAGGGCCTGCCAGGCCAGTTGCTCGGCAATCTCGGTGAGGGTGAGGGTGGCGGCCACCGGCTCGTTCAGGGTGAGCGAGCGGGTGACCGAGCGCAGGTCGGGGAAGCGCACCCGCACCGTGACCGTGCGCCCGGCGCGGTGTTTCGCGCGTGGCCGCACGGCCACTCGCTCGGCCAGGTGGTTGAGCACCGCCCGGACCATCTCGGGGGTGGCCTCTTTGCGGCCCATGGCCGACTGCGCGCCCACCGACCGGGCGCGGGTGGCCGAGGTGACGCGGCGGGCATCCTCGTTGTGGGCCAGGGCGCTCAGCTTCTGGCCGGCGGCCTGGCCGAGCAGCCGCTGCACCGAGCCGGGTGAGGCCTCGGCCAGCTGGCCGATGGTGCGGATGCCCTCGGACTTCAGCTTGGCCTGCGCGACCGGGCCGATGCCCCACATCAGGCCGACCGGCAGCGGGTCGAGGAACTCGCGCTCCCGCTCGGGAGCCACCACGACCAGCCCGTCCGGCTTGGCCACCTGCGAGGCCACCTTGGCCAGGTGCTTGGTGCGGGCGACGCCGACCGAGATGGGCAGGCCGATCTCGCGCCGCACCCGGCGGCGCAGCCGGTCGGCGATCACGTCGGGTGGGCCGAACAGGTGCACCGAACCCGAGACGTCGAGAAAGGCCTCGTCGATGGAGATGCGCTCGAGCTCGGGCGTGACGTCGTTCAGGATCGCCATCACCCCGTCGGCCAGCTGCTGGTAGCGGTCGAAGTGGCCGCGCACGAACGTGATGTGCGGGCAGAGCTCGCGGGCCCGGCGACCGGGCATTCCGCCGGAGACGCCGAAGCGTTTGGCCTCGTAGGAAGCGGCCAGCACGACACCACCGGCTGCGCTGCCACCCACCGCGATCGGGCGGCCGCGCAGCGAGGGGTCGAGCAGTTGCTCGACCGACGCGTAGAACGCGTCCAGATCAGCGTGCAGAATCGCTGCCCCCTCGTACATGCCCCGATTCTATTCGAACATTTGTTCGAACACCAGGAGTGGCGGGGTATAGGGGCAAGAACGCAAGGCCGCATAGGCGTAGACCGCTGGGGCCCGGGGTGGTGCGGCGCGCAGCGCGTTCGGCAGACGGGCCGGTCGCGTGCTTGGAGGCGGGACAGGCGGGAGCGCGCAGGCCGACACAGCGCCGACACCCAACTCTCACAGGCCTCACAATCATGCTGTGACCAGCACTGTTGACCCCCGCGACCCGCTCGGCCTGGCCGCCGACGCACCTCTGTTCGCGGCCTGGCTGAAGATCACCGCCGAGGTCGAGCAGGGCGACACCCGTTTCTTCAGCATCCCCGGCCACAAGCAGCGCACCGAACTGACCGGGACGATCGTTGCGGGCGATGTGCCGCTCTACGCCGGCCTGGAGTCTCCCCAGTTGAGTAGCGGCCTGCTGGCCGAGGCCCAGGCCCGGGCGGCGACCTTGTGGGGAGTCGACTGGTGCCGGTTCTCGGTGGGCGGCTCCACTCACGCCAACCAGGCGGTCGCCCTGGCGCTGGGCGAACCGGGCGACACGGTGATCGTGTCGCGCACGCTGCACCGTTCGATGCTGACCGGGCTCATTCTGGCCGGGCTGCGTCCGGTGTGGGTCTATCCGGAACTCGACAGGAGGCAGGGGCTTCCGTTGCGGATCGCCCCAGAAGCAGTTACTGACGCGCTGATCGAGCACCCACAGGCCAAAGCCGTTCTTGTCGGCGACCCTTCATACGTCGGAACAACCGGGGACGTGGCGGGGCTGGCTGCCGCTGCACACTCCAGGAACGTGCCACTGGTGGTGGACGGAGCCTGGGCGGCGCACTTCGGTTTCCACCCGGCTTACCCCGAGCACGCCTTGGCCCTGGGGGCCGATGCGCTGGTGATCAGTGCGCACAAGACACTGCCGGCGATGGGCCAGGCCGCGCTGTTGCTCGCCCGCACCACCACCGGGCTGCTCGACCCCTCCCGACTGGAGCGCGGTTTCGAGGCCGGGCACACCACCAGTCCGTCCGGGGCGATCCTGGCCAGCATCGATGCGGCCCGGGCACTGCTGGAAACCCACGGTGAGCGGCTGCTGGGCGACCTACGCGACCTGCGCACCCACGTCCTCAAAAGACTCTCGGGCACAGCGGGTCTGGAGGTGCTCGACGGACCGGGCCTCGACCCGGCCAAGCTGGTGATCCGACTGCCCGGCACCGGCGCGCTCGGTGGCCGGGTGGACCAGCGTCTGCGCAGTCAGGGGTTTCTGCTGGAGATGTCCGACCGGGACACCCTGATCCCGATGCTGACCGTGGCCGACGATCTCGCCGGAGTAAATGCCCTGGTCGATGCCCTGATCACCGCGGTCGAGGCCGAACGCGGGCCCGCACGCCCGGATTCCGGAGCTCTGGCCTGGCGCACGGTTCCGGTGACCGGCCTGCCCCCGCGCGAGGCCTTCTTCGCCCGGCACGAAACGGTTTCCGCACAGCAGGCCATCGGCCGGATCAGCGCGGAGCTGATTGCGCCCTACCCGCCCGGGATACCGGTGCTGGCCCCGGGCGAGGTGATCACCCCGGAGATCGTGAGCGGGCTGCAGCAGGTCCGGGCCGACGGCGGGCGGATCGCCTACGCCGAGGACCCGGACCTGGCCACGTTCCAGGTGGTGGCCGGGCCGTGAGGCCCTACTTCTGCCCGACGAACCAGCGCCGCAGCGTGTCGATGCGCTCCTGAAGCTGCTCGGCACTGGCCTTGGCCACCTCGGGGCCACCGCACGCGTCGCGGACGTTGCTGTGCACCACCCCGTGCGGCTGGCTGGTGCGTCGCGACCAGGCCCCGACCAGGCTGTGCAGTTCTTTGCGCAGCGCGGTGATCTGCCGGTGCCCGGTGACCTCGGTCGGTTCGGGAGCGGCCGCGGCCGGCTTGTTCTTGCTCCGGGCCAGCTGGTCGGCCTGCCGCTGCCGCAGCAACGTGGTGACCTGGTCGGGCTCGAGCAGGCCGGGGATGCCGAGGAAGTCCTCCTCCTCCTGGCTGCCGACCTCGGCGTGGGTGCCGAACTCCTGCTTGTCGAAGAGCACCCGGTCGAAGGTGGCCTGCGACTCCAGCGCCTCGAAGGGGGTCTTCTCCAGCTCGCCGGAGGCCTTCTCCTCGCGGTTGGCTGCGGCGAGCAGATCCTCCTCCGGGTACTCGTCCTCGGCGGTTTCCTTCTTCGGCCGGTCGAGCGCGTGGTCGCGCTCCACCTCCATCTGGGCAGCCAGGTCGAGCAGCACGGGAACGCTGGGCAGGAACACCGACGCCGTCTCACCGCGCTTGCGTACCCGGACGAAGCGCCCGATGGCCTGCGCGAAGAACAGGGGTGTGCTGGTCGACGTGGCGTACACGCCGACCGCCAGCCGGGGCACGTCGACGCCTTCGGAGACCATCCGGACCGCGACCATCCAGCGCGAGGTCCCGGCCGAGAACGCCTCGATCTTGTCCGAGGCGCCGTCCTCGTCGGAGAGCACCACGGTCGGCGACTCGCCGGTGATCTCCTTCAGCGTGCCGGCGTAGGCGCGGGCCGTCTCCTGGTCGGTGGCGATCACCATGGCCCCGGCGTCGGGCACCCCGCGGCGCACCTCGGTGAGCCGCTTGTCCGCGGCCGCCAGCACCGACGGGATCCACGAGCCCTGCGGGTTCAGCGCGGTGCGCCAGGCCTGGCCGATCATGTCCTTGGTCAGCGGCTCGCCCAGGCGCGCGGCCACCTCGTCGCCCGCGCTGGTCCGCCAGCGCATGGCCCCCGAGTAGGCCAGGAACATCACCGGCCGCACGACTCCGTCGCGCAGCGCGTCGGAGTAGCCGTAGGCGTGGTCGGCCCGGGAGCGGCGGATGCCCTCCGCGTCCTCCTCGTACTCCACGAACGGGATCGGGCTGGTGTCGGACCGGAACGGGGTACCGGTGAGCGCCAGCCGCCGGGTGGCCGGGTCGAACGCCTCGCTGACCCCGTCACCCCAGGTGAGCGAGTCACCGGCGTGGTGGATCTCGTCGAGGATGACCAGCGTCTTGCCGGCCTCGGTGCGCGCCCGGTGCAGCAACGGCTTCATCGAGACTTGGGCGTAGGTGACCGCGACCCCGTCGAACGAGGCGCCGTGGGCGCCCTGGGCGTTGCTGTAGTTCGGGTCGAGGTGAATGCCCACCCGCTGGGCCGCATCGGCCCACTGCCGCTTCAGGTGCTCGGTGGGGCAGACCACGGTGACCCGCTGGACGACCCGCCGCTGCAGCAGCTCAGTGGCGATGCGCAGGGCGAAGGTGGTCTTACCGGCGCCCGGGGTGGCCACCGCGAGGAAGTCACGGGGGTTGGTGGCCAGGTACTTGTCCAGCGCCTCCTGCTGCCAGGCGCGCAGCTTGGACGAGGTGCCCCAGGCCGCCCGGGCCGGGAACGCCGGGGGCAGCTGCGAGGCCGCGGCCGAGCTGGCGTGGGCCGGGCTGGAGGGGCCCGGGCCGGTGTCGAAGAGCGATGCCGGGTTGGAGCCGGGGGTCACGCCGCCGTCCTCTCTGGTGTTCTGCGGATCTGCCGGTGCCCCGACGGATTTCGGACCTGCGGAGTGCCGCTGCCGGCCCATGATCGGCTCGTGGTGGGTCTCGTCATCGGCTCACGAGGCTACCTGCTGCCGGCCGTCCCGGTGCGCCGCCGGCACGATGACGCAGGCCACGACGAACCTCACACAGGTGCTGAGGCCGGCCTCGCGCGGAACCCGGCCAGGGCCACCAGCAGGGCGAACGCCCCACTACAGACCCACATCACGGTGAACAGCCGGGCATCCCCGCCGACCGGGTCGTGCCAGGCGGCGAATGCGGCCCCGGTCAGCCCGATGCCCAGCGCCGCGCCGAGTGCGTCGGACAGCTGCAACGCAGAGGAGTTGCGGCCCTCCTGACCGGCCTCGCTGTAGCGCAGGGTGAGCACGCCGGTGCTGGACATGGCCAGGCCCATGCCTACGGCGCAGCAGGCCCACAGGGGTAGCACCAACCAGCCGGAGGCGGGCGGGCGGATGAGCAGGGTGAGGCAGAACAGCGCTGCGGAGATCAGCAGCGCGCCGGAGACGAAGAGCAGATGCCGGGGTATGCGCATAGAAGGCCGCCCCTGGATGTACGAGCCCACCGTCCAGCCCGCCACACCGCCGGTGAGCACCAGCCCCGCATGGGCGGCGGAGAAGCCGTGCTGACTGGTCAGCATCAGGGGCAGGAACGACTCCGCCCCGAAGAACATGCCGGCGAACAGCCCGCGCAGGGCGATCACCGTGGGCAGGCCGCGCCCCAGGCGCAGCGTGCCGCGCGGCGCCAGTGGCCGGAACCCGGCCACCACCAGCGCCAGGCCGACCGCCACCGCGAGCACGGTCAGCACCGCCCCCAGGCTCTGCGCCTCGCCCAGACTCCACTGCAGACCGAGCACCCCGGCGGTGACGGCCACACCGCACAGCGCCCGGCGGCGCAGGTGGGAGCGGGTCAGCCCGGCCGGGTCTCCCGGTTCACGGGTGGGACCGGAGCGCAGCCGGGGCACCAGGGCCAGGGCCGGCGGCACCGCCAGCGGAACCACCAGCAGGAACACCAGGCGCCAGCTCACCGCCTCGGCCAGCCAGCCGGCCAGCGCCGGGCCGGCCACCCCGGGCACCACCCAGGCGGCCGAGAACAGCGAGAAGACGCGGGGCTGCAGCTCGGACGGGAAGACGTCGGCGACCACCACGTACAGGGCCACCACCAGCAGCCCGGCGCCCGCCCCGGCCAGCGCACGGCCGGCCAGCAGCACCGGGTAGACCGGGGCCAGACCACAGATCACCTGACCGGCGCCGAACAGCACCAGCCCGGTGACCACCGGCCAGCGGGTGCCTGCGGTGTCGCACCAGCCGCCGGACAGCGTGACCCCGAGCAGCTGCGCGGCGATGAAGGCGGAGAACGCGAAGCCGTACTCGCGCACCGCGTCCAGGTCGCGGGCCAGCACCGGCATCGCCGTGGACACCGCGATCGCCTCGAAGGCGATCAGCGTGATCAGGGTGATGATGCCGGCCAGGCTCGCCCAGTAGGGGGCCAGCGAGGCGGGCGCCGGGTTCGGCGCCCCGGCCTCGGGGCCCTGCGAAGGAAGACGTTTCAGGGGTTACTTGCCGCCCTCGTCGTCGCCCCCGCCGTGCTGCAGACCTTCGTAGATCTCCTTGCACATGGGGCACACCGGGAACTTCTTCGGGTCGCGCCCGGGCACCCAGACCTTCCCGCACAGGGCCACCACCGGCTCACCGGAGAGCGCCGACTCCAGCACCTTCTCCTTGCGCACGTAGTGCGCGAACCGCTCGTGGTCGCCGGGCTCGACCTCCTGCTCGACGTGCTCGCGCTCGAGCAGGCCGGTGGTCGACCCCTCCGGGGAGGACATCGGGTCCAGCTGGGGTTCGGGGTACGGCGTGGTCATGGCGTGCGAGTCTACGCCCGATCCCGGCGTCTCAGTTCATCGTCGGATCGTCCGGATAGGTGGACACCAGGGCCAGTTCACCGCGCTGGCGGCGCAGCACCTCGCCCCACAACCGCTCGGGCCGGTCGGTGAACGCGTCCCGCGGCTCGGAGTCGACCACGAACCAGGCGCCGTCGGCGATCTCGCCCTCCAGCTGCCCGGCCGCCCACCCGGCGTAGCCGGCGAAGATCCGCAGGCCGGCCAGGCCGGGCACGATCACCTCGGGCGGGGCGTCCAGGTCGACCAGGCCGATCGACCCGATCAGCAGGCGCACCCCGACCGGCTCGGCGCCCTGGCCGGGCATCGCGACCAGCCCGAGCGCCGAGTCGAGCTGGACCGGGCCGCCCTGGAAGAGGCGACCCGGTGCGGTCGTGTAGGGCTGCCAGGCCGGCAGCACGGACGAGACGTCCACCTCCATGGGCCGGTTCACCACGAGCCCGAGGGCGCCGTCGTCGCCGTGGTCGAGCATCAGGATCACCGTCCGGCGGAAGTTCTCATCCTCGAGCGTCGGGCTGGCGACGAGGAGGCTGCCGCTCAGCCGACGCGTCTGGATGGGCATATGCACATCATCAGGGTCGGGGACGGGTGCACGCAGCCCAAGACGCAGACAGACTCACCCATGACACCGGGTGAACCCTGTGAGGATGCCCACAGCGACCTCACGCCCGGTGGGCCACCGCGGCGTCGTGCACGGCTCTGGCCACCACGGCGCTCACGTCCGGGTGGAACACACTGGGGACGATGTAGGCGGCGTTGCGCTCGGAGTCGGTCACCACCCCGGCGAGGGCCTCGGCGGCGGCCAGCAGCATCGGCGTGTTGATCGTCTTGGACTGGGCGTCGAGCAGACCGCGGAAGACCCCGGGGAACGCCAGGACGTTGTTGATCTGGTTGGCGAAGTCGCTGCGGCCGGTGGCAACCACGGTGGCGTGCTGCGACGCCTCGACCGGGTCGACCTCGGGCACCGGGTTGGCCATCGCGAAGACCACCGCGTCCTCGGCCATGGTGGCGATGTCGGCGCCGGTGAGGATGCCCGGGGCGGAGACCCCGACGAAGACGTCGGCCCCGGCCAGCGCGTCCTTCAGCGAGCCGGTGACGCCCCGCGGGTTGGTGTTCTTGGCGGTCCAGTGCAGGTTCTCCGGCAGGCCGGGACGGCCCGGGTGCACGACCCCGTCGATGTCGCAGACCACCACGTCGGACGCGCCGGCCGCGATCATCAGCTTCAGGATCGCGGTACCGGCCGCCCCGGCGCCGGACATCACGATCCTGACCTGGGAGATGTCCTTGCCCACCACCTTGAGGGCGTTGGTCAGGGCGGCCAGGGTGACGATCGCGGTGCCGTGCTGGTCGTCGTGGAAGACCGGGATGTCCAGGGCCTCCCGCAGCCGCTCCTCCACCTGGAAGCAGCGCGGGGCGCCGATGTCCTCCAGGTTGATCCCGGCGAACACCGGGGCGATCCGGATCACCGTCTCGACGATCTCGTCCACGTCCTGGGTGTCCAGGCAGATCGGGAAGGCGTCGATGTCGGCGAACCGCTTGAACAGCGCGGCCTTTCCCTCCATCACCGGCATCGCCGCGAGCGGCCCGAGGTTGCCCAGGCCGAGCACGGCCGAGCCGTCGGTGACCACCGCGACGGTGTTGCGCTTGATGGTCAGACGGCGTGCGTCCTCCGGGTTCTCGGCGATGGCCTGGCAGACCCGGGCCACGCCCGGGGTGTAGACCAGCGAGAGGTCGTCGCGGTTGCGGATCGGCACCTTGGACTCGATCCGCAGCTTGCCCCCCAGGTGCATGAGGAACGTGCGGTCGGAGACCTTGCCGATGGTGACCCCGGCCAGCCCGCGCAGCGAGGCGATCACCTCGGGCACGTGGTCGCCGCCGCGGGTGGCGCAGGTGACGTCGACCTGCAGACGGTCGACCCCGGAGGCGGTCACGTCGAGCGCCGTGACGATCGCCCCGGCGTGCTCGATGGCGTGCGTCAGCTCGCTGACCGCGGTGGAACGGGCCGGCAGTTCCAGCCGGACCGTGATGGAGGAGGAAACACTAGGAGCGCTCGGCATGCGCTCCATTGTGGCCTGTCCGGACAGTTCCGGTGACCATTGTTCGTTGAGTTATCAGGCCCGGATCAGGACACCGGTCGGGACGTTCACCGGGACATTCACCGGGACAGGATCTGCAGCAGCTCGCCGGGCTCGGCGTCGATGAAGCCCTGGTACTCGTCGCAGCCCATCTCCCGCAGGATGCCGAGGGTCTCGGCGTCCTCCACCCCCTCGGCCACCACCAGCAGACCCATCCCGTGGCCGAGCCCGAGCACCGAGGCGACGACCGCGCCGGCGGTGAGGTCACCGGGCAGGTCGGCGACGAACGAGCGGTCCACCTTGAGCACGTCGACCGGCAGCTCGCGCAGGTACTGCAGCGACGACCAGCCGGTGCCGAAGTCGTCCAGGGCGATCACCACGCCCAGCGCCTTGAGCTCGTGCAGCACCTGCCGGGCGCTCGCCGGGTCGTCGGAGAAGGCGTGCTCGGTGACCTCGAGCACCAGCCGGTGCGGGGCCACCCCGGACTCGGCCAGGGCCCGGGCGACGGTGCGCACCAGGCGCCCGCTGACCAGCTGCTTGGCCGAGACGTTGACCGCCAGGGTCAGCCCGGCCGCCGCGGGCCCCAGATCGGCCAGGTCGGCCAGCGACTGGCGCAGCACCCACTCGCCCAGCTCGACGATCCGCCCGGTGCGCTCGGCGATCGGCAGGAACACGTCCGGGGCCAGCACCCCCAGCTCCGGGTGCCGCCAGCGCAGCAGCGCCTCGACCCCGGTGACCCGGCGCGCCCCGCAGGTGCGCCGGCTCTGGTAGACCAGCTCCAGCTCGCCGTCGCCGACCGCCCGGCGCATCGCGGTGGCCAGCTCCAGCCGCTCCTCCACGTTGTCGCGCAGATCGGCGTCGAACAGCTCGTAGCGCCCTCGGCCGCGGCCCTTGGCGTGGTACATCGCGGTGTCGGCGTCGCGCAGCACGCTGCCCACCGGGTCGTCACCGGCCGGCGCCGAGTCCACCACGGTGATGCCGACGCTCACCCCCGGCGAGACCTCGGCGTCGCCGATCACGATCGGCGTGTCGAGCACCTCGATGATCCGGGTGGCCATCGCGACCGCGTCGGCGACCGCGTCCACCGCCATCACCACCACGAACTCGTCCCCGCCGAAGCGGGCCACCAGGTCGGCCGCCCGGCACCGCTGGCGCAGCCGCTGGGCCACGGCCAGCAGCACCTGGTCGCCGACGGCGTGCCCGAGCCCGTCGTTGATGTCCTTGAAACCGTCCAGGTCGCAGAACAGCACCGCGAGCCGGCCCTTGGGGCCCGGCGGACGCGAGGCCGGCCCGAGCCGGCCGATCGACTCGGCCAGCCCCTCCATCAGCACGGTGCGGTTGGGCAGGCCGGTCAGCGAGTCGTGGGTGGCGCGGTGGGTGAGCTCACCGGCGTCCGTCTGATCGGGCTCGAGCAGGCGGTTCACCGCGACCAGCCCGCGCGGGCCGCCGTTCTGGTCGTACAGCGCGGCGACGGTCGAGGAGATCTCGACCTCCCGGCCGGAACGCCGGCAGACCTGCCGGACCACCCCCTGCCATCGCCCCTGCACGTGCACCTGGCGCCGGGCGACGGCCTGGTCGCCTTCGGCGTAGACGGTCTCGACCAGCTCGCTCAGCCGGCAGCCGACCGCCTCGGCCGCGCTGATCGCGTACGTGCGCTCGGCCGCCGCGTTCCAGTGCGTGATCGTGTCGAACCGGTCGAGGCCGATCACCGCGTCGGGCAGGATCGGCAGCAGGGAACCCACCACGTTCAGCGGGTCGGGCTGAGGATGCGGGCCGGGGTGGAGCCCCGGTCGCACCTCGATCGCCCGCGTCGGCATCGGGGCCAGCGCGGGCACAGCGTGAACCGGGGGCGCCAGTCGCAGCCCTCGGTCCTGATTCAGCTCGGATCGCGTCACGATGCAGCACACAGTATCGTCCGTGTCGCATTCTGTAACGACGATTGATCCGGAATCGCCCGTTACCCGACCTGGGAACTTGCCGTGATCGCACCTGTGGGCAGCGCGCCGGCCGCGCCGGACTAGGAGCGAATCGTGGATTCCCGGACAATCAGCTCGGGCAGGTAGACCACCTGCCGGTGCCGGTGCACCCGGCCCGCCCCCTCGGCCGCCTCGGTCTCCTCGGCCAGCAGCTCGGCGGCGGTGCGACCGATCTGGTGGCGGGGCTGGCGCACCGAGGTGAGCGGCACGGCGGCCGCGGCGGCGAACTCGATGTCGTCGTAGCCCACGATCGCCAGGTCTTCCGGCACCCGGATCCGCAGCCTGGTCATCTCCTGCAGCAGCCCCAGGGCCAGCAGGTCGTTGGCGCAGAAGGCGGCGGTGGGGCGACGCGACGCGGGCATCCCGGCCAGCCGCTGGCCCGCGGCCCGGCCCTCGGCGACGGTGAGCGCGGCAGTGGGAAGGACCGACGGCTCGGCCCCCTGGACCGCCTCCTGGAACCCGGCGAGCCGGTCCTGCACCTGGCCGACCGACTCCGGGCCACCGACGAAAGCGATCCGCTCGTGGCCGCTCTCGCGCAGGTACTGCCCGGCCAGCCGGCCGCCGTACACGTCGTCCACCGACACCGAGCAGTACTTCTCCCCGCCGGTGCGGTCGACCAGCACCACCGGCACGCCCACCCCCGGCGGCAGCGACGCGTCGACGCCGGCCGGGTTGACCGGGGTGACCAGGACCCCCCGCACCCGCTGCTCGAAAAGCAGCTCCAGATACTCGTGCTCACGCTGGCGGCTGTTGTCGCTGTTGCACAGGAAGACCGCCAGCCCGGCGTCCCGGGCGGCCTCCTCGACGCCGCGGGCCACATCGGTGAAGAACGGGTTCGCCGCGTCCAGCACCAGGTAGCCGATCGTGCGGCTGGCCCCGGCCCGCAGGTGCCGCGCCGACTCGTTGCGCACGAAGCCGAGCCGCTCGATCGCGGACTCGACCCGTGAGCGGGTCGCCGCGCCCACCCGGTCGGGCCGGTTGAGCACGTTCGAGACGGTGCCCACCGAGACGCCGGCCGCCGCCGCCACGTCCTTCACACTGACCGAAGCGGCCACCGAACTCCCTTGTCCGCACGAATCGGCCCCGAATCCGGGCCGAGACCGAGATTGAAACGCCTCAGACCGATTTTGACCAGCACCACCGGCCACCCGCCCGAGCCGAACCGGCCCGCTCGGCCGACACCGGCGTCCACAAGCAGTAAACCTTGACGCACACCGCGGGCGGCCCATAACGTCACCGGACCTGAATCGTTTCAAGCCTACCCTGTCAGATCCCGCCGAACACGGAGTGGTGTTTCGCATGAACCGGTACTGCTTCCTGCTCCAGGTCCGCCCCGAGCGACTGGCCGAGTACAAGGAGCGCCACGCCGCGGTGTGGCCCGAGATGCTGCGGGCCCTGGCCGATTCCGGCTGGACCAACTACTCCCTCTTCGCCCGCCCGGACGGCCTGCTGGTCGGCTACGTGGAGGCGCAGGACCTGACCGCGGCCCAGGAGGCGATGGCCCGCACCGAGGTGAACACCCGCTGGCAGGCCGAGATGTCCGAGTTCTTCGTGGGCCTCGACGGCCGGGCCCCGGACGAGGGTTTCCTGCTGCTCGAAGAGGTCTTCAACCTCGAGGACCAGCTCGGCCGCGGATAGCGCAGCGGCGGGGCCACCGGGAGAACCGGTGACCCCGCCGCGAAGCGGTGGATCTGATCAGGCCCGGGCCTCTTCCCGGGCCTCGGTCGCCGCCGGGGTCATCGAGACCGTCTTGCGCAGGGCCACCTCTTCGATGAAGAACGTGGCGATCAGCCCGACCACCCCGACCAGGGCGGCCACCAGGAAGATCCGCGCGGTGCCGTCGCCGTAGGCGGCGCGCACCACCTCGGCCACCGGCGCGGGCAGGCTCTTCACGTCGAGCGTGCTGCCCCCGGAGGCGGCCGCCGAGGCGTCCACCCCGATGCCGGCCAGGCCACTGGCGATCAGCGAGCCGACGTGGCTGGCCAGGATCGCCCCCAGGACGGACACCCCGACCGCACCACCCAGCGAGCGGAAGAACGCGATCACCCCGCTGGCGGTGCCGATCTCGGTGGAGTCCACGGTGTTCTGCACGGCCAGGACCAGGTTCTGCATCGAGGCCCCGACGCCGGCCCCGACCAGGACCATGTAGAAGCCGATCAGCACCAGCGAGGTGGTGTGGTCGATGGTGGCCAGCAGGCCGAACCCGACCACCAGCAGGGCCACGCCGCCGACGATGTAGCGCTTGTAGGCGCCGGTGGAGACGATCAGCCGGCCGACGATCGTGGTGGAGACCATCAGCCCGAGCATCATCGGCATGGTCAGCAGGCCGGCCTCGGTGGGCGAGTAGGAGCGGGCCACCTGGAAGTACTGGCCCAGGAAGACCGAACCGCCGAACATCGCGATACCGACGGCCAGAGAGGCGATCACGGCCAGCAGGGTGGTGCGCTTGCTGATGATCGACGGGGGGACCACCGGCTCCTTGGCGCGGCGCTCGACCACCACGGCGGCGGCCAGGACGACCAGGGCGCCACCCAGGAAGGCGGCGGTCTGCCAGGAGAACCAGGCGAAGTCGTCACCGGCGAAGGAGACCCAGATCAGCACGGCGCTGACGGCCCCGGCGATCAGCGTGGCGCCGGCCCAGTCGATCGAGGCCTTGCGCGGGCGGTACTCCAGGTGCAGCGTCTTCTGGATCAGGCCGAGGGCGATCACGGCCAGCGGCACGCAGACGTAGAAGCACCAGCGCCAGCCCAGGCTGCTGTCGACGATGACGCCACCGATGAGCGGGCCGCTGATCGTGGCCAGGGCCATCACCGAGCCGAGGTAGCCGTTGTAGCGACCACGCTGACGCGGCGGGATCATCGCGCCGATCACGGTCTGGGCCAGGGCGGTGATGCCACCCATGCCGATGCCCTGGATCACCCGGAAGCCGATCATCTCGCCGACGTTCTGCGAGGCCCCGGCGGCCGAGGAACCGATCACGAAGATCACGATGGACAGCTGCAGCAGCAGCTTCTTGTTGAACTGGTCGGACAGCTTGCCCCAGATCGGGACGGTGGCGGTCATCGCCAGCAGGGTGGAGGTGACCACCCAGGTGTAGGCGCGCTGCGAACCGTCCAGATCGGCGATGATCGTGGGCAGGGCGTTGCTGACGATGGTCGAGCTGACCATGCCGACGAACAGGGCGGCGAGGATGCCGACCAGGGCCTCGACGATCTGCCGGTGCGACATCTCGGCGTGTTCGTGCTGAGCCGGCGGATTCACCGTGCTGGAACTCATGCGTGGACCTTTCCCGAAGTGCTGTGGGCCACCCCGCCGGTGGGATCGCTCTCGTTGGTGACGTGCTGGAAGGCTTCGTCCAGGCGGACGAGCTGCGCGCACAACTGCCGCACCTCGCCGTCGGACCAGTCGTGGAGGGCCCCGGTGACCAGGGCCACGCGCTGGGTGCGCAGCTGGGCCAGGCGCTCGGCGCCGGCCTCGGTGACGTGGGCCAGCCAGGCCCGGCCGTCCTGCGGGTCCTGCCGGCGGCCGGTCAGGCCGGCTGCCTCCAGGACCGCGAGCTGACGGCTGACCACCGAGGTGTCGACCCCCAGCAGCTCGGCCAGGCCGGACGAGCGCACCTCACCCAGGCTCTGCACCTGGCTCAGCATCATCAGGGAGCTGAGCGAGATGCGGTCGGCCTGGCGGCCGGTGAGCGCCTTCATCGAGCGGCCCAGCGACTGCAGCTGCTGGAAGAGGTCGGAGACGGCCTCGGCGGTGACGGGCACGGCAGCCCCTCTCGTTTATTTGCTTGCCTCACACAACTATAGGCGGAACGGTTGCGTGCGGCAACTAATTCCCCCGTCCGGAGGCCGGGCCGGGCCGACCACGAAGTGCGCTTATAAGCTGGCGGGGTGTCAGCAGCTGATCCCCAGCACCACCCGGCGGCCACCTCCGAACCCGACCCGGGCCCCAGCACGGATGCGACGGCCCGCGCCTACGTCACCATCGAGCAGGAACTCACCGTGCTCATCCGCCGGGCCCGCGGCTTCTCGGCGCAGATGTCCCGGGAGTTCCATCCCGACCTGGAGCCGGGCGCCTACGCGATGCTGCTCTGGCTGGACGACGTCGGCTCGGCCCGGATGACCGAGATGGCGGCCTACTTCGGGATCGGCAAGCCGACCGTCTCGCGGCAGCTGCAGCTGATGGAGAAGCTCGACCTGATCACCCGCGAGGTCGACGAGAACGACCGGCGGGCCCAGCGGCTCACCCTCACCGAGAACGGCGCCACGCTGGTGCACCAGGCCCGCGCGGCCCGGCGCAACAGTTTCAAGGTGAAGATGGCGCACTGGAGCCAGGACGACCTCGACCGCTTCGCCGGGCTGCTCACCCAGCTGAACGAGGACCTCAGCCGCCCGGCCGGGTGAGCAGGTCCAGGGCCTGTCCTGTGGATCAGCGCCGTAGCGAGGAGGTGCCCGGTGACGGCCTGGGCGTGCCCGGTGGGCGCCCTCGTAGTGGTTCTACGTGGGCGCCCGCCGGGCGCGTCCAGGCTGCCCACCGGGTGCCCCGCAGTAGGCGACTGATCCACGGGACAGGACCTAGGGTCGTTCCCGACCAGGAGACCGACGGATTTGGGGACGCACTGTGGCCGGGAACGACGAGTTCGACGTGATCGTGATCGGGGCCGGGCCCGCCGGTGAGAACGTGGCGGCCCGGACGGTGGCGGGAGGGCTCAGCACCGCCATCGTGGAACGGGAGCTGGTCGGTGGGGAGTGCTCCTACTGGGGCTGCATCCCGAGCAAGACGCTGATCCGTCCGGGTGACGTGATCGCCGCCGCCAAGCGGGTGCCCGGGGCCGACGCGGCCGTCACCGGCACCATCGACGTGCAGGCGGCCCTGGCCCGCCGCGACTACATGACCTCGAGCTGGGACGACTCCGGCCAGGTGCCGTGGCTGAACGACAGCGGCATCGCCCTGGTGCGCGGTCACGCCCGGCTCACCGGTCCGCGCACGCTCACCGTCACCGACTCCGAGGGCGGCACCCGCACCCTCACCGCGAACCGCGCGGTGGTGCTGGCCACCGGCACCAAGGCGGTCGTCCCGCCGATCCCCGGGCTGGCCGAGGCCGACCCGTGGACCAACCGCGGGGTCACCGAGATGAAGGAGATCCCCGACCGTCTCGTGGTGATCGGCGGCGGGTTCGTCGGGGCCGAGATGGCCCAGGCGGTGCGCCGGCTCGGCGCCTCCGAGGTGACGGTGCTGGAGGGCGGGCCGCACCTGCTCTCCCGCGAAGAGCCGTTCGCCGGTGAGGAGGTGGCCAAGGCCTTTGCCGCCGAAGGTATTTCGGTGCGCACCGGGGTCAAGGTGACCGCGGTCGCCCGGGCCGAGGACGGCACGGTCACGGTGACTCTGGACAACGGCGACGAGATCACGGCGGACGAACTGCTGGTCGCCACCGGGCGCAAGCCGTCCACCGACGACCTGGGTCTGGACGCGGTCGGCCTGGAGCCGGGCAAGCCGGTCGAGGTCGACGACCAGCTCGTCGCCACCGGCCTGGACCAGGGCGACGAGCCCTGGCTGTACGCGGTCGGCGACGTGAACGGCCTGGCGCTGCTCACCCACATGGGCAAGTACCAGGCCCGTCTGGTCGGCGACATCCTGCTGGGCAAGGAGGCCCGCGACCGTTCCAGCCGGGACGTGGTGCCCCGGGTGACCTTCACCGACCCGCAGGTCTGCGCGGTGGGCCTGACCGAGAAGCAGGCCCGCGAGCGCGGACTCGACATCCGGGTGATCAGCTACCCGACCGGCGGGGTGTCCGGCGCGACCACCTCGGGCGACGGCATCGAGGGCACCAGCCAGATCATCGTCGACACCGCCCGGGAGGTGATCGTCGGGGCCACCTTCACCGGGCCGGGAGTGTCGGAGCTGCTGCACTCGGCCACGATCGCGATCAGCGCCGAGGTGAAGATGCAGGACCTCTGGCACGCCGTGCCGAGCTTCCCGACGATCAGCGAGGTCTGGCTGCGGCTCATGGAGGCCTACGGGCTTTAGGTCGTGTCCTAGACCGAACCACAAACTAAGGACGCCCGACAGCACTAGGGCTGTCGGGCGTCCTCTAGTTGGTTGGATCAGTTGGAAGGGGCCTGCTGACGCGGAGCCCGCGCCGGACGGCTGCCCGCCGGGCGACCCCGGCCGGCACCGTTACCACGCGGGGCGCCACCCTCACGGTGACCACCGCCGCTGTAACCGGCTCCCCCACCGCCGGACCGGCGACGCTGACCGCCGCCGGCACCCCCGGTGCCCCGGCGCTCGGAGCTGCGCTGCGGCAGAGCCCGCACCACGACGGCCTCGCCGGACTCGGCCAGCTCGCGGACCACGGCGTGACCCGGGTGCACCGAGTCGGTGGTCGCGGTGACCGAGGCGTCCCGGTGCAGCCGGCTGATCTCGCGGGACTGGCCCGGCTCGGCGAACGCGACCACGGTGCCCCGGGCCCCGGCGCGCGCGGTGCGGCCGGACCGGTGCAGGTAGTCCTTGTGGTCGCCGGGCAGGTCGTAGTGCACGACCAGGTCCACGTCGTCGACGTGGATGCCCCGGGCGGCCACGTCGGTGGCGACCAGGACGCGCGGCGAGCCGGCGGCGAAGGCGTCAAGCGCCCGCTGCCGCTGGTTCTGGTTGAGGTTGCCGTGGATCGCGGTGGCCTCGGCCCCGGCCCGGGACAGCTGGCGGGCCAGCCGGTCGGCGCCGTGCTTGGTGCGCACGAAGAAGATGGTGCGCGCCGGGCGCACCGCGATCTCGCTGGCGACCAGGAGCTTCTCGGCCGGGCCGCTGAGCGCCAGGACCTTGTGGTCCATCGCCGTGGCGGCGTCGGTGGTCTGCTTGACCGCGTGGAACGCCGGGTCGGTCAGGTACTCGGTGACCAGCTTGTCCACGCCGCCGTCGAGCGTGGCCGACAGCAGCAGGCGCTGGGTGTCGGCCGGGGTGGCGTCGAGGATGCGCCGGACCGCGGGCAGGAAGCCCAGGTCGGCCATGTGGTCGGCCTCGTCGAGGACACTGATCTCGATCTGCGACAGGTCGGCCGCGCGGCGGTCCATCAGGTCGATCAGGCGGCCCGGGGTGGCGACCACGACGTCCACGCCCCGACGCAGGGCGTCCATCTGGCGGGAGATCGACAGGCCACCCACGACCGTGGTGACCCGCAGGCCGAGCGGGCGGGCCAGCGGGTTCAGCGCCTCGTTGACCTGACGGGCCAGCTCACGGGTGGGCACCAGGATGATGGCCCGCGGGGTGGCGGAGACGCGCTGCTTCGGCTC
Organism: Kineosporia rhizophila; assembly: GCF_021277265.1. Taxonomy (GTDB): domain Bacteria; phylum Actinomycetota; class Actinomycetes; order Actinomycetales; family Kineosporiaceae; genus Kineosporia; species Kineosporia rhizophila. The sequence goes on from NZ_JAJSOH010000002.1 coordinate 237,063, forward strand.
GGCGGCCAGGCGGGCCAGCACCGGGATGCCGAAGGCGAGGGTCTTGCCCGAGCCGGTCTGGGCCCGGCCGAGTACGTCACGCTTGGCCAGCGCGTCGGGCAGCACCCGGGTCTGGATCGCGAACGGCTTCTCCATGCCCTCCCCGGCCAGGGCCGAGACGAGCTGACGGGGCAGGCCGAGTTCGACGAACGACAGGTCTGCGGGGGCGGGGGCCTCGGCGGCGGCGATCAGGGCCTGCTCGAGCGGGCTGGGGCCGGCCTGCGGACGGGGACGCCCGGAGGAACGGCGGGGACCACCCGGACGACCACCCGAGGAACGACGGGAGTTCCCGCCGAAACGGGACGCGGACGTGCGGGGACGATCAGAGGTGTACGGCATGTAGTGCGACTACTCCATCGGTGTGCATGAGGCCACGCCGTTCGGAGACGCCGGGCCCCGTGTACGGGGCACGACCTGAGGCTCCGGCGGCCGGCTGCGGCCTTGAGACAGTGCCGCGGGAGCGGCCGTGTCTGTGATGGAGCGACTCTTTACGTGCGACCACGCGGGCGGCTCGCCCGCGAGAGCGGCGGCGCAGATCGCGACGCCAGGGTGGTTAGCGTAGCAGTGACTGGATTTCTTCCCGGCGCCGACGATCTTTCTGGGAGCTGTCCGGCTCGCGAACCGTGCGTGACCTGTGATCACCCGGTGCCGGTGGGCTCACTCCAACGGCCCACCGGGCCGGCCCAGCACCCGGTCGAGGTAGGCGTTGGAGAACAGCCCCTCGGGGTCGAGCCGGTCACGCAGCGCAGCGAACTCGTCGAGCAGGGGGTACACCCGGCGCAGGGCCTCGGCGTCCAGGCCGTGGATCTTCCCCCAGTGCGGCCGGCCGCCGTAGTCGGCCATGATGCGCTCGACCGCGCCGAAGTAGGCGGTGTGGTCCGAGCCGGCCGGAACGTGCACGGCGATGAAGGCGGTCTCCCGCCCGGAGGCCATCGACAACGGGATGTCGTCCGGTGCCAGCACGCGGATCTCGACCGGGAAGGGGATCCGCCAGCCGGAGCTCTCCACCGCGTCCCGCACCCGCCGCATCGCCTCCGGCAGGGCCGCCCGCGGGATCGCGTACTCCATCTCCTTGAACCGGACCCGGCGGTTGGTGGTGAAAACCCGCTCCGAGCGGTCGGTGTAGGTGCGCGAGCCCCAGAACCGCACGGCCACCCGGTTCAGCGGCACCACGGCGGCCGGGACCCGCCGGCCGGTGGCCACCATCACCCGGAACACGTCGTTGGCCATCAGTTCCTCGTCGAACCAGGTGCGCATCCGGCCCAGCGGCGCCAGCCCCTCCTCCAGTGGCCGCCGGGTCTTGTAGCGGGTCTGCACCCGGTCGGTGTGGGGGAACCAGTACAGCTCGAAATGGTCGATGCCGTCGGCCAGTTCGCCGAACTGGTCGAGCACCTCGAACAGCGGGCGGGAGACCTCCTCGACCTCCAGCGCGAAGGCCGGCACGGTCTGCAGGGTGACGTTCGCGACCACCCCGAGCGCCCCCAGGTTCACCCGCGCGAACTCGAACACGTAAGGGTTCTCGGCGGCCGAGCAGCGCAGCACCTCACCGTCGGCGGTGACCAGTTCGAGCGCGCGCAGCTGGGTGGAGAAGGCGCCGTGCCGGGCGCCGGTGCCGTGCGTGCCGGTGGCCAGCGCCCCGGCGACCGTCTGACGGTCGATGTCGCCGAGGTTGGTGATCGCCCGCCCGGCCGCGCTGAGCAGGTCGTTCAGCCGGTGCAGGGGCATTCCGGCCTCGACCGTGACCAGGCCGGTGGTGGTGTCGAGGCTGAGTACACCGGCGTGCCGGTCGAGGCGCACCTGCACGTCTTCCGGGCAGGCGATGCCGGAGAACGAGTGGCTGGAGCCGACCGGGCGCAGACGCCGGCCCTGGGCCGCGGCCTCCCGCACCGCATCGGCGATCTCGGCGGTGCCGCGCGGGCTCACCACCGTGCAGCCGGCTCGTTCGCATCCCGCCCAGTTGGACCACTCGGCCGCACCGTTCACCGCGACGCCCCCATCAGCCGATGCAACGAAATAGGACAAGCGTTCAGATCGCCATAGCTTGACCCTCCCGACCAGGCGAGTCAACGGTTTCCGGCAACCGCTTGACCGATTCGCGGCGATACGTCGACGCTTGCCCCATGACCGCGCCCCCCTCCCCCGAGGCGACCAAGGTCCGGCTGGACACCGCCACGGCCCACCTCGACCCACCGGTCGCGGTGGTCGACCTGCCCGCCCTGGACGCGAACGTGGCCGATCTGCGGCGCCGGGCCGCGGGTAAGCCGATCCGCCTGGCCAGCAAGTCGATCCGGTGCCGCGCCGTGCTCGAGCGGGTGCACGCCGAGCCGGGTTTCGCCGGCGTCCTGGGCTACACCCTGAGCGAGGCGATCTGGCTGGCCACCGATCCCACCCACCCGTTCGAGGACGTGGTGGTCGGCTACCCCACCGCCGAGCGGGAGGCCCTGCGGCGACTGGCGGCCGACGAGACCGCCCGGCAGCGGGTCACCCTGATGGTCGACTCGGCCGAGCAACTCGACTTCGTCGACGCGGTAGCGCCCGGCCATCCGGAGTTCCAGGTCTGCCTGGATCTGGACGCCTCCCTGCGGGTGGCCGGCGGGCGGGTGCACATCGGCACCCGTCGCTCCGGCGTCTTCACCGCGGAGGACGCGCGGGCGATGGCCCGTACGATCGGCGCCCGGGCGGGTTTCCGGCTGACCGGCCTGATGGCCTACGAGGGGCAGGTCGCCGGTCTGGGCAACCGCCCTCCGGGCAAACCTCTCTACGGCCTGGCCGTCACTGCGATGCAAGCGTTTTCGGTGCGCGAGCTGGCGCAGCGGCGCGGCGAGGTGGTTGCTGCGGTGAGCGCCGAGTATCCGCTGCGCTTTGTGAACGGCGGTGGCACGGGCAGTTTGGAGACGACGGCGGCCGAGGCGGCGGTGACCGAACTGACGGCCGGGTCGGGTCTGTACGGGCCGGGCCTCTTCGACGGCTACCGGCACTTCAGCCCGGCTCCGGCCGCCCTGTTCGGCACCGACGTGGTCCGCCGTCCCGGCCCGGGGTTCGTCACCGTCACCGGTGGCGGCTGGATCGCCTCCGGCCCGGTCGGCACCGACCGGGTGCCGATTCCCACCTATCCGCAGGCTCTTTCGCTGATCAAGACGGAAGGAGCCGGCGAGGTGCAGACGCCGCTGCACGGGGCCGGCGCCGACGCTCTGCAGATCGGCGACCGGGTCTGGTTCCGGCACGCCAAGGCCGGCGAGCTGGCCGAGCACGTGGCCGCCCTCCAGCTGGTGGCGGCCGACGGCAGCACCCAGGAGGTACCCACGTATCGTGGCGAGGACAAGCATTTCCTCTGAGTCCTGATCCGAGTCCTGAGGAGAACCGATGGCCGACGTGGTGGTGGCCGGTGGCGGGATCATCGGACTGACCTCGGCGGTGCGGCTGCTCGAGGCCGGCCACCGGGTCAAGGTCCTGAGCGCGCACCCACCGGAGCAGACCGTCTCCTCGATCGCGGCCGCGGTCTGGTACCCGACGCACTTCGACGCCGACGACCGGCTGCTGCGCTGGGGGCAGCAGGCCCTGACCGAACTGACCCGGCAGGCGGGCGAAGGGGTGCCCGGGGTGACCATGCGGGCCAGCCGGATGCTGCTGCGAGGCCTGACCGCCCGCCCGTGGTGGGCCATCGGCGTCCCTGAATTCCGCCTGGAACCGCCGCCCGAACGGCGATTCACCGGCGAGTGGCAGTTCACCGTGCCGGCCGTGCAGACCCGTTCCTACCTGTACTGGCTGATCGAGGTGGTGGAGGCGCTCGGCGGCACGATCGAGCGGCGGCAGCTGACTTCCCTGGCCGAGGCCGCCACTTCGGCCGACGTGGTGGTCAACGCGACCGGGCTGGCTGCCGGGGCGCTCGTGCCGGACGCGGCGGTGCATCCGATCCGGGGCCGCATCCTGGTGCTGAGCAATCCGGGCATCACGGTCTCGGTGCGCGACGAGGACGATCCGGAGGGCGGCGTCTACGTGCACCCGCGCAGCCGCGACGTGGTGGTGGGCGGCACTTTCGAACCAGGTCAGGACGACATCTCCCCCGACGCCTCGGTCACCGACTCGATCCTGCGGCGCTGTACCACGCTGGTGCCCGAACTGGCCCAGGCCCGCGTCCTGCGCGAGGTGGCCGGACTACGCCCGGGACGGCACGGCGGGCCGCGGCTGGAAGAAGACGCCCGTCCGCTGCCCGGCGGGGTACGGCTGATCCACTGCTACGGGCACGGCGGGGCAGGCATCACGCTGAGCTGGGGCTGCGCCGACGAGGTCACTGCCTTGGTGCAGAGCTGAAGCGGGCAGCGGTGCGGGTCCCACCCGCTGCCAGGGTGGGACCCGTACCGTGACTACACCTGCTGCTACAGCTGGGTATCGATCTCACTCCCTGACTGGGTAAGGGTCACCGTGACGCTGGAGACCTCCAGGCCGGTTACTTCTTCCATCTGCTGGAACTCCTGGAGTGCCTCCTGGACCGAGCTCACCGTGGTGTTCTCGTTCAGGAAGGCGTTCACGGCACTCTGGTCAAGTTGCCGATCGAGTGCCTGCTGCTGATCGACTCTGTTCTGATCGGCGGTCACCTCCTGGGACGCTTCCAGGGCCTGATCCGCGAGGATCACGTCCTGCAGCTGGGCCTGCTGGATCCCGAAGGCCTCCAGCGCGGCCTGGTTGGCATCGGCCCGTTGCTGTGCCTCCTGCTGGGCCACCAGCTGGGCCTCACGCTCGGCCTGACGGTCCAGGGTCGCCTGCTGCGCCTCTCCCCGGTCCGCGAGACGGGCCTGAAGGTCCGTCGCGGCCTGGGCCTCCTGAGTACGCAACTCGTTCTGCTGGGCGAGGAACTGGGCCTGCTGGCTGATCGCTGTGCTGGTTTCCCCGAGGTCACCGATGGGGCCGACAGTCATGTCTGTACCTCGATTCTCGCTCGTGGTGACGGACAACCCAAGCTTCGGCCAGAACCGCCGGATCGTTATCCCCCGGGTGCGCCGATCGGCGGAACCGGCGCGTCGATTCCCCCGGCCGGGCCAGTCTGCGATTGCGGTCCGGCCGGGCCCGCAGTCGAATCCACCGCCGCCTGGATCACCGGGGCCAGCAGGGCCACCATCTCCTCCCGAGGGGCCGAGGCCAGCGGCTCCACCCGGATCACGTAGCGGGACATCATGATCCCGACGATCTGGGCGAAGGCCCGGGCGGCCTGCGGCCGGGGAGTGCCGAAGGCCTGCTCCAGCCGGGGCATCAGGATCTGCTCCAGCACGCTGCGCAGGATGCCGGCCCCCAGCTCACCGGTCATCGCCCCGCGCAGCAGGGCCAGCAGCGGCGCCCGGCGTTCCTCGTCCTCCCAGACCCCGACGACGAGCCCGGCCAGCCGCTGCCCGAACTGTTCTCTCGGCCCGGCCGCGAGCAGTTCGGGCAGCACCTCGAACGGGTTCACCGGAAAGTCCACCGAGGCGATGAAGACCTGTTCCTTGGACTTGAAGAAATGGTGCACCAGAGCGGGATTCACCCCGGCGTCGGCCGCGATCGCGCGGATCGTGGTGCCCTCGTAGCCCCGGTCGGAGAAGAGTTTTCTTGCGGCGGCGAGGATCTCGTCGCGCGTGCCGGAGTTTCCCGGCCGCCGTCCGGCCACTTGCCATCACGTCCTTACGCCGTCCTGCGGCGCAGTGTCACCGCCCCCAGCCCGAGGGCGAGCACCACCGCCGTGGCCACGATACCCAGATCCCGCGCCAGGTCCTCGTTCGAGCCGGCTGCGATCAGCCCGACCGCCTCCACCGCGTACGAGAGCGGGAACACCGCCGAGACCGCCTCCAGCACCGGGTTCATCGCCTCCCGGGGCACGAAAAGGCCGCACAGCAGCACCTGCGGCATGACCACCAGAGGCATGAACTGCACGGCCTGGAACTCGCTGCTGGCGAAAGCGCTGGTGAACAGGCCCAGGGCGGTGCCGAGCAGGGCGTTCAGCGCGGCCACGAAGATCAGCAGGCCGGCCGAGGAGGCCACGTCCAGCCCCAGCCCGGCCACCGTGACCAGGACCAGGATCCCGACCTGGAGCAGGGCGGTCAGGCCGAAGGCGAGGGCGTAGCCGAGCAGCAGGTCGGCGCGGCCCAGCGGCATGGTCATCAGGCGTTCCAGCGTGCCGTCGCGCCGCTCGCGCAGGGTCACCACCGAGGACACCAGGAACATCACGGTGAACGGGAAGATGCCGATCAGCGCGGGCCCGGCCCGGTCGAAGCGCTCCGGCTCGTCCAGCACGTAGCGCAGCAGCACCATCAGGACCGAGGGGAAGAGCACGAGCAGGGCGACGGTGCGCCGGTCGTGCGCCAGCTGCTGCAGCACCCGGTGGGCGGTGGCCCAGATCCGCCGGGCGCTCACGCCGCCACCTCCGCACTGTGCACCAGGCTCACGAAACCTCGCTCGGCATCCGGTTCTCCGGTGCGTTCCAGCAGGCGGGCGGGGGTGTCGTGGAACAGCAGCCGGCCCTCGCGCAGCAGCATCAGCCGGTCGCACCGCTGTGCCTCGTCCATCGCGTGGCTGGAGATCAGCAGGGTCACGCCGTCTGCGGCCAGATCACCGAAGAGCTGCCACAGTTCGGCCCGCAGCACCGGGTCCAGCCCGACCGTGGGCTCGTCCAGCACGATCAGCCGGCTGCGGCCGAGCAGGGCCACGGCCAGGCTGACCCGCGAGCGCTGCCCCCCGGAGAGCGCCCCGGCCAGCTGGTTCTCCCGGCCGGTGAGCCCGACCAGATCGATCGCCCGGCGCACCTCGGCCGGGTCGTCGCGGCGGACCGCGGCGAAGTAGCGCAGGTTCTGGGCCACGGTGAGATCGGGATAGACGGCGGCGCTCTGCCCCGAGTACCCCACCTGCCGGCGCAGGGCCGGTGAACCGGCCGGATGTCCGAGCACGGTGATCGAGCCGCCGGAGATGCGCTGCACCCCGACCAGCGCCCGGATCAGCGTGCTCTTGCCCGACCCGCTGGGCCCGATCAGCCCGGTGACCTGCCCGGCGGGCAGGTCCGCATCGATGCCGTGCAGCACCTCACGGCCGCTCCGGGTCACCCGCAGGCCCCGGACCTGGATTGAATTAGTCATGTGTTTAATTTGCTCCTGGGCCGGATGCCTGTCAACGCCCCCGGGCAAAACGGCAGGGCCCGGGTCGGACGACCCGGGCCCTGCGGTGACGGAACTACTCAGGCGAAGAAGGTACGCAGCCAGTCGTACTGCTCCAGCTGCTGGTACGCCTGACCGCCCTCGTGCTGGTTGTAGGCGTACTCCCGGATGCTCTTCTCGCCCTCCCAGGCGTTGTAGGCGCCGTACACCGTGGAGGGCGGGCAGGTCGGGTCCATCAGGGCGACCGAGAACAAGGCCGGCACGCGACCGTCCCGGGCGAAGTTGACCGCGTCCAGGTACGACAGGGTCTCGAACAGGCGGTCGGTGCGTTCCCGGCGGCGGGCCAGGAACCGCACGAGCTCGTCGTAGGGCGAGGTCGCGCTGATCCAGGCCGCGCGGGGGAAGTCGCACAGGAACGGCACGTCCGAGAGCACCGCCTGAGCACCCCCGAGCACACCGCCGGAGATGGCCAGACCGCCTCCCTGGCTGACCCCGGTGACCACCACCTGCGAGGAGTCGACCGAGGCCAGACCCCGGGCGGCGTCGACCGCCAGGGCCGCGTCGGTGATCAGGCGGCGGTAGTAGTGGTTCTCGGGCGAGTCCCAGCCCTGGGTGAGGAAGCCGGGCACCGAGGGGCTGACCGAGCCGGCCACGTCGTCAGTGTCGCCGCCCTGGCCCCGGGTGTCCATCACGAAGTGTGCGTACCCGCCCTGCGCCCAGGTGGTCCGCTCGTGCGGCAGACCCCGGCCGCCGGTGTAGCCGATGTACTCGACGACTCCCGGCAGCGGCCCCTCCCCGCGGTTGGCCGGCAGGTGCAGCCAGCCCTTCACCGGCTGACCGCCGAACCCGGCGAACGTCACGTCCCAGGTGTCCACCGTGGTCAGGCGGTTGTCCACGGGCTCCAGCCGGGTCTCGAACCCGGCCGCCCGGGACTCCTTCAGGGTGCGCTGCCAGAACTCCTCGAAGTCGTCCGGCCGGGGCACCTCCGACCGGTACGTACGTAGCTCGGACAGCGGAAGATCGGCGTATCCCACGGTTTTCCCTCTCGTCTCAACTGCTCGTCGCGTGCACGGCGGCACCGATCAGCGGGGCGTTCTCCGGATCACCGGCCACCCGGATCACCACGTCCCGGGCCAGCCCCTTGCGCAGCGGCGGCTCGATCAGGTCGAACGAACCGGCGATCGACCCACCCAGCACCAGCACCTCGGCGCCGAAGTCACGCACGTAGCCGGACATCGCCTCGCCCAGCGCCTGGAAGGCGTGCTCCAGCACCGCACCGGCCACCTCGGAACCGGACCGGGCCAGTTCGGCGATCTCGTGCACGTCCAGGTCGGCGCCGGTCTGCTCGCGGTAGGCCCGGCGGATCGCCCGGCGGGAGACCGTCTCCTCCAGCTCCTGCCCGCCCCAGACGATGAAGTGCGCCTCGCCCTCGGGAGGCACTCCCGGACCGGACGAGAGCGGAACCCCGTCGGCCACGAAGGCCGATCCCACCCCGGTGCCCAGCGTGAGACAGATCGCGCGCCGAAAACCCTTCGCCGCACCGACCGTGTACTCCCCCAGGCCGAAACTGTCGGCGTCGTTGAGGAAGACGACCCGACCGGGGCGGGCCGGGGCCCGTTCGGTGAAGGCGGTGCCCACGTCGAACCCGTTGAGCGCCTCGAACTTGCCCACTCCCACGAAGCGCCCAACGCCCGAGCGGTAGTCGAAGGGCCCGGGCATGGCCACCCCCCAAGCCGCCCCGGGCTCGACCGCCAGCCAGTCGGCGCCTTCCAGCATCACCTTCATGAAATCCTCGGCCGATGCGTCGGGTTCGACGTGCCACCGGCGCAGCCGCAGCACCTCGGGACCCGTCGGTGAGACCAGGGCGGCGGTCAGGTGCGAACCGCCGATCTCCAGGACCGGGACGTTCACGGCTCGATCACGATGTTGCGCAGCGGCTTACCGTCCCGCAGAGCCTCGGCCTGGGCCCGCACCAAGGCCGTGACCCGGGGCGTCATCGCCGTGGTGTTGCCGCCGACGTGCGGGGTGATCAGGACGTTGTCGAGCTTCCAGAGCGGGTGCCCGGCCGGGAGCGGCTCGGGATCGGTGACGTCCAGCGCGGCCCGGATCCGTCCCTCGGACAGCGCCGCGCCCAGGGCGTCGGTGTTCACCACGGGCCCGCGGGCCACGTTCACCAGCAGCGCACCCGGTTTCAGGGCGGCCAGGAAGGCCTCGTCGACCAGGCCGGTCGTGCCGGGACCGAGCGGTACGGCCAGGACCACCACGTCGGCCTCGGGCAGCAACTGCGGCAGCTCGTCGACGCCGTGCACCACCTCGCCGTCGGCGTCGGTGCGCGACTTCGAGGCCACCCGCACCAGCGTGACCTCGAAGGGGGCCAGCCGGCTGGTCACCGCCCGGCCGACCCCGCCCTGGCCGATCACCAGCACCTGCGAGTCGGCCAGCGACCGGGTGGTGCCACCCCGCCACTCGCCCTGCTGGGCCGCCAGCACGAATCCGGGCAGCTCCCGCTGGGCGGCGATGATCAGGCCGACGGCCAGCTCGGCGGTCGAGGTCTCGTGCACGCTCGCGGCGTTGCAGAAGGTGAACCCTTCGGGCAGGGCCTGCGACACCCCGTCGTAGCCGATGCTCTGACTCTGCACCACGCACCGGCCCACCTGCTCGAGGGCCCGGAGCGCGGGTGGTTTGGACAGGTACGGCGGCACCACCAGGTCGAGGTCCTTCCGCGGGGGCGGCTCCTCCAGGTCCCACCTCACCGGCGTGATGCCGGGCAGGCCGGACAGGGCCTGGAACAGCTCGTCACTGGGCAGACTGACCACGATCGACATGCGCCGAAGCCTTACATCCCGGCGTAGCGCTCCGCCAGAGGTACCCGTGACGCGGCGGTCACTCTCCCGAGCGCGTTCTCGACCGTGTCCAGGCCGGCCTCGGCCTGGTCCACCGCCAGAGCAGGCGGTCGCAGTTCCTCGGGCGGGAGGCCGTCCAGGGCCGCCGCCGTGACCAGCCGCCGGGCCTCGTAGGTGGTGGGGCGGTCGAAGAGCGTGGAATAGGGGACGACACAGCCGGCCGCGACCCGCACGCCGTCCAGCCAGACCAGCCCGCCGTCGGCGCCCGGGCCGTCGTGCGTGACCCCGAGCTCGTCGTGCCGGATCACCGCGAAGACCTCGTCCGGCTCCGGAGTGGACTCGGCCAGCTCGTCCACCAGCACCGCGCGCACCACCAGCCAGCCGGCCCGCAGCACGCCGGGCCCGCAGAAGCTCTCACCGTCGAGCCGGTAGACCCCGTTGCGCCAGCGCGCCAGCGTGATCGCCGGCACCGTGGCACCGGAGGCCGGGGGCCCGAAGCCCGGACCGGTCCCGCCGAAGCAGGCACCGGCCCGGGCCTCGGCGAAGAAGTACTCCTGCTGGTCGCGCACCCCCTGCTCGGTCAGCGCCCGCAGGAACAGGTAGTGGCCGTGCAGCAGGGTGGCCAGGTCACGGTCGGCGGCCGCGAGACCGGCGAGCACCTCGGTCAGGGTCACCACCGAGCAGGCCGGGCCGCCGAACGCGGCGGGCACGGTGATGCCCAGCAGGCCGGAGGCGGCGAGCAGGTCCGGCCGCGACCCACCGGTGTCCCGGAGGCGTCCCCGCAGCCACTCGGTCGCAGCGAGCGGGTCTACCTCGGGCGTGTTCATGTCGTCAGCATGCTGGATGAGCAGCGCGGAGGGAACGCCCCCACGCCTACCTCACAGCGAAAGACCGCTCTTGTCACACCGGCCGGGCGTAAGTAAACGTGCAGTAAAGATCCCGGCCGTGAAAGTTGTTGTCGGACAGGCACACTGAGTTGCCGCCAAAGCAAATCTCAGCTTTGGGGCACCCCAAGCGCAGATCGGCCCAGCGCCAGCCCCTCCAGCCCGCTCAGGTCCGAGAGGGTCAGCAGATCGCCGACCCGGTGCAGACCGGGTTCCAGCGTCGGCGCCCGGCGGGTGGCGATCGTGAGAATGTGCGCGGCACAGGGCGTCTGATACCGGCCGGCGGCCCAGCTGCGCACCGCGCCGGGAGCCGGCCCGGCCTGGGCCACCACCTGCCAGCCGGGACGGCCGGGCAGATGCAGGGCCGAAGGCAGCCGGGCCGCCCCGGGCATCCGCTTCACGCCCCGCAACAGCGTGGTGCTGAACCGGTCACCGGTGGCCAGGTAGGTGCGTACCGGACGGCCCAGAGCAGCGGTGAGCACCTGCTGGTCGGGCCAGTCGACCTGAGCCAGGTGGCGGCGACGGCCGTCGGGCAGGGTGAACTCACGACGGCCGCTGAAGTTCAGCACCGCCTCCCCCGTGGCCGGATCGGTGAAGGAACGCCCGAACAACGCGTAGGTGGCCCCGAGGTCGGCGGCACTCTCCGGGTCACCGGCACCGAGCACGATCCCGATCTCCACGGGCTCGGCGGGATCAGCGGAGTCGTGCGCCGCCACGTCGCGGGCCAGCATCCCGGCCAGCACCGGCAGCAGCCGGCCCCCGATTAGCACCGGGGTGCGAGGGTGCAGGCCGGCCAGCTCGGACAGGTAGCCGGCGTCGGACCCGGTCTCGACGAAGGCCGCGTTCGCCGCCCCGGCCCGCTCGGCCAGGCGCACGTCCGGCACGCCGGAGAAGTTCACCACCACGGTCGCCTGAGCCGCCGCCCGGTAGAGGTCGCTCAGATCACCGCGCAGGTCGAGCATCTGCTCGTAGCGTCCGGGATCGCGCCCGGCGAGCACCGCCTCGACCCCCGCAGCACCCAGTTCGGCCGCCGTGGCCCGGCCCAGGCCTCCCGGGCCGTCGAGGATCAGTGCCCGCACGCTCGTCACTCCTTATGTCCGCAACCTTTTCCACTATGCGTGAGGTTGTCCGGGCCCGCGCGACGAGGACGAGCGCAGGGAACAGGGTCCCGTGCTGGATCGGCCACCGGGCCGGGGCCCTTTAACCAGCGGCACGACATGTGGCCGACCCGGCCCGGACAGGAGATGATCATCCGCATGACCGGTTCGCCCCTTCTCGTCGTGCTCGGCCCCTCCGGCAACGGCAAGTCCACCCTCGGCACCGCCCTGAGCGGCATGCTGCGTGTCGACTTCCAGGACGGGGACGACCTGCATCCCGAAGCGAACGTGGCCAAGATGGCCTCCGGGGTGCCGCTGACCGACGAGGACCGCGGGCCCTGGCTCGCCGCGGTGCACGACGAACTGGTCAAGCACGCCGAAGAGGGTCTGGTGGTGGCCTGTTCGGCCTTGAAGCGCAGCTACCGCGACCTGCTCGCCGAAGGTCTGCCCCAGCTCCGCTTCGTGCTGCCCGACGTGCCCCGGGAGGTGCTCGTCGAGCGGGTGGGCCACCGGCCCGGCCACTTCATGCCCGCCACCCTGGTCGACTCCCAGCTGGCGACCCTGGAGCCGCTGGGCGAGGACGAGAACGGCATCACCGTGGACGGCGTGCGGCCGGTCGGCGAACTGACCGAGACGGTGGCCGCCTGGATCCGCGACTCTCAGTAGTTCTTCAGTCACTCCGCTTCGCTCTGCAACGTTGCTGCAACGTTTCGCATGTAACCGTGACCTTCGTCGCCGGACGCAGCCGTCCGGCGCAGAGGGAGGTTGCGATGCCCGAAGCCGCTTTCGACCCGGCCCACGACTACCCGGTCAGTGTCAAGCGCCCCGACCTGCTGAAGACCCCCACCGGTAAACCCCTTTCCGAGCTCACCCTGCAGAACGTGGTGACCGGGCAGGTGCGCCCGGAAGACCTGCGGATCGCCCCGGACACCCTGCGGATCCAGGCCGAGGTGGCCGACGCCTCCGGCCGCCCGCAGCTCGGGCAGAACTTCCGCCGCGCCGCCGAGCTGATCGCCGTCTCCGACGCCCGGGTGCTCGAGATGTACAACGCGCTGCGCCCGCACACCTCCACCAAGGAGCAGTTGCTGGCGATCGCGCAGGAGCTCGAGACCTCCTACGGCGGTGAGGCCACCGCGGCGCTGGTCCGCGAGGCCGCCGAGGTCTACGAACGCCGCGGCCTGCTGGCCCCGGCCGAGGACTGAGGAGCCCCGGATGTCTTCCCTCCCCCACCCCGAGACCCCTGCTCCCCGGCACTCCCGGCGCACCGAGGTCCTCGAGAACCGGCCGGTCAACCTGGACGGCTTCGTGCAGGAGTGGCCCGAGGTCGGGATGGTCGCGATGGAGAGCGACTTCGACCCGCACCCGAGCATCCGGATCGAGAACGGCCGGGTTGCCGAGATGGACGGCCGCGAGCGCGCCGACTTCGACTTCCTCGACCAGTTCATCGCCGACCACGCGATCGACGTGAGCACGGCCGAGCAGGCCATGGCCCTCGGCCCGGACACCGTCGCCCGGATGCTGGTCGACCCCAACGTCTCGCGCACCGACGTCCTGCGGGTGGCCCGGGGGCTCACCCCGGCGGCCCTGCTGGAGACGGTGAAGCGGATGAACATCGTCGAGATCATGATGGGGATGCAGAAGATGCGGGCCCGTCGCACCCCGGCGAACCAGGCTCACTGCACCAGCGCCCGGGACAATCCGCTGCAGGTCGCGATGGAGGCCGCCGAGGCGTCGCTGAGGGGCTTCTCCGAGCTCGAGACCACGCTCGGGGTGGTGCGTTACGCCCCGCTGGTGGCGATCGCCCTGCAGGTCGGCGGGCAGGTCGGCAGGGGTGGCCGGCTCACCCAGTGCGCCCTGGAGGAGGCCACCGAACTCGACCTCGGCATGCGTGGGATCACCGCCTACGCCGAGACGATCTCGGTCTACGGCACCGAGTCGGTGTTCGTGGACGGCGACGACACCCCCTGGTCGAAGGCGTTCCTGGCGGCGGCCTACGCCAGCCGCGGGATCAAGATGCGCTTCACCTCGGGCACCGGTTCCGAGGTGCAGATGGGCAACGCCGAGGGCCGCTCGATGCTCTACCTGGAGATCCGCTGCATCCTGGTGACCAAGGGCGCCGGTGTGCAGGGGCTGCAGAACGGCTCGATCAGCTGCATCGGCGTGCCCGGGGCGGTGCCCGGCGGGATCCGGGCGGTGGCGGCCGAGAACATGATCGCCAGCATGCTCGACCTGGAGTGCGCCTCCGGGAACGACCAGTCCTTCAGCCATTCCGCGATGCGCCGCACCTCCCGGCTGATGCCGCAGATCATGGCGGGCACGGACTTCGTCTGCTCCGGCTACTCCAGCACCCCCAACTACGACAACATGTTCGCCGGCTCGAACGTCGACGCCGAGGACTACGACGACTGGAACGCGATCCAGCGCGACTACCAGATCGACGGCGGTCTGCAGCACGTCGGTGAGGCCGAGATCCTGGCTGCCCGCAGCCGGGCCGGGCACGCCCTGCAGGCCGTGTTCGCCCACCTCGGGCTGCCCGCGATCACCGACCGGGAGATCGAGACCGCCGTCTACGCCCACGGTTCCGACGATCTGGTGCCCCGCGACGTGATCGAGGACCTGAAGGGCGCGGCCGCGGTGATGGAACGCGGCGTCACCGGCCTCGACCTGGTGAAGGCGCTGCACGAGCGGGGTTTCGCCGACATCGCCGGCAACCTGCTCACGGTGCTGCGGCAGCGGGTCTCCGGAGATCTGCTGCAGACCAGCGCGATCCTGGACGCGAACCTGGAGCCGCTGTCGGCGGTGAACGACGCGAACGACTACGCCGGCCCCGGAACGGGTTACCGTCCCAGCGGCGAGCGGTGGGAACAGATGAAGAAGCTGCGCCACGTGACCAGTGCAGAGAACCCGGAACTGGAGGTCCAGTGAACACTCTCGAGCTCAGGGAGCGGGGCCGGGCCGAGAGGGGCACCCGGCCGGACGAGGTGGTCCTCGCCCTCTCCCCCGGATTCGCCACCTTCTTCACCAAGACCATCGTCGACGTGCCGCACACCGAGGTGGTGCGGCAGATCCTGGCCGGCATCGAGGAGCAGGGCGTGCACGCCCGGGTGATCCAGGTGCGGGCCCGGGCCGACCTGGCCGCGATGGCGCACCTCGCGGCCCGGCTGTCCGGCTCCGGCATCGGGATCGGGGTGCTGGCCCGGGGAACCAGCATGATCCACCAGAAGGACCTGCCCCGGCTCAGCTCGCTGGAACTGTTCCCGCAGTCTCCGCTGATGACCCCCGAGGTGTTCCGGGCGATCGGCCGCAACGCCGCCCAGTACGCCAAGGGCGAGTCACCGCAGCCGGTCCCGACGCTGAACGACCAGATGGCCCGGCCGCGCTGGCAGGCCAAGGCCGCACTGCTGCACCTGAAGGAGTGCGAACTGCTGGTGAAGGGCGCGCCCCCGGTCGAGGTCGAGCCCGTTCTCGAAGCATGAACCTGGTGGTCGGGGTCGACATCGGCAACTCCACCACCGAGGCCTGCGCCGCCCGGCTGGGCCCCGCGGGGGTCGAGTTCCTGGGCAGTGGGCTGGTCGCGACCACGGGCGTCAAGGGCACGTCGGCCAACGTGGACGGTGTGGAGGCGGCGGTCAGAGCCGCACTGAAGACGTCCGGGGCCTCGTTGGGTGCGCTCCGGCGGGTTTTCGTCAACGAGGCTACGCCGGTGATCAGCGGTCTGGCGATGGAGACGATCACCGAGACGCTGATCACCGAGTCGACGATGATCGGGCACGATCCGCGCACGCCCGGTGGCGCCGGCCTCGGGGTGGGCGACACCGTGGCGTTCGGCGAACTGGACGGATGTTCGCCCGGTGACGAGGTGATCGTGGTGGTCCCCGTCGGCGTCGACTTCGCCGTGGTCAGCAAGGGCCTGAACGCCGCCCTGGAGCGCGGGGTCGAACTGCGCGGTGCGGTGCTGGGCAACGACGACGCGGTGCTGGTGGCCAACCGCACCGACCGCCGGGTCCCGATCGTGGACGAGGTGCGACTGGTCGCCTCGGTACCCCTGGGCATGCGAGCGGCGGTGGAGGTGGCCGCGCCCGGGCGCACCATCCGCACCCTGTCCAACGCCTACGGTCTGGCCACGGTGTTCGGGCTGGACGCGGAACAGACCCGGGCGGTCTCACCGGTCGCCCGGGCCCTGACCGGCATCCGCTCGGCCGTGGTGGTGCGCACCCCGTCCGGCGAGATCAGCGACCGGCGGATCCCGGCCGGAAGCATCGAGCTGCGGGGTGAGACGGCAACCCTGCGGATCGACGTCGGCGAGGGTGCTGAGGCGATCATGAGCGCCCTCGAACGGATCACCCCGCTGCTCGACGCCTCGGGTGAGGCGGGCACGAACGTGGGTGGGATGACGGCCTCGGTCAAGGAGAACATGGCCGACGTCTCCGGGGTCGACCCGGCCGAGGTGCGCATCGGCGACCTGCTGGCGGTGGACACCTTCGTGCCCAGAGACGTGCGGGGCGGGCTGGCCGGTGAGGTCGCCCTGGAGAACGCGGTGGCGCTGGCCGCCATGGTGCGCACCAGCCACGGCCCGATGCGCCAGGTCGCCGAGGCCGTGGCGGAAAGGCTTCGGGCCGCGGGGGCGGAGCAGGTCGAGGTGGTGATCGGCGGGGTGGAGGCCGAGATGGCCACCCGTGGAGCGCTGACCACTCCTGGCACCGATCGTCCATTGGTCGTTCTCGATCTGGGTGGCGGTTCCACCGACGCGGCCCGGGCCGATCGGTCCGGCTCGACCGCCACCGTGCACGTGGCCGGCGCGGGCGACCTGGTCACCCGGCTGATCGCCGCCGAACTGGGGGTGCCGCGGGACCTGGCCGAGCAGATCAAGCAGGCCCCCCTGGCCAAGGCCGAGAGCTTCTTCCACCTCCGCCTGGAGGACGGCACCGTGCAGTTCTCCGAAGACCCGCTCCCGCCCGAGGTCTTCGCCCGGGTGGTGGTGCTGGGCACCGACGCCCTGGTGCCGATTCCCGGGCGTCAGGGACTCGAACGCATCCGCCAGGTCCGGCGTACCGCCAAGCACCGGGTCTTCGTGGTCAACGCGCTGCGCGCGCTGAAGCAGATCGCCCCCTACGGTGACCTGCGCCAGATCGGTTTCGTGGTGCTGCTGGGCGGTTCGGCCCTGGACTTCGAGATCCCCGAACTCGTCGCCGACGCGCTGGCCCCCTACGGAATCGTCTGCGGCACCGGCAATGTGCGCGGCACCGAAGGCCCCCGCAATGCCGTGGCCAGTGGCCTCGTGCTCGCCCAGGCGGCCGGATGAAACCCCGCGTGGTGGTGCTCACGAGCGGCCCGCTGGACCTGCTGCGCGAGATCTGCGCCGGCCTGGAAGAAGAAGGGGTGCCGTTCGAGGTCGTACCTCAGCGCACGGGGGCGGCCCGGGACCTGGCCCACCGGGCCGCGAACCGCTCCCCGCTGCAGGTCGGGGTCGGGCTCGACGCAACCGGGCTGACCATCGTCCATCATTCAAAACTACCCACCGGAAAACCGGTCTCGCGCGACGAGGCCGCCACCCCGCAAGCCGCGCGCCGGGCCGGCCGCAACGCCGCCCGCGTGGTCGTCTCCGCACCACTCAACCTCGAGGAGCCAGCATGAGCCGCCTGACCCTGACCGATGCCCAGAGGATGATCGACGCCGGGGTGAAGGAGGCGATCAGCATCGGCCAGCCGATGAACATCGCGGTGGTGGACGACGGTGGCCACCTGGTGGCGTTCGTGCGGATGGACGGCGCGATCAAGGCCAGCATCGACATCTCCACCCGCAAGGCGCGTACCTCGATCATGATGGAGATGCCCACCGCCGACCTGGCCCAAGCCACCCAGCCGGGCGCCGAACTGTACGGCCTGGAACATCTTTCCGGTGGGCTGGTGACTTTCGGCGGGGGCATCCCGGTACTGCGCGAGGGTCAGACGGTCGGCGCCGTCGGGGTGAGTGCGGGTTCGGTCGACCAGGACGTCACCGTGGCCCAGGCCGCGGTGGCCGCCTTTTAGCCGCTGCTCTCCCGCACCACCAGCTCGAACGGAACGTCGATCTCGCGGGGCTTGCCCTGGGGGTCGTCGAGCCGGTTCAGCAGCGCGTCCACCGCGGCCTTGGCGATCCCGGCCTTGTCGGGGCGCACCGAGGTGAGCGCGGGCACGCTGAAGCGGGAGGCCTCGATGTCGTCGAACCCCACCACGGCCATGTCCCGCGGCACTCGGACACCCTGGTCGTGCAGCTCCCGCAGGGCGCCGGCGGCCAGTTCGTCGCTGAAGCAGAACAGCGCGTCCGGGCGTTCGGGCCACTGCAACAGCTCACGCACCGCGGCCGCCGCACTGGTGCGGCGGTAGTCGGGGGTGCGCAGGTAGAGGCCGGCCGGGTCCAGACCGGCTGCTTGCATGGCCTTCTGGAAGCCCTTGAGCCGGTAGCGCGAGGTCGCGTCCCGCGCGCCACCGCTGCCGCCGAGGGCCGCGATCCGGGTGCGTCCCCGCTCGATCAGGTGGGCCACCGCCTGCCGGGCCGCCTCGACGTTGTCGATGCCGACGTGGTCGAGCGTGGTGCGGGCGGTGCGCTCCCCCAGCAGCACCAGCGGGCGGGTGCCGCTCAGGCCGGCCAGGTCGACCCCGCGCAGGCCCAGCGAGCTGAACAGCACCCCGTCCACCCAGCTGGCCTGGGCCAGCGAGGTGATCAGCTGTTTCTCCCGCTCCGGGTCGCCGCCGGACTCGTCGATCTGCACGGTGATCCCGGCCGAGGTGGCGTAGTCGACCACCTCGTGGGCCAGCTCACCGAAGTAGGAGACGTTGATCTCCGGCAGGACCAGCATGATGATGCCGGTGCGGCCCTGGCGCAGACTGCGGGCCACCAGGTTGGGCCGGTAGTCCAGTTCCTCCAGGGCCGCCTGCACCCGGGCCCGGGTGGCCGGGGCGATGTGCTGGAAGCCGTTGACCACGTTGGAGACCGTGCGCACGCTGACACCGGCCTTCTGGGCCACGTCGCGCAGGGTCACCGCCATCCGCGCACCTTCTCACATCCCCCGGTCCCGGAGCGTCCCCGGCCTAGTCCTGCCAGCCGTTGGTGGCGCCGGTCTCCAGCTTCACGTCGTCGGTGGTGCCGGTGACGATCGCCCGGATCGTCTCGACCGGGAGCTTGGGGGTGCCGTCGGAGTACAGCAGGCCGTTGGTCTCCTGCCCGGTGTCCATGAACTGGGTGTAGCAGAAGCCGACCACAGTGGGCGCGGCCCGCAGGGCGTCGAAGAGCTCCCCGACGATGGTCCGGTACTCCGCCGGCGAGGTCACGCTGGCGTAGCCCCAGTCGTCGGGGTTCGCCGACAGCGAGATGCCGCCGAACTCGGTCATCATCAGCGGGGCCACCCCGGCGTCCCACTTGACCAGGGCCAGCGGGTCGACCACCGGTTTGCGGCCCTGCACCCCCAGTTCCGAGCGCACCAGGGCGTCGGCGGCCTCGGCGGTACCCCAGTTGCGGGCCAGACCGGGACCGGTGGTGGTGTAGTCGTGGATGCCCATGATGTCGCTGTCCACGTGCTCCCACCCGTCGTTGGAGATCACCGGACGGGTCGGGTCGAGGGCGCGGGTGAGCGCGGTCACGCCCTTGGCGAAGTTCTGCTGGGCCGCGTCGGCGGCGATGTCCTGCACCCCCCAGCTCTCGTTGAAGGGCACCCAGACCACCACGCTCGGGTGGCTGCGGTCGCGCCGCACCAGATCGGTCCACTCACGGGTGAGCAGTTCCACCGCGGTGTTGGAGAACGAGTACGCCGCGGCGGTCTCGCCCCACACCATCAGGCCCAGCTTGTCGGCCCAAAACAGGAACCGCGGGTCCTCGGCCTTCTGGTGGTTGCGCACCGAGTTGAAGCCCATGGCCAGCAGCAGTTCCACCTCTCCGCGCAGCTGGGCGGTGCCGGTGCTGGCGTTGTGGGTCTGCGGCCGGTAGCCCTGGTTGAGCACCGAGCGGGTGTAGATCGGGGCGTCGTTGAGCTTGAACGCCCCGCCGCCCACCGAGACCGAGCGCAGGCCGGTGTAACTGGCCACCTCGTCGAGCACTGCGCCGGAGTCCCGGTCGCGCACCACCACACCGATGTCGACGAGGTTGGGGTGCTCCGGGCTCCACTGCAGCCGGGCCCGGTCCTGACCGTTGACCAGGGCCGGGATCTTCAGGTCGAAAGCCGTGGTGGTGAGCCGGGCCACGGTGCTCTGCTCGGCCAGCACCTCGCCGCCGAAGCTCACGGTCACGTCGATCCGGGCGTTCGCCGCAGGCAGCCGGTTCAGCGTGACCTCACCGTGCACCGCACAGCCGGCCACGTCGGGACGCCAGTAGACCTCGGTGACGTGCGTGGCCGGGACCGACTCGGCCCAGACCGTCTGCCAGATGCCGGTGGTGCGCTCGTACCAGATGCCGTGGGTCTTCTCCCGCCAGTCCTGCTTGCCGCGCGGGGCCTCCAGGCTGAACGGGTCGTCCTCGGCCCGCACCACCAGAACGTGCTCGTCGGTCCCGGCCTGCAGCACGTCGGTGACGTCGACAGTGAAGGGCGTCTGCCCCCCGACGTGGTGGGTCACGTGGTGGCCGTCGACCCAGACGTCGGCCACGAAGTCGACGGCGCCGAAGTGGATCAGCGCCCGGCGGCCGCCGTCCCGGGCCAGCACCTCGTCGGCGACCGTTCGGCGATACCAGACCACCGGGTGGAAGCCGGTGTCACCGATGCCGGAGGCGGGTGACTCCGGCGGGTAAGGCACCTCGATCTTCCGGTCGAAGGGACCGTCCTGGTACCAGTGCCCGGCCAGCCCGCGGGCGGCGTCGTCGTACGCGAAGTCCCAGCTGCCGTCGAGGTTCACCCAGTCCGGCCGCACCTGCAGGGGCCGGGGGTACGAACCGTCCTGTTCTGTCGCCTTCACGTCTGTGGACCCTCTTTCAAGCGGCGTCGTCGGCAGTTCGGTGACAGCATGGGGCAGATGTTTGCAACGATGCAACCCGCAGGTGGACCGCCCGTCGTCACATCCGCGGTCCCGTCCGGCCAGGGTCTTGCATCGATGCAAACGGGTGTGTCAACCTCCACCCAGCCAGGTCGTCGTCCAGGAGCCCCTTGCGACACGTCCGGCTTGAGCGGGCCGCACAATGAGGAGCGAATGCCGTATGCGTGGGAACTACACACGCCGCAACTTCCTGGCCATGGGAGGCGGCCTGTCGCTGGCGGGCCTGTTGTCCGCCTGTGGCTCGCCGGTCGTCACCAGCCTGACCGGAGGTCAGCCGGCCACCGCAGATGTGATCTTCTGGCATCTGTTCGGCGGCGGCGACGGCGAGAACATGACCAAGATGGTCGATCTGGTGCAGGGCACCACCGGTAACTCGGTCGAGTCCACCCTGCTCGCCTGGGGAAATCCTTACTACACCAAGCTCTCCCTGGCCGCCTCGAGCCAGCGGCCGCCGGACGTGGCGCTGACCCACCTGTCCCGGCTGCCCACGCTGGCCCAGGCCGGCCTGCTCACCCCCTACCGGGAGACCGGTCTGGCCGACCTGGGCGTCACCCAGGACAAGTTCACCCCGGCCGCCTGGGAGAAGGCGACGATCGACGGGGAGACCTGGGCGCTGCCCCTGGACACCCACCCGTTCGTCCTCTACTACAACGTGGCGGCGGCCGAGCAGGCCGGGCTGCTGAACCCGGCCGGCGACAACCTGACCGACATCTCCGGCGCGGACCGCTTCGTCGAGGCGCTGACCGAGATGAAGAAGGTCACCGGCGGTTACGGCGCGACGATGCCGACGATCACCGACCCGTCCACGGTCTGGCGCTGGTTCTACACCGTGTACAGCGGTCTGGCCGACCCGGTCGTGTCCGACTCGGGCACCCGGGTCACGGTCGACGACGCGGCCATGGACGAGGCCTTCGCCTTCCTCCAGAAGCTCACCACCGAGCTGGAACTGATGCCCGCCAGCGCCACCCCGGCCCTGGCCAACCAGCAGTTCAGCACCGGCGAGGCGGGTTTCCTGCTGGACGGGGTGTGGAACCTGCCTCTGTACGCCGGGGTGAAACTGCCCGACGGCAAGGACCTCGAGTTCAACATGGTGCCGATCCCGGCGCTGCTGGGCAGCGAACCGGTGGCCTACGCCGACTCGCACGCCCTGATCATCCCGGCCTCCGACGGCCGGTCCGCCGAACGCGCCGGGTACGCCGCGCAGTTCGTCCAGGGCCTGCTCGAGAACAGCACGATCTGGACCGGCGGCGGCCACGTACCGGCCTGGCTCCCGGTGCAGGAGAGCGCCGAGTTCCAGGAACTGAGCCCGCAGAAGAACTACGTGGACGCGGCTTTCAACGCGGTCTACGACCCGACCGGCTGGTACACCGGTGCCGGCTCGGACTTCCAGAACCAGATGGGCGGCGTGGTCTCCACCGTGCTCACCGGGGGCACCAGCCCGGCCGGCGGGACCAGCCAGATCAAGTCGGCGCTGCGCAAGCTCGCCGAGACCAACGCGCCGGTCAGCTGAGGAGCGAACAGGTGACAACGACGACTACTGCTCCCGCTCCCGGGATCGCGAAGGTGGAGACCTCCGCGGTCGAGACCTCGGGCCGCGACAACCGGGCCGGCTGGCTCTTCTCCGCCCCGTTCCTGATCCTCTACGGGCTGTTCCTCGTCGGGCCGGTCCTGGTCGGTCTGGTGATCAGCTTCTTCAACACCGCCACGGTGAAGAACGACCTCGGCGAGTTCGTGGCGTTCGAGAACTACACCGCCGTGCTGGGCAACGTCGACTTCTGGAAGTCGATGTGGCACAGCACCCTGTTCACCCTGCTCACGGTGCCCTTCCTGGTGGTCCTGCCGCTGGTCGCAGCCGTCCTGGCCAGCCGGATCAGCCGTAACCGCTGGTTCTTCCGGATCGCCTTCTTCGCCCCCTACGTGGTGCCCTCGGCCTCGGTGGCGCTGATCTTCGCCTTCCTCTACGCCCCCCAGATCGGCCTGTTCGCACAAGGTTTCGACGCGGTCGGGCTGACCGCCCCGGACTTCCTGGGCAGCACCAACGGCGCCTGGCTGGCGGTCACGATCCTGACCGTGTGGTGGACCTTCGGTTTCAACTTCGTGCTCTACACCGCTGCGCTGCAGGACATCCCGGAAGACACCTACGAGGCCGCCGCCATCGACGGCACCTCGGCCTGGCAGCAGATGCGCTCGATCACCGTGCCGCTGCTGCGCCCGACCATCGGCCTGGTGCTGCTGCTGCAGATCCTGGCCTCACTGAAGGTCTTCGACCAGATCTTCATCCTGCTGCAGGGCGGCCCGAACCTCACCACGCGCCCGGTGATCCAGTACATCTACGACACCGGTTTCACCACCTACCGGGGCGGTTACGCGGCCGCCGCGACCATGGTCTACTTCCTGATCCTGGTCGCGATCTCGGCAGTCTGGATGTTCGCCACCCGCCGTCGCGGCGCGGACGCGTGAGGAGAAAACCATGAGCACTGCAACCCTTTCGCGTCGCTCCCAGAACCGGGAGACCTCGCAGGCGGACAAACTCGGTTCCAAGACGTTCAACCGGCTGGCCGCCACCTGCCTGACCCTGTGGGCGCTGATCTGGCTGGTGCCGTTCGCGTTCACGGTGATCACCTCGTTCCGCCCGGCGGCCGAGATCACCGCCGACCCGATCAGCATCTGGTCGGACAACTGGACCCTGGACGCCTACACCGCCGCCTTCGAGCTGAACTCGATCGGCTGGTGGTACCTGAACAGCTTCCTGATCTCCACGCTCTCGGTGGTCTTCACCGTGATCGTCTGCTCGCTCATCGGTTTCGGGCTGGCGCACCTGCGCTTCCGGGCCAAGAGCGTGCTGGCCGTGGTGATCCTGGCCGGGCTGATGGTGCCGATGGAGGCGCTGGTCCTGCCCCAGTTCATCGAGTTCCGGGCGCTCGGGCTGCTCGGCACCTACTGGGCGCTGATCCTGCCGGCCACCGCCTCGCCGGTCGCGGTGTTCGTCTTCCGCTCGTTCTTCAAGGGCATCCCCGAGCAGCTGATCGAGGCCGCGCGGATCGACGGCGCCTCGTGGTGGCGGGTCTACTGGCAGATCTGCCTGCCGCTGACCCGGCCGGCCATCTCGGCGGTGGCCATCTTCACCTTCGTCACCACCTGGAACGCGTTCCTGTGGCCGCTGCTGGTGCTCACCCAGACCAAGTCGCAGACCATCCCGGTGGGTCTGAGCGGCCTGCTCGGGGCCACCGGCGTGAACCAGGCCGAGGTGCTGGCCTCGGCGGTACTCGGTCTGCTGCCGCTGCTGGCAGTGTTCCTGGTGGCCCAGCGCCAGATCACTCAGGGCATTGCGAGCACGGGCATCAAGTAAAAGGCAACCAACTGTGGACGTCCGTGGGCCCCTTTGGGTGCCCGCGGACGTCCTTAGTTTGTTGGGTTTGGTTAGCCTCGGGCCGTGCAGATCGTTGAACTCCTGGTCTCCCCCGTGCACCGGTTCGAGGGCCGGCCGTCGGACGGGGCCGGGCCGTTGCCGCCGGGTGAACTGGTGCCGGAGATCTCGGTGCGGGAGCGGCTGGGGGTGGTCGGCGACCGCTACTTCGGCAAGGCCGCCCACCGGGACGCGCTGGTCACGCTGATCGCGCAAGAGTCGATGGAAGGGCTGCCGCCGGGCACCGGCCTGCTGCAGACCCGGCGCACCATCATGGTGGCCGGGATCGAGGTGGACTCGCTGGTCGGGCAGGTGCTCACGCTCGACTCCGGGGACGGGCCGGTCTCGTTCGCGGTGAAGCGCCGGGCCAATCCCTGCGCGTGGATGGACGTGTCGATCGGGCCGGGGGCCTTCCGGGCGCTGCGCGGGAAGGGCGGCATCCGCTGTGTCCCGCTGAACGACGGAACGCTTCGGCTCGGCCCGGTGAAGGTCGAGATCAGTTCGCCCGGCTGAGTTCTGGGCAGGCCGGAACCCGCCGCGCGTGGCCCCGCGGCGGGTTCCGGGGTCTGAAGGGGGTGTCTCAGACCGTGCGGCGGTTGCCCAGGTTGATCCAGAGCAGCAGCACGATGATCGCCCCGATGATCGAGCCGATCAGGCCGGAGGGCTGGAAGAAGCCGTCGGTGGAGTCCTTGCCGAAGATCAGGTAGCCGAGGAAGCCCCCGACGAACGAACCGACCACGCCGATCGCGATGGTGGTCGGGATCGACATGTGCTGTCGGCCGGGCACCAGCAGCCGGGCGACCGCGCCGGCGATCAGGCCGACGATGAGCAGAGTGATGATCAGGCCAAGCATGGTCAGGATCCTTCCGAGAGGGGTTCCTTGCTGTCCTGACCTCTACGCAACCACCCCTAGGGCTGGTCCGGCACACCCCTAGGGAGGGTTATCGTCCTTTCGTGACGAAGCCACCGATCCTGCTCGCGCTCGTCAACGACTACGACGTGGTCGCCAACGGCCTGGCCACCATGCTCGACGACTACCGCGACCAGGTGCTGATCGCCGAGATCGACCTCAACCTCGGGGTGGACGACCACGTCGACATCGTTCTGTACGACACGTTCGCCCAGCCCGAGTCCGACGTGGACGAGCTGAGCACGCTGGTGGCCAACCCCCGGGCCCGGCGGGTGGTGGTCTACACCTGGAACTTCCATCCGATGCTGATCCAGCGGGCGCGGGAACAGGGCATGTCCGGCTACCTGTCCAAGACGATGTCCGCCCGCGACCTGGTGGCGGCCCTGCAGGCGGTGCACGCCGGCGAGATGGTGATCAGCGAGCAGTCATCCGGGGCCCGCACCGCGCCGGGGCTGAACTGGCCCGGCCGCGGCGAAGGGCTCACCGACCGCGAGGCCGAGGTGCTCGCCCTGATCACCCAGGGCATGAGCAACGCCCAGGTGGCCGAGCTGACCTACCTCAGCCCGAACACGATCAAGTCCTACATCCGCAGCATCTACCGCAAGATCGGGGTGGAGAGCCGTACCCAGGCCGTGCTCTGGGGCGTCGGGCACGGATTCACCCCCGATCACCACCGGATCGAGCACTGGAAGGGCGGGCCGTGAGCGGTGGCGGGCCGTAGGGTCTGGGCATGGCTCACATCCACAAGGCCACGCTGACGCCCTCGAAGCTCGAACTGCTCACGCCCTGGCTGCGCTCGCGGGCCTGGGCCGACGGCAGCGGTGGAGTGCAGACCATCGGCGCCTACCGTTTCGACGACCCGCAGGGCGAGGTCGGGATCGAGACGTTCCTGCTCCGGACCACCACCGGCGCCGTGCTGCACGTGCCCGCCACCTACCGCAGCGAGCCGTTGCGCGGGGCCGACGAGCACCTGATCGGCACCACCGAGCACTCGGCCCTGGGCACCCGCTGGGTCTACGACGGCTGCGGCGACCCGGTCTGGGCCGCCGTGCTCACCCAGGTCGTCCTCACCGGCGGGACGCAGGCCTCGGAGATGGTCGACGACGGCAACGGCGGCCTGATCGAGCGCCCACCCACGGCCACCGTGGTGGGCAGCGGAGAGGCCGGCGCCGAGGTTCCTCCGGTGGCCGGTGCGCAGCCGCACGACGAGGCGGGGTACACGGTGGTCACCACCGGTGGGCCGGTGCTGGTGGTGGCCCGTGAGGTGGGCAGGGAGCTCACCGGGGTCACGCACACCCTCACGGTGCGCTGGGCCGACGCCGAGCCGGTGATCGTGGCCGGCATCCGTCAGTAGGTCCGGGCGGTGAGCCGCTGACCGGCCCGGGAGGTCAGGCCCAGTCCCAGGTCGTCGAGGACTTCGCGGATGTCGTCGACGGCCAGCGACCCGTGGCGTTCCAGGGTCAGGACCTGCCGGCCGCTCGCGTCGGTAGGCAGGGCCCGGTGAAAACTGATCACCGACGTGGACATCGGGGCGAACCGCGGATAGGCCGCCCGGGCCGCGGCCTCGTCCTGGTGTTCCAGAACGGCGAAGTTGGGCACGTGCCCGAAGTCGGCCCGGAGCCCGGAAGCCTTCCAGTGGGCCGGGCTGTCCTCGGCGCCGGTCAGGTGGTGCGAACGATTCGCAGAGGTGACGTACAGCAGATCGGTGCCGGCCGCGTCCAGGCAGCGGGCCAGGAAAGCGTTGGACGGGCAGGCGTATCCCGGCGCGATCACCTGCACGGTGCGCACACCGTTCTCGGTGACGGTCAGATGGTCCGGGACGTGCGTCACGGCCGGGCCACGGAAGCCGAAAGGGCCCATCCCGTAGAGCACGTCGATGACAGTCAGGATGCGGCGCCGGTCGAGACCGCCCGGCAGTGCGGCCCAGTCGAACAGCCCGGCCACACCCGAGGGCGGCACGGTCACACTGCCGGGCTGGTCGGCAGGGCGGCCTTTCATCCGGTTCAGTCGCTGCACCGATTCGGCCTCGGGCCGGGCCGTGATCGCGTAGAAGTTGGCGAACCCGTGACCCACCACCGTCCCGGCCGCCAGCCAGTCGGCCAGCAGCGCCTGCGCGGCCCGGTCGCCCAGCACCGCCGATACCCGCTCTGCGGGCCTGGACTCGATCGTGGTCATGTCCTGCCTCCCTGCCGGAAACGAGCGCTGCCCGCGACCTGCTGATACCGGCCGGACGGGGGAAGTAGGTTGGGGGCACCGCGTCCGAAGGGGGAAAGATGTCCTATCCACCACCCACGTACCACGGTGAGTCCGGCGAGAAGACGGCCTGGATCCGGCCGGGCGATGCCGCACCGGAACTGCCGCTGGCCAAGACCGTCACCAGCTATCTGGCCACCGGTGAACAGACCAACGGCCGGTTCGGGCTCTACCGCTGGGACTTCCTGGGCCCACGGAGTGGCCCGGATCCGCACTTCCACCGAGGCATTTCCGAGTCGTTCTTCATTCTGTCCGGCACTGTGCGGCTGTACGAGGGCAACGAATGGGTGGACGCCCACGCCGGCGACTTCTTCTACGTCCCGGAAGGCGGGATCCACGGCTTTCGCAACGAATCCGGCGAACCCGCCTCCATGCTGCTGATGTTCGCCCCGGGAGCCCCGCGAGAGGCCTACTTCGAAGGGTTGCCGAAGCTCGCCGAACTGAGCGACGAGCAGCGGGCGGCGTTCATGATCGAACACGACACGTACTGGCTCGACTGACCTTTGAGCCGACAAAAGACGGGTGGCGCACCTCCCGGCTGGGAGGTGCGCCACCCGTCCTCAATTCGGTTCTCGATCAGGAAAGACCGCTCACCGAGAAGAAGCCGTCGAGACGGTCGGTGGTCGCGTTGGGCCGGATGTCCGGGCCGACATTGCCCTGGCCCCAGTAGTGGTCACCGAGGTTGGTCACCCAGCTGTTGCTGGCCGCCCGGTAGGTCGCCGGGCTGACCGAACGCCAGCGCACCCCGGCCGGTTCCAGGTCGTTCGCCATCGAGGCCCAGGCCTGCTGCACGGTCAGGGCGTCCCGGGTGGTCCACCACAGGAACGTCTCCGGGAACAGGTAGTTGGCGAAGCGCCGGCCGGTCCCGCCGTCGATGCAGTAGGCGTTGGTGTCGAAACCGTTCAGCAGGTGCAGACCCTGGAACGCCTGGCTCCAGCGGCCGAAGTAGTCGTTCTTGCCGTTGGTGTCCTTCAGCACCTGGCAGCTCTCCAGCTGCAGCCACTCCAGGTTCCGGTCGCCCCAGCGGGCATCGGCCGGGGTGATGTTGCCGTCGTCGTGGTTGCCCTTGAAGGTGAAGCCACCGGACCAGCCGTGGCCGGTGTACCACTGGGCGTCCACGTCGTCGACGTAGCGGTCGTCCCAGCCGTTCTGCTTGTGGTCCTTGAAGTCCTTCTCGAAGGCGCTGTTACCGCGCCAGTCGAAGGCCACACTGTGCCCCTTCGACTGCATCACCGACTTGAACCCGTTGGCGCTGTCCTGGGCGCATTGCCACTCGTCCACCGTCTGCTCGATGCCGTTGCTGGCGAACGAGCCACCGGCACCGCCCTGCACACCGCTGGCCGAGCCCTCGCCCTTCTGGTTCACCAGGTCGACGTGCGCGGTGCTGACCAGGCCGTTGGCGTCGGTCACGGTGACCGTCACCGTCTCGGTGAAGTCACCCTTCTCGGGCCGCTGGGCACCGGCGTAGCGGACCTGCTCGCCGCCCTGCTTCTCGATCGCGACGGACGAGGAGGACCAGTTGTACGAGAACGGCGCCGTGCCACCGGTCACGCCCGCCGCGGCCGAGACCGTACGCCCGTCGCCCGAGGCCTTGAGCTCGACCGTGGGCGCCAGCTGGGGAGCGGCGGCGACCAGCTTGCCCTGTACCTTGTCATCGGTGCCGAGCCGGGTCTGCGGCTGGCAGACGTAGTGCGGCAACAGGGAATTGACGCTGCCCTTGCCGGTCGCCCGGACCGCGCTGAGGGCCGGGGCGTAGTAGCCGAGCGTGGGCAGAGACTGCTTGACCCCGTCGCCGTAGAGCTGGGTGCAGGTCTTCAGGGCGCTCTGCGGAGTGATGATGTCGACCTTGCGGTCGGCCTTCACCTCGCGCACCGACTGGCCGAGCTGCACCACCGAGCCGTCACCGGCGAACGAGGCCCGGGCCTTGGCCCCCGGCCCGATCACCGGAACCCCGGCCAGAGTGAGCTGGTACGAGACGGTGGTGTCGAGATTACGGCTGCTGAGCAGCTTTCCGTCGCCGTTGCTGTGATCCAGCGTGGTGTGACCCACCGAGGCCAAGATCCCGTACCCCTGGGGCACGGCCAGCAGCTGACGGGCCTTGCGCAGCGCCTCGTCCTGCGGAATGGTCCTGATCGCGTCGAGCTTGGAGAGGTCGAGCTCCTCGGCCACGGTCGCGCCGCGCCGCTCGTCCACCCCCTTGCCGATCTCCCGGGTGGGCACCCGGGCGAAGCGGGCCTTGTCGACGAAGGCGAACGAGCCGTCCGGGCGAAGAGCGTTACCGACTCCGGCCTTACGGGCGAGCTTCTCGGCCTGCTTCTCGGTCAGTCCTTCCTGCACCACCTGGTACACGGTGGCGGTGAGCGCCTCAGTGGGGGCGGCCTGGGCGGAGAGCGGGGCGAGTACGGCACCGGTGGTCGCCGCGGCCATCGAGAACACGAGGGCGGCACGCTTCCGGGTGGTCCTGGGCATCTGTAACTCCTGGTTCGGGAAGGCCGGGCGGGCAGGCCCGGAACTCCTGGTTCGCAAGGCCGGACGGGCAGGCCCGGCACCCGGAAGAGAGATGGGCACCCCCTCAGCAGATACACAGCCCGCAACCAGAAATTAACTTTGCGTTACGCTTGAGTAGTCAGGACGGCAGCCCGCCGGGTCGACCAGTGTTCGGATCCAGCTCAAGGCGATCCCTGGGGCCGTGCCTGCGGGTTATGACTTTCCGCAGAACTGGACGATCCGTAAGGACCAGATCAGTTCACATTACGGATCGTGCAACCGTGCCAAACCTCATCCATTGACTCCGCAGGCCCGGTGGATCGCTGGAGGATGTCGTTCAGGACGTCGAGGTCACAGGCGCTCGGCCCGAGTGCATTAGTGCTGGCCGCCAGGCCCAGACCGGCATGTCACTGAACGTCAGCCTCGGCGGGGCGGGCCTCGGCGGATCGTGTCGGTCAACGCCTTCCAGGCGGTCCCACCGGGCCGGAGTACTCTCCGTTGGCGTGAAGCTTCGTGAGGAACGCGTGTCGATCCCAGGTGCCGGCCACGAGATCAAGTCGGTCGTCATATCCCCCGCCGACGACACCCCCCGCCCCGGCGTCCTGCTCTACACCGACATCTTCCAACTGACCGAGTCCACCCTGCGCACCGCCCGCCGCCTGGCCGCCTCCGGCTTCCTGGTCTGCGTGCCCGAGATCTACCCCCGCGGGGACCTGGCCGGCGTGGCCCTGGAGTTCGACGACGAGGGCAAGGCCCGCGGCCTGGCCGGCGCCGCCTCGATGCCCACCGCCCAGTTCGACGAGGACCGCACCAGCGCCCTGGACTACCTGACCACCCGCCCCGACGTCACCGACCTCCTGGTCACCGGCTTCTGCATCGGCGGCCACCTGGCCTTCCGCGCGGCCTTCGACGAGCGGGTGGCGGCCACGGTGTGCTTCTACCCGACCGGGCTGCAGGACGGGAAACTC
Organism: Kineosporia rhizophila; assembly: GCF_021277265.1. Classification (GTDB taxonomy): domain Bacteria; phylum Actinomycetota; class Actinomycetes; order Actinomycetales; family Kineosporiaceae; genus Kineosporia; species Kineosporia rhizophila. The sequence goes on from NZ_JAJSOH010000002.1 coordinate 268,064, forward strand.
GGCGCCGACGTTGCCGATTCACTCTCCCGCGCTTCGGACATCAAGGGCCGGCTGCTCGTGGTCTTCGGCTCCTCCGACCCGCACGTGCCTGCTGATGCGCGGCTGCAGGTGATCTCAGCGCTGTACGCGGCTGGACTCCCGGACACGGAGCTTCATGTGTATGCGGGTGGGGAGCATGCGTTCATGCGGGACATTGGGGTGCGGCATGATCCTGAGTTGACGGATCTTGCCCTGCGCGAGGCGGTTTCGTTCTTCAGCGGGCGCTCGTAACTGAGGTTGGCGGGGACCGCGACGACGGCCCCCGCCAACCCTAAGCATCGAACTCTCCCGCACGCACACCCCGGAGGAATACCTCCCACTCACTGCGGGCAAAGATCAGTGACTTGACCTCCGCACTTTCGAACAGCCGCACCCGGTCCTCATACTCGACGACCAAGCCTGCTTCACCAGGGACACCCTGAGAGCCCCGAACCCACTCCACGAACCGCCCCCAGCGGTCAGACGGATACACGAGCACCGCACTGGCGTCCCGGGAGTCTCTCACCAACACTTTGCCAGGTAACACAGCAACCTCGACACAGCTACTTACTGCGCACCAACTTGACCGCCTCCAGGAGGCTGCCTGCAACAGCTGATCGTCTTCCAGCATCAGCGAGCTCCATTCCCCGTCCCTGGAACGCTATCCAGGGTCATCCGTCGTTCCCACGGTAGGTAGACGGCCTCGCATAAACAAGGCAAGAGGATCGCCGAATGGCGCCGCCCATGGTGACACCGTCAACTGTCAAATATTCCCGACTCCCAAAGAAGCTGCCCAGACAGTCGGTTGGGCATGCGACACGTGTCGGTCACTTCGCGCAGATGCAGGTGCCGCGTCAATGGCTTGTCATAGGTGAGGCAAGAGTCGACTAATCGGCTTCTGGCTCGGATGCAACTCGCCCCTAAGCGACGGGAGCGTCACTCAAACCGCCGCCGCAGGTCGGTGCTGCAGGTATTCTGACGGCCTGCTCGTACTTCTCGGGCACTGCAAAGAATTCGATCACTTCGAAGAGACCCATCATCATGGCCGAGAATATCTCTCTGGTCCCTGAATCAGAACCGAAGGATTCGTGGCGGGCCTCCAGCGCTTGTTCCACGCTTACCTGCGTCCAAGTACTCATCCTGCCAGACAAGAGCGAAGTGCGTCTTCGCGCCTCTCACGACGTGTCGGGAGCAGTCCTGACTTTCACTGCTAGTGAATGGCGAGCGTTCACGACCGGGGTCCGGAACTCCGAGTTCGACGTCTGACAACTCCTGACGATGAGACGGCACACACAACCGCTCATCGCCACTCTCCCGGCCACTGTTCCTGTCGCATACCGAAACAGCTAAGACAACGGTTCCTGGGCAGGCGGACCATTTGGCACCAGCCTCTACTCGGCAACCTCCAGCGCTACCTGGCCAAGAGCTTACGACCCACTTATGACGATCAGCTGTACCATCGCCCGGCGCCGAGGATAGAAACCAATTGGATGTCAAGGGCCTGATGCAGACAGCCCAACAATGAGCTAACGCAAGGCCCCAAACCCAGCATATGCGAGACGTTGCCCCTGTACACATAACGGACGACCCTCCCCGCATCGACGCACGTCGAGGGGCTGACAGAATCAATTCGACGACAGTCTGGATGACGAGCCTGGACTACGCCGGAGTAGCGAGTATCCTCCATCGGGTTTGGACGCACTGGCTTTTGTACCACCATCAGCGTGCGCCCCTTCCACGAATACACCCGGAGTTCAATCTCATCACAACTGGAGCCCTCATGCTCGATGCCACCGACGCCACCAACGGGAAGCCGACCCCCTCCCCCTGGCGTCGCGCCATGGCCTGCACCTCAGCGAGTTGCGTCGAAGTAAAATTCGTCGGCGAGGGCGTGCAAGTACGTGATTCCAAGGATATCCCTGGCCCCATCCTCTCCTTCACCAAAGACGAATGGAATACATTCGTGGCCGGAGTGAAGAATTCTGAGTTCGAGGCCTGAAGTTGATTGAGCCGTTGCCCCTGAATCAAAGGAAGCGATCGCGGGGCAACGGCTTCAATCCTTCCGCTGGCGAGCACATCTTTCTATCCAGGCCAGGCTCTCATTCTCCCCAAGAGCCTGACTTCGAGAAATGGATGTAAACAAATCTCGGTATATTCGTACCTGCGCAGAGCGGTATATGAAACTGGAGTCGGAGACACCTTCGACGACAACTAGATCCTCAGAATCTACTACCTCCGAGTCACGTAGGATCCAGAAGGCCCCATCCATACCTAGATAGGGCCCCACGGAGAAGGGCACAACCTGTACGGTGAGATTGTCGAGAGCCCGGCACAGATCCGTCAGGTGCCGCATTTGCCGCTCTGCAACGCCCGGCGGGAAGTGCCTACGAAAGACGCTCTCATCCATGATCGCGTGGAGTGCCAGGCGTCCGTCGAGCAGACGCTGCTGGCGCTCACCTCTGAGTTTCACCTGGTCTTCAATGAAGTCCGTCGACAAGTTCTCTGAGTGCTTCAGCGGGTCGAGGACCGCCCGAGTAACGTCCGGAATCTGCAGCAGGCCGGGCCACCGCAAATTTTCGTAGGCGTCGATGCGAGTGGCCACCGATTCCAGGCCTATGAAAACCTCGACCTGTTCGTCCCGAGTGCCGTAGTGCGACCACCAGCCCTTGCGCCGCGACTCCAACACCAATTCCTGCAACTGCTGCACATCCTCAGGTGAAGCTCCATAGAACCGGGCAAGATCTCGCACGTCCCGTGGCTGGGGCGCCCGGTCCCCGCTCTCCAACCTGCTGATCTTCGATGCACTGACCATCAACTCACGTGCTGCATCTTCGGCGCTCTTGCCTGCAGCTATGCGCAGGCGGCGAAGCCGGGCGGCGAGGGCGCGGCGGCTGGCGGTGGGGTTCGGGCGTGTACCGGGCATGGCACCCCGCTAGATCAGATGCTTGTCAATTGCCAGGGGCGATTGCATGCTGGACCTACACAAAGTGGTACGAAGCCAAACGTAGCAGTGCCAGAAGCATTTGCCGAGGTTTGTCACCCCGGCCGGCGCCCTACCGACCAGCACCTCGCAGGCCTTGTGCCGATCTTCAGACAGCCAGGTCATGGCAGCTTTCGGCGGAAGCTCAGGTGGTTGAGCCGCAGCCGCTCTCACATCGGAGGGGCTTGGTCATGTCACATCGGAAGGCGGCGCGGGGTGACCCGCGGGGGCCGGGCGGGCCCGTCAGTTCCTCTCCCACAGCGAGTCTCATCGGCTTGCGGCCCGGCGGCGACCCGGGCTGCGACAACGAACGACAAGGGGGTGGCCTGCGATGGTGACGCCGCCGATTCCACCACGGCCACGTGAGGAGATTCCTTCGCCGTACGGGCCGGACGGGCCGTTCAAGAACCTGCATCGCTGCGCCCAGCGGCTGGAGTGCGGGGACTGGCGGGAGGTGCTGGTCCTGCTCGGAGGGGACGGGACCAGCACCCACCGGCTGGCGGCGGTGACCCATCAGCTGGCGCTGAGCATGTTCCAGCAGACGGTGGGGGATGTGGAGCAGGCCTGGACGGCCCTCACCGATGCCGCCAAAGGGCTGCCGCCGGCGCTGACCAAGGTCGACCCGGACACCGGGCACGTGGCGGCCGTGCTGCACACCGCCACCATGATCCTGGGGCCGGACCAGGGTCCGGAACGGCATCTGACGCTGGCGCTGGCCCGGATCACCTGGCGGGAGCAGACCGAGCTGGGGCAGCTGCGCAACCCGCATCTCTACGCCGGGGCCCGGGATGCCCTGATCCGGGCCTGCCAGGAGTTCCTGGCCTGGGTGGAGTTCGCGCCCGAGACCTGGCGCCGGCAGATCCCGCCGGGGCAGCTGCAGGGCTTCGGGCTCACCGTGCCCCGGAGCCTGCACCAGCCCACCCGCAAGAACCTGTGCGACCGGGCGAGCAAGCTGCGCAAGTTCGCCGACCCGGCCCAGGGCGACGTGAGCGACTCGGTCTGGGCCGACATCGGCGGGTATCCCGGACTCAAGGCGCTGGCGCTGGAAGGGCTCAGCACCCAGCACATCGTCTCCTGGCGGCTGGGCCCGAGATCGCACTCGTCCCAGCAGATTCCGCTGCGCACCGGCTGCGTCACCGCCTGGCGCTTCGCCCGGGACTGCTACCTGCAACCGTCCCCGGGCTGATCAGGACAGTGCACTTGTACCCTCCGCACGACAGATTTGCGGGCGGGAGACCTGGATACTGACGTGAACTGGTGAGACGATCGAACTTGTCTCTCGCCACTGAAGTTCAGTCGCGTTCAGCGATTCCTCCGCCCACTCGCTGAAGAATCACTTTCCGGCCAGCGTTTCCGTGATCCGAAGGTGAGGCAGCTGATGATGGTGTCCGTGACGCTCTCCCCCGGAGATCGTCACGATGTCGAGCCTGAGGTCATGTTCTCCGCCGGACACCAGACCCCGGCGAGCGAGCTGCGGCACGAGACGCTGCTCACGGCCGGGGTCCGGATCAGCGTGGACCTCACCACCCCGCACCGTTGGCGATCGATCACCGTCACTTCCTGGAACTCCGCCTCCGAGAACATCATCCGGGCCCTCGTCGGAGACACTGCGGTGGCCGGCATCAACGATCACCTGGATCGGGGGAGCTCGCGCATCGAGGTCTCCCGCCTGGAAGCAGACCTCTCCGCCGCCGGCCCGTGGCTGCGTATCGCAGTCACCGACGCCCTGGACCGCTGGCTCCACCTGCCGCTCGACCAGTCCCTGGTCGATGCCGAGCGTGGGGTGGCGCGGGCCTGGGCCGCACTCACCCTGCCCGAAGGGGCCGCGCGTACCGAGCTTCTCAAGCAGTCGCTGGTGCTGACCCGGCGCGCCGCGGGCGGCCTCCGAGGTCTCCTGGCCCAGCTCTGCCTGCGCCCGCGCCCGCTGCCCGGTGATCTGCTCGATGGTCTGGGCGAGGTGGTGGCCGGCTACGACCGCCTGCGCGCTCAGCTGAAGAGCGACGACGAGGCGCTGCGCGCGGTGGTCGAGATGTGGCGTGACCTGCACAAGACGTTCCGCACCGGCCCGTTCCGCGACTACCGGCCCCGGATCCGGTCCCGGCCGGATCCGGCCCGGGAAGGCCTGGCCACCAGCCGGCCGACGGGCCTGATCGACCCCCGGCAGGTCCCGGCCCGCACCCTTCAGATCCATCCTGATCCCGACCGCCCGGAAATCACTGTCCGGGCGGCAGTCCCGGGCCGCGAACGCAATGTGCGCACGGTGGTGGTCGATGTCCCGCTCTTCGGTGATCCGGTCACCGACCACGGGGCGGGCGGACGGATGCTGGCCCGGCTGCTCGACCGCGACACCGGCCGCGCCCGCGGCGAGACGTTGCTGACCCTGCACCGCGTGGGCGAGGGGGAACGGCTGCGTTCGTCGCTGCGCGGGGTGCTCCGGGTGCCGCCGGATCAGGAGGCCCTCGACCTGGAGCGGATTCGGGTCGACGTGTTCGATGCGCTGATCGAGCGCCAGCCGGCCCGTTCCGACCAGGACCCGGCTCTGTACAACGTCCGCCGGGCGATCCTGGCGCTGCGCGAGTGGCGGCAGCTGGTGGCCGAGGCCCGGCTCCGGATGGTCGCGGTCCAGCCCAACCGGCGGGTCCGGGCGATCGGCCGGCTGCTGCTGCCGGGCGGTGAGTCCGGCGCCCGGGTCTACACCACGGCCGCCACGGGTCTGGGCCGGGGCCAGTGCGACCAGTTGCTCGACCTCAGTGAGCGCGAACTGCTCGAACTTCTGCTGCGTCCCGGGGCGTCCGGCGACGAGTCGTCAGGGCCTGGCAACGTTCTCACCCCGCCGCACGGCTCCAGCGATCTCATGGTGGCCGAGCTGGCCGCGGCCTACGAGCTGCTGGGAAGCTGAACCTCGGGAAGCGGTGGAACCGTAGCGGGGCCAGGTGGAACCGTTGCGGTTCCATCCGGTTTCGGCGCAAGGCCGTTGCCTGACAGCGGTTCCCGCAACCGGGAGTATCGGTCGCAGCAGCCGCGGCGCGTCCCCCGTTCGCGCCGGGCTCGTGATCAAGGAGCCCACCCATGTCCAGCGCCCGCAGCGTGCTCGACCGAGCCCCAGTCGAAACCGCCGTCCAACCACCCCAACTACTTGAGGACGTTTGTGCTCTCGGTCTCGAGGAGAGCCGGACCGATGCTCTGGGAGACTTTCTCAACTCCACCCGCACCTGGGAATCGTGCCCGATCCCCCTGCCCCGCCGCGTCCGTCGGTTCTTGCTCCTCCTGGCCCCGCTCAGCGCGGGGGCTGCGGCAGTGTCGCTGGGCGCACACGGCGGCCGGTTCCCCTGCCAGAGTCTGCTGTGCACGACCACAACCCTGGGGCACAACGAGTTCTTCGTGCTGGTCCTCAGCCTGCTCTACCTGGCCGGCCTGGCCGTGCTGGCCGGCACCAGCCGAGGGCTGACCGAGGTCAACACTCCCCAGCTCGCCGCGATCGGTGTGCTGGCGGTGACGGGTACGGTGGCGACCTCCGGCGTGCTCGCGGCCATGCTCACAGCGAGCGCACTTCTGCTGTCGCTGGCCTGCCTGTTCGCCCTGTTCCTGGTGGCCATCGCGTCTTTCCGGCCGACCACCCCGAACCGGTGAACCGATGAACGCGACCGTACGGCCGAGAACACCGGGCCTGCCCGAGCCGCAGGTGCAGACCTTCCACGCCGAGCCCACCGTCCTGCTCGACCGCCGGAGCCGGCCCTGGCTGGTGCTCGCGGCCGAGCAGGATCCACTGCGAACCCGCAACGGCCGGCTGCCGATCCCCCGGCACTGCCGCGAAAGGCTCAAGGAGATCGCCGAGTCCGGCGTGCTGTTCGATGCCGTCGTGCTGGCCCACGAACTGGACCCGGAGCAGGTGGACATCACCGCGATCCCCCCGTCCGGCCGCAGATGCAGCCCGGAACTGGCTCGCGAGGTGCTCGGGAGCGTCCCCGCCCATCCCGACCTGGCCCGGGTGGCCGGGGTCTTCGAGCGGATCACCGGTGCCGCGCCGATCCTGGCCGCTTCCCTCGAACGCCTCGACCCGGTGGTGTTCGGCGTGATCGGCCCGGGCCGGCCGCCTCGGGACGGAGAGCCGGCCCTGTTCTTCCCATTGGTCGCCTGGAGGTGGTGAACGTGTGGCAGACGAACCTGGTTGCCGACCGGACGGAGCTCTCCACCCGCACGGTTCGCTGGATCTGGGCGACGGCGACGGCCGACGTGATGGCCGCGGTGTGGATGTACACCGCCGGTGAGTGGTTCGACGCCCACCGGCTCACCTCGGTCTTCACCCTGGGCGGCCACCACCTCGCCGTGCTCTGGCTGGCAGCGGGTGCTTTTGCCGGGATCCTCGTCGCGGCCGTGCTGACCGAAGGCTTCACCAGTACGAGCCGCCCGGCCTCGATCACGCTCTCTCTGGCCTGCCTGGTCTCGGTCGTCGCCCTGGCCGGCTTCCTCTCGGTGGTGCTCCTGGTGGTCGGCGCCGGGCTGCTCATCGGTCTCGTGGGAAGGCTGCGGGGCTGAAAGCGGCCCGGTCTACAGCTCTTCCAGGCCGACCCCGATCGACTCACCGCTGGTCTTCACGGTGATCTCGGTCGGGGCCTGGCCGTCGGTGAAGCCGATCGGCAGCCCCAGGCGATACTTCATCCCTGACCACCCGGGCACGGCGAGCGTCTGCGCAACACCGTACTGCCGTACCACCCCGTCGTCTCCGGCGACCGACAGAACCGGGGTGCCGCGCTGCAACAGAGTCACGCGCCGCAACGCCTTTCGCGACGAGACAACCATCTTCTCACTGGCCTTGAGCGCGTTCGTGAGAATCAGCGGGCCGGGCGCCCCGAGCATCACCCCGTAGATCGTGCGGGTTTCGCCGTTCACCTGGTCGGTCGCGGCCCAGAGCAGGCATCCTCCGGCGGCATTCGTCGATCCGGTCTTGATCCCGATCACGCCGTTGCGGCCCAGCAGCTTGTTGGTCGTGGTCAGGGTGTTCATCGGGATCTGGGCCTTGGGCGTGGCGACGATCTCGGCGAAGGTCGGATCCTTCATCGCCGCTACAGCCAGGTCGAGCAGGTCGATGGTGCTGCTGCGGGACTTTTGGCTCAGCCCCGAGGTATCGGCGAAAGAGGTCGACGTCAGACCCAGTTCGGCCGCCTTGGAGTTCATCCGGGCGACGAAGCGCTTGGGTGAGCCGGCGCTCCAGCGGCCGAGGATGTCGGCCATGTTGTTGCCTGAGCGGATCAGCACAGCCTCGAGCGCCTGCCGTTGGGTGATCCGCATCCCCGCCTTCACCTTGACCACGGACTCCCCCTCGGCCTTGCGCTTGGGGTAGGTAGCGGCCTCGGCCTTCGTCACCGTGATGACCGGGCCCTCCTGTCCGGCCCGCAGCGGATGGTCCGTCAGAATCGTGTACGCAGTCATCACCTTCGTAACGCTGGCGATCGGCACCGACTTCACACCGCTGTCCTTATTGCCCATCGTTCCTACCCCGGGCACCGCGATGCGCGCGCGGCCCTTGGCCGGCCACGTCACCTTGGGCTCTCCCCCGGGAACCGCAGCCTGCCGAGGTACGAGCCAACTCACGTCCCCACCAACGGACGTTTCCGCTCGAGTCCTCGAGGACGTCCCCAATTGGTTCTGGGCGAGACCCGGCTGGGACGGAACCACCGTGGCGGCCAGGGCCAGGGCAAGGACGAGCGTGGCTCGGCGAGGCGCAGACTGCACACGACCGAGGCTACCGAGACGTTGTGCGATCAGACGGCAGCAGAGAGTCGCGTGTTACTCGCCGACCAGCCCGTCGATCGACTCCCTGATCAGATCGGCGTGCCCGTTGTGCCGGGCGTACTCCTCGATCATGTGGGTGAGAATCCAGCGCAGGCTGGGGGTCTGGCCGGTGTCGCGGAACTGGTAGCGGGACAGGCGCCCCATGCCTGCGTCGGCCAGGGCAGTGGCCGTGGCCTCCCGGGAACGAGCGAGCGCGGCCTGCCAGAGAGCATGCAACTGCTCGGGAGTGTCTTCCCCGGCGGTGTGCCACTCCCAGTCGGGGTCGCTCCCCCAGTCCACCTCGTCCCACGGGGCTGGGCGCTGCTTACCCAACAGCCGGACGTGGAACCACTCGTCCTCGACGTACGCGAGGTGCTTGATCATCCCCCCGAGCGTCATCGGGGACGGCGGCAGGGCTGTCGCCAGCCCTGCCGCATCCAGACCACTGATCTTCCAGGCGAAAGTGGCGCGTTGGTAGTCGAGGAAGCCGAGAAGGACCTCCGCCTCGGTGCCCGCAGCCGGCGGCTCAGGGCGACCGTACTCGTCTCTCATCGGCTCTTCCTGCTCCCCCGCGCCCTGACTCATCTGCCCAACGTCTCCCCGAGCTGAGTGGCCAGCAACTGCACGAACCGCGCCGGATCGTCCGGCTGCGTGCCCTCGGCCAGCAGGGCCATGCCGTGCACGAGCTCGACCGTCTCGGCCAGCTTCGGGTCTTCCGGGCGGGCCTCGTGCGCCGAGCGCAGCCCCTCGACCAGCGTGTGCGCGGGGTTCAGCTCGAGGATCCGGCGTTCCTGCGGGATCGGCTGGCCCATCGCCCGGTAGAGGTTGACCAGCGTGGGGGTGGCGTCGTTCTGGTCACTGACCACGCAGGCCGGCGAGGTGGTCAGGCGGCTGGACAGCCGGACCTCCTTGACCTCCTTGGTCAGCACCTCGCCCATCCAGGTCAGCAGAGCGGAGTACTGCTCCTTCTGCTTCTCCTTCTCCTCGGCGGTGTCGTCCTCGTGCAGGTCGATGTCGCCCTTGGCCACGGACTGGAACTGCTTGCCGTCGAACTCCGGCATGCCGTCCACCCAGACCTCGTCGATCGGGTCGGTCAGCAGCAGCACCTCCAGCTCCTTGGCCCGGAACGCCTCCATGTAGGGGGAGTTCTCCAGGGCCTGCCGGGAGTCGCCGGTGAGGTAGTAGATCTTGTCCTGGTCCTCAGGCATGCGCTCGACGTAGTCGCGCAGGCTGGTGCGCTTCTCCGGGTCGTTCGTGGACTCGAAGGAGCAGATCTCGAGGATCGCGTCGCGGTTGGCGAAGTCCTGCAGCAGGCCCTCCTTCACCACCCGGCCGAACTCGCCCCAGAACTTCGTGTACTTCTCCGGCTCGTTCGCGGCCAGGCCCTTGACCGCCTGCAGCACCCGCTTGGTCAGCCGCTTGCGCATCGACTCGATCTGCCGGTCCTGCTGCAGGATCTCGCGGGAGACGTTGAGCGCGAGGTCCTGCGAGTCGACCACACCCTTGACGAAGCGCAGGTAGGCCGGCAGCAGCTCCTCCGCGTCGTCCATCACGAACACGCGGTTCACGTACAGCTGCACCCCGTGCTTGGCGTCCGGGCTGAACAGGTTGGCACCGGCCCGCTCGGGCAGGAACAGCAGGGCCTGGTACTGCAGCGTGCCCTCGATGTTGAGCCGGATCGTCTCCAGCGGGTCGTTCCAGTCGTGGCTGATCCGCTTGTAGAGCTCGGCGTACTCCTCGTCGGTGACCTCACCGGCCGGGCGGGTCCACAGCGCCTTGCGGGAGTTGACGGTCTCCTCGGCCGGTTCCGCCGCCTCGTCCGCCTCGTCGTCGTCCCCCGGCACCGGGATCGCGGCCATCCGGATCGGCCAGGTGATGAAGTCGGAGTACCGGGTGACGATCTCGCGCACCTTGCGCGGATCGGTGTAGTCGAAGAGCCGGTCCTCCGGGTCGGCCGGCTTCAGGTGCAGCGTGATGGTGGTGCCCTGGGGAGCGCTGTCGACCGGCTCGAGGGTGTAGGTGGCCTCACCGGCCGACTCCCACCGGGTCGCCTCCGCCTGACCGGCCCGCCGGGTGATCATGGTGACCCGCTCGGCGACCATGAAGCTGGAGTAGAAGCCGACGCCGAAGCGGCCGATCAGCTCCTCTGTGTCGGCCTCCTCACGCTGCGCCTCCTTCAGCTGGCGCATGAACTCGGCGGTGCCGGAGTTCGCGATCTTGCCGATCAGGTCGACCACCTCGGCCCGGGACATCCCGATGCCGTTGTCGCTGATCGTCAGCGTGCGGGCCGCCGCGTCCAGGTCGATCCGGATGTGCAGGTCGGAGGTGTCGACGTCGAGCGTGTCGTCGTTGAACCGTTCCAGCCGCAGCTTGTCCAGGGCGTCGGAGGCGTTGGAGATCAGCTCGCGCAGGAAGAGGTCCTTGTCCGAGTAGATCGAGTTGATCATCAGCTGGAGCAGCTGACGGGTCTCGACCTGGAACTCGTAACTCTCGGCCTGGGTCGTCATGGCACCTTTCCCGATGTTCTTCTTCGTTCGTGCACTGCGGTCCGGCGCACTGCGAGGCAAAGATTAGTCCGCCCGGGCCGCTGCGGGCCGCACCTTCTGACGTCTGAGGCGCCCGGGTGTGCTTGGGTTTGTCAACGGCGAACCCAAGCACCCCCGCCCTCGCGAAAGGATGGCCCAGTGGCCGCACCGGAGTCCCTGTCAGACCGTCCCGTGATCGTGCTCTCCCCCCACCTGGGCGACGCGGCGCTGTCCTGCGGCTATCTGCTGTCCCAGCTGGCGCTCACCACCCCGGTCACGGTGATGACCTTCTTCACCCACAGCCAGGGCGACAGCCCGACCAGGACGGCCCGTTCCTTCCTGGACAAGCGCAACGCGGTGCGGGCCCCTGCGCTCTACGCGCAGCGCCGTACCGAGGACACGCTGGCCCTGCGCTCGATCAACGTGACGGCCGTGCACTTCGGCCTGCACGACGCGCTGTTCCGCCGCCGCACCGACCGCAACGTGCCCAAGGTGGTGCGCAACCTGGTGCCCGAGCTCGGGGTGGTCTACCCGACCTACCGCTGGCACATCCGCAGCGGGGCGATCTCACCGCTCGACTTCCCGCTGGTCGACGAGCTGGTGCAGCGGGTCTCGCTGAGCACCAGCAAGGACGACATCATCCTGGCGCCGCTGGGGCTGAGCGGGAACGTCGACCGGGTGCTGACCAACCAGGTGGGCTGGGCGCTGTCGCGGGCGGGGCGTTCGGTGGGCTTCTACGCCGACCAGCCGGACGCGCAGACCTGGGAGGAGGAGATCGCGGCTCCCGAGGGCACCGAGCGGGTCAAGTTCGACGTCGACCACACCGTCAAGGCACAGTTCCTCGAGCGGTACACCACGCACTCGCGGTCCGAGCTGGGCAAGCGCATCCCGGCGCTCGACGAGACGATCTTCCTTCCGGTCTCCTGAAACTGAGGACGTTCGCGCGCACCGATCGCGCGCACGTCCGGTTCGGTGGGTGGCGGGCCGGGCGATCCGGAACATTCCGGTCCGCGCCCCACCGAGGGTCGTCCGTTTGGCTCCTGGCCCCCTCGGCCGCGTCAATAGCCTTGCCGCACACCCGGATACCTAAGCTGAGCAGCGTCGTTCATCGCGCTCGCAACTCCGCCGGACGTTGTCCTCGGAGGCGGGCAGCGCGTCACGCTCAGAGAGGAAGCCGTCGTGATCGGAGCGGATGCTTTACAGGACCACGCGAGCATCATCATCCTTTCCCCGCACTTGGACGATGCGGCGCTCTCCTGCGGCTCGCTGATCGCGCAGACCTCGCCCCTCACCCCGGTGACGGTGATGACGTTGTTCTCCTCCTGCAACGGCCAGCGGCCGGCCCATCCGGCCCGGGCCTTCCTACGGCAGAGCAACGCCCGTCGGGCCCAGCCCCTGTACAGCCGGCGCCGGGCCGAGGACAAGGTGGCACTGCGCTCGATCGGCGCGACCGGCGTCCACTTCGGCTTCCAGGACGCACTGTTCCGGCGCCGTAAGGATTCGCGCGTTCCCCGCCTGGCCGCACGCTGGCTGCCCGAACTGGACTGCGTGTACCCCACCCAGGCGCACATGTCGCGCGGCCGGATCGCCGAGCCCGACCAGCCGTTGCTGCCCGTACTGGAGCAGCGGGTGAGCCTGGCCACCACGCGGGAGGACCTGATCCTGGCCCCGCTGGGCCGGGCCGGGCACGTCGACCACGTGATCACTCACGAGCTCGGGAAGGCCCTGTCCGGTTCACGCACCGTGGGCTGGTACGCGGAGCAGCCCGGCGTTCTGCGCGAGGGCGGCAACGTGCTCGCCCCCGAAGGCACCGAGCGGGTCAAGTACGAGGTGGACCACGACGAGAAGGCCGGCTTCATCGGCTGGTACGGCAGTCAGCTGGGACTGTTGTTCGGCGGGAAGAGCATTCCCGACCTGGAGGAGTACGTCTTCCTACCGGTTCAGTGACAGGCGCCCGACCGGCGCTTCCGTCCTGCGCAGGTAGCTGCCGTAGGTAAGAGCGGCGGCGAGGACGAGCCCGAACCAGACGCCGTAGGTACGATCCAGCGCTCCGTCACCCACGAACACCTGCAGGATCACCAGTGCGGTGGCCAGGGCCGCGATTCCGAGCCGGAACCGCGCCCAGTCGCCAGGTAGGCGCAGCCCGGCCACCTGAGACACGAGCAGCTCGGCCAGCAGAACGGCCACCAGCAGCGCGGCGACGCTGGACCAGGTGGTGGCCCAGGCGTCGTGGGTGCGGCAGGCCTCGACGTCCAGCACTACGACGCACAGGCGGTGCCAGGGTGCGAACGTGTCGAGCAGAAAGAGCACGCCGGCGACGGCGACGATCCTTCCGCCCGTCGTGAGCGGGAGACTGCTGCTGGCCATGGCCGAGGAACTCCGATCCTGTCCGAGGGCCGAACCTGTCGGCCGCCTGTGAGCTCACTCTGCCAGGCACGGGCGGGCGACGCAGGCGGGTTTCGGTGGTGATGTCACGATTCGGCGGAAGCGGACGCCCACCGAACGGGTTTCGCCGATCCGTTCCGAACCTTGTTCTGCGGAAACGACGAAGGCCGGGCACCTGCTGATGCCCGGCCTTCGATCGAGCCGTCGGCTCAGTACTGCCCGTCCTGCTGCGGCGGGTACTGCTGGCCGCGCTCCGGCCGACGCGGCTGGCCGTAGCCGTCGGGGTTGAAACGGGTCTCGTCGTACTGGTTCTGGTTGTACGGCTGGCCGCCCTGGTTCTGCTGGTTGTACTGCTGCGGGTCGTTGCCGTACTGCTGCTGCGGGCTGCCGTACGGGGCCTGCTGCGGGTTGCCGTACTGCTGCTGCGGGTTGCTGTAGGGAGCCTGCTGCGGGTTGTGACCGAACTGCTGCTGACCCTGGCCCGGGTACTGACCCGGGCCGGTCAGGGCCGGAGTCTCACGCAGTCGCAGGACGTTGCCGGCCACCAGGAGCAGGGCGAACAGCACGGCGGCGAACATGCCGAAGCTACGCCCGAAGGAGTAGTCGATGCCCAGGTCGACCTCGGCCCCCAGGCCCGCGGAGAGGCTCTCCAGGCCCGAGGTGTCCGGCATGTCGAGGTCCTGCCCCTTGACCAGTTCGACCAGGACCAGCAGCGCGGCCAGGCCCGAGACGGCCAGGCGGCCCAGACCCAGCAGGGACGGGCTGACCGGCAGCCGAACCTTGGCCACCTGGGTGACGATCACCTCGGCCAGGGCCACGAAGACCAGCAGGGCGGCGACCTTGGCCAGGCCGACGTCCCAGCCGTTGGCACTGGAGGTGTTTGAGGTGCCGAAGGCCTTGACCGTGAAGCTGTACCACGGCAGGAAGGTGGCCACGAGGAACAGCAGACCGGCGGCGGCGACGATCTTGCCACCGAGGGTGAGGGATGGACTGGTGGTCGGCATGAACGCGAGCTCCTTCTCAAACAGGTGATGTCCAGCTGTCGGTAGACCGGGCGCAGGCATGCGTGTTCGACAACGGTGGATCACCTATTGCCCCCCAGAGCGCCTGCGAATCGTCATGGCCGTTCGCACGTGACATCTGGTCACCCTGAGCGAAGTTCATGCCGATTCGGTTCTTCCGCAGGCAGGACGCCTGGGGGCAGCGGGGCGTTGCACGACGGCACAGAGATTTCTCAGCCGGTTCGGAGGCAAACGAGAAGAGCCCCCGAACCTCGCGGTTCGGGGGCTCTTCGTTCTGTGGAGGTGGGGGGATTCGAACCCCCGTCCGTCAGCGCAGAACCAGGACTTCTCCGGGCGCAGCCTGCTGTGGCTTTTCTTAGCCCCGGCGATCCCACAGGCGGGTCACCGAGCCGGGCTCAGTCACGGTTAGTGTTCCCGCAGGCCCCGTGACCGGTCCTTTGGGCAGTGGCCTCCTAGTCGACGCCAGGACCCGGGCCGAAGGCGTTCCCGGACTGACGGACCTACAGGCCTCGCTTAGGCAGCGAGGGTGAGGTCGTTGCGCGATGTATTGGCAACTATTGGTTTGCGACGAGGATTAACGAGATCACATCGCGTACTCGGCCCGCTTCCCCTGGTAAGACGACCAACGTCGAAACCAGTCACCCCCGTGAGGGGAAGGACCTGGTTGCAGAAGATGGAGATCTTTCCCAGTCTTGCCTTGTTCAGTTGTCAATCAGGACCCGTGGCCGGGCCCTCACAGCTGTATAACTCTACAGCCTCCGGCCGTGTTCCCGCCTCCCGACAACGTCCGGATCAGCGGTTGACGCGCAGCGACATCGCCCGGGAGGCCTCGCGCTTGTCCTGCTGCTCACGCAGGGTCTGGCGCTTGTCCCAGTTCTTCTTACCGCGGGCCAGGGCGATCTCCACCTTGGCCTTGCCGTCCTTGAAGTACAGCTGCAACGGCACCAGTGTGTAGCCGCCCTCCCGGGTGCTGCCGGCCAGCTTGTCGATCTCGGCCCGGTGCAGCAGCAGCTTGCGGCGCCGACGCGGTGCGTGGTTGTTCCACGTGCCCTGGAAGTACTCGGGGATGTGCACGTGCTCGAGCCACGCCTCACCCCGGTCGATCTGGGCGAAGCCGTCGACCAGGGAGGCGCGGCCCTCCCGCAGGGCCTTCACCTCGGTCCCGGTCAGCACGATGCCCGCCTCGTAGGTGTCGTCGATGTGGTAGTCGTGCCGCGCCTTGCGATTGGTCGCGACCACCTTGCGACCGGTCTCCCTGGGCACGCCCACCTCACCTCTTCTTCTCCTCGCGGCTGTCTCCAGCCGGATTGCCGAAGGTCAAGTCTATGAGGGTGCAACGGGTGGTGCCCACCTGATTAGCCCCGTTACGCGGTGGGCGCAGCGGTCACAGCCAGCCCATCGGGTCGACGGTGGAGCCGTTCACATATACCTCGAAGTGGAGGTGGCAGCCGGTGGACAGCCCGGTGGTGCCGGTGTAGCCGATCACCTGGCCCCGGCCGACCGTCTGGCCGCTGCGCACCGAGATCCGGCTCAGATGGTTGGACGAGGTGGCGAGGCTGGAGCCCTTGATCCGGCCGTGGTCCACCACGATCTGGTTGCCGTAACCACCGGCCCAGCCCGCCCGCACCACCGTGCCGGAGGCCGCAGCCCGCAGCGGCGTCCCGCAGGAAGCTCCGAAGTCGGTGCCCGCGTGCAGCCTTCGGTAGTTCAGGATCGGGTGGTAGCGGTAGCCGTAGCTGGAGGTGATCGGTGCGCTGACCGGGTAGGACAGCCCGTTCCCACCGTCGGCCGGGGGGTTCGCGCCGCCGCCTCCCCCGGAGGAGGCGGACCGGGCCGCCCGCTCCCGCAGGATCTGGGCCAGCTCGTCCTGCTCGTCCTCGAGATCGTCGACCCGCTTCTGCTCCGCGGCCTTCCGGGCGGCGATCGCCGCGACCGCCTGCTCGCGCTCCTCGACCAGGTCACCGATCTCGTCGCTGGCCTGGCGGGCGGCCGTGGTGGCGGCCGCCCGCTGCTCGACGAGCTGCTCGGACTCCCTCTTCAGAGCGGCCACCTGACGCCGGCCGGCGTCGAGTTTGGCCTCCCGGGCGCGGGTCTCGGCCTGCTCGACGGCCAGCCGGTCGATGACGCCGCCCTGGGCCCGCAGCGCGGTCCCGGCCACGCTGACCCGGTCGGCGAACTGCTCGGGGCTCTGCGCGTCCAGCGCGATGGAGAGGCCGGCCAAGCCGGAACTCACGTAGGCCTCCCGGGCGATCCCGGCCAGCCGTTCCTTGGTGCGGCGCTGCTCCTCGGCCCCGGCTTCCAGGTCGCGCTGCGCCTTCTCGACCGCGGCCTCGGCCACCGCCAGCTCGCCGGCCAGCTGCTCGTCCCGGGCGTTGGCCTTGGCCAGCGCGGCCTCGGCGGCCTTGAGACGGGCGTTGGCCTCGTTCAGCCGGGACTCCGCGGTCCGGAGCCGGACCGCGGCATCGACCAGCTCCTCGGAGGTGCCCTCCAGGTCTTTCCGCAGTTCCCGGAGCTCCTCGGCGAGCTTGTCCCGCTTGTCCTCGACCTCGTCCGCAGCGGCCGGGGCAGCCGTCTGGGCCAGGTTCGTGACCCCGGCCGTCAGCGCGGCCCCCGCCACCATCACGGCGGCAAGGAACCGGGCCGGACGCGAGTTCCGTCGGGTGGTCAGCCGTTTCATCCGCATGCCTCCTGTCGCCGGACAACCCCGTATCGGGGTGGCAACATCGGTCACACACGGTACAGGAGTAACTACACCTTGAGGTATCTCTGCAGTGCGAGGAAGGCCGACACGCCAGCGATGCCCAATCCGATGACGAAGAGCCACGGAACGATCATCAGAGCGTCACCCACGCCGACGTAGTTCGTGAAGGTCAGCGACTGGGCCAGCCGGTCCTGGATCTGGAACTTGGTGACCCCGACCAGCGCCAGCGAGGCCAGGCCGGCCCCGACGGCCGCGGCGATCATGCTCTCCAGGATGAACGGCAGCTGGATGAAGAAGTTCGAGGCCCCGACCAGGCGCATGATGCCGGTCTCCCGGCGGCGGGTGAAGGCGGTCAGCCGGATCGTGGTGGCCACCAGCAGCACCGAGCAGACCAGGGTGACCGCGGCCAGCAGCCAGGCCCCGAACTTGAGCTGGTTCAGCAGGGCGAACAGCCGGTCCAGCACCTGGTTCTGGCTCTCCACCGACTCGACCCCGGGCTTGGCCGTGAACGACTCGGCCACCACCTGGTACTTCTCCGGGTCCTTGAGGTCGACGCGGTAGGACTCCGGCATCTGGTCGACCGTCACGTTCTCGGACAGCGCGCTGTCCTTGAACTGCTCCTTGAAGCGCTTGAAGGCCTCGTCCTGGGTCTCGAAGTAGACCTTCTCGACGTACTGCGCCAGCTGCGGCGCGTTCAGGTCGGCCTGGATCGACTCCTTCTGCGTCTCGGTGGCCTTGCCGTCGGCGCAGCTGGCCGCGGTCGAGACGTCACCGCACAGGAAGATCGAGACCTGGACCCGGTCGTACCAGTAGTCCTTCATGGTGTCGACCTGGCGCTGGGCCAGGAAGCCGAGACCGACGAGGAACAGCGACACGACGGTGACGAGCACGACAGAGATCGCCATCGCGATGTTGCGGCGCAGGCCGATCAGGATTTCGTCGAGGATGAACTGGAAACGCATGTCCTTCTCAGTTGCTCTGGAGGCCGGGCCGGGGACGTTCGGGCAGGACGGTCAGGCGCGACGGTCAGCGGGAGTAGCCGTACACACCGGTGGCCTCGTCGCGCAGCATGTTGCCGTGCTCGAGCTCGATCACGCGCTTGCGCATCTGGTTGACGATCTCGTGGTCGTGGGTCGCCATCACGATCGTGGTGCCGGTCTTGTTGATCCGGTCGAGCAGCCGCATGATGCCCACGCTGGTGTTCGGGTCGAGGTTTCCGGTCGGCTCGTCGGCCAGCAGGATGGCCGGGCGGTTCACGAAGGCCCGGGCGATCGCCACCCGCTGCTGTTCACCACCGGACAGCTCGTGCGGGAACCGCTGCTCCTTGCCCGCCAGGCCGACCAGTTCCAGCACTTCGGGGACGGTGTGCGCGATGGCGTGCCGCGGCTTGCCGATGACCTGCAGCGCAAACGCGACGTTCTCGAACACGGTCTTGTTCGGCAGCAGCCGGAAGTCCTGGAACACGGCGCCGATGGTGCGGCGCAGGTGCGGAACCTTCCAGGTGGACAGCTTGGCCACGTCCTTGCCGGAGACCCGGACCACGCCCTTGGTCGGCTTCTCCTCACGCAGGGCCAGGCGCAGGAAGGTGGACTTGCCCGACCCGGAAGCTCCCACGAGGAAGACGAACTCGCCCTTGCTCACCTCGAGGCTGATCGAGTTGAGCGCGGGGTGCTTGGTGCCCGGGTAGACCTTGGTGACGTCGTCGAATCGGATCACGGCTCAGACCTCGGCCGCTGTCGGGGACTAAGGGAGGGTGCACGCGGCCGATCGAAGTCTAGGGGTCCGCAGGAGTGCGGATGTGGACCTGAGAGGACCGAGTGCGGTGCGAATGTGAACCCGTGCGGTTTCTGTGCCTTGCGCGGCGCCGGACAGTGAAGGACGCCTCTACGCGCGGTAGCCGCGCGTACAGGCGTCCTCAAATTCTGGTGCCCGCAGGCCTAGGCGGACTGCTCCTGCGACTTCCGCCAGCGGATGCCGGTCTCCAGGAACTCATCGATCGCCCCGTCGAACACGGCGCCGGGGTTGCCCGACTCGTGCTCGGTGCGCAGGTCCTTCACCATCTGGTAGGGGTGCAGGACGTAGGAGCGCATCTGGTTGCCCCAGCTGGAGCCGCCGTCGTTCTTCAGCGCGTCGAGCTCGGCCTGGCGGTCCTGCCGGGCCTTCTCCAGCAGCTTGGCCTGCAGCACGCGCATCGCGGAGGCCTTGTTCTGCAGCTGCGACTTCTCGTTCTGGCAGGTCACGACGATGCCGGTGGGGATGTGGGTGAGCCGGACCGCGGAGTCGGTGGTGTTGACCGACTGACCACCCGGGCCGGAGGAGCGGTAGACGTCGACCCGGATGTCGTTCTCCGGGATCTCGATGTGGTCGGTCTCGGCCACCACGGGCAGGACCTCGACACCGGCGAACGACGTCTGCCGGCGGCCCTGGTTGTCGAACGGGCTGATCCGCACCAGGCGGTGGGTGCCCTGCTCGACCGAGAGCGTGCCGTAGGCGTAGGGCGCGTCCACCCGGAACGTGGCCGACTTGAGGCCGGCCTCCTCCGCGTAGGAGGTGTCGTAGACCTCGGTCTTGTACTGGTGCCGCTCGGCCCAGCGCAGGTACATGCGCAGCAGCATCTCGGCGAAGTCGGCCGCGTCCACCCCGCCGGCCTCGGAGCGGATGGTGATCAGGGCCTCACGGGCGTCGTACTCACCGGAGAGCAGGGTGCGGACCTCCAGCTCGCCGAGCGCCTTGCGGACGGCCTGCAGTTCGTTCTCGGCCTCGGCCAGGGTGTCCGCGTCGTCCTCGGCCTCGGCCAGCTCGACCAGGACCTCGAGGTCGTCGACGCGCGCGCTCATCTTCTCCAGCCGGTCCAGCTCGGCCTGCTGGTGGGAGAGCCGGGAGGTGACGACCTGCGCCTTGTCCGGGTCGTCCCACAGGTCGGGGGCCGCGGCCTGTTCGGAGAGCTCGGCGATCTGGGAACGCAGCTGGTCCAGGTCGCTCACCTTGAGAATGGTCTCCAGGGTGGTGCGCAGAGCGCGGATCTCGCTAGGGAAGTCGGTCGCCACGTTGATCGAGGTTACGCGCTTCGCGGCCGAAACACGGAGTCGGCATGGCTGGCGAGGTGCCCGGGGCGCCCAGAGGTACGGCCTTCTTCATGCAGCCGTGTTGCATGCGTCACATAATTGACCCTTTGCGGAGGGTATGCCCGTTTTACAGTGAATACCGGAGCCGACGAGATGCGGCCAGGCCGACCTGGGACTTCACCGCATTCCGGCTTCCGCGGGCTCCCGGCCGCGCGTCCTGACTCGACTCCGGACGCGCGGCTGGGCTCCAACTCCCACAGGGGCTCCCATTCCCCGATCCCCGGTTCGCTCTCACACTCACCAGGTCACAGGAAAAGGGTGCACCCGTGCGCAGGGGTGCGCATCTTTTGGCTGCGGGTGGATCCGGCGGCTGGAATCACGCGGATCCGACGGGGAGACTCAGAGGCCGAGGGCGTCGAGATCGTCCGGCTCGGCGCCTCGGCAGAGGTCGGCGAAAGTGACCTGGAGAGCGCGGCAGATCGCCGGGATCTCGAACACCTTGATCTGCCGATTGCCCTTCTCGGCGTCGTGCGCCTGACTGAGCGACCAGCCGACGAGCTTGCCGAACTCCTCCTGGGTGAGGCCCAGGCGCGAGCGCTCGCCGCGGATGTTCCGCGCCACGACTCGCCCCAAGTCGTCCATTTGCCAGACCGTAGGTGTCCCGGCCACGGAGGGAGTAGCAGAAAGCGGCTTGATTCGTGGTTTCCCGAAACGATATGGTGAATCACCGAAGCGGTCAGGATTATCCGCATCGCCTCAGGCCGCCCCGACCTGCCGGTCGACCTTTCCCTCCGTCCCGGTGGGTCGGGGCTTTGCGTTGGTGGTGGAGGAGGCTCGATGGACCCGGCCCGGCTCGCTCCGCGCGTGCGCGATCGTCTGCGGCGGTGCGGAGTGGTGGTTCATCTGGTCGCGCCCGGCCGGAGTGGCCTGGTGGTCTTTCTCGAGGGGGCGCTCGGGCAGAACGACAAAGCACGGACGCTCGTGCTGGCGTTCTGCGGGGTTGCGGAGGTTCGGTTCTCGAGGGCTTCGAAGGCGGTGATGTTCGTCGACCTGGCTCCCGTCGCACCGACCGCTACGGAATCTGTTCAGCGGTGGCCTGACTGGTCGCTCTCAACGGCACGCCGCCGGCCCAACGCCGCACGACGAGTCCGATCAGCGGGATCCGGGCCGTTCCGGTGAGCGTCACCTGGGCCGTTGCATCGTCCAGGGCGCCGGTGGGCCGCCCGATGCCCACGTCGACGTCCACGGCCCGCTGGGCCAGATAGCCGGTCACGCTCGAGCGCACCGAGGCATCGGACAACGGGACCGGGCGTTCCTGGGCGCCGTGGCGGTAGAAGGTCGCCTCGTCCAGGGCATCGGCGGCATCGCGAGCCGCTGCGTCGCTCAGGGCCTGCAACTCCTGGCGCTGCAGGTGCAGTGCCGTGACATCGACCGTGACCAGCACGAGAAGCAGTGCCAGGACTACGAATCCGGTGGTCAGCAACAGGATCTGACCGCGCTCGTCCCTCATCTACGGCCCGGTCTCCCTGAACTCGTCGACGGTCTCGATCTGCTGCGCGCTGACCACCACGCCGGCGTTCAGCGCGTCGGCGAAGCCTGCGGGAAGCCAGGGGAACCGCGCCGTGATCCGGACCTGCACCGTCACCCGCTCCCCCGGGGTCAGACAGGGCGAGGCCGCGCAGACGATGTCCAGGTCGCCCGCCCCCTGGTCGAACCCGTGGTCACGCAGGGCCAGCCCGGTCGAGACCGCCGCGTGCGAGGTTGCCTCGGCCTCGCTGGACGCCGCCACGAACGCACGGGCGCTTTCCCGGGCGGCTCCGTTCGCTGCGAAGGTGGCGGCCTGGATGCGGCCCAGGACGAGAACGAGGTAGGTCACGGGCAGCATGAGCAGCAGGCCCAGGGTGACGAATTCGATGACGGCTGAACCCGAATCGTCGATTGACCGTCGCACGATGTGAAGGCTCGCCGGGCGTCTCGGACTCACCGGGCCTGTTCCATTCGTTGGACCTGACTGACTCACCAAAACCGTCTCAATCACTCGGTCCCCTTACTTGCCCAGAGCGCCGAGCGCACCGGCCCTCCCTTTCATCAGGGTGCCCCCCGTCCTCATCAAGCTGTCCCCAGCCGCATCAGGCTGTCCCCAGCCGCATCAGGCTGTACCCGGCCGCATCGGCTGTACCCGGCCGCATCGGCTGTACCCGGCCGACCCGCGTATCAGGCCGGGCCCAACGACCTGCGCCAGACCGCTCTACGTATCCAGCCCTGCCTCCCTCCGCTCGTTTGAACCGCCTACGAGCCCTTCCTCATTCACCAGGCTCGGCCCCTCTGATCCTGGGACTCACGCCACCAGAAACCTCAAAGCCAACCCCTACTACGGGGCCTCAGCCACGGCGTGCCCGGTCACGGTGAGGCTGCGCCCCACCCCGATCAACCCGGCCACCGGCACTGGGGCCTGCACGCGAACCTCCACCGTGGTCAGTCCTTCCAGGTGGACGAGCCGGGCCGAGACCCGGCCTGCGTAGCCCGCCGAGAGGGCCTCGCCGATCAGGCCACGTGTTCTCTCGGCGCCCGCCTGGGGGTCCTGATCGGCCAAGGCACCGAATCGCGCGCCCTGGATCGCACAGTCGATGAGGACGTTGCGCACATGCAGGGTGATGGACAGCTGGATCAGGCCTAGGAAGAGGAAGAGCAGCAGACCGCTGACCAACACGAAGTCGACCACCGCCGATCCCTGGTCGGTCCGACTGCCTAATAGAGGCTGCCTGCCCGCGACCCCCTCCCCTCGGCCCGGCTCAGGGCCCGCCAACGACGCTGTCCACCGAGTCGTTGAAGATCTGCACGAGCCTTGGCCCGGCGGCGCCCCACAGCGCCACCACGAGGCCGGCGGTCATCAGGGTCACCAGCACCCAGCCCGGTACGTCGCCGCGATCGCTTCCTCGCCGGGTCTGCTCGTGAAGGGCATGCATGCGGGTCGTCAGCGAGGCTGCGAGAAAGTCTGCCGGACAGAGGCTTCCGAAGGTGGATCGGTGCCTCGGAGTACGCCGGGCTCGAACCGCGCCGGGCTCGGTGGTGCGGCCGGTGCGGGCGCGATCTCGGCTACGGATGAGGCGGGCTGTGGTGTACATGATTTCCCCGTTCTGGTGATGGTTCTGAGTGCCGGCTAGACCGTGAGCTCAAGTACGGCCAGGCCTGGGTAGAGCGCGAACAACACGGTCACCGGCAGGATCAGGAAGACGACCGGAACCATGGCTCCAATCTCCCGGCGCCCGCCGGACTCCATGAGTCTTCGTCGAGTGAGCTCACGGACGTCCTGGGCCTGTGCCCGCAGCACATCAGCCAGCGGCGTGCCGCGTTCGACGGCCACCACCATTCCGTCGACGAAGCGCGCCAGGCTGGGGACGGCCGTGCGGGAGGCGAGGTCGTTGAGCGCCTGGGTCAGCGACCGGCCGGTGCGGGCGTCGGCCAGGGTACGGGCGATCTCGTCGGCCAGGTCACCGGTGCAGGTGCGGGCCACCCGGTCGAGGGCCCCGAGCGGCCCTTCCCCAGCTCCCACGGCCAGCGCGAGGATCTCGGCCACAGAGGGGAACTCGGCCAGGATCCGTTGTTCCCGGCGCCGCACCTGCCAGTCCAGGACCTGGTCCCGGCCGAGTACACCGAGCAACGCACCGATCAGCACCAGACCGATCAGCGTGACCGCGCTCAGTCCGTTGCCGGTCGCGATCAGTGCAGCACCGCTCCCGCCGAGACCGGCGCCGGCCACCCCGGCCAGCACCTGCTGAGCCCGGAACTGCTCGATCGACAGCCCGGACCCCAGACGGTGCAGGCGTTTCTCGACGGAGGCGTTGCCGCCGCTGATTCGCGCCGCCCACGCTGAGGCGGAAATCAGCACGGGCCGGAGCCATTCGCGAAGCCCGGAACTGCCGACGACAACCTCTTCCCGTAGTCGGGCGCCACGTAGATAGGGCGCGAGACGCTGGTCGAGGGTGGGGTGCCTTCGCCAGGGCACTCCCAGCACGATCAGCCAGGCACCGATCCCGGCGACCGCGCCGACCAGCGCACCGGCGGCACTCATCGCAGCACCCGCCGCTCTTCCGGGAGCCGGCCGATCACCGTCATCAGACGGTAGGCGAGCACCGAGGCCCCGCCGCCGACGGCCAGGACCACAGTGCCGGTGGTGCTGCTGTACGCCTGCACCGACTCGGGTTTGGTGGCCAGGAGCGCCAGCACGAGCCACGGGGCAGAGACTGCCAGCCGGGCGGCCGAGACCGTCCAGCTCTGCCGGGCCTCGAGTTCGGAGCGGACCCGCGCATCGTCGCGCAGGAAGGTGGACAGGTTGCGCAGCAGTTTGCCCAGGTCGGAACCGCCCACCTCGCGAGTGATCCGTAGTGCCTCGCAGAGCCGGTCTCCGGTGGGGTCGGCCAGCCGGGCCTTCAGAGCGTCGAGCGAGCCGGCGAAGTTGCCGCTGAGCCGGTGGTCGCGGGCGAAGGCACGAAAGGGCGGACGCAGAGGTTCGGGACCACGATCCCCCAGGGCAGCCAGCGCATCGGGCAACGAAAGCCCGGCTCTTACACCGGAGGCCAGGTTGTCCACCACGTCGGGCCAGAGTTCGCGGAACCGCTGCCGTCGGCGCCGGGCGCGGCCCCGCACGACCAGGTACGGCGCCCAGCCCGCGATGCCGGCGAAACAGCCGGCGATCGAGGCGACCTGGGTGAAGACGAACAGTGCCAACCCGGTACCGGCCGCCGCCGCGGTGCACACGGCGAAGAAGGCCGGAGGCGAGACCGACGGTAGGTCGGCCTCCTGCAGCAGCGACCTGAGCCTCCCGATCAGGATCGATCGCGAGGTGAGCGGCCGGGACACCGGTTCCCAGCAGGACCACCAGATCAGGAAGGCCCCGACCCCGGCGATCAGTCCCACGAACGCCCCCACGCCGTCACCTCCAACCGCCTCGCAGCACCGCTGCGATGTCGATACCGGCGGCCTCGAAGCGCTCGGGATGGGGTGGAAAGCCGTCGGCCCTGACCAGCCGGTCACCCCGCCGGGCGAAGATCTCGGTGGTCTCCACCACGTCGCCCTCCACCCGCCCGGACACCCCGATGATCTCGGTGACCCGGCGGCGGCCGTCCGCATCGAGCCGCACCTGGACCACCAGGTCGACCGAACTGGCCACGGTGGGCACGATGAAGCGGGCGCTGACGTTCTCACCCGCCAGCAGCGGAAGGGTGCACATCTTCACCACCGCCTCCCGGGCCGAGTTGGCGTGCACCGTGGCCATTCCAGGCAGCCCGCTGTTCAGCGCCAGCAGCAGGTCGAGGCTCTCGGCCTGCCGGACCTCACCGACGATCAGCCGGTTGGGGCGCATCCGCAGGGCCTCTTTCACCAGCCGCCGCAGGGGCACCTCGCCGGTGCCCTCGAGACTGGCCTGGCGGCACTGCATGGCCACGCAGTCGCGCAGCGCCACCCGCAGCTCGAAGACCTCTTCACAGGTGATGATGCGCTCGCGGGGTGGGACTGCACCGAGGAGGCAGTTGAGCAGCGTCGTCTTCCCGGCCTGGGTACCGCCCGAGACCAGGATGTTGAGGCCGGCGACCACCGACGCCTTGAGGAACTCGGCGGCGTGCGGGGTGAGTGTGCCCAGGGTGACCAGATCGTCGATCCGGGTCGAGACGACGGTGAACTTACGGATGTTCACCGCGTAGGCGCTCCGGGTGATGTCCGGGATGACGACGTGCAGGCGCGAACCGTCGGGCAGCATCGCGTCCACGAAGGGGCTGGCCAGGTCGACCCGGCGACCGGAGTGCTTGAGCATCCGCTCGACCAGGTCACGCACCTCCTGAGCGGTGAGCACCGTGGTGGTCAGCTCGCTCAGGCCGGCACGACTCACGAAGATGCGGCCCGGGTCGTTGATCCAGATCTCCTCCACGGACGGATCGTCGAGATAGGGCTGCAGCGCACCGAATCCGGACACCTCGTCGAGCACCCGTTTGATCGCCTGCCCCGGGTCGGCGAGCGGAGGCAGGGCACGGGTGAGAGAACGCTCGTCGTACTCCGCGACCGCGAACTCGACCAGACGCCTCAGGCCCGTCGAATCCCGGCCCGGGTCAAGACCTTCCCGTCTGATCAGCTCGCGAACCTCGTCGGACACGATCGCGACAGCATCCACCGATTCCTCCCCCGTCGAACCAGCCCCCCTCGTCACGGAGGCGTCGGCTGCGCTCGTGGCCGAAGCATATGTAAATCCGGACAGACCCCGCGCCGGTTATCCACAGTCTTAACTGAAACGCGCCATTCGGGCAGTCTTGCCGAGGTTATCCACAGGGCTCCCCGAGAAGCCCTTCAGCAGGGGCACAATCGAGTCATGAGACTGCGAGTGACCGTTGTGGTCTACGAGATCGAAGTGCCAGCAGTGGATGTCGAGATCGAGGCGTCCACCGGCACGACGTTCGGGGCGGTCGCGAGTCAGCTGGCTCTCCTGGCGCCCGGCCGGGCCGATCGCCCGATCCGGTCCGACAGCCGGGAGTTTCACTGCCTCGGGCGCCCGTTACCGGCAACTCACCCGTTGGGCCTGCCCCCTCTCGTACAGGGGGCGATGCTGGTGCTGGGGGCCGTGGGCCGGTCGGTGCCACGGCCCGGCGGCGCACTCGAACTGCACGTGGTCTCGGGTCCCGACGCAGGGCTGACCCACCCGCTGCTCTCCGACCGGTCCTTGCTGGTCGGCCGGCACGGATCCTGCGACCTCCCGTTGGCCGACCCCGGGCTGTCCCGTCGTCATGCCGAGATCGGTATCTCGGGCGGGGTCACGACGGTCCGCGACCTACTGTCCGCCAACGGAACCTGGCTGCTCGACGAGAAGGTGGGTCCGGCCGGGCAGGCTCTGCCCACCGGAACCGCTCTCCGCCTCGGTGGCAGCACGCTGGTGGTGCGGGCCCCCGACCGCCCGGTCGCAGCGGTGCTGCCGGACGGGGCCGGGCATCTTCTGGTGAACCGAAGGCGCGCCCTGCACGGGCCCAGGCCCGGCTCGACGATCGAGATGCCGACTCCGGCAACCTCTCCAGCGCGTGCCCATCTCCCCTGGCTCATGGTTCTCGCCCCGTTGTTCCTGGCCGTACCGGCCGCGCTGATCTGGCGTCAGCCCGCCTATCTGCTCATCGCCGTGCTGAGCCCTCTGCTGATGCTGGCGCAGTACACGTCAGATCGCCGTCGGGGTCGCAAGGAGGGCAGACAACGGGCTGCCGACCACGAACTGGCCCAGCAGAAGGCGGAACGATCGCTGACCCAGGCACTGGTTGCCGACCTCGAGTATCTGGAGACGGCTCATCCCGACCTGGCTCGCCTGGCCACCACCGCGCGGGTTCCCACAGACGAACTGTGGCAGCGCACCCGGGAGCAACCGGCCGGGCTCACGGTCCGCCTGGGACGCGGTCCGGCTCCTTCGAACGTGACGGTCCGGGGGCCGCACACCGGCGGCCTGTCCGGCGCTGCCGAAGCCCGGCAACTGCACCCCGACGCGCCCGTCGTCCTCGACCTGGCCGAGTTCGCCGTGATCGGGATCAGCGGTCCTCGCGACCTGGTTCTGGGAACTGCCCGATCGATCGTCGGGCAGCTCGTCGTTCTTCACTCCCCCCTCGACCTGCTGGTGAGCCTGTGTCAGGCTCAGCCACTGAAAGTCCGGCACGGAGAGCCAGGAACCGTTGCCGGCGAATGGGACTGGCTCGCCTGGTTACCGCATCACACAGCTGCCTCAGCACTGGACAACCGGCCCGGCAGGTTGCAGGTAATGGTGCTGGACGGCGCCCAGCGTCAGCGCAGCCGTGCCGAGATCGCGCAGCTTCTGACCCGGGCCGACAGCCAGGCACACCGCCCCGGCAGTTCCGCGGCCGGCATCGTGGTGATCTGCCTGGAGCAGGACGAGCCGTCGCTCCCACTCGAATGCGCGGCCACCGTCGTCCATTCCGGGTCAGAGACCAAGGCAGTCCTGCGGCGTGTGGGACACGTTCCCTTGACCTTTCGGGCCGACCTGGCCGGCGCCGACTGGGCCGACCGTCTCGCCCGGGTCCTCGCGCCCCTGCGCGACGCCACGTCGGACGGGGCCGGCGCCCTCCCCAGCCAGGTGCGGTTGCTCGACCTCGGCCGATCGCGCGGCCGGCCAGAGTCGCTGAGCACTGCCGAACTCGCCGGGAGCTGGTCTGCGTCCGCCCAACGTCCGGCGGCCGGGCCTCAGGCCGTTCTAGGGATGTCGGCCGCAGGGCCGGTGCGCGTATCACTCGCGACCGACGGCCCGCACCTACTGATCGGCGGAACCACCGGCGCCGGCAAGTCCGAGCTCCTGCAGACCCTGATCGCCTCGCTGGCCATCGGCTCCGGGCCGGACCGGCTGACCTTCCTCCTGGTCGACTACAAAGGTGGTGCCGCCTTCCAGGCCTGCAGCGACCTGCCCCATGTAGGAGCCCTGCTCACCGATCTGGACAAGCAGTCCGCACGCCGCGCCCTCACCTCTTTCAACGCCGAACTGCGCCGACGCGAACGCCTGCTGCTGGAGGCCGGTTGCACCGACATCGCCGGCTACGACGAGGCCCGGCTCAGCGACGGCTCCCTGCCCCCCATGCCCCGGCTGGTGGTGGTCGTCGACGAGTTCCGGGTCCTCGTCGAGGAGCTCCCCGAGTTCGTCGCCGGTCTGGTCCGGATCGCCACGGTGGGCCGCTCCCTCGGGGTGCACCTGGTGCTGGCCACACAGCGTCCCGCAGGAGTCGTCTCGCCCGACATCGCCGCGAACATGAACCTGCGCATCGCCCTCCGGGTCCGGGACGCCGCCGATTCTCATGACCTGATCTCAGACCCCGCGGCGGCCGGACTTCCCCGCATTCCTGGTCGAGCGTTGCTCCGGATCGGCGGCGACGGGCTCATCGAGTTCCAGACCGCTCAGGTCAGTGGAAAAGTTCTGGAAGGGGCCGTCGAAACACCGCCGAGAGTCCGTCGTCTCGAACCGGGAAGCGATTCCGCCGCAGGGCCACCGGACGCCTATGCGCAACTGCCGGAACCCGGACATCAGAGCGACCTGGAACGCGTCGTGACGGCAACGAAGGCCGCGGCGGCCGCAACGGGGCAGGCCAGGGCCCGCGCGCCCTGGCTCCCGGAACTGCCCACCGACCTCGAACTGGGCCGGATGGCCTCCGCCGCGACCGGTCGGGGCCTGCCGTTCGGCCTTATCGACAGGCCGGAGCAGCAGCACCAGGAACCTGCGGTCTGGGACCTGACCGCCGGCCACCTGGCGGTAGTAGGCGCACCGCGTTCGGGACGTTCCACATTGCTGCGCTCCCTCGGGGCCGTCGCCTCCCAGGTCGCCACCGACCAGGGGGCCACCGCCGTCCACTGTTACGCGCTCGATCCGGCTGGCCGGCTCAGCGACCTGGAACAGATGGGCTGGGCCCACGCAGTGGTCCGACCGGACGATCACGAACGCTCGAGTCGTCTCCTGCGCAGGCTCCGTGGCGAACTTGTGCATCGGCAGGCCGAGCGCACCGCCGCCGCACCGATCGTGCTCCTGGTCGACGGCTGGGAGGCGGTGACCTCGGCATGGTCCGAACCCGGTCTGGTCGATCTGCACGACGACCTGGTCAGGCTGCTGCGCGACGGAGCCGGGTCAGGTATTTGCCTCGCCGTGGCCGGCGGTATCTCCCTGCTCACCGGGTCGTACTCCTCTTTGTTCGCGCACCGGCTGGTCCTGAGACTGCCGGACCCGACCGAGGCGGCGATGCTCGGGATCCCGGCTGGGCCGGCTCGGTCCACCGGCACCGGTCCACCCGGTCGCGGAGCATGGCTGGCTGCCGGAGAGGGAGAGTTCTGCCTTCTTCAGGTCGCCCGGGCGGCCGAGACACCCAGGCACCGGCCGGGCGCAGATCATCCCTGGCACATACCTGCGCTGCCGACCCGGCTCTCCCGCTCCGATCTGCCTCCGGTAGGTATCCATGAACGTTGCTCCCGCGGCTCAGTACCGATCGGCATCGGCGGCGACCGGGTCCATGCGGTGCGGGTGGATGTCCTGGCCGCGCCCGTGACAGTGATTCTCGGTTCCCGGGGCAGCGGGCGGAGCACAGCTCTGCGCAGCTTGTACGAGGGTCTGGTGGAGCAGGGAATCTCCTCCGTCCTACTGCCGGGGCATGAACTGCGTGGCCCGGGAGCTGCGGAGGCATTGGCCCGGCACCTGGCCGGGCCTGACAACCGGCCTGACAACCGGCCGGGCAAGCCGGTGCTCCTGCTGGACCTGCCGTGCGGGCCTGACCAGCCCGGGCCGGACACCGACCGGCTCACCGAGGTCCTCGCGCTGCACCTGGGCAGAGACGACCACGGTGCGGGCCACCTCGTGCTCACGGCTTCGGCCGCCGAGGTCCTCGGCGCCTACCGAGGTGTCCTCACGCTGGCCCGCGATGCACGTCAGGGCCTGGTCCTGGGCGGGACCGCCCCGGCCGACGGCGAGGTCCTCGGGGTCCGGCTCCCCCGCCGACCGGCCGGACCTCCCGGGCGGGGTGTGCTGATCGCCCGGGGAACGGTGACTGCCGTGCAGGTGGCCCGCCCGACGGATACGCCCCTCGACGACGGCGACGGTGAGATGGTGGATCCAGAAGACCAGAACCCGCCGAAGAGCGATCAGATCTTGGCCGAAAGCTCGATTTCGCTCAGCGACAGACCGCAGTCAGGGGTGATTCATCGATCACTCTTGGGCTCGACCTGAGACCAGTGTGACGATACGCAAGCACCGTCCAGCAGGTTGTCACGTTCAGCAACGAGCACGGAAAAGTGCGCCGACGAGTGCGTCGGTTACGTCGACATACACAACTCAGTGTGTTCTATCCTTGCCGCATGGTGACATTGGTCTCGTTCAGTAACGAACGAACCGCACACCGCTACAGCACGGCGCGTCCTGGGTGGTCAGGGAAGGGTGTGAGCACGATTTCGCTCGGCAGCCGCTCCGAGACCGTCCGGAGTACAGACACCGTCGACCTGCGCGTGCCCGCCGATCCGGCGTACCTGGCCATGATCAGAACCGCGACGGCCGGCCTGGCCACGCGACTCGATCTGACCCTGGACGAGATCGAGGATCTGCGGATCGCGGTCGACGAGGCCTGCTCGCTCCTGCTGCGGGGGCGCTCGCACCCCGGCCGGACGCTCGTGGCCGGCTTCGAGGTGGGCCCGCCCGGCAGCGGGAGGCTCTCCATCCTCATCACCGGCCCGCTCAGCCAGCTCCCCGAAGGGCAGGGCTACGCATGGTCCGTGCTCAAGGCGCTCGCCGGTGAGGTACTCACCGGCCTCGGTGAGAACGGCGCATGGATCAAGCTGACGTACGTCGGACGGGGAGACCAGTGATCCAGCAGCAGGAGACGACGCTGAGCGTGCTGCAACGCACCCCCCGCAGGGACGATGCCCCGGACAGCGACAACCCACGGGCCGCCGGGCCACAGGACGAGCCTGCACTCGCCGGGCAGCCCAGCCCCGGAACGGTCGCCGATCCGGTCGACGGTCCGGCCGCCGGGCCCGCACCCGTCCAGGTGCCCGAGCGCACGGTCCCGGCGCACGAGGTCGCGGCGCGACTGCGTGAGCAGGACAGCGATCTGGACGAGGCCGCAGAGGCAGCGACCGAGGTTCGGCGGCGTGGGCGTCACGTCCGGGAAGATGCCGTCGACGCGCCACCCCCGGCGGATCCGAATCTGCTCCGGCTGGCCGCACTGCCCAAGACCGATCCGCAGTACCAGCAGCTGCGCCGGACCGTGATCGAGGCCCACCTCCCCCTCGTGCACCACCTCGCCCAACGCTTCAAAGGCCGCGGCGAACCCTACGACGACCTCGTCCAGGTCGGAACCATCGGCCTCCTGCACGCCGTCGACCGCTTCGACCCCCAACGCGGAGCCTTCGCCGCCTTCGCCGTCCCCACCATCGTCGGAGAGATCCGCCGCCACTTCCGCGACCGCGGCTGGGCCATGCGCATCCCCCGCCGCATCCAGGACCTCGGCCGCCGCGTCTCCGAAGCCCGCGAAACCCTCACCCACACCCTCGACCGCTCCCCCACCGTGCAGGAGATCGCCCAGCACCTCGACGTCGACGCCGACATGGTGATCGAGGCGCTGGACACAGCCAGTGCCTACATCACCGTGCCGCTGCCCACCACGGCGGAGGAGTCGGACCGGATGGGCAAGTCGTTCGAGGACGCCGGGCTGGAACTGGTGGAACAACGCGAGACCCTGCGCCCCCTCCTGGCCCGGCTGCCCGAACGGGAGCAGCGGATCCTGGAGCTGCGGTTCGGCAAGGGCCTGTCGCAGGCTCAGATCGCCACCGAGGTGGGCGTGTCCCAGATGCACGTCTCCCGGCTGCTCACCAAGAGCCTGAACATCCTGCGCAGCGGACTCACCGAAGAACTCTGACCGACGACAGACCGGGCGTCACGGGTCTCCCGTGACGCCCGGTCCGCGTTTGGCGCCGTGGGGACCACGGACGTCCTTTAATGCCCCTCAGGTGAGCGCAGGGGCGCCGGGCCCCTGGCGGGCCCCACAAGCCCCCTCAGGCGGGCGCGTCCTCTTCACGTGCGATCACGTGACCGCCGGCGATCAGGAAGAAGACGACGACCGCGATGGCAAGGATGGGAATGCCGTAGTACCAATAGGCGCTTGCAGAAACCGGCATGCCTATCCCGGCCTGAAGCAGCTGCCACGTCAGAACCGGCCCTCTGGTCCAGCGGGCGCCCTGCCGTAGACCGCGCACACAGCCGGCCAGGGCCACTCCAATCAGACCGGCTATGACCGCCAGACCGAGGGCGTTGGCCGGCCGCTCCGCCCCTAGTCCCTCGATCACCAGCAGCACCGTCCCGGCCAGCAGCGCCAGCGCCTCGAGCCCCACCAGGACCGCGACCAGCAGGCGAAGGCCGTCGCGACCCTCCGGACCTTCCTGGTCCCGCCCGGCCGGGCTTTCCTGCCTCGGCATCGGATACATCCTCTCCCTCATCATCCATTCACCCGATAGCGATTAAACGCGCTACCGTAAAAACCGAGCGCGCCACGGTTCCCGGCCCGCGAGGACCGTTCCGCCGCAACGAATGTCACAACCGCATCAGCCCAGACTTAAGGGCTGCGAAAAGCATTCTTCCGGCGATGCACCCGGTCGGCCCTATTGGGGTCTTTTGGGCACTTCGGCCTGCGAACCCGTCGCGCGTGCGTCAATATAAGGGTCAGAGAAGGCACAGATCACTCTGCGTGGAACACCCAGAAGAATCCTGACACCACTCTTCTGGCCCTTTCACGGGGTGCACTCAGGAATGTACGCCCCGTGCGAACACGTTCACCTAATGCGTTCTTTGCCCCACACTCAGGGTCACAGAACGGATACGACAGATCCGAACCGACGTCCGACCAGGCAGATTCTGCCTAAGCAATGACCAGCTACGTATATACGCAGCGTGTTCTAACGACTACAGTCCTGCACCGTGACCGTGGGCAACGAAAGGTCGCTCAGATCACTCGGGGAAAACCCTTGTGAACGCGGGCACAAGCGTGTGAGGCTTGACGTTAGATCCGGTGGGAGCAAGCAAATCGCTACCACCGATGGCCGGGAACTCTCCGGCCACCTGGGCCACACCCCGTAAACCGGGGGCAGGCCACACACCCATGAGGCCAGGCGTCTGCCGCCGTGCCTCGTACCGTATACGACCGCCCACCCGGGCGTGAGGAGTGGACGATCCCATGGACTGGCGCCATGAGGCAGCTTGCCTCGAGGAGGACCCGGAGCTGTTCTTCCCGATCGGGAACACCGGCCCCGCGATTCTTCAGATCGAGGAAGCCAAGGCTGTTTGCCGTCGATGCGAGGTCGTCGAGACGTGCCTTCGCTGGGCCATCGACTCCGGCCAGGACGCCGGTGTCTGGGGTGGCCTTTCGGAGGACGAGCGTCGCGCGCTGAAGCGCCGTAACGCTCGGGCCCGTCGCGCCGGCTGACTTTCGTCAGCCACCGTGGACCAGGCCGGCGCGGGTACTGCGGTCACTCAAGCACGTTCGGCCGAATCGCCTGACACAATCGGCGATCGGCAGTTGCAACGTCAGCAGTCGAACGACCGCAGTACCTGCCGCCGCTTCTCGGCGACACAGAGAACAGATCAGCAGTACCCGCTGCCGGGGTTCAGTCAGACAGCCCGCGGCAGCAGCACTTAGGCAAGCCTTCGCAGGGCAACAAAGCCGCAACGCATCGATCACGATCCGAAAGCGCCTGCCGTAGCGGGCCAATCAGGAATCAGGTCGAGCACCGAGTACCGGCGCCGACAGCGCGACACCGAAGAGCACCGCACCCCCACAGGTTTCTGAACCTGATTCGGATGTTGCCCGTGTCACGCTCTCCGCCGGTCACTGCGTGTCCCGGAGCATCACCACGTGGATGCCCCGGGACATCGTATGTTTGGGGGAGATCAGCCCTCGGGCAGCTCTTCGCGGGAGACCGCTGCGGCCGCCTTGCGCAGGGTCACCTCGACGATGACATCGGTGCCCCCTTCGGGAGCCGGCGCCCAGGAGATACGGCCCCGCATCTCACCGCTCACGAGCGCCTGCACGATCTGTGTCCCCAGCCCGGACTGACCGGCGCGGAACTCCTCGGGCAGCCCCGTGCCGTCGTCGCGGATGGTCACCCGAAGGTCGGCGGCGTTGCGCTCGACGATCAGCGTGACCGTTCCGCCCCGCTCCCGGAAGCCGTGTTCGACTGCGTTCGTGACCAGTTCGGTGAGCACCAGGGCGAGAGGGGTGGCATTCTCGGCCCTTAATTCACCGAAACGGCCCTCTCTGCGGATCTTCACCGATGTCGACGGTGCGGCCAGCTCGACCGCCAAGGACAACGTGCGCCCCACCACGTCGTCGAAGTCGACCTTCTCGCCGAAGCCCTCGGAAAGGGTCTCGTGCACCAGCGCGATCGTGGAGACCCGCCGCATCGCCTCCTGCAGGGCGCCCCGGCCCTCCGGGGACTTGATCCGCCGCGCCTGAAGGCGCAGCAGGGCCGCGACGGTCTGAAGGTTGTTCTTGACCCGGTGGTGTACCTCCCGGATCGTCGCGTCCTTGGTCAGGAGTTCCTGCTCGCGCCTGCGCAGCTCGGAGATCTCGCGGACCAGCAGCAGTGCCCCGGTCCGTTCCCCGGCCGTCTTCAACGGCACCGCGCGCATCGACAACGTGGCCCCGTGGTTCTCGATGTGGCTGCGCCAGGGCGCCCGGCCCATCAGCACCAGCGGCAACGACTCGTCCACCAGGCCGGGCTGGTCGAGCAGCGAGGTGACGATCTCGGAGAGGCTGTGGTCGACCACCTCGCCGAAGTGCCCGAGCCGGTGCAGGGCGGACACCGCGTTCGGGCTGGCGTAGGTGACCTTGCCGTCCTTGTCCATCCGGATCAGGCCGTCCCCGACCCGGGGAGCGCCCCGGCGGGGGCCGCTCGGGGCGCCGGGGGCGGGGAACTCGCCCTCGCAAATCATCCGGGTGAGCTCGTCGGCGCACTGCAGATAGGTCAGTTCCAGGCGGCTGGGAGTCCGGGCCGCCGAGAGGTTGGTGTGCCGGGCCAGGACGGCGATCGCCCGGCCGGCCCGCAGCACGGGCACGGTCTCTTCCCGGACGGTCACGTCCTCCTGGTAGTCGGTGCCTCGCTCCCGGCAGATCCGCAGCTGCTCGTAGGCCCGGTCGAGCAGCGGACGCCGGCCCGCGTCGACCACGGTGCCCACGACGTCGTCGTAGTACACCGTCACGCCGGTGCTCGGCCGGCAGTGCGCCACGGCGACCCAGCCGCCGTCGTCCTTACGCGGGACCCAGAGCACGAGGTCGGCGAACGACAGGTCGGACAGCAGCTGCCAGTCGCCGGTGAGCAGTTGCAGCCACTCGAGGTCGGCCTGGCCGAGGTGGGTGTGCTTGGCGACCAGGTCTTTCATCGTGGGCATGCGATCACTCTAACTATGGGTCGTAGTAGACACCCGGTGGCGGTGGGCCGGCGGCGGTGAAGAAGTCCGCCGCCGACCTCACATCCGGGCCCTTCCGGAACGTCTACAGGGCATGAGGGTCGTCAGGCCGGGATCACACGATGCTCCGCAGCGAACGCAGCACCACCGAGAGCGGCGCCACGTCCGGCGTGGGCAGGCGCAGCACCTCCTCCAGCGTCGAGCGCACCCGCACCAGTCGGTCGCCGTTGGCCTGCTCGAACTCCTCGATCCGGCTCGCCGGCTCGCCGGGCCCCGTGCGGGTGAGCACGGCCACGGTGAGCGACTCGAGCGCGGCGTAGAGGTCTGCCCGGAGCGCGGCCCGGGCCTGCATCTGCCAGTGGTCGCTGCGCGGCAGGCTGGAGATGCGCCGCAGCAGGCCCTGGCCTCCGTAGCGCTCCGACAGGGTCAGGTAGACCCGGGCCACCTCGGCCGGGTCGGCCCCCACCTGGCCGGCGATCTGGGCGATGTCCAGCAGCATGTAGCGGGTCAGCAGACCGGCCGCCTGGCGGGCCAGGGGCTCGGGCACCCCGTGCCGCTTCCACTCCTCGATCTCGGCCACCAGCACGGTGCGCTGCTCGGGCCCGACCAGCTCGGGGATCTGCGGGGCCAGCTCGGCGACCACGGGCCCGAAGCGGGCCACCTGGGCGGCGATGTCGATGGTGCCCGGCACGGCCTGGATGAACCAGCGGGCGGCGCGGTCCAGCAGCCGGCGGAACCCCAGGTACAGCGACGACTGGTCGTGGGTGGAGAGCAGACCGTCCAAGGCCTCCACCGAGCGGGCGAAGTCCTCGAAGCCGAAGATCTCCCGGGCCACGATGTAGGCGCGGGCGATCTGCTCGGGCTCGGCCCCGGTCTCCTCCTGGCAGCGGAACGCGAAGGTGATGCCGCCTCGGTTGATCATGTCGTTGACCAGGCAGGTAGTCACGATCTGGCGGCGCAGCGGGTGTGCGGCCAGGGCGTCGGCGTAGGCCTCACCGATCTGCGGCGGGAAGTACCCGGTGAGCACCCGGTCCAGCCACGGGTCGTCGGGCAGCGCGGTGTCCACGATGTCCTCGGTCAGGGTGAGCTTGGCGTAGGCCACCAGCACCGAGAACTCCGGCGAGGTCAGGCCCAGCTCGGCGGCCTGCCGCTCGGCCAGGGTGGCGTCGTCCGGCAGGAACTCCAGCGCGCGGTCCAGCGCCCCCCGCGCCTCCAGGGCCTGGATGAAGCGCTGGTGCACCGGCAGCATCCCGCGCGACTGGCGGCGGGCGTTGCCCAGCAGCACGTTCTGCTCGTAGTTGTCGCGCAGCACCAGCCGGGCCACGTCGTCGGTCATCGAGGCCAGCAGCTGGGTGCGCTCGCCCACGTCCAGGCGCCCGGCGGTGACCAGGGCGTCCAGCAGGATCTTGATGTTGACCTCGTGGTCGGAGCAGTCCACCCCGGCGGAGTTGTCGATCGCGTCGGTGTTGACCCGCACTCCGCAGAGCGCGGCCTCCACCCGGCCGAGCTGGGTCAGGCCGAGGTTGCCGCCCTCCCCCACCACCCGGGCGCGCAGCTGCCGGCCGTCCACCCGGATCGCGTCGTTGGCCTTGTCACCCACGTCGGCGTGGCTCTCGTCCGAGGCCTTGACATAGGTGCCGATGCCGCCGTTCCAGAGCAGGTCCACGGGGGCGCCGAGAATGGCCTTCATCAGCTCGTTCGGGGTCATCGCACTCTGTCCGGCAGGGATGCCGAGACGCTGCGCGACCTGCGCGGAGACAGGTACCGACTTCGCCGTGCGGGGGAAGACGCCGCCCCCCTCGCTGATCAGGGCGGTGTCGTAGTCGGCCCAGCTCGAGCGCGGCAGCTGGAACAGCCGGGCCCGCTCGGCGTACGAGCTCTCGGGGTCGGGGTCCGGATCGAGAAAGATGTGCCGGTGATCGAACGCGGCCACCAACTGCAGGGCCTTGGACAGCAACATGCCGTTGCCGAACACGTCGCCGCTCATGTCGCCGACCCCGACCGCGGTGGTCCTCATCGTCGCCACGTCGTGGCCCAGTTCGCGGAAGTGGCGGTCGACGCTCTCCCAGGCGCCGCGAGCGGTGATGCCCATGACCTTGTGGTCGTAGCCGACCGAACCGCCGGAGGCGAACGCGTCGCCCAGCCAGAAGCCGTAACCGGCGGCCACCTCGTTGGCCAGGTCCGAGAACGCCGCTGTGCCCTTGTCCGCCGCGACCACCAGATAGCTGTCGTCGCCGTCGTGCCGGAACACCCGGGGCGGAGGCACGATCCGCTGGCTGCCGTCCTCCTGCGTGGCCCGGTTGTCGGTGACGTCGAGCAGCGAGCCGATGAAGCTGCGGTAGCAGGCGATGCCCTCGGCGAGCCAGGCGTCACGGTCGACCGCGGGATCCGGCAGCCGCTTGGCCACGAACCCGCCCTTGGCACCGGTCGGCACGATCACCGCGTTCTTCACCATCTGCGCCTTGACCAGGCCGAGGATCTCGGTGCGGAAGTCCTCGCGCCGGTCGCTCCAGCGCAGGCCGCCCCGGGCCACCGCCCCGAACCGCAGGTGCACCCCTTCCACCCAGGGCGAGTACACGAAGATCTCGTGTGCCGGGCGGGGGGCAGGAAGTTCCGGCACGGCTCGCGGGTCCAGCTTGAAAGCCAGCGCGCGGCGGATTCCGGTGGCCGGCTGGGCGTCGTCCTCGAAGAGGTAACGGTTCGTGCGGGTGGTGGCCTGGATCAGGGCCAGGAACGAGCGCAGGATGCGGTCCTGGTCGAGGCTCGAGACCTCGTCCAGCGCCGCCGAGATCTTCGCGACCAGGGCGAGGCTCTCCGCCTGCCGGCTCTCGGCGTCCGGCCCGGTGGCGTCCTGCCCACCGAACCGGTCCGGGTCGAAACGGGTTTCGAACAGGTCCACGAGCAGCACGGCGATCTGCGGGTTGGAGACCAGGCAGTCACCGATGTAGTCCTGACCGAACGTGGAGCCGGTCTGGCGCAGGTAGCGGGCGTAGCCGCGCAGCACCGAGACCTGACGCCAGTCCAGGCCGGCCACCAGCACCAGCCGTTCGAAGCCGTCGCTCTCGGCGTCGCCCCACCAGGCCGACTCGAACGCTTCGCAGAACAGCCGGTGCAGACGCTCGTAGGTGGTGAGGGCGCCGGTCACCACCGGCCGGGCACCGCGCAGGCCGAAGTCGTAGATGTAGCCCTTGCGCCCGGAGGCCGAGCTGAAGGCGTAGGGCCGTTCGTCGACCACCTCGACGCCCAGATTGGTCAGGTACGGCAGCACCGCCGACAGCGACAGCGGCTCGCGGCGGTACAGCACGAACCGGTGCTCCCCCGGGGCCGCGTCGCGCGGTTCGTAGAGCTTCACGCCGAGTACCGCGGCACGGCCCTCCGCCGCGTCCATCCCGTTCAGTCGGCACAGGTCCTCGACCGCGGTGCGGGGCTCCACGTCCACCCGGTAGGCCTGACCGATGCCAGAACCCCACTCGCGCACCAGCCGGGCCCCGTCCGCGTCGCCGACCTGCCTGGCCGCGGCCTCGGCGAAGTCGTCGTCCCAGCTCCGGGTCAGCTGCACCAGCTTTTCCTCGAGCGCCGGAAGGTCGAGGTCGGGCACCGCCGCCCCGGGCTGCACCCGCACCACGAAGTGCAGGCGGGCCAGGACGGATTCGGTGACCCGCGCGGTGTAGTCGGCGGTCTGGGCGCCGATCGCCTCACGCAGCACCCGCTCGATCGCCAGCCGTACCGAGGTGACGTACCTGTCCCGGGGCAGGAAGACCAGGCAGGAGACGTAGCGGCCGTAGTCCTCCACCCGCAGGAAGAGCCGGGTACGCCGGCGTTCCTGCAACTGCATCACGGTCATCGCGATCCAGGCGAGCATCTCGGAGTGGATCTCGAACAGCTCGTCGCGGGGGTAGGCCTGCAGGATCTCGAGCAGGTCCTTGCCCGAGTGGCTGTCCGGCGAGAACCCGCCCGCCGACAGCACCGCCTCGGCCTTGCGGCGGATCACCGGTACGTCGCGCACGTCGGCGGTGTAGGCCGACGACGCGTACAGGCCGAGGAAACGACGTTCCCCGGTCACCCGGCCGTTCTCGTCGAAGGTCTTCACCCCGATGTAGTCGAGGTAGCCGGGCCGGTGCACGGTGGAGCGCGAGTTCGCCTTGGTCAGCACCAGCAGCGTCTGCTGCCGGGCCTCGACCTGGGCCTGCGGGGTGAGGGTGCGCGCGGCGCGGGCGTTCTGGTCGTGCCGGAGCACGCCCAGGCCGGATCCGGTGCGGGCGATCAGCAGGTTCTCGCCGTCGCGCTCGATCAGGTCGTACTCGCGGTAGCCGATGAACGTGAAGTGCCCGGCGGCCAGCCAGCTCAGCAGCTCCGCGGCCTCGTCCACCTCGGCCCGGGCCGGGCCGGTGGGCGGCGTGCTCTGCAGGTCGTGGGCGATCCGGTCGGCGGTGGCGCGCATCTTCGGCCAGTCCTCGACCGCCACCCGCACGTCGTCCAGCACCCGACGCAGGCCCCGCTCCATCGCCGCGACGCGCTCCGGGTCGGTCTCCCGGCCCACCTCGACGTGGATCCACGACTCGGCCCGGGCGTCGCGCGGCAACGGCCGGCCACTCGCCCCGGCGGCCCGGGCGGCGGCCAGGTGGGGTTCCACCTGCAGAATCTCGAGGAGCGTGCCGGTGACGTCCCGGCGCACCACGAACTGCGGGTGGATCGTCATCTGGAGCTCACACCCCAGCCGGGCCAGCTCGGCGTTCACCGAGTCGACGAGGAACGGCATGTCCTCCACGACGATCTCGATGACGGTGTTGCCGCACGACCAGCCGTGGCTTTCCTCGGTGGGGGTGAACACCCGCACCAGGGCCGTGCCCTCCGGCCGGACCGCGGCCAGTTCACGGTGCGACAAGGCCAGTCCGGCCAGCTCGGCCGGACCGCGCTCACGCAGGTCGTCGAGGGCGACGTTGCGGTAGTAGCGCGACAGGAACTCCCCCGGGTCATCGGGCCGGCGGCCCGGTGGCTCCTGGGCGGACAGCTCCCGCCCCGCCTTCTGGGCGCCCGCAAGCAGCGCCTCCCTGTCCCCTTCCGTCGTCGGCAACGTCAAAGGAACACCCGGCATCACGCGGCACCCCAGAACATGTGAGAGAGAACCCAATGCGCGGTGGCCACGCCACCGGCGCGACCTCCGAAGCGTGACCCTACCCTTGCCTGCGACGGCGACCAGCCGACAACGCGGTCCGGTCGCCCGAACGGTCTCGCCGATTCGATCGGGCCGTCGTCCGTATGAGCCGAAAGGTTGTCACCCGTGCGCGTATCCGCTGACATGCACTACCGAGCCGATCCAGCCCGCGTTTTCGCGATGCTCACGAACCAGGAGTTCCAGGAGCGCAAGGTGGGACGGATCTCCAAAGGTGCCTGGGACGTGCGGGTGCAGCGGGAAGGCGACACGGCCGTGATCGTCAGCCACCGCACGCTGCCGCCGGAGGTCGTCCCGGACGCCTTCAGGGCGATGATCAGCACCACTATCACCATCACCCAGACCGAGAAGTGGGGTCCGGCGGCGCCGGACGGCAGCCGGTCCGGAAGCATCGACGTGGAGCTGAGCGGTGTTCCGGTACGCCTGACCGGTGCTCTGTCGCTGGCCCCGGCCCCCGACGGGGGCTGCCGCGAGCAGGTCACCGGCGAGCTGAAGGCGAAGATCCCGCTGTTCGGCGGCAAGGTCGAGAAGGCGGCCGAGCCCGCGGTGCGGGCGGCGATCGATGCCGAGGGGCGGATCGGCGAACAGTGGCTGGCCGAACACGCCTGAGCCGGCCCGATCCGCCTGAGCAGGTCAGAGCAGGTCTGAGCAGGCCTGGGCAGGTCTGAATCAGGTGAGCGGGCACTACCCGCCGGACGACGGCGGCTCGTGGCCACCGTCGTCCTCAATCAGGCTCTTGTGCGACGAACGGAACTCAGTCGGCGATCAGGTCGTCGATCTCGCTGATGTCGTACCAGAGCAGGTCGCAGGCCCCGGCCTCCTCGAGCAGGAACTGGGCGTCCTCGTCGCCGGCGTCGGCCGCGGTCAGGGCCCCGATCGCGGCGAGCATCGTGTCCTCGGACTCCAGCTCGTCGACGTGCAGGCTGACCACGTCGGTGAGCGGTACCTCGATCTCGAGGTTGACCGACGACCGGTAGGGGCCGCCCGGTCGTACCGCCTTGGCCGGCACGTCGAGGGCCATCACGATGCGGCGCGGCGAGCGCGGGTCCTGGGCGAGCATCCGCAGGGAGGCCTCGGCGGCCTCCGTCAGTGCGGCGAACTCCAGGCTCTCCACGTCGTCGTCGGTGTACCACTCCCGGATCGCCGACGTCACCGCGTGCGCCGGCAGCGGCGCGGAGTCGGCCGCGTCCGGGTTGAGCACTCCGCGT
Organism: Kineosporia rhizophila; assembly: GCF_021277265.1. GTDB lineage: Bacteria > Actinomycetota > Actinomycetes > Actinomycetales > Kineosporiaceae > Kineosporia > Kineosporia rhizophila. Next base: position 310,868 of record NZ_JAJSOH010000002.1, read on the forward strand.
TTCGCCGTCTCCGCCAGTGCGGTCAGCGTGGTCGGGACGTACACCCTCGTCATTGGTCCACTTTCGTCTCACTCGTCCGGCGGGACCGCCGGGTCGTCGAGGGCCGTCCGGCCGGAGCGGACGGCACTGCGCAACACCAGCCGTCTCCGGGACGGAGCCATCAGGTTGTGCCCGATCAGCCGCAGGTCGTCGGGGCCCGGACCCAGAACCGTAACCGTCGAACCGGCGCGCTGCACACGCCGGGCCTCATTGATCACGCGTCGCGTGCTCGCGACCCTGACCCGGCGCTCGGTCCGGTCGCGCCAGTCGTCCGGTTCGTCGTAGGACGCGGAGAACATCGGGGCCAGCACGAAGACCTCGTCCAGCCCGGCGCCGGCGGCCAGATCCGCGTTGCTGTTGGACCACATGCCGCCGTCCACGTACCTCCGCCCGAGCAGATCCACCGGCTGGAACCATCCGGGGATGGCACACGATGCCAGCACTGCGTCCGACAAGCCCACCACCGGCGCGCCCGGGGCTCCGAACATCACCCGCCGCCCACTGCTGTAGTCCAGCGCGACCGCCCGATACCGGTCGTGCGGCAGCCACTGCCCGGCCGGGACCGCTGCCTCGATCAGCGCCCGCACCCCGTCCATGGGCTGACGGCCGATGGGGGCCAGCCCGGCCAGCACCGTGATGAACGGCAGTTCGTGCAGAGACCGGCGATTGTTGCGCAGCATCGAGGTGCCGCCCGGACGCAGTCTGGGTAAAGGCGGAGCGGATCCGCCCACCGGCCGGTCCGGGTCGAACGAGTCCCGGATCCGCAGGCCGAACGGGGTCTCGGCGCCCAGCTGCTGCTCGCGCTGCTCGGCGACCGAGACGCCGGCGGCCAGCAGAGCCCCGATGACCGACCCGGCCGACGTCGAGATGATCAGGTCGGCATCACGGGCGTCGATTCCGCGGGCCTCCTCGAGCGCGGTGAGGGCACCGATCAGCCAGGCCGCGCCGAGCACCCCACCACCGCCCAGGACCAGGCCCCAACGACCCCCTTCGGCGATCATCCGGGTACCAGGAGAAGGCAACTGCAGGGCCGGACGCCGGTGGGCGGGATCGATCCGGATGCCGGTGGCCCGCTCGGCCGCCCGCAGGGCGAAGGGCGTTCGGGCGCGCCGCGGTCGCGGCCTCATCAACACCTCCCGGACCGGTGGGGAGCCCCATTTTGGCGGCTGCCGGCCCTCAGCGCAGATCGAGGCCGAACAGGATCTCCAGTTCCTGCACCGTCTCCTGGTAGGAGGTGAAGTGGACCCCGACAAGTCCCAGTTGCGCGGCACCGAGCACGTTCACCCGCATGTCGTCGACGAAAACACACTGCTGCGGCGGTAGTTCGAGGAGCCGGCAGGTGTGCTCGAAAATCTCCGGCTCGGGCTTGCGCATACCCACCCGGCCGGAGATCACGACCTCGTCGAAGGCCCCGATCCAGAGGTGCTCGGGGTAGTGCTCGCCCCACGAGTTCGAGAGCAATGCGGTGCGCAGCCCTGCGGCCCGCGCCCGGCGCAGCAGCCCGACCATGTCCTCGGACAGGGCCTGCAGCCCTTCGAGCATCCGGGCCAGCAGGCCGTCCGCCTCGATCTGGAGCCCCTGCGCGCGCAAGCGGGCCGCCAGGACCTGCTCGAACTCGGCCGGGCTGAGCTTTCCCCGCTCCAGCTCGTGGATCGGGGACTCGGCCTCGTCGACCAGCCCTCGCATCACCTGGGCATAGGCCTCCAGCTCGATGCCTTCGGCCGCGACCCACCGGGTGATGGCCTCGTCCAAGGGAGCGGTCAGCACCCCACCCCAGTCGACGATCAGGCCGCGCAGTTCGCTCGTCTCCATCCGGGCATCGTAGAAGCCGCGAGACGGCGCCCTCACGCGCTGCGCCGGGACCATCGGCCCCGGCGACGGGGTCGGCCGGTCGACGGGGACGGGCCGAACTGACTGACCAGATCGGCCGCCAGGTTCGCGAACGGAAGGCAGGCCGGGGATCCGGGCGCGTGCTCGGTCAGTGACTTGCCGTGCAGCATCGCCGCGTCGAGGACCGGCCGGTCGTCCGGGACCAGGACCACGTCGCTGACACCTGCGTACCGCTGCAGTGCCTCGCTGATCAGGCGGCCGGCCCGGGGCCCGACCGCGGTGTCGCGAACCCGGGTGACCACCACCCGGACGGCGTCGGGGCCGGTCAGATCGGTCAGCTCGGGGAGCCCGGCGATAAGGCGCTGCAGGGCGATGGGTTCGGCCGAGCCGACGGCCAGCACCAGGTCGGCGGCGGAGATCGCGCTGAGGGTGGCGGCGTTGCGGCGTGGGGCGGCGGTGTCGAACATGAGTTCCTCGTCGGCCTCGAGCCCGAACCCCGCGTCGATCACCGTCCAGGCGGCCAGCTTGCGGGCCTGCTCCCAGACCACGTCCAGGGCCGAGGCCCGCAGCTCGGGCCAGCGCCGGGACTGCGGCAGGCCGGTCAGCACCCGAAGGTCGGCGCTCACCGGCGGCGCGAGATCGGCCAGCCTGCCCAGGTCGAGAGCGCCCTGGTTGGCCGCGCGGGCGGCTGCCGCAACACCGGCGGACTCGTCGAGCAGGCCGAGCGTCTGGGCGACGCTGGCACCGTGGGTGTCCGCGTCGATCAGCAGTGTCTCCTGTCCGGCGGCGGCCAGTTGGGACGCCAGGGTGACGGCGACCGTGGTGCGGCCGGGAGCCCCGGCCGGCCCCCAGACAGTGACGATCCGGCCCGGAGGGCGAGGACGCGCGTCGTCCGCCTGGGAATTGGCAGCCGGCGGCCCGGGCAGAGCCCCGGCCGGATCGCCCAGCCCGAGGTCCGCTGCCGAGGTCTGGCCGGACGGACGGCCCAGAAGCTTCTGCTGCCGGGCCAGTTCGGCTACTGCTGTCGTGACCGCTGCGACGATCTCCTCCACCGGAGCGTCGGCAGCCAGGACCGGGTCGACCCCGAGACGGGTCAGGCGCTCGGCCGCGCTTCGGTCGCCCGGAGCGGCAAGGCCGATCACGGCCAGGCCGGCCAGCTGCAGCCGGGTCACCGCATCCCGGTCCAGCCGGTGCAGATCGGCGGAGAGGACGACCGCGTGGGCGAGGCCGGCGGCCGCGGCCGAGAGCAGATCCAGGACGTCGACGCAGCGCCGGACCACGGTGACCCCGGCCGGTGACCTCTCCAGTCCGGAGACCAGGGGTGCCTCACGATCGCCGACCACCGCGGTGAGAACGGTGAGAGTCACGACGCAGTGGCCGGGCGAGGAGTACCGAGCACCGGCAGGACGCTGAGCTTGGCCTCGTTGGCCAGGGCCTCCAGCACCTCGGTGAGGGACTGCTCGGGCACCAGCACCTCCAGCGACCCGGAGCGCCCGGAACTCAGGCCGGTGCCCGGCCCCGAGACCGCGAACACCTCCACCTCGGAGGCGATCTGGCGCGGCGCCTGGTAGCCCTTGCGCGACTGTTCGCGATGCGGGACCGCGGCCCAGATGTCGGCCCGGCCACCGGCCACCAGACCGGCGGGAGGCGGACCGTCGAACGGGATGGCGACCGGACGGACCGCGAGGGTGGCGGCCGAGCCGATCGCCGCCATCGGGATCAGTTCGCCCTCGCCGACGGTGCGCGTGAGCACGGCCCCCACCGGCAGCTGACTGTCCGCGTCCAGGTAGCCCGCGCCCGAGCCCTCCACCCTGACCCGGACCACCTTGAGTACGTCAGCGGTGAGAGCGGTCCCGGGAGGAAGAGTGGTGCGGGCCGCGTAGACCGCCCGCAGCTGCCCGGCCTCGGCCATGAGCCGGGCGCCGGCGGCGACCGACCCGAAGAGCAGGACCAGACCGACGATCAACCGTGGGTCCCGCCAGCCCGGCCTCCGCAACCGTGGCGCCGTAGCCGTCACCGGCGCAAGTTCGGACACCGCCATGCCGCCCCCCTTGAGAAATGCCTACCGATCACGCGGCTCCCACCTGAAATGGGAGCAGAAAGCGACCAAGTGGTCACTGCGTGCGCATATCGTGACAGAAAAAGGACCAAACGGAAGCAGGTTTGGGCGCCCTGTGGACAAAGCGCGATTTGCGCCGGGCTGTGGACAACTCGCGAGCGTCGGCCCCCGGCATGACAGACTGGAGCCCAGATCTGGCCGGCCCGGAGGCCGGTCGCCACCGCCACAGGAGGGCTGCGTGTCTCCCCGCTTCCTCGAACTCGCCGACGTCGCGGAGGAGCTCAGCATCTCCGTGCGACAGGCCTACACACTGGTGCGCAGCGGTGAACTGCCCGCCATCCAGGTCGGCGGCCGGGGTCAGTGGCGCGTCGAGACGGCCGTTCTGGAGGAGTACATCCAGCGCAAGTACGCCGAGACGCGCGAGATGGTGCGCGGCCGCCCTTCCGGCGAGGCCGACTGAGCCGCTCCCCCACCTACCCGTTCAGCGCACCGCCACCACGGCAACCGCCTCGAACGGAACCGTACGCACCTGCCGCACCTCACGGGCCCGTCGCATCGCATCGGGCGGATGGATCGCCAGATCCAGATGGTCGGCACCGACCCGGTCGATCGTGCCGTCCAGATGGCCGGTGGGCCACAGGTCGACGGCCACACCAGCGCGGTCCCGGACGAGTCCTCGCAGCACCGAGTTGAGACGCAGTCGGCGGCCGATCGACTCCCCCGCGGCCAGCGACAGCTGAGACAGGCCGGCGGCCGAAGTCACCGCGTTCACCGGCACCAGCAGGTCACTTTCGCGCCCGGACGCCCGTAACAGGACCCAGTCCTTGCCGACGTCGAGAAGTGTTCCCCGCCGGCTGCTCCCGTCCCTGAGGTCCAGGGTGACGCAGGCGTTCCGATGCGCCCGCAGCCGATCCACGAAGCCGATCCGATCACGCTCACCCCGGACCAGGTCGACCAGATCGGATTCGGCCTCGGACCGTTCCTGTTCCTCGAACCGGCCCTCGAGGTCGTCGAAGAGTTCCTCCCAGCGCATCTGGCGAAGGTTACCTGCGGTAGTCGACAGGCTACGCAAGAACGGACTTATCCACAGGTTTGCCGAGCGGGTGGACGTTCGCTGCGATCTCCGGCGAGACTAACGGTCATCAAACGACATCAAATGTCATTCCAGGCATTGATTGGTGTCATGCGTAGACCACGGGGGTCTCAATGTCACAAGCGCATCGGATACACGGGAGCGCATCTCGCTCGAGAGGCGCCGCTCTCCTGCTTGCGGCCTTCACCTTGGTCGCGGGCCTGGCGCTGCAGCTGGGCCGTCTCACTCTCGACACCTGGGCTCAACTGCATGCTGCTGGTCCGGTCCTGCCCGACCAGGCGCTCGGGCTACTGGCCAGCGCAGCGGGCACCGGCGTGTCGCTCTGGCTGCTGACCGCCCTGACCGTCAGCACAGTTGCCGCACTGAGCAGCAGATCCCGCCTGGCTGCGCCGGCCGCGCGACACATCGCTCCTGCGGCCGTACGCAACGCGGTTGCCGCGCTGCTGGGCGTCGTCCTGATCGCGGCTCCCACGGTTGCGCATGCACAAGCCGTTCCTCAGACCGGTGTTTCGTCGACTGCGGCGGCAATGCCTCATGCCTGGGGTCACACGGAAGGCCTTGCGTCACCTTCGCTGTTCAAGGCCGAAAGGGCCGTCTCGGGGCCGGCGGCGGCAACCGCGCGCGCACGACCGTCGATCGCCGAACTGGTCTCGGTCTCTGTCCCGGGCGGCGCCTTCACCCATTCCGACACCCCGACTCCGGGCGGCCGACAGAAGTTGCTGCAGACTCTCTCGCCCGGGTGGACACCTGAACGTCCTCGGCCCACGGCCACTGCTTCGCCCACCGGCCAGAGCGACCTCGGGGTCGTGGCGCCCAGGCCACGCCGTTCGGCGACCTCGGACGGAACCCGGGACTACGTGGTCGTGCTCGTGGGCGACACCCTCTGGTCCATCGCCTCGCGGCATCTGGGCCCGACCGCCGGTGACGCCGAGATCGCCCGTGAGTGGCCGCGCTGGTACCGGGTCAACCGGCATCTGATCGGGGCCGACCCGCACCGCCTCCTACCTGGGGAACGACTCCGTTCCCCGCACGCCGCGGCGCTCCCCCGGCCCGGCGCCTCTCCGTCCGGCACGCCGCAGCCCGGCTCCCACGAGTCCGGCGCCCATGAGAACGGCGCCCGTGAGAACGGCGCCCGTGAGCCCGGCACACACCAGTCCAGCGCACGTGAAAACGGCACATCCGAGAACGGCACACGCGAGTCCGGCACCCTTCGGACCAACTTTGAGGAGACCGGCCGATGACGCCGCCGTCCGCACCTTCCAGCACCAAGTCCCGTCGCCGTCCGAAGGCCAGGGCACCTCAGGCTCCGCCGCCGCCGCTGCGGGCGCTGCCGGTCCCGCGGCATGCGCCGTGCGCTGCGGCACGCATCGATCCACACGACCCGCAGCCGACGGTTCACCCGGATCAGGAAGTGCTGGCCCTGGTGATTCCGGGGATGGATCCGTTCTCGGCTTTCCCCTACGACGTACAGCGCGAGTTCGGGGGTACCCAGACCGAATCAGAGACGAGGCTGCTGGCACCGAACGCAGCGGCCAGTTCCGAGGGCGTCGTCTCAAGGGCCGAGTCGGACCTTCCCGAGGACGAGCGCCAAGCCGCGGGGTTGGGAGACAGCCCGGCCTCGACTGTGCGGGCCGGAGTGACCTGGGGCGTCATCGACGAGCCCGCAGAATCTTCCCAGCGATCCAACGATATCTCTGGTGTGGCAGCCACAGTCACGACTGACATCCCTGGGGCACTTGCCCGTACCGATCCACCGGGTACGGCTCCCGCCACATCAGACAACCGCCTCCGTACCGCTTCCCCCTCCAACCGAGGTGGGTCCGACCTGACGCCCGCGGGCAAGCCCTCACCCTCCAGCCGAGGTGGGTCCGGCCTGGCGCCCGCCCGCAAGTCCTCCTCAGCCAGATCCCGGCGCGCTGCGAACGGTGCAGGCGCTGGTCGGGCACCAAGCGCCCTGGACACCGTGGACAGCAGCGGTCTCCTGCCCGAGCCTCGTCCCTGGGCAGCGGCTTTCATTCAGGCCGCGATGGAGGTGGCTTGTGGGCTGCGTCCGTCCACCCAGCTGGTCCGGTGGACCACGCCGGATGTGCACGGAGCCCTGGTCCGCCGGGGAGCTCTCACTGCGCGGGCCATGCGCAACAGCGCCGGGCTCAGCGTCAAGCCTCGCCTTCGGGCGCTCGTGCTCTGCAGTCCCCGGCCAGGCGTGTGCGAGGTCAGCGCGGTGATTGCCGAACCTCAGCGGGTTCGGGCGGTGGCCTTCCGGATGGAAGGGCTGCACGGTCGCTGGCGGGTCACCGAACTCCAGATGCAGGGAAGGCTGGAGAGCTAGCCAGACCAACAGGTTTCGCGAACGCGGGGTGCCGACTCGGCCCCCGGCCGGGTCGGCTCGGCACCGTCGGATCGCCAGATCTGATGGTCCGGCGGCTGCCGGTCTGGACGCTGACGGTTTCGGGAGCCGTCAGTTTCGGGCAGCAGACCGCGAGCCGGCGCCGGCCGGGTGAGCGGGATCTGGTGCCGGATCCCAGGGTGAGCTCCGGTCAGTCGGCCGTGCAGGTCGGCGACAACCGGACGACCGCCTGGCTCCGGGCACAGGCTCGTGCGGCGAGGAGGCTGTTCGCGAAAGGATGGCCGGCAGAACGGCCGCGGCCCGCCACCGAACTCCGGTGGCGGGCCGCACGCGTTGCCATGGGTCCGCGGTCAGAAGGCCGCACCGCACTGCCCCGGAGGCTCAGGCCCGGCGCCGCGACTCTTATGGAGGCTGAGGCCCGGAGCCGTGACTCTGCTGAAGGCTCAGGCCCAGCGCCACGACTCGTCCGAAGGCTCAAGCCCAACGCCACGACTCGTCCGAAGGCTCAGGCCCAGCGCCACGGCTCGTCTGAAGGCTCAGCCCCAGCACCGTGACTCTCCTGAGGGCTCAGGCCCGGCGCCGTGACGAGCGAGCACCTTGCCACCCCAACAGGAGTTCCGGCGGGATTGCCGAGTGTCCGACAACCCCGCCCGTCCCAGAACGGGTCAGCCCTTCATCTGCCGAGGCAGACTCAGCGGCGCCCCTTCTTCCGCGCGGCCCGACGGGAGGCCCGGTTGACCGGCGTGCCGTCCTCGTCGGCCGGGGTCACCGTGCCGTTGGCGTTCTCCTGGTGCACCTCGACGCCACCACCGACGTCCTCGCTGGGCGCGCTGTACTGCAGCTGCGCCGGGCGCGGCTGCCCGCCGACCAGGCCCTTCGCGACCAGCACCGGCGCGTCCTCGGCCAGGCCCGCCTCTTCTGCGGGCTGCTGGACCTCGACCTCGACGTGGAAGAGGTAGGCGATCGATTCCTCCTTGATGGCCTCGGTCATCGCCTGGAAGAGCGTGTAGCCCTCACGCTGGTACTCGACCAGCGGGTCGCGCTGGGCCATCGCCCGCAGGTGGATGCCCTCCTGCAGGTAGTCCATCTCGTACAGGTGCTCGCGCCACTTGCGGTCCAGCACCGACAGGACCACCCGGCGCTCGAGCTCACGCAGCGTCTTCTCGCCCAGCTCTTCCTCGCGCTTGTCGTACGCCAGCTGCGCGTCGGCGGTGAGCTCCTTGATCAGCATGTCCTGGGTGATCGAGCCGCGGTCGCCGGCCTCCTCGATCACGTCGCCCAGCGTGATCGTGGCCGGGTAGAGCCGGTTCATCTCCACCCAGAGCTGGTCCAGGTCCCAGTCGTCGGCGAAGCCCTCGGCGGTGGCCGCGGTGATGTAGCTCTTCAGCACGTCGTCGACGAAGTGACGGATCTGCTCCTTCAGGTCGGCGCCCTCCAGCACCCGGCGGCGCTCGGAGTAGATCACTTCACGCTGACGGTTCAGCACGTCGTCGTACTTCAGCACGTTCTTGCGGATCTCGAAGTTGCGCGCCTCGACCTGGCTCTGGGCGCTCTGGATGGCCCGGGTGACCATCCGCGACTCGATCGGGATCTCGTCCGGCACCTTGGCCGCGGTCAGGAACGACTCGACCATCGCCGAGTTGAACATCCGCATCAGGTCGTCCTGCAGCGACAGGTAGAACCGGCTCTCGCCCGGGTCGCCCTGACGGCCGGAACGACCGCGCAGCTGGTTGTCGATCCGCCGCGACTCGTGCCGCTCGGTGCCCAGGACGTAGAGCCCGCCGAGCTCGATGACCTCTTCGTGCTCGTCCTTGACCGACTGCTGGGCCGCCTTCAGGGCCTCCGGCCAGGCCTCCTCGTACGCCTCCGGCGTCTCCACCGGGTCCAGGCCGCGCTGCTTCAGCGTGGCCACCGCGGTGAACTCGGCGTTTCCGCCGAGCATGATGTCGGTGCCTCGGCCGGCCATGTTGGTGGCGACGGTGACCTGGTTCTTGCGTCCGGCCTGGGCGACGATCGCCGCCTCCCGCTCGTGCTGCTTGGCGTTCAGCACCTCGTGCTGGACCTCGGCCTTGCGCAGCAGCTCGGAGAGGTGCTCGCTCTTCTCCACGCTGGTGGTGCCGACCAGCACCGGCTGCCCGGTGGCGTGCTTCTCGGCGATGTCCTCGACCACGGCCTGGAACTTGGCCTCTTCGGTCTTGTAGATCAGGTCGGACTGGTCTTTCCGCTGCATCGGGCGGTTGGTCGGGATGCTGACCACGCCGAGCTTGTAGATCGACATCAGCTCGGCCGCCTCGGTCTGGGCGGTACCGGTCATCCCGGAGAGCTTGTCGTACATCCGGAAGTAGTTCTGCAGGGTGACCGTGGCGAGCGTCTGGTTCTCGCTCTTGATCTCCACGCCCTCCTTGGCCTCGATCGCCTGGTGCAGACCCTCGTTGTAGCGACGGCCGGCCAGGATGCGGCCGGTGTGCTCGTCGACGATCAGCACCTCGCCGTTCGCGACCACGTACTCCTTGTCGCGCTTGAACAGCTCCTTCACCTTGACGGCGTTGTTCAGGAAGCCGATCAGCGGGGTGTTGACGCTCTCGTACAGGTTGTCGATGCCGAGGTGGTCCTCGACCTTCTCGATCCCGCTCTCCAGGACGCCGACGGTGCGCTTCTTCTCGTCGACCTCGTAGTCCTCGTCGCGGCGCAGGATGCGGGCGATCTTGGCGAACTCCTGGTACCACTTCGTCGGCTGGTCCGACGGGCCGGAGATGATCAGCGGCGTCCGGGCCTCGTCGATCAGGATCGAGTCGACCTCGTCGACGATCGCGAAGGCGTGCCCGCGCTGCACCAGGTCGGCACCGTTCCACGCCATGTTGTCGCGCAGGAAGTCGAAGCCGAACTCGTTGTTGGTGCCGTAGGTGATGTCCGCCGCGTAGGACTCGCGGCGCTGCGCCGGGGTCATCTGCGACAGGATGTTGCCCACCGACAGACCCAGGAACCGGTAGACCCGGCCCATCAGGTCGGACTGGTACTCGGCCAGGTAGTCGTTCACCGTGACCACGTGCACACCCTTGCCGGCCAGCGCGTTCAGGTAGGCCGGGGCGGTGGCGACCAGGGTCTTGCCCTCACCGGTCTTCATCTCGGCCACGTTGCCCGAGTGCAGCGCGGCCCCACCCACGAGCTGCACGTCGAAGTGACGCTGGCCCAGGGTACGCTTCGCGGCCTCGCGCACGGTGGCGAAGGCCTCCGGCAGCAGCGCGTCCAGGCTCTCGCCGTCGGCGAAGCGCGCCTTGAACCGCTCGGTCTCCTCACGCAGCTCCGTGTCACTGAGCCTCACGAAGTCGTCCTCGAGCGCATTGACCTGCGCGGCCTGGTTCTGCAGCCGCTTCAAGGTGCGGCCTTCACCGGCTCGCAGCAGCTTCTCGACGATCTTCACCACGGGGCGCTCTCCCAAGTCCTTCAACCGTGCTTGTCCGGCAGCGCAACCAGGAGAAGTCACACTGCCGCTTCTAGGCATGACGAACGGCGGTCCGGCGCCGTGCCCTCCATCGTAGACAGGCTTGGCACCCAAACGTGTTTGCTCCACCCCCCAACATGGGTCAGGCTCGCGTTGTGTCCGGTCTGTCGTCCTCCTCCAGCGGCCTAGTCCCCCAGCTCACCGACGGTTTGGTGACCCTTCGCGAACTGCGTGAGGAGGATGCCGACACGATCGTCGCCTACTGCAACGACCCGGCCATGGAACGCTGGACCACGGTGCCGTGGCCGTATCGGCGCGAACACGCTCTGGAGTACGTGGCAGCTGGGCGCCGTTCCTGGGCCGAGGGGTCACGCTTCGACTTCGGTATCGAGCACGAGGGCGAACTGGTCGGGGCCATCGACCTACGCCGGCCGGTTCTGCCCGCCCTCGCGGAGGTCGGCTTCGCCCTGGCGCCGCAGGCCCGGGGTAAGGGCCTGATGTCGCGCGCACTGCGGCTGGCGCTCCCCTGGGGAGCCCGTCAGGGCATCCAGGTGGTGCAGTGGCGGGCCAACGTCGGCAACTGGGCCAGCCGGCGAGCGGCCTGGTCGGTCGGTTTCACCGTCGACGGGGTGCTGCCCGGTCTGCTGGAACACCGGGGCCGGATCACCGACGGCTGGCTCGCCTCGATGCGCCTGGACGAGAACACGACGCTGGTCCCGGCCCACCCCTGGTTCGAACCGGTCACCATCGACGGACCCAAGGTGAGACTGCGAGCCTCACGCGAGTCCGACGTCCCCCGTTTCGTCGAGGGCCACGCCGACCCGGCGAACAAGCGCTGGATCCCCGGGATCAAGGCCGAGTACACGGCGGCGGACGCGCTGGCGCACCTGAGCCGGGACGCCGAGGGGGCTGCGGCCGGCCGGATCCTGAGCTGGGCGATCGCGGATCCGCAGGAAGACGTGCTGCTCGGCGAGGTCGTCGTGTTCCTGCACAGCCTGCGTGACCGTCAGGGCGAGATCGGCTACTGGATGCACCCCGACGCCCGGGGACGCGGGCTCGCTTCCGAGGCGACTTTCCTGGCGGCGCGGCACGCTCTGCTTCCCGTCGAGGACGGCGGGCTGGGGTGGGCCAACATCGGGCTTCGGGCGAGCGTGGACAACGTTGCTTCGCAGCGGGTGGCTGAGAAGGCGGGTTTCCGGCGCCTGGGGCTGGAGCGAGGGCTGTACCAGCCGCCCGGCGGCGGCCCCCGGGGTGATCTGGCGAAGTACGACATGGTGCCCTCAGACCTGGCCACGCTGGACTACCCCCGTGGCTGACCAACGGCGTCAGCCCAAACTCGACCTCTCCGCGGGGCACCGGTTGCGCCCCTGGAGCACGGCCGACGCCCCCATGATCCCGCTCGCCATGACAGATCCGCTGATCCGGCAGTACGCCTCGCAGCTCCTGGACGACCGCGACGCGGCGCTCGCGGCCATCCACTCCTGGTCCGATGGCTGGGGGCAGGGCAACGGAGCCGCCTGGGCGATCACCGGCCCGGGCGAGCAACTGCTGGGCCAGATCCGGTTCGGCCTGTTCGACGAACACCTGGGCGCTGGTTCGGTGGGCTACTGGCTGCTCCCCGAGGCGCGGGGGCGGGGGTTGGCCGGGCAGGCGCTCACCCGGGCCAGCTCGGTGGTGTTCCGCCGGATGAGCTGGCACCGGATCGAGCTCTACCACGCGGTGGAGAACCGGCGGTCGTGCAATGTGGCCCGGCGGGCGGGTTACCCGCAGGAGGGCGTGATGCGGGGCGCCATGCTGTATCCGGTGGACGGCCGGCGGTCCGACGAGCACCTGCACGCCCGGCTCGCCTCTGATCCGGAACCGTAGATCAAGAGCCAGAACCAATGGACGTTTGCCAGCACGCGGGTGCGCAGCGCCGGCTTCAGGAGCGGAACAGTTTGGTCAACGCCGGGCCGAGATCGCCCTTCTTCTCGGCCTTGACGCCGTCCAACCCCAGCCACTGCGCCATCAGCCGCAGCTCCTCGGCGAGCTCGCCCACCACGGCCGCGGCGGGCACCCCCAGTTCCGAGTAGGCCGCCTTCACCAGCAACGTGCCACCCCCGCCCGGGGCCCGGTCGGCCTTCAGGTCGACCCGGCCGACCAGCTGGTCGCCCAGGAGGAACGGCAGGACGTAGTAGCCGAACTCGCGTTTCGCCGCCGGGGTGTAGATCTCCAGACGCAGCCGGAAGTCCCACAGCACCTCGGTGCGCGGTCGTTCCCAGACCAGCGAGTCGAACGGGCTGAGCAGGGCCCGGGCGGTGATCCGGCGGGGGATCCGGGCGCCGGGATGCAGGTAGGCGGGCCGACCCCAGCCGTCGACCGCGACCGGCAGCAGTTCGCCGGCCTCGACCAGATCCCGCACCGCGGACTGGGACTCGGCTGGTTTGAGCCGGAAGTAGTCGCGCAGGCATCGCTCGGTGGCCACCCCCGTCGCCCGGGCCGCGATCCGGACCAGCTCGCGCCGGGCCTCTTCCGGATCCGGGTCGGGAGCGGCCGTCACGGCCGGGGGAAGGACCCGGCCGGGAAGCGCGTAGCGACGCTCGAACTGCTGGGTGCGACCGGCCGAGGTGATCCTTCCGGCCCAGAACTGGAACTCGATGGCACGCTTGACGTCGCTCCAGTTCCAGCCCCACTCGCCGGTGCGTTCCCGGGGCATCCCGTCGTCGAGGATCTTCTCGGCGGCCGCTGCGGTCAGCGGGCCGTACCGGTCCACCACCTCCAGCACCTCGTCGAGCAGGTCGGCGCGGTCCCGGGCGATGCGCTGCATCCCGCCCCAGGCCTCGTGCGACGCCCGATCCATCCGCCAGCGCAGCAGCCGGTGGGTCTGCGGGGTGACGAACGAGGCCTCGTGGGCCCAGTACTCGACCATGCGCCGGGGAGCGCTGTTGGCCGCCTTGTCCAGCAGAGGACGGGGGTAGTCGCCGAGGCGGCTGAACACGGGGAGGTAGTGGCTGCGGGACAGGACGTTGACCGAGTCGATCTGCAGCACGCCCACGGTGTCGAGGACCCGTTGCAGGTGCCGGGCGGTGATCGGACCGGTGGGCCGCTCGACCCCGAACCCCTGGGCAGCCAGGGCAATTCGCCGGGCCTGAGCAAGCGAGAGACGCTCGGGCACACTGGCCCGCGACGGCTTACGCCGACCGACCGGGGACACCACTGCCGCGCTGCCGGGCACCGCACCGCTTCCCGCCGCCGCGCCGCCCTGCGGCGTAGGCAGTGCGCCGGGGTCGCCCGCCGGGCCTGTTCGAGCCAGGCCCGGCGGGCGTTCCTCCCCAGTGACTACCGGGCTGTTGTCAGGTTCTGCCGCAGGTTTCAGGCCTCCGCGCCGGCCTTGGCCTCCGCGTCGACTGCCAGTCGGATCACGCCGTAGCTCCACCCGCGCCGACGATAGACCACCGAGGGCTTGCCGCACGCGGCGTCGACGAAGAGGTAGAAGTCGTGGCCGACCAGTTCCATCTCGTAGAGCGCCTGGTCGATCGTCATCGGGGCGGCCGGGTGGTCCTTCGTGCGGATCACCACCGGGCTGTCGGCCAGGGCCTCGGCCCCTTCCGGCAGGTTGGCCCAGTCCATCGTGGCGGCGAAGCCGTCTTCTTCCTCGGCCGCGTCGTCGAGCGGGCTGCGGGGCTTGGTGGCCGTGCCGTTCAGCGCGCTCCCGCCGGTCGCGGCGCCCTCGATCGGCCGTTCGGCCAGCGCGATGCCGGCGTGGGCGATCGCTCCGGCCCGGCCGTTGGCCCCGGCCCCGCGCACCGTGGCGGGGGCGTGCCGGCCGTGGTGCACCTTCTTGCGGTCACTCATCCGGCGCAGGCGCTCGAGCAGCTTGCCGAAGGCGATGTCGAGGGCGGACAGCTCGTCCTGACCGCAGGCCTCGGCACGGATCACCGGGCCTCGGTCGCTCACGGTTATCTCGACCCGCTCGCACTGGCTGGACTGGCGAGGATTGCGCTCGTGGGACAGCTCGACGTCGATGCGGAAGGCCGAGGGGCTGAACTGGGAGACCTTCGCCAGCTTCTCCTCGGCGATCCGCCGGAAGCGGTCCGAAACCTCGACGTGCCGACCTGTGATCACGATGTCCACGAAGAATCCTCCTGTAGCCGTTGCTACGCCTCATGTGCCTCACCGAACGGAGCGCGTTCGCGAATGGTTCCGGTCGGCCGGGAATTGGCACCGGGCGCCTGAGCATCAATGGGGAATCACCGGCAGTGGGCCGGCTACTTCCTGACATCCTCCTTCCTGCAATCCGCGCGGAATTCGGCACGGAGGGCGGAAGTGGTGGCGCTGTGACCACCGTCTGACGAGGTTAGAGCAGGTATTCGGATGTGGATACCCCCTGCCGACGTAATGTCACCGAGAGGCCGCATACCCCGACCACGCGTGCACCCGCAGAGGTGAGCGCACGTGCGGCTTCG
This sequence comes from Kineosporia rhizophila, assembly GCF_021277265.1. Classification (GTDB taxonomy): domain Bacteria; phylum Actinomycetota; class Actinomycetes; order Actinomycetales; family Kineosporiaceae; genus Kineosporia; species Kineosporia rhizophila. The sequence goes on from NZ_JAJSOH010000002.1 coordinate 326,123, forward strand.
GCCACGGTCGCACCTGTCGTGACAACGTCATCGACGATGACGCAATCACGTTGCAGGAGAGCAAAGCGCAGCCCCGGGCGAACGGCAAGTGCACCGGCAAGGTTTTTTCGCCGAGCCCTGGACGACAGCTCTCCCTGATCCCGGACAACCCGCCGATGAGTGAGTATTTCGGCGACGCCGGGCGGCGGCCCGTAGCCACCCGCCAGCCAAGCGGGGCGGGCGCTGCGGACAGCGCGCCGGGCGAGGCCGGCCACCAGATCCCCGCCCCGTCGGCGCCGGGCCCCCGAGGTGGACGGGACGGGCACGAGCTGCCAGGACCCGGCCGAGGCCGAGTCGGCCTCCCGGCACGCGACCAGGGCGGAGGCCAGACCTGCGCCGAACGGTCCGGTCAGGTCGTGCCGACCTCGCTCTTTCCAGGAAAGGACCAGCTTGGCGGCAGTGCCCCCGTAGGCCGTGGCGCCCCAGACGCCCCAGCCCGGCGGCCAGCCGACCATCGGCTGGAAGAAGGCGGGACCGGCCACCACGCGGCGGCACAGGACGCACAGAGGCACGTCGGGAGCGCCGCACCCGGCGCAGACCACCGGCCAGATCAGCCCCAGACCGAGTCGCCGGCAGGCCTGCCGCCAGGCGGCCGGTCCCGACGCGAACGACTCGGCTTCCGCATCGAAAAGCATGCTTGCCACCCTGCCCGGCCACCGGTCGCAGCCGCGCCCGCGACGGCCGATCTGTGGATAACTACCGCTTCGTGCCTACCTGTGGAATGTAGAACGCGGGCCTGCGGCGCACCCGGGCCGAAGGTCCGGAAACATGACCGACATCCGACCCGGTAGCCGATTCCGGTTTCACCCGTACGGCCGAATTATGCGGAGCATCCTCCGAATGGGAACTGATCACCTCCGGGGGAATTGACCGAATAGGCGAAAGTCGATTTCACCGCTCCGACCACGCTTTTTCACAGGCGATCACGGTTGCATCACGAAGCGCATTGGCACTGAGGGCAGTCGCGTGATCACGAGGAGATCACGGCCGGGCCAGGAAACGGCTCCGCAGGATGGCACCGAGGGCAATCCGGAGCGCCCTCCGAAATTAACCTACGCGACCCGGGAGAGCTATCCCGGAAAAGCCGGCCACCGAGCACTGGAGAGCTCCGCCCAGGACGCCCCCGAGCGTCCTTGGGTGTCGTTCCCGGTGCCCACCAACAGGCTCGACTGCCCGTCCCCGACGGCGAGCGTCTCGGCCCCGGGCACTGCGGTGATCGGCTGGATCTGACCACCGATCTCGACGATCCAGGGCCGGTCCACGTTGCTCTGCACCTGCTCGTCGCCGGCGTTGGCGGCACCGGCCTGGCGCCGCCCGAGCACCGCGATGTGCTTCTCGTCCACCCAGGCCACGTCGGCCACGGTCACCAGGTCGGGCACCAGACCCTCGGGCTGGGTCAGCCGCGCGGGACGGCCCTTCTCGTCGCGGACGATGCCGGTGAGGAAGACGTGCGGGGTGCCCCCGTCGGTGATCGCCAGCACGGCCCGCGTACCGTCCCGGGAGATCCGCATGGCCTCGACCTCGAAGCCTTCCAGCCAGTCGGCACTCACCTTCACCCGCGCAGCCTTCGAGCGGGCGTCCGAGACGTCCACCGCCTCGACCCCGGCGCCTCCGGCGAACCAGACCCACCCCCGGGGGTCGAACGACGGCGCGGTGAGCCCGGTGCCCCGCAGCTGCGTGGTGCTGTCTGCCCCCGCCTCGGACAGGAACAGGTGCGACGCGTCGCTGGACAAGGCCGCGAACCAGCCCCCGTCGTAGGAGACGGCCGGGGAGGTGAGGCCGTAGAGCGCGTCGTACTGACCGAGCGCCTCCAGCCCCTTCACCACCTCGTTCCCGTCGGCACCGAGACGCACCACGCGTCCCTTGGTGTCGATGGCGACCGCGCTCCCGCCGACCGACGGGTCCACCACCGGCCGGGGGCCGGAGTTCTGCGGGATGTTGAAGCTGACCCGGTCGACGGTGATCCGGACCGAGGAGATCGAGCGCAACTGGCCGAGCGTGGTCTGCAACTGGGCCAGCATGAGCTGCCGCTGCCGGTCGTCGGCGAGCCGGGCCTGAGGCGTCAGATCGACCGTGGCGGTGCTGTTCTCCACCGTCACCGCACTCACCGACAGTTCCGTGCCCGGGGGAACGCTGGAGGCCACGGCATCGGCCAGCCAGTCCGGCGGGCCCTCGAGCAGGGCCCGGACCAGGGCGGTGGGCAGTTCCGGGGAGCCCGGTGCGCTGGGGAACCAGTGCGGGTCCGGGACCAGGTACTCGCCGTGCGACTCGGGGAAGTAGACCGAGTACGGCTTGAAGGTGACCTTGAAGTCGTTACGGGTGATCAGGATCCCGTCGTCCAGGGAATTGATCCGCCAGTGGCCGTCGGACAGCACCAGCCCGAAATAGCGGGGCTCGACCTTCGCCCCGGGCGACACCACGCTGTACCGGCCGGTGCCGTCGACCTGGGCGATGGCCGGGGCCTGCACCGCTACCTGAGCGACCTCGGGCCCACCGTCGGCAGCCCCTGATGCGGCGGGCGACGGATCGGTGGTGGCGGAGACCGCCTCGGCCGTCGCCGACGATCCGGCGGCCGCCCGGGCGCCCTGCGCAGGGGTGTCAGCGGTGGTGGCTTCGGCCTCGCCCTCGGGGATCTCCTCCCCCTCGGACAGCTGCCGGGTGGTCAGGGTGTCGAGCGAGCGGTACACCGTGACCGAGGCGTCGGGACGCCAGGCCAGCCGGCGTTCGGGGCTCAGGAAGCTGCGGGCGACCGCGTGGTCGTCGCTGTAACCGGCGCTGGCGGCCAGGAAGCCGCGCACCACCTCGACCGGGCTCTGGCCGGTCTTGGGCCCCTCCGGGGCCAGTTGGAAGACGCCCTCGAGCGGGTCGTCGTTGACCACGTCGCCGCTGATCACCGGGCCGTGGTCGGGAATCGTGGCACAGGCCGCCAGGCTCAGCACCGAGACCAGCGCCGAGACCAGCAACGCCCGTCCCCGCCACCTGACCGAGGCTGACGAACGTCCTTGATCGGAGACCCCACGACCCGTAAGCGTCACGACTGTCCTGACCCCACTCCGGGTTCCTCCAGCTGCCCCTCGATCTCGGGACCGGCGGTGAGCACCGGCAACGAGCCGGTGTCCTCGCCGAGGTGCGGCACCAGCGGCAGGGGCGAGCCGACCAGCAGCGCGCCCACCTTCTTGGGCAGCGTCAGCCGGAACACCGCCCCCACCCCGGGCTCGCCCCAGACCTGCAGCCAGCCGCCGTGCAGATGCGCGTCCTCCTGGGAGATCGACAGCCCGAGCCCGGTGCCGCCAATGGTTCGCGCCCGCGCCGGGTCGGCCCGCCAGAACCGGTTGAAGACCATGCTCAGCTCCTCGGAACTCAGCCCCACCCCGTGGTCGCGCACCGCGATCGCGACCGCGTCGGGCGACTCGGCCACCTGCACCTCGATCGGCCGGCTCTCACCGTGCTCGATCGCGTTGCCGACCAGATTGCGCACCACCCGCTCGACCCGTCGCGAGTCGATCTGGGCCACGCAGGGCTGCAGGGACAGCTGGAGGACGATCGTGCTGCCCTTACGTTCGGCGAGCGGCACGAGGTTGTCCACCACGCGCTCGACCACCTCCCGCACGTCGACCGAGTCCACGTCGAGCACCGCGGCGCCGGCGTCGAACCGGCTGATCTCCAGCAGGTCGCCCAGGAGCAGCTCGAACCGGTCGACCTGGGCCTGCAGCAGCTCGGCGCTGCGCCGCAGCACCGGGTCGCCGAGCTCGTCGCGGCTCTCGTGGATCACCTCGCTGGCCATCCGGATCGTGGTCAGCGGGGTGCGCAGCTCGTGGGAGACGTCGGAGACGAACCGGCGCTGGACCCGGGACAGCTCCTCCAGCTGGTGGATCTGCCGCTCCAGGCTGGCCGCCATGCCGTTGAAGGCCCGGCCGAGCCGGGCGATGTCGTCCTGCCCGCGCACCTTCATCCGCCGGTCCAGCCGTCCGGACGCCAGCTGCTCGGCGGTCTTGGCCGCCTGCCGGATCGGCGTGACCACCTGCCGGGTGATCACGTAGGCGACGCCTCCGACCAGCAGCACCAGCCCCAGCCCGGAGGGCAGCAGGGTGCGCCGGACCAGGTCGAGGATCTGCGTCTCGCGTTCCAGCGGGAAGACGAAGTAGAGCTCGTAGTCGCCGGACAGCGGCACGTTGATGATCGTGCCCACGGCCAGCGCCGGCTCCCGCTCACCACCGCTCACCGGAACCGTGGTGATCTGCGACTGCTGGCGCCCGCGGGCGTTCACGGCATCGCGCAGCGTCGCCGGGATCACGTCGAGCAGACCGCCCCGGGTGGCCCGGTCCTTCAGCTCGGTGGGCTGGGTGGAGCGCTGGGCGCGACGCAGGACGACCTCGCGGCTGTCCGGGCCGTCGGGGCCCTGGAGCTGGGCCAGGAGGTCGTTGATGTCGCTCTCCTGGCGGGCCGGGTCCTGGTAGTCGTTGACCGCCAGGGACTTGTTGGCCTCCCGGGTGAGCGCCGCCGCCTCGGCCATCGCGGTCTCGGTGCGCGAGTCGATCAGGCCGTCGCGGATGCGCATCAGCAGGAAGTTGCCGACCACCAGGACGACGCCCAGGCCGAGCAGCATGGTGGTGGCGACCACCCGCAGCCGCATCGACCGGCTCCAGCGCCGCCGGATCTTCTTGAGCAGCTTCTTGATGCGGGACAGGACGGCCCGGCGCACCCGCCCGACGAAGCGACGGACAGGCCCGTGGGGCCTGCGGGGTTTGCGCGGCTCGGGTGCCATCCGGGCGATGACGGAACCCCGGACGCCGTTCGGTTTCGCGCCGTTGGGCTTGGCAGCGTTCGGCTTGGCAGCGTTCGGTTTCGCGCCGTTCGCTTTCGTGCCGTTCGGCTTGGCCCCTGATGGCTTCGGGCCCGGCTTGGTCCCGTTCGGCTTCCCGGGACCGGGGGCGTCGGGCCGGGCACCACCCGCACCGGCCCTGCCCGCGGGCTGCGCCGCCTGGCCCTCGGCCACCGCTTAGGCCGGTCCGGCCTTGTATCCCACGCCGCGGACGGTGACGACGATCTCCGGACGCTCGGGGTCCTTCTCGATCTTCGACCGCAGCCGCTGCACGTGGACGTTCACCAGTCGGGTGTCGGCCGCGTGCCGGTACCCCCACACCTGCTCCAGCAGCACCTCGCGGGTGAACACCTGCCAGGGCTTACGGGCGAGCGCGACCAGCAGGTCGAACTCCAGCGGGGTGAGCGAGATGACCTCGCCCGCGCGCCGCACCACGTGGCCGGCCACGTCGATCGACACCTCGCCGATCTCCAGGGCCTCGGGCGCCGGCTCCTCGGTGCGCCGCAGCCGGGCCCGGACCCGGGCGACCAGCTCCTTCGGCTTGAACGGCTTGACCATGTAGTCGTCGGCGCCGGACTCCAGGCCGAGCACCACGTCGACCGTGTCGGTCTTGGCGGTGAGCATGACGATGGGGACGCCCGACTCGGCCCGGATCAGGCGGCAGACCTCGATGCCGTCCTTCCCCGGCAGCATCAGGTCGAGCAGCACCAGGTCGGGCCGGGTGGCCCGGAAGGCCTCCAGCGCACCCGCACCGTCGGCGCAGAAAACCGGCTCGAACCCCTCGCCCCGAAGGACGATCCCGAGCATCTCGGACAGCGCATTGTCGTCATCGACGACGAGAACCCGGCCTCTCATGGGGGACATGGTGTCAAACACCTGGGCCGAAACACGAAGCGGGTTCCTGGCGCAGCGGTCACCGGTGATCGCCGACCGGCCTGGTCTGCCCCGACATGCCAGGATGAACCCCGGCGCCGGGATCTTCGTTGTCCCGGACGACGAGGCCGGATCGGGCCAGGCCGGTGCGCAGCGACTGGGAGGGGTTGTCGGGTGTCCGAGCAACCAGGTGGGTGGACGGTCCCCGGCGGCGAACCGGAGAAAAGGCCGAGCCCGCCGCCGGTCGAGGAGACCTCCCAGAAGCAGGATTCCGCCCAGGGGCAGGAACCCTCCCAATTAACGGACGATGTTCCCGCCTCCCGGCCCGAGGTGGCCTCCCAGCCTGGTCGGCCGGGGTGGGGGCAGGCGCCCAACCCCCATGAGCAGCAGGCGCAGGCGGGCTGGGGAGCGCCACCGCCGGGGTGGGGGCAGGCGCCGGGGGCTGGTGGGCAGTCCGCTCCGGGGCAGCAGGCTCCTGGGCAGAACAGTGCTGGGCAGCAGGCTCCCGGTCAGCAAGCTTCCGGGCAGAACGGCCCCGATCAGAACGGCGTCGGGCAGGCATCCGGGCGGGACGGCGTCGGCCAGGCATCCGGGCAGGACGGCGTCGGCCAGGCTCCCGGGCAGAACAGCACCGGCCAGACTCCCGGGCAGAACAGCACCGGCCAGACTCCCGGGCAGCACGGCTCCGGGGAGCAAGCTTCTGGGCAGAACAGTGCCGGGCAGAACGAGCAACTACAGAACCCTTCCGGGGAGCAGCAGAACGCGGCCCCGCAGCCTTGGGGAGGCACCGCCCCCGGGCAGAGTGCCCCTGGGCAGAACCCGTCGGGGCAACCGGCGGGCGGTCCGCCGCCCGGCTGGGGCGGTCCGCAGGGTCCGCATGGTCAGCAGGGAAACAACTGGAGCGCGCCCCAGCAGCCGGGCGCCTGGAACTCCCCGCCCCCGGGCGGCAACGACTGGAACTCCCCGCCTCCCGGCGGCAACAGCTGGAACGCTCCGCCCCCCGGGGGCAACAGCTGGAATGCTCCGCCGCCGGGTAACGGTGGCTGGAACGTCCCCCCACCGGGCAGCAACAGCTGGAACGCGCCCCCGCCGGGCAGCAACGCGTGGAACGCTCCCCCACCGGGCAACGGCGGGTGGGGGGCTCCGCCGCAGCAGGGCGGCTGGGGCTCGCCGGCGCCGGGGCAGCCCGGCTGGCAGCGCGGCATGGGCCGGGGCGCGGGCATCATCCCGCTGCGTCCGCTGAGCATCGGCGAGATCTACGACGGCTCGATCCGCGCCATCCGCGCCAACCCGCGCACCATGGTCGGCTTCTCCGCCGTGGTCGGCGCCGTGATCGCCCTGCTCGGCACCCTGCCGCAGGCGTTCGCCTTCAACACGATCCTGAACAGCCCGCTGAGCACCGGCACCGCCGACCCCAACGACATCACCACCGGCGACGTGGCCGAACTGATCGGCGCCGGTGGCCTGTCGGTGCTGATCGGGCTGGTCCAGTCGGTGCTGTCCACCACCATCATCACCGGCCTCCTGATCGTCGCGGTCGGTGCGGCGGTCCGGGGTGAGGCCCTGGCGCCCGGGGCGCTCTGGCAGCGCGCCCGCCATCGGCTGTGGGCGGTGCTCGGGCTGGCCCTGCTGCTGCTCGTGCTGGCCCCGCTGATCATCGCGCTGAGCATGGCGCCGGGTGGGCTGCTGCTCTTCCTGCTGCCCGACGACATCTGGATCGGCGCGGTCGTGCTGGTCGTCGGAACCTTGCTCGGGGTGGTCGCCTACGCGGCCTTCTACCTGGGCTTCTGGTCGGTGGCGGCACCCTCGCTGCTGCTCGAGAACCTGGGCGTGGTGGCCGCTCTGCGCCGCTCGTTCCGGCTGGTGCGCGGCACGTTCTGGCGGGTCTTCGGGATCAGCCTGCTCACCGCCGTGATCGCCTACATCGTGCAGCAGATCTTCGCCGTCCCGTTCAGCCTGATCGGCACGATCCTGGCCGAGCTGGCCGACTTCACCGGCATGTCCGGCGCCGTCGTGCAGCTGCTGATCGCCGACATCGGCACGATCCTGGCCGGTGCGGTGGTCTATCCGTTCACCGCCGGGGCCGTCGCCCTGCTCTACCTCGACCTGCGGATGCGGCGGGAGGGCATGGACGTCGAGGTGCTCCGCTCGGAGCAGCTGCGGTGATCTTCTTCCCGGTAGCCCTGCCGGTGGTCCTGCCGGCCGAGGTCCCGGTCGACCCCGACCGGCAGCAGGCCCGGCAGTGGGTGCTCGAGGAGCTCTCGCGCAAGGAGTACCAGGACGCCCGGCCGAGTCTGATCGAGCGGGCCCTGGAGTGGATCCAGGAGCAGTTCGCCAATATCCAGCCCGGTTTCGGCTCCCCGGTCCAGATCACCGTCACGGTGCTGGCGATCCTGGCGGTGATGGCCGCGGCCTTCGCGATCTGGCGCTCCGGCGGGGTGGGCCGGCAGTTCCGGCGCAAGGCCCCGGCGGTGCTGCCCAACTACGTCACCAACGCGGCCGACCACCGCGCCGCGGCCGACAAGCACGCCGCGGCCGGTCAGTGGGGCGATGCCGTGCTGGAACGCTTCCGGGCGATCGCGCGCGAGCTGTCCGAGCGCACGCTGGTACCGGCCACTCCCGGCGCCACGGCGACCGAGGTGGCGCGGGACGGTGGGCGTGCCCTGCCTTCCCTGGCGGCCGATCTGCGCACGGCTGCGCGGCATTTCGACGACGTGTGTTACGGCCATCTGGAGCTGACGGAGTCGGCGGGGACGGAGGCCGACCAGTTCCTGCGGGGGCTGGACGAACGGGTGCGCACAGCCAAGGCCGAAACGGTGGCGCCGGTATGACGCAGCCCGCAACACAGACCCCGCCCCCCGCAGAGTCGGCATCGGAACCATCGGTGCCCACCCCGTCCTTAAAGCAGGATCTTCGTGGGCTGGCCGCCCGCTGGCGTTGGCCACTGACGGTCGCCGCGATCGTCGTGGCCGCCGTCGCCCTGGTCGCGCTGACCGTGCCCACGTCGGAGGACGGCCGTCGGCTGAGCCCGGAGAACCCTGCCCCCGACGGTGCTCGCGGGCTGGCCCAGGTGCTGCAGCGACAGGGCGTCGAGGTGGTCTCGGGCGACCGCTCGGACGAGGTCACCGAAGCCACCACGTCGGGCAGCACCCTGGTGGTCACCGACACCACGTTGCTGGCCCCCGAGCAGCTGAACCGGCTGGCCCAGGACGATGCTTCGCGGCTGATCCTGATCGAGCCGGACGAGATCGCGCTCAGTGTGCTCGCCCCGCAGGTCCGCGCAGCCGGCTACAGCAACCGCACCGACGAACGGGCCCCGGGCTGCTCGGTCTCCGCGGCGGTCACCGCCGGCGCGGTACGTGGGGGCGGGCAGCTGTACGCACGCTCCGGCGGATCCACGGCAGGGGGAGTCACCATTTGCTACCCCCAGTCGGACTCGGACGACACCTCCGACGTGGACAGCACCACAGAGCGAGGCTCGTACGTAGTCACCGCCGCCGGGGGTAAGCAGGTCGTCGTGGTGGGCCAGTCCGACCTGCTTACGAACGAATACCTGGCCGGGCAGGGCAATGCGGCGCTGGCTCTGCACACTTTCGGGGCCCAGCCGGACCTGGTCTGGTACATGCCCGATCCGCTGGAACAGGTGGGCGCCGGCCAACGGCAATCGCTCACCGAACTGCTGCCCGACTGGGTGCTGTGGGTGGGCATCCAGCTGGCGCTGGTGGCGTTGCTGGCCATGGTCTGGCGGGCTCGGCGGTTCGGCCGGCTGGTCGGCGAACCGCTGCCGGTAATCGTCCGGGCGGCCGAGACCCAGGAAGGCCGGGCGCGGCTCTACCGGCAGTTCCACGCCCGCGGGCGGGCCGCCTCCACCCTGCGCACCGCCAGCCTCCGGCGCCTGGCCACCCGGCTCGCGGCCCCCGCCGGGACCACCCCCGAGCAGCTGGTGGTCCTGGTCGCGGCCGCCACCGGCCGCAATCAGTACGAGGTCGGCCAGGTCCTGATCGGCCCCGCCCCGGACTCCGACGGCGCCCTGGTCGAGCTGGCCGACCGGCTGGACGAGATCGAACGGGTCGCCGGCGTCCCGCACGACCCCACCCGTAACCGTTGATCACCTCACGATCTGAGAGGCTCGCCTCGTGACCGACTTCCCGACCACCCACTCGGGGTCCCACCCGCAGGCACACGCCCAGGACCGGCCCGGTGAGGCCGAGGCCGCCCGGGAGGCCCTGAGCCGGGTCCGCCACGAGGTGGCCAAGGCCGTGGTGGGCCAGGACGAGGCGGTGACCGGGCTGGTCATCTCACTGCTGTGCCGCGGCCACGTGCTGCTGGAGGGGGTGCCCGGGGTGGCCAAGACGCTGCTGGTGCGCTCGCTCTCGGCGGCCCTGCAGCTCCAGACCAGCCGGGTGCAGTTCACCCCCGACCTGATGCCCGGTGACGTGACCGGCTCGCTGGTCTACGACAACCGCAGCGGCGAGTTCTCCTTCCGCGACGGCCCGGTGTTCACCAACCTGCTGCTGGCCGACGAGATCAACCGTACGCCGCCGAAGACCCAGGCCGCCCTGCTCGAGGCGATGGAGGAGCGGCAGGTCACCGTCGACGGCCGGCCCCGCCCGCTGCCCGACCCGTTCGTGGTGGCGGCCACCCAGAACCCGGTGGAGTACGAGGGCACCTACCCGCTGCCCGAGGCCCAGCTCGACCGTTTCCTGCTCAAGGTGCACATGCACCTGCCCCCGCGGGACGTCGAGCTCGAGGTGCTGGCCCGGCACGCCGCCGGTTTCGACCCTCGCGACCTGGCCGCCGCCGGTATCCGGGCGGTCGCCGGTCCCGCCGACCTGGCCGCCGCCACCCGGGCGGTCCGCACCGTCGAGATCAGCCGCGAGGTCATGGGTTACATCGTCGACGTGGTGCAGGCCACCCGCTCCTCCCCGTCGCTGGCGCTGGGCGTCTCTCCGCGTGGTGCCACCGGCCTGCTCAACACCTCCCGGGCCTGGGCCTGGCTGCAGGGGCGCACCTACGTCACCCCCGACGACGTGAAGGCGCTGGCCCCGGCCACGCTCCGGCACCGGATGCAGCTGCGCCCCGAGGCCGAACTGGAGGGCGTCACCACCGACGGCGTACTGGACAGCGTGCTCGCCAGCGTCCCCGTCCCCCGCTGACCGGCGTGACCATCAGCGGGCGCGCCGTACTCCTGGCCGCGATCGGTCTGCTCCCGGTCGGGTTCTGGCCGGGCTGGGGATCGCTGCTGGGCTGGGCCGGGCTGTTCGTCGTAGTGGTCGCGGCCGATCTCCTGCTGGCGGGCTCTCCCCGGGCTCTACGGGTGCGCCGTGAGCCGGTGGCCACCGTTCGGCTGGGTACCGCCACCACCGCGTCGTTCGTGCTCACCAACGCCGGGCGCCGCAAGGTACGGGGTTCCCTGCGCGACGCCTGGCAGCCCTCGGCCGGAGCTGAGGTCGACCGTCATCCGGTCGATCTTCCGGCCGGGCAGAGCCGCCGTCTGGCCACAACTCTCACCCCCACCCGCCGGGGCGACCGCCGGGCCGGTGAGGTGACCGTGCGCAGTTTCGGCCCCCTCGGCCTGGCCGCGCGTCAGTTCTCCCTTCCTGCCCCCGGAAGCGTGCGTGTGCTGCCGCCTTTCGGTTCGCGTAAACACCTGCCCAGCAAGCTGGCCCGCCTACGGGAACTCGATGGACGCACGTCGCTACGGGTTCGTGGTCAGGGCACCGAGTTCGACTCACTGCGCGACTACGTCGGCGGCGACGACGTGCGTTCGATCGATTGGCGGGCCACCGCGCGGCGGGGGCAGGTAGTTGTGCGTACCTGGCGCCCGGAGCGCGACCGCCGGGTGCTGCTCGTACTTGACACCTCGCGCACGTCGGCGGCCCGGGTCGGCGACGAACCCCGGCTGGACGCCGCGATGGATGCCGCCCTGCTCCTGGCGGCACTGGCTTCCCGCGCGGGTGACCGGGTGGACCTGCTGGCGATGGACCGCAGGGTGCGGGCCCGGGTGGAGGGCGCCGGTCGCAGCGATCTGCTGCCCCGCCTGGTCACCGCGATGGCCCCGGTGGAGGCCGACCTGGTCGAGGCGGACTGGGCGGCGATCGTCTCCAACGTTCTCTCCCGGATGTCCCAGCGAGCACTGGTCGTGCTGCTGACACCGCTGGAGGGGGCCGCGATCGAGGAAGGCCTGATGCCGGTGATCGGCCGCCTCTGCTCACGGCACCGGGTGGTGGTGGCGTCGGTCGCCGACCCCCGGATGACCGCGATGGCCGACGGCCGTGGCGATGCTTACGCGGTGTACGGAGCCGCCGCTGCGGGCCGGGCCGAACTCGACCGCACGGCGACCACGGCAGAACTGCGGCGGATGGGTGTGGACGTGGTCGACGCCTCGCCCGAGGAACTGCCGCCGCAGCTGGCCGATCGCTACCTGGCGCTGAAGGCCGCCGGTCTTCTCTAGACCTTGGCCAGGAAGGCCAGCACCCGCTCGGTGAGCAGGCCGGCGGCCGACTCGTCGTACTCCCCCAGGCTGCCGTCGGCGAACAGGTGCGCCGATCCGGGATAGACGAAAACCTCGGCCTGGTAGCCCGTCTGGATCGCGAACTCCCGGGCCGCGGCCAGATCGCCCGAATCGGCGAACTCCGGGTCCGCATCCATGCCGTGCACCTGCGCCGGGATGCCCGGCCAGGTGCCGAACTCGGACGGCGGCACGAAACCGCTCAGGAAGAGCGCCCCTTTCGCCCCGGGACGGCTGGTGGCCAGCTTGGCCACCGGCAGGACCCCCAGCGAGAACCCGGCATACACAAGATCTTCCGGAAGGTCCTGGGCGGCGGCGACTCCGCGCTCGGCGATCACGTCGAAGCCGGTCGAGCGGGCGTGCGCCACCCCCTCGTCCAGCGTGCCGAACGTCTTGCCCTGGTACAGGTCTGGCGTGTGCACCGTGTGCCCGGCCCCGCTCAGCGTGTCGGCGAACTCACGCACCCCGGAGGTCAGCCCCTGGGCGTGGTGGAACAACAGAACTTCGGCCATCACTGGCTCCCCTCGAACGTCTGTACGGTCCGCGCCTCACCCTCCCACAGCCCGTCCGTGCTTTACCACCACGACTCAGCCGGGGTGCCCGCCGACCGTCCGGCGCGCGGCGGACGTCCCCAGGAGGGCCTCGTAGTCGGCGCGGGTGAGCGGCCTGGTGATCAGCGACCCGCCCGGTTCGGGGGCCGGTACCGTCTCCCCGTCCTGGATCAGGCTCACCGCCCGGATACCCGTCACCGAGGTCAGGCTCAGCACCACCTGCCCGACGGCCAGGGGCACCTCCTCGGCCGCCAGCACCTGCACACTGGCCGGCCACTCGACCACGGCCACGTCCTCCTCCCCGTCGAGCGAGGTCAGCCGCAGATCGGTGCCCGCCGGCAGACTGGACCGGAGCCCGCGGTTGCGCTCGGCCGTGCTCGGGCCGACCGCCAGCTCCTGCAGGACTTCGGCGGCAACCGTCTCCGCAGCTCCGCCCGGCACCGTCCGGTCGACCAGAGTCAGCGCGTCGTCCGAGGCCACCCAGGCGATCGGCAGCGACAGCTCGCCCTGGACCGGTGACGGTGAAACCGCGCTGCTGGTGGTCGGTCCGGGTTCGAGAAGCCCGTACGGCACCCGGTCGGCGTCCAGCACCTGGGCCTGACCGTCCTGCGGCACACCGCACGACGCCAGAGCCAGCACCACGGCCAACCCGGACAGCGTTCTGCACCAAGGCTTCACGGGTGAACCTCCGCCGGTTTCGCCCGACGGGGCAGCACGAGGACGAACCGGGCACCCCCGCCCGGCGCGTCTTCACACCACACCGCTCCCCCGTGCCGTTCTGCGGTCTCGGCCACCAGGCTCAGCCCCAGCCCCGATCCCGTCTTCGTACGTCCAGTGCCGTCGGCCCGGGCGAAGCGCTCGAAAATCCGCTCCCGGTCGGCCTCGGCCACTCCGGGCCCGGCATCGTCCACCACGATCTCCGCCGTCAGGCCGGTGAACCTCAACGTCACCGAGGTACAGCCACCGCCGTGCCGCTCGGCGTTGTCGACCAGGTTCATCAGGGCCCGGCCGATCGAGCGGCGATCGGCGAGCACCTCCAGGTCGTCGGGGGCCCGTTCCGGCCCGTGGTCCAGGTGCAGCAGGCTCTCCGAGCGGCCCGACTCGGCCAGCGCGAACCGGGCCAGCTCGTCCAGCCGGGTCGTGGTCAGGTCGACCGGCGAGGTACCGGCGTCCATCCGGGCCAGTTCGAGCAGGTCCTCCACGGTGTTACGCAGTCGCTGCACCTCGGTGTCGATCACGTCGAGCAGCTGGTGCGAGCGTTCGGGCAGATGCCGGCGCTGGGTGGTCAGCGCGTGCACCGACGTGGTGAGGGCGGTGAGCGGGGTACGCAGTTCGTGGCTCACGTCGGCGGTGAAACGGCTCTCCCGCTCGATCCGGCTGGCCAGTGCGTCGACCATGGCGTTGAACGACCCCACGATGCCGACCAGTTCCGGATCGCTGGTGGGAGGCAGACGAGTAGCCGTACGGCCACCGGCGATGGCCGTCGCGGTCTCGGCCACCCTGTCGAGCGGGCGCACCACGCGACCGGCGACCACCCAGCCCAGCATCGCCGCACCCACTGCGCAGACGCTGGCCACCAGCAGCATCACGGTGCGCAGAACGTCGAGGGTGTCGTCCAGTTCGTCGACCGAGGAGACCTCGAACACGGCCGCATCCACCGCGGGCAACGGTGTTCCCACCACGATCGAGCGCTGACCGCCCACGGTGGCCCAGGCGAAACCGGGCTGCCCCTCGACGACCAGAGTGCGCAGTGACAGCGGCAGATCCTGGTTGCCGGGGGCGAGAGCCGAGGAGTACCACTCCAGACCGACCCGCAAAAGGACGTATGTGCCCTCTCGGGGAGCCAGGTCACCGACCGCTTCGGCCGGGGACACGCCCGCGGTGAGAAGGCGCTCCCGCAGGACGGCGGCATCGGCGTAGGCCTGACGGGAGGCTGACTGGCGACGCTGTTCCAGCAGGTACTCCCGAGCGATCAGCAGCGTTGCCCCGGCCAGCACCATGGCCACCGCGACCGCTCCCGCCCCGAACGCCAGAGCGGTCCGCATGCGCAGGCCCGAGCGACGACGGCGGAACCGGAGGCGCCAGTTCATCCCTGGTCCAGGCGGTATCCCAGACCGCGCACGGTGACCACGATGCGAGGTGTGCCGGGATCGGGCTCGACCTTGGCCCGCAGCCGGCGGATGTGGACGTCGACGATCCGCTCGTCACCGAAGTATCCCCTGTCCCAGACCTTCTCGAGCAGCTGCTGACGGCTCAGCACCCGCCCGGAGGCCGCCGCGAGCTCGCAGAGCAGCCGGAACTCGGTGACCGTCAGGTGCACCGGGGCATCGTTGCGGCGCACCTGGCCGGCCTCGGGGTAGAGCACGATCTGGTCGCCGAGCGCGATCTGGGTACCCCCGGGGGCCTGGCGGTCGGGGGTGAGCACCCGACCGCGCCGCCGCAGAGCCCGTAGCCGGGCAGTGACCTCGCGGACCTCGAAGGGCTTGGTGACGTAGTCGTCGGCTCCGGCCTCCAGGGCAGCGACGATGTCGTAGGTGTCGCTGCGTGCACTGATCACCACGATCGGCACGTCCGACTGCTCGCGCACCCGGTGGATGAACGTGGTGCCGTCCATCCCACCGAGCATCAGGTCGACCAGCATCACCGTGAAGTCCTCACCCCGGGCGTGCTGCAGCGCCGTCTCGGCCCGCTCGAACTCCTCGACCTCGTAACCCTCGTCCTCGAGAACCAGGCGCAGCGCGAGCCGGATGCTGTGGTCGTCCTCCAGCAAGAGCAGCCGCATGGACCCATCGTGCCAGCTGGCGCCGGCGCTACCGGCCGACTGTCGGTCACCGGCGGATCGTCACGAAACCGCAAAGAAGCCGTCCACCCGTTCGCAAAACGCCTCGAGCAGGCTCGACGCGTGGTGTTCGAGGCAGGCAGGCGAACTCCCGGCCGCGCGAAGAACGGTCTCCGCGCGGTCCGGGTTCCGACTGCGCCCAGCCCCACGGCCGCCGACGGAGCCGGCCGCGAGCCCGTGTCGGTCCGGCTCGGCGAGCCGATCCGTTCCGCGGACGTCGCCGGGCTGCGGGCCGGGGTGGCGACGGCACTGCGATCCCCGTCGCCGACGGTCGTCGTCGACGTCTCCGACGTACGCCGGCTCTCCTCCACCACGGTGACCGCCCTGCTCTGGGCCCAGCGGCGCTGCCGGGCCCGGGGTGGGGCCGTCCTGCTGCGTGGACTCAGCCGGCAGGGTGAGCGCAGTCTGCGCCGCAGTGGCCTGGACCAGGTGCTGGCCCACGAACCGCAGTCCGAGGAACGGCGGCGAGCCACATGATCGATACCGTGCGCGCATCCCGGCCGTCCTACCCGTGGGCCCGGCCGGCCGGAGAGGGCTGGGAACCACTGATCCTGCAGCGGGACCCGGCCGTCGCGGTAGCTCTGCGCACCACGACCGGGCTGCGCCTGGTGGTGTGCGAGGCCCAGACCGAGGGGGATGCCGACCGGCTCCGGTCGAGGGTGCTGGACCGGGCCATGGCGGTGGCCGGTCTGTCCGAACTGGCCGAGGAGTTGCGGCGCGACCCGGACGAGGCCGCCTCTGGGGTGGCGGTGGCCGACCTGTCCGACGACGGCCTGCTCACCCTGCTCGTGCACGACGCCCCGCCGGCTCTGCTGCTGAGTCCGGGGCGGCCGGCCCGGCTGCTCGGGGACATGGGGGCACGGCGTCAGATCGGGGAGCGGCTGTCCCCGGCCGACCTGCTGATCGTGAACTCGGCCGGAGCGCTCGAGCGGCCCAGCGGTCTGCTCGGGGCGATCAGTACGCGGGTGCCGACCGGCCCGGAGATCGAGCACGTGCTCGACGCACTGGTCGCCCGGCCGGGCGCCGGCGCCACGGTCTGCCTACGCCGGCACGTCTGAGGTCTTCGGCGCCTTTCAGCCTGCGACCGGGCGGACGTCCCCGGCGAGTTCGGACGACAGGTCACCGGTCTCGCCGGCCAGGGCGGCGGGCCGGCCGAAGCGCCAGACATAGCCAATGAACGCCGCCCACACCACGAAGCCGATGGCGATGCGGGCCCAGGTCGGCAGCGGGGACGGGGTCACGAAGGCCTCTACCACGCCGGACACCAGCAGCACCACGACCAGGCCGATCGCGATCGTCACCATGGCGCGGCCCTCCTCGCCGATCGCCCGCGCCCGGCTGCGCGGTCCGGGATCGACCCAGGCCCAGAACACCTTGAGCCCGGCCCCGGCGGCCACGAACACCGCGGTCAACTCGAGCAGGCCGTGCGGGGTGATCAGGCCGAAGAACAGCCCCAGCCGGTCGTTCGCGGCCATCAGCCCGCCGGTCAGCCCGATGTTGACGGCGTTCTGGGCGAGTACCCAGAGCACGCCCACACCGGTGATGCCGAGCACGAAGCACAGCGCGGCCACCCAGGCGTTGTTGGTCCACACCTGGACGGCGAAGCCCGAGGCCGCGTTCTCGGAGTAGTAGTTCTCGAAGTCGTTCTGGACCAGCTGCTGGATCTGCTGCTCGGTTCCGACGGTGGCCTGCACCTCGGGGTTGGCCGCGACCCAGGCGCCGAACGCCACCGCGACCACGGCCGTGCCCAGCGCCGCGCCGAGCGCCCACCAGCGCGACCGGTACACCGCGGCGGGGAACGAGACCGCTGCCATCCGGGCGAACTCGCGGATCAGCGGCTCGTTGCCCCCGGCCACCGCGGTGCGGGCCCGGGCCACGGTGCCGGAGAGCCGGGCCACCACCCCGGCGTCGGGCGAGAACGAGCGCACGACGGAGAGATGGGTGGCCGCCCGCTGGTACAGGAGCACCATCTCGTCCACCTCGGCCCCGGAGAGCCGGCGCCGTTTCGTCAGCCGGTCCAGGCGGTCCCAGTCGGCCGAGTGCACCGCGACGAAGGCATCCAAGTCCACGGTTGCGAGCCTAACCGGGAAGACTGTCGTAGGCCCCACGTAGTCTGGCTCCTGTGATCACAGACCCGCTCGCCCCGCTGCCGGAAGAGTCCGGTGCCGCCGTCACCGGCCTGACCGGCGTCGACGAGCTGGACTTCTCCGACGAGCTGATCACCGGTGAGGCGGTGGTCCTGGAGCTGCGGCCGGCCTCGTTCATCACCCGGGCCCTGGCCGTCACCGCCGACGTGCTGGTCACGGTCGTCGGCATCCTGCTGCTCTACTGGCTCTTCTACGCCACCACCGGCGAGATCGACCCGGCTGCGGGCAGCGCGCTGGGCCTGGTCGCCACCCTGGCCGTGCTGATCGGCATCCCGATCCTCATCGAGACCCTGACCCGGGGCCGGTCCCTGGGCAAGTGGATGGCCGGTCTGCGGGTGGTCCGCGACGACGGCGGGCCGATCCGGGCCCGGCACGCGCTCATCCGCGGTCTTCTCGCGGTGCTGGAGATCTACTGGTCGCTGGGCGCCGTCGCGCTGGTCGTCTCGCTGCTCAACAAACGCGGCAAACGCCTGGGTGACCTGGTTGCGGGCACCTACGTGATCCGGGAACGGCAGCCCCGCCAGCTGCCCGCCGCCGTCCAGATGCCGCCCCACCTGGCCCCCTGGGTGCGCAACGCCGACCTCGGTCGCCTCCCCGACCCGCTGGCCCGCGCCTGCCGCCAGTTCCTGGCCCGCGCCGACCGCCTCGCCCCCGAGGCCCGCCAGCGCCTGGGCTGGTCCCTGGCCGGTCAGGTGGGCGAACTGGTCGCGCCCCCGCCCCCGCCCGGCACCCACCCCGAAGACTTCCTCGCCGCCGTCCTGGCCGAACGCCGCGAGCGCGACTTCGCCCGCCTCTGGCGCGAGTCCCAGCAGCGCGCCGCCCGCCGGGCCAGCCGCGCCGCGGCCAGCCCCCTGTCGGCCACAGGATTCGGCCTGCCTGACAACGACTGAGCGGGCAACGACTGAGCGGACGACGACAGAACCAGCGGAGTCCACCAGGGCCGGCCGAGGACGTCCGGCGACGCCCCGGGGTCTAGGCGTAGCACTGGTCGCCGGGGCTGCGGTTCGGGTGCCGCGCAGCCAGCGTTCGGCGTTCGGCGTTCGGCGTTCGGCGTTCGGCGTTCGGCGTTCGGCGTTCGGCGTTCGGCGGCCCAGGGTCTAGCCGTAACGCTCGTCGCCAGGGCTGCGGTTAGGGTGCCGCGCAGCTGGCTTCCGCGTCCGATGCCCCGGGATCTAGCCGTAGCGCTCGTTGCCGGGGCCGTGGTTCCGGGTGCCGCGCAGCCAGGTTCAGCGTTCGGCGGGCCTGGGATCTAGCCCCAGCACCGGTCACCAGGGCCGTGGTTCCGGGTGCCGCGCAGCCGGCTTCAGCTTTCGACGACCCGAGATCTAGCCCCAGCGCCGGTCACCAGGGCCGTGGATCCGGGAGCCGCACAGCCGGCTTCAGCTTTCGACGACCCGAGATCTAGCCCCAGCACCGGCCACCAGAGCCGTGGATCCGGAAGCCGCACAGCCGGCTTCAGCGCTCGACGACCCGAGATCTAGCCCCAGCACCGGCCACCAGAGCCGTGGATCCGGAAGCCGCACAGCCAGGCTCAGCGCTCGACAGGCCGGGATCTAGCCCCAGCACCGGCCACCAGAGCCATGGACCCGGGAGCCGCACAGCCAGGCTCAGCGCTCGACAGGCCGGGATCTAGCCCCAGCACCGGCCGCCAGGGCCGTGGTTCCGGGAGCCGCACAGCCGGCTTCAGCGCTCGACGACCCGAGATCTAGCCCCAGCACCGGTCACCAGGGCCGCGGATCCGGTTGCTGCGCAGCCGGTTCAGCGTTCGACGGCGAGGAGTGCATCGACCCCGATAGTTGCTGCTTGATCCGGTGCTGCACGCACGGGATGGTTCCCGAAATGCGGTGCTGCACGGACGCCATGGGCCCCAGGGTGCGGTGCTGCACGGACGGGATGGGCCCCAACGTGCTGTCCACGATGCGTGACGCCGGCTGGGCCGCGTCGGGGTCGCCCGCAGCCAGGTCACCGAAGAAATTGGCCTGAGCTCGGGGCGCGCTCATCAGGCCGCCCGCAGCCGCCTGAACTCCCGACCGGTGGTCGATGCGCTTCCCAGCGCGCGTCGTAGAGCGCGGACGGCCACGGCCACGAGTTCGTGGACCGACCAACCCGTCTCATCGCAGGATCCCTCTGGCCACCGCCTGCCTGGGTGTTGAGGCTTGTTCCTGCTGCTGGCTTGCCCGGGCAGGCAGACAATGGGGCAACAAAGTCGGGCTCTAGCAGGCTTTATTGCCCCGTTGTCCTAAGTCCGCCAGATCGAAGAACCCCGAGCGGGGGCCCACCCGACAAAACCGCGCCGGGCGCGCCCCCTCCCCGCGGGGAAGAGACGCGCCCGGCCAAGCCGATCCAGGTGCCGAGGCAGGATCAGTAGCGGTAGTGGTCCGGCTTGTACGGGCCCTCGACGTGCACGCCGATGTACTCGGCCTGCGCCTTGGTGAGCTCGGTGAGCTTCACGCCGAGCGCGTCCAGGTGCAGCCGCGCCACCTTCTCGTCCAGGTGCTTGGGCAGCACGTAGACCTGGGTCTCGTACTCGTCGCGCTTGGTGAACAGCTCGATCTGCGCGATCACCTGGTTGGCGAACGAGTTCGACATCACGAAGCTCGGGTGGCCGGTGGCGTTGCCCAGGTTCAGCAGGCGCCCCTCGGACAGCACGATGATCGAGCGGCCGTCGCTGAACGTCCACTCGTGGACCTGCGGCTTGATCTCGGTCTTGGTGATGCCCGGGATCTTGGCCAGGCCGGCCATGTCGATCTCGTTGTCGAAGTGGCCGATGTTGCCGACCACGGCCTTGTCCTTCATCCCCTGCATGTGCGTGGCGGTGATGACGTCGAAGTTGCCGGTCGTGGTGATGAAGAAGTCACCCTGGGCCAGCACGTCCTCCAGGGTGGTCACCTGGTAGCCGTCCATCGCCGCCTGCAGCGCGCAGATCGGGTCGACCTCGGTGACGATGACGCGGGCGCCCTGGCCGCGCAGCGACTCCGCCGCGCCCTTGCCCACGTCGCCGTAACCGCAGATCACGGCCACCTTGCCACCGATCAGGACGTCGGTGCCGCGGTTGATGCCGTCGACCAGCGAGTGACGGATGCCGTACTTGTTGTCGAACTTCGACTTGGTGACCGAGTCGTTGACGTTGATCGCCGGGAACAGCAGCGTGCCGGCCCGGTACATCTCGTACAGGCGGTGGACGCCCGTCGTCGTCTCCTCGGTGACACCCTTGATCTCGGCCGCGATCTTGGTGAAGCGGTCCGGGGTGGCGGTCAGCGAGCGGCGCAGCACCTCGAGGATGACGCCGTACTCCTCGCTGTCGTCCTCGGTGGTGGCGGGCACGGCGCCGGCCTTCTCGAACTCGACACCCTTGTGCACGAGCAGCGTCACGTCGCCGCCGTCGTCCAGGATCATGTTCGGGCCCTGGCCCTCACCCCAGTTGAGGATCTGCTCGGTGCACCACCAGTACTCCTCCAGGGTCTCGCCCTTCCAGGCGAAGACCGGCACACCCTGCGGGTTCTCGGGGGTGCCGTTGGGGCCCACGACGACCGCCGCGGCGGCGGTGTCCTGGGTGGAGAAGATGTTGCAGGAGGCCCAGCGGACCTCGGCGCCGAGCGCGGTCAGCGTCTCGATCAGCACGGCGGTCTGCACGGTCATGTGCAGGGAGCCGGTGATGCGGGCGCCGGACAGCGGCTTGCTCTCGCCGAACTCGGCGCGCAGGGCCATCAGGCCGGGCATCTCGTGCTCGGCGAGGCGGAGCTCGTGGCGGCCGGTCTCGGCCAGCGAAAGGTCGGCGACCTTGAAGTCGAACGTCATACCTTGTCCTTCGGCATCGTCGGATGCGGCTGGAAGACGGGGATCACCCGGTTGAGATCCAGTCGCAGGTGGGCGGGTCTGAGGCATGGCGGTGCAGGCCCTCGGAAATGCCGGGCAGGGTGAACCCGGTGAGAACGTGCGCCTTGCCAGACCCGGCGCGGCCCCTCTAGGCCGTCGGCATCACCTACGCCGGAACACGGTCCACGATAGCAATCAGGTCACGGTTCGCCGATCCGCCGGTCCGGTTTGGTTGTGCTCACCTGTGCTCACCGGGTCGCCCGAACAGCGGACGCGGGTGGTCACCCGGGCTGTCACCTGCGCCTGCGTCGGTCAGGACGAGGGCGAGGAGGCCGGGAAACCGTTCGTCGAACTCCGCGCGCCGCAGCCGGATGGTGCGCCGGGCGCCCTCGTCGCGCTGCTCGAGGAGTCCGGCCTCGCGCAGCACGGAGAAGTGATGGCTCAGCGTGGCCTTGCCCACGCCGACCTCCAGCGAACCGCACGGCAGTTCCCAGTCACCGGCCCGGGCCACGCAGCGCACGATCGAGAGGCGGACCGGGTCGGCCAGGGCGGTGAGCGCCGTCTCGATGCTCACGTCGTGGGGATGGACGTGCTGCGGTGGGCGCCGGCCGCCCACCCGGGGTGTCGTGGACATCGCCCCTCCCCTGGAACCGTCGCGCTGGAACCGGGGTCAGCCGGTCGGACGGCCAATCCTAGGCAGTGCGCCGTCAGGGAGCCGGGGTGACGCCGGAACGGCCGGCCTTGCTGTAGCCGGAGGCCCCCGGCCGGTGCCCGGGGGCGGGATCGGCCTCCGGCTGCAGCGGTGGCTCGGTGTACTGCCCGTAACGGGAGTGCTCGTTGGTGCCGGCGACCGCCTTGACCGCCTGGGCGGAACTGATCACCAGGGCGCCGACCAGGGCCAGCGAGGCGACGACGACGACCGTGGCGGCCAGCCGGGACCGCCGGGACCAGCGGCCGAACCAGCCGAAGCGCTGCGGCTCGGCGCCGTCGGGGTACTGCGTCCAGCGGTCCGGCCGGCGGCCCGCCAGAGGATGGTCGTGCGGCAGGACAGGTCGGAGCGTGCGGGGTGCGGGATGAGCGCGCACGACGGCCTCCTGACTCGAAGTGACAGATATCTGAACAAGGTGGGGCTGCGGAACGGCTCCGACGCTACCCACAGAACCCGAATCGACGGTCAAATGCCTGCTAGGCCAGCGTTATCGGCGTCCACATCGTTAAAGCACTCCTATGTCAACGGCTACCCAGCCACAAAGACCGACGACGTGCCCCCCTGCACCATCAGGGGGACACGTCGTCGTAGGGCCTTCTCGTCAGTTCGCCGGGACGCCGGCCGGCCCACCGGTGCCGCGAGCGATGTCGGGCTCGAGGAAGATCAGCTTGGCGGTCGGGACGGCGGCCCGGACCCGTGCCTCGGCCTCGTCGATCGCCTCGGCCACCTCCACCGCCGACTCCGTCGGCACCACCGCGATCTTCGCCGCCACCATCAGCTCCTCCGGCCCGACGTACAGCGTGCGGATGTGGATCACCCCGTGCACCCCGGCCCCGACCAGGGCGGTCTTGATCCGGTCCAGGTCCTCGGCCGAGGCCCCCTCGCCGACCAGCAGCGAAGACGTCTCCAGGGCGAGGATCACGGCCACCGCGATCAGCAGCAGACCGATCATCGCGCTGCCCACCGCGTCCCACCGGCCGTCGTGCGTGGCCAGCGTCATCCCCACGCCGAACAGGGCGAACACCAGACCGGTGAGCGCCGCCGTGTCCTCCAGCAGCACCACCGGCAGCTCCGGCGACTTGGTCTCGCGGATGAACCGCCACCAGTTGCGGCCCTCACGGTGCGGGGTGGCCTCGTGCACGGCGGTGCGCAGGCTGAACCCCTCCATCGCGATCGCCGCCACCAGCACGGCCACCGGGACCCACTGCCAGTTCTCGATCGGCTCCGGGTGGTCCCACTTGTGCCAGGCCTCGTAGAGGGCGAAGAGGCCACCCACGCTGAACAGGATCACCGACACCAGGAAGGCGAACAGGTACCGGGAACGGCCGTAGCCGAACGGGTGCTCCTCGTTCGGCTTCTTCTTCGCCCGTCGGCCACCGACCAGCAGCAGCACCTGGTTGCCGGAGTCGGCCACCGAGTGGATGCCCTCGGCCAGCATCGAGCTGGATCCGGTCAGCCCGAAGGCGACGAACTTGGTCGCGGCGATACCCAGATTGGCGGACAGTGCCGCGATGATCGCCTTGGAGCCACCCTCGGTGGACATGGTTCGTCGTTCTCCCGCCTCTACACAGCTGTGAGCGGGAGAAACGTACTACTTGCCCAGGGACACCGAATGTCGAGAGGGGTCTATTGCGTGCGGTCGCGCAGGTCGGCCACGTGTGGCGAGGTGAGCGGGTCGATCCCGCCGGCCAGCGCCATGTAGACCGAGGCGAAGTCGGTGAGCGAGACCAGGTCGGCCAGCCGCTCCAGCGGATGCCCCGGATCGGCCGCCACCTCGGTGACCCGCACCCCGGCGTCCTCGGCGGTGAGCCGGACCGCGTCGGCCGTGCGGGCCGTCTCCAGCCACGAACCGTCGGGCCGGTCGAGCGTGGGAGCCGCGTCGCGCAGCAGCAGCAACCGCATCTGCGGGCCGGCCGCCGGGATGTCGTCGAACTCCGGGTCGGCGAAGATGTCCGCCTCCGGCCGCCGGGCCAGGGGGCCGTCGAAGGTGGCGACCACGTCACCCGCGTCGTCCGGCAGGGCCCCGCGCATGGCCGGGACGCGGGCCGTGCGGGCCAGCATCGAGACCGCGCGCAGAGCCGCCACCCCGGTCACGTCGCCGTCACCGAGCACCACGGGCATGACCCCGGAGAGCTCGAGGGCCAGCGACTTGGCCGGGTTGACGAAGGCGTCGGACGAGGGCCGGTACTTGTCGGCCTGGGCGTCCAGCCGGTTCGCGACCCGCTCCAGCACCTCGGTCGAGGCGTCGGTCAGGCCCAGCTCGTGGGCCACCGCGACGACCGGCACGGTCAGCGACCACAGCGCCATCCGGGAGGCCCGGGCGGCCGGGGTCTCGTTGCGCGGGACGGCCACGTGCACCCCGCCGGTGCGCTCGGAGACCTCGGCGAGCGGCGAGCGGGGAGCACCGACCGTGAGCAACCGGCAGCCCCGGCGGGCGGCCTCGGCGGCGAGCCCGAGCGGGCCCGGGGCCCGGCCGGACATCGACACCGCCACGACCAGGTCGAGCGGCCCCACCCAGCCCGGCAGCGGCAGACCCCGCCGGACCGAGACCGGCACCGGGGCGCTGCTGCCGGCCATCAGGATCAGGATGTCGCCAACCACGGCCGAGCCGCCCAGGCTGGCCACCACGACCGCGCGCGGGCGGCCGTCGGCCACGATCTTCGCGATCTGGGCCTCGGCGGTGGCGGACAGGGCCATCCGGACCTGCGCCCCGGCCATCGCCAGGGCCCGCAGGCTGCCGGAGGGGTCGGCCGCGGCCAGGCCGTCGGGGTCGTCGAGCAGCTGTTCGTCCAGTGCCATCGCGCAGATTCTCCAGCGAAGCCGTCGGTGCAGTTCAGAAGCGGGCGGGCCGGCCCCTCACCGTGGTCAGGACCGGGTGCGGGCCTCGTCCACGAGCAGCACCGGGATGCCGTCGTCGACACGGTAGGCCAGGGAGCAGCCGGTGCACTGCAGCTCGGGCGAACCTTCGGGGCCGGTCCCCTCGGCCAGGGTGGAACGGCAGCTCGGGCAGCGCAGGATGTCCTGCAGCCAGGATTCGATAGCGGTCACCGGCTCATCCTGGCGCATCCCGTCGTCAGCTGGCGACCTCGGCCGCCCGGACCAGACCGAGCACCTCGTCGCGCAGCGCCGCCATCACCGCCGGGTCGGCGGCCTCGGAGTTCAGGCGCAGCAGCGGCTCGGTGTTGCTCGGGCGCAGGTTGAACCACCACAGACCGGGGTAGCTGCCCTCGCCGGCCGGGGCGTCGGCCTCGTGGCTGATGGTCAGGCCGTCGAGCCGGTCCACCACCACGCCCGGGCGGCTCTCGAAGGCCTTGGCCACCCGGGCGGTGGCCTCGTCCACGTCGGAGACCACCGAGTTGATCTCACCGCTGGGCGTGTACCGCTCGTACTGCGCGACCAGCCCGGACAGCGGGCCGTCCTGCTCGCCCAGGGCGGCCAGCACGTGCAGCGCGGCCAGCATGCCGGTGTCGGCGAACCAGAAGTCGCGGAAGTAGTAGTGGGCCGAGTGCTCGCCACCGAAGACCGCGTCGTGGTTGGCCATCTCGACCTTGATGAACGCGTGACCGACCCGGGTGCGCACCGCCTTCGCGGCGTTCTCGGCGATCACCTCGGGCACGGCGCGGGAGGTGATCAGGTTGTGGATCACCGTGGCCTCGCGGCCGGCGGCGCGCTCCTTGGCGATCTCCCGGGCGGCCACCAGCGCGGTGATCGCGCTCGGGCTGACCGGCTCGCCGCGCTCGTCGATCACGAAGCACCGGTCCGCGTCGCCGTCGAAGGCCAGGCCGAGGTCGGCGCCGTGGGCGGGCACGGCCTTCTGCAGGTCCAGCAGGTTGGCCGGGTCGAGCGGGTTGGCCTCGTGGTTGGGGAAGGTGCCGTCCAGCTCGAAGTACATCGGGACGATCTCGAGCGGCAGTTCGGGCAGGCCGATCGCGGCGCCGAGCACGGCCGGCACGGTCAGGCCGGCCATCCCGTTGCCCGCGTCGACCACGATCTTCAGCTTGCGGCGCGAGCCCAGCGGCACCAGGCCACGCAGGTGCTCGGCGTAGCCGCGCAGCGTGTCGCGCTCCTCGACGACCGGGCGGGCCGGCTCGTCGAGCCCCCAGGCCGGGTCGTCGAGCAGCTTCTGGGCCAGGTCGCGGATCTCGGCCAGACCGCTGTCCAGGCCGATCGGGCGGGCCCCGGCCCGGCACATCTTCATCCCGTTGTAGCTGGCCGGGTTGTGGCTGGCGGTGAGCATCACACCCGGCGCGTCGAGGGCGCCGCTGGCGTAGTAGAGGCCGTCGGTGCTGCACAGGCCGATCATCACCACCTCCCCGCCCTCACCGGTGACGCCGGCGGCGAAGGCCTGCGCCAGGGCCTCGCCCGTGTCGCGCATGTCCCGGCCGATCAGGACCCGGCCGGGCCGGCCGTCCGGGGTCGGGGAGAGCACCGCACGGGCGAACGCCGATCCCAGGGCGCGCGCGATCCGCTCGGTCAGCTGAGTGCCGACCAGGCCACGGATGTCGTTGGCTTTGACGATTTCGGTGAGCTGAGCCACCGGGGAAGGCTATCTGAGCCGCCACCGGCCTCGGGCCCGGAACGGACACGACCAGGTCTCGTTGGCGCGGTCCGACCCGTTCGGACGGGCCGGACCGCCACAAACGTCCTTTATCTAGTTCTTTCGGGCCTTGTCGAGCACGGAGGCGACGCTCAGGGCGTCCCCGCCGTGCTCCCAGGTGCGGTGCTCGCAGCGGTGGCAGGAGGTGAACTCCACCGGGGTGCCGTCGGTCAGGTTCATCGAGAGCCGGGTCACCCGGCTGCTGCCGCAGGCCTGGCACTGGATCTCGGACCGGTGCTCGCGCTGGGTCAGCGACCCCAGCGGGATCGACGGGCCCGCCGTACGGCCGCGGCGCCGGCCACGGGTCGGCGTGGTTGCTGCCGACGAGGCCGAGTCCGCTGTGGAGGCCCGGGACTGAGAAGTCATGGAGGGGAGATCCTTGCTTCGGACGACAGGGGAAGTGACCCACGCCGGGTAGTCACCCGAACGCAGGCTGCTGCGATGCTCCCTGTCATTCGGCGAGTCACACCGGCACCTTGAGTCACCGGAGTGTCCTGACATCCCACCCGGACCGGCGCCGAAGCAGCGAAATGCGGACTTCTCAGGTGAGGGGTTCGCCCAGGATCGGATCCTTCAGAACGCGCAGGTGCCCGCGCCGCCCGACCTCGACCGTGGACAGCTCGGCGTCGGCGTCGGGCGGGAGCTCACCGGCCGGCGGGCGGGCGGCCTCACGCACCGCGTCGGCCAGGGCCAGCAGGTCGTCGTGCGAGGGCGGCGGCGGGACGAACTCCCCCGGTGCGAGCCGGACGATCTCCCAGCCGCGAGGGGCGGTCAGCCGCTCGGCGTGCACCGCGCACAGGTCGTAGCAGTGCGGTTCGGCGTACGTGGCCAACGGGCCGAGCACCGCCGTGGAGTCGGAGTAGACATAGGTGAGCGTGGCGACCGCTACCCGCTGGCAAGCGGTCCGGGAACAACGGCGCACTCCACTCACGATTGAGAAGTTACTCCCTCATCAGACGCACCGGCCGCACCGGCGCGCCACCCGATTCGTGTCGTCGCCACCACCGGCTCCTGACCGGTGAGGACGCACTCATCTTGCCCGATCCGTCCCCGGACGTCACGGATGCCGAGCCCACAGATCACCGCGCGCACAAATTCCGGGCGGGTTCCGGGCGGATCAGAGGGCCGACGGACGTCCTCCAGTATCCTCAGCGGGTGGCCCGACCTCGCGTGATCCCGGATCCGGCCTCCCCCGGAGGCTCGTCCGGAGGCCGCCCGAAACGCCGTGACCGGCGTGGGCGCGGCATCCGCGGCCAGCTGCTCCCCCGCTCCGTCCCGGCCTGGAAGAGCCGCGCCGACCGTTTCGACGACCTGGTGCTCGACGCGGTGGACCACCTGTCCGCGCGTTGGGAGAAGGAACTGAGCGACGTCGAGTTCGCGGTGGAGGACGTACCCCCGAGCGACCCGTCGCCCTGGGAGCACGGCGAGATCCCCCTGGGCCGGTTCTTCCCCGCCGACGGCGCCCTGCCTCCCCGCATCGTGGTCTACCGCCGCCCGGTGGAGACCCGGGCCGCCGACGCACAGGACATCGGCGACCTGGCCCAGAGCGTGGTCGTCGAGCAGGTGGCCCACCTGCTCGACCTCACCCCCGAAGAGGTCGACCCGCGCTACAACCGCGACAGCTGATCACCGCAGGCCGACCCGGGTGTCGGCGACCGCCGTGGCCGGCACGTCGTCGGCCGAGGCCGGCTGCACCCCGAGCACGGTGATCGAGGTGCCCGACTCGTCCGTCGAGGTCGCCACCAGCGAAGCAGCCACCGGCCCGCCCTCCGGCCGGGACATCCGGAACGCCGCCGTCTTCTCCTCCAGCGGGAACGCCGAGCCCGTGCCCTTCTTCATCTCCACCTTCACCGGCTTCAGCTCGCGCCCCTCGGCATCGATCGGGGTGATCGTCAGGGCACTGTCCGGGCCCGCCGCCACCAGCGAGACCGTCGCCCGGCTGCCTGCGGGCAGCACCGAGTAGCCGCCGCGGTCGAGGGCCGGCACCGCCGGGGCCCAGCCGAACTCGGTGGCCTGGCGCCCGGGGCTGCCCAGGCGGCCGATCTGAGCCGCCGCGACCACCGGAACGTCGGCCTCCACCACCGCCGTGTAGGTACCCGACGCGATACCCGAGACCGGCACGTCCGCCACACCGCCGCCCGGAATGTTGAGCACTGCCGGAGTGGGCATCTCGGCCTCACCGGAAGAACTGAGCAGGCGCACCCGGACCACGGCCTCCTCACTGCCCGGCACCGCCACGCGAACCGAGGTGGAGCCGGGGGCCGCCGGATCGTCGGCCGTACGGGAGTATCCGTTGACCAACGAGATGCCCGGAATCAGCTGTCGTCGGGCCGGTTCGGCAGAGGGCGAGACCACGTCCACCCCACTGGGCACCAGTCCTCGCAGCCTCGAGTCGTGCATCCGCGCGACCACCTGACCGCTACGGGCCACCACGTGCACTGCCACGCGCTCCTGGTTCGGCGCGAGAGCGTCTACGAACAGCGGGGTCTGGCCGCCTGCGGGCACCACCACACCATCTCCGGAAGGCGCCTCCACCCGGCCGTCGGCCCCCAGCACAGTCACGTCCACCACCGCCGCCGAGGCCGTGGGGTTGGACAGCACCAGCCGCAGTCGCTGACCGGTCCGGGTGCCCCCACCGACCAGCCAGGCATCGCCGGAGGTCTGGTCGCAGCGACTCGCGGACAGCCCGCGCAGGTCGCCCTTGGCGGTGAGAGTCGACTGCACAGCGGCCAGTTCGGGCGCGTCGCCGGCTCGTCCGGCCTCCGCCGTCATCACGATCGGACCGAGGTTCCAGGTGGAGAGGCCGGCGACGGAAGCCTGCCCCTCCTCGTTCTCCAGTTCGACCCGGGTGCCCGGGTGCACCGAGAACCCGGTCTTGGGAACGCTTTCGCTCAGCTGCCGGATGGCGTCGAAGTTCTTCCCCTCGGCCTGCAGTTCGGCCTCGGCCTCCCCCTCGGAGGCCAGCAGCGCACTGATCAGCACACCGGCGTCCGGGCTGACCGCCTTCCCACCTTCGGGCACCACCAGCGTCTCGGGCCCCGAACAGGCCAGGGTGGGCACGGCCATCGCAGCCGGCAACCGGTTGGAGACGGTGCTGGAAACCGCACTGACGCCGATCTGCTCGGGCAGCATTGCGGCGCCGACCGCGATGCCCCCAGCCACCGCCAGCACTCCTGTCACCGAAAGTGCCCCACGTGCTCGCTGGTTCACGAACTCTCTTCCTCCCCAGAGTCGGCCGGAGCGTCGTGACCCGCTTCCCGGCCGCGCTCGCGGCCCTGCTGACGGACCGGACCGTCGGAAGTCTCCCCCTGGTCCGGGCGTGTTGCTGCGTCCCCACTTCGGGGGGCGACCGCCGCGCTATCGGCGGAACCCGCCGGATTCGGCGCGCTTTCGACCAGTGGTGAATCACCCGAATCGGCGGTGATCTCTGCGACCGCAGTCACATCCTCTGCGGCCGGCTCGTTCTCGTGAGAGGTACGAGGACCCGGCGGCAAGAGCGCCGGAGAGGTCGCCTCGGTGCCGGGCCGGGTCTCAAGCGGTTTTTGGACGTCCTCGAGCCCCGACGCCGTCGGCTCACCTTCGACTCCGGTCGGCTCCGGGTCGATTACGGACGCTTCCGACGACTCGGCCTCTACATCCTGGGTTTCGTGGTGGGCCGGCTCGGGCGAGGGCTCCACGTCCGGGTCGTCGGGCTGAACTGGCGTGGCGCCGGTTTCGCCGGACTCCAGGACCTCTTCGGCAACCGGCTCCTCGTCCTGAACGACGGTCTCAGGCGCTTCCTCCTGCGCCTGGACTGTCGGACGAGCCTCGGCCGCCAGCCGGGCCTGCACCGCCTGACGGGCCTGCACGGCCGCTGCTTCCGCCGCCAGCGCCTCGGCCGCCTGGCGGGCCGCCCGCCGACGCCGCCGCGAGGGCCGCTGCGCCATCGGATCGTCGCCGTCGGCCGCCTCTACCGCCAGACGGCGGGCCAGATCGGTCATCCGGGCCTGATGCTCAGCATAGGCCTGCGCCGGATCGGTACCACCCGACTGCCCTGACGTACGCGTCTTTTCGCCCCGACGCGGGCGATCGGCAGCGTCTCCCGGCCGCCGGACCCGGCGTCCGGTACTGACCGGCGGAGCGACCGAGGACTGCTGCGACTGCGGACGCCAGCCCTTCTGCGGAATGAGCAGACGGAGCCGACGACGCGGCAGGGGAACCGCGATCAGCAGAGCCAGGCCGAGAACGACGAGCCTGGTCAGGTTGTGGGCGCTGCCGGTGGCCGGCTCGTGCTGGACCGCCAGGGTGCCGCCCTCGGCCGGCAGTTCGAACGCCTGGGCCCAGCCCGCGTGAGTGGCCGGTTCGAGGGCGGACTCGCCGAGTGTGGCCTGCCAGCCGGAGTCTTCGCGCTCGCTGAGCACGAGCATCCGGCCGGGTTCACCACTGGGGATCTGCGCCGTGAAGTTGACGCTGGGAGCGGGCACGGTGGTGATGAGCTCGCCCTCGGAGGACAGCAGCCGGACCCGCGCCGGGCGGGTAGGGGCGGCCTCGTCGTCTTCCGTTCCCGACTCGGCCGCGGCGCCGGGGGCCAGTTCCACCCGCCACAGCACCTTGCCGCCGGAGTTGCTCACCCGGACCAGCCCTGGTGCCACGTCCAGGGCCGCCAGCGCGGCCTCGCTCGCCTCGGGATCGGCGGGGCGGCCGGTGAGCAGCAGCACCGAGCCGACGTCGAGGTCGGCGAAACGCTCGCGCTGGTCCTCGTCCGAGCCGGACAACAGCGCACCGATGGCCTTCAGCACCGGCTCGTCACCACCGGCCCGCGCAGCCAGCGCCGACGGCGTGAGCGAGGCCGCCGACTCCTGCCCGATCTGCGGACCACCGGTGCGGTAGAGCGTCCACCGCACACTGTTGGCCGCGGGCTGAATGGCCAGCGTGCGAGTGGCCGCCGGACCGTCGGCCTCGGCCGCCGCCACTGCGGGCAGCACCTCTGGATCGGTGCGGTGCACCCAGCGGTTCGGGCTCCCCGTCCAGCCGTCGGCCGCCCAGGAGGTCAGCACCAGCACGGGGGTAAGCACCGCCAGCGCGCCCATGGTGACCGCGCTCCAGTGCCCGAACCCGATGCTCCGCGCCCGCAAGCGGCCCGCCGCACCGTCGAGGTTCGACAGCGCCGCAGTCAGCAGTGTGAGCAGAAGCAGTGAGACGGCCGGTCCGGACCAGCCGTGAAGGATCCCGTCCGGGCCCGGACGGGTGACCACCACCGGGATCGCCACCGCCGTGACCAGCGCGGCCAGGCCGACCAGCCAGGCCAGCACGGCGATCCGGCGCCGGAGGCGGCCGGTGAGCGCGGTGAGGCCGAGCAGGATCGGCGGCACCACCACGAACACCGCCAGCGCACGCAGCCAGAGGCCGGAACCGCCGATGCCGGTGAGTTCGGCGACGATCCGGGCCAGGTCGTGCACCGGGCCGCGGTTGATGACAGCCGGGTCGGCGGGCCACAGGGCAGCGGCCCAGCCCGGCGAACCGGGCCGGTCCGTGCTGGCTCCCCCGGGCTCGGCCAGGAGCAGACGCGGGTCTCGGGCCACGGCCTGCCACCAGGGGGCGAGCAGGACTGCGGGTACGACCAGCGTCCACAGCAGCAGCCGGCGCCCGGTCCTGGCCACGGCCAGGAGCACCAGGACGGTGAAAAGGGCCGGCAGGGTCAGGGCGGGCGCGGCGGCGATCAGGACGGTGAGGCCCAGACCGGCGCCGGAGGCTGCGGCCAAGGAGGCCCGGCGGCGGCGCACCATGCCCGGCATCGAGGGGCCGAGCGGTTCCAGCGGGCGCAGGCCGACCGCCCGGGTCAGGGCGAGCGCGGTGAGCGGCAGCAGCAGGTGCGCCACGATCGCGCCGAGCCGGCCCGCCGTGACCGAGAGGATCAGCGACGGGGCGGCGGCCCAGACCAGCGCGGCCCAGGCCCGCAGAGCGCGCGAGCGGGTGAGCGCCGAGGCCGCCGCCCAGGCCGCCAGGGCGGCCAGCGGCAGGGCGCCGAGCAGCAGGAACTCGGTGCCCGCGCGGGTGGATCCGGCGAACGGCCAGGAGATCAGCGCGAGCACCAGGTCGAACGGGTCGGCGGCGGCCGAGACCCCCAGGCCGGTCGGGCGCCAGCTGGCCAGCCCGGTGGCCCAGAGCCGGCCGGCCTCGGCCGGGGCGGGGATCAGTGCGTCGCCCACCGGCACCCCGGAACCGCGCAGCAGCACCCGCAGGGCCACCAGGCCGGCGGCCCCGGTCAGGAACGCCACCAGCAGGCCGATCCGGAACGAGACCGGCCGGCGCGGCAGTTCGCGCTCGTCGTCGAACCGGATCTCGTCCTCGGAGGGGAAGGCCACCGGCGCGGGAGTGATCGGGGCGTCGTCGCGGTCCGGGTCGTCCAACGGGTGCCGGGCCTCGCCGGGTGAGGTTCCGGCTAGGTCGGTGTGATCGCGAACGTCGATCACCAGGCCCTCGGCCCCGACCGAGGTGGTCGGGGTCTGGGCGAGCTCGTCGACCCGGGGCCTGCGCACCGCCCATCCTCGGCGGGGCGCATCGGGGGCCTTCCGGCCCGGACGCGCTACCTCGCGGCCCTTCTTCCGGACCGCCGGGCGGGCTGAGGGGGGCACCGGAACGCCTGCTCCAGGCGCGGGCTCGGCCCACGCCTCCTCCTGCGCCCGTAGGTACGAGGAGAGCCGGTCTCGCCGCTGGCGCAGCGTCGGCCGGATTCCCGCCAGCAGACGCCGGTATTCGCGGCGTGACATGGTGCGCCCCTTGCGCGCCCGCCAGCGCGCCCTGATCCAGGCCACCGGGTGGCAGAGGGCCAGGAGGTACGCGGCGATCTCGCCCAGCGCACGATCGGGCTGCTTGAGCGCGAGCCGGGCCAGTGCCCGGACCACCGCCGCCGCCCCCAGCCAGACGATCAGCAGGGGCAGCAGGGGCAGGGCGACCGAGGCCAGCCGCAGGTGCACGGCGGCCCGCCGGTCGCGCAGGGCCCCGGCCGCGGCGATGCTCCGGGCCGAGCCGACACTCTTCGAAGTCCCGCGCAGACCGGACGAAGTCGCCTCGGCGTGCGCCATCACCGCCTGGGGCACCACCACCACGCGCTCGCCGGCCAGATGAGCCCGACGGCACAGGTCGAGATCGATGCGGGCGTTGCCCAGGGCCGGGTCGGGACCGCCCAGACGTTCCCAGAGGTCGCGCCGGACAAGCATTCCCGGGGTGGCCACGGCCAGCACGTCGCTGCGGTGGTCCAGCTGCCCCTGGTCGATGTCGTCCAGGTCGACCCCGGTCACCCGGGCCCCGAAGCGCGAGGTGGTGAAGCCGACGTCGAGAAGGCGGCGGCTGTCGGCCCAGCTGACCTGCTTGCAGCCGGCGATCCCGATCGAGGGACCGGCGTCGACGGTCTCGATCAGCTTCTGCAGGGCGTCCGGCGCGGGAGCCCCGTCGTCGTGCAGCAGCCAGAGCCACTCCACCGGCGGCTGGTCACCCTGGGTGGCCAGAGCTCCGGAAATCGCCAGAACAGCCGGGTTTTCCACAGCCGACCCGAGCGATCGGTGGGCCGACCCGGCCGCGGTGCTCACCGGCGTCCTCAATTGGGACCCGACGGAATCGAGAGCCGCGCGCACCGCCGGCCCGAAACCGGTCTGCGGCCCCAGCCGCACCAGGTCGGGCGTGGCGATCGCGAGCATGTCGGCACTGCCGTCGGCCGAGCCCGCGTCGACCGCGATCAGACGGTCGGGACGGCGGGTCTGGGCCTCGAGTGCATCGAGAGTGCGCGGCAGGAAGGCGGCACCGTCGTGGGCGACCAGGACGGCGGTGACCACGACCGAGGGACCCGGCTCCTGCGGGGGCTGCCAGGACGACCAGTCGATCTCCTCGTCCGGCGGCTCCAGCTCCGGGTCGACGAAAAGCAGGTCCGGCCGCCGGTTGTCGGCGCCGGACCCGGCTGGTGCTGCCTGGCCACGAGGACTCACAGCGAGATTCTCATGACAACGGGAACTGTTCGGCCGGGCTCAGACCGCCTGCTTCTTCACGCGGCGGCGCTCACGCTCGGACAGACCGCCCCAGATACCGAACCGCTCGTCCTTGGCCAGCGCGTACTCCAGGCACTCGGCCCGCACCTCGCACGACATGCAGACGCGCTTGGCCTCACGGGTGGAGCCGCCCTTCTCCGGGAAGAACGCCTCCGGGTCGGTCTGCGCGCACAGTGCCCGCTCCTGCCAGGCCAGCTCCGGGGGCAGGCCGTCGGAACTCGTGGCAACCAGGGTGAGGACATCCAGCTCGGCCGAATTCTCCGACATTTCCCCGTCGTTCGTGCTCTCGCTGATGATGATGTCACCTGCCGCCATGAGCTCGTGCACTTGGCGCCTCCCTCGACCCGGGCCCCTTTGACAGGGCGTTCCCCCCACTAAGCGTGATGGCGCGCATACGTTAGGTGATTTCCTGCTCTTGACACCAATGAAATTACACGCGTGTCGTACCCAAGGCGTCAAGCTGGAATCTGCTAGACGGCTCAAATTGACACTTGCACGAGTGCGTGCAAGAAGCGGTTTTTCACCCACCCTGATCGGGAGAAGATAGGACATCTCGCTCCGCGACGCATGGGGCGGTTGTTACCGGTGCGATCATGGTCACCGCTTCCGGGACGCACTCGCCGGAAATGGGCCGAGAAAATGTCATCCGGGCATGCGACGCTCCCCTCCCCCGTTCGTCGGGGCGAAATCCTCCGGTGCAGGTGCCAACTCCCGGTTGTGTCCGTTCGGTTCCCTGTGATGAGTCCCGATGGGTCCCGAATGATGCCCCTCACACCGATCGGATCGACAGTGCACGGCCGTATCCCCGCAATCCCCGACCGACAGGTGCGCCCCTGCACTGATGGCCCCACCCCCGATGCGGTTGGGTGCTCCCGAACCGCGATGCGAAAAGCAGTCTGAAAGGATCAAGCCATGCGCATCACGGCTTTGGCCGGTGGGGTCGGCGGCGCACGATTCCTCCGTGGCCTTCTGCACCATCTCGACTCCCTCCCGACCGGCCCGGACGGCCCGCACGAGGTCACGGTGATCGGCAACACCGCCGACGACGTCACCCTGCACGGCCTGCGGATCTGCCCCGACCTCGACACCGTCATGTACACGCTGGGCGGCGGGATCCACCCGGAACAGGGCTGGGGCCGGGCCGGCGAGACCTTCGGCGTGGCCGCCGAACTGGCCGCCTACGGGGCCGAACCGCAGTGGTTCACGCTCGGCGACCGGGACATCGCCACCCACCTCGTGCGCACCCGCATGCTCGGTCTGGGCTACCCGCTGTCCGCGGTCACCGAGGCGCTGTGCGCCCGCTGGCAGCCGGGGGTCCGGCTGCTGCCGATGAGTGACGACCCGATCGAGACCCACGTGGTGATCGACGATCCGGAGGGCGAGGCGCACGCCGACGGCACGCCCGCGGTGAAGGCGGTGCACTTCCAGGAGTGGTGGGTCCGGCTGCACGCCGCCGCCCCGGCCCGGCAGATCCTCGCGGTCGGCATCGACCAGGCCAAGCCGGCCCCGGGGGTGCTCGAGGCGATCGCCGACGCCGACGTGGTGCTGCTGCCGCCGAGCAATCCGGTGGTCTCGATCGGCACGATCCTGGCGGTGCCCGGTATCCGCGACGCGATCCGCGCGACCAAGGCGCCGGTGGTCGGGGTGTCGCCGATCATCGGGGGCGCTCCGGTGCGCGGGATGGCCGATGCCTGCCTGAGTGCGATCGGGGTGGAGACGTCGGCGGCGGCGGTGGCCGACCTGTACTCCGACTTCCTCGGTGGCTGGCTGGTGGCGCCGGGTGATGCCGGCAGCACGATGCCTGAAGGTGTTGCCCTGCGCGCGGTGCCGTTGCTGATGAGTGATGTGGAGGCGACCGCCGCGATCGCTGCGGCCGCTCTCGACCTGGCCACCCAGCTGGGATGAGCCGTCCGGTCGCCCCTGACCGGCGCGATCCGGACGAGGAGAGGCAACGATGAACGGTGAGCTGAGGGTCGTTCCGCTGCCCGGCATCGGTGAGGTGTCGGCCGGGGACGACGTGGCGGCTCTGATCCTGGCCGCCGCGGGGACGGTGCTGCAGGACGGCGACGTGCTCGTCGTCTCCAGCAAGATCGTCTCCAAGGCCGAGGGGCGCACGGTCGGGGCGCAGGACCGCGACGAGCAGATCACCGCTCAGTCGCGGCGCCTGGTCGCGGCCCGACGTACTCCAGGTGGGCTCGCCCGCATCGTCGAGGCCGCGGCTGGCCCGGTCATGGCGGCGGCGGGGGTAGACAACTCCAACGTCGCGCCGGGCACAGTGCTGCTCCTGCCGGTCGACTCGGATGCCTCCGCCCGCGCTCTGCGTTCAGCCTTGGCCGCCGACACCGGGCTCCGTCTGGGCGTGATCGTCTCCGACACTGCCGGTCGGGCCTGGCGCGATGGGCAGACCGACTTCGCCTTGGGCTGCGCCGGCCTCTCCCCCACCGAAGATCTGCGGGGTAAGAACGACACGCACGGGCAGCGCATGGAGGTGACGATCCGCGCGGTGGCCGACGAGTTGGCTGGGGCTGCGGATCTGGTGAAGGGCAAGCTCAGTGGCGTCCCCGTGGCTCTGGTGCGGGGGTACGGCGATTTCGTTCTACCAAAGGACGAGGACGGGCCGGGTGCCGCTGCATTGTTGCGTCCCGCTGCATCGGACTGGTTTCGGTACGGCCAGGTCGAGGCTGTGCGCTGGGCGCTCGGGGTAGATCCGGAATTGGTCGAGGCGCCTACGGCACCTCCCGGGCCGGTGCTGGACCGACTGCTGCGGGCAGTGGAGGTCGCCCTTGCGGCGCCGTCCCCGTTGCCGGGAGTGGCTGCGCCGGTGTGCGTGGTGAATGTGGAAGAAGCCGGGCTCTTCGTGGTGCCCGAACTTCCGGCCGACCCCGTTGCGCTCGGCGCACTGGCTCAGCGTCTCTCCGCCGCCGCCTGGTCGGAAGACCTGACGGTGACGATCACGTTGGAGCCCCGCGGGCTTCGCCTGCTACCTGGGTAGGTGCGTGGGCAGCGTCATGCGGGGTGCTCGGCGAGGCCGCTGAACGGCGTCCAGTTCCAGCAGCTTCTGCACCCGATAGCGCTGCCCTCGGTAGCACTCGATCACCTCGGCGCAGCCGGCATCGTCCATGACGGTGCCGGTCAGAGCCCAGGAGACGTTGCGGGACACGTGATAGTCGGCCCAGGAGAACGCGTCCGGGTCTCCGTGGGACCGCTGCCGGATCTCAGCCGCCGTCCAGATCCCGATCCCCGGCACGGTCCGCAGCCGTCGGGCGGCCTCGTCGTGCGACAGGCCCACGGTTTCTTCCAGCCGGCCGGCCACCTGTGCAGCGTTGAGCACCGCACGGCGGCGAGCTTCGTCTACCCCGGCCTTCAGCCATACCCACGAAGGGATCTGCCGCCAGGTCGCTGCATCCGGCGGAACGTACATACCTGACGCCTCGGACGTGGGGCCGGGCGCTGGCTCACCGAATTTCAGCACCAGAATGCGCCAGGCCCGACGCGCCTCCAGGCCGGTGACCCGTTGCTCCAGGGCGGCCGGGACCAGTGCCTCGAAGACCGCCCGGCTGCGCGGGACCCGATACCCCGGGCGGGAGCGCCAGGCCTGCACCAGCTTGGTGTGCTCGGGCCGGGGCACGAACCCCGACGGATCGTCCGCTTCCCCCAGCAGTTCCGGCACTCCGTCGAGCACCCAGTCTGCCCCCGGGCCCCAGGCCGTGGCCTCTACCTCGCCCGCGCTCGCCCGGGCGACCAGCCGCAGGAGCGCCGGGCCGTCTGGCGTACGGGTGGCGCGCCAGATCGGCGCGCCGGCCTGGGTACGGAAGCAGGGGTCGGAACCGCCCCGACGCAGGCCTGAGAGCGTCTGGTGGATGGAAATCGGTGTCCCCGGCCGCCAGACCCGGCTCGCCGACTGCACGGAACTGCTCTTGACGCTGTTGGTCTGGCCGCTCTTGGCGCCGTTGACTTTGGGCTCAGCTGTGTAAGCCCCGGCCAGGCCCGACACCTGAGTGGGCAGAACACGGCTCATCGCCCGGCGCCCCCGGCTCGGGCCACCGCCCGGACGACTACGACCGACCGAGCCGGCCGGGGCCTGCCGGGAGAAGTCGCCGCTGGAGTTCACAGGCCCAGCATGCCCTGCCAATCTGCGCCAGCGGAGGCAACCACGCGGATTGGCGGAGCCGACCCCGACATCTATCAGTGACAGATTGGTCGCAATCGGTCAGGTGATGGGACCAATGTGACGCGGGTTACTCGGGGCGACGGGGAGGCGGACTGGGTAGGTCGAGCTGACCGGTCGAGGGCCGGACTGGGTAGGTCGAGCTGCCCGGTCGAGGGCGGGCCGCAGGTAGGTCGAGCTGCCCGGTCGCGGGCGGGCCGCAGGTGGGTCGATCAGGGGTGAGCGGCCGACTGGTGCCGCCGGGCCGCCAGGATCCCCGCGCCCGCCGCGACCAGGTCGACCAGGGTGAACAGCACCCGCGACACCAGGACCACCACGACCACCTTGCCGTGGCTGTCCAGCACCTGCGCGAGCACCGCCGCCAGCGCCACCTCGCGAGCGCCGGCCCCGGCCGGAGCGATGATGATGACGAAGCCGACCGCCCAGGCCAGGGCGTAGCCGCCGATCAGCAGGATCGCGGTGGAGAGCGTGGCGTCGGCGCCCAGCGGCACACTCAGCGCGAACACCTGCAGGCCCGCGCCGATCCAGGAACCGATGGCCCAGAGCGTGGCGGTCAGGGTGCCCCGGCCGGAGGTGCGCTCGGGCAGGCCCTCTTTGCTGACGATGCGCAGGGCCCGGTCGACCAGGCGGCCCATGACGGCGGGGTGCAGCACCACGGCCAGGGGGACGACCAGGAGCACGGCCCAGCCGAAGCCGTCGGGCAGGGCCTCGGGGGCGAACGGCACGGCGATCAGCACCACGAGCAGCGCGCTGAGCACCGACAGGAGCATGCCCACGACGGTGGCGGTGGCGGTGCGGCGGCGGGGCACGTGATGGTCGCGGCCCAGCTCGGTCTGCATGACCACCGGCCACACGCTGCCCGGCAGGTATTTGCCGAGCTGGCCGACGAAGAAGATGCGGGCGGCCACCGGCAGTTTCAGGGGGGAGCCGAGGTCGGCCAGGTTGGTGCGCCAGACCATGCCGGCCAGGGCCACGTTGACCATGGTGGCCAACGCGGCGAGCACCAGCCAGCCCGGGCTGAGCTGGCTGATCGCGTCGGTGACCTGCTCGCGCTGGGAGAGCACGGCCCAGGCGGCCAGGGCCACCAGGAGCAGGCCGAAGGAGATGCGGAACCAGCGCGTGCGGCTGAGCTCACTGGCCTGACCGGCGACGGAGCCGAGCCGGGCGACGAGGGCCTTGCTGCCTGACCCCGAAGACGGGGCCGCCTCGTCAGCCGAGGCCGCGGAAGCCGGTGAACCGCTCGCGGGACCCTGCCCCGTCTGCCCCGTCTGCCCCGGGCCGCCGGCCTCGCCCGGCTGCGAAACCTCACCCGGCTCCGGCGCCCCGGCGCCCACCCGCGGGCCCGACCCGAAATCCTGGTCGGGCTTGCGTGGGTCGCCGGCCACCGGGCTCACCGCCGGGACTCGACGGAAGTCACTCCGGTGAGCGCCTCGACGTAGCGGGCCCAGGGCCCGGCCAGGTCGATGTCGGGCAGGCCGGCCCGCAACCGGTCCAGCTCACCCGGGGCGGCGAGCCGCTTCAGCGCGGCGACCAGGGCGGGCACGTCGCCCGGGGGGACCAGCAGGCCGTCCACCCCGTCCCGCACGTCTTCGCCGAAGGTACCGACGCTGGTGGCCAGCACGGGCAGGCCGTGGGCGTGCCCGAGCAGCACGTTCTGCGAGGCGGTGGCGTGCCGGTAGGGCAGGGCGAGCACATCGTGCGCGGCCAGCAGCGGCGGGACGTCGATGCCGGCCACGTAGCCGGGCTGCAGGTCGACCCGCCCGGCCAGCCCCGGGTCACCGGCCAGCTCGCGCACCCGCTCACCGGCCTGACCCCACTGCTCACCGGCCACCGTGACGGTGACCTCGGGCACGCCCTTGGTCGCCTCGAGCAGCAGGTCGTAGCCCTTGTACTCACGCACCATGCCGAGCGTGAGCACACGCAGCGGATCGCCCTCGGCGCGCGGTTCGCGGGTGGCCGCCAGGTGCCGGCCGGCCGGGTCGGGCAGGCCGCCGGGCAGGTGCGGGGCGAGCGGCACGGTGACCACCGGACGCCGGTCGAGGCCGAGTTCGTGGGCCAGGCGCGCCTGTTCGGCCGAGTGCACGACGATGCCGTCGACCGAGCGCAGCATCTGCCGGATCAGCATCTCGCCGCCCGGGTGCGTCTCGTGCGGCACCACGTTGTGGGCGATGGCCACGATGCGCGGCCGGGGCGAGCCGACCTTGAGCCCCCGCGAGGCCACCCGGATCGAGCGGACCAGGGTGAGCAGCGAGGGCACCTGGATCGGCACCACCACCACGACGATGA
The DNA here is from genome assembly GCF_021277265.1 of Kineosporia rhizophila. GTDB lineage: Bacteria > Actinomycetota > Actinomycetes > Actinomycetales > Kineosporiaceae > Kineosporia > Kineosporia rhizophila. Next base: position 367,502 of record NZ_JAJSOH010000002.1, read on the forward strand.
CCAGGTCGACCTCGCGCAGGGCCTTGCCGGTGCTCCACCAGGTGTTCGGCCGGTCCCACCGCAGCGGGCGGACGGTGTCGGGGTAGGGCGGCAGGTCGGGGCCGCCGTCGGGCACGGCCTGCTCACCCGGGTAGAGCGCGTGCGGGTACAGCCGCGACCACGACACCAGCTGGACGTCGTGCCCGGCGGCCGAGAGGGCGTGCGCGGTCTGCGTGGTGTGCGCCGCCACGCCGCCCTTGAACGGGTGCGAGGGGCCCACGACCGCGATGCGCAGGCCGCCCGGGTTCACGTTCGACGCGCTTCCGTTCGAGACGAGAGAACTGGTCATCAGTAACGCCACCCCCGGCAACCGCGCCGCGCCGACCGGAAGAACAGGTAGCGGCAGGTGCGGGAGTCGCGCGTGGAGCGCGGGCCGACGAGCCGGGGCGCCGTGCAGCGCGCTGAACGGGGCGCCACGCCTCAGCCCTCGTGCACGCCGGGATCGAGCGCGCTGTCGCCCCGCGAGCGGACGATCAGGTCGGCCAGCAGGCCCATGCTGGCGATCAGCAGACCGGCCATGACCAGCAGCATGGTGTTGGCCGGGAAGTAGAACGGGTGCCGGACCATGTCGACGATCCCCTTCACGAACCCGATCGCCAGCAGCCACAGGGCCAGCGGCATGAGCACCTTGAGCGGGTCGAAGTACATGATCATCCGCAGCACCTGGAGGATGTAGCGGTAGGCGTCGCGGACGAAGTGGAACTTCGAGGTGCCGGCCCGCTTCGCGTAGTCGATCTCGACGTAGCGGATGTCGTGCTGGTTCTGCAGGAACGACAGCGTGATCGTGGTGACGCAGGAGAACCCGGGCGGCAGCAGGCGCAGGTAGGGCAGCGAGACCGAGCGCCGGAACGCCCGCAGACCCGAGTTCAGGTCGGGGATCTTCTGGTTGCTCAGCCGCTCGGCGATCTTGCGGATCAGCCACTTCGCCGGCACGCGCAGCCACTTGTGCGTGCCCTCCTCGGTGAGGCGGGCACCGACCACCTGGTCGTAGCTCGGGTCGGTGAGCAGGATCTGGACCAGCTCGGGGATGCGCTCGTTGGGGTACGTCATGTCGGCATCGGTCCACACGACGATGTCGCCGCGGGCCCGCAGGGTGCCGATGCGCCGGGCCGTGCCCGAACCGCCGTTGCGGCGGAACGCCAGCACCTGCACGCTCGGCATCCGGGTGGCGGCCTCACGCAGCACCGCCAGGGTGTTGTCGGTGCTCGCATCGTCGATCGCGAGCACCTCGTAGGGCAGACCGGAAGCGTCCATCGCGGCGGTGATGCGCTCGAGCTCGGCGAGCACGTGGTCCTGCTCGTTGTAGCAGGGCAGCACGATGGTGGCGGTCACCCCACCGGGCTCGGGCGCGACCGGCTGCCCGATCGGCTGGGGAGACGTCGGGGACTCGGGGGCCACGGGCGAAGCACTCATCGGGGGTGAGATTACCGGCTGCCGGAGGACGTTCCGGACGATGCCCGGGTCCCTGTGGATAACGGTTGGGGCAGAATCGCCCGTTGAGCCCTCTCAGGTGACGTTCGAGGCATCGGCCAGCCACACGTCGATATCGAGCCGTTCCTCACCGTCCGGCACCCGGGTGAGATAGCGCTGGTCCTCGTTCGACACCAGGTCCACCACCTGCTCGGAGGTCAGTCCGAGGGCGTCGATCACGGCCTCGCCCTGCTCGGTCGCGGCCAGCAGCACCGGGGTGTTCCCGGCCTCGGCGATCCGCCGCACGATCGGCCGGGCCGAGTCGGCCACGGTCTGCGTGTCCTCGATGTCGACGACCCGCAGCGAGGCCGCCGGCCGGTCGCAGAAACCGCGCACCACCTGCGGCCACTCGTTCGCCGCACGGTTGTCCAGGGCGACCACCACGGCATCGGCGGGCAGTTCGGCACACACCTTCTCGGCCGCCGCGACCTGCCCCTTCTCGGTGCGCTGCCCGGCCACCGGCTGAGTGGCCAGCCAGGGCGGCAGCAGCATGATCACCACGGCCACGGCCACCACCCCGGTGAGGGCGGTCGCCGTCCAGCGGCGCAGGGCCCGGCGGGACAGCCAGGCCATGGCCACGACAGCCGCGATCACCAGCGCCGGGATGACCACCGGGACCATCCGGCGGTCGGCCCACGGGTGGTCGGGGGTGATGCTGGGCCGGTACACCGACAGCACCAGGCTGCCGAACGCGACAACAGCCGGGCCGAGCCAGACCGGAACCCCGGAACGACCGATGGACGATCGGCCCGGCGACTGCGGCACCGGCACCCGGTCGGTGGCGGGCTCACCATCGGCTGTTTCGGTCGCCGTGGCCGACACCGGTTTAGCCGAGCCAGGACCACCCGACCCGACCGCACCCGTCCTCTGGTTCGGCATCGAAGCCAGCCACCAGCGCCCGGTGGCCGCCGCCAGGAAGGTGAACGTCACCCAGGCCGCCACCAGCATCACCGGGCCCAGGTACCAGCTGAGCCAGTTCAGGCTGTGCTCGGCGTACGTGCGGCCGCCGTCGACGGTCAGGCCCTGCACCGCCTGCAACGCCGCGACCACCCGGGAACCGGGGTCGTTCGGGTCCTGCCGGGTGATCATCCACAGCGGGCGGCTGGCCAGCAGCACGCCGAGCAGCGCCACAGCCCCGCCCAACAGCCACGGCCAGCGCTCCGGCCACACTCCGCTGGTCAGCTTCTGCCCCAGCGCCGACGTCTTCCCCTCACGTCGGCGCGCGATCTGCACCGCAGCCAAGCTGCCCAACCCGAGCACCACCCCACCCGCGATCAGTGGGACCAAACTGCCGGCGATCGTCCCTAGGTAAGGACGCGACAGCCAGACCGCCGGAATCACCGCGACGGCCGTGCCTCCGAGCGCCCCGACCACCAGCGGACGGGAGACCGGATGCTTGCGCAGGGCGAGCACCGCGGCTACCGGCAGCAGCATCGAGACCTCGCGCAGGGCGTCTACCCGGAACAGCCCAGCGAGCCCGAAGGTGAGCCCGGCGGCCAGGCCCAGCAGGCGGGCGTGCCGGTCGTCCAGCTGGTTCCCGGCCTTCACGGCATCCACCAGCAGCGCCGCCGCAACGGCGACGAACAGCAGGGCGATCGGTTCGGAGTAGGTAGAGCGGGCGGCGTGCAGCACCGGCTGGGCCAGGGCGAGCGAGGCCGTGGCGAGCACCGCCCAACGGGCCCCCACCAGCCGGGTGACCAGCCCGGCGAACCCCAGCAGGCTCAGCGCGGAGAAGATCGCCGGCATCACCAGCACCCCGCCCCAGCCGTTCACCCACCAGCCCAGCGAGTAGACCGCCGGAGCGCCGAGCAGGAACTGCGGAACGATGTCGACCGTGGTGCCCGCAGCCCCCGCGCTGCCGTGCACCACCTGGTAGTACGCCGGGCTGGAGAGCCGGAAGGCCGGCTCGGTCAGCGCGCCGCTACCCCCGAACGCCTCCAGCCAAGAGGGGATCGGCAGGCCATGCCGCGTGGAGATCCACTGCGTGTAGAGCGCGTACGAGCCGGCATCTCGCCGGAGCACCACGTGCTCGGCATGGGTAAGCGCGGCCCAGACCCCATGGCCGGTGGCAATTGCCAGGACCGCCGGCGCGGCCCAGCGCGGGGCGGTGCTCGCCGGGATCCAGCGCACCAGCCAGACCACTCCGGCGAAACCGGCCAGGGCCAGCGGCACGACGAGCCACGGCCGCCAGCCGCCGAACGGCACCAGCGCGGCCGCCAGCAGACCGACCACCGCCGCGAACCCGGCGGCCAGCGGCCCGGACCGGGCCAGCACCAGGCCGGAGAGCTGCTCACCGCGCAGCCCGGGAAGGGAGTCGGGGGCGGCAGGGGGTTCCGTGCTCGTCCGCTGGCTCACGGCACTCAACTTTCGGTCGTGCGGGCACCGCCGTCGGGGGTGCGGCGGTGTACGGCCAGCGGCTCTACCGGCGTCGGGCGCCAAACCTACGAGACACCTCCCGGTGCGCTCCAATCCCGCCCGTCGAACCCGTGGCGAACTGCCGATGATCAAGCCGCGCGGTGTCCCGTGATCCCCCGGACATGACGGGAGGCGCCGAACGGCACGAGAGCAAGGGTTTCGTATGCGAGGCAACGCGACGATCCATAATCTTTTGTGGCGCTGGCTTTACCGATTGACCGGCAACTCCTCTTGTAACGTCCCCCTCTCCCCGCGAGAGACCTTCTGAGGGCGCCGAGGCAGGCGGTCGGGTCCTGGACATGCAGCCCTCGCTCGGTACCCAACGGCCCCTGGGCTGGGCTGAGCTGAGCCGATCGGGCAGCGACTTCCCCGACATTCCCTAGGCTGACCCCCGTGACTCCCCAAGCCCCGGCGGACATCGCCGCGCTGATGTCGTCCCTGCTCACCGCCGACCCGGCCCGCCCCCGGGTGACCTGGTACGGGCCGAACGCCGAACGGGTCGAGTTCTCTGCCAAGACGCTCGGCAACTGGGTCGCCAAGACGGCGAACCTGCTGGTCAACGAGCTGGACTGCGAACCCGGGTCGACCGTGGCGATCGCCCTGCCGGTGCACTGGCGCAGCGTGTCCTGGCTGCTCGCGGCCTGGGCGGTGGGGGCGCACGTGGTGGTGTTCGACGAGAACCTCGGCCCGGCCCGCACCGATCTGACGTTCGACGTGCTGGTCACCGACCGCCCGACCGCCCCGCCGGAAGGCAGCACCCAGGCCGAACTGGTCGTGGTGGCGCTGCCGTCGCTGGCCACGCGCTGGACCGGCGACGTTCCCCCCGGGGCGATCGACGCGGCGGCCGAGATCAGGCTGCAGGGAGACGTGTTCACTCCCTACGCCACGGCCGGCCCCGAAGCGCCGGCGCTGACCGTGGGGGAACTGACCGTGCGCTACGGGGATCTGCTGGTGCAGGCGAACACGGCGGCGGGCGAGCCGGGGATGCGCCTGCTGACCGGAGCGGGCCCCTCCCGGGCGATCGAGGCCTACCTGGCGCCGTTGGTGGCCGGGGGCTCCGTGGTGCTGCACCACGATCTGGCGAACCTGAGCAACGAGGAACGCGAACACCTGGCCGCACAGGAGCAGGTCACCGTCACCGACCTGGGGCCCTCCCTCTAGAACTCCAAACTGAGGACGGGTCGTCCCCGACCAAGTCGGGGACGACCCGTCCTCAATTGCTGAAGCCCTTACCCGAACACGAAGCCGGGCGAGCGCAGGCCCAGCCGGTAGCGCACGTCGGCCCCGGTGAACGTCTTGGTCACCTTCTTGCCGTCGATCTTCCCGGTGACCTTCACCCCGGCCAGCCGCGAGGCCTTGCCCCGGCCGGCCACCGACCACGAGCTCACCGAGTCGAACCCGAGCTTCTTGGCGAACACCTTCCGGGTCATCCCGACGCTCCAGTTGCGGTACGGGTTGTCGGAGGCGGCGTCCCACCGGCTGTCGTCGACCGGCTTCAGGTAGCTGATCTCGTAGTTGCCCCAGACATACTCGCGGTTCTCGGTGTAGCCACCCATCGACGAGGAGTACAGCGCCTCAATGGTGCGGCCGGAACCGTCCACGATCACCTGGTCACCGGTGGCGATCACGGCCTTGCGCCAGTTGCCGCCGTAGCGGGCGTCGACCGACTCCACGTCCCAGCCCTTGTAGACCTGGTCGGAGGTGGTCGTACTGAGCACGTAGGCCCCGGCCGAGCTGCTGTACTTCGAGCTGAGGAAGGTGCGCGCGGCCACGGTCTGGGCCTTCAGCGCCTCCAGCGGCCAGGCCACCGGCACCTCACCCAGACCCATCAGGTACTTCTGCACCGCGCTCTGCCCGTCCGAGGCAGTGATCGTCTCGGTGACCTTGATGCCGGAGTCGGACCCCACGTAGCGCGCGGTGTCGTAACGGGTGGAAAGGGCCGAGGACCCGCCGTAGGGGTAGACGTTGACCACCTTGCCGGTGTGCGCGGCCGACATGACCCCGGCGTTGGGCACGAACATCCGCCGCTTGCCGGTGTGGTCGAACAGAGCGATGCCGGGCCGGCTGTTGATCGTCTTCCGGCCGACCGTCCAGGTGGTCCCCCGGGGCTGCACCACGCTACGGACGCTGCTGGACCAGCGCACGGTGCCGGTCTCGGCCTCCAGCCGGGAGGTCTTCGCCCCCGAGGCCAGGTTCAGGACCACCGGCGCGTTCAGGTCCTTCTTCACCATCGAGGCGTCGTGGTAGTAGATCTTGAGAATGGTCTTGTAGTCGCACCCCAGACGGGCAGCACCCTGGGCGCCGTACTGGCTCATGCCCATGCCGTGGCCCCAGCCGTGGCCGTAGATCTTGACCTCACCCTCCGGCACGGAAGCCTTACCGAGCTTGCCGCCCGAAGACGAAGGGCACTTGCCCTGGGCGCCGATCTCGGTGGGCGTGGAGGCGGCCACCGCGGCGGACGAGGTCGCCATGACGGCCAGTGCAGTTCCCAGGACGGTCAGTGTGATCGAGCGGGGACGGCGCATCGGGTGGGGCTCCCTCGGGTTGTGGACACAAGGGTGGCCGGGCTGATTCGTCTCAGCCGGCCACGAGGGGTCCATCGGCCGCATCCGTGCACGGGTGAGGGGTCGCCCCCGGCGCCCATCGTCCGGAGTAACCCCGAGGAGACGTAGGCAAAGTCCACGAACCAGCCGCATTCCGGCCCCCGCAGCACGCCGCCCGTCCCCTGTAGAGAGCAGTCCACCACTCTCCTGGCGCTTCTCTCGACTCCTCGGAGCTACCTTTGCCGATCTTGAGCCCAACGGAACGGGTGATGCGGAACTGTGGGTGAGCGATCTACCCACCATCACCGCACATACCCGAGGACATCCACCCGAACTCCGGTGTTCCCCGCGTTGTTGAACAAGGTGATGGCCCCCGCCGTACCGATCGGCACCAGCACCTGGTTGGAACGCGTGGCTCCCTTGGCCACCCTCAGAGCGGCGGCATTCGTGGCTGAGCGCCCCCAGGGGTAGGCCCCCAGCGCGGTACTGGAGGCGGGCTTGTCGGCAGTCAGGCTGATCAGCACCCCCGAGGCGGTGCTGGGTACGGCCGTCTGGCTACCGGTGACGGTCACCTTTTTCGGCGTCTGGTGCTTCAGCGTGGCGCTGGTGAGCAGGACCGGCTTTACCGCCGTGAACTGACCCGCCACCTGGCTGGTGATCACACCCCGTACGTCGAGCACCGCATTGGTGGGCGAACCGGAGTTCCTCAGCAACAGCTGACCGTTCACGACCGGGACGATCGCGAGATTGTCGATCGTCTCGCCCTTGCGGTAGTACAGCGTGGGCAGGTCGCCCGGACCGGCGGTCAGCGTTCCCGCGCCCGAGGGCCCGATCGCCGAGACATCAACCAGAACCGCACTGACAGTGGACGAGTCAACGCCCCCGACGGTGGCCGGGAGGACGACGGTGCGGGGCTGGCTTTCGGTCAGCAGGCCTCCCTCGGCGCGGCTGTCGAAGACCCGGGTGCCCTCCACGGCCTGGACCTGGCCGGCCTCGGGCACCTCGTCGGTGTAGTAGCCGACGATGTCGGCATCGAGCTCGGTCACCCCCTGGGCGTTCCCCACGCTGATCGAGCCGTCCGCGCCGACCCGGGTGGTGACCAGCACGGAACGGGTCACACCGGCAGGCACGGTGGCCACCGGACGGGCCGAGGGACGACCGGTCGGGTAGGCGGTCAGCGTGGTCTCGGCGGTGGCGCAGGAGGCGGTCAGGTTCAGCACCACCGAGGTGACGCCGCTGACCGGAACTCCGGCCCGGCCGAGAACGGGGATGCGCGCGTATCCGTTCGGGCCCACCCCGATGTTCAGGCCGGCGCGGGAGTCGTACAGCCGGGCCGGGGTCACCGGCACGTAGCCGCCGGCACCGTTCGAGGGTTCGGTCATCGGCTGGGCCGCCTGCTTGGGCGGAAGCACGAGAACGGTTTTCGTCACCGGCCGAGCCTTACCGGCACTGGACGACGAGGTGAGGGTGAGCGTGTAGTTGCCGGGACGGGCCGGCGTGCCGTCGGCCAGACGCCCGTTCCAGGTGGCCCGGATCTCCTTACCAGCCGCCGCCTTCCCCGAAAGGCGCGCCACTCGTCCACCATTACAAGGAGCCGTCACGTCGAGCTGCCAGCTCTGCGCTCGCAACGCCCGTGCCGTGACGGTCAGCGCACTGCCGCGTGGTGCGGTGCTTTTCGGCGTGCTCGGGTTGACCAGCGCGGCCTGCATGAGCTTCGTCGCCTTGGAACGGATCTCGTCCATGTACGAGTACAGGTACTTGCCCGGGCAGGCGGTGTGCCCGGTGTTCCGGTGCCCCATGATCACCGGGAAGGTCACCGACTTGCCCGAGGCATAACGCGAGGTGCCGCCCCCGGCCGAGACCAGCGTGGCCTTCCCCTTCGGATCACGGTGGTACTGCTGCAGTTTCCAGGCGAAGACCTTGGCCACGGCATTGACCGCAGCCGCGCTCGGGCGCGCGGTGTCGTAGTTGCCGATCATCGACACCCCGAACGTGTTCGTGTTGAAACCGCCCGCATGAGCGCCGGTCACGGCCCGCTCCAGACCTCCGCCCCGGCCTTCCCAGATCCGGCCGAACTTGTCCACGAGCACGTTGTAGCCGATGTCGCACCAGCCGCGGGACAGGTGATAGGCGTAGTCGCCGCGCAGGATCGAGGGCACCTGCGAGGCGGAGTAGCGGTTGGAACCGGCGGTGTGGTGCAGCACCCCGGCCTTGATCGTGGAAGTGAGCTCCGGGGGGCAGTTCAGCTTCGATTCGTCGGCCCCCCACTGCGCCCGGCGCAGGATGGTCGGCTCGGCCGCCTGGGCTGCACCGTAGGCACTGGTGGCGGCGATCGCGTCGTAGGCCGACGAGCCGGGGTCGACGAGTTCGAGCTTGAGGTCGGAAGGAAGCTCTCCGGAGGCCACCTCGATCCGGGCCTGCACACCCTCACTCGGACCGACGTACAGCGGATCAGTGCCGCCTCGCACGTTCTGCTTCGCCACCGCATCGTCACCGACGTCGTTGTGCAGGGCCTGCCAGCCACCCCAGACGCCGCTCTGCAGCGTGCGCACCGAGATCCGGAGGTTCTCGGCCGTGACGTCACGCCCCGGCCAGGTCACCCCCACGGTCTGGAAGTCGTCGGTGGACAGCTGCCGGGTGAGGATCGCCGGCTTCCCGGCTGCGGACGAGATACCTCGTCCCAGATCGATCTTGACGATGGACGGCTCGACCGCCCTGGGCTCGTCGGCCGTTGCGGCGGAGCTCGCCGCCGTCAGGCCGGTGAGCAGGGGCGCGACGGTGAGGCAGGACAAGAGGAAAACGGGCGCTTTACGCATGCTTGGAGTGACCCCAGACCACAGAAATTACGTTCAGTTCCACGCTAGATACTCAACGTAATTTCACTGGGGCGTGGCCATCCCCCGTCCGCCCGATGCCACCTGGTGATGGCAGCAACGGCGATCGGCCGGTCGGCCGAATCAGCTCTTCACAGGTTTCCGCAGCACCAGCAGGAAGTAGTCCCGGCGCAGATCGGCCCGCGGGTACCGGCCCAGCACGTCCTCGAACCGGGTGTAGAAGTCCTCGTCGATCGGCGTCTCGGTGAAGGCCCGGTGCGCGATCTCGAAACCGAGCTGATCGGCGTAGAACTCGTAGTGCAGCCAGCTCAGCCGGTTCACCCAGGCGTGCCCGATCGGCCGTCGCCCGCAGGCCACGTCCCACTCCCGCACCACCGCATCGGTGAAAAGCAGGTGCGGCCAAGGGAAGTAGATGTCGCGATAGCGGTGCGAGGCCTGCGGCCCGGCGTGCAGATTGGCCCGGATCCAGGCCATTCCACCCGGTTTCAGCAGATCGTAGGTGGCCTTGAGCATCGCGTAGGGGTGGGTGACGTGTTCCCACACGGTGAAGCTGATCACCCGGTCGAAGCTGTTCGCCGGGTACGGGCTCTGCACGGCCAGGTCGGCACACTCGAAATGCACCTTCTCACCGGCCAACTGGTCCCAGGGGCGGTAGTGCGTGACATCCACCCCGTGCGCGTCGCAGTCCAGGTTGTGCGCCAGTGCCCAGACCTCGAACCCGTTGCCGCAGCCGATCTCCAGTGTGCGCTGCCCGGTCAGGCCGACCATGTCGTGCACCCAGCGCACCCGTCGCTTCGCCGACTCGGCCAGCGCGGTGTCGCTGTACGAGGGCGGGCTGGGCACCAGCCGCCGGTCCTTGTACTCCTCGTTCAGCTGCTCCAGCAGAGCGATGTCGTAGACCTGCCCGCCGCCCTCACCCGTCTCGTACAGGCTGCGCACCTTGTGGCCGGATCCGGTGATGCCCTGAGGTAGTTGCCATTCCAGGCTCTCGGGCAAACTGGGGACGTTTGCCAGCCCAGTCGGTCGGCGCACCATCGGGCTGGGGTCGGCTTTCAGGACACGGGAGACCGGTCTGCGGCCCAGCACCAGGTCGCGGGTGGCGAGGGCGGCGCGGATCGCCGCCTCGTCCCGCGGCTCGGGCAGGCGCTTCAACGTGTTGAGAACGCTACGGCGCAGGTTCATCGGGCCGCCAGCCAGTCGAGGATCACCTGGGCAATGCGTGGGCCGGCCGCGCCGTCCCACAGCGGGGGCCGCTGCTCCGGCGGTGCCGGTCGCGGCCGGGCCGGCTCTGCGAGCACCTCGTCCAGGGCCGTCAGCACCCCGTCGACACCCACCAGGCGGTTGGTGCCGTGCGTGATGGTCACCGGGCGTTCGGTGTTGGGCCGCATGGTCAGGCAGGGCACGCCGAGCACGCTGGTCTCCTCCTGCACTCCCCCGGAGTCGGTCAGCACCGCGGCCGCCCCGCGCACCAGGCCCAGAAAACCGGTATAGGGCAACGAATCGAGCAACCGAACACCTGAGGACGAGTCCAGGCCCGCCTTCTGCAGTCCGGCCCGCCCGCGCGGGTGCAGCGGGATCACCAGCGGCATCCGCTCGGCCGCCTTGTGCAGCACGGAGACCAGTTCGCCGGCTGCCTCCGGCTCGTCCACGTTCGCGGGCCGGTGCAGGGTGGCCACCAGATAGCTCTCCGGCAGACCGAACTCGGCCCGGGCGGCGGCCGGGTCGAACCGGTCGAGGTGTCTGAGCAGGGTGTCGATCATCGGGTTGCCCACAAAATGGATCCGCCCGGCCGGTACCCCTTCCCGGGCCAGGTGCCCCACCGCGTCGGCGCTGGTGACCAGCAGCAGGTCGGAGAGCTGGTCGGTGACCCGGCGGTTCACCTCTTCCGGCATGCTCAGGTCGAAGCTGCGCAGCCCGGCCTCCACGTGCGCCACCGGGATCTGCAGCTTGGCCGCGACCAGGGCGGCGGCGAGGGTGGAGTTGATGTCGCCGTAGACCACCACCAGGTCGGGCCGTCGCTCGGTGAAGACCTGCTCCAGGCCGATCATCACCGCGGCGGTCTGCTGGGCGTGGCTGCCGGAGCCCGCGCCCAGGTTCAGGTCCGGCTCGGGCAGGTCGAGCTCGTCGAAGAAGACCCGGCTGAGCCGATCGTCGTAGTGCTGGCCGGTGTGCACGAGCACCTGCTCGGCCCGGCCGCGCAACGCCGCCAGAACCGGCGCCGCCTTGGGGAAGTTGGGCCGTGCGCCGGTGACGTGGACGATCCGGCTCATCGGGCCGCCCCCGGCGGGATCCCGGCCGCGATCCCGGCCACCACCTCGGTCTGGACCGAGAGTTCGGCGGCCGGGGCGGTTTCCGGAACCACCCCGGTATCGGCCCAGGAGCGCATGTCGGCGGCGAACCGTTCGCTGATCAGCGTGCGGTCGATCCGGCGGCCGGCCGCCGCCGCAGCCCGGTCCAGCGCGGCCAGATCAGCGTCCAGGCAACGGAAGACGGCATCGGTCAGCGCCTCCACCCCGTCGGGCGGATACACCAGGGCCGCCCCGCCGTCGACCACCGGCAGCGAGCCCGAGTTCGACGGGAGCAGCACCGGACGGCCGAAACTCAGGGCCAGGGCGAGCACTCCGGAGTTCAGCGAGCGCCGGTAGGGCAAGGCGACCAGGTCGGCCGCGCGCATCAGCACCTGGATGTCCGTGTCCGGCACCTGGGCCGGGAGCAGCCGCACGGCCGGATGGGCGGCCGCCGCCGTCACGAACTCCTTGGTCTCGGGTGCCTCGTCGGGCCGGCCCGCCACGATCAGCACGACCTCACCAGGCCGCGCCCGGGAGACCCGGTCCACCGCCTCGAGCAGGTCGGCAATGCCTTTGTAGGGCTTGACCGCACCGGTCAGCAGCAGGGCCACCGCCGCGTCGGGGATACGCAGGCGGCGCCGCGCCTCCACCCGGCTGATCCAGTCCGGATACACCCCCTGATAGCCGGGATGATCGCACTGGTAGAGCTTCTCGCGGGGCAGGGCGAACCAGTCCTCCACCGCCTCGACCGTGCGTGAACTCATCACGTGCACCAGGTCGGCCCGCTGCACCACCTGCTCGCGCAGCCGCACCTCCTGGGCCTCGAACCGGGCGTCGTGCGGCAGCACGTTGTGCACCGTCCAGACCAGCTTCGCGCCCCGGGCGAGGAGCTTGTCGAGCATCTCGCCGTGCCGGCCCACCGCCTCGTCGGCCGTCCGGTCGTCGGCGGCCCGGGCCAGCACCTGGTTCAGCCAGTGCAGGTGCACCACCAGCGGCACGTCACCCGGCCAGTTGCGGGTGGTGGTGAGCAGGTCGGCGGCCCGGAAAGTGGGCGCGGCGACCAGGTTCTGCGCGCCGAACCGGCTGTAGAGCACGCTCTGGAACGGGTTGCCGGTGTAGTACGGGGTGAACGGCCAGACCACCGGCTCGGGGCCCTCGACCGGCATCCGGGCCAGGGCCGAGAACGTCTCGGCGGCCCAGCCCTCGGTGCTCTGGTCGCGCCCGGGCATCGAGATCAGCATCAGCGGGCCCTCTCGGCGTAACGTTCTACGGCGAAGCGGTACACGGCGTCGAACGCCTTGCCGTTCCCGGCCCAGGTGCGCTCGCGGCGCACCCAGTCGGCCGCCTCGGTCACCTTCTTGGCCAGTTCCTGGGGGTGTCCGGCCAGATCCGCGACCACCGCGGCCAGCGAGTCCGCGTCGCCCGCGGTGAAAACACTCGCCCGGGAGAGCCCTTCGCCGGCGATCTCGACCAGCGCAGGAAGATCGCTGACCAGGACCGGGACCTCCATCGCCATCGCCTCGAACGGTTTCATCGGCGAGACCATCCGCCCGGCCCGTTCCGGCACCCGGGGCACCACGAACAGGTCGATCTGCGCGTACCAGTCGGGCACCTCGTCGAACGGCACCGAACCGGCGAACACCGCGGCCGGCCCCAGCCCGAGTTCTTTGGCCTGCTGCTCCAGTTCGGCCCGCCGACGCCCTTCGCCGACCAGCAGCACGCTGACCGCCAGGCCCTGGGCGCGTAGCTTCGCCGCGGCTGCGAGCAGCACCTCCTGACCTTCGCGGAAGTGGTCGAGGTTGCTGATGTAGCCGAGCACGAAGGTTCCGTCCAGGCCGAGCCGCGAGCGCAGTTCCGCCGAGCGCGGGCGGGGCCGGAACCGGTCCAGGTCGACCGCGTTGGGAATGACGAAGACCTTGTCCTCGGCCACCCCGTGACCGTGCACGATCTCCTCGCGCATCGGCCCGCTCAGGGTGACCACCGCGTCGGCCGCCCGCATCGCCCGGGTCTCGGCCGCGAACCGGCGCCGGTAGTACTCGGCGTGCTCGGCGTAGCGCTCGTCGGCGGTCCAGGTGGTCTCGAAGAACGAGCGCACCTCGTAGATCCACGGCAGCCCGGCCCAGTCGGACAGCGCCTGCCCGACCACCCCGAGGTCGTAGCCACGGTGGCCGGACCCGGCGTGCAGCACCTCGGGCCGCACCCGGGCCATCTGCCGGGCGAACGTGGTGGTGGTCAGCTGCACGTACTCCTCCCAGGTCACCGCCGAGAGCTGGCCGGCCCCGGGCATGACGTGGTGGTACTCGATGTCGTCGACCCACGAGGTGGGTGCGACCGCCTCGTCCTCGTCGGCCGCCGCGGGGAAGCCGGGCAGGGTGACCGCGACCGGCTCCCGCCCGGCGCCGCGGACCGCCAGGAGGGTCTCGTGGGTGCGGGTGCAGTAGCCGTTGTTGCGGTGCGGCATCGACTCCTTGGCGAGGTAGAGCACCCGGCCCGGCACCGGGGTCGGGAGCCGAGCGGGGCGGGCGCCGGGCACGCTGGGCCGCCAGGCCGCGTCGGTCTCCACCAGCCGGCCCTGCACCGCCCGCTGCAGCCGGACGTTCTTGCTGCTGGGAGCGGCCATGGCCAGCCGGGAGGCCTCGGCCACCGCGTCGGACAGCTGACCGGTGCGGGCCAGAACCTGCGAGCGCAGCCGGGCCACCCGCATGTCCATCGGGCTGCGCCGGGCCGCGTCCTGCAGCAGCCGCAGCGCGTCGTCGTGCCGGCGCTCCTTGTCCCGCCGCACCGCCGCCGCGGTCTCCGCGTAGGTGATCGCGATCCGGGCGGCCCGGCGGCTGCCCTTGGGTACGGACCTGACCTGACGCCTGAGCTTGCGCCGCCAGCGGGCGAGCGCTCCCATCCCCGGACCTCTCCTCGAACGAACGATGACCGCCGACCCGTCCGATGCGGACAGTGACTGGATGCACCGGCTCTGCGACCGCCCAGTCTGCCGTATGTTGAACCCCACCACGGTTACCGAGGGTCCACCCCTCCGAACGGCCGAGGTGGCAGAACCGAGACAGCAGCCGGTGACAAGGCTCTGAGATGCAGATGAGGACGGCGACCTCACTCGATGCGTAGCGGACCGCCCACGGTGGTGCTGGCCACCACCAACGGCAAGGGCATGGGGCACCTGTCCCGCCAACTGGCGCTGGCCCTGGCCTCGCTCGGCGGGATGGACCCGGTGATCTTCTCGCTGTCCTCAGCGGTCACCGTGGTCAACCAGTACGGCATGCGCGCCGAGTGGGCCCCCAGCTCACTGCGCAAGCAGGTGCCCCGCCGGCACTGGGACGCGTACCTGGCCGAGCGGATCACCGCGCTGGTCACCGAGACCAACGCCAGCGCGTTCGTGTTCGACGGGGTCTACCCCTACGACGGGGTGCTGCGGGCGCTGCGCCGGATGCCCGACGTGCCGTTCATCTGGAGCCGCCGGGCGATGTGGCAGAAGGGCGTCGGCGCCCGGGCCCTGCGCTACCGCCGGCTGTTCGCCGCCGTGCTCGAGCCCGGCGACCTGGCCGCGGCCGGTGACGTCGGCCGCACCGTCTACCTGGAGGACGCGCGCCGGGTCGGCCCGATCACCCTGGTCGGTCAGGTGCCCCAGCTCAGCCGCGAGCAGGCGGTGGCCGACCTGGGGCTCGACCCCGACCGGCCGCGTCTGCTGCTCACCCTGGGCAGCAGCAAGCGCAGCGACCTGTACGCCGCCTACACGCGCACGGTCGAGCAGTTCAGCGCAGCCGGCTGGCAGGTGGTGGTCACCTCCTCGCCGTTGCGCGGGCGGGCCGCCACCGCCGCCGGGCCCAAGCAGATCTCGGTGTTCCCGCTGGTGCGCTACATGAAGGCGTTCGACGCGGCGGTCTCGGCCAGCGGCTACAACGCCGTGCACGAGCTGCTCTACTCGGCCGTGCCCACACTGCTGGTGCCCAACGCCGACGCGGTCACCGACGACCAGCGCACCCGGGCCCGGATCGTGGCCAACACCGGCCTGGCCCTGTCGGCCGACCCGGACCGGCCGCGCGAGTTCGACGCCGCCCTGACCCGTCTGCTCGACGAGCGGGTGCGCAGCCGGCTGACCGCCTCCTGCCTCGACCTCGACCCGCCCACCGGCGCCACCGAGGCCGCCCGCGCAGTGATCGGCCTGGCCGCGGTCGGGGTGCCCAGCGGCGAGCGGATGGAGGCCGCCTCACTGCACGCCCAGCGTTTCGCCCGGCGCACGGTGGGCCGGGTGCTGCCGCCCGCGCTGGCCAACACCCTGGGCCGCCCGCCCCGCCTCACCCGGCCCGGCGACCTGCGCGGCCCGCTGACGGTCAGCCCGGTGCTGGCTCCCGGTCTGCAGGGGGTGCCCCAGATCAGCCGCGAGGAGCTGCTGGTCACCGACGCCCTCACCCCCGGCCTGTTCGACGGTCGCTATGTGGAGCACCTGCTGCCCGGGGCGAGCGACGACTACGTGAAGGCCCGGGCCGAGATCGCCGCCCGCTACTACCGCCTCAACGGCCGCCCGAACGCCGAGACGATTGCCGAAATCCGGACTAAGAGTGACGAAAGGGACTGGTCGGCCCTGGGCTGGCCCGCCGTGTGACCTGCTCCTGAGCAGGCATTGATTACATGCCGCCCCACCAATGCGCACAGCGTGTCACAATTCAGTCCGGGCGCCCCGGACTGAATCCGGGCGGGCAGCATCGGGGAATGTCGGGATCAGACCTTCCACCTCGAGCCGAGCGCCCGAACACGCGGCCGGCGGGCGGAAGGACCCTGAACAGATGTCGCACGACACCCCGACAGGGCCCGACGCACCCGACCTCGTGGTGGTCGGGCTCGGCTACGTCGGCCTGCCCCTGGCCCAGGAGGCCTGCCGCAGCGGCCTCCAGGTGGCCGGGCTGGACCTCGACGTGGCGGTGGTCGAGCACCTGAACTCGGGCCGCTCGCACGTCGACGACCTGTCCGACGCCGACATCGCCGCCATGCGCCAGGCCGGGTTCAGCGCCCACACCGACGCCTCGGTGGTGGCCGGCGCCCGCACCGTGGTGATCTGCGTACCCACCCCGCTGTCCGAGGACGGCGGCCCCGACCTGCGCATGGTGCTGGCCGCCACCGCCTCGGTGGCCGCCTTCGTGCAGCGCGACACCCTGGTCGTGCTGGAGTCCACCACCTACCCGGGCACCACCGACGAACTGCTGCGCCCGATGCTCGAGGAGGGCGGCCTGAAGGTCGGCCAGGACCTGTTCCTGGCCTACTCCCCCGAGCGGATCGACCCGGGCAACGACCGCTGGGGCTTCCGTAACACCCCCAAGGTGATCGGCGGCACCACCGGTGCCTGCACCGACCGGGCGGCGGCGTTCTACCGCAAGATCGTCGACGAGGTGATCACCGCCCGCGGCACCCGCGAGGCGGAGATGTCCAAGCTGCTCGAGAACACCTACCGGCACGTCAACATCGCCCTGGTCAACGAGATGACCCGGTTCTGCCACGAGCTGGGCATCGACCTGTGGGACGTGATCCGCTGCGCCGCCACCAAACCCTTCGGCTTCCAGGCCTTCTACCCGGGCCCGGGGGTGGGCGGGCACTGCATCCCGATCGACCCGAACTACCTCTCCTACCGGGTCCGGGCCGCGCTGGGCTACCCGTTCCGGTTCGTCGAACTGGCCCAGGAGATCAACCACGCGATGCCGGGCTACGTGGTGCAGCGGGTCCAGGACCGGCTGAACGACGTGGCCAAGCCGCTGCGCGGGTCCCGGGTGCTGCTGCTCGGAGTCACCTACAAGGCCGACATCTCCGACCAGCGCGAGTCGCCCGCGGTGCCGATTGCGATCCGATTGCAATCCGCGGGGGCCGACATCGCGTTCCATGACCCGTTCGTGACCGACTGGGCACTCAGCGGTGATCCGGTCCGGTCGCCGGGTGAACCGGTTGGTCACGATTTGGCACCGGAAGGTGAACCGGGCAACCCCGCCACCTCGCACGGGATGCTGCGCTGCGTCCCGGACCTCGCCGGGGCCCTCGGTCTGGCCGACATCGTCGTACTCCTGCAACGCCACTCAAGCTACGATCTCGACGAGATCGCCCGGCTCGCACCACTGGTGCTGGACACCCGCGGCGCCTTCGACAACGCAGCAGACAGTGCAGACAGCGCAACCGTGGAGCGACTTTGACCAGCATCCTGCCGATCCGGCCCGAGACGGGCGCATCGCAGCGGGCGGCAGCAAGCGCGGCCCAGTACGGGCTGGTCCAGCTCGGGGGCCGGCCCCCGCTGGGAAAGTACCTGAGTGAACTGTGGTCACGCCGCCACCTGACCTGGGAGTTCGCCAAGTCGCGCTTCCGGGCCCAGAACGAGGCCAACCGCCTGGGCATGGGCTGGGTGGTGCTGAACCCGCTGATCCAGGCCGGTGTCTACGGCCTGGTGTTCGGCCTGATCATGCCGAACAGCAGCCGCCCGGAGAACTACCCCGCGTTCCTGGTGGTCGGGGTCTTCACCTTCTCCTTCTTCTCCGGCTGCTTCGCCGACGGCGCCAAGTCGCTGATCAGCAACCGGGGCATGGTGCGGGCACTGCACTTCCCACGGGCCGTGCTGCCGCTGGCCACCGTGCTGCAGAAGATGTTCGAGCTGGTCGCCATGGTTGCCGTGATGGCGATCATCGTGATGTTCACCGGTGAGACGCCGGACCTGGACTGGCTGATGATCATTCCGGCCTACGCGCTGATGGCGCTGTTCTGCGGAGGGGTGGCCTTCCTGGCCGCCCGGCTGACCGTGCACATGCGCGACATCACCCAGCTGATCCCGTTCATCACGCGACTGTTCTTCTACATGTCCGGGATCTTCTTCATCATCGGTGAGCGCTTCAAGGACAGGGCCTTCGGGCCGCTGCTGGAGCTGAACCCGCTGAACGTCTACATCAGCCTGATCCGCTACTCGATGCTCGAAGGGCTGCGGGGGGTCGAGAACGGGATCGAGATCACCGCCACCACCTGGGCCCTGGCCGGTGGTTACGGCGTGCTGCTGTTCGTTGTTGGGTTCCTCTTCTTCTGGCAAGCCGAAGGACTGTACGGACGTGACTGAGCCGACCTCTTCCCCGCGCGGTGCGGTTGCCACCGACGTGAACGGGGAAGATCTGGAGAACACCCCTGGGCAGGACGCCCCCCAGCCGGCTGCGGCCGTTCAGGAGGAACTGCCCGCACCGCCCCGACCCCCGGCCAAGAAGGCGGCCAAGAAGGGCGTCGGCCCCTCCGGGCTGAAGAAGATCAAGACCCGGGTCCCGGCCGGTCCGCGCGAGCGGCCCACCGTGATCGTGGACAACCTGCACATCACCTACAAGGTGTATGCCACCGGCAAGGCCGCCAACGGGCGCAACGGCGACAAGAAGGGGCTGCTCTCGCGCACCCCGGGCATCCGCCGGGCCCGTGAGGTGCACGCCGTGCGGGGCATCAGCTTCACCGCCTACGAGGGCGACGCGATCGGCGTGGTCGGCACCAACGGCTCCGGCAAGTCGACCCTGCTGCAGGCCGTCGCCGGGCTGGTCCCGGCCCGCCGCGGCTCGATCTACTCGCTCGGCAACCCCACCCTGCTCGGGGTCGGGGCCGCGCTGATGAACGAGCTGTCCGGCGAGCGCAACGTGATGCTCGGCGGTCTGGCCCTGGGCATGAGCCGGGAAGAGGTCCGGGAGAAGTACGACAGCATCGTCGAGTTCTCCGGCCTCGACCCGGAGTTCCTCGACCTGCCGATGCGTACTTACTCGCAGGGTATGGCCGCCCGGCTGCGGTTCTCGATCGCCGCCTCGGTGTCCCACCAGGTGCTGATGATCGACGAGGCGCTCTCGGTCGGTGACCGGCAGTTCCAGCAGCGTAGTGAGGCGCGGATCCGCGAACTGCGGGAGTCGGCCGGTACGGTCTTCCTGGTCAGCCACGCTCTGCCGGCGATCACCAAGACCTGCAACCGGGTGCTGTGGATCCACAAGGGGAAACTGATCATGGACGGTGGCGTCGACGAGGTCATCGAGGCCTATGTCGAATCGGAGAACGGCCCCGAGTGAAGCGCGCGGGTGGGTGAGAAGGACGTGACCCAGTGGGGGTACCGCCCCGAGCCGGAGGCGGTTGAGGACGAGTCCTCGATGCCGCTGGGCACGTCCCCCTCGCCCGTCCCCGTCAGTGTCCCATTGGCCCCGAAAGCCCCACGCGTCCTGGTGATGACCGTGGTGCACGATCCGGACGACGCCCGCATCCGCTACCGCCAGCTCACCGCTCTGCTGGCCGCCGGCATGCAGGTGACCTACGCGGCACCGTTCGAGGCCTCCCACCGTCGCCCGCCTGAAGGTGTCACCGCGGTGGACCTACCCCGGGCAGCCGGGCGGCAGCGGCTCACCGCCATATCCTCGGCCCGTCGCCTGCTGCACAAGATCGGCCCCGAACACGATCTGGCCCTGCTGCACGACCCGGAACTGCTGCTCGCCGTACCCGGCCTCGACCGCCGTCGTCCCCCCCTGGTGGTCTGGGACGTGCACGAAGACACAGCGGCCGCCCTACGGATGAAGTCCTGGCTCCCCCGCGCGGTACGCCCGCTCACCGGCGCTGCTGTGCGGGCCGCCGAACGATGGGCCGAAGGTCGCTGCTCCCTGCTACTGGCCGAAGAGGGGTACCGAGACAGGTTCCGGCGGGAGCACCCGGTCGTGCCCAACAGCGTCCCTGTGCCGCTGGAGAAGCCACCGCCGCCCCAGGCGGAACGCGTGGTGTACCTCGGCCGGATCACCCGCGCCCGGGGCGCTTTGGAGATGATCGAGCTGGGCCGCCGCCTGGCCGGTGATGTGCGGGTCGAGCTGATCGGCCCGGCCGACGGCGACGTGGCCGGCCTGATCGCCCACGCCCACACCGAGGGCTGGATCGTGCACCACGGCTTCGTGCCCAACCGTCAGGCGCTGGGCCTGCTGCCCGGCTCCCTGGCCGGTCTGGCTCTGCTGCACGACGAGCCCAACTACGCGGTCTCCCGCCCCACCAAGGTGATGGAGTACATGGCCTGCGGGGTACCCGTGGTGACCACGCCCAACGCGGCGGCGGCCGAACTGGTGGGCCACTACCGCACCGGCACGGTGGTGCCCTTCGGTGATGTGGACGCGGCCGAGGCGGCGGTCAGGGCGTTGCGGGGCGACGTCGAGCGGCGCGAGCGCATGGGAGCCCTGGGCTGGTCAGCCGCCCGCGCAGATCTGGACTGGGCCCGGGACGGTCGCCTGTTCGCAGATCTGATCCGGCAGTGGAGTGTCGGCTCCCCCGTCGGCTGATCACCGACACCCGCGGGCCCCAGCACGTCTGTCACGAAGGGCCTGACAGACGTCCCCAGAGCTTTTACGGACGCTCGTGGGCACCCAAGCTCCCCGGTCACCGAAGGGGTTGGCTGGCGTCCAAACCCCTTACTGACGCCCGCGGGCACCCCAACGCTCCCAGTCACCGAAAGGGGCTTCAGGTGCCAAAAAAGCTCTTACGGACGCCCGTCAGCACTCAAGGCTTCCCGGTCGCCAGAGGGCTGCCAGGCGTTCACAAAGCTCTTACGGACGCCTGTGGGCACCCACGGTGCCGGGTCACCAGTGGGCTGGCAAACGCGCCAAAATCCTACGGACGCCCCTAGGCACCCAAGCCGCCAGACCACAGTGGGCCGACAGACGCCCCCAAACTCCTACGCACGCCCCTAGGCACCCAAGCCGCCAGACCACCACTGGACCGGCAGACGCCCCCAACTCCTACGGACGCTGGTTGGCACCCAAGGAGCCGGGTCACCGATGGGCTGGCGGGCGTCCGCAAAAGTCGCTCTCTCGGCATGAAAGCGGCTCGGTAAGGCAATGACTCTACGGCAGAAGCTCCTACGGACGCTGGTTGGCACCAAGCCCGCCGCACACTGGCAGGCGGACGGACGTCTGTAATCGGCAACCATCCAGGCCAGACGGCTCAGGAGGTGGAGGCGTCCGGCATGGTCAGGCCGGTGATCCGGCTCGGCAGCTCGGCCAGCTTCTTCGGGCTCAGCAGGAAGCCTGCACCCCAGCTGAGGTGCATGGTGGCCGTGACCACGGGCAGCCGAACCCAGGCGCCCGGGGGCAGCCCCCGGCCCTCGAACGCCGACCCCGCGCAGATCGCCACCAGGTAGCCCGCGGGCAGAACCGCGCCGGCCTTGACGCCGGCGGCGGCCAGACCGAGGCCACCGACCACACCGGCCAGCGCGATCGGCGGAGCCAGGTAGCGGAAGTTGACCGTGCCCTCGTGCCGACGCATGACCACGCGCCGCCAGCGACCGTAGAAGAAGTACTGCCGGCTCAGAGCCTTGACGGTGGAGCGCGGCCGGTAGGAGACCCGCAGCTTGGGCTGGAACCAGATCCGGCCACCGCTGCGGCGGATGCGCAGGTTCATCTCCCAGTCCTGCGCGCGCAGGAAGGTCTCGTCGTAGCCACCCACCCGCTCGAGCGCGGAACGACGGAACACGCCCAGGTAGACCGTGTCGGCCTCGCCCGCGGCGCCGCCGGTGTGGAAGGAGGCGTTGCCGACGCCCAGCCGGCTGGTCATCGCGGCGGCCACGGCCTGCTCGAACGGCGTCTCGCCCTCGGCGGCCATCACGCCGCCGACGTTGTCAGCACCGGTCTCCCGCATGGTCTCGACGGCGACGCGGACATAGTCGCGCGGCAGCATCGAGTGGCCGTCGATGCGCACCACCACCGGGTACTTGGTCTCGGCGATGGCGGCGTTCAGGCCTGCCGGGGTGCTGCCCTTGGCGTCGGGGTTGCGCACCAGCGTGATCCGCGAGTCGGCCTGGGCCAGGCGCTCGGCGATCTGGTCGGTGTGGTCCTTCGAAGGGCCGAGCGCGATCACCATCTGCAGCTGACCGGCGTGGTCCTGGTCGAGCGCGTGGCGCACGGCCTGCTCGAGGTGACGCTGCTCGTTGAGCACGCAGAGCACGATGCTCACCGGCGCGTCAGCCGGCAGCTGATCGATGCGGGAGGGGGCGCCGAGCGCCTCAGGCAGGTGGCCGTCCATGTCTCGGCCAGCCTATCCGGGGTGAAGGTGTGCCTGGTGCGCGCATCGGCGCCAGTTCTGCGCCGACTTGTCCGCAGAAGCCTCTGATCAGGCAACTCCGTACCGGGAGGGCACAGAATGTCACAGCAAAGTTATGCACGTAAGGGCGGCCGCCGCCCCGATCTTCACCTCCGGAAGCCGTACTTCCCTTCCCTCCGAACAGAAGTCGGTCCGCTCAGCAGACGGAGCGCACATCCACGGCTGCGCTGGGTGACGATGTCGCCTCCTTCGCCTCCGGTGCCGGGGCGGGCGAGATGACCGCCTCCGAGGCCGGTTCCGGATCCTGCTTCTTCACCGGTGCGGCCGTGGTGGAGGGGGCCTGGTCCTTCGCCGGGGACCCGCCCTCGAGCCGGTCGATCGTCTCGGTGACCTGACGCCGGATCTCGGCGAAGTCGGGGTGCTTGGGCACGATCACCGGCGGCACGAACTGCACGCTCTCGATCTCGTTGCGCTTGGCCTTCTGCGCCAGGTCGAGGAAGGCCGGGAGCCGGCCGGCCGGGACGTCGGTGGCGACCACCTGGGAACCGGCCGCGGCGATGCCCTGGAAGTTGCGCAGCACCTTGGCCGGGTCGAGCTGGTTGACCATGGCCGTCATCACGCAGCGCTGCCGGGCCATCCGGTCGTAGTCGCTCGTGGTGACCCGGGAGCGGGCGTACCAGAGGGCGTGGTAGCCGTCGAGGTGCTGCTCGCCGGGCTCGATCCAGCCGTGGATCTTCGAGCCGCCACCGCCGATCGGGGTGCGGGCGACGACGTTGATGTCCACTCCGCCGACCGCATTGATGAGCTCCTCGAAGCCCTGCAGGTCGATGATCACGTAGTAGTTGACCTTGAGCCCGGTGACTCCCTCGGCGGCCTGCATCATCGCCTCGGCTCCCGGGTCCTGCGCCCCGGGGAAGAGCTGCGGGTTGTCGCTGCCGTACTTGTAGATCGCGTTCAGCAGGCAGTCGTCGCCGCAGCTCCAGCCCTGCGGCAGGGCCTCCGCGGCAGGGGTGCCGGCCGGGAAGGGCACGTTCTGCAGGTTGCGGGGCAGGCTGAACAGGGCGGTCCGGCCGCTCTTCTCGTCGATGCTGGCCAGGTGGATGCTGTCGGGCCGGGTGCCGACGCGGGTCGGGCCGGTGTCGCCGCCGAGCAGGAGAACGTTGTAACGGCCGTCGACCGCGGCCGAGTCCTTGCCCGAGCCGAACACGCCGGAGAGCAGGTCGGCACCTGCCCAGACCCGGCGGCCGAGGGCCAGCGGCACGGCGAACGTGGCGATCATCAGGACGGCGGTGAGCAGGGCGATCCAGCGGCGGGAGCGGCGGCCGAGCTCGGGGGCCTGGCCGATGCGCCAGGCGTCGACCAGCAGCAGCGGCCAGGTCAGCGCACCGACGAAGAAGACCACCGCCAGAGGCCGGAGCACCCACTGGTGAGTGAACAGGCCCAGGACCCGGTCGCGGTCGGCCAGGGCGAGGAGGGTCAGGAGCACGGCCAGGCCGGCGAAGGCGAACCACAGGCGCAGCGAGACCCGGGCGACGGTCAGCCGGAGGCGGCCGAGGGGCTCGGGGCGGCGCGAGGAGGGAGACCGGCCGGTGAGCACCTGGGCGGAGCCGGGGGCGAGCAGGGTGAGCACGAGCAGGGTGATCGAGCGCCGCACCTTGAGCGCGCCGGCTCCGGGCTGCTCGGGCCGGTGCCCTTTGCGGCCCTGCGGTCCTCTCGGCCCGCGGGGGCCCTTCGGCCCGCCGCCGGACGGGCGCCGGGGAAGGGTGATCACTTCGCCCTCGCCGGAGCGCCCACCCTTCACCCGCTGGACCCGCGGGTGGCGTCTGAGTGCATGACCCGTTCCCGGTCCGGGGCGCGAAGAACGCCGAGCGGCCGGTGAACGGGAGTCGGACATTGCCTCAGTATTGCCCCGAGGCGCACCTGAGCCGGTGGACCGACACCGCCGTGTCGCGTTTCCGGCCTCAGAGATTTGCCGATATAGGCCGGACGACCGTTGCCGGGTAGGCAGTCTGGCGAGAACGGCCAGCAAAAGGTGTGTGCCCCCGACGGGGGGCGGGGGCACACATGGGCAATCCTAGCCGTCACGGACGGACGGGGACAGGGCATGTCAGAGGTAACTCACGGCTCATCCCTATCGCGCAAGGAGTAACGGTTTTGGCGGGACATTCCTGCCCGGAAGCTGAGGTACCACCCACCCGGCGGCCTTTCGCGCTACTGCACCGACGCTGCCGCCGCACCGACGACGCTTACGACAGACACCCTGTCCTAAAGCCGGCGGTCCGGACTGCGCACCCTTCCGGCTTGGCAAGACTCGCTCGAGACGTCACCGGTTCGAGCCAGGCGACCGATTCCGCAGTTGCTCGAGCATCAGCCCGTCGTGAGCAGGTGACAGGCCGAAACCCGTTTCCGAGCAAGTAGCGGTTCGTCGTCGGTACCTCCAGTGGCACCGGCCGGTCCAGCACAGATGCCCCGCCGCCGATCTACGCCCCCGAGGTGGTGGGCCGACGCCGTAGTTCCGGGCCCCGAGCACCCCCGCCGCGGGTCCCGGTGGGTGGCACCACCGCCTCGATCCTGACCATCGCCGAGCGCTTCTACTTCACCCTCGGGGGCCGGGTGCCCAGGCGGCCACCGACTTCCTCCTCACGGGCGGGGAAGGCGGGAGCCCAGGCGGCCGCCGGCTACATCCTCACGGGCGGGGAAGGCGGGAGGCCCGGCGGCCGGCTACATCCTCACGGGCAGGGAAGGCGAGAGCCCCGGCGGCCGGCTACATCCTCACGGGCGGGGAAGGCGAGAGCCCCGGCGGCCACCGGCTACATCCTCACGGGCGGGGAAGGCGAGAGACCAGGCCACCGACTGCAACCGCGCGGGCGGAGGGGCGGGAGGCCACCGCCTTCATCCGCGCGGGGGGAGCCCAGGCGACCACTGGCTACATCCTCTCGGGCGGCCATTGAGTCTGGTGCCGGCGCTGATGCCTGCAGTCGGCGTGCACTTCCACACACGACCACGACCCGCATTCACACCATGCCCGCTTCTCCAGCCAGCGCGAGCACCTCGCACCGGTCACCCACGGACGCACAGACACAGGCCTGCCCGGGGAA
The DNA here is from genome assembly GCF_021277265.1 of Kineosporia rhizophila. Classification (GTDB taxonomy): domain Bacteria; phylum Actinomycetota; class Actinomycetes; order Actinomycetales; family Kineosporiaceae; genus Kineosporia; species Kineosporia rhizophila. The sequence goes on from NZ_JAJSOH010000002.1 coordinate 393,241, forward strand.
GGGGATACGAAGAAAATGATTCCCGGTAAAACGATAAAGCCCGGGGCTCGAAAGTTTACGGATCGTCGCATCCATCCTTACTCGAACCTCCGTTCCGACTGGATGAGCCCAGACGCTCGGCCAAGGACATCGATGGCATCAGCGACAGCGGCCCGGACTTCACGGATAGCTCTAGGCGACACTCAGCCAGGGCTGAGTGTCGGGGCTGCCCCTCCGGATCGAGCAGGAAGAGGTGTCCAGGCGACTCAGAAGAGGTGTCCGGGCCGTTCATTCACGGGCCTTTGACGAAGGCCCACGCTGAGGCGCCGGGGCCAGGGGCGGGCTGGGGCGGCGCTGGGGCGGGGCTCGGCCAGGGCAGGACCGAGCCAGAGCTAGGACCGACCCAGAGCTAGGGCAGAGCCAGAGCTAGGGCAGAGGCAGGGGCAGGGTCGCCGGGCAGGGCCAGACCAGGGCAGGGCAGGGCCGGGCCAGGCCCCCGGGCAGGGCCACCGGGCAGGGCCGGGCCACCGGGCGGGGCCGGGGGCGTTGTCGGCCCGGCCCGGTGCCCGCGGGCTTACTTCAACAGCGACCGCGCCATCACCAGTCGCTGGATCTGGTTGGTGCCCTCGTAGATCTGGGTGATCTTGGCGTCGCGCATCATCCGCTCCACCGGGTGGTCGTTCACATAGCCGGCGCCGCCGAGCAGCTGCACCGCGTCAACCGTCACCTTCATCGCCACGTCGGAGGCGTGGCACTTGGCTGCCGCTCCGAAGAAGCCCAGGTCGGCGTCGTTGCGCTCACTCTTGGCGGCCGCCGCGTAGACCATCTGCCGGGCCGACTCCACCGCCATCGCCATGTCGGCCAGCATGAACTGCAGGCCCTGGAACTCGGCCAGGTGCTTGCCGAACTGCTTGCGCTCCTTCACGTAGCCAACTGCGTAGTCGAGCGCGCCCTGGGCGATGCCCACGGCCTGGGCGCCGATCGTCACCCGGGTGTGGTCGAGCGTGCGCAGCGCCAGCTGCAGGCCCTCCGAGGGGTCGCCGACCAGCCGGTCGCCGGGCAGCCGCACGTTGTCGAAGTGCAGCTCCCGGGTGGGGCTGCCCTTGATGCCGAGCTTGCGCTCCTTGGCTCCCCAGGAGAAGCCCTCGTCGCCGGTCTCGACCACGAACGCGCCGATGTTGCGCCCGCGACGGCCGTCCGGATCGGTCACCGCCAGCACGGTGTAGTACTTGCTCTCGCCGGCGTTGGTGATCCACGACTTCTGGCCGTTCAGGATCCAGTCGTCGCCGTCGCGCACCGCCCGGGTGCGCATGCTCGCGGTGTCGCTGCCGGCCTCACGCTCGGAGAGCCCGTAGGAGAACATCGCCTCCCCGGTGGCCACCGGCGTCAGGTACCGCTTCTTCAGCTCCTCGCTGCCGCCGAGCATCAGCGGCAGCGTGCCGAGCTTGTTCACCGCCGGGATGAGCGCGCTGGAGGCGCAGACCCGGGAGATCTCCTCGATCACCAGGCAGGTGGCCAGGGCGTCGGCGCCCACCCCCTGGTAGGCCTCCGGGATGTGCGGAGCATGGAAGTCGCCCGCCTTCAGCGCCTGGTAGGACGCCTGGGGGAACTCGCTGGTCAGATCCGCCTCGGCCGCGTGCGGGGCGATCTTGCTGGTGCACAGCTCCCGGACCGCCACCTGCAGCTCGCGGTGGTCGTCGGACAGCGCGAAGTACGGGAAGTCAGCCACGTCGCTCATGCCATCGAGGGTAATCACGCCCGTCCCTCGGCGCTGCCCTCCGAAGGAGCCGAAAATCACCCGTCAGGACAGTGCCGGGACGACCTCTTTCTGGAACAGTTCCACGCCGCTGAAATCGGTTGCGACCTCGGGGAAGTACAGGATCGAGTAGTCGAGCCCGTGGCCCTGCATCTTCTGCAGCTGCTCCACGATCTGCTCGGGGGTGCCGACCAGCCCGGCGTTGCGCACGCCCTCGACCGTGCGGCTGACCGCCTCGGCGGCCATGAACGGCCGGTAGCGCTCCTCCAGGCGGGCCAGCCGGTCAGCCACCTCGGCCTCGTCGCGGCCGATCACCACGTTGTAGTCGGCGGTGCGGGTGATCTCGGCGAAGTCGCGGCCCAGGTCGCGGCAGTGCCCGGCGAGCACCTCGGACTTGTGCAGGAACGTCTCCTCGTCACCGGAGTAGTTGGTGTACGAGGCGTATTTCGCGGCGATCTTCAGGGTCTTCTTCTCGCCGCCACCGGCCACCCAGAACGGGATACCGCCCTCCTGCACCGGCCGGGGGTAGCAGAGCGCGCCGTCTACCTGGTAGTGCTCACCGGAGAACGTGGCCACGCCGTTCTCCCAGGCCTGGCGCATGATCTCGACGCCGTCGGCCAGCATCCCGAGCCGGTCTCCGGCCCCCGGGAAGCCGTAACCGTAGGCGTTCCACTCGTGTTCGTACCAGCCCGCGCCGATGCCCATGTCCAGCCGGCCGGCCGAGATCACGTCCACCGTGGCGGCCACCTTGGCCAGGTACATCGGATTGCGGTAGCCCACGCAGGTGCACATCTGGCCCAGCCGGATCCGGCTGGTGGAGGCGGCCAGCGCGGACATCAGGGTCCAGGCCTCGTGGGTGGCCTCGGAGGTGGGCACCGGGGTGGTGTGGAAGTGGTCGTAGACCCAGACCGACTCCCAGGGGCCCGCCTCGGCGAACTGGGCCACCCTGAGCATCGTCGGCCAGTGGTCGCTGACGTCGACCCCGACCAGGTCGAGCCGCCAGCCCTGCGGGATGAACAATCCGAAGCGCATACGGTCACACTACGGCCCACAACGGGCCGGCGGCCCGGCCTGAACGGAATTCGTTCAGGTCACCGGGGTGCCGGTTCGGTCCAGATCTTCAATGACGGACCTCCGTCACGGCCGCGCCCGCGGCTCCCGCAGGTGCCGCGGGTGCTGCCGGCGACAGTCGCGTCAGCTCGGCTGCCAGGATCAGGCCACCCTCGGTGGTGAGCACCGACTCGGGGTGGAACTGGAACCCGGCGACGTTGCGGCCCCTGAGGGCATGGACGAACCGCTGCTCCTCGTCCAGCGCGAGCATCACCCCGGCCGGCTCCGGCGGGGCGGTGACCGCGAAGCTGTTGTAGAAGCCGACCTGGTGCGCGCGGCCGAACAGGTCGATCCCCCGCTGCCGGCCCTGGTCCGGCACCGGCAGCCGGGAAACCGCGAGTCCCAGGCTCAGGGAAAGGATCTGGTGGCCCAGGCAGATCCCGACCGTGGGCAGCCCGACGGCCAGCCGGGCCTGGGCGAGCGAGCGCAGCGCGCGGATCCGCCGGTCCATGATGTCCCGGGGATCGCCCGGGCCGGGGCCCAGCACGACCGGATCGGAAGTACCGCTCAGTTCGTCACCCACCGGGCCGGACAGCTCTTCCCAGGAGTGCCGGCGAACCGTGAACCCCAGCGACCGCAGCAGGTGCCCGAGCATGGCAGTGAAGTCGTCCTCGGCGTCGACCACGGCCACCCGGCCACCCACCGGCTGCGACTCGACGAGACCGAAAGGCTGCATCCAGTAACGCGCCAGCGTACGGTTGCGCCCTTCCAGCAACTCCCCCAGCCGCCCTCTCCGGTGACCCTGGCCGCCTTCGGGGCCCACGGACGTCTTCAAGTTGTTGCTCTGGTTCTTCTCGATCCCGTGCAGGGCCGCCATGATTCCGGCTGCCTTGGCCCGGGTCTCGGCCAGTTCGGACTCGGGCCGCGAGCCGCGCACGAGCGTTGTGCCCGCCGGGACCCGCACCTTGCCGTCGGGGGCGATCTCGGCCGTACGGATCAGGATCGGGGCATCGATCCGGGGCCTACCCTGGTCGTCCGCGTCGATCAACGCCAGAATGCCCGCATAGTAGCGCCTTCCACGCTTCTCGTGCCGGGCGATCACGCGACACGCGTTGCGGATGGGACTTCCGGTGACCGTGGGCGCGAACATGGTGGCCGTCAGGATGTCCCGGACATCCGCCTGAGTACGGCCGTCCAGCACGTACTCGGTGTGCGTGAGGTGGGCCATCGGTTTGAGGAAGGGGCCCCTGACCCGGCCGCCGTTCTCGGTGACCATGGCCATCATCTTGAGCTCCTCGTCCACCACCATGGCCAGCTCGTCGCGTTCCTTCTCGTCGGCCAGGAAGGCCTCGAGCGCGCGCTCGCGAGCCGCCTCGTCGGCGAAACCGCCCGCCGGGTGACGTAACGTGCCGGAGATCGGGTTCATCGTCACCACACCGGCTTCCAGGCTCACGTGCCGCTCCGGAGTGGCCCCGACCAGAGTGGTCGACGGGGTGTGGAGCAGGAACGTCCAGTAGGCGTTGCGCTCGCTGCGCAGAAGCCGGTTGAGGACGCCCAGGGCGGCTCGGGCGCGAGGCTCCCGTTCGGTGTCGATGCGGCCTTCGAGGCATCGGTGGATGACGAAGTTGGATCCCTCGCCGGCCGCGATCTCCTGCTCCAGGACGTCCCGGACGATCCGCTCGTAGGTGACGTCGTCCACGTCGTACCCGTTCTCCACGAAGGTTTCCGGGCCGGAGGGCAGCAGGTTCAGGAGTTCGGCCAGGTCGACGGTGATCCGTTCGGACACCTTCAGGGCCAGGATCGGCGTGCCGTCGTCGACCACCTCGAAGCCGCGCTCGGCGATCTGCCGGAACCCGATGGCGGCGAGCACCGGCCGGTCGGCCCCGTCGGGCTGTGGGAGGTCACGCATCTCGGTGACTTCCGTCGCCTCACCGATGAGCACTTCGGCCCTGGGCGGGTTTTCGCCGTCCAGGCTCGGGCGGTGCAGCACCGCGAAGGCCGGGGCGGCCTCCAGCCGGGCCCGCAGATCGTTCGCCGGGGACTCGTGGGTGAGCTGTTGTTGCTGGTGAAGAGGCATCGGACGCCCTGTTCGGTCGGGCGGCGCCCGCCGGTTCGGTCCCGGCAGAAATGCCGACGGCCGCCTCGACGAGGCGGCCGCGATGAGAAACGAATGAGAATCGTTCAGCGCGAGAGTGGGCCGCCGGTCAGGCGGGCCACCAGAAGGTGCGGCTGATTCTCATACGTACACCGTATCGCACCCCGTTCGACAGGTGCCCGTTTCATCGACACCGATAGTCTCCCTTTCATGCGCTTATCAGTGATGGGGTGCGGTTACCTCGGCGCCGTGCACGCGGCGTGCATGGCCGACTTCGGCCACGAGGTCATCGGTGTCGACGTCGACGAACGCAAGATCGCCGACCTCACCCAGGCCAAGGCCCCGTTCTTCGAGCCGGGGCTGCCCGAGCTGTTGCGGCGGGCGATGGACTCCGGCCGGCTCTCCTTCACCACCGACGTGAACGTGCTGGCCCACGACACCGGGCAGCCCACGGTGCACTTCATCTGCGTGGGCACCCCGCAGCGGGCCGGTGAGTTCGCGGCCGACACCACGTACGTCGACTCGGCGGTCCGGGCCCTGCTGCCCCACCTGCGGCCCGGCGACCTGGTGGTGGGCAAGTCCACCGTGCCGGTCGGCACCGCGGCCCGGCTGGCCGCGATGATCAGTGCGGCGGTGCCCGGCGCGATGCTGGCCTGGAACCCGGAGTTCCTGCGCGAGGGCCACGCGGTGCAGGACACGCAGCGCCCCGACCGGATCGTCTACGGCCTGCCGCCCGAGCCGGAAGAGGCGGCGAAGGCCCGCGCCCTGCTCGACGAGGTGTACGCCAACCCGATCGCCACCGGCACGATCCCGGTGCTGGCCTCCGACTACGCCACCGCCGAGCTGGTCAAGGCGGCCGCCAACGCGTTCCTGGCCACCAAGATCTCGTTCATCAACGCGATGGCCGAGGTCTGCGAGGCGGCCGGGGCCGACGTGTCCGCGCTGGCCGCGGCGATCGGCCACGACGAGCGGATCGGGCCGAAGTTCCTCGGCGCCGGTCTCGGCTTCGGCGGCGGCTGCCTGCCCAAGGACATCCGGGCGTTCATGGCCCGCGCCGGTGAGCTGGGGGCCGACCAGGCCCTGACCTTCCTGCGCGAGGTGGACGCGATCAACATGCGCCGCCGCACCCGCATGGTCGACCTGGCCCGCGAGGTGCTGCAGGGTTCGTTCCTGGGCCGCAAGGTCGCCGTGCTGGGCGCCGCGTTCAAGCCCGAGAGCGACGACATCCGCGACTCGCCGGCCCTGAACGTGGCCGCGCAGATCCGGCTGCAGGGCGCGGAGGTCGTGGTCACCGACCCGGCCGCGCTCGAGAACGCCCGCCGCGCCTGGCCCGACCTGCACTACGAGGACAAGGTGGAGGTGGCCTGCGACGGGGCCGACGTGGTGCTGCTGCTGACCGAGTGGAAGCAGTACAAGGCGATCGACCCGGCCCAGCTGGCCGGCATCGTGCGGGCCCACAACGTGCTCGACGGCCGCAACGCGCTCGACCCGCAGCGCTGGCGGGAGGCGGGCTGGACGTACCGTGCGCTGGGCCGCCCGCGGGTGTAGGTCACAGTCGTTCTCGCAGAAGGGGTGGGCGCGTCTCGGCGTGCCCACCCCTTCTGGGTTTGTCTGGCATTGTTTGGGGCAATTCGTACCTTTGCCCTCAGGAGGCACCCGTGGTTGCGCGTCGAATCCGGTATTCAGCTCTCGCGGGCGCTGCCGTGCTGGCCGCGGGAACCGGTGCCGCCTTCCTCACCCCGGGTAATGCCACCGCTGCCCCGGCTGCCCCGGCTGAGGTCGGGCCCGCCACGGTCTACGTGGCGCACTCGGACACCGACGGCCTGGACTCCCAGGTCATCTACGAGTCGGTGGAGGGGCAGCGCAACGTGGTCACGGTGACGCTGGAGAATGCCGACGACAAGACCCGGTTCCGCTACACGATCTTCGACGACGTGGAGATCAAGCCCGGCTATGGCTGCTCGCACCCCGACGCAGCCTCCCTCACCCACGTGGTCTGCACGATCGACAACTTCGAGGCGACCGAGACCGGGCCTTACCCCTCGCTGGTGATGAATCTGGGTGACCAGAACGACGTGGTGCGGTTCGCGAACCTTGCGGGCGCGGACATCTACAACGGGTTCTCGCTGGGTGCCGGCAACGACACGTTCATGACGAACCAGACGAACACCTTCGACGGCAGCTCGGTCTGGGGCGAGTGGGGCAACGACTCGATCACCACCCGCGCGGGCTCCACGGTCGATGCGGGCGAGGGCAACGACACGGTGCATGCGCTGGGCCGCAAGGCCTTCGCGACCGGGGGCAAGGGGCACGACACGCTCTACGGCGGCGCCGGGTCGCAGGAGCTGGTCGGCTGGACCGGGAACGACGTGATCCGGGGTGGGGCCGGGGCCGACGTCATCCAGGGCGACAAGGGCAACGACACGCTCTACGGCGGGGCCGGGGCCGACGTTGTGCGGGGCAACAGCGGCAACGACCGGCTGTTCGGTGGCCCGGGCAAGGACAAGCTGATCGGCGGTCCGGGTCGGGACGTGATCCGGCAGAGCTGAATACCGGCCGGTGGCTGGGCGTTCTGGCCGGTAGCGGGGAACCGGGTTCGGCGGGCCCTGTGGGGATCAGACGGTGGGCAGCTCTGCAGCCGGGCCGGGCCAGGGCCGGCCAGCCTCCGCGCCTGTCAGACGTGGACAGCTCTGCAGCGTGGCCGGGCCGAGCCAGGCGCGGCCGGCCCCCACGTCCGTCAGACAGTGAGCAGCTCCTCGAGCGCGGCCTCGTCGAGGATGTCGACGGGTCGCACCGTGCGGCCCACCGAGGCGTAGAAGAAGGCGGCGCTCACCTGTTCCACCGGGATGCCCTGCAGTCGGGACCAGGCCAGCCGGTAGACCGCGAGCTGCACCGACAGCGCGGGCATCTGCTCGCGGGTCGGCGGCCGCCCCGTCTTCCAGTCGACCACGTCCCACATTCCGTCTGGCCGACGGAACACCGCGTCGATCCGGCCGCGCAGGGCCACCCCGGCCACCGGCGTCTCGATCGAGACCTCGACCGCCTCGGCCGTGCGCTCGGCCCACTCCGAGGCCAGGAAGTTCTGCTGCAACGTCTCCAGCCGAAGGTCTTCGTGGTCGTCGCCGGCGCCCGGCAGGTCGTCGATGTCGACCAGCGCAGCGGCCCCGAAGCGCCGCTCCAGCCAGGCGTGGAAGGCACTGCCGCGCCGGGCCTGAGGACTGGGCTGGGCCGGCATCGGACGCCGGAGCCGCTCAGCCAGGCCCTGCCGGTCTGCAGCCAGGGCCACGGCGCGGGACGCGGACAGGTGCGCGGGCAGCCGCACGGTGAGCTCACCGCTGGCGGCCGCGTCGCGCTCGGCCAGCAGCACGTCCACCTCACGGGCCCAGGCCGCCTCTTCGGTGGTCTGGGGAGCGAGCAGGCCGAAGGCATGGCTGTCGTCGGCCGGATTCAGCGGCGTCCCCGCCCTTTCGTAGGCGTTCTCACGCGCCGACCGGTCTGCCGGAACACCCGGAACACCCGCAACCCCCGCGCCCGGCGCGGTTCGCTCACCGCCGAGATCGTCCGGCGGAGGCTCGAACTCGCCGTCCGGCGCCCACTCGTCCAACGGCATCCAGTCGTCGTCCGGCGCCCAGCCCACCTCGGTGACCCCGAACTCGGTGACCTGGACCTCGGACATACCCATCTCCGAGGCGTCCACCTCGACGGCCGAACCATCCTCCAGCGCAGCCTGTTCGGCTTGGGCAGCAACGCCTTCCCGTTCACCGCCCTGGGCACTCGTCTCAGGGATCTCCTGCCCAGGCCCGGCCGTAGCGCCGGAGAGACCCCGGTCGGCACCCTGCGAACCGGCCCCCGGACCACCCGAACCAACTGGGCCGTCCGCACCCAGCCCACCCAGGCCGTCCGCACCCAGACCGTAAGAGCCGTCCGCATCAAGCCCACCCGGGCCGTCCGCACCGGTCAGATCATCCGGGCCGTCCGCACCCAGCCCACCCGGACCGTCCGCACCCAGACCGCCCCGACCGTCCCCACCACCGAGACGATCGGGGCCCTCCGCACCACCCGGACCACGGCCGTCTTCCGCAATGAACTGCCGGGTGCCGTAGAGCCGGCGCCGCTCACCACTCAGAGCCTCGATCGCCAGCCGCACGAGCTCGGCGCCGTCTTCCACGACCTCCCGCCGCTCTCCCAGCGGATCCGGCCACACCGCCATTCGTCCTTCTACCGCGCGCGGGTTCTCGGCCCCCTCGTCCGGCTGATCCGTCCACAGCCCCACCGCGATCCGCTCACGTGTGGTGGCCGCCTCGCCTGCCCCCGGCAGCAGCCCGCCCTCGGCGCGACGCAACAGTTCTCGCACCTCAACCAGGAACCGTGACGGCTCGCGCGGGGTTGATCCGTCGCCCCAGATCGCCCCGGTCAGCAGCAGCGAGTCTTTCGCCCGGGTGGCCGCCACGTAGGCCAGCCGGCGCTCCTCGGCCACCTCGTGCTCACCGCAGTAGTCCATGAACCGTTTGAGCTCGACGTCCAGCTCGTCCTGGGTGGTGGCCGCCCGGAAGTCCCACTGCGGCAGACCACCCGCGTCTCCGCGCAGGGGGAAGGGCACCGCACCGATGTCTCCGAGCCAACCCTTGGAACGCTTCGGCGCCCGGCCCGCGTGACCGGCCGGGAAGGTGCCCTCGACCAGCCCGCAGACCGCGACCACGTCCCACTCCAGCCCCTTGGAGCCGTGCACGGTGAGCAGCTGGATCGCGTCCTCGTGCTGCTCGACCACCCCGGTGTCGAGCCCGCGCTCGCGGTCCTCGGCGGCGGTGAGCCAGCCCAGGAAGGTGCCCAGGGTGGGCCGGTCGCCGCTGTCGGCGAACTGGGCCGCGACATCGGCGAACGCATCGAGATGGGCCCGGGCCGCGGCCGGGGAACGGTTGGGCTGGGCCGCCACCTCGACGTCGAGCAGCAACGCCCGCTCGGCCTCGAGCACCAGGTCGGGCAGGGGGAGTGCGAGCCGGCTGCGCAGGCCGCGCAGCACCGCGGCCAGTCGTTCCAGCCGCCGCCTGCCCTCCGCCGAGATGCCCTGCCCCTGGGTGCCTTCCCAGTCGGGCTCGGGCAGGGCGTCGATCGCGTCCACCACCGACACCTCGTCGACCGCGTCGACCTGGATGGTGGCCGACTTCAGGCCCGAGTCGGCCGGCGGCCGCACCCGGCCCTCCTCGCCCGCGCCACGCCAGGTCGCGGCCAGCTCCCGGGCCCAGGCCCCGAGGCCGTCCAGGTCGCGGGGCCCGATCCGCCAGGCCGGCCCGGTGAGCAGCCGCATCAGCGCGTCGCCGCGGGTCGGGTCGTGCACCACCTCGAGGGCGGCGCGCAGGTCGGCGATCTCAGGCACGTGCAGCAGGCCGCCCAGGCCGATCACCTCGACCGGCAGCCCGCGCCCACGCAGCGCCGCCTCGATCAGCGGGAACTGCGCCCGGGCCCGGCAGAGCACGGCCACCGAGGGCCGGTCGTTACCGGATTCAGTGTCGTGCCAGGCGAATTCGGCGATGTCGGCGATCGCCCGAGCCTCGTCCTCCAGGGTGGCGTGCCATTCCAGGCGCACCCGGCCGGGCCCGGCGTCGGGCCGCGCGGCCAGGGGCTGCACGTCGACGCTCAGATCCGGGTCGCTCCAGATCGGGGTGTGCCGCAGCGGCGCCGCCAGCTCGTTCGCCACCTGCAGGATGGCCAGGTCGTTGCGCCAACTGGTGGACAGGTGACGGGTGGCCGCCCGGCCCCCGTCGGCGGCCGGGAAGTCGAGCCCGAAGCGCTGCAGGTTGCCGGCCGAGGCACCTCGCCAGGCGTAGATCGACTGGTGCGGGTCGCCGACCGCGATCACCGGGTGCCCGCCGCCGAAAAGCTCCTGCAGCAGCACCACCTGGGCGTGACTGGTGTCCTGGTACTCGTCGAGCAGGACCACCCGGAAACGCTGGCGTTCCACCTCGCCGACCTCGGGCACGGTGCGGGCCAGCTGGGCGGCCAGTGCCACCTGGTCGCCGAAGTCGAGCACCTCCAGCTCGCGCTTGCGCCGCTGGTAGGCGGCGACCAGGGGGACCAGCGCCCGCCGCGCCTGCATCCGCTGCACGACCTGCTTGACGTCGGTCTTGGGTTTGCCGGGCACCGCGTCGCCGACGTTCTTGGGCAGCTCCTGCACCTGCTCGATGGCGGCTTCGGCGAGCGCGTCGATGCCCTCGGGATCAAGCAGGTGCTCGGCGATCTCGCCGGCCAGCCCGAGCACCGCGTCGACCACCGTGGCCCGGGCCGAGTCGACCCCGGTCATGTCGCCGTCCCAGCGCTCGACCAGCTCGTCGACGAGCTGCCAGCTACCGGCCTCGCCGAGCAGCCGCGCCCCGGGCTCGATGCCCAGGCGCAGCGAGTGGTCGCCGAGCACGGCGGCGGCGTAGGAGTGATAGGTGGAGACGGTGACGGGCAGCGCCTGAGGCGTGAGGCCCTTGCGGTGCAGTGCGCGCAGCCGGGCCCGGATGCGCTCGGCCAGCTCGCCCGCGGCCTTGCGGGTGAACGTCAGGCCGAGCACCTCGTCGGGCTGGACCAGCCCGTTGGCCACCAGCCAGACCACCCGCGCGGCCATCGTCTCGGTCTTGCCCGAGCCCGCGCCGGCCACCACCAGCAGGGGTTCCAGCGGCGCCTCGATCACCGCGACCTGCTCGGGCGTGGGCTCGGGGCGCCCCAGGGCCTGGGCGATCGCTGAGGCCGAGATGGTGCGCCGCGGAGCCGGTCTGGGAGTAGGTGCCTTGCCGCGCACCGGGCCGGCAGCGGGCTCGACCGTCGGGACATCGAGGTCGAAGCCGAGCTGCCCTTCCATCGGTGATCTCGAAACCGATTTGGGGACGGATGCGGGCACCGAACGCCCAACCTCACCCGAGCCGCCACTCACCTCGTCGAGATCCAGCTGCCCCTCCGCCGGCGCCTCCGAGCCCGGCTCCTTCGAACCCGGCTTGCGGACGGATGCGGGCGCCGAACGCCCAACCTCACCCGAGCCGCTGCTCACCTCTTCGAGACCGGGCAGCTCCGGCGGTTCCTGGCTCACTGGCCCACCTGCCGGCCCTCGTTCTGCAGCGGGCAGGTGCGCTTCACGTCGCACACCTGGCACATGGTGTTGGACTTGGCCGGGAACTCGCCCGCTGCCATCCCCTCGGCCGTGTCCTGCACCAGATCACGGGCCCAGGCCGGCTCGGCGTCCTTGGCCAGGGGCAGCTGCGACTGCACCGAGACGCTCTTGTTCTTCGTGCCCAGCTGCACCAGCATCGCGCCGCCGGAAGCCTTCCCAGCCTGAGGAGCGGCCTCACCGGGAGCAGGATCGCCCAGCAGGTCACCCACCGGATCAGCCCCCGGATCACCCGCCGGACCGCCCGGCAGCAGACCGGCCTTGGCCACCGCCCGGGCGAAGCCGCCCTCCTCGATGGTGACCTGGTAGACGCCCAGCTGCGCGTGCCGGGTCAGCTCGGCCCGGCTCGGCGCGGACTTGCCCGTCTTCAGGTCGACCACCACCAGCCGGCCCTGCTCGTCGCGCTCCAGCCGGTCGACCTTGCCGGAGATCCGCGCCCGGCCGACATCCACCTGCACGGACTGCTCGGTGGCGACCAGGGTGCGCCCCGCCTGCCGGGCGGCGGCGGCGTACTCGGCCAGCTTGGCCACCATGCCCTCGGCCCGGGCCCGCTCGGTCTCGGCCACCCAGCCGCTGCCCAGCCCCAGCCGGCTCCAGCGTTCGGCCAGCAGCGTGCGCAGCCGGATCAGGTTGCCGTCGGGCACCTCCTCGGCCAGCTCGTGCACCAGCTCGCCGAGCCCCTGCGCGGTGGACGACGGCCGACGCCCCCCGGAGGCCCCGAGGAGCCAGCGCAGCGAGCACCGGTCGAACGACTCGACCTGCGACGGCGAGACCCGGACCAGCGCGTGCGGCGAGCGCAGCGGCCCACTCACGGAAACCGGTGCCAGCCCGTACCATTCGCCGGGATCGGCGCCGGGGACCCCGGCCAGCGCGAGCCGGGCCAACTGCCGGGCCGCCCCTTCCCGCCGCGACGAGCCCGCCCGCGGATCCACCACCACCGCCCGCAGCTGGGCCACCAGGGCGGACAGCGTCATCATCCGCGGCACCTCGGCCAGCGGCCGGACCTCCTGCTCGCCGGTGACCCCTTCCGGGTCGACCAGATCGAGGAAGGTGGAGGGCATCACCTCGTCGGACCGGACCGCGGTGACCAGCAGATGGCTGCGCGGGCGGCTCACGGCGACGTGGAACAGCCGCAGCTCGTCGTCCTGAATGGCCTTGCGCTGGGCCACGAATCCCTCGTCGCCCCGGCCGTCCACCGCATCGGCCAGGCGCTGACCGCCGAGCAGCGAGTCGCGCAGGCGCAGGTCGGGCCACAGCCCCTCCTGCACCCCGGCCACCGCCACCACGTCCCACTCCAGGCCGGCCGCGCCGGTGGCGGTGACCAGGGCCACCGCCTCGTCGGTGGGGGCGCGCTCGGCCAGGGTGTCGGCCGGCACGTCCTGAGCCTCGAGGAAGTCAAGAAAGGCCTGGGCGTCGGCCCCGGGGAACCGGTCGGTGAAGCGGGCCGCGGCCTCGAAAAGGGCCATCACAGCGTCGAGATCGCGGTCGGCCCGGGTGCCCGCGACGCCACCGGCCAGCGCCGTGCGCCGCCACGACAACGCCAGCTCGGTGCCGGCCCAGATCTCCCAGAGCACCGTCTCGGGGCTGGCGTCCGGCCGGGCGGCAGCCTCGCGACCGGCCGCCAGCACGGCCGCCACCCGGCGCGCGGGTGCGGAGATGCGCGGCTCGAGCCCGGCCAGGTGCACCGGCTCGGCCAGGGCCTGCACCAGCAGCGCATCGCTGGCCCGGCCCCCGCCCGCGGCGATCTCCTCGGAACGCAGGGCCTGCCGCAGACGCCGCACGGCGATCGCGTCGGCCCCGCCGATCGGGCTGGTGAGCAGATCGCCCGCCACGTCGGCGGTGAGCTCGGCCGGGCGCAGGGCGCAGCGCAGGGCCAGACGCAGCGGCACGACGGCGATCTCGTCGCGCACCGGCACCTCGGAGGTGGGGATGGCGACCGGCACCCCGGCCGAGCCCAGCGCCCGGCGCAGCGCCGAGGTGGCCTTGGTGGAGCGGACCACCACGGCCATCCGCGACCAGGGCAGCTTCTGCTCCAGGTGCAGCCGGCGCAGGTACTGCGCGATGTAGGCGCCCTCGCGGGCGGGTGAGGCGAACACCTGCACGTCGATCGAGGCCGAGGCGGGCCCGGCGGCGGCGACCGAACGGTGCGCGGCCTTGCCCGCCGCCCCGATGCGCTCGGCCACCCGCCCGGCCACCGCCCGCAGCCCGGCCCCGTGCCGGTGCACGGTGGCCAGGGTGATGACGTGGGCCGGCGAGCCGTCGGCGCGGGTGAACTTGTGCACCGCGTCGGCCAGGCCACGGGGGCGGGCACCACGGAAGGTCTGGGTGGCCGAGTCCGGGTCTCCGGCCAGGACGATGTCGCGCCCGCCCCCGGCGACCAGGCGCAGCAGGTGCTCGGCGGCCACCGTGAGCTCGTGCGCATCGTCGACCACGATCAGCCGCCGTTGGGCCCGCTCGGCGTCGAGCAGCTCCTCGTCGTCTAGCAGCAGCTCGGCCGCCGCGTCGACGATGCCCGCCGGGTCGAAGGCGCCGGGCGTGGACAGGGCCGTGACATCGAGGTACTCGGCCATCACGTCGGCCGCGGCCAGCCAGTCGGGCCGGCCCTGGCGGGCGCCCAGCCGGCGCAGGTCTTCCGGGGTGAGGCCGCGCTCGACCGCGCGCATCAGCAGATCGCGCAGCTCGTTGCGGAAGCCCCGCAGCTGCCGGATCTCCTGGCTGGTGGCCTCGGGCCAGACCGGCGCCCGGCCCTGCCCCTGGGCGTGCCCGGCCAGCAGGTCGGCCAGCATCCGGTCCTGCTCGGGACCGGAGATCAGCCGGGGGGCGGGAGCCCCGTCGAACGAGAGGGCCCGGTGCAGCAGACCGAAGGCGTAGGAGTGCGGGGTGCGGCAGATCGGCTCCTGCAGCGTGCCCCCGATACGGGCCGACAGCCGCTCACGCAGCCGGGCCGCGGCCAGCCGGGTGGGGGCGACGGCCAGCACCGAACCAGGCCCCAGCCCGTCCCGCGAGACCCGGGCCGCGACCGTCTCGATCAGCATCGCCGTCTTGCCCGTGCCCGGGGCCCCGAAGACCACCACCGGCCCACTGCCCTGCCGCCGGCCGATCAGCTCGGCCTGGGCCGGGTCGGGCACCAGCAGCTCGGCCGGCCCCGAGCCCGGGCCGACCAGCCGGACTGCGGGCCCGGAAAGGCGGCGTTCTCGGGTCGCGGTGCTCACGGCCAACCATGAGACCACAGCCCACCGACAACATCCGCTTCGTCCGAACTGAGGCCCTGTCCGGGGCCCTATTCAGGTGACCACCGCGCCGTCTTCAGATCGACCCGCTCCCCGTCGGCCCGCAACGGCGTGCCCTCGTCCCGGTAGTGCTTCAACGCCCGCTGTTCATGGCCTGTCGGCGGAGCACCCCCGGCCCGCAACACCCGCCACCAGGGCACCAGACTCCCCCACTGCGACATCACCTTTCCCACCTGCCGGGGACCACCCCGCCCGACCAGCGCGGCCACGTCGCCGTAGGTCAGGACCCGGCCCGGCGGAATGGCGTGCACCACATCCAGGACGTCGGCCACGAACGTCTCGGCCGACGAGGCCTCCGTCTCCTCCGCCCCCTGGGCACCACCAGTCACCGCGTCCTGCGAAGACGTCACCTCAACGACCTTCCTGGGGGACGGAGCGGACATCACAACCGCCCGGGATCCTCTGTGCGACAGCATCATCCGTTCGACCGATGCCCGATGAGTAGGACGCCGGAAGGCCCTAAGCTTCCCTGACCCGGGCCCCATCCGCACACCCCATAGGCACCGCACCGCCGCCCCGGGCCGGCACCAGATCACCGAACGAGCCACCGGACATCCAGCGCCCCGACCGATCTGCGGACATGGTCTTCTCCTCGCCGACGTTCCTTTTCCTGTTCCTGCCGCTGACCCTGCTGGCGTACCTGCTGGTGCCCCTGTCGTGGCGGAACACCTGCCTCCTGCTCGCCAGCATCGTGTTCTACGTGTGGGGAGCCGGCGGCCACGTTTTCGTCCTGCTCTACGTGGCCCTGGTCAGTTTCTCCGGCGCCCGCCTGGCCGGCCAGGCCCGCCGACGGGCGGCCGACGGACGGCCGACCTCGCGCACCGCCGTGGCCGGCCTGATCCTGCTGGTCCTGGTCCCGATCGGGCTCTACAAGTACCTGCCCCCGGTCAGCGACTTCATCGCCGGCACCGCCTGGCCGGGCGCCCCGCAGATCCACTGGGCCCTGCCCCTGGGCATCTCCTTCTTCACCTTCCACGCCATCTCGTACGTGGTCGACGTGGGCCGCGGCGGCCTCACCCCGGAGCACTCCGGGCGTGACTACCTGCTCTACCTCTTCCTCTTCCCGCACCAGATCGCCGGGCCGATCGTGCGGTACTCGGAGATCGCCAAGGAGCTCAAGGACAGCCGCGAGGTCACTCTGGGCAACGCCACCTACGGCCTGACCCGGTTCGCCTGGGGGCTGACCAAGAAGGCCTACATCGCCGACTCGTGCGGTGTGGTGGCCGATGCGGCATTCAGCACCCCGGCCGGGAGTTTCGACTCCGGCACCGCCTGGATCGGGGCCGGGGCCTACGCCCTGCAGATCTATTTCGACTTCAGCGGCTATTCGGACATGGCCATCGGACTGGCCGCAATCTTCGGTTTCCGGTTCCCCGAGAATTTCCGTTCGCCCTATACCTCCACCGGCCCCGCAGATTTCTGGCGACGCTGGCACATCACCCTCTCGCGCTGGTTCCGCGATTACGTCTACATTCCTCTCGGCGGCAACCGGCACGGGATCCGCCGCGAGTACGCCGCCCTG
Organism: Kineosporia rhizophila; assembly: GCF_021277265.1. Taxonomy (GTDB): domain Bacteria; phylum Actinomycetota; class Actinomycetes; order Actinomycetales; family Kineosporiaceae; genus Kineosporia; species Kineosporia rhizophila. The sequence continues at coordinate 410,077 of NZ_JAJSOH010000002.1, forward strand.
CTGATCACCTTTCTGCTCACCGCGCTCTGGCACGGTGCGACCTGGGGATTCCTGGTGTGGGGCGGTCTGCACGGCCTGGCCCTGCTCGCCGAGCGTGTCACCGGACTGCACCGCAGCCCCCCGGGACGGCTCTCGAGGTGGCCGCGACGTGCGGCGATGGCGTTCTTCGTGGTCCTCAGCTGGGTGCCGTTCCGGGCCCCGACACTGACCGACGCGGTCGGCGTCTGGGAGGCGATGTTCGGTTTCTCGGGAGGCGCACCATCACCAGACGTCCTGATCACACTGACCCCGTGGAATCTCACCGCTCTGGGACTGGGGATGCTGGTGTTTCTCATGCCCCGGAATGTCACGGGTTTCCAGCTGGTCCACGGCGGGCATTCCGGGCAACTGCGATTCCGCTATCCGATGGCTGCGGTCACCGCGCCGGTCCTGCTCTCGGTTGCGGTGATCTCGGTGCTCTGGCTCGATTTCAGCCCGTTCCTGTACTTCCAGTTCTGATTGTTCTGCCATGCTGTGGGCCGTGGGCCGAACCATCATCCTTCCGGACGACGACGAACCCCCGAACCCGCCCGGCGAGGGCGACCGGGCGGTCGAGCCGATCGGATCGTTCGGCCGGTTCGGCTCCGGGCCCGGCGCGTCGCCTTCCCACCCGACCCCCGTGCAACATCACTCTCAGCAACGCCCGTCCGGGCTGGCCGTCCGGGTCGCCGAGCATCCCGACCGGCTCGAGGTCATCCATCACCCGGCTCCGGACCCGGCCGTGGCTGACCCCACCGAGCCCGCCGAAACCACAGAGCCCGACGAGCCCGGAGAGCCCGACGAACCGGGCCCGGCCGCCGAGGCCCCAGAACCGCAGAGCCCGGCCCCACCGACGAAAACCGGGCCCCGCTCAGCCACGCAGGAACTCGACGAACTGCTGGCCCGGTTCAGCGCCGAGCGCCGCCGCAGGCGCAGCGTGAGGGCCGCCCGGGTGCTGGTCGCCCTGTTCGCCGCCGCCCTGCTCGCGGTCTGGCTGCTCAAGCCGCCCCTGCCCTGGGGCGCCGAGAACCGTGACCGCGCCGCCTTCCCCCACGTGACCCCCTCCGGCCTGCTCAGCGGGGCCGACAGCAAGCAGACCGACGAGGCCCTGCGCGACCGGCTGGCGTTGCGCCAGTACGTCACCGAGGCGATCGGCCAGGCCTCCCGCGACCGCCTGGGCACCAGCCTCAACCCGGCCGTGGTGCTCGGCCGCCACCGGACCCCGTTCCTCTCCGAGGACTTCACCCTGCCCTGCCGGTTCGACTTCGACCCGGCCCCGGTCGACGCCGGGCTGCAGCGGCTCACCGGGATCGCGGCCGGCACCGACAAGTCGATCATGGTGGCGATCGCCCCGGACAAGTCGGCGATCATGAGCGCCGACCTCGGCTCCCGCGCCGACGCCCTGCTGGCCTGCTCCGACCAGGTGCGCCGGCAGACCGAGCAGACCTGGGGCGGGCACCCCGACGGCCCGGTGGTGATCTCCTGGGACCAACTGCAGGCGGCGCACGACACCCGGCCCGGCTCGGTCTTCCAGAAGGGCGACAGCCACTGGACCAGCGAGGGCGCCCTGGTCTGGTCGAAGACCGTGATCGACGCCCTGATCGCCCGGGACGAGGCGCCCGAGGCCCTGGCCGGGGCCCCCAAGGCGGTCCAGGTGCAGGACGAGAAGGCCGACAACGACCTCTACCGGCTGATGGGCATCTCGCGGAACACGACCGTGCCGGTCTACCAGGTCCTGCGCGACGACGTGACGATCCGGGCGAAGACCGAGAAGTCGCCGTCGGGGCGGGGAGTGGCGGTCTTCCGGGCCTGGTCCACCACCGCGCCGATGATCAAGGGCCGCACCCTGGTGGTGAACGACTCGTTCATCTCCCGCGCCGAGGGCCTGCTCGCGCCCTACTTCACCCACCTCGAGGTGATGCACTGGTCGGACTTCCTGACCGCGGTGCAGCAGGACGACCTGCCCGGGTTCGACCGGATCATCATCGAGACGGTGCAGCGGGGCTGGCCGCAGCGGGCCGGCTGGCTGGCCGAGGGGCAGCCGATGCACGAGGCCCTGGCCCGGGAACTGGCCACCCCGACGAAGAAGAAGCCGTCAGGTTCGTGAGCCGCGAAAAGCCACGAGCAGGGCGCACAACAGCACGGCCAGCAACCCGGCCCCACCTCCGTAGGTAGACACCAGGTAGGCCAGCGAGCCGGTGCCCAGCGAGTCAGTCACACTGGCCCACAACCCGACCGCCGCACCAATTCCCGCGCACGCCAGCACAATCGTCCATACTCCGATCGAAATGGCCGGGCGCAGAGCGGCTATCCGCTGGGCGCCCGGCTGCGGGGCTGTGCGCAGCCACCATCGCCCCAACACCCAGGCGATCAGCATTAACCCCAGCACACTGCTCGCGTACTGCCCCCAGCGGTACCCCGCCAGGATTCCGTGCTGTTGCGCCAGCCACGGAATGTTCTCGGTGCCCCAGCGGCCAGGGTGCGTGAACTCGTCCCACACCACGTGGGTGATCGCACCGACCCACAGCGACGCCACGACCAGGGCAATCGCGCGCGGGCTGGCCCAATGAGCACGCAGTGGCACCGGCAACTCGGGGCCGAGCCGGTCGCGCAGGGCCGACGGCGCCACGGCCACCGCCAGCGGCACGATCAGCGCCTGCCAGAGCACGAACGCCACCAGCCCCATGGCCAGGTCGAAACCCAGGATGCCGAGCGCGGAATGGCTGACCTCCGACCACCGCCAGCGCACCGGATCGGGCAGCGCCAGGTAGTACAGCAGGTCGGGACTCATGCTGCCGATCACCAGCGCAGACGGCACCAGGGGCGTGCGGAGCAGAGGAAGTACTGCTGCGGGGTGACTGCCCGTGAATGGCACTGCTTGCTCCCAACGTCACACTGACTGGGGGTTGCCCCGAAATGCGCGATCACCTACGCGGCCCCATGATCATCCCAACGCCCGGTGATCACCGGGCCAGGATCGTCCTCACCCTTGGGGACCCTCACCAGGAGGTAACCATGCTCGCGATCGCTGCCGCGGTGGTCTTCGGCCTTGCGCTCCTGCTCGACTTCGCGAACGCCGACCTCGGTGACGCGTTCACGAACACGACCCTGACGACGCTGGGCCTGTTCCTGCTGGCCCTGCACTTCGCCGGTGTCGGCGTGGGCGCCCGCAGCCGGATCGGTTCCCGTCGCTGATCCTCGCAGTCACCTCACCCCGGGCAGCGTGCTGCCCGGGGTGAACTGCTTTGCGGGTGGTTCAGTAACGCGGCTGGCTCGGGTCGATCTCGTCAATCCAGGCCAGGACGCCTCCGGGCACGTGGAGCACGTCGCTCACCCCGGCTTCCCGGGCCAGTTCGAGAGCCTGCGCCGAACGGCCCCCGCTCTTGCAGTGCAGAACCAACGGACGTCCGTCGGCGACCTCCGCAAGGAGCGCACCGACGTCTCCAGTTCGAAGCACCGACAGCGGCAAACCGACCGCCCCGGGGATCGAGGCGATCCGTCGCTCTTCGGGTTCCCGGACGTCTACCAGGACGAAATCGTCCTGCCCACGTTCGCGTCGCTCAAGTCTGTGGGCGAGCTCACCAACGCTCAGATCACCAATTGAAGACGCTGGTGGGCCTACCCCACAAAAGGCCTCGTAGTCTTCGGCGAGTTGGGTGACGGGGGCCGAATCCGGCGCCGGCCGCACCCGGATCGTCTGCCAGGTCATGCCCATCGCATCGAACAGCATGATGCGGCCCAGCAGGGGTTCGCCGACCCCGGTGATCAGTTTGATCGCTTCCGTCGCCATCACCGAGCCGATGGCAGCGCAGGTCACCCCCAGCACTCCACCCTCGGCGCAGGAAGGCACCGAACCGGGCGGCGGCGGGGTGGGGTGCAGGTCTCGGTAGGTGACCGGCTCGTACCCCTCGCCGGGCTGCGACCAGAACACCGAGACCTGCCCGTCGAAGCGGAACACCGAGCCCCAGACCAGCGGCACCCCGGCCACTGCGCAGGCGTCGCCGACCAGGTAGCGGGTGGCGAAGTTGTCGGTGCCGTCGATGACCAGGTGGTGCCCCTGGATCAGCTCCAGCGCGTTCTCCGGGGTGATCCGGGTGTGGTGGGGCTGCACCGTGACCAACGGGTTCAGCTCGGCCAGAGCCGCCACCGCGCTCTGCACCTTGGGCGTACCGGCTGCCGCTGCGGCGTGCAGCACCTGCCGATGCAGGTTGGACAGCTCCACCGAGTCGTCGTCGACCACGCTGATCGAGCCCACCCCGGCGGCGGCCAGATAAGTGAGCACCGGGCTGCCCAGTCCACCGGCCCCGACCACCAGCACCCGGGCGTTCTTCAGCCGGCGCTGGCCCGCTGAACCGAGCCCGGGCAGCAGCACCTGCCGCGAGTAGCGGGTCAGCTCGTGCGCGGTCAGCTCCGCACCGGGCCCGACCAGCGGCCTCACGGGTGCGGCCAGGGGTTGGGACGGCAGCCCAGCAGGCCCTTGGTCTGCTGCATCATCAGCGGCGCGAGTTCGCCCTTGCCGGCGCAGTACTCGTGCCCGTGCCCGAGCGCATGACCGACCTCGTGGTTGACCACGTACTGACGGTACCCCTCGCGGTTCTTCTTGTACTCGGGGATGGCCTTGACCCAGCGGTAGTTGGTGAGCACCACCCGGTCGCCGTTGCGGCAGGACAGCTTGCCCATGGTCTGCAGCGGCCGGCACAGCTCGGCCGAGGTCTGCGGGCTGGCCAGGGTGACGGTGGTGAAGGCCTGGCCGGCGTCGTCGGTGCGGGCGAAGCGCCGGGTGCCCTTCTCGGTCCAGCTGCGCCTGTCGTTCAGCGTGGCCAGGACGAAGTCGGCGAACTTGTCACCGTCGATCTTCAGGCCCTTCTCCACCTGGATCCGGACCTTGATCACCTGGCCCTTGCCGGGGGCCTTGGTGCTGCCCTTGACGGTCTGCAGCTTGCCCGAGGCCTTCCACTTCACCTTGGCCGAGAGCACCCCCGCGTTCACGTCCTTCTGAGTGAGCCCCTTGGGCAGCGACGTGGCCGGTTCGCTGGGGGCAGCGTCGGACTCACCGGCCGCCGTGGGTTCGGCAGTCGCCGCAACTGCGGATTCCGGCGGCGTGGACGACGGGGTGGAAGTCTGCGCCGAGGAGTCGTCGGACGATCCGCCGGGCAGGGCGCCGCAGCCGGCCAGGGTGAGCATCACCACCGCCAGGGGCAGGGCCATCGATGTTGCGAGCCGCTTACCCGTGCGCATCCGCCGCTTCTTCCTTTCACCCACGCCAGTTCCGCCTCGCACGCTACCCGCCCGGGTCGTGACGTCCGAGTCCGGAGGGCAGCCGGGTGACGGAGGTGACTACGGCCCGACCGGAACGGCAGGCTGGGACCCACCCAGGAACAGCCGTGACTACACCGAGGAGGCGGTTAGGGACCCGCAGGTAGCGGCTATACCCCGTTGCGTGATGATGAAACGTGGGAACGATCACCCGAATGGACGTCCCTCCCGGCGCAGAGTGTCTACTCGCGGTGGGATTTGGTAACGCCTCGTAGCCTTACAATCACTTAAAGCATCGGAATCGCGGGGGCGCAGCCGAAGCGTCTTAGCATCCGCTGACGGGCACTGATGCGGGGAGGCAAGAAATGTCGACACCAGAGGTGCGCTCGCGCGGAACCAGGCTGCCGAGAACGGCACGCCGCAGCCAGTTGCTCGGAGCAGCGCGAGAGGTATTCGTGGCCCAGGGCTATCACGCGGCGGCGATGGACGAGATCGCCGAGCGCGCCGGGGTCAGCAAGCCGGTCCTCTACCAGCACTTCCCGGGCAAGCGTGAGCTCTACCTGGCCCTGGTCGAGCAGCATTCCGCCGAGGTGGTGGAACTGCTGCGCGGAGCCATCGAGAACACCCCGGACAACAAACAGCGGGTGGCCAACGCCCTGGGCGCCTTCTTCGACTTCATCGACCGGGAGAACGAGTCGTTCCGGCTCATCTTCGAGTCCGACCTGACCAACGACCCGGACGTGCGCGGCCGGGTGGAGGCGGTCAACGACCAGTGCGGCCGGATGATCGCCGAGGTGATCCACGAGGAGACCGGGCAGCCCTGGCCGGAGTGCGAGCTGATCGGCATCGGCCTGTCCGGGATGGCCCACGTGGCCGCGCGCTTCTGGCTGCAGAAGGGGCGCCCGATGCCCCGGGAAGACGCCGTGCGTCTGCTGGCCGGCCTGAACTGGCGCGGCATCGGCGCCATCCCGCTGCACGAGGAGCGGGCCGAGGAGCGGGCCGAGGAGCGACTGGACGGCATGGCGAACCCGGTCGTCCCGGTGGCCGACCTCACCGGTCTGGGCGAGAGCCAGGAGACCGCGGGCCGGCCCTGAGACCTCTGCGCAGGCCCGCGAGCACCCCGGGCAATTCCGCTGTTGGCTAAGCCGAGCGTGCCACCGGGACCGGCAGGCCCGCTGCCGGTTAGGCTCATCCCGACCAGTCGGAAAAGCTGCGCTGCCCCGCGAGGGGGCCGGCCAGGACGGAAGGGGCCACTCGCGTGGAGGTCAAGATCGGCGTCCGGGACATCCCGCGCGACATCGTGCTGGAGTCACCCGACTCGGCCGAGTCCGTCGTGAACGCGGTCGAGGCCGCGATCAACTCGAGCTCGCTGCTGCGTCTGAAGGACGACAAGGGCCGCCTCATCGTCGTGCCGGGCACCCAGATCGGCTACGTCGAGATCGGCGCGGAGGAAACCCGCCGGGTCGGTTTCGGCACGCTGTAGCACCACCGCACCACGAACACCGCAGTACGCACCACGAAGGCGCCGTTCTCGCTGGAGAGCGGCGCCTTCGCCGTCCGGGCCGCGCTAGGCGGACAGACCCATCTGCGCCATCCGCCGGGTGTGCTGCTCGGTGATCCGGCTGAACATCGAGACGATGCCGGCCAGGCCCATGCCCGGGTGCTCCCCGGTGCCGGTGAGCAGGGTGGAGAAGGTGTCGCGGTCGGCCGCCACCCGCTGGCCCTGGCTGAGCGCCTCACCGACCAGGCGGCGGGCCCACAGCGCCAGCCGGCTGCCCTGGATCGGGTCCTCACCGATCGCCTGGCGCACCTCCTGCAGCACGAACGACGAGCGCTGGTCCGACTCCAGGGTGCCCAGCACCAGGTCGCGGGTGTCCGGGTCGAGGTAGGTGGTGATCTCCCGGTAGAAGTCCGAGGCGATGCCGTCGCCCACGTAGAACTTCACCAGGCCCTCGAGCCAGGTGGAGGGCCGGGTGCGCTCGTGGAAACCGTCCAGCGCCTCGACGAACGGGGCCATCGCCTCCTCCGGGTCGGCCCCGATCTCGACCAGACGGGCGCGCAGCCGGTCGTAGTGCGCGAACTCGGTGGCGGCGAGCCCGGCCACGGCCGCCTTGGCCGCCAGCCGCGGGGCCAGGTCCGCGTCGCCGGAAAGGCGGATGAATGCGCTCAGTTCACCGTAGGCCAGTGTGCCCAATAGGTCGACGACGGCCGCCCGGTATGCCGGATCGGTGAACCTGTCCTCCTGCTGCTCCATGGACAGGAGGGTACTGAGCCCCCCGACCAGGTAGGATCAGTCAGTTAGAGGTACCTGCTACACCTGCCAGACCCCTGTACGTGGATGACCGGTCGCTCACACGGTCGGCTTCCGAATGCCGCAGCGCGGCCCGCCGGAGCGCCTTTCTCCCTCCGCCACCCCACCGGGGTCGGCGCGGTCCGGCCCGCAGGCCAGCGCCCCCGAAGAGTTAGGCACCGCGTGTCCGCTTCATCCAGTAACCCCACCGACCGGCCGGACGAGAACCCCGCCCTCGACCTCGAGAACGCCGGCGAGATCGTCGCCGTCGTCGAGGACGAGGTCAAGCCCGGCGCCCAGGCCCCGGGCTGGGCCGACCTCGGCACCGACCCGCGCGTCACCGAGGCCCTGCTCAAGGCCGGGATGAGCGCCCCGTTCCCGATCCAGGCGATGACGCTGCCGGTGGCGATCGCCGGCAGCGACGTGATCGGCCAGGCCAAGACCGGTACCGGCAAGACCCTGGGCTTCGGCATCCCGCTGCTGCACCGGGTGGTCGGCCCGAAGGACGAGGGCTTCGCCGAGCTGGCCGCCCCGGGCGCCCCGCAGGCCCTGGCCATCGTGCCCACCCGGGAGCTGGCCACCCAGGTCGCCGAGGACCTGAAGGTCGCCTCGAAGAACCTGAGCGCGCGGATCCTCACCGTCTACGGCGGCCGGGCCTACGAACCGCAGGTCGAGGCGCTGAAGAAGGGCATCGAGGTGGTCGTCGGCACACCCGGCCGGCTGCTCGACCTGGCCCAGCAGGGCCTGCTCAACCTGGCCCACGTGCGCACCCTGGTGCTCGACGAGGCCGACGAAATGCTCGACCTGGGCTTCCTGCCCGACGTCGAGAAGCTGATGTCGCTGACCCCCGACGGCCGTCAGACCCTGCTGTTCTCGGCCACCATGCCGGGCGCCGTGGTGTCGCTGGCCCGCAAGTACATGACCCAGCCCACGCACATCCGGGCCTCCGACCCGGACGACTCCGGCGCCACCGTGCTGGCGATCGCCCAGTTCATCTATCGCGCCCACGCGATGGACAAGGTCGAGATGCTGGCCCGGCTGCTGCAGTCCGAGGGCCGCGGTCTGTCGATCATCTTCACCCGCACCAAGCGCACCGCCGCCAAGGTGGCCGAGGAACTGGCGATGCGGGGCTTCGCCGCCGCGGCGATCCACGGTGACCTCGGGCAGGGGGCCCGGGAGCAGGCGCTGCGGGCCTTCCGCAACGGCAAGATCGATGTGCTGGTGGCCACCGACGTGGCGGCCCGGGGCATCGACGTGGAGAACGTCACCCACGTGGTCAACTACGCCTGCCCGGAGGACGAGAAGACGTACCTGCACCGGATCGGCCGCACCGGCCGGGCCGGCAACACCGGGGTCGCGGTCACCTTCGTCGACTGGGACGACCTGCACCGCTGGATGATGATCGACAAGGCGCTCGACCTGGGCATCCCGGAGCCGGCCGAGACGTACTCCTCGTCCGAGCACTTCTTCGAGGACCTGAACATCCCGGCCGGGGTCCGCGGCACCCTCCCCCGGGCCTCGCGCACCCGCGCCGGCCTCGACGCCGAAGAGCTGGAAGACCTGGGCGAGACCGGCAAGCGCGGTGGCGGTACCCCGACCCGTTCCTCTGGCTCCGGCGGGTCCCGTCGCGACGCACGCGACTCGAAGGACGGCGGGCGCGGCTCGCGCTCCCGCAGCCGTACCCGGTCCGAGGGCTCCGACGAGTCCCAGGCTCCCGAGGTCACCGGCGGCGACCCGGAGACGTCGGGCGAGGAGACGCCGCGGCGTACCCGCACCCGTCAGCGTCGCCGCACCCGGGCCGGTGTCCCGGTCGAGGCGGGCGAAGCGTCCGAGACGTCCGAGGCCGTCGAGAGCGTGGAGGTCGGCGAGGCCACCGCGGTCGTCGAGTCGACCACCGAAGACGCCGACCCCGAAGGTGCCGAGGCCCAGCGCCGGCGCCGTCGTCGGCGCCGGGGCGGCCGGGGTTCGGGCTCGTCCAGCGCGGCCCCCGCCGAGAGCGCGTCGGCCGGTTCCACCGACAGCTGAGCATCGAGAACAGAAGTGGCCCGCGCCTTCCGGCGCGGGCCACTTTCGTTCCGTACCGGGTGGGTGCCGGTCGAGGGCTCAGAGTGCCTCGGCGTCGGCCTGCCCGTGCCCCGAGACGGGCGGGCGCAGGCTGGTGTGCATGCGGGAAGTGCGGGCCGGAGCGACTTTACGGCCGCCGAACCGCCAGGCCCGCAGCAATCCGTCGGCGATCCGGAAGTAGGCCCGGGCCCCCGACGAGCTGGGCGAGGTGCCGACGATGGTGGCGCCCACGCTGGGGGCCTCGGCGAACTTCACCGAGCGCGGAATCGGGTTCAGCACCGGCACCCGGTAGCGGCGCTTGACGTCGCCGAGCACGGCCCGGGCGTGCACCGAGCGCTTGTCGTACATGGTGGGCAGCAGCCCCCGCACCCGCAGCCGCGGATTGAGCAGCCGGTGCACGTCGGCCACCGTGTCCAGCAGCTGGCCCACCCCCCGGTGGCTGAGCATCTCGCACTGCAGCGGCACGATCACCTCGTCGGCCGCCGCCAGCGCGTTCAGCGTGAGCAGGCCCAGGCTGGGCGAACAGTCGAGCAGGATCACGTCGTAGGTGGAGAGCACCTCTTCCAGGCCCCGGCGCACCACGAACTCACGCTGCGGGGCCGGCAGCAGCATGGCCTCCGCCGCCAGCAGGTCGATCGTCGAGGGCACCAGGTCCATGCCCTCGCTGGTGCGCAGCCGCGCGGCCGGCAGCTCGACCTCGCCGCGGACCACGTCGGAGATCGAGTACTCCACCACGTCCGGGTCGATGCCCAGGCTGAAGGTGAGCGACGACTGCGGGTCGAGGTCGATCAACAGCACGCGCAGCCCCCGCAGCACGAACGCGGCGCCGAGCGAGGCCACCGTGGTGGTCTTGGCGACGCCACCCTTCTGGTTGGCGACGGCGATTACGCGGCCCATGCATCTGTTCCCTCCAGGCGGCGGGCCGGAAAGACCCGCTTTCAGACTATCGACTGCCTGTGTCCCGATGGGCCGTCGGTGGGCTCGACAGGCGATCAAGGGTCGAATCCGACAGTCTTTACCCCATGGCAGCGAGCGCGACGGATGACAGCTGGGAACGGAGCAGTGCCCTTCTACCTCTGACCGGGGCCGCACGGTTCGATCTCGACGAGGTCGAGCACGCCCCCGGCCGTCGCCGGCGAACCACCGTGGAAACCGCTGCCGGGCGAGCCCGACGGGCCTGGGGACAGGGACAGGTGGAGCAGACTCGAGCGCATCACGAAGAGCCGCCGCGGCTGGAGCAGTGGGACTACCTGGAGCACCCGGCCGACACCGGCCGCGCCGAGGACCACGAGGCCGAGCCGGAGACCGACCACGAGGCCGACCAGGCCGGTCAGTGGGGGCTTTTCGGCCCCCGCACGGTCACCTGGCGGGTGCACTCCGACCCGCTGATCGGCCTGGCCACCCTGCGGGCCCTGACCATGCAGGTGCTGCACCCCGAGGGCATGGCGAACGTGTTCGCCACCGCCCGCCGGGTGGACGACCCGTGGGACCGGCTGCAGTGGGCGCAGCGTCACATCGGCGCGGTGATCTTCGGCAACAGCATCGAGGCCGCGATGACCGGCGCTCGGCTGCGCGCGGTGATGGGCCAGGTCGTCGGTTTCGCCGGCAACGGTGACGAGTTCCGTGGCGACGACGAGGATCTCGTGCTGTGGATGCACTGCTGCCAGGTCGCCTCGTTCGTGGAGGTGACCCGGCGCGGTGGCCTGGCACTCACCGACGCCGAGCACGAGACGTACCTCGCCGAGCAGCTGCGCACCGCCGCGGTCTGGGGCCTGGAGCCCGACCGGGTGCCCGCCACCCGCCGCGACCTGACCCGGTACTTCCGCCGGATGCGGCCCAAGCTGCGGATGACGCACGAGGCCCGGGCGTTCATCGGCTCGCTGGTCAGCCCGGCTGTGCCCGCCCTGCTGGCGATGACCCAGCGCAACCGGCCGAACTGGGCCCCGGTGGCCGGTCTGGCCTGGTCGTCACAGCCGAACTGGGCGCGGGCCATGTACTCGTCCATGCCTGGTGACGGCGCCGGCGCACTGGCCCCGGCCGCCACCACGGTGGCCCTGCACTCCCTGCGCGACGAACTCCACCGCACCCGCCACTGAACCGTCGCGCTCAGGCGCCCACCGACGTCCTCAAGCTCTTGATCAAAAGGGCTTGAGGACGTCGGTCTGCCCGGACCGGATCGCGTCAAGTATGCGATCGGTCACGCAACGTCCCAATTCGACTCCCCTGTCTGCGGTTCTGCCACTAACCTGGGCCCGTTCCGATCTGCTCATCGAGGCGACGAGGCGGTCCGCGGATGAACCGATTGCCTGCGCCCGGCAGCCGGGCCGGAGTCGACCACGAGCTGCTCGACCAGCTCGCCGCCCAGGTGCGCACCCTGGCCGACGCCTATCTCACCCAGCCTCCGCTCGCCCTGGTCGGCCCGGTCTGGCAGCTGCGGCGCGAGGTGTTCGAGCTCCTGGAGAAGAGCCGGCGGCCCAGCCTGACCGCCCCGCTGTACTCCCTGGCCGGGCGGCTGTGCGCGCTGATCGCCCACGCCAGCGCCGATCTCGGTGATCCGGTGGCGGCCGAGACCAACACCCGCACGGCCTGGTTGTGCGCCGAACTGGCCGACGACGACTCGCTGCGGGCCTTCCTGCGCTGGGTGCAGTCGAACGTGGCCTACTGGGGCGGCGACTACCCGCTCGCGGCCCAGATCGCGCACAGCGGGCGGCGTCACGCCACCAAGGGCAGCAACCTGCTGCGCCTGGTCAGCGCGGAGGCCCGGGCCTGGGCCGCGTGCGGCGAGACCCGGCAGGTCGAGGCCGCGCTGACGGTGGCCCGGGAGGCCCGGGAGAACGACGGGGTGGACGATCAGCCCGGGGTGTTCCGGTTCAGCCCGGCCAAGGCGGCCTACTACGCCAGCGAGGCCTGGCTGGCTCTGGGTGGCGAGAGCAACGCGCGGCTGGCCGTACGCGAGGCCGGCGAGTCGCTGCAACTACTCGAGGCCGCCGTCCCCGCCCAGCGCTCCCCCGAACTCCTGGCCGCCGCCCGGCTCGATCTCTGCAATGCCCACCTGGCCCTGTCCGACCTGGACGCGGCCGCTGCCGAGCTGCGCTCGGTGCTCGCCCTGCCCGCAGACAACCGCACCGGGCCGATCGTCGGCCGGGTCGTCGCGGCGGCACGCATCCTCGAATCCGGCGTTTTCACCCGTTCGGCCCTATCGCGGGAGCTACTGGGCGAGATCGCCTTGTTCCGGGCCTATCCGGCGCGGCGGGACCTCTCCGACGCACTGAGCTGACCGAGCCGGAAGCCGTCCGTCCTCGAGGCTCTGCGAAGGGATCCGCATCGTGCCCGTTCCGAACACCTCCGCCCGCCCTCTGCAGGTCGCGGTCTGCGGCCCCCGCAACTGCACCGAACAACAGGCCGAGGCCGCCCGGCGGGTCGGGGTGCTCCTGGCCGAGGCCGGAGCAGTGGTGATCTGCGGCGGGGGCACCGGGGTGATGGCCGCGGTGGCCGCCGGCGCGCGTTCGGCGGGCGGGCTGGTGGTCGGCATCCGCCCCGGCGCCGATCGCGAGGGGGCGAGCCCGGACCTGTCGGTCACCGTGGTCACGAACATCGGAGAAGCACGCAACGCCGTCATCGTCTGGAGCGCCGACGCGGTGATCGCGGTCGGCGGCTCCTGGGGCACGCTGAGCGAGGTGGCGCTGGCCCGGCGACGCGGTGGGGTGCCGGTGGTGGTGCTGGACGGCTGGCGGGTGGTGGGGCCGGACGGCAGAACTGTGGACGACGGCATCGCCTACGTGGAGAGCGCCGAGGAAGCAGTGAGCCGGGTCCTGGTCACGACCTGACTGCGGTCCAGGCCGGTCGCTCCTCGGAGGCCGCCCGCCCTTCCGGGCAGGACCGCCGGAAGTCGCAGAACGAGCAGCCGGGGCCCGGTTTCGGCGGGAACACCGTGTCGTCCCGGCGGCCGGCGGCGAACTCGGCGTCGGCCGCGGCCGCCGCGGCGCCCAGCGCATCGGCCTCGGCCAGCTTGCGTTCCAGCCCGGCCAGGTCGTAGCGGGCCACCGCCCGGGTGCCGGTGGGCAGGTGGTGCAGCTCGACCTGCAGGCACGGCCGCCGGTAGGTGCGCGCGGTGGCGACCGCGTAGACGGCCAGGGCCAGGCTGGCGAAGGCGTCCTCCTCGGTGGGCTCGTGCCGCCCGGTCTTGTAGTCGACCACCACCAGCTCGTCGTCGCGCAGGTCGATCAGGTCGACCCGGCCGGACAGGGCCAGCCGCTCGGTGTGGGCGCTGACCGTCTGCTCCACCCCGGCCGGCTGCGCCAGCGGATCGGTCGGCGACTCGAACAGGTAGTTGCGTACCCAGTCCACGGCCCGCCGGCCTGCGGCGGCCGACTGCTCACGGTCGGCGAAACCGTCGTTCAGCCAGCGTTTGCGCACCAGCTGGTAGGCGAGCTCCGGGTCCCGGCGTTCGGGCGGGGTGGCCCACCAGTCGGCCAGGGCCGAGTGCACCGCGGCGCCGATGCTGGTGTGCGCCCAGGCCTGGCCCCTCGAGGGCGAGGGCCGGTCCAGGTAGGTGAACCGGTAGCGGCGCGGGCAGGTGCGCCAGTTGACCAGGCGGGTCGGCGTGCAGGAGTAGAGCGGTTCCGGCATGCCCAGCAGTTCGAGCTGGTCGTTCACCCGCGGATCACCCGCGACGGGGTACCGAGGGCGATGATCTTCTCCAGTACCTCCGGCGCGGTGGTGTTCTCGGCGATCCGGTTGACCTTGCCGGTGCCGTGGTAGTCGCTCGAGCCGGTGGTGAGCAGGCCGAGCTCGGCGGCCAGCCCGCGCAGCACCGCCTTGTCCGGCTCCTCGTGGTCCCGGTGGTCCACCTCCAGCCCGACCAGCCCGGCCTCGGCCAGGTCGGCGATGTCCTGGTCGGAGACCAGCCACCCGCGCTTGCCGGCCCGCGGGTGCGCCATCACCGGCACCCCGCCGGCGGCCCGCACCAGGCGCACGATCAGTTCCGCCTCGGGCGCGTGATAAGGCAGGTAGTAGGGCGAGCGGCCGTTCAGCACGGTGGCGAACGCCTCGTCCCGGGTGGCCACCGCACCGGCCTCGATCAGCGCGTCGGCGATGTGCGGCCGGCCCACCGCGGCGTCCGGCTCGCACTGCCGTTGCACGTCGGCCCAGGTGATGGCGAAGTCCTTGGACAGCCGCCGCACCATCCGCTCGGCCCGGGTCAGCCGGTCGGCCTTGGTCTGCTCCTGCTCGGCCAGCAGCGCCGGGTCGGCCGGGTCGTGCAGGTAGGCCAGCATGTGCACCCCGATCCCCCGCATCTGGCAGGAGATCTCGGCGCCGGGCAGCAGGGTCAGCCCCAGCCGCCGGGCCACCTCGCCCGCGGCCGGGATGCCCGCGGTGGTGTCGTGGTCGGTCAGTGCGACGACGTCCAGCCCGGCCGCGGCGGCCGCCTCCATCACCCCGGCCGGGGTGTCGGTACCGTCCGAGGCGCTGGAGTGGACATGCAGGTCGATTCGCACGCAGGTCAGCGTAGGCGGGGAGTGAGCGGGCCGCAGGGCAGGTCCGGCTCGGTCTCCTCGTTGCGGGCGTCGACCAGGCAGAACCGGTTCAGTAGGGCCAGCGCGGCCGAGCTCGGCCAGGCCAGCAGCCAGAGCCAGACCCCGGAGGCCTCGCCCACGTAGGCCAGGCCGCCGTCGACCGGCACCGACCACAGCGGCACCTCGTGGTCGTCGGCCTCGAGCTTGATCTCGGCCGGGTCGTGCGCCGCCTTGTCGGCCAGCATCGGGCCCGGGTCGACCCCGCGCAGCCCGGCCAGGTGCGCCCCCAGGCCGATGCCCGGCTGCTCCGCCACGAACATCAGGTCGACGGTGGGCTCCTCGTCCCCCACCTCCGGCAGCGGGTGCGGCCCGGAGACCGCGACCACGCAGGCC
The DNA here is from genome assembly GCF_021277265.1 of Kineosporia rhizophila. GTDB lineage: Bacteria > Actinomycetota > Actinomycetes > Actinomycetales > Kineosporiaceae > Kineosporia > Kineosporia rhizophila. The sequence continues at coordinate 425,614 of NZ_JAJSOH010000002.1, forward strand.
ACCGTGCCACCGGCGCCCGCCCCGGCCCACTGCAGACCGGTGACCTCCCAGCCCTGCGGCAGCGGGCGCGGCATCCAGACCGGCACCAGCGAGTCGAGCGCGACCTGTCGGATCAGTTTCTGCGTGGGCGCCTGGGCGGGGCCGACCGGCACCACCGGGCCGTGTTCCTCACAGGTCCAGCTGGCCGTGTGCTCGCCCGGCTCCCGGGCGACCGCACCACACCGGGGGCAGGTCCGCAGAAGGGTCACACACCGACGGTTCCTTGCCCGGCGCCGCAGGTCAAGCCGCCGCGCGTGCCATCTGGTGATCCAGCGCCGAACCGGCCGCCGGGCGGCGCAGCACCCTTCGAACGGCCCAACCGGAACGGCCGCCGACCGCCGGAAAGCTCCTGAACCCGCGAAACCCCGCTGACCGGCCCCGGGCCGAGACGGCAGAATGTTGCCCATGAGCGAGAACGAACCCGTTGTGCAGGGCCCTGAGGGCGAATCCGCGAAACCTCAGGAGGTCGAGCACCGGGAGAGGCCGAACTCACCGGCCTTCCGCGCGTTCATCGCCTCCGGCTGGGCCCCGCGTCCCTCCGAGCTGCCGGCCCGCCTGCCCGCCGCGGCCTACGCCGCCGAGCGCCGGGCCCGCCTGGCCGCCGAACTCCCGGGCGAGCGCCTGGTGCTGCCGGCCGGGGTGTTCCGGGTGCGCAGCAACGACACCGACCACCGCTTCCGCCCGCACTCGGCCTTCGCCCACCTCACCGGGCTGGGCACCGACCGGGAGCCGGACGCGGCGCTGGTGATCGAGCCCACCGCCGAGGGCTTCGAGGCCGTCCTCTACGTGCAGCCGCGGGCCGAGCGCGACTCCGAGCAGTTCTACGCCGACCCCCGCTACGGCGAGCTCTGGGTGGGCGTGCGCCCCAGCCTGGAAGAGGTCGAGGCGGAGACCGGTCTGACCTGCCGCCCGCTGGCCGACCTGCGCGAGGCGGTCACCAAGGACGTGGGTGCGGTGCCGGTGCGGGTGCTGCGCGAGGCCGACCCGGGTCTGGACGAGGCGCTGGCCGAGGCCCGGGAGGCGGCCGGGGTGGACGCCGCCGAGGCGCTCACCGCCGACCACGACCTGGCCCGCATCGTGTCCGAGCTGCGCCTGGTGAAGGACGAGTTCGAGGTCGCCGAGATGCGCCGGGCGGTCGACGCCACGGCCCTCGGCTTCGCCGACATCGTCCGCGCACTGCCCGAGGCGGTGGCCTCGGTGCGCGGTGAGCGGGTGGTCGAGACGGTGTTCGAGAGCCGGGCCCGGCGCGAGGGCAACGGCGTGGGCTACGACACCATCGCCGCCTCCGGCCCGCACGCCTGCACCCTGCACTGGATCCGCAACGACGGCCCGGTGCACGAGAACGACCTGGTGCTCGTCGACGCCGGGGTCGAGGTGGACACGCTCTACACCGCAGACGTCACCCGCACCCTGCCGGTCTCCGGCAAGTTCACCGAGCCGCAGCGCCGGGTCTACCAGGCCGTGCTCGACGCCGCCGACGCCGCGTTCGCCGCCGCCCGGCCGGGCGTGAAGTTCCGCGAGGTGCACGCCGCCGCCATGCAGGTGATCGCCCGCACGCTGGCCGAGTGGGACCTGCTGCCCGGCACCGCCGAGGAGTCGCTGGGCAAGGAGGGCCAGTTCCACCGCCGCTGGATGGTCCACGGCACCAGCCACCACCTCGGCATCGACGTGCACGACTGCGCCCAGGCCCGCAAGGAGATGTACCTGGACGCCGAGCTGCAGCCGGGCATGGTCTTCACGATCGAGCCGGGCCTGTACTTCGGCCCGCACGACCTGCTGGCCCCGGAGGAACTGCGCGGCATCGGGGTCCGGATCGAGGACGACGTGCTGGTCACCGCCGACGGGGTGGAGAACCTCTCGGCCGGTCTCCCGCGCCGGCCGGACGAGATCGAGGCGTGGATGGCCTCCCTGCGCGACTGAACCACCGCCTGACCGGCGGCCGAGCGCCTTCGGTCGCCGACGACGTCCTCGAACAGCCCGCCCCGAAGCCTTCGGGGCGGGCTGTAACGCTTTGGTCGTCCCGGACGATAAGTACGAGGGCGCAGGCCTGGATGACACCGTTCGGCGCACGTGTTCACGCAGCACCGACCTGACGGTCACCCGGTCTTCGGACGGATGTCCAGCTTTCGGTCGGTACTGGTGCTACCCGAGGGTTAGCATGAGCCCGGTCGAACGCCGTTCCGGCCGCCCGTACGGCTGATCAAGGGCGCAGTCGCACGGTCGATGATGCTTTTCGGCGAAGGTCCCGGATGAGGGAGGTGAGATCGGTGCCGTCCAGAGATGACACCCCTGCCAGTACCGACTCCCCCGCGGATCGCGAGCTCCGGGCCGCCGGAGCTCCCACTGGGTTGCGCCTGACCTGACGTAGCCCACCGCGGGTCTGCCTTTGCAACGGGAGGTGACCCCCTCATGGCTCGCACGAACCGCACCGGCCTCGCCCGGTCCCTGGCCCTTCCCCGGCCTCAGCTGCGCAACGTCTACCCCGCGCTGCGCTACGGCCCCCTCGACGTGCTCAAGGAACGCATCGAGCACGAGTCCGACAAGACGGGTGGGCTTCTCGACGCCGCAGTCGACTGGGGTCTGTACTGCAACGGCCGCCGGGTCCAGTCCGGCGACTTCCCGCAGGCCGTCAAAGCGGCCCAGCAGGGCGAGGGTTTCGTCTGGCTCGGCCTGCACGAGCCCTCCTCCGAGCAGCTCGAGCAGCTCGGTGAGGTGTTCTCGCTGCACCCGCTCGCCCTGGAGGACGCGGCCAGCCCGCGCCAGCGGCCCAAGCTGGAGCGGCACGAGAGCGACATGTTCCTGGCCATGCGCACCCTGGCCTACCTCGACTCGACCGACCGCGACGCCGGTGGCGACGTGGTCGAGACCGGCGCCGTCATGGTGTTCGTGGGCGACTGGTTCGTGATCACCATCCGGCACGGCAAGGCCGCCGCGCTGGCCGGCCTGCGCCGCCGGCTGGAGGGCGACCAGGAGCAGCTGGCCCTGGGCCCCTCGGCGGTGCTGCACGCCGTGGCCGACAAGGTGGTCGACGACTACCTGGCCGTGGTCGACGCGGTCCAGCAGGACCTGGAGGAGATCGAGAGCACGGTGTTCGCCCCCCGCGGCAACACCGACATCGAGCGCATCTACCAGCTCAAGCGCGACGTGATCGAGATGAAGCGCACGGTGCAGCCGCTGGCCGCGCCGCTGCGTGAGCTCTCCGAACGGCCGCGGCGGCTGATCCACGCCGAGATCCGCGAGTACTTCCGCGACGTGTCCGACCACCTGGCCCGGGTGCACGAGCAGGTGGCCAGTTTCGACGAGCTGCTCACCTCGATCCTGCAGGCCGGTCTGGCCCGGGTCTCGATCGCGGAGAACGAGGACATGCGCAAGATCTCGGCCTGGGTCGCGATCGCCGCGGTCCCGACCATGATCGCGGGCATCTACGGGATGAACTTCGAGCACATGCCGGAACTGCAGCAGACCTGGGGTTATCCGGCGGTGCTGACGCTGATGGCGACGATCTGCGGGGGTCTCTTCCGCGGGTTCAAGCGCAACGGCTGGCTCTAGATCGAATTATGGACGCTTCTGGGCCTTGGGCGCGCTGGGGTTCGATCACGGACGTCCCCGGCTTGCGAGTGGGGCACGCCCAGCGTGTTGGTGACGGCTGGCTGAGTGGGGTCACTGCGGTGATCCCACCACCCGGCACGGTCGGCGCGGTCGACGTGCGGGGCGGCGGGCCGGGCACCCACGAGACCGACGCCCTCGACCCGACCACGCTGGTGCCCACGGTAGACGCCGTGACCCTCACCGGCGGAAGCGCTTTCGGCCTGGCCAGCGCGGGCGGCGTGCAACGCTGGTGCCTGGAGCAGGGCCTCGGCTTCGCCGCCGGCCCGGTCCACGACCCAACATCGATCCGGGTACCCATCGTGCCCGCCGCCGCAGTGTTCGACCTCGGGCGCGGCGGCGACGTACACGCCCACCCAGACGCCGAACTGGGCTACGCCGCAGCCAGTTCAGCCCGTGACCACACGCCGCGGGGCGTGATCGGGGCCGGCACCGGCGCCATGGCCGCCCGCGGCACCCTGAAGGGCGGCATCGGCACCGCGTCCATCACGCTGCCCGGCGGCGTGATGGTCGGCGCCCTCGCCGTACTCAACGCCATGGGCTCCCCGCTCGACCACACCACCGGCGCCCTGCTCGGCACCGCCTTCGTCCCGCCCGGCCTACCCCGCCCCACTCCCCCGAGCGCCGCCGAAAACGCGGTCTACCTGGCCGAACTCACCTCCGCAGCAGAAACCGCCGCCACCAACACCACCCTCGCCGTCGTAGCCACCAACGCCGCCCTCGACCCGGCCCGGGCCCGCCGCACCGCCACCGCCGCCCACGACGGCCTCGCCCGCTCCCTCGCCCCCGCCCACACCCTGCTCGACGGCGACACGGTGTTCGCCCTGGCCACAGGTCAGGTCGAGGTCGACTTCGGCACCCTGATCGCAGTCCAGGCCGCGGCCGCAGACGCAGTGATGCTCGCGGTGATGGATGCGACGCTGGAGGCGAACGGCATAGACCAGACCGCCTTCGGCGGACTGAGCGCGCCCTCCTACCGAGACCGCTTCCCCTCGTTCACCTTCTGAACCGGACCGCACACTCGGGCTCCATCCCTTCGACCTTCACCCCACCAAGCACCATCTTGTGAAGTTGCCGCGACACACCCACGACAACTTCACAAAATCCAGAAAAAGCCCGCCCCCATCAGGAACCGTGCGTTCAACGACCGGCTCTCGCCAGGCCGCGGGACGAACGAAGAGCGGCCCCTCTTCAGAAGGCAGCCCGAACTATCTACAGCCTGCCTGCGCCGCCACGCGCTGGATCGGTTGCCGCCCCGCGCCAGCTGCCCGTAACCATTTGGCGAACTCTGGCATATGCGTAACGTTTGCCCGCCCGAACGTTACACATCTGCTCGCCAAGCCCTACACAAGTCCGCCGCTCCGGCAGCCCCGCTCAAAACTTGACCGACTGTGCAGCGGCCACGCTTCGGCGCGCCCCCGACTCCCGCCCACTCGTCACGCTTTCCGGCTCCGGCTCCGGCTCCGACGTCGTCTGCGGCTGCGGCTGCGGCTGCGGCTGCGGCTGCGTGGCCTGGCCTGGCCTGGCCTGGGCGGGGGGTCGCTGAGCGAGCGGCATGCGTGATCAGCCCAGCCCAGGCCCACCTGCCCCACCCCGCAACGGCCGGCCGAACAGAGGCCGACGCATGAACCCGCCACGAATCCCGGCTACCCCTGACGCCTTTCCGGCTCCGAACTCAACCGCAGCCAAGTTCCCAAGACCAGCTCACAAGCACACCCGCTCGACAACCCCTGCCCAACACCCGACCACCCCACAAACGGCCAACCGAGCAGAAGCCAACGCATGAACCCACCACAAATCCCAGCTATCCCACGCGCCTTTCCGGCAGCGAGCCCAACCGCAGCCGAGTGACCAAGACTGACTCAAAAGCCCACCGACCCGAAGCCTCCGCCCTAAGCCTGGCCCACGGCGCAACGGCCGACTGCGAGCACTGACCGACGCATCGACTCCCCACGAATCCCGTCTACCCCCGCGCCTTCCGGCACTGAACTCAACCGCAGCCGCGTGACTAGGACCAGCTCACAGGCATACCTGCGACAACCCCTGCCCAACACCCGACCACCCGACAAACGGCCGATCGCGCAGTAGCCGACGCATGCCCCAGCCACGAATCCGGCTACACCTGGCACCTTTCCGACACCGAGCCCAACCGCAGCCGAGTGACCAAGACCGACTCATGAGCATGCCGGCCCGACAGCCTCCGCCCGACACCTGATCACCGCGCATCGGCTGACCGAGCAGTGACCGACGTATCAACTCGCCACGAATCCTGGCTACGCCTCGCGCTTTTCCGGCTTCGAGGTCGATGGCAATCGGGTGACCAAGACCGGCTCACAGGCACGCCGACCCGGCAGTCCCTGCCTCGCACCTGACCACTACGCAACGGCCGGTGCATCGACCGGCCGCGACTCCTGGCTACTCGTCGCGCTTTTCCGGCTCCGAGGTCGGCTGCGGCTGGGTGGCCTGGGCCTGCTCGCGGGCGCGCTGTTCGGCGGCCTCCCGCTCGGCCTGCTGGCGGCGGTGCTTCTCGGCGGCCTCACGGTCGGCGGCTTCGCGTTCTTCGGCGCGCCTGCGCTCGATCATCTCGCTGTAGGTGGGGCCGGTGGGGGCCTGCTGCGGCACGTCCTGCGGGGCAGGCTGGCCGGGCTGACCGGGCTGACCCGGCTGGCTGTACTGGCCGGGGCCGGGCTGACCCGGGGTGCCGTACTGACCGGGGGCAGGCTGGCCCGGGGTGCCGTACTGGCCGGGGGCGGGCTGGCCCGGCTGGCCGTACTGACCGGGGGCGGGCTGACCGGGCTGGTTGTACTGGCCAGGGCCGGGCTGACCGGGGGCGGGCTGGCCGTAGGGGCCGGGCTGCTGGGGGCTGCCCCAGGGCTGGCCCCACTGGTTCTGCGGCGGGTAGGGCTGGCCGTACTGCTGCTGGGGGTGCTGCTGCTGGGGGTACTGCCCGGGGTAGGGCTGGTGCGTCGGGGAGACGGTGGTGTCGGGGCGGTCGGGGCGGCTGCGGGGGCCGCCCTCGTCGGCCAGCTTGCCCAGCAGCTGACGCGCTGCCCCGGCCTGCTCGCTGAGGCACAGCACCCGGTACTCCCCTGCCACGATCTGGCTGGTGGAGGTGAAGTCGCGGCGGCCGCCGGTGAACGCGTAGGAGATCAGGCCGAACAGGCCGCCGAAGGCCGCACCGATCAGCATCGCGGCCAGCACGCTGAAGCCCTCGGCGCTGCCGAACAGAGAGATCAGCAGCCCGACGAAGAGACCGAACCAGGCGCCCGAGAGCATGCCCGCGATCGCCACCCGGGAGTAGGTGAGGCGGCCGGTGACCCGCTCGACCATCTGCAGGTCGACCCCCACGATGGTGACCGCCTGGACCGGGAAGTGGTTGTCGGACAAGTAGTCGACAGCACGCTGCGCCTCGACGTACGTGGCGTACTGCGCGATGGTGTCGCCACGGGGCGGGGTGGGCAGCCCGGTCTGCGACTGCGACCGGAGCGAACTGAGGTTCGACATGGTGATCATTCTCCCCGATCCCGCGGCCCCGGCGCATCCGCGCCCGGGACCACCGGGATCTCTTCAGGTGACTCGCAGTGTTCAACGACCGGAGCCGCCCGGGGAGTTTCCGCCCAGGCCGGTTGTCAGCCGAAGGCGGAATCCGCCCGCGTCAGGAGGTCGCGGCCTTGGCCGAGCCCTTCTCGGTGGTCTCGCCCGTGGTGCTCAGCACGCCACCGGCGTTCTCCAGGTGGGCCCGGACGAACCAGTGGAACTGCTCGATCTCGTGCAGGTGCCCGATCAGCAGGTCGTTGGTGACGTCGTCGAGCTCCTCGGTCTCCTCGGCCGCCTTACGGATGCTCTGGATCACACCGACGTACACCGCGTCGAGGGCGGCCAGGTGCTCGATCGCACCGGCCCGACCGATCGAGTAGTCGTCCCAGTCGCGCTGCTCCACCAGGGCGCCGGGGGTGCCCTGCGGCGAGCTGCCCAGGGTGGCGATCCGCTCGGCCACGTCGTCGGCGTAGCCCCGGATCGTCTCGACCTGCGGGTCGATCATCTCGTGGACCGAGATGAAGTTCGGCCCGACCACGTTCCAGTGCACGTGCTTCAGCGTCAGGTGCAGGTCGTTGTAGGTGTTCAGGATGCGCTGCAGCGCCGCGGCGGCGGCCGCCCCCTGCTCGATGGTCAGGCCCGGCACCGTGTAGCTGGGCGTGCCCTGGAACGCGTCCGGCTGGTTCGGGCTGATCTGCGTCGTGGTGAGCTGTTCCTTGCTGCTGGTGGAAGAGGTCGTGGTAGCCATGCGAAAAACGCTATGACCGCTGTCGTTACCACGCAGGTCGAGACGCCGGGCGCTCAGCGGGCGTACTCCTCCAGCAGCCGGCGGCCGATCACCATCCGCTGCACGTCGGCCGTGCCCTCGCCGATCAGCAGCATCGGGGCCTCCCGATAGAGCCGCTCGATCTCGTACTCGCGCGAGTAGCCGTAGCCGCCGTGGATCCGGAACGCGTCCTCCACCACCTGGCTGCAGTACTCGGCGGCCAGGTACTTGGCCATGCCCGCCTCGAGGTCGTTGCGGGCGCCGGCGTCCTTCACCTGGGCCGCCCGGACCATCATCTGGTGCGCCGCCTCGACCTTCACCGCCATCTCGGCGAGCCGGAACTGCACCGCCTGGTGGTCGGCGATGCGCCGGCCGAAGCTCTCCCGCACCTGGGCATAGTCGATGGCGAGCTGGAAGGCGCGCAGAGCCACCCCGCAGGCCCGGGCGGCCACGTTCACCCGGCCCACCTCGACCCCGTCCATCATCTGGTAGAAACCCCGCCCCGTGACCCCGCCGAGGATCTGCTCCTCACCCGTGCGCCACCCGTCCATGATCAATTCGGTGGTGTCGACGCCCTTGTAACCCATCTTGTCGATCTTGCCCGGCACACTCAGGCCGGGCGCCACCTCGCCGAACCCGGGCTCCTTCTCGACCAGGAACGTGGTCATCCCCCCGTACCCCTCACCGGTCCGGGTCAGCACCGCCACCAGGTTGGCCGTGGCGCCGTTGGTCAGCCACATCTTCTGGCCGGTGAGCGACCAGCCCGCGCCCTCCGGCACCGCCCGGGTGCGGATCGCCGCGACGTCGGACCCGCAGTGCGGCTCGGACATCGAGAAGGCCCCCCGCACCTCTCCGGTGGCCATCCGGGGCAGGTAGCGCCGCTTCTGCTCGTCGGTGCCGTGCTGCTGAAGCATCCAGGCGACGATGAAGTGGGTGTTGACGATGCCCGAGACGCTCATCCAGCCCCGGGAGAGCTCCTCGACCACCAGGGCGTAGGTCAGCAGCGACTCCCCGAGCCCGCCGTACTCCTCGCCGATGGTCAGGCCGAAGACGCCCATCTGCCGCAGGCCCTCGACGATCTGCGTGGGGTACTCGTCGCGGTGTTCCAGCTCGGTGGCGACCGGGAGGATGCGCTCGTCGACGAAGGCCCGGACGGTGCGCAGGATCTCCCGCTGCTCGTCGCTCAGCCCCTCGGTGCTCTGCAGACGCCCCATTGCTTCTGCTCCCGTCACTTGGCCGGACTTTGTACGGCCAAATGTACGTCCGCTCACCCGAACGGGTGCACACGCTGCGAATGTGAGCGACACCACTTCGTAACGCGGCGGCTCCTGCAGGTGACCGTTGAGTAGCAGGAATTCGGGCCGCAGGCTGCAGGTTCCCCCTAGGCGTGGCTCGACCTGGCCGCCCGACCAGTGACGCGGCGAGACCAAAGCAGCGCTTTGGTCGTCCCAAATCCTGGACTTGCTCGTTGACGATCCCGTTATGTGAACGTACGGTCAAGAAAACCATCCAGAGCGGCCGAGAGACCTGGCTCCAGGACGCCGCAGCAACCACCCGCCCCACCCGGGGCGGCGCCGGTGCTACCGCCAGGACCGATGGAGGAGAACATGCCAGCGCAGGTGTCGCCCCGAGGTTCCACGATCAGCTCCGCCCCCCGGCCGAGCCTGACCCGACGGGCCTACGTCGACCTGCTCCGGACCGCGAGCGCAGCCTGTCGGTGACCTAGCCGGCCCGATCCGCGCTCGCCCCACTGGAACACCAGCACGTCACCCCCCGGTGACGCCGCGACAGTCCGCGGCCTCCGGCGGCTGGCGCACGCGGTTCTGGGGTGCGCGCACCACAACCCGTCATCAGACCGTCACCCGGAGGAACCGCTCGTGAGCACCGACACCGCGCAGATCGGCGCCGGTACCGTCTTCCCGCCCCGACCCAAGCGCTCGGAGGGCCAGTGGGCCCTGGGCGAGACCACCCCGCTCACCCCGAACGAGGAGTGGAAGGCCAAGGAGGGCGGCCTGGCCGTCAAGGACCGGGTCTTCGAGACGTACGCGAAGCAGGGTTTCGACAGCATCCCCGGGGACGACCTGAGGGGCCGGATGCGCTGGTGGGGTCTGTACACCCAGCGGCGTCCGGGGATCCCGGGCGGGCGGACCACCTCGCTGGAGCCGCACGAGCTGGACGACGAGTACTTCATGCTCCGGGTGCGCACCGACGGCGGTGCCGTCGACCTGAGGCAGCTGCGCACGCTCGCCGACATCTCCACCCGTTACGCGCAGGACACCGCCGACGTCACCGACCGGCAGAACATCCAGTACCACTGGATCCGGATCGAGGACATGCCCGAGATCTGGACCCGGCTGGGCGATGCGGGTCTGATCACCACCGACGCCTGCGGGGACACCCCGCGCGTGATCCTCGGCTCGCCGGTCGCCGGAGTGGCCGCCGACGAGATCATCGACGGCACGCCCGCGGTGGAGAAGATCCGGGAACTGTTCGTCGGGGACGAGGAACTGCAGAACCTGCCGCGTAAGTTCAAGACGGCGATCAGCGGCAACCCCAACCAGGACGTGGCCCACGAGATCCACGACGTGGCCTTCGTCGGGGTCGTGCACCCCGAGCACGGGCCGGGTTTCGACCTGTGGGTGGGCGGCGGGCTCTCGACCAACCCGATGCTCGGCAAGCGGCTGGGCGCCTGGGTGCCGCTGGACGAGGTGCCCGACGTCTGGCACGGCGTGATCAAGATCTTCCGGGACTACGGCTACCGCCGGCTGCGCTCCCGGGCCCGGCTGAAGTTCCTGATGGCCGACTGGGGCCCGGACGTGTTCCGTGAGGTGCTCGAGCAGGAGTACCTGGGCCGCAAGCTGATCGACGGCCCGGCGCCGGAACTGCCGAAGGGCCGGCACGACCACGTGGGCGTGCACCGGCAGAAGAACGGCAAGTTCTACGTCGGGGTGGCCCCGGTGGTCGGCCGGATCAGCGGCACGGTGCTGGCGAAGCTGGCCGACGCGGCCGAGGCGGCGGGCAGCGACCGGCTGCGGTTCACCCCGCAGCAGAAGATCGTGATCCTCGACGTGGTCGCCTCGAAGGTGCCCGACCTGCTCGACGCGCTCGAGGAGATCGGGCTCACGGCCCGGGCCTCGGCGTTCCGGCGGGGCACCATGGCATGCACCGGGATCGAGTTCTGCAAGCTCGCGATCACCGCCACCAAGTCCACCGCCACCACCCTGGTGAGCGAACTCGAGAACCGGCTGGCCGACGTCCCCGAACTGTTCACCCTGGACGGCCCGGGCCTGACGATCAACATGAACGGCTGCCCGAACTCCTGCGCCCGGGCCCAGATCGCCGACATCGGCCTGAAGGGTGTGCAGTTGCCGAACCCGGCCGACCCGCAGGGCGAGACGGTCGACGGCTTCCAGATCCACCTCGGCGGCGGGCTCGGCGCGCACGCCGGTTTCGGCCGCAAGGTGCGCGGTCTGAAGACCACGGCGGCCGACCTGCCCGACTTCGTCGAGCGGATCGTGCGCACCTGGCTGAAGCAGCGCACCGACGACGAGTCGTTCGCGGCCTGGGTGGTCCGGGCCGACGAGGCGGACCTGAAGTGAGCTCGGACGCGCGGACGGTTCCCTACTGCTGCCCGTTCTGCGGTGAGGAGGACCTGCGGCCGGTCGCCTCCGGATCGGTCGACGGCCTCACCCGCGGTGGCTGGCACTGTCGTAACTGCCTGCGCGTCTTCAGCCTCTCGTTCCACGGACTGCACCGTCCGGAGCAGCTCGGAACCCCTGTTCCCGGTACACGTTCCACGCCCGCAGGGTCCCCCGGCCCTCGCACTGGAGAGTGACATCATGATCGGATCCCTGATCAGCCGGCCCGAGGACGTCGCGGCCGCGCTCGAGGAAGACCCGCGTGCCTTCGCGGCCGAGGCCAACCGGGTGCTCGAGGGCGCCGACCCGCTCACCGTGCTGGGCTGGGCCGGAAAGGCTTTCGGCAAGAGCCTGGTGATCACCGCGTCGATGGGCGACACCGTGCTGGCGCACCTGACCTCGCGGGCGGTGCCGGGCACCGACATGCTCTTCGTCGACACCGGCTACCACTTCGCCGAGACGGTCGGCACCGCGGCCGCGGTCCAGCACTCCTACCCGCTGCGGATGCTCAGCATCCGCCCTAAGGATTCGGTGCAGGAGCACGAGGCGCAGCGCGGAAAGCTGTACCAGACCAACCCGGACGCCTGCTGCGCCATGCGAAAGGTCGCCCCGCTGAACAATGCTCTGCGGGGTTACCGGGCCTGGGCCACCGGTCTGCGGCGCAGCGAGTCCGAGGCCCGCGCCAACACCCCGATCGTGCAGTGGGACGCCAAGCGCGACCTGCTCAAGCTGGCGCCGATCGCGACCTGGACCGACGAGGACGTGGACGCCTACCAGGACGCCCACCCCGAGGTGCTGAGCAATCCCTTGCTGCAGATGGGTTATCGCTCGATCGGGTGCGGCCCCTGCACCCGCGCGGTGGCGCCGGGTGAGGACGCCCGGGCCGGCCGCTGGGCCGGGCGCGCCAAGTCGGAGTGCGGAATTCACCTGTAGTAAAACGAATGTGGGACGTCGGTGAGCCGACCGCTCGGAGGCTCACCGACGTCCCACATTTGTTTTTGTTTCGGTTCAGTGCTTCTGCTTACCCAGCTCACGATCGAACTCGGTGTCGAAACGCTCGAGGATGACCTGGATCTCGGGGCGGGCCAGCGCCTCCTCGACCCGCTCGACGCTCTCGCCCACCTCGCCCTGCGGCTTCAGTTCGGCGTCGGTGACCTTCTCGTCCTCCGGCTTGCCGAACGTGTTCCGGGCGAACTTGACCGCGGCCGGGGTGAGCTTGCGGCCCTGGGACAGCCCGTCGGCGATGGCGGCCGAGAGCAGCCGCAGGTCCATCCCCTGCAGCGCCTCGTCGTAGGCCCGCCGCACCAGCCGGGCCTCGTCCTTGCGCCGGTCCTCTTCGGTCTGGTCGCTCAGGTAGCCCTGGGCCAGGGCGCGGTGCACCGCGCGGGAGAGCAGCACGACCTTCATCACGTCGGTCGGCACCCCCTTCACCGCGCCGAAGATCTTCACGTACTTGCGCACCGGGAAGAGGATCACCCGGCGCGGCACCGAGCGCACGTACTTCATCGCCTCGTGGAAGACCCCGCCCGCGTCGGCCCCCTCGTAGAGCGCCGCCACCTGCCGGGAGGGGTAGCTGCGGCCGCCGGCGCGCAGCGTGCGGACCACCGCGACCTGGGTGGCGCGCAGATGGATCGCGTCGTCGAGCAGCGGCACCGGGACGAACCGGGTGGCGGCCACGGCGATGCCGCAGACCACGGCCTGGCCGACCAGGGACGCGGGTGGCTTCACGGCCTCTGCACTCATGTCGTTCAACCTACTCGCGGATGAGGGGGCAGCATGTCAGCGTGGACAACGCACCCGAATCGCACCCGGTTCCGGCGCTGCCGCATCCCTTGACGGGGCAGCGTTTCCCATCTCCGGTGCCACCCGGCACCGGCTGGCCCGAGGATCCGGCCACCGCCGACACCCCGGTAGCCCGCCGCGACTCGTCCGTACGCAGGCTTTCCCGCAGCTCAGGAAACCTTGCCGAGCTCGAGGCGCGGCAGTCGGTCTGCGCTGCCTGCCCCCGGCTGGTGAGCTGGCGGGAGGAAGTTGCCCGTATGGGTCGGCGCGCCTACCGAGGGCAGCCCTACTGGGGGCGGCCGATTCCCGGCTGGGGCGATCCGCTGGCCTCCCTGCTCGTGGTGGGCCTCGCTCCGGCCGCCCACGGGGGTAACCGCACCGGCCGCGTGTTCACCGGAGACCGTTCCGGCGACTGGATCTTCGCGGCCTTGCATCGGGCCGGTTACGCGTCGCAGGAGCGCAGCGAGATCGCCGGGGACGGGCAGTCGCTGTCCGAAGTGCGTATCGCCGCCCCAGTGCGCTGCGCGCCGCCGGACAACAAACCGCTGCCGTCGGAGCGGGATGCCTGCGCGCCGTGGCTGGACCGGGAATTGGAACTACTGCCGCACCTACGGGTGATGCTGGCCCTCGGTACCTTCGCCTGGGACAGCGCCCTGCGGGCCGCCCGGCGGGCAGGCTGGACGGTCCCCGTGCCCCGACCTCGCTTCGGGCACGGCGCCCAGGTGGAACTGCTCCGGCCCGGAGCCCCTGGGATCTGGCTGGTGGGCTGCTACCACGTCTCCCAGCAGAACACCTTCACCGGCCGGCTCACCGAGGAGATGCTCGACTCGGTGATCGCCCAGGCCGGCGCCCTGACCCGCTCGTGACCCGCTGTCCGACAAGGAGAATCGATGATCCGCCCCCGCCGCTCTGCACTCTACATGCCCGGTGCGAACGAGCGTGCCCTGGAGAAGGCCAAGTCCATCCCCGCCGACGTGCTGGTGCTCGATCTGGAGGATGCCGTTGCGCCGGACGCCAAAGCGGCTGCCCGAGAGCGGGTCTGTGCCCTGGTGGCCGACCGTGCGTACGGGGAACGGGAAGTGGTGATCCGGGTGAATGCTCCCGGAACCCCTTGGCACGCCGACGATCTGCGGGCGGTGGCGCAGGCCGGCCCATCGGCGGTGTTGCTTCCGAAGGTCTCCACCCCGCAGACCGTGCTTGAGGTCGAACAGGCCCTGAGCCCGGGGCCGGAGATCTGGGCGATGCTGGAGACCCCGGCGGCGGTGCTGGCGGCCGCGCAGATCGCCGCTGCCTCGGAGCGGCTCACGGTGCTCGTGCTCGGCACCAACGACCTGGCCAACGAACTGCGGGCCGAGCCCGTCCCCGGCCGGGCGCCGCTGCTCACCGCGCTGAGCCTGGCCCTGCTCGGGGCCCGGGCGGCCGGCAAGGTGATCCTCGACGGGGTCTACAACGACCTGAAAGACGCGGCCGGTTTCGAGGCCGAGTGCGTGCAGGGGCGTCAGCTCGGGTTCGACGGCAAGACGCTGATCCATCCCTCCCAGGTGGAGCCGTGCAACCGGGTGTTCGCGCCCTCGGCCGAGCAGGTCGCCGAGAGCCGCGAGATCCTGGCCGCCTGGGACGAGGCGCTCGCCGAAGGACGAGGGGTGGCCACCGTGCGCGGGCGCCTGGTGGAGAACCTGCACGTGGCGAACGCGCAGCGGATCCTGGCGATGGCCGAGGCCCTGACCTGAGCGCCCTGGCCTGAGGGCGGGTCAGGGTTCGCGGCGCGCCCGCACCACCACCACGAGCCCCAGCAGCATCAGCACAGCTCCGGGCACCACCGCCGGGGGCGGCGCCTCGCCCAGCCAGACCCAGGCCAGCAGCGCCGCCCCGGGCACCTCCAGCAGGATGGCCAGGGCCAGGGGCGTGGGCCCGACCACCGGCAGGGCGGCGTTGAAGAAGGTGTGTCCCAGGACCTGCGCACCCAGGGTCAGCACACCGATCTCGATCCAGGTGCGGGTGCTGAAACCGGTGAGCCCGGTACCGGTCAGGAACGCCACCGGCAGCATCACCAGGGCGCACGAGGCGTAGGCGACGAGGGTGTAGAGCGCCGGGGTGGTGGTCCGCATGACCCGCTGCCCGGCCAGCACGTAGCCCACCATGGCCAGGGCCGACAGCAGCGAGAGGGCGTCCCCGGCGAGAGCCTGCGGCGAGCGCCCGGCGTCCACCCCGGTGATCGCCACCACGCCGGTCATCGAGACCGCGACCCCGATCAGCACCGGCCGGGGTACCGGCACCCGCCGGAAGAGGTCGATGGCCACCAGGAAGACCGGTGTGGTGGAGACCAGGGCGGTGGCGGCGGCCACGCTGCTCAGCCGCAGGCCGGCGAACCAGGTGGTGAAGTGGACGGCCAGCACCACTCCGGAGAACACCGACAGGCGCAGCGCTTCGGGGGTGAGCCGGCTGCGCGGGCCGAGCAGCGCCCAGGTGCCGCTGACCCCGGCGCCGACCAGGTTGCGCCAGAACGCGATCGCCACCACCGGGGCCAGGGTGGAGGCGGTCAGCGGGGCCGAGATCGAGACCCCGAGCACGCCGATCGCGACCAGGGTCCAAGCACGCAGGACAGTCACAGGAACCTCTCGCGGGCCCGCAAGTCACGGCCGCGCGGTGATCAGGTCACGTCCCGGCCACAGCTCGGTAGCAGACCGCGCGGACCGGACGGAACGGCCAGATGGGTATGGCAGTCTCGCATCTGTGACCACCCACCCCGCGTCCGGCAACGGGCAGCAGTTGCGCCGCCCGCTGTCCCCGGTCGAGGCCGCCCTGGTGGCCGAGGCGTGCAGCCGGAGCGACGTGGTGTGGCTGAAACCCGCCGGAGCGGAGCGCTATCAGGCGGTCTGGCACACCTGGCACGACGACGCGGTGGCAGTGGTCTACGGCTCGGGCGAGCAGATGCTGCCGATGCTGAGCGGCGAGGTCGAGGTGATGGCCCGCAGCAAGGACACCGGCGCTGCGGTCATCGGCTTCCTGGCCCACGTGGACACGCTCACCGCGCACACCCCGGAGTGGGACGCGGCTGCCACCGTGCTCTCGGCGGCCCGGCTGAACGCGGTCGACGTGGCCCAGCAACGCGAGCGGTGGGCCTCCGGCGCGATGATCGCGCTGCTGCGCCCGACCGCCGTCACGGTGGCCGCGGAGGGCGACGACGACACGCCCTCGGGTGCCATCGAGCCGCTCGGGGGCCCGGCCACCACCACCGGCCGCAGGCCCTTCCACTGGGGCGGGCGGTTGCGGCGGGCGCTGCGGCTGAGCCGGCGCCAGGAGAACGACCAGGACTGAGTGCGGTGACCGGCGCCACCCGTTTCCCGGCGCGCCGATTCGAAACCGTCCACCTAGTCTGAGGCGCGTGAGCGCTGCCGCGAATCGCGTGTTCGTCGCGCGGATGGCCGGGCTGGCCGTCTTCGATCCGCTCGGCGACCAGGTCGGCCGGGTCCGCGACGTCATCGTCATGTTCCGCCCCGGCAAGCCGACCCGCGTGGTCGGGCTGGTGGTCGAGGTGGTCGGCCGCCGCCGGGTGTTCCTGCCGATGACCCGGGTGACCAACATCGACGCCGGTCAGGTGATCACCACCGGGCTGGTCAACATGCGCCGCTTCGAGCAGCGCCCGACCGAGACGCTGGTCCTGGGCGAGCTGCTCGACCGCACCGTCACGTTCCGGGAGGACGGCGGCCAGGTCACCATCGAGGACGTGGCCATGCAGGCCAACCGGGCCAAGGAGTGGCGGCTGTGCCGGGCCTACGTGCGCCGGGTGCGGCAGGGCCGGTTCGCCCGCAAGGGTGAAGCCTTCGTCGTCGACATCGACGCGCTGGAGGGCTTCGGCATCGTCGAGGAACGCCAGGGTGCGGCCAACCTGCTGGCCGCCTTCGACGGGCTGAAGGCCGCCGACCTGGCCGAGGTGATCCACGAACTGGCCCCCAAGCGCCGTCATGAGGTGGCCTCGGCGCTGACCGACGACCGGCTCGCCGACGTGCTGGAGGAACTGCCCGAGGAGGTCCAGGTCGAGCTGCTGACCGAGCTGGAGTCGGGCCGGGCGGCCGACGTGCTCGAGGCGATGCAGCCCGACGACGCCGCCGACCTGCTCTCCGAACTGCCGCTGGACCAGCGCGACCAGCTGCTGGAACTGATGGAGCCGGACGAGGCCGAGGACGTGCGCCGGCTGCTGGCCTACGGCGACGACACGGCCGGTGGCCTGATGACCCCCGAGCCGGTGGTGCTGCCGCCGGACGCGGCGATCGCCGAGGCGCTGGCCCGGGTGCGGCGGGCCGAGCTGTCCTCCGCGCTGGCCGCCGCGGTGTTCGTCTGCCGGCCCCCGCTGGAGACCCCGACCGGCAAGTTCCTCGGCATGGTGCACATCCAGCGGATGCTCCGCGAGCCGCCGTCCCAGCTGCTCGGCCGGATCGTGGACAAGGACGTGAAGAGCCTGCCCGCCGACGCCACGCTGGAGCAGGTGGCCCGGCACCTGGCGCACTACAACCTGGTCTCGGTGCCGGTCACCGACGCCCAGGGCCGGCTGATCGGCGCGGTCACCGTCGACGACGTCCTGGACCACCTGCTGCCCGACCACTGGCGGGAGGATCCGGCCGACCTGCGCGACGTCGGTATGACCGGGGAGATCCCGCGTGTCGGCTGAGAGCAGGAAGAGCGTCCGTAAGCCGGCCGAGCGCCGCAAGCCGGCCGAGCGCCGCAAGCCGGCCGAGCGCCGTAAACCGGCCGACGCCCGGCCCGTCGAGCGAGAACGCGAACGCGACGAGCCGGGCGGTCTGAGCAGCCGCCTGAAGCGCTGGCAGCAGCAGTTCGTCTCCGGGTTCGAGAGCCGCGGCAGCGAGCTGGACACCCCGCTGGACGCCTCCCGGCGCAACCGGCGCAGCGGGCCCCCGGTCGACGCCGAGCGGTTCGGCCGGGCCTCGGAGAAGTTCGCCCGGTTCATGGGCACGGCCACGTTCCTGGTCGGCATGTCGGTGTTCGTGTTCGGCTGGCTGACCTGGAACTGGCTGGCCCCGGAGAACCTGCAGTTCGACCCGCGCCGGCTGAACTTCACGCTGATGACCCTGATCCTGAGCCTGCAGGCCTCCTACGCGGCGCCGCTGATCCTGCTGGCCCAGAACCGGCAGGCCGACCGCGACCGGGTGGCCGCCGAGCAGGACCGGGACCGGGCCGAGCGGGCGCTGGCCGACACCGAGTACCTGGCCCGGGAGGTGGCCGCCCTGCGGATCGCGCTGGGCGAGGTGGCCACCCGGGACTTCGTCCGCTCCGAACTGCGCAGCCTGCTCGAGGAGTACCGGCCGGCCGGTGACGGCGAGGAGAAACCCCGCTCGGCCAAGAAGAAGAGCACAGCCGGCAAGACCCCGAAGTCACCGAAAGAAGTCAGGCCGGCCTCGAACGGCTCACCCAACGGCACCCGGCCGGCCCCGGCCGGAACCGCTCGCGACGGTGTGCAGCCGGAGGATCACCGTTCCGGCTTAACAAACGACGCAGTGGTGCCGACAGAGAGTTCGTGACGACGACCCCTCCGGGCGCCGGGGTGAATGCCGGCGTACCTCGCCAGCCCGGTCCGTCGCCACAGGCTGGGCGACGCCGGCTGGGCGACGTGCTGGTCGAGTCCGGGCTGCTGAAGCCCGAGCAGCTCGAGCACGCGCTGAACGAGCAGCGTCGCCCGGACGCCCCCCGGCGCCGGCTCGGCCAGGTGGTCTCCGACCTCGGCTACGCCACCGAGCGCGACGTCGCCGAGGCCCTGGCCAAGTTGCTGGGCCTGCAGATCGTCGACCTCTCGCGCACGATGCCGGCCCCCGACGTGGTGCGCCTCCTGCCCCGCGCGGTCGCCGAGCGCACCCGCGTCCTGGTGCTCGACCGCACCCCCAAGGGCCTGCTGGTGGCCGCCACCGACCCGACCAACGTGCTCGCGCTGGACGACGTGAAGCTGTACACGCGCAGCGCGGACATCACCGTGATGGTGGCCACCGACAGCCAGATCCGCGACCAGCTGGCCCGGGCCTGGTCGCTGGGCTCGGACTCGGCCGCGGTCTCGATGGCCGAGGAGAGCGTCGAGGAGGACGAGGCCGACCTCTCCTCGATGGGCGCGACCGACGACGACGCGCCGATCGTCAAGCTGGTGAACCGGATCTTCGGTGACGCCGTGCGGCTGCGGGCCTCCGACATCCACGTCGAGGTGCAGCGCGACGTGCTGCGGGTGCGCTACCGGATCGACGGCGTGCTGCGCGACGTGATGAACGCCCCGCGCCGGATCGCCACCTCGGTGATCAGCCGGATCAAGATCATGTCGGGTCTGGACATCTCCGAGCGCCGGATCCCGCAGGACGGCCGCACCCGGATCGTGGTCGAGACCATGGCGATCGACTGCCGGATCAGCACGCTGCCCAGCCTGCACGGCGAGAAGGTGGTCATCCGGCTGCTGACCCGCGGCGACGAGGTGCCCAGCCTGGCCGCGCTGGGGTTCGAGCCCCGGCAGCTGGCCGACTTCGAGGCCTCGCTGAACGTGCCGCAGGGGCTGGTGCTGATCACCGGCCCGACCGGCTCGGGCAAGACCAACACCCTGTACTCCGCGATCGCGCAGATCAGCGATCCGGAGAAGAACATCGTCACGCTCGAGGACCCGGTCGAGGTGCAGCTGCCGGGGATCACCCAGGTCGGTGCGAACGCCAAGATCGGGATGACCTTCGCGGCCGGCCTGCGCTCGATCCTGCGGCAGGACCCGGACATCATCCTGGTCGGTGAGGTCCGGGACGAGGAGACCGCCGAACTGGCGCTGACCGCCTCGATCACCGGTCACCTGGTGCTGACCACGCTGCACACCAACTCCGCGGTGGCCGCGCTGACCCGGCTGGTCGACATGGGGGTCGAGCCGTTCCTCGTGGCCTCGTCGCTGACCTGCGCGATCGCCCAGCGACTGGTGCGCACGCCGTGCGCGAACTGCATCGCCCCCTACCGGCCCGACGCCGACACGCTGACCGTGCTCGGGCTGCTGCCCAGCGACCTCGAGGGGGCCACCCCGATGAAGGGCACCGGCTGCCCGGAGTGCGGCGGCACCGGCTACAAGGGCCGGACCGCCGTGTACGAGGTGCTGGTGGTGGACAGCACCATGCGCAAGGTTCTGATGACCGACGCCAGCGAGTCGGCGATCTCCGCAGCCGCGCGCAAGGCCGGGATGTCCACCCTGCGGATGTCCGGCCTGCAGAAGGCCCGGGAGGGCAAGACCACCTACGAAGAGGTCGTCCGGGTCACGCACTCCGACAGCGGCGAGGTGCGGGCCTGCCCCGCGTGCGGCAAGCACGTCGAGGCGGACATGATCGTCTGCCCGTACTGCGCGACCAACCTCGACCGGGGCCACTGCCAGAGCTGCGGAAGGACGGTCGAGCCGGACTGGAACACCTGCCCGTACTGCCGGGCCGGTCTACCTCACTAGCTGCGCTGCTTGATCAGCAGACCGAGCTGGTGGCCGACCTCCTCGGACAGCGCGCGCAGCTCCCGGACGTCCTCGTCGGCCCAGTTCCGGGGCTTGTGGTCGATCGCGCAGAGCGCCCCCACCACCTGGCCGTCGTCGCCGGCGACCAGCGGCACGCCCGCGTAGGCGATCACCCCGAGCTCCATGATCGCCAGGTTCTTCTTCACCAGCGGGTCGTCGTGGGCGTTGGCCACCACGAACGGCTCGCCCGAGGTGACCACGTGCTGGCAGAACGAGTGGGTCAGCGGCGTCCAGCGCTCGGACATCCACGGCTCGGCCAGCCCGAAGGCGCCGGGCAGGGCCTGGCCCTCCGTGTCGACCAGCGAGATCAGCGCCACCGGGCTGCCCAGGCGGTTCGCCGTGCGCAGGCACAGCTCGTCGAGGCCGGGTACTGCGCCCGCCGGTAGCGGGGTTCGTGGCGGGAGCTCCACCACACCTCCAAGTTCGTACGCCCGGCCCGTTCCCCCAGCCGATCGCGTTCCCGTGCACCAAGGGCTCCCCCGGTCCGGCACCATCCTCCGGCAGATCCGGCAATTGCGCGCGCTGAATCGTTATCAACCACCTTCCGGGCGGGTACCCGCCGGTGCTGAGGCCCCCGCGCAGCGTCATACAGTGGCGGTATGACAGCGCCGCTGCTCGATGCCGTCCACGCCGCCCTCGCCACGGTCAACGATCCCGAGATCCGCCGTCCGATCACCGAACTCGACATGGTCGAGTCGGTCGACGTCGACGGCGGCACGGTCCGGGTCCGGATCCTCCTGACGGTGGCCGGCTGTCCGATGCGCGACCGGCTGACGCAGGACACGAAGGCCGCGGTGGGCGCTGTGACCGGTGTCTCAGAGGTCGTGGTCGACCTGGGCGTGATGTCCGACCAGCAGCGCGGCGACCTGCGCGACAAACTGCGCGGCGGTCAGGTCACCAAGGAGAACCCGTTCACCCGGCCCGGCTCCCTGACCCGGATCTACGCCGTCGCCTCGGGCAAGGGCGGGGTGGGCAAGTCGTCGGTCACGGTCAACCTGGCCGCGGCGATGGCCGCCGAAGGGCTTTCGGTGGGCGTGCTGGACGCCGACGTCTACGGCTTCTCGGTGCCCCGCATGCTCGGCGTCGACCGGCCGCCGACCCGGATGGACGACATGATCCTGCCGCCCATCTCGCAGGACGTGAAGGTCATCTCGATCGGCATGTTCGTGCCGGGCAACCAGCCGGTGGTCTGGCGGGGGCCGATGCTGCACCGCGCGCTCGAGCAGTTCCTGACCGACGTGTTCTGGGGCGACCTCGACGTGCTCCTGCTCGACCTGCCGCCGGGCACCGGCGACATCGCGATCAGCGTGGCCCAGCTGCTGCCGAGCGCGGAGATCCTGGTGGTCACCACGCCGCAGCAGGCCGCCGCCGAGGTGGCCGAGCGGGCCGGGTCGATCGCCCTGCAGACCAAGCAGCAGGTGATCGGCGTGGTCGAGAACATGTCCTGGCTGGAGCAGCCCGACGGCACCCGGCTGGAGATCTTCGGCTCCGGCGGCGGGCAGGCGGTGGCCGACTCGCTGGGTGAGGCGATCGGTGCGCCGGTGCCGCTGCTCGGGCAGATCCCGCTCGACGTCTCGCTGCGTGAGGGTGGCGACGGTGGCGTTCCGGTGGTCCGGTCCAACCCCGACAGCGCGGCGGCGCAGGCGCTCACCGTGGTGGCGCGCAAGCTGGCCAAGCGGGCCCGCGGGCTGGCCGGCCGGTCGCTCGGGCTCACGCCCGCGGGTCGCTGAGAAGAACCGAACTTGAAGACGTTCGTGGGCACCCAGGGCGCGACGGCGGCGGTCGGTGCCCACGAACGTCTCTAGTTGGAAGCTCTGGATCGCTGGTGACATGAGTCAGGCCCGGGAATCCTCCCGGGCCTGACTCATGTCTGAGGTCGTTCAGGTGGCGTCCGTGTCGAACGCCGGGGTGCCGTTCGGATCGGCCGGCTTGGAATCCGCCGCCGAGCGCGACGGGGTGCTCTCGGCCGGACCTCGCGAGCTCTTCTTCTGTTCGAAGTCGGGCGTGAGGTCTTCCTTGTTGTAGCCGTTGTCCTTCAGGCCGAGCGGATCGTCCGGGTCCCACGCGTCGGACAGGGCGTCGCGCACGATCCTGCGCGGGTCGTACTGCCGCGGGTCGAGCTTCTGCCAGTCGATCTCGTCGAACTCCGGCCCGATCTCCTCGCGCACCTGCTTCGAGGCACCCTGAGCCATCCGCCGGAGCTCACGCACCATGCGGGCCAGGCCCTGGGCGTACTCCGGCAGCCGTTCCGGGCCGAGGACGACCGCAGCCACCGCCAGCAGGACGATGAACTCGGCCGGATTGATACCGAACACAACGCGAGACTAGGCGGTGCCGGGCGGAACTCCAACCGCCCGGTATCCCGATCCGGCCGCAACTTTCCCGCGCCCGGCCGCCCGGCTGTGACACTCAGTCGCTGGAGGCACTCAGCTTCACCTTCACGTCCTTCTCGCCGCCGCCACCGCGGCGGATGGTCAGGGTGACCTCGTCGCCCGGCTTCTCGGCGCGGATGGCGACGATCAGCTCGTCCGGCGCGGTGACCGGACGGCCGTTGAACTTGGTGATCACGTCGCCCGGCTCGATCCCGGCCGCGTCGGCGGGCCCGCCCGGAGTGACCGGCTCCTGGCCGTTCTGCGCCTTCGAGCTGACCAGGACTCCCTCACCGGTGTAGGTGGAGTCGAGGGTGACGCCGATGATCGGGTGGTCGGCCTTGCCGGTCCGGATCAGTTGCTCGGCGGTGCGCTGGGCCTGGTTGCTGGGGATCGCGAAGCCCAGGCCGATGCTGCCGCCGGTGGTGTCGGTGGTGCCCGGGACCCGGGCGATGGCCGAGTTGACCGCGATCACGTGACCGGCCGCGTTGACCAGCGGGCCGCCGGAGTTACCGGGGTTGATCGCCGCGTCGGTCTGGATGGCGTTGATGAACGCCGGGCTGTCGCCCTCACCGGCGGCGACCGGCCGGTTGAGCGCGCTCACGATGCCGGTGGTGACGGTGCCGGTGAGACCGAGCGGGGCGCCGATGGCCACCACCGGATCGCCGACCTGGACCTCGTCGGAGTCGCCGAAGCGCAGCTCCCGCAGGCCCTTGGCGCGTACCTTGACCACGGCCAGGTCGTAGGAGGCGTCGGCGCCGACCAGGGTGCCCTTGGCCTGGGTACCGTCCTGGAAGACGACCTGGATGGTGGGGTCGTCGGAACCGGCCCCGCCCTCACCGGAGACCACGTGGTTGTTGGTGAGGATGTAGCCGTTCTCGGCGTCGATCACGAAACCGGAGCCGGTGCCCTGGGACTGGCCGGCCACGACCTCGAGCGAGACCACGCTGGGGGTGACCGCCGAGGCTACCCCGGTGACCTCGCCCGCGGTCTGCTCGCGGTTGTCGCGGACCGGCTCGGGCAGGGAGACCGTGGGGGCGCGGCCGTCGGAGTCGACCACGTCGTCGTAGAGCGCGCTCCCCCCGAAACCACCGAGCACACCGGCCAGCAGGCCGACGCCGAGAGCGGCGGCGACCAGCGAGGCCCGGCCCGAGGTGCGGCCGTTGGGACGGCCGTGCGGCGCGGACGACGGCGGGCTCCAGGCCGGCGGGAAACCGGGGACGAACGGTTGGCCGTTGCCCCCGCCCTGGTTCGGGTGCTGGGCCGAGCCGTACGGGACCGGGCCGGTGGTGTTGCCGGCGCCGCTGGTGCCCCCACTGCTGTTGTTGGCGCCGCTGTTGTTGGTGCTGAACGGGCCCGGGGCCGGGTAGGGAGCGCCGACCTGGCCTGGAGCCTGGCTGGGTGCCTGGTGGGGGTTCTGGGCGTTGGCCTGCGGACGCGTGTCGCCCAGATCCGCCGTCCACGAACCGGTGGAGGAACCGCTGGGCGAGGACCAGCCACTCTGGGACGGCTGAGCCGCACCGGGGTAGGCGCTCTGCTGACCGGTGGGGACGGGCGGGGTGGGGTAGCCGCCGTACTGCTGGCCCGCCTGACTCTGCTGGCCCGCCTGACTCTGCTGCCCCGCCCGACTCTGCTGCCCCGCCTGACTTTGCTGGCCCGCCTGGCCGGTCGAGCCCTGCTGGCTCTGTCCGCTCTGGCCCTGACCGGTCGAGCTCTGTCCGGCCTGCGACTGACTCGTCGGGCCCTGGCCGCTCTGGCCCTGACCGCTCTGGCCCTGACCCGTCAGCCCTTGCTGCTCGGCCTGGGCTGCCTGCCCGTAACCCGTCTGTCCGTAGCTCGGCTGGCTCTGCCCCTGGCCATAACCGTTCTGGCCGTAACCGCTCTGCCCCTGCCCGTACGCCGAGCTCTGCCCGTACGCGCCATGGCCTCCCTGGCCGTAACCGCTCTGGCCCTGGCTATATCCGCTCTGCCCCTGGCCGCCGCGACCGTAGCCGCTCTGGGTCTGTGCACTCTGGCCGAACTGGCTCTGGGTGGGCTGACCCTGGTCACCGGCGCGGGGCGGGTAGGCCGGCCACACGGGTGCGGCGACCGACTGACCCGCGGAGGGCTGGGCCTGCTGGGCGGGCTGCTGGGACGCGGATGTGGACTGCTGCTGAGCGTGCTGCGGGGAGCGCCCGGCCGCAGCCTGCGCCTCGTGACCCGCGTTCTGACCCGCCGCACCGAACTGGCCCGGCCCGGCGTTACCGGTCGCGGGACGCTCTGCCGTCGCGTCGTTCCGGTCCGCTTCGCGTCCTGCCCCGGGCTCCGGCGCATCTGCGCGAGGGGCCCAGTAGACCTGCTCGTCCTTCTTCGACGGCTGGTCCTCGTCAGTCATCCCTGCTCCTCGCGGGTGGTGCTCATGAGAGTGCGTCCAAGGCCGGTTCGGCCGGGCTCAACTCTGGCACGCCTACCTGAGTGCGGCGCATCGGACACCGCTTCCGGAAGAACGTGGTGACGGGCACAGCGGTGCTTCGTGCCCATTGTGCTTCGTGGTCCGGACCCGACCACTCGGCCGGGCCGGCGACCGCCGGGGGCACGACGAGATCACTCGGCCGGCCTCAGCGGCCGCCCAGCACCGACCAGCTGCTCTGCGAGTCCCACGGGGTGACGTCGGTGGTGGCGATGTGCCGCACGATGAAGCTGTCCACCGGGGTGACCACGTCGGCCGGGCTGAGTGCGTGGCTGGCCACACCCCCGGCGACCCCGGCCCCGACCAGGCAGGCCGCCCCGACCAGGGTCGCGGCGACCCGGCGCTGGGGCCGGCTGAGCCCGCTGCGGCGCTGGCCGAAGGTGGAGTTGCTACGGCTGGGCGGTGCGGTGGCGGCGAAGACCCGCACGTCGTTCCGGCCGGCGGGGCGGATGCCCGCGCCGGGCGAGACGAAGGCCGGCCGGGGACTGCCGGGCACGTGCTCACGCCGGGGCGGGAGCGGACCGGCCGGGCCCCCCAGGTCGAACAGGTTGCGGAGCAGGTCGTCGCCCGGCTCCGGAACCGTCAGGCTGGCCAGACGCTGCTTCATCAGCCGCTCGACCTCGAGCGCGTCCCGGCATTCCTGACAGTCGGCGAGATGCCTGAGCGCGCGGTCGGCGGCGGCACCCTCGAGTTCGCCGTCGACCAGCTCGCTCAGACGTCCACCGAGATGACTCATTGAGCCACCTGCCCGCTGGGGGCGACGACGGTGCCCGGCGTGGTGCTGGTGGTGCTCTGGGTGAAGTCCGGGGCCGCGGGGCGCCGGTGCGCGAGCTCCTCGCGCAGCAGGGCGCGACCGCGGTGGATCCGCGAGCGCACGGTGCCCAGCTTCACGTCGAGGGTGGCGGCGATCTCCTCGTAGGACAGACCCTCGATGTCGCACAGGACGACCGCGGCCCGGAAGTCCGGCGGCAGCGCGTCGAGCGCCCGCTGGACGTCGTAGTCGAGGTTGTTGTGCTCCCAGGCCCGTTCCGGGCCGGCCTCCCGGCCGGGCAGCCGGTCGGTGACCTCGTCGGTCAGGTTGTCGAACCGGATCCGCTGCTTGCGCCGGGCCTGGTCGAGGAACAGGTTCGTGGTGATCCGGTGCAGCCAGCCCTCGAACGTGCCGGGGGTGTAGGAGGACAGCGAGCGGAAGACCCGGACGAAGACCTCCTGCGTGAGGTCCTCGGCGTCGTGCTGGTTGCCGGTCAGGCGGTAGGCCAGCCGGTAGACCCGGGCCGAGTGCTCGCGGACGATCTCGTCCCAGCTGGGCGGGGTCCAGGCCACCTCGGCGGGGGCCACCTGACCCGGGGCCACCTGGGCAGGCACGGCCTCGCGCACCACGGCGAGCGGGGCGCTGGCGGACTCTGGCGTTTTCGGCGCCTCGTGCGGCAAACCGGACCCTTCGGACGGAGCAAGGCGTGACTCACCCACGCCGCGACCCGCCCGGTCCTGCACTCGCCCACGACCGAACAGCCTCAGCGGGAACGAACCCGCAGGCATCGCGTACGCCGACACCCTGTCTCCCATCCTCGCTCACCGTGCGGGCCTCGTGCCACTCACGTGAGCGCCTCTCGCTCAAATGGTTCCAACGCCGCACCGGTGTGCTGCGTTCCCGATCTGTGTGGTGTGACGCTTCCAGCCGAACCCGAGAGTTACCTGGGAGTCCGGTCCGGGGTCGCTGATCTCCAGCTCCCCTTCCGGATGACCCGGGTCCCGCCCGGCCCACCACCGGGCCCACTGGGCCCCTCACCTTGCCCGCCACCTCGTCCCCCATCGTTCGACTGCCGTGACCACCCGCGTCCTCAATCCTGCGGGTCCCACCCGGACGCCACCATCAGGTCAACCCCCGGTCCGACCCTGAGCTACCCCCGCCGCACCGGCAGTACACACGTCCCCCGAATGCGTCTCCAGAGGTACGCCGGGTGGAGCAGGTCACCCGTCTGCAGTAGATGAGCGTCCACCGGATGGAGCACTACTCTTGGGGTGCCGGAGTGGAAACATCCGAGCCGGTCATACCGCTACACCGGAACCACACCGGACCACACCCGTCACTGGAGCCCGCGATCAAAGCCCCGACGCCCGCCAGCTGGGCCTACGCCGAGACGTTCGTCCCGGAGGACGACGTGCTGGCCCGCGCCCGCGCCCGCGCCGACGAGCTGGGGTGCATCGCGATCGCGCCGGGCGCCGGCGCCGTGCTGGGAGTGGTGGCGGCCGCGCTGCGGGCCCGGGCAGTGGTGGAGATCGGCACCGGTACCGGGGTCAGCGGCCTCTGCCTGCTGCGGGGTATGCCCGCCGACGGGGTCCTCACCACGATCGACGTGGAGGTGGAGAACCAGCGCGCGGCCCGGGAGGCGTTCGCCGAGGCCGGTATCCGCCCCAACCGCACCCGGATGATCCCCGGCCGGGCGCTGGAGGTCCTGCCCCGGCTCACCGACGGCGCCTACGACCTGGTGCTGCTCGAGGCGGCCACGCTCGATGCCGACGAGCACCTGGAGCAGGCCGTCCGGCTGCTGCGCCCGGGCGGGATGCTGGCGGTCGACAACGCCCTCCACCGCGACCGGGTGGCCGATCCGGCCCAGCGCGATCCGGTCACCACCGCGATCCGTGAGCTGGGCAAGTCCGTTCGCGAGCACAAGCAGCTCCTGCCGGCCCTGCTGCCCACCGGGGGCGGCCTGCTGCTGGCGGTGAAGCGCTGAGCGCCGGGGCGCCCGGCGACCGACGGCCGGAAACTGCCCGCAAGGAGCCGTCCGAGCAGGTCATCAGTCCGCTGATGAACTCTTCCGGCTATCGCGGGGTAGACCTGGGTCAGGTCGTGGACAACGCCGCGGCCGCATCCACGCGGGATGCTCAGAAGCAGGCGCCGCCCGCCCGCACCCCGGAACCCGAGGCTCCGGCGAACGGCGCCACGCGCCAGAATCCGCCCGAGCGAATCGATCTCACCCAGTACGACCAGGAACCCGCGCAGTACGGCAGCGACGGGCTCACCGACGAGGAACGCAGCGGCCAGTACCGCACCGGCCCGATCGACCCGAACCGCCCCACTGCACCCCGTCGGCTGATGCGCGGCGGCGAGCAGCTGAGCGTCATGGTGGGCCGGCGGCTGCTGGTCGGCATCACCTTCCTGGACGAGTCGGGCAACGTCACCAACGCCCAGCAGTTCTGTGGGCGGGTGCTCGAGGTGGCCGACGGGGTCGTGGTGGTGGAGCGCCCAGGCGAGCCCGAGCCCGCCGTCCTGCCGGCCGACGTGGCGGCCTACCGCAAGGCCCAGACCGGTCGCTACACCCTGCGCGACACCGGCCAGATCGTGATCGACCCGGACTTCGTGAGCACCTGGCAGGTCGCGGCCGTCGACGGCTGATCCGGTCGGGGTTCAGCGCTCGGGCTCTGCGTCTCCTGCGACGCCCGGCTTCAGCGCAGGCTCTCCAGCCAGCGCAGCAGCAGACGGGTACCGAAGCCCGTGCCGCCCCGGGTGACCTCGTACTCGTCGCGGTCGGAACGGGAGGGGCCGGCGATGTCGAGGTGGGCCCAGCGGGCGCCTTCGGTGAACTCACGCAGGAAGAGGGCGGCCGTGATCGCCCCACCGCCCTTGGTGGCGGCGCCGCGCCCGGGCACGTGCCGGATGTCGGCGACCGGCGAGTCGAGCACCGGGCGGTACTCCTCGACCAAGGGCAGGCGCCAGACCAGTTCGCCGCTGCTGGCGCCGGCCGCGGTCAGGGCTTCGGCCAGGCGGTCGGTGGCGCTGAAGAGGGCGGCGTGCCGCTTGCCGAGGCCGACCGAGGCAGCTCCGGTGAGGGTGGCGATGTCGACCAGGGCCTCGGGATCGAGGTTGCGCACCGCGTAGCCCAGGCCGTCGGCCAGGACCATGCGGCCCTCGGCGTCGGTGTTGAGGATCTCCACCGTCTTGCCGCCGTAGGTGGTGACCACGTCACCCGGCCGGTAGGAACTGGCACCGAAGGCGTTCTCGGCCAGCGGCAGCAGACCGGTCACCGGGCGGCGGACGCCGACCTCGGGACAGGCCAGCAGGGTGGCCAGCACCGCGGCGGCGCCGGACATGTCGGTCTTCATCGGGACCATCGACTCGCGCGGCTTGATCGACAGGCCGCCGGTGTCGTAGGTGATGCCCTTGCCCACCAGCACGACCGGCCGGCGGGCCCGGACCCCTTCGGGCCGGTAGTCGATGCGGACGAACCGCGGTGGCGTGGCGGAGCCGGAACCGACCGCCAAGAGACCGCCGAAACCCTCCTCGGCCAGCCGCGCCTCGTCCCAGATCCGGACCTCGAGGCCTGCGGCGGCCCCGAGCTCGGCGGCCTGGGCAGCGAACCAGGCCGGGTTCTTCAGGTTGGACGGTGTCTCGGCCAGATCGCGGGCGAGCACGGTGGCCCGGGCGTGCGCCCGGCCCCGGTCGAGACCCGCCTCCGGGTGCTTGCCCACCAGGGTCACCTGGGCCGCGGGAGACGATTCCGCCCGCGACTTCAGCCCGGCGCTGGGTGGGGTGTAGGCCCCGAGGACGATGCCCTCGACCACGGCGCGAGCACCCTCTGCCGATGAGCCGTCACCAAGAGTGGTCATCACATGACGACGGCCGCGGGCCGCGCGCCCGAGAGCAGCGGCGGCCCGGCGTAGATCCTGCGGAGTACCGGCCCCGATCCCGACGAGCACGAACCGCCCGGGAAGCCCGGAGGGAGCCATCACCGGCACCCGGACGATCTCGCCCGCACTGCCCTTCACCCGCTCGGCCGCGATCACCGCGGTCAGGTTCACCCCGTAGGCGGCGGCGACCTGATCGCCGTGCCGGTCCGCGACGACCGCGTCTGCGGCCTTGCGGACCGACACTGCGACCAGGTCGGCCTCCTGCGTCCCGCGCAGTGCCGAGACGAGGGTCCCGGACCTGCTCGCGACGCTGGTCTGCGGTCCCACCCGGGGCACTACCGCTACCGGTGCCGCCGCAACCATCTGTTCCTGACCTCCGTCGCCACGGCCGGTGGGCGCCGGCCGACTCAGTACTAGTTACCTACCGCCTTGAGCGCATCGCCCAGCTCACTCGCCTCTGTGGCGGACATCTCAACCACCAGCCGGCCGCCACCTTCGAGAGGAACGCGCATGACGATGCCGCGCCCTTCCTTCGTGACCTCCAGCGGTCCGTCGCCGGTCCTCGGCTTCATGGCCGCCATCTGGCTCCCCTTCCTCGGCGCGACTCCTGATCATGGAATCGCTGAATGCTAGTGGGCACAACACCCGCCGCGAACCCGTGCCAGGCACGGAGCGTTACCTCGAGCATTATCCCGCTTACCGGTTCCACTACGAAACGCGGTGGCCCCCGGCGGGGTCCGCACGCCTCATTTTGCTGCCACCCCGACCTGCGATGCAGGATTGCCGCCCGAGGGGGACTGCCTTACATCAGCCGGTGCAATTGATTTTGTCATGAGCCAGGCCGTCACGGCGTCACTCGTGACCCGGTGATCACTTTTTCATCGCGTTCCGCCTCCCGCTGCCTTCCTCGCGTGGCAGCCCTGGAAGTGATCGTTGACCAGCCCGCACGCCTGCATGGCGGCGTAGGCGGTGGTGGGCCCGACGAAGGCGAAGCCGTGCCGCTTGAGCGCCTTGGCCAGGGCGGTGGACTCGGCGGTGACGGCCGCGGCATCAGCGAGCCGACGGGGTGCCGGGGTCGGCCGGGCGGGCGCGAACGACCAGATCAGCGCATCCAGACCACCCTCGACCGTCTCCCGCACGCGCAGCACCGCACGGGCGTTCTGCACGGCGGCGTTGACCTTGGCCCGATTCCGCACGATGCCCGGGTCGGTGAGCAGCCGTTCCACGTCGTCGCCGGTGAACGCGGCGACCTTCTCGGCGTCGAAGCCGAGGAAGGCGGACCGGAAGTTCTCGCGCTTGCGCAGGATCGTGATCCAGGCCAGGCCGGACTGGAACGCCTCCAGGGTGATCCGCTCGTACAGCGGCCCCTCACCGTGCACCGGACGGCCCCACTCAAGATCGTGGTACGCCTGGTAGTCGGCACTGGCGGCCCCCCAGAAGCAGCGCCGCAGACCGTCCTCGCCAGTGACCAGGGCCGGGCGGTCAGCCACGGGCCTGCTCCTCGACCTGGCGCCCGAGCTTTCGTAGCGCCGCCCCGTACCCCGCCTTGGCCACGGCGGCGATGAGCGGGGAAGCAAGACGGGTCAGGGGCTCGGGCGGCACCCGTACCTCTTCGGTCCAGACCAGCCGGGTGACCGGAGCCGTGGACCGGTCGGCCCCGCCGGACGAGCCGGGCCGGCCAGAGAGGAAACTGCCGGACTCCCCCGAGCCACCCTGGTCGGGCGTGCCAGGTTCGGCCCAGAGTTCGGCCACGATCCAGCCCCGGACAGCCCAGCCGGTCTTGCGCACACGGAATCGCGCTGCGGGGCCCTCCGGTACAACGGGCACACCACCCGCGCCGCTCGGGCTACCTGCGCCGCCCAGACCACCTGCGCCGCCCGGACCACCTGCGCCGCCCAGACCACCTGCGCCGCCCGGACCACCTGCGCCGCTCGGGCCGCTCGGGCTACCAGCGCCGCTCGGGCCGCTCGGGCCGCTCACGGCGTCCACCACATCAACGGCGTGCGTGGCATCCACGGCGTCCACGGCGTCCACGGCGCGTGTGGCATCCATGGCATGCGTGGCGTCCACCGCGTGCGTGGCATCCACAGCGTGCGTGGCGTCAGCGGCGTTCCTGACGTTCGCGTCTGGCACAGCGTCGGG
The DNA here is from genome assembly GCF_021277265.1 of Kineosporia rhizophila. GTDB lineage: Bacteria > Actinomycetota > Actinomycetes > Actinomycetales > Kineosporiaceae > Kineosporia > Kineosporia rhizophila. The sequence continues at coordinate 458,090 of NZ_JAJSOH010000002.1, forward strand.
GCTTCCGGAAATGCCTGTGCCGTGCGACTGTTCCGAACCTTCGGCAGCTTGGGCCCGACTGCGAGGCGCGACGAATTCCTCGATCTCCATCGCATCGTCGAAGGCCAGCGGTCCCACTCCGGTGCGCGCCACGAACACCGATCCGGGCTGGTCGCCCGGCCCGATCACACGGATGGTGGTGAGGGGCGCGAGCTGAGCGTGGGCCGGCCAGTCGGTGAGGCGTTGCCAGACGAGTTCGACGGGCGCGGCGATGGGCACCTCGACGCGGAACTGCGCCATCAGGAACGGCCTTCGGGCTTGGTGGTGGGCATTCCACCGGACGGCGGGTCTCCGGCGCGGCGGCGAGGGCGACGCAGGGGGCCGGTGGCCGGGTTGGCGCCCGGGTTGGCGGCCGGGTTGGTGGAGGCGGGACTGCCGATGGCGGGGTTGGCTGCAGTGGCGGGCGGTTCGGCGGAAAGCGGGGTGGAACCGGTGTGGGGCAAGGAGGTTCGGGAGGTGAAGCGGTCGGGGTCGGACCAGGCGTCCGAGGCTGCGGGAACGCCCGGAGTGCCCAGAGCGGCAGGGAAGGAACCGGAGTCGGGCCCGGATGCAGGTTGCGTGGGCGAACCGGGACCCGGACCAGCGACGGGGTGAGAGCCGGTGGAAGGGGCCGCACCAGGCTGGCCGAACGAGCCGGTGGAAAGGGCCGCACCAGGCTGGCCGAACGAGCCGGTGGAAGGCTCGGCCGAGGGCCGGGAGAAGGAATCGGTGCCGTAGGTGGGCAGGGATCCGGTGCCTTGACCAGGGGTGGAGAGACTGCCCTGGGGACCGTGGGTGGGGAGAGATCCAGTGCCCTGGCCGGAAGCGGACGAGCTGCCCTCGGGGCCGTGGGCCGGAAGCGAACCCGTGCCCTGCCCAGAGGCCGACGAACTGCCCGCCGGACCGTAGGTGGGCAGAGAACCAGTGCCCTGGCCAGAACCGGACGAGCTGCCCTCAGGACCGTGGGCCGGAAGCGAACCCGTGCCCTGCCCAGAGGCCGACGAACTACCCGCCGGACCGTAGGTGGGCAGAGAACCAGTGCCCTGGCCAGACGCGGACGGAGTGCCCTGGGTGCCGCGTGTGGGCAAGGAGCCGGTGCTTCCCGGCGAGGCCGGAGATGAACCGGTGTCCGGACCCGAGCCAGGTCCCGAGCCGGGGGCTGAACCGGGGGCTGAACCGGGGGCTGCGCCCAGCGCGCCGCTGCGGGCCAGTTGCAGGCGGATGGACTTCTCTTGTGCGACCTCGGCGCGGAGCCGGTCGACCTCGGCGCCCAGCAGGTCGAGCGCCGCGTCGACCTGATCCATGCGGTAGCCGCGGAAGCCCTGCACGAAGCGCAGCGCGGCCACGTCGCGGCCGGTGACGCCGTCGGCCGGCAGGGCGCGGGCAGGGATGGTCGGGGCCGGCTCGTCGAGGCCGCCACGGATCATGCCGGTGGCCACGGCGATCACGGCGGCCACCACCGCGAGGGTGAGCAGCAGCATCAGCAAGGTCACGAAACAGATCGTCCCACGCGCTACCGACAGTTTGCCCGACGACGAGCTAGGAGCGGGGCCCGCCGTGGTCCGGCAGCACCGACCCGATCGGGGCCCGGCCGGCCCGCTCGACGTGCCTGACCTGCGGGTGCCAGCCGGAGGCGGCCTCGGTCGGCGAGGACTCGGCGAACTGCACGAGCTCGACCGGCAGCGGGGCCGGATCGACCCCGGCGCGGTCCAGGACCACCGCCAGGATCTCCGAGGCCATCACCCCCAGGTCGGCCAGGTCGCGGTTGCGGTGCTTGCGCACCCCCAGGTCGACCTGCCCGATCGCGTCCAGGCCGGCCAGCTGCACGGTGTCCATCAGCAGGGCGACCTCGACCCCGTAGCCCCCGGCGAAGGGCAGCCGGGTGAGCAGGTCGCGGCGGGCCGCGTACTCCCCGCCGAGCGGCTGCACCACCCCGCTGAGCTGCGGTGCGAACCGGGCCAGCAGGGGGCGGGCCATCAGTTCGGTCACTCGGCCCCCACCGCTGCGCTGCTCCACCGAGTCCAGCCGCAGCGGCCTTCGGTAGAAGCCCTTGACCAGCTGCACCCCGGGTTCGGTGAGCAGCGGGCCGAGCAGGCCGACCACCACCTCCGGACCGACCTCCACCAGATCGGCGTCCACGAAGACCACCAGGTCGCCGGAGGTGGCCGCGAGCGAGCGCCACAGCACCTCGCCCTTGCCCGGCAGCGGCTCCAGACCGGGCAGGACCTCGGACAGCGCCACCACCTTGGCCCCGGCCGCGACGGCCCGCTCGGCGGTGCGGTCGGTGCACCCGCCGTCCATCACCACGACCTCGTCCACCAGGGGCCCGGCCGCGAGCACCGCGCCGACCACCCCGGCGACGGTCTCCTCCTCGTTCAGGGCCGGCAGCACCACGCTGACCGTGCGACCGCGCTTGGCGTCGAACAGCTCCGAAGCCGACCACGGGACCGGCTGCCACGTCCGCCGCGCGAACCAGTCACGGACGTCCTCAGGCAGTTGCCCGGAACCACCCGCGGGAGCCGGGCCGCTCACGCCAGCCCTCGCACCGCACGAGCCGGCGGCCTTTCCCCACGGATGCTCGCCACCATGTCGATCGCCCGGCGGCTGGCGGCCACGTCGTGCACCCGGAAGACCTTCGCCCCGCACCACGCCGCCACCGCGGTGGCGGCCAGCGTGCCCTCCAGCCGCTCGTCCACCGGCAGGTCCAGCGTCTCGCCCACGAAGTCCTTGCGGGACAACGACATCAGCACCGGATGCCCGAGCCCGACCAGCGACTCGGTGCGGCGCAACAGGGCCAGCCCGTGCCAGGTGTTCTTGCCGAAGTCGTGCGTCGGGTCGAGCAGCAGCGACTCCCCCGGCACCCCCGCCTTCATCGCTCGCCGGGCACTGGCCTCCAGACCGGCCAGCACGTCGTCGACCACGCCCTCCGGCGAGGTGCCGTAGCCCACCCGGTGCGGACGGGTGCGGGGCACCGCGCCTCCGGTGTGCGAGCAGACCAGCCCGGCCCCGGACGCGGCCGCGATCTCCGGCAGCTCCGGGTCGTGCCCGGCCCAGGTGTCGTTGATCAGGTCGGCCCCGGCCGCGCAGGCCTCTCGGGCCACCTCGGCCCGCCAGGTGTCCACGCTGAGCAGCAGATCGGGGTGCGCCGCGCGGATCCGGGCCAGGAACGGCACGACCCGGCGCAGTTCCTCGGCGGTGTCCACGTCCGAACCGGGCCCGGCCTTCACCCCGCCCACGTCGACCAGGTCGGCGCCCTCGGCCTCGGCCCGGGCCACCGCCTCGGCCGCGCGGCCCTCGTCGAACATCCGGTTGCCGGCGTAGAACGAGTCCGGCGTCCGGTTGATCACGGCCATCACCACGGGCACCCCGGGCGCGAACTCCCGGCCGCCCAGCCGGAGCCGGGCGGAGGGGGCAGGAACCGTCACGGAGCGGACTCCACCTGTTCGATCACTGCGGGAACGGCGGGCAGCTCGCCCAGCCGGGCCTCGATCTGGTCGAGGGCCTCGTCGATCGTGGTCGTCCAGGCCAGCGTGTCGAGCGCCGCCTCGGACAGGAAGTTCTCGGCCGAGAGCTTGCGGATCAGGTCGTGCAGGGGGGCGTAGAGCCCGGTCGGGTCGAGCACCACCACCGGCTTGGCGTGCATCCCGAGCGACGCCGACACCCACACCTCGGTGAGCTCCTCGAGCGTGCCGATACCGCCCGGCAGGGTCAGGAAGGCGTCGGCGAACTCCTCCATCCTTCCCTTGCGCGAGCGCATGTCGGTGGTGACGATCAGCTCGTCGGCGTCGTGGTCGGCCACCTCGAGATCGACCAGGGCCTGCGGGATCACCCCGACGGTGTGCCGGCCCCCGGCCCGGACGGCCTGGGCCACCGCGCCCATCATCGAGATCGAGCCGCCGCCCGAGACCAGGTCGTGGCCCCGGGCGGCGATCGCCGCCCCTACCTCGGAGGCGAGCTCGACGAAACGGGGGTCGATCCTGACGGACGACGCGCAGAAGACACAGATCCTGGCCACCGCGCCATTGTCGCCCGGGGGCTCAGGCGCCTGCGGCGGGGTCCGGCTTCGCGGCGTGTTCGCCCTGGGCGGCCGCCATCAGGCCGACCGCCTCGTCCACGTCGTCGGTGATCGTGAGCAGGTCCAGGTCGGCCTCCTTGATCATCCCCCGGGCCAGCACCGGGCCGGCCAGCCAGTCCTTCAGGCCCTGCCAGTAGTCCGACCCCAGCAGCACGATCGGGAACGACGTGACCTTGTGGGTCTGGACCAGCACGAGCGCCTCGAACAGCTCGTCGAAGGTGCCGAAACCGCCCGGCAGGACGATGAATCCCTGGGCGTACTTGACGAACATGGTCTTGCGGGCGAAGAAGTAGCGGAAGTTGACGCCGAGGTTGACCCACTCGTTCATGCCCTGCTCGAACGGCAGCTCGATGCCCAGCCCGACCGAGACGCCACCGGCCTCGTGCGCCCCCTGGTTGGCACCTGCCATGGCACCCGGACCGCCCCCGGTCACGACCGCGAACCCGGCCTTGACCAGAGCCTGCCCGACCTGCTGGGCGAGCTTGTAGTCGGGCGCCGAGTCGGGTGTGCGGGCCGACCCGAACACGCTGATCGCGGGGCCGAGCTCGGCCAGGGCGCCGAACCCCTCGACGAACTCGGCCTGGATGCGCATCACCCGCCAGGGGTCGGTGTGCACCCAGTCGCTGGACCCGCGGCCGTCGAGGAGCCGCTGGTCGGTGGTGGATTGGGGTACCAGACCGCCGCGCCGGGTGGTCGGGCCCGAGGTGTGCTCGTCCTTGTCCATGTGAGGATCTTCCGGCTCTGCGGGGTTCGGTCGCGTGCTCATCGGCCTGACGGTAGGCGTTTCTGGCCGGGCCGCACCACCGCAGGGTCACCACGCCTCACCCGCCCCGCCCGTCACGGTTCGTCGGGGACGGTGACGCTGTGCCCACGGGTTCGTCCGGGACGAGAAAATACGTCCTGCTTCACTCGAGTCGTGCGCTCAAACCCCGATAGTGTCGGTGCGTGCGCGGTCTGCCGGAGGAGTTGACCCGGGACGGCGTGTCTCCGCTGGCGGACGTCGAAAAACTCGTCGTCGAGGGCCGGTACGGGCGCGCTGATCTCGCTCTTCGGCGACTCGAGGCGCTGATCCCGAGCCTGGCCCAGACCGCCGACGACGAGACCCTGCTGCTGGCCCTCTACGGCCGCGCGGTGCTGCTGCGCCGCCTCGGGGGCGGCCACCAGACCGCCATCGCCGCCTGTGACGTGCTGGAACGCGCTGCCCACGAACGTCAGGCCGGGCTCTGGGCGGCGATCGCCTGCGCCGCCCGGGCCCAGTTCCGGGTCGACTCCGGGGACATCGGCGGCGCCACCTCCGACCTGGCCCGGGCCGACTCCGCGCTGGCCGGCGACGAGCTGACCGAGGAGAACGGCTACCGGCTGCTGAACGGGCTGGCCGTGGTCTACGCGGGGCTGCGCCTGCAGGACCGGGCCGACGAGACCCGTACCCGGATCGAGCACACGATCGCCGCGCGCAGCCCGCTCGACCAGGCCGAGCACTGGGGCACCTGGGCCACCGAGCTGGCCGCCCGCGCGATGGAACCGCTGGCCGGGGGCGCGCAGGACCCGCAGCAGGAGTTCATGAGCCGGGCGGTCGAACTGGCCACCAAGGTCGACGAACTACCTGAGGACGCGGTGCCCGGCACCTTGCGCCGGGGGGCGAACGGTGTGCGGGCCCTGGCCGCCGCCTACCGCGGCCGGCCGTCCGAGGCCCTGCGGCTGCTCGGCCCGGACGCGTTCGGGACGGTGGGCGACCTGCCCGCGGCCGAACGGCAGATCGTCTCGCTGGCCGCGATGCGCGCCCACGCCCTGGTCGGCTCGCTGGCCACCGCCCGCAGCCTGGACGACGCGGCGATCTCGCCGCCGGCCACCCTGCCGAACCTGGTGCTCGAGGTCTGCCGCACCCGTGAGCGGCTCTGGCTCGAGACCTACGCCAACGGCGAGGTCGTGCCGGTGCTGCACCGGATGACGGAACTGCTGGTCCGGCTCGGCTGGCGCGGGATGGACCTGGTGGCCGACACGGCCCGCCAGGCGCTGGAGCACCAGGCGCTGCGCACCGAGAGCCGTACCGACGCGCTGACCGGGGTGGGCAATCGCCGGGCGCTGGACGAGGAGCTGCGGCAGCTGCTGCGCTTCGGCCCGCTGCCGCTGGCCCTGATCCTGGTCGACGTCGACCACTTCAAGGAGATCAACGACCGGTTCACCCACGTGGTGGGTGACGAGGTGCTGCGCCGGGTCGCTGCCAGCCTGTCGCTGCAGCTGCGCACCGACGACCAGCTGCTGCGGTACGGCGGCGACGAGTTCGTGGTGCTGCTGCCGGGCACCGGCGACGAAGAGGCCAACGCGGTGGCCGAGCGGATGTGTGTGGCGGTCGGCGCCCGCCCGTGGAACGAACTGGCCGACGGCCTGGACGTGTCGATCACCACCGGGGTGGCCGCGGTCTGGTCGCTGTCCGGCCGGCGGCCCGACGCCGACGCCGAGAAGCTCTTCCGGCGCGCCGACGAGCGGCTGCTGGCGGCCAAGCGCGACCGCCCGGGCGAGGAGGACGCCCGCCCGGTGTCCGCCCCGGTCTCCAGCTGGGACGACGACTCGACCGACGACGTGGCCGCGGTCTCGATGCCGCCCACGCCGACCCGCCTGCTCGGGGCCGAGGTGCTGGGGCCGCACAGCCGTCCCGGCTCGCGTCCCGCGGTGTCCCAAGGGCTCAATGGAGGACGTCGGTCCACCGACCCGGAGTTCGATCCGGCTCTGGATGCGGGTCAGGAATCCGCTCAGGACCCCGGCCGGGAGAAGAACGGCACCCCGGTGAACGGGGTGCGGCTCGGTCTGGCCCCGGCCGGCGACCCGGCGCTCGGCGACGTCCTGCCCGAGACCGAGTCCCACGACGAGAAGGACGGCGGGCGCCCCTACGGCGCGGCTGCGGAACTGCCCCGGTCGTCGGGCACCCGGCGGTCCCGGCGGGCCGCGCGGGACGCCGAGGCGGCGGGTTCGCCGGTCAACGGCATCCCGGTCGAGGACCAGGGAGCGCGCGAGGCCGAGTCGGCCGCCGCCGCGGTCGCGGCCCGGCAGGCTTCCGAGGCGCGCGAGCGGGCCGCTCGCGAGGCCCGGGCCAAGATCGAGCGGGAGCAGGCCGAGCGCGAGGCCCGGGAACGCGCCGAGCAGGAGGCCAAGGAGCGCGCTGCCCGCGAGCGCATCGAACTGCAGGCCCGGGAACGCGCCGAGCGCGAGGCCCGGGAGCGGGAGGCCCGGGAGCGGGCTGCCCGCGAGGCCCGGCAGCGGATCGAGGCCGAGCGGCGCGAGAAGGAAGAGCGCGAGCGGATCGAGGCCGAGGCCCGGCGTCTGGCCGAGCAGATCGAACGCGAGCGTCGCGAGGCAGAGGCCCGGGCCGAGGCCGAGCGGGTGGAGCGCGAGCGGCAGGCGGCCCTGGCCAAGGCCGAGGCGGAACGCCGGGAACGTGAACGGCTCGAGGCCGAGCGGCTCGAACGTGAGCGCCTCGAGGCCGAGGCTCGGGCCAAGGCCGAGGCGGAACGCCGCGAACGTGAACGGCTCGAGGCCGAAGCGCGCGCCAAGGCCGAGGCCGAACGCCGCGAGCAGGAGCGCCTGGAGCGCGAGCGCATCGAACGGGAGCGCCGCGAGGCCGAGGCCCGCGCCAAGGCCGAGGCGGAACGCCGCGAACGCGAACGGCTCGAACGCGAGCGCATTGAGGCCGAGGCCCGTGCCAAAGCTGAGGCAGAACGCCGCGAAGCCGAGGCCCGAGCCAAGGCTGAGGCCGAACGCCGCGAACGCGAGCGCCTCGAAGCCGAGGCCCGTGCGAAGGCCGAGGCCGAACGGCTCGAGCGGGAACGTCTGGAACGCGAGCGCCTCGAACGCGAGCGGATCGAGGCCGAACGGCGCGAGCGCGAACGCCTCGAACGGGAGCGGATCGAGGCCGAGCGACGCGAGCGCGAACGCCTCGAGGCCGAGGCCCGCGCGAAGGCCGAGGCCGAGCGCATCGAGCGTGAGCGTCTCGAAGCCGAACGCATCGAACGTGAGCGCGTCGAGCGTGAGCGGGCCGAGGCCGCCCGCCGGGCAGCCGAGAAGGCTGAGCAGGAGCGTCTGGAGAAGGAGCGCAAGGAGGCCCTGGCCAAGGCCGAGGCCGAGCGTCTGGAGCGGCAGCGCGTCGAGCGTGAGCGCCGCATCCACGAGGCCCGCGAGCGGGCTGCTGCGGCCCGCCGTGAGCGGGAGACCCGCGAGCGCGCCGAGCGGGAAGAGGCCGAGCGCCTGGCTCGCGAGCAGGCGGCCCGCGAAGAGGCCGAGCGCCAGCGTCTGGAAGAGGTGCGCCGGGCCGCCGAGGAGATCCGACGGGAGGCCTACGAACGGGCTGCCCGCCTGGCGGCCACCGCCTCCGGCAACACCGGCAGCTGGCCCACCACGCAGGGCCCCAACACCGGCAGCTGGATGATGCCCGGCGCCGCCGCGGTCGAGTCGCCCACCGCGCCCTCCGCCCCGCGGCCCGAGCAGATCGAGGCCGACCGCCGTTTCCAGGAGACGGCGGCCGAGATCTACCGTCCGAGCCCCAACCTCGGCCCTTCCACCGAGACGTTCCGAGCCCTGAGCGACCCGCTGAACGACCCGGTCCCCGGACCGAGCTCCGGCTCCAGCAACTCCGGCTCGGGAGGCAGCGGCTCGGGCTACCCCTCGGCCGACGCTCCGGGGTACTCCAGCGGCTCGTCCTACGGCAGCGGCTACGACGACAGTTACCGCAGCAGCTCGTCCTACCCGTCGGACTCGTCGGCGGACCGCCCGGGCAGCTCCTACGGCAGCGAGAGCCCGTACAGCAACGGCTCGTCCGGCTACCCCTCGCCCTACAGCAACGCCCCGGAAGAGCCGGCCGCCCCCTGGAGCTCGGGCTCCTCCTCCCCCGCCCCCTGGGGTCCGGAAGCCCGCGACGAGCGTCCCCGCAGCAGTTCGGGCAGCAGTTCGGGCAGCAGTTCGGGCGGGCGGTCGGCCAACGGCTGGCCCGAGGAGGACGAAGAGATCGACGTCCGCGAGCAGCCGGGGCAGGGAAAGCTGCCCGGCACCGGCCACCGCGACCCGCTGGGTCCGGGAACCTCACGCCAGGCGATCATCGACCTCTCCGCGCGCCGCCGTCACCGCAACGACTGACTCCGCCCCGGCGGCCGATGCCGAGCCCAATAGACACCCGGGCTGACTGCTGCCAGATGGGCCGACCTGGGCTGACTGACTGAGTGGGATCGGCGGGCCGCCTGGTCGTGTACCAGGCGTATACATAGAAGAAGACCGCCCCCCACCAGCACGCCCCAGGCCACCACTGGCCCAACCGGCCACCGCAGGGGCTGACCTCCGCCAGGTCGGCCCACCAGAGGTCCGCGGACCACGCCGTTCGTGTACCAGGTGTACACATCAACGAGGACCAACCCGACCACCGCCGGACCCCGCCGACCACCGCAGGCCGGCCTCCACCAAGTCGGCTAGAGGTCCGCGGGCGTTCGTGTACCAGGTGTACACATCAACGAAGAGCAACCCGTCCCGGACCCGGCCGACCGCCGCAGGGCTGACTTCCCAAGTCAGCCGGCCAAAGGTCCGCGGGCCACGCCGTTCATGTACCAGGCGTCTACATCGACGAAGACCGACCCCGCCCAGGTGGCCGAAGCCGCTCCTGCCACGGAGCCGGCACCGACAGCCGCTCCCGGCAAGAGAGGCTGACACCCGGCGACAGCGCCCGGCGTCCAAGCCTCCCCACCGAACCCGACCGGCACCGACCACCCGTCCACCGACCTCAACAAAGGGGCCCACCGGCGTCCTCAAGCTGGTTCGCCCGAGACCGCACGAGCAGGTACTTAACACTGCGCGAAGCGCCGCACACCCCCTGTCCACCTTCATCGATGAACGCTTACTGCACTCCACACGTGCGCAAAATGCCATATTGCGCTCTAATCACTCATTGATTAAGCCTATACGTGAGCAAGATGTAACAGTGCGGCACGAATCGACGGGGTGGGGCACGGAATGTTCGCGTGTGCGGTGACGGTGGGCTTGGCGCGGGCCCGCCGTGGTTGAAGGGCGAATCCCGGCTACGCGGACCAGTGCGGAGTCCGGCGACGGTGACGGGCGGAATCGAGACCTGATGACAGAGCAGCAGACCAGCGGCAGCCGACTCGACGCTTCAAGGCCCGACCGTCCGACCGACAAGACGGCGGACACGAACCCTCAGACTCCCCGGACCCCGATCAACTCCCAGCACACCCATCCGGTCCAGTGGACGGGCCGGCTGGAGTTCGACCTGACCGACAGCCGGGGCTGGCGGGTGGGCACCATCGAGGTCGTCGTGCGGATCGACACGGTGACCCTCTGGTACGGCAATCGCACTCTTGCGGTCATGCACCGGGAGTCGTTCAAGCACTGGCTGATGCGCCCGGTGGTCCCCTTCGAGTTCGACGACGTGGTCTGGTTCATGCAGGGCACCACCACCTGCCTGACCATCGACGGGGCGAACTCCTACGCGGTGCCCGACCCGATCGTCGACCACCTGTTCGCGGTGGCCTGAGCCGAGAACCTCAAGACCTACGCGACCAGCCACCGCCGCAGGGCCTCCAGGCAGGCGGTGAGATCGCTGACCGGGCACTGCTCGTCGTCCTTGTGCGCGAGCGAGGGGTTGCCCGGGCCGAAGTTCACCGCCGGGATCCCGAGCGTGGAGAACAGCGCCACGTCGGTCCAGCCGAACTTCGGTCCGGGTGTTCCCCCTACTGCCTTCACGAAATTCGCTGCCACCGGGGCGTTCAGCCCTGGTCGGGCGGCCGGCGAGGCATCCGTGACGGTGACCGTGAACCCGTCGAACAGCGAACGCAGGTGCGCCTCGGCCTGCTCCAGGCTCTTGTCCGGCGCGAACCGGTAATTGACCAGCACCGTGCACCGGTCGGGAATGACGTTCCCGGCGATCCCTCCGGAGATCCCGACCGCGTTCAGGCCCTCCCGGTAGACCAGCCCGTCGACCTCGATCTCGCGGGCCCGGTAGGCGTTCAGGACCTCGAGCACCGCCCCGGCCTTGTGGATCGCGTTCGAGCCCATCCACGACCGGGCCGAGTGCGCCGCCGTCCCGGTGGTCTCCACCTCGATCCGCATGGTGCCCTGACAGCCGCCCTCGACCACCGCCGAGGTGGGTTCGCCGAGGACCGCGAAGTCGGCCTGCAGCAGCTCCGGCCGGGTGCGGGAGAGGCGGCCGAGGCCGTTGCGCACGGCCTCCACCTCTTCGCAGTCGTAGAACACGTAGGTGACGTCGCGGGTGGGTTCGGCGACGGTCGCGGCCAGAGCCAGCGCCACCGCCACACCGCCCTTCATGTCCACCGTTCCCCGGCCGTGCAGCACCGAGCCGTCCGGGGAGAGCCAGGTGGGCAGGTTGGCCGGCTCGACCGTGATCGGCACCGTGTCGATGTGCCCGGCGATCACCACCCGCTCGGCCCGGCCGAGGTGGGTGCGGGCGACGATGCAGTTGCCGTCGCGGATCACCTCCAGGTGCCCGAGCTCGCGCAGCGCGGCCTCGACACGGTCGGCGATCAGCGCCTCGTCACCGCTCACCGAGGGGATGTCGCACAGCGCGCGCGTGAGGTCCACGACGTCGCCGGTCAGGTTCAGGGTCAGCGCGGCACCGGTCATGTCGCGACCATATCGGGCCCCACGAAACCAGATTGAGGACGCCGGCGGGCACCGATGCGTTTCGGGTACCGGTGCGCGGGTGGCTCGGTGGGCGGACCACCCTTCGCCCGCCCGTAGGATGCACGGCATGACCGAGGTGAGCCCCACGTCCCCCGCTTCCGCTTCCGCCCCCCGCCTGGCCTGGGGTTATGGCCTGGCCAGCAGCACCGAGGCCGGGGTCGTGCTGGACACCTGGTACCCGGCTCCGCAGCTCGGCGCCGCCCCGCAGGCGGCCGGCCCCTACGACGTGCCCGCCGACCTCGCCTCGCTCGAGGGCACCGACCCGCACCGCAAGGTGCGCCTGCACGTGGTGCGCACCGAGATCGACCTCGACGCCGAGCCGAAGGACACGCCGGACGCGTACCTGCGCCTGCACCTGCTCTCGCACCGCCTGGTGCGGCCCAACACGATCAACCTGGCCGGCATCTTCGGCGCCCTGCCGAACGTGGTGTGGACCAACCACGGCCCCTGCCCGGCAGACGACTTCGAGGCCACCCGGCTGCGCATCCGCGCCGGCGGCGGCCCGAACACCCGGGTCGAGGTCACCGGGATGGACAAGTTCCCGCGGATGACCGACTACGTGCTGCCGGCCGGTGTGCGCATCGCCGACGCCTCGCGGGTGCGCCTGGGCGCTCACCTCGCCGCCGGAACCACGGTCATGCACGAGGGTTTCGTCAACTTCAACGCCGGCACGGTGGGCAATTCGATGGTCGAGGGCCGGATCTCGCAGGGTGTCGTGGTCGGTGAGGGCTCCGACATCGGCGGCGGCGCCTCGATCATGGGCACGCTGTCGGGCGGCGGCAAGGAGGTCATCGCGATCGGTGAGCGCTGCCTGCTCGGGGCGAACGCCGGTCTGGGCATCAGCCTGGGTGACGACTGCGTGGTCGAGGCGGGTCTGTACCTGACCGCCGGCACCAAGGTGCAGCTGCTGTCCGAGCCGAAGGGCACGGCCGGCGACGGGGTCCCGGCCAGCAAGGAGAACCCGAAGCTGGTGAAGGCCTCCACCCTTTCGGGGGCCAGCGGCCTGCTGTTCCGCCGCAACTCCACCACCGGGGCGGTGGAGGCGCTGGCCCGCAGCGGTGGCTTCACGTTCGAGCTGAACGCGGCGCTGCACGCCAACGACTGAGTCCGGCGAGAGGCGGTCATGCAGCTTTCTCTCAGGTAGAAGCTGCATGATCGTCCGTTCGGACCGAACGACGACGGCAAGGAGGTGAGGGCGGATGAGTAACTCCGATCCCACCCGGCCCATGCCGGCCAAGGGCCCGAAAGCCGGTACGCCCCGCCCGGAACGGCCCGCTCCCGTCGGCAGCCGGCCCCCGGCCGGGTCGGACGAGCGCACCCGGCCGATGGCGCAGGAGAGCACCGATCCGTACCGCGACGACGGGGGCAGCATGGGCGGTCGCAAAGCCAAGCGCCGCAGCCCCTTCCGCGGCCCGCTGATCGCCCTGACGGTCATCCTGCTCACCGCCGGCGCCGCCGTCGGTGGCGCCTGGATCTGGCTGCAGGGCGCCGTCGGCCCGGTCACCCTGCGGGAGATCTGCACGGGCGAGTTCGAGAACGGCGACAAGCACACGCTGGAGATCGACCAGGCCGACAACGCCGCGATCATCACCGCCATCGCCGAGAAGCGTGACTTCCCGGTGCGGGCGGCCACGATCGGCGTGGCCACCGCGATCCAGGAGTCCAAGCTCCGCAACATCACCTACGGCGACCGCGACTCCGTAGGCCTCTTCCAGCAGCGCCCGTCGCAGGGCTGGGGCACCCGCGAGGAGATCCTCGACCCGATCTACGCCACCAACGAGTTCTACGACGCGCTGGCCAAGATCGGCGACCTGGACGAGCTGACCATCACCGAGGCCGCCCAGAAGGTGCAGCGCTCGGCCTTCCCCGAGGCCTATGCCGACCACGAGCCCGAGGCCCGGCTGATCGTGTCCCCGCTGGCCGGTCACTCCCCCGGCGGCTGGAACTGCGTGCTGAAGGAAGACGACCTGGCCGCCCAGCAGCCGGGCGAGAACGGCCTGACCGAGCGGGCTCTCGGAGTGCGCGCCGCCGCCAAGGAGGAGCTGGGCCGCAGCAAGTCGGAGGTCGACCAGGCCGGCACCGGCCTGACGTTCTCGGTCCCGGCCGAGAAGAACGACCGCCACGCCTGGGCCCTGGCATCCTGGGCGGTGGCCCGCGCGGATGCGCTCGGGGTGAAACAGGTTTCGCTGGCCGGGCACCGCTGGGTGCGGGCCGACTCCGGCAAGGGCTGGACGGAGACCGCCGGCGATCTCTCCGATCGCCAGGTCCAGATCACTGTTTACTGACAGCGCAGCCGGCGCCCGAGGGCGTCCTCAATTGGAAACCCTCGAGCCCCCAAACGGAACCACCGGGCGCCTCGTCGTGGAGGAGCACCCGGCGCCGAACCTGAGCCCGGTGGTCCTGACTACCCGACCACCGGGCCCTCATACGTGTATCAGCGCTCGCTGATCCCCAGGTAAGGACGTTCCGTGGCGCCGATGTAGACCTGCCGCGGACGTCCGATCTTGGTCTGCTTGTCCTCGGTCATCTCGCGCCACTGGGCGATCCAGCCCGGCAGCCGGCCGAGGGCGAACAGCACCGTGAACATCTTCGTGGGGAAGCCCATGGCCTTGTAGATCAGGCCGGTGTAGAAGTCCACGTTGGGGTAGAGCTTGCGCTCGATGAAGTAGTCGTCGCTGAGCGCGATCTCCTCGAGCCGCAGCGCGATGTCGAGCAGCGGGTCGTTCACGCCCAGACCCCGCAGGATGTCGTCGGCGGTCTTCTTGATGATGGCCGCGCGCGGGTCGTAGTTCTTGTACACCCGGTGCCCGAAGCCCATCAGCCGGACGCCGCCCTCCTTGTTCTTCACCTTGTTCATGAAGGTGTCGGGGCCGTCGGGCGACTTCTGGATCTCCTCCAGCATCTCCAGCACCGCCGAGTTGGCGCCGCCGTGCAGCGGGCCGGACAGGGCGTGGATACCGGCCGAGACCGAGGCGAACAGGTTGGCCTGGCCGGAGCCGACCAGCCGGACCGTGGAGGTCGAGCAGTTCTGCTCGTGGTCGGCGTGCAGGATGAACAGCAGGTCCAGGGCCTTGGCCAGGACCGGGTCCACGTCGTACGGCTCGGCCGGGAAGCCGAACGTCATCCGCAGGAAGTTCTCCACCAGGCCGAGCGAGTTGTCCGGGTAGAGGAACGGCTGGCCGACCGACTTCTTGTAGGCGTAGGCGGCGATCGTGGGCAGCTTGGCCAGCAGCCGTACGGTGGCCAGCTCGACCTGGTCGTGGTCGCGGATGCTGGTGCTGTCCGGGTAGAACGTGCCCAGCGCGGAGACCGCGGCCGAGAGCACCGGCATCGGGTGCGCGTCGCGCGGGAAGCCGTCGAAGAACCGCTTGAAGTCCTCGTGCAGCAGGGTGTGCCGCTGGATGCGGTTGGTGAACTCCTCCAGCTGCGACGTGCTCGGCAGCTCACCGTAGATCAGCAGGTAGCTGACCTCGAGGAAGGTGGACTTCTCGGCCAGCTCGGCGATCGGGTAGCCGCGGTAGCGCAGGATGCCGGCGTCACCGTCGATGTAGGTGATGGCCGAGGTGCACGACGCAGTGTTGGTGAAGCCCGGGTCCAGGGTGACGTAACCGGTCTTCGAGAGGAGCGAGGACACACCGAACCCGGAAGTTCCCTCAGTTGCCCGGGTCACCCCCAGGTCGAGTTCGCCGCCTGGGTAGTTCAGGGTGATCTGATCGGATCCGTCGGACATAGGACGCTCCCACGCTGGTGTCTGGGTCCAGGGTCTTGTGGCCGTGCTCCGGCGTGGTTCGCCGGGACACACGGCCTTAACGCAAGTTACCCCTCGTTGATCCGCCTGAGCCATCCGGACCAGCCGCACGGGCCGCGAGTTGCGCCACTCTTTCATCACTGACGGTCAGTGCGACGCGCACGTGCCGGGCACCCGAGGGGCCGTAGAAGTCTCCCGGAGTGACCAGGACGCCGCGCGCGGCGAGATCGGCGACGGTGTCCCAGCACGGTTCGTCCCGGGTGGCCCAGAAGTACAGGCCGGCCTCGGAGTAGTCGATCTTGAAGCCCTCGGCCCGCAGCCAGTCGCGCACGACTTCACGCCGACGGCGGTACCGCTCGCGCTGCTCGGCGACGTGCTCGTCGTCGCCCAGGGCGACCCGCAGGGCCTCCTGCACCGGCCACGGGACGATCATCCCGGCGTGCTTGCGGATCTCCAGAATGCGTTGCACCAGAACGGGATCCCCGGCCACGAAGGCGGCCCGGTAGCCGGCCAGGTTGGACTGCTTGCTGGTCGAGTAGACCGCCAGCAGACCCTCGTGGGACCCGCCGCAGACCTCCGGGTCGAGGATGCTCGGCACCTCCACGCCGTCCCAGCCGAGCTCGGCGTAGCACTCGTCGCTGGCCACCACGGCACCCACCGAACGGGCCCAGGCGACCATCTTGCGCAGGTGCTCCACCCCCAGCACCCGACCGGTCGGATTGCCCGGGGAGTTGAGCCAGAGCAGCTTGACCGCGTTCTTGCCCGGGCCCACCTGCACCGTGCCGTCGGCGGCGAGCGGAGTGGCCCCGGCCAGCCGCGCACCCACGTCGTACGTGGGATATGCCACTTGGGGATGCATGACCACGTCGCCCGGGCCGAGCCCGAGCAGGGTGGGCAGCCAGGCCACCAGTTCCTTCGAGCCGATCGTCGGCAGCACGCCGGCCGGGTCGAGGTCGGGCACGTTGCGCCGACGCGCGAACCAGGCCGCGACCGCCTCCCGCAACGGCGGCGTGCCGTAGGTCTGCGGGTAGCCGGGCGCGTCAGACGCGTCGGCCAGGGCCTGCCGGACCAGCTCGGGCGTGGGGTCGACCGGGGTGCCGACCGACAGGTCGACGATCCCGCCCGGGTGCTGCCCGGCCTGGTTCTTGAACGGCGTCAGCCGGTCCCAAGGGAAGTCGGGCAGCACCGGGGCGGCCACTACTCGGCCTGCGGGGGCAGCGCGGCGATGAACGCGTGGTCCTTGTTGATCAGGCCCATCTTGGCCGCCCCGCCGGGCGAGCCGAGGTCGCCGAAGAACTCGACGTTGGCCTTGTAGTAGTCGCCCCACTGGTCCGGGACGTCGTCCTCGTAGAAGATCGCCTCCACGGGGCAGACCGGCTCGCAGGCACCACAGTCCACGCACTCGTCGGGGTGGATGTAGAGCATCCGTTCCCCCTCGTAGATGCAGTCGACAGGGCACTCCTCGATGCAGGCCTTGTCCTTCACATCCACGCAGGGCTGCGCGATGACGTAGGTCACGTCCGTCCTCCTGGTCTGGCCGCCCTGGTCGCTCTCCGGGGCGTCTCGTCGCCGTGGCCGCGCATACCGGCCCGGCCCAGTATCTCTGATCGGTCGTGCCCGTGTCGCCGAAGGGTTACCTCATGAAAGGGTCCCCGGATGAATGCGCGCTCGAGCGAGGAGTGGGCCGCGCACGTCGGCTCGCGGGTGGTGGTCCGGCTGCGCGACGGCGACGGCCTGCGGGACGTGCTGGGCGAACTGCTGGCGGTGGAGGGGCAGACCCTGCGGGTGCAGGGCCGCCGGGGCCCGGTGAAGGTGCAGCTCAGCTCGGTGGTGGCCGGTAAGCCGGTTCCCCCGAAGGCGGGCCGGGCGGCGCCCCCGCACCAGGCGCTGTCGGTCGGCGACCTCGAGCTCCTGATGGCCCGGCACTGGCAGGCCGAGGAGCAGGACTGGCTGGGCGGCTGGCTGCTGCGGGCCAGCGGGGGTCACACCAACCGGGCCAACTCGGTGCTGCCGGTCGGCGAGCCCGGCATGCCGCTCGACGTGGCCCTGGTGGAGGTCGTGGACTGGTACGCCGAGCGCGGGCTGCCCCCGGTCGCCACCGCTCCCGAGCCCCGGCTGGACGACGCGGACACCGACCAGCTGCTGGCCGCCACATCGCTTTTCGAGTCCGCGGGCTGGCGCCGGGTCACTCCCACGCTGGTGCTCACCGCCCCCGTGGCCGAGCTCCGCGCCCTGCAGGCGAGGCTGGGCGGCGCAGTGCTGCCCGAGGGGCTGGAGATCGACCTGGCCGACGAACCGGACCCGGCCTGGCTCAGCCAGTACCGCTATCGCGGGCAGGCGGTGCCCGAGCACGGCATCCGGTTGCTGACCTCCGCGCCGCAGCAGGTGTTCGCCTCGATCCGGACCGCCGAGGGCGAGGTGGCCGGCGCTGCCCGGGGCTCGCTGGCCGAGGGCTGGAGCGGGCTGACCGAGATGAAGGTGGAACCGCAGTGGCGCCGCCAGGGTCTCTCGCTGGCCCTGATCGGCGCAGTCGCCGAGTGGAGCCGGCAGCACCGCGCCCAGTCGATGTTCCTCCAGGTGGCCGAGGACAACGACGCGGCCCGGGCGAGCTACGCCCGGGCCGGGTTCGGTCTCCACCACCGGTACAGCTACCTCACGCCGTAGGTGGCTCGGGCAGGTTGGCGGCGATGTCGCGCAACCCCACCCGGGCCTGGTCCAGGGCCACCTCCAGGTCGACCATGAACTGACCGCACTGCCCGGCCCGCCCGGCCCGGGCCTCGGCCTCGATCTGCCGGGCGATCTCGACCACCCGGTCGGTGCCCAGGTTCAGCCCCGCCCCGGCCAGGCTGTGGGCGTGCAGGTAGGCGGCCTCGGAGTCGTCCGCCCCGACGGCCAGGCTCAGCCGCTGGAAGAGGTCGACCGTCCGGGACAGGAACGAGGTGATGATGTCCCGGACCAGTTCGACCTCGAACTCGGTCCCCTCGCCGAGCAACTCGGCGATCCGCTCGTCCGTGGTGCTGATGGCTGGTACCTCCTGAGACTCCTGCGGCGATTGGACCCGGGCGGCCGGACGGGCGCCGGACGGCCGTTCCTCCACCAGGTTCTCTGCGGGCGGGCCCGCCTGACGGGGAACGGCCGGTAGCGCGGGCCGGTGGGGTCCTTCCTCCAGAACCCCGACCGCGCTCGCGGTCTCCACGGCCTCGACGGTCACGTGCTCGCTGTCGCGGACGGCGGCGATCCGGTCTCGCACCGCCGAGTAGTGCGGCTGCATCGGCCGGGTCTTCTCCGCCCGGCCGGCCGGGGGCTCGTCCTCGGTGGTGCGCAGCCAACGGTTCAGCGTGGCCTGCAGCGTGGTGGAACGCACCGGTTTGGCGATGAAGTCGTCCATCCCGGAGTCGAAGCACCGGCGCCGGTCGGCCGCGAAGGTGGCCGCGGTCATCGCGATGATCGGCACCTCCCGGGTGGCCGGGCGACGGCGCAGCTCCACGGTCGCCGTGTAGCCGTCCATCACCGGCATCTGGCAGTCCATCAGGATCGCGTCGTAGCTGTGCTGCTCGGTCATCGCCAGCGCCTGCTCACCGTGCCCGGCCACGTCCACCTGGTAGCCCAGCTGCGACAGGATGCCCAGGGCGACCGTCTGGTTGATGTCGTTGTCCTCGACCAGCAGCAGCCGGAACCGCTCCCGGGCGGTCTCGACCGGCCGCACGGTCTGCGCCCGCGGCGGCGGGTCCTCGGAATCGGCCTCGTCCGAAGGGGTCTCCGGGCCGGCCGGCTCCAGGGCCGGCAGGCTGACCCGGGTCAGAGCGCCGAAAAGGTCTGACTGGCGCACCGGTTTGGTCAGCCGGGCCGCGATCCCGTGCGCTGCGGCGGTGTTCTCGTCCACCTCCGCCCCCGAACTGACCAGCACCACCGGCAACCCGGCGAGGGCCGGCACCCGGCGGATCTGCTCGATCAGCGTGATCCCGTCCTTGTCCGGCATGTGCATGTCCACCACGGCCAGGTCGTAGCCGCCGGCCGGGGCGGAGCGGTGGGTGAGCATGTCCAGCGCCTCGTCCGCCGACCCGGCCGCCACCGGCCGCATCCCCCAGCGGGTCAGCTGGGTGGTCATGACCAGCCGGTTGACCTCGTTGTCGTCGACCACCAGGACCGCCAGCCCGCGGGCGTCACGACCGCGCACCGAGCGGCCCCAGTCGGCCGCCGGGGCGAACACCAGCTCGGCCACGAAGGTGGCCCCGGTGCCCAGCTCACTGGTGGCCCGGATGGTCCCGCCCATCAGGTCGGCCAGCCGTCGGCTGATCGACAGGCCCAGGCCGGTGCCGCCGTAGGCCCGGCTGGTGCCCTCGTCGGCCTGCCGGAACGGCTCGAACAGCTCCTCCAGCCGGGCCGGCTCGATCCCGATGCCGGTGTCGGTGACCGCGAAGCTGACCGTGACCAGCCCGTCCTGACGGGCCGGGCCGGGCGTCACCGAGATCGAGACCCCGCCCTGCTCGGTGAACTTCACCGCGTTGTGGGTCAGGTTCAGCAGGATCTGCCGCAGCCGCCCCGGATCCCCGCTCAGCGCGAACGGCGCCCCCGGCTCGTAGTCCACGTCCAGTTCCAGGCCCTTGGCGGTGGCGTTCTGCCGGACCAGGGTGACCACGTCGTCGACCACGTCCTCGAGGCGGAACTCGACCCGGTCGAGCATCAGCCGGCCGGCCTCGATCCGGGAGAAGTCGAGGATGTCGTTGATCACCGTGAGCAGGGCGTCGCCGGCCGTGCGCACGCCCTCCACGTAACGCCGCTGGGTCTCGGTCAGCGGGGTGCCCAGCAGCAGGTCGGTCAGGCCGATCACACCGTTCATCGGGGTCCGGATCTCGTGGCTCATGGTGGCCACGAACTCGGACTTCAGCCGGGACGCCTCGACCGCCTGGTCGCGGGTCTCGGCCAGCGCGTTCTGCAGCTCCTTCTGCGCCGTGATGTCCCGCCCGACCGCGTAGATCAGCCGGCGGTCCGGGTCGGAGGCCGCCGTCCACAGCAGCGTGCGCACCTCCTCCTCGAGCACGTAACGGTTCTCGAAGGTGGCCACCCCCGGCTCGGCGGCCAGCCGGGCCAGCTGGTCGGCCACCCGGCGGCGGTCGTCGACGTGGAAGACCTCCTCGAAACGGCGGCCCAGCAACTGGTCCGGGCCGATCCCGAGCCCCGCCGACCAGACCGGGTTGGTCTGCACCAGGTGGCCCTCGAAGTCGGCCACCGCCATGAAGTCGGTGGAGAGCTGGAACAACTGCTCCACCTGGTCGCGGGCGCTCAGCCGGCCGGTCACGTCCTGCAGCGAACCCCAGATCTCCCCCGGCCCGCCCGCCCCGCCGCTGATCCGGAACGTGCACTCGACGATCCGCCGGCTGCCGCCCGGGCCCCGGGTGCGGGCCAGGAACACCTGCGGTTCCCCGGTCCGGACCAGCTCATCCAGCCGCGCAGCGGTCTCCGGCTCGCTCTCGGCCACCAGGAACGGCGCCAGCGCCCGGCCGGTCAGCTCCTCGACCGGGACCCCGAGCAGTTCCTCACCGCCCACCGAGCAGAAGTCCACCGTGCCGTCGGGTTCCAGGCTCAGCAGGACACCGGGTGAGGAATTGGCCAGATCGACCATCCGGCGCTGGTTCTCCAACAGCGTCCGGTTGGCCTGACGGGTGGCCCCGATCGCCCGGCGGCGAAGGGCGGCCACCACCCACGCGGCGACCAGCAGCACCGCCCCGGTCCCGATCGCGGTGGCCCGGAAGTAGACCGCGGGCCGCATCGCGACGGTCTCGCTCTCCTGGGCGACCACCCGCCACTCGTAACCGCTCCCGGCGTCCGGGGCGGAACTCGAGGCGACGATCTGGCCGCTGCCCGCCTGCACCGTGCGGGCCCGGGCGAGCCGGGTGGCCGGGCTGAGGTCGTCCTCGGCGACCGCCCCCTCGCTGTCGGCCACCAGTTGCCCGGCCCCGTCGACCACGCTCAGCCGCACGCCCCGGCCGGTCGCGTAGGACTCGACGTAGCGCTGGTAACCGGTGATCTTCCGGGACATCCCGACGTATCCGAGCAACTCGCCGGAGGTGTCACGGATCGGCACGGTGATCGAGCTGACGTCGTTGCCGGAGATCGGGCTGCGGAAGACCGGGGAGATCGAGTACCCGGAGTCGGCGTCGATCCGGGGCACCCAGGACTGCTCGCTCAGGTCGTAGCCGTAGGGCACCCGGTCGGGCAGGTCGCCCACCACCCGGCTGCCCGCGTCCAGGATCACCACCGTGGAAATGTCGGTCCCGGCCGCCTCGAGAGTGCGCAGCACCTGCCCGACCGACTTCTGGGAGGCCTCCGCGGACGGGTCCACGAGGGCCTCGGCCAGCTCGGCGTCGGTGGCCACCGAGCCGATCAGGGCGGCCAGGGCGGCGGTCTGCTCCCGCAGGAACACGTCGGCCAGGTCGGCCGTGTTCTGCATCTCCCGCTCGGCGTTGGAGCGCACCATCCGGTCGTAGGAGATCACCGCGGCCGTGATCGGCACCACGATGAGCACGGCGAGCAGGACGAGCACGCCGACGAACCGTCCCCGGTGCCGGTCGTCGCCGGGACGGTCCCGGGCGGGCTCGGCCGGGGTGGTCGCAAGGGTCACCCGGGTCCGATCGACATCCCGTGTGCCGGGGTGAAGCGCTCGGGAGACACTTCGTGCGGGCCCGGCCGCCTCCTCAAGATCGCCCACCGGCCCGCCGACACACCCTCACGGACGAGTGTGACTCCTAGGTGGGGACGGCGTGTTATGGCCCGGGTACTGGTGGTGGACGACGATCCGGACACCGTCCGGATCGTCACGTTCAGGCTGCAGTCGAACGGGCACCGCGTGATCGGCACCACCTCGGCCCAGACGGCGCTGCAGGCGGTGTCGGAGCGGGGCCGGCCGGACGTCGCCATCCTGGACGTCACGATGCCCGAGATGAGCGGGATGGAACTGCTCGTGCACCTGCGGGCGATGGAGGGCAGTGACAACCTGCCCGCCATCTTCCTGTCCGCCCGGGTCTACGAGAACGACATCGAGGCCGGTCGCGCGCTGGGCGCGACCTATCTGACCAAGCCGTTCATCGCCTCGGCGCTGCTGCGCGCGATCGACGAGGCGATCGTCCCCACGTTCGACTCCTGGTGAGCCGCCCGGCTCAGTCCCGGTCGCCGGCCCGGGCCTCGCCGCGGGAGGGCTTGTCCCGGTCCTGGTCGTCGCGCGAGCCCGGTTCGGGACCGCAGATCACTTCGTCCTCGGCGTTGTAGACGGCCTTGAAGGTCTCCGTCTTCTCCACCTTGTCCGAACCCGGACGGCGGAACGTACGGGTGATCGATACGTCGAACCCGCCGTTGGCGCCCTGGGCCACACAGCCCGGTGAGTCGTCGTAGTGCGTCTCGGGGCTGCGCAGGTTGCTGCGCTCGCTCTTGCCCGCGGTGATGTCCCAGTACTTGGTGCCGTAGAAGCTGACCGTGACCTGTGAGCCGACCGAGGCCTTGATCAGCACCGCCGTCTTGGTGTCGTTCTTCCACTTCAGGTCCACGGTGGGCCAGTTGACGGTGGCCTCGCGGCCCTCCGGGTAGCGGGAGATGTAGAACGAGTGCGGCTTGTGGTAGACGTCCTCGAGTCCGGCGAAGAACACGTTGTTGAAGATGGTGGTGGCCATCTGCGAAACGCCACCGCCGTAGTCCTTCACCAGCCGGCCGCCGCTGATCGCGGGGGCCGGGTTGTAGCCCTTCTCCGGCGTCCGCTCGCCGAGAACCTCGTTGAGGCTGAAGGTCTCGCCCGGCAGCACCAGGGTGCCGTCCACCGCACGCCCGGCGATCTGCAGGTTCTCGGTGCGCCCGGCGTCGGCGGTGAGGTTGGTCGAGAAGGTCGAGATCCTCTCCTTCACGCCGAGCTTCTCCGCCTTCTCGGTGGTCAGTTCCGGCTTCTGGGCGGAAGTGGGCACCTCGGCCACCCGCTGACCGGCGTCCGCGGCCACCAGCGGCTCGCGCACCTGATCGGCCAGGGCCGCGGCCTGCACGGTCACGCCGTCCTTGCCCGGAATCACCCGGGGCTTGCCGTTCTCCACCACGATCCGGGCGTCGACCGGCTCCTTGGCGATGTCCTTGCCGCCCTCGTCCAGCACCAGCTTCTTCAGCTTCTTGCCGTCGACGGTCAGGTCGAGCTCGCCGTCCTTGGCCTTGAAACCCAGTAAGGGAGCGATCTGTTCGGGGGTCAGCTCGACCTCGGCCGATCCGACCCGCACGGTGAGCGGGCCGGAGACCGCGGGCTCGGCCTGCTCGGCCAGCACCTTCTCGGCGTCGGCGGTGGTGATCGCCGGGGCCTTGGGCTGCACCGGCACGTCCACCTCGCCGGTGAGCCAGCCCGCCCGCACCACATCGGCGGCGCTGTCGCTGATCTCGTAGCCGTCGGTGGAGGGCGTAACCTTCGGCTCGGTGCCCTCGAAGGACACCTTCGCGTTCTTCGGCTCCTCACCGGAGTCCTTGCGGAAGGCGTCCAGGCCCTTCTCGATGGCCTCGTCGCTCAGCCCCGGATCAGCCTCCTCGGCGCCCCCGCCGGCCATCTTCTTCCAGAGCGAGACCGGGTTGACGGTGAAGCCGGTGAGCCGGTCGGCCACCGCTCCGGCGTCCAGGGAGAGACCCAGATCGCCCACCGGAGTGGCCTTCTCGTCCTTGCCCTCGGAAGCCGTGAGCACGACCTTGCCGTCCAGATCGGCGAATGCCCGGTCGAGGGTGTTTACGGCCTCGGTCTTGTTCATCCCGCCGATCTGCACCCCGGCCACACTGGTGCCGTCGGCGATCCGGCCCGACTCCATCCAGGCGAAACCCAGGTAGGCGGCCAGTGCGCCACCGGCAGCGGCCGCGCTGATCAGCAGGGTCTTGCGGCCGCCAGGAATGCGGCTGGACGGGCCCGCGGGCGAGCCGTAACCGTTGTCGCTGCCGGATCCGTTCGCGGGGCCGGAGTTCGGGTCCCGATCTCCGGGCGGCTGCGAGTTCGCCGCCGACCAGCCAGAATTGAAGACGTCGGTGGGCCTCACGTCGTCGGCCGGGGGTTGGTCGGGTCGCTGGCTGTTGGCGCCCGGGGCGGGCGCGAAAGCGGGCCGTTCCTGCGGGTGCGAGCTCGGCTGCTGACCCTCGGACTCGCTCTCCGGGTCACGGCCCGGGCCCGCGTTCGGCCCGGCTTCCAACTCAGGACGGTCTCCCGGACCGAAGTTCGGTGCGCCGCCCGGCCCACGCCCGGCGCCGGGGAAGGGCTCCGACTGCGAGCCACCACGCCCCTGGCCCTGACTCTGCGCCCCCGCGGGCCCGGAGCCGACCGCCCGCGGGGCAGCGAAACTCGGAGTGGGCATGGGCGCCGGCATCGCCGCCGGCCTCATCGCCGGCCGACCCCCCGGCAGCCCGCCAGCACCTTCCGGCCGGGCACCCGGCAGCCCGGCAGCACCCTCCGGCCGGGCACCCGGCAGGCCACCAGCACCGTCCGGCCGCCCACCCGACGCACCATCGGACGAGCCACCCGCACGCCCGCCCTGAGCACCCCGACCCCAACCATCCGACGCGCCATCCGCACGCCCACCAGGCGCACCATTGGACCGCCCACCGGAACCACCACCGGCCACACTCGGCGCCCAGCCACCCTGCCCATTGCCAGAGCGACCACCAGACACACCGTCGGACCGCCCATCAGACCCGCCGCCCGGCCGCTCACCCGGCGCGCCCGGGGACCGATCACCCGGCGCGTCTCCCGACCGCCCAACCGGAGCCCCTGGGGACCAACCACCAGAGCGACCACCATCGGACCGACCAGACTCGCCACCCGACGCGTTCCCCGGCCGCCCGCCGGCCCAACCACCAGACTCACCACCCGGGGCGCTCTGAGCCCAACCATCCGAAGAGCCAGCCCCACGCCCACCCGAAGCACCGTTGGACCAGCCATCAGACTGGCCCGCCGCACGCCCACCCGGCGCGTCACCGGACCGCCCTCCAGACTGGCCACCCGACGCACTACCCGGCCGCCCGCCGGCCCGGCCACCGGACCAGCCGCCGCCCGCCGCATCGGACCGGCCGCCAGACTCGCCGCCCGAAGCGCCCTGAGCCCGACCATCCGAAGGGGCAGCCTCACGGCCACCCGAAGAACCACTGGGCCAGACACCAGACTGAGCAGCCCCACGCCCACTGGGCGCGTCACCGGACCGCCCGTCAAACTGGCCACCCGACGCACTACCCGGCCAGCCACCGGACCAACCGCCAGCCGCACCATCGGAACGGCCACCTGACTCGCCGCCCGGGGCGCTCTGGGCCCGGCCGTCCGAAGAGGCACTGCTGCGTCCGCCCGGCGCACCTTCGGACCAGCCGCCGGAGGTCCTACCGGGACGCCCGCCTGACGCTCCATCAGTCCGCCCACCAGACGCGCCCGCCTGCGCGCCGCCCGCTGGCTGCCGCCCGGGGGCACCCGCAGCGCGGTTGCCCGAGTTCGCGGGGTTGTCCTGGCTCACCGAGGGGCCCGAGTCATGCCTGACCGTCGGGGTGTCTTCACCCGACAGATCCTTCGGCTCGTCGCCGCCGCCCTGCACCATCGGCAGGGGCTGGGTGGCGTCCACAGGGGGCTGCGTCATCGCCGACCCCGATCGCCGGCGGGCTGATTGCCCGATTCGTCCGCGGGGATGGGGGGCCGCGCCGCCAGCGGGGTTTCTGCCACCGGGTCATGGTACGACGGAGCGTCACCGAAACGGCTGTGTCGCATTGTGATCCGTGATCGAACCGGTAACGAATCAGCCCTGCCCCCGGCGACATGTCTAGATCCGGGCGTATGCGCCCCGGTGGTAGAGCAGCGCCCCGGCCCGGTCGCCCGGCACCGAGGCGGCCACCACCTCGCCCAGCACGATGTTGTGGTCGCCGCCGGGGTAGACGTCCGTCGTCCGGCACTCCAGGGTGGCCACGGCCTCGTCGAGCAGGGCAACACCGGTCTCAGGGCCCCGATGGTGCGGGATCCGGTCCAGCTGCCCGATCAGCGGCCGACCGCGATTGGCCAGCCAGTCCGCCACCGGCCGCTGCCCGGAGTCCAGCACGCTGACGCCCCAGACCCCGGCCTCGACGACCGCGTCGTGGAAGCGGGCCTCCCGCTCCACACAGACCAGCACCAGCAGGGGATCCAACGACACCGAGGTGAACGCGTTGACCGTCATCGCATGGTCCAGGCGCCCTTCCAGGCTGGTCACCACGCAGACCCCGGTGGCGAACCGCCCCACCGCGCGCCGGAACGTTCCCTGATCCACAGCCATGCTCTCCACCCTAAGCGGCCCCTCCGCACGACCTACAGGCGCCGGTCCACCTGCCGATCGCGCAGGTCGACGGTGTACGCGGCGCGGGCCCGGGACAGCACCCGCTCGATCTCGCCGCCGATCAGCTCGTGCTTCTCCAGCAATGCGTCACGCAGCGCCTCGACCAGGTGCCGGTTCTGCTCCAGCAGCTCCCGGGTGGCCTGCTTGCGGGCGGTCAGCAGCTCCTCCAGCATCCGGCGGCCCTCGCCGTCGCCCATCACCCGGCCGACCAGGTCGCCGCCGTCCGCTCCGCCCGAGGCAGCGAACGAGATCAGGGTGTCGGACATCCCCGAGGCCCCGATCATCTGCGCAGCCACCGTGGTCGCGTAGGTGAGGTCCCCCGCCGGCCCGGTCGAGACGTCCCCGAAGAACAGCTCTTCGGCCACCTGACCGCCGAACGCGATCGAGATCAGGGCGCCCAGCTCGGAGCGGGAACGGGTGTACACGTCGTCGCGGTCGCCGTGGGCCAGCAGCCCCAGCGAGTTCGCCCGCTTGACGATGGTCAGGATCTCCAGCCGCCGGTGCGGGGCGAGCAGCCAGGCGGTGACCGCGTGCCCGGCCTCGTGCGTGGCGATCAGCTGCAGCTCGTGCTCGGTGTAGCCGACCGGCTGCCCCAGCCCGACCTCGGTGACCAGCCGGGCGTGCTCGACGTCGCTCCAGGACATCCCGTAGGCGCCCCGCCGCACCGCGTTCACCAGGGCCTCGTCCAGCAGGTTCTCGATCTTGACCGGGCTGTACCCCTGGGTGACCCCGGCCAGCGCGTCCCGGTGCTCCCCGTCGGCCAGCTCCGCCTCGTGCGCCTTGCGGGTCAGGAAGTGGTCGATCAGCTCCCGGCGGCCGGCCTTGTCCGGCAGCCCGAACGTCATCCGGCGGTCGAACCGGCCCGGTCGCAGCAGCGCCGGGTCGAGCGCGTCGGCCCGGTTGGTGGCCGCGATGACCATCACGTTCACCGGCTCCGGACGAGGCCGCGGAAGCTGGCGGCCGACCGGCATCAGCAGGTTGATCCGGTCGACGCCCCAGCCGAGGACCCGCTGCGCGGGAGTCAGCTCGTCGAACGACTGCATCTGCACCAGCAGCTCGTTCACCACCGCACCGACGTCGCTGCTGACCATCCGCTCGACCTGGAGGCCCGGCGCCACCGCCGGGTTCGCCATGGCCAGACCGGTGAGCCCACCACAGTCGCTCATCCCGGACGTGACCATCGGCGAACCGGTGGCCGCGGCCCGGGTCACGCCGCCGCGGGCCAGGGCGATCGCGTCGATCTCCTCGATGAACGCGATCGCGCCGCCCTCGCGGCGGGCGGCCTTGCGCAGCTCTCTGAAGAACGAGCGGATCTTGCGGCCGGTGGCGCCGTAGTAGGAGGACTGGAACGCGGTGGCCGAGACGAACAGGAACGGCACCCCCGCCTCGGCCGCCATCGCCTTGGCCATGAGCGTCTTGCCGGTCCCGGGGGCGCCCTCGAACAGCAGCCCACGCCGGGCCGTGCCGCCCATCCGGCTCCGGAAGGTCATCGCCGAGCGGAACAGCTCCAGCGAGCGGCGCACGTCTTCGGCCACCGGAGCCAGGCCCTTCACGTCGCTGATCCGCACATCGCTCTGCCCGGGCCGGTAGAGCACGTGCGGCGAACGCCCGGTGAGCGTCATCGTGCCCGCCGACACCGCCAGCATCAGCGTGAAGAAGATGATCACGGTGAGCAGGAACGGGTCGACCGCGGGCAACGCCGGCAGGATCGGATTGCCGGTCAGGTAGCGGGCCCAGCACCAGGCCGCCACCACGACCCCGGCGAGCAGCACCCGGCTGAGCCGCCGCCGCTGACCCTTGGCCCGTTCGCGGTCCACGTCGTCCAGCACCGTGTCCTGGAAAGCCCGCTCGTCCCGCAGCACCCGGCGTCCCGGCAGCACCGTCTCGCTCGCCAAACCGTCCTCCAAAGTCGTGATCGGACCAGGAGACACCGCGAACCTTGCCAGATGCTGGCGGAGCGTGATCGTTCACCCACCCGGCGGTCAGCCGACCGCCCGGAGGCACTACGCGCGCGCACTCAAAGTGACCGGGCGCCTACCGACTCAGGCGAAGAGGTCGGTCTCCCGACCGAGCTCGTCCCGCGTCCCGCCTGCGGTACCCCGCACCAGGCGGTAGAACTCCAGACCCATCACCGGCTGGCTCAAGTCGTTGCTGAGCGCGAAGTAGGTGCCGTTCGGGCTGACCTTCACCTGGGTGACGTGGGCGCGCAGGGCCTCGACCTTGGCGGCGGTGAAGGCGGTGGCGTCGATCGCGGCGGTGACCTGGTCGTCCGGCACGACCATGCTGGGCAGCCGGTCTTCCGGATCAGGCCCGGTGTAGTCCTCGCCCATCCCGTCGCGCAGGGTGCGCAGCGCCTCGCGGGTCAGGGTCTCGGGCATGACCGTCCAGTAGACCTTCGGCACCACCCAGGGCGCCTCGTCGTCGGGCCCGGCCAGGGCGGCCAGTTCGATCCCCCGCATCATCACCAGGTGGGCCTGCACGTGGTCGGGGTGGCCGTAACCACCGCCGGGCTCGTAGCCCACCACCACCTGAGGCCTCAGCTCACGCAGCAGGGCGGCCAGCCGTTCGGCCGGCTCCTCCACGTCGACCAGCGCGAAGGCCCCGGCGGGCGGGTTGGGCGAAGGCACGACCCCGCCGTCGTGGTCGTAGGCCATGCCCGAGTCGGCGTAGACCACTCCCCCGTCGGCCCGCACCTCTTCCGCCGGCCGCCCCGGGACGGAGGGGTCGCCGAGGAATCGGTGGTCGCGTACCCCCAGCGCCGTCATGGCCGAAGCCAGCTCCCCCACCCGGTACTCGCCCAGGCGGTCCGGGTGCGCCAGGTGGGCCAGCTCTGCCGGGATCACCTCGCCCTGCTCACCTCGGGTGCAGGTGACCAGCGTGACCTCCACGCCCTCGGCGGCGTACTTCGCCATGGTGGCGCCGTTGCCGATCGTCTCGTCGTCGGGGTGGGCGTGCACGAGGACGAGGCGCCTGAGGTCGTCGGTCATGCCGCCATTCTCGCCCACAAACTGAAGACGTCGGTGGGCACCCGAGGTGCTCACCGACGTCTTCAGTTGGTGCAGTTTCGTTCAGACCTAGGCCGCAACTCCCGGCCGGGAGGGCGTGTCGCCCGGGAAGTGGCAGGCCGCGCTCGCCCCGGAGGAAGTGAGCTCGAGGCCGGGATCGACCTCGGCGCACACCGACTGCGCCTTCCAGCACCGAGTGCGGAACCGGCAGCCCGAGGGCGGGTTGGCCGGGCTCGGCGGGTCACCCTCCAGCACGATCTGGTTGCCCTTGCCGCGCATGCTCGGGTCGGGGTTCGGCACGGCCGACAGCAACGCCTTGGTGTAGGGGTGCTGCGGGTCGTTGTAGACCTGCTCCTTCTCGCCCAGCTCGACGATCCGGCCCAGGTACATCACCGCCACCCGGTGCGAGATGTGCCGCACCACCGACAGGTCGTGGGCGATGAAGATCAGCGAGATGCCCAGCCGCCGCTGCAGGTCCTGCAGCAGGTTGATGACCTGGGCCTGGACCGACACGTCGAGCGCGGAGACCGGCTCGTCGCAGATCAGCAGCTTCGGGTTCAGGGCCAGGCCCCGGGCGATCCCGATGCGCTGACGCTGACCGCCGGAGAACTGGTGCGCGTAACGGTCGATGTGCTCGGGCGACAGGCCGACCAGCGACATCAGCTCCCGCACCCGCTCGGTGCGCTTCTCCTTCGGCACTGCGTCCGGGTGGATCTGCAGCGGCTCGGCGATGATGTCGCCGACCGTCATCCTCGGGTTCAGCGAGGTGTACGGGTCCTGGAAGATCATCTGGACGTCGCGGCGCATCGCCTTGAGCTTGGAGCCCGAGGCCCCGACCATCTCCCGGCCGGTCAGCGAGATCGACCCGGAGGTCGGCGTCTCCAGACCGATCAGCAGCTTGGCCAGGGTGGACTTGCCGCAGCCGGACTCACCGACCACGCCGATCGTCTCACCGGGGTAGACCTGCAGGTCGACCCCGTCGACCGCCTGGACGGCGCCGACCTGGCGCTTGACCACGATGCCCTGGCGCAGCGGGAAGTGCTTGACCAGGCCGCGGACGGTCAGGATGGGCTCGGTCCCGGTCACGGTACCGGTGCCCCCGGTGGTTTCAGCGGACACCATGGGAGACCACCTCCTCGGCGAAGTGACAGGCGGAGTAACGGGTTCCGTCGAGCTCGACGGCCGGCGGCGGCGGGTCCTGCCGGCAGATGTCCTCGGCCCGCGGGCAGCGGGCGGCGAACGGGCAGCCCGGTGGGATCCGCAGCAGGCTCGGCGGCAGGCCGGGGATGGCGTAGAGCCGGTCGCCGGCCCCGGTCAGCCGCGGCATCGACTCCAGCAGACCCACCGTGTAGGGGTGGGCCGGGCGGGAGAAGACGTCGACCGCGGGACCGTGCTCGACGGTCCGGCCGGCGTACATCACGCTGATCACGTCGGCGGTCTCGGCCACCACGCCGAGGTCGTGGGTGATCAGGATCAGGCCGCTGCCGGTCTCCCGGCGCATCTCCGCCAGCAGCTCCATGACCTGGGCCTGGACCGTGACGTCGAGGGCGGTGGTGGGCTCGTCGGCGATGATGATGTCCGGGTCCAGCGCGATCGCCATGGCGATCATGATGCGCTGGCGCATACCCCCGGAGAACTGGTGCGGGTAGTCGGTGACCCGGGCGGCGGCGCCCGGGATCCGCACCTTGTCCATCAGCTCGACGGCCTTCTTCCGGGAGTCCTTGCGGGACATCCCGCGGTGGACCTGGAAGAGCTCGCCGATCTGCTCACCCACCGTGTACACGGGGTTGAGCGCGGACAGGGCGTCCTGGAAGACCATGGCGATGCGCTGACCGCGGTACAGCCGGCGCTCCTTCTCCGGCATGGTCAGCAGGTCTTTCCCGCGGAACTTGATCGTCCCGGAGGTGATCTCGGCCGGCGGCATGTCGAGGATGCCCATGATCGCCTGCGCGGTCACCGACTTCCCCGAGCCGGACTCGCCCAGGATGGCCAGGGTCTGGCCCCGGGCGAGGTCGAGGTCGACCTTGTTGACGGCCTGGGCGGCCCCGTCGCGGGTGCGGAACACCACGCTCAGGTCGCGCACCTGCAGCAGCGGCTGGCTCTCGTCGACGTCGGGCTTCCCGTCGGCCGAGCCCAGGTTCTCGGTTCTCTGGCTGAACATCCGCTCGCTCACATCGTCTTCGGGTCGAGGGCCTCGCGGACGACGTCGCCGAGCGCGATGAAGGCCAGCACGGTCAGGGAGAGGAACAGCGCCGGGAAGAGGAGCATGTGCGGGGTGTTGCGGATGTACGCGGCGGCGTCGTTGATCGCGATGCCCCACGAGACCACCGGCGGCTGCAGCCCGATACCGAGGAACGACAGGGTCGCCTCGGCCCCGATGTAGCCACCCAGGCTGATCGTGCTGATCACGATCACCGGGGCGACCGCGTTCGGCAGGATGTGCTTGCGGATCATCCAGCTCCGGCTGGCCCCGAGCGCCCGGGAGGCGGCCACGAAGTCGGCCTGCTTGACCTGGATCACCGCGGACCGGGCGACCCGGGCGGTGGACGGCCAGGACAGCGCCGAGATCGCCAGGGCGACCTTCAGGATGTTCAGGAAGTCGCTGGTCGGCGGGGTCGGGATCGAGCTCAGGATGATGATGCTGCCGAGCAGGATCGGGATACCGATGAAGATGTCGGTGACCCGGGAGAGCAGGATGTCGACCCAGCCGCCGTAGAAGCCGGCGTAGATGCCCATCCCGGCGCCGACGACCAGCGCCATCAGGGTGGACAGCGTGCCGACCATGATCGACGCACGGGCCCCGAACATGGTGCGGGCGTAGACGTCACAGCCCTGCACGTCGTAGCCGAACCAGGCGTCCGCACTGGGCTCGCCGCGGGAGCGGCCGGCCTGGCAGTCACGCGGGTCGGCGTTGGTGAACAGGCCCGGCCAGATGGCCATCACGACCAGGACCGCGATCAGCACCAGCGCGCCCCAGAACACCCAGGACCCCCGCAGGGTCTCCCAGGCGTCGCCGGCCAGGGTGCGCGAGCGGCCGGCCTCGGCGACCGCCGCGGTGGGGGTGCCCGGAGCACCCTCGACGGTGTCGAGCGCAGCGAGGTTGTCGGGTTCACTCATAACGGATCCTTGGGTCGAGCCGGGCGTACAGCAGGTCCACGAGCAGGTTCACCAGCAGGATCACCAGAACCACGAGCGTGGTGACACTGACGACGGTGGCGTTCTCGCGGATCCGCAGTGCGTGGTACAGCAGTCCGCCGAGTCCCTGGATGTTGAAGACACCCTCGGTCACGATCGCGCCGCCGAGCAGGATGCCGACGTCCGCGCCGATGTAGGTGATCACCGGGATCAGGGAGTTCCGGATCACGTGCTTGCGCAGCACCATGCCGCGGGGCAGGCCCTTGGCGATCGCGGTGCGCACGTGGTCGGCCTTCAGCGTCTCCAGCAGGCTGGCCCGGGTGAGTCTGAGCACGTAGGCCAGCGAGAGACAGGCCAGGACGAAGCCCGGCAGGATCAGGTCCCCCCAGGGAGCCCCGTAGCCCACCGTCACGCTGAACAGGCCGGCCTTGACGCCCAGCACGTACTGCAGCACGTAGCCGATGACGAAGGCCGGAAAAGAAATGGCCACAAGGCTGGAGAACAGGAAGAATCCGTCGAGGTAGCCGCCCTTGCGCAGGGCCGCCGCGATCCCGAGCCCGATGCCCAGGAAGATCTCGAAGAGGATGGCCACCACGGTGAGCTTGACGGTGATCGGGAAGGCCGCGGAGGCCTCCTCGAGGACGGTCGAGCCGGTCGAGGTGGTGCCGAAGTCGCCCTGCAGCATGTTCCAGAGGAAGTGCAGGTACTGGATGGGCAGAGCCTCGTCCAGGTGCAGCCGCTCGGTCTCGGCCTGGATGAACGCGTCCGTGCAGGGGCGCTGACCACATCGACTGGCGAACGGGTCGCCAGGGATGGCCCAGGCCATCGCGTAGATGAAGAACGTGGTGCCGATCAGCACCGGAATCATCATCAACAGGCGTCTGACGATGTAACGCCCCATGGCTTTCGCCTACCCTTCATGGGTTTTTGCCCGACAATCGGCCGGCCCCGCGATGTGGCTGCAGGACCGGCCGGTCGTGAGTCGCGCTATTCGCGATAGTGCGGTTCTTCCTGAGGTACCACCCCGCCCGTGCTGGGGCGGGGTGGAACCGGGGACTTACGTGATCTCAGCGGCGAGCGGTGATCAGCTCTTGACCGCGACGCTGCTGAGGTCGATGGTGCTCTTCGGCGTGGTCTTGACGTTGGTCAGCCGGTCGGACCAGACCGCCTGCTGCGCCTGGTACCACAGCGGGATGATCGTCATGTTCTCGGCCAGCCGGGCCTCGGCGGCCTGGTAGTCGGCGTACGCCTCTTCACCCTCGGCGGCGTTGGCCTTCTTGATCAGCTCGTCGAACTGGGTGTCGGAGAACCGGCCGTCGTTGGAGCCCGCACCGGTCGCGTACAGCGGCTCGAGGAAGTTCTGGATGTGCGGGTAGTCCATCTGCCACCCGGTCCGGAACATGTTGTCCATCTTGTCGCTGGTCACGTCGGCCCGCAGGGTGGCGAAGTCGACGTAGGCCTTGGCGTTGCACTCGACCTCGAGGGCGTTCTTGACGCTGTTGCAGATCGCCTCGGCGGCTTCCTTGTTACCCGGGCCGTCAGCGTTGTAGCTGTACGAGAACGGACCCTTGAACTTGGACTTGGCCAGGTACTCCTTGGCCTTCGCCGGGTCGTAGGTGCAGAACTCGCCACAGGCGCCGGCCTTGTAGCCGTCCACCACCGGGGAGACCCAGCCGGTGGCCGGGGTACGGCCGCCGTTGTACACCGACTTGGTGATGGTCTCCCGGTCGATCGCCAGGGACAGCGCCTTGCCGATGTTCGGGTCGTCCTTGAAGCGGTCGCTGTACTGCGGCAGCGTCGCGGTCTGGATGACACCCACGGCCTTGTTCAGGAAGTGGTCGGGCCGGTCGGTCTGGTACTGGTCGTCGACCAGGTTGGCGGCCGGGACCTGGTCCATGAAGTCCAGGTTGCCGGCGAGCACGTCGGAGTAACCGGCCGAGTCGGACGTGTAGGTCTTGAACACGGCCTGGGCGATCTGCGGCTTGTCCTCGCCCTTGTACCCGGACCAGGCGTCGAGCGTGAAGCCCGTGTTGCCGTCACCCGCGGTGATCTGGAACGGGCCGTTGCCGATCGGCTTCTTGCCGAAGGCCTCCGGGTCGTCGAAGAACGCCTGGGGCAGCGGGAAGAAGGCGGTGTAGCCGACCATCGTCACGAAGAACGACTGCGCGCTGGCGAGCTTGACCGTGAACTCGGTGTCGCTGACCTTGGTCAGGCCACTGAGCTTGTCGGTGTCGGGCTTCGGGGCCTCCTTCGGGCCGTCCTCGTCGGGGTCGGCCGGGTTGATCTCGGCGTAGCCCTCGAAGGAGGAGAAGAAGTAGTTGTTCAGCGCCGCGTTGGGGCCGTAGGCCGTCCAGTTCCAGGCGTTGATGAAGCTGTCCGAGTTGACCGGGGTGCCGTCCTGGAAGGTCTGGCCTTCCTTCAGCTTCACGGTCCAGGTGATGTTGTCGTCCGACTCGATCGACTCGGCCATCGACATCTCGGGGGCGGCCGTGTCGGTGTTGTAGTCGACCAGGCCACGGAAGACGTTGTCGAGGATGTTGCCACCGCCGACCTCGTTCGTGTTGCCCGGGACCAGGGGGTTCTGGGGCTTCACGTTGTAGACGCTGATGGAGGCGTCGCTGTTGGTGCTGCCGCCCCCGTCACCCTCGTCGTCGCTGCCGCCACCGCACGCGGTCAGGGCCAGGGCCCCCGCCACGAACAGAGCACCCGCAGCAATCAGCCTGCGCTGCTTCACTCGTCGTTCTCCTTAGGTTTCCGACATCACGGCTCGAGCCGGGCGCTGGTCGCACACGACCCGTCCAAGCGCCTGCACTCTTGGTACCGGATTCGGGACACGATAGGCGTTCGCAGCTGATTACGATCCGGACAAGGATGCTTCGTCAACAGCTGCTCGGCACGATGAAACCACGTTCGAAAAGCCGTTCCGACCGGACGATCTTCGGCGTCGTCGCGGTCGGTCGCACAGGCAACTACCGACCGTTCCGGTCGGACAAGGCGCGGCCACGGGAAGGTCTCGAAACCGACACAATGCCCTCGCGCACTAGCTCAGACCAGGCGAAACGGACAAGCAAATATCGACCCGTGACGTTGAACACATGCCGACGCACAGGCAACATCAATTTACCTGCCGGACACAAATCTTGCACACGCGGAAGCCCCGCCCCCCAGATGGACTGCAGGAGACGGGGCTTCAGCGAAAGATCGGCGAGCGGTCCGGTCACCGCCCGTTCGACCCGTACGGCCTAAGGCCCGACCTAGCCCCGCTTGGCACGGGCGGTGGCCCGGGCC
This sequence comes from Kineosporia rhizophila, assembly GCF_021277265.1. Lineage (GTDB taxonomy): Bacteria > Actinomycetota > Actinomycetes > Actinomycetales > Kineosporiaceae > Kineosporia > Kineosporia rhizophila. The sequence goes on from NZ_JAJSOH010000002.1 coordinate 494,393, forward strand.
CGCTCGGTGGCGTCCAGGATGACCTTGCGGATGCGCACCGCCTCAGGGGTCACCTCGACGCACTCGTCGTCGCGGCAGAACTCCAGGCACTGCTCCAGGGAGAGCTTGCGCGGCGGCACCAGGCGCTCGAAGTTGTCCGCGGTGGACGAGCGCATGTTGGTGAGCTTCTTCTCCTTGGTGATGTTCACGTCCATGTCGTCGGCCCGGGAGTTCTCCCCGACGATCATGCCTTCGTAGACCATGGTGGTCGGCTCCACGAAGAGCGTGCCGCGCTCCTGCAGGTTGGTGATCGCGAACGCGGTCACCGCGCCGGCCCGGTCGGCCACCAGCGAGCCGGAGGGACGGGTGCGCAGCTCGCCGACCCAGGGCTCGTAGCCCTCGAACGTGGCGTGGGCGATGCCGGTGCCGCGGGTGTCGGTGAGGAACTCGGTCCGGAAACCGATCAGGCCTCGCGAGGGGACCAGCCACTCCATCCGGATCCAGCCGGTGCCGTGGTTGGACATCTGCTCCATCCGGCCCGCGCGGACCGCCAGGAGCTGGGTGATCGCGCCCATGTACTCCTCGGGGGCGTCGATGGTCAGGCGCTCGAACGGCTCGTGAACCTTGCCGTCGACCTCCTTGGTGACCACCTGCGGCTTGCCCACGGTGAGCTCGAACATCTCCCGGCGCATGGTCTCCACCAGGATGGCCAGCGCCAGCTCACCGCGGCCCTGCACCTCCCAGGTGTCGGGACGCTCGGTGTTCAGCACCCGCATCGAGACGTTACCGATCAGCTCCCGGTCCAGCCGGTCCTTGATCAGGCGGGCGGTGACCTTGGTGCCCTTGACCGTGCGGCCGGCCAGCGGCGAGGAGTTGGCGCCGATGGTCATCGAGATGGCCGGCTCGTCGACCGTGATCAGCGGCAGCGGGTGCGGGTCCTCGGCGTCGGCCAGGGTCTCGCCGATGGTGATCTCCGGGATACCGGCGATGGCGACGATGTCACCCGGGCCGGCCTCCTCGGCGGGCTCACGGGTGAGAGCCTTGGTGATCATCAGCTCGGTGATCTTCACCCGGCTGACCGTGCCGTCCTGCTTGCACCAGGCCACCTGCTGGCCCTTGCGCATCGTGCCGTTGTGGATCCGGCACAGGGCCAGACGGCCCAGGAACGGCGAGGCGTCGAGGTTGGTGACGTGCGCCTGCAGCGGCATCTTGTCGTCGTAGGACGGCGCCGGCACGGTGTCGAGCAGCACCTGGAACAGCGGCTCGAGGTTCTCCGAGTCGGGCAGCTCGCCGTTGGCCGGGCGGTTCAGCGAGGCCCGGCCGGCCCGGCCCGAGGCGTAGACGATCGGGAAGTCGAGCGCCGCGTCCGGGTCGAGGCCGGTGCCGTCGAGCAGGTCCATGAACAGCTCGTAGGTCTCGTCCACGACCTCGGAGATCCGGGCGTCGGGGCGGTCGGTCTTGTTCACCACCAGGATCACCGGCATGTGCGCCTGCAGCGCCTTGCGCAGCACGAACCGGGTCTGCGGGAGCGGGCCCTCGGAGGCGTCGACCAGCAGGGCGATCGCGTCGACCATGCTCAGGCCGCGCTCCACCTCACCGCCGAAGTCGGCGTGGCCGGGGGTGTCGATGATGTTGAAGGTGACCCCACCGTCGGGTGCGCCCGGACCGGAGTACCGCACCGCAGTGTTCTTCGCGAGAATGGTGATGCCCTTCTCGCGCTCCAGGTCGTTGGAGTCCATCGCCCGGTCGTCCACGTGAGCGTGGTCGCCGAAGGAGCCGGTCTGCCAGAGCATGGCATCGACGAGCGTGGTCTTTCCGTGGTCGACGTGGGCGACAATGGCGACATTGCGCAGGTCGTCACGGGTCTGCGTAGGCATGCGAAAGGCCGATCCGGTTGGGGGGTGATGACTCTCCATGTTACCCGCGCCTCAGCGGGCCTGACGTTCCTCCGCCAGAGCGGTGAGCGCGGTGACGATCGGCACGTCCGCGGGCAGCCAGCCGACCTCACCCCAGCGGCCCAGCGGCAGGTGCCGCAACTCGTCGTGCACCTCGATCGGGGCGGGCTCGCCCTCGGTCACCCGGACCAGCCAGACCCGCATCCGGTGGCTCGGCGGCAGGTCCCAGCCCAGCCCGTTCGGGGCCGGAAGTTCCTCCCCCACCTCGACCTTCACCCCGAGCTCCTCGGCCAGCTCCCGGTGCAGGGCCTGCAGCGGCTCCTCCCCCGGGTCGACCTTGCCGCCGGGCAGTTCCCAGCCCCCGGCCAGGTGCGGCGGCTCGGTGCGGCGGGCGGCCAGGAGCACGGTGGGGCGGCGCAGGTCGTCGACGACGGCCGCGCCGACCACCAGAACGGGCTGGAATGTGTCAGTCACGGCGAGCAGCATCCCAACGTTGCGTGACCGGTGCACGAAGGCGACCCGACCCGGCCGTGAATCCGGGCGGGATTGTGATCCACGTCCTACGCTGAGGCCATGCCTGAACTGCTGACCATGCAGGAGCTGGACACCGCCCTGGTGGGGCTGCCCGCCGTGCACAAGTCCGGTACGTCACTGCTGCGGGTGCGGGTCAAGGCCCCCGGGTTCCCCCAGGCGGTGGAGCTGATCTCCCGGGTGGCGCTGAGCGCCGAGGAGATGAACCACCACCCCGACGTCGACCTGCGCTTCGACAAGGTCACGTTCACCCTGAGCACGCACGTCTCCGGCGGGGTGACCGCCCTCGACGTGGAGCTGGCCCAGCGGATCATGGTGCACGTCGACGCGGTGGGCGCCGAGGTGCTGCCCCCGGCCGCCCGGGTGGAGCTGGCCATCGACACCGCCGACGCCGACGCGATCCGGCCGTTCTGGAAGGCCGGCCTGGGCTACGTGGAGCGCCGCGGCGACGAGGGCGTCGAACTGCACAACCCGGACGAGGTCGGCCCGGTGGTCTGGTTCCAGCCCAGTCAGGAGCCGCGGACCCAGCGCAACCGGATCCACTTCGACGTCTACGTCGCCTTCGACGAGGCCCCCCGGCGGGTGGCCGAGGTGGTCCAGGCCGGCGGCCGGCTGGTCACCGACGAGTTCGCCCCGGACTGGTGGGTGGTGGCCGACGCCGACGGCAACGAGCTCTGCGTCTGCACCCAGTAGGGCCGGATCAGGGCGCCGGCGCCGACCAGGTGTCGGCGTTCCAGGTCGGTCCGGCCCAGCTGGGGTTGTACTGCACGTTCTGCACCTGGGCGGACGTGGCCAGCAGGGCCGGGTAGGCGAACAGCGGCACCGTGGCGATGTCCTCCCACAACGTGGTGTCGAGCTGCTCCAGCAGGCTGAGCTGCCGGTCCGGGTCGAGCTCCGAGTACAGCCGCTCCAGCAGCAGGTCGACGTTCTTGTTGCGGTAGCCGATGTAGTTCTGCGTGCCCTTGCTGACATAGATGCTGTATGTCTGGCTGAGCATGGCCGAGCTGGTCCAGGCGTACAGCGCCGCGTCGAAGTCGCCGCGCTTGAGCTCGGAGGAGAAGAACGTGTAGCTGCCCCCGTCCTCGATCTTGAAACCCGCCTTTTCGCAGGACTTCTTGATCAGCTTGACCTCGGTCTCCCGGCGCAGGTCGGGGGCCAGGTAGGCGATCCGGACCTTGGTGCCGGTCTTCTTGGTCTGCTTCAGGATCTGCCGGGCACCCTCCACGTCCACCTCTGCGAACGCCTGCCCACCGGTCGCCGCGGTCTGCTCGTAGCCCTCCTGGAAAGGTGTCCGGAACCGCGACTGCAGCACCTCGGCCTGCGGGTTCACCGGTTTGATGAGCTCGTCCAGGATCTGCTGGCGGGGAAGGCACTTGGCGAACGCCTGGCGCAGGGCCCGCGAGCGGAACTTGCCCTCGAAGTTGAAGTCCAGGTGTTCCCAGACGAACGAGTCGTGGTGCGAGACCCGCACCGCCTCCCCCGCCGCCCCCAGCGTCTTCAGCATCGCCTCGGTCGGGGTCGGGTCGATGACCTGCACCTCGCCGTCGATCAGGGCCTGGGCCTGCTCGTCCTCCGGGATCATCCGGATCACCACGTTGCGGGCCGCGGGCACGGTGCCCCACCACTTCGGGTTCGGCTCCAGGGTCAGCGCCTCGCCGGGTTTCCAGGAGGCCACCTGGTACGGGCCCGCACTGGGGGCCAGCGCGGTGTCGTAGCGGCCGTCGGTGAACACCCAGGCGGTGTTGTAGAACCGGCCGAGCTTCTGCATGGTGGCGCTCTTGCCCTGCTCGGCCGCGGCGATCACGTCCTTCACCCCCGAGCCCTTCTCGGCGATGTGCGCGGGAAGGATGGTGCCGGGGCCGAAAAGTGAGGTCCAGTCGGCGAAGACCCGGTCGAAGGTGACGGTGAAGCTGCGGTCGCCGTCGGCACACTCCGGCCGGGAGACGTCGGCCCAGGCGGCCGGGGTGAAGGCGGAGAACGCGGTGAGCTTGGTCCCGGTGTACTGGTCGCGCTTGCCGGTGGGCCACTTGCCCACGTTGGCGGCCCAGGCCAGTACCGCGTCGTCGCAGTCGAGGGGTTCACCGTCGGACCAGACCGCTTCTTCGGCGAAGGTGTACTGCACCGTCTGGGGGTTGCTGCTGACCTGCTCGAAGGAGCCGAAGTCGGTGTCGGGCACCCGCTCGCCGTCCGGCCCGAAGTACCAGAAGCCGCGCAGCACGTGGTTCAGCACCACGGCGTTGGCCGGGTTGGCCTGCTCGGCGACATTGTTGTTGTAGGAGGAGAACTCGCGGGCCGAGGCGTAGCTGATCGAGATCGGCGCAGTGGTGGGGGTGGCCGAGGCGCTGCCCCGTTCCCCGTCGGGTGTACGGGAGCTCTCGTCCGCCTCGTCGTCACCGCCCGAGCAGGCGGCGAGCGCCAGCACGACGGCGGCGAGCACCGCGATCCACGACCGGCCCGGCATCGAACGGCTCAAGCGGAGTTCCTTTCCCGAGCGACGTCTCACCGGGGGTACCCCCTCGACCATCCTGTCCAATAAATCCACTAGCGCCCAGATCCGCAAGGCAGGCGACTGCCTGTTACCGACCTGTGACGCTGCGATGACCAAAGGTACAGATCTGACCGCTGAGGCGGCACACCCGTCTGGAAGGTACGGTTGATCACTCCGGCAGGCTCAGGACGGAGGCGGACGATGGGCCGAAAATGGCATCCCGTGCGTCCTCCGGTCGAACGTTGCCCGATCCACAGCAAGAACATCTACCCCAGCTCGGCCGTGGCCGGCATCAAGGCCCGCGAGGTCGAGGCCAAGGAGGGGCTGGAGTCCGGCGCGATGGACACGTTCTACTGCGAGGACTCCAAGGGCTGGCACATCGGCCACCGGTCGATCCGGGCCCGCATCGAACGCAAGTGGTCGGTCTGAGGAGACAACCGGTGGACGTAGAACGGATCCGCTCGCACTTCCCCGCGCTGGCCGAGGGGGCGGCGCACTTCGACGGCGCCGGGGGCACCCAGACGGCCGACGTGGTGGGCGACGCGGTGCGCGACACGATGCTGTCGGCGATCTCCAACCGTTCCACCTTCACCCGGGCCGAGCAGCGCGCCGAACAGGTGGTCGCGCAGACCCGCGGGGCGCTGGCCGACCTGCTCGACGCCGATCCCGGCGGGGTGGTGTTCGGCCGCAGCATGACGGCGCTCACCTTCGAGTTCTCCCGGGCGCTGGCGAAGACCTGGCGGCCCGGCGACGAGGTGGTGCTCAGCCGGCTCGACCACGACGCGAACGTGCGGCCGTGGGTGATCGCGGCCGAGAACGCCGGGGCCACGGTGCGCTGGATCGACTTCGATCCGGAGACCGGCGAACTGGAGGACGTGTCGGCGCACCTGGGTGAGCGCACTCGCCTGGTCGCCGTCACGGGTGCGTCGAACCTGATCGGCACGCGGCCGGCGCTGCGGCCGATCGCCGATGCGGTGCACGCCGCCGGAGCCCTGTTCTACGTCGACGCCGTGCACCTGGCCGCCCATGCGCCGGTCTCGCTGGCCGAGTTCGGCGCCGACTTCCTGGCCTGCTCGCCCTACAAGTTCTTCGGTCCGCACTGCGGGGTGGTCGCGGCCGCCCCGGAACTGCTGGCCGAGCTGCACCCCGACAAGCTGGCCCCCTCGTCGGACGCGGTGCCGGAGCGGTTCGAGCTGGGCACGCTGCCGTACGAGCTGATGGCCGGCGTCACGGCGGCGATCGACTTCCTGGCCGGGCTGGAGCCGGAGGCGACCGGGAGCCGGCGGGAGCGGATCGTCACCTCGATGACGGCGGCGGCCGCGCACGAGGACGCCCTGCGGGCGAAGATCGAGGCCGGGCTGGCCGAGCTGAACGCCCTGAGCCCGCTCACGGTGTGGTCCCGGGCCGCCGAGCGCACCCCGACGCTCCTGGTCACCTTCGCCGAGCACGAGGCCGCCGACGCCTACCCGTTCCTGGCCGAGCGCGGCGTCAACGCCCCGGCCGGTTCGTTCTACGCCTACGAGACGGCCCGGCGGCTCGGCCTCGGCGCGGCCGGGGGCCTGCGCTTCGGCCTGTCCGCCTACAACAACGACGAGGACGTGGACCGGCTGCTGGCCGGCCTGCGCGAGTTCCTCAGCCGCTGACCCGCCGTAGGTACCACTGCAGGCCGCCCATCGCCGCGTCGAGCCCGGCGGTGGCCACGACCAGCGAACGTCCCACTCCCCGGGCTGCCGGGGCAGCACCGCCAGACAGGTGAGGACCCAGGCGGAGTTGACTGCGGCAGACCGGCCGAGCGCGGTCGGCGTCGGGTTCCGGGCGGCCGCCGCCAGCAGCGCCGAGCTGGCCAGAAGCGCCCCGGTCACCCAGGGCCGGGAACGCCCCGAGGGATCGACGAGCCGGTAGGCCGCGGGTGCGGCGGTCACTGCGGCCCCCGCGGCCAGACAGCCCAGTGAATCGAGATTCAGGACCAGTCGCCGCGGTTCCATCGGCCGGCTACCGCCGCAGCGAAGGGGCCTGGGCGCAGCGCAGTACCTCGAGGAACTCCTCGGGGTGCAGGTCCGAGTCGGCCAGCCGCGGCTTCTCCTGGCAGGCCTGCAGGCCGGCCAGGACGATCTCGAGCGAGCGCCGCCACAGGTCGGGGCGCACCGCGCGGCAGCCGTCCATCACCGGGCCGACCATCAGCGGGATCATGCCCAGGTCGTACGAGGTGATGCCGGGCCGCAGCACCCCGGCCGCGTGCCCGCGGGCGACGATCTGGTCGATCAACGGCAGCAGACGGGCCCGGCAGGTGGTCATCGTGTCGCTGGTGACGTTGAACATCAGGAACTCTTTCAGCCCCCGATTGCCGGCCTGGACCTCCAGCGACCGGGTCACGAACGTGACCAGGCCCTGCCACGCGTCCTCGACCTCCAGGGCACGCTCGGCCAGCTCGACCACCTGGTCCACGTCCTCGGCGAACAGGGCCTCGAGCAGGGAGTCCTTGTCGGGGAAGCGGCGGTAGACGGTGCCCACCGCCACGTCGGCCGCCTCGGCCAGCTGGTCGTGACTGACGCCGAGCCCCTGCTCGGCCAGCAGCGTGCGGGCAGCCGTGAGGATCCGCTGGCGGTTGCGTTCAGCGTCTTTCCGCAGCGGCCGGCACATGCGTCCCCGGTCCTCACCCATCGCCTGAGTGTACCTGCCGTGGCACTTTCGGGCGAGAAAAGTTGAGAACCCGTTTTAAAGTTGACAGGCCTCTCCACATGGGGGCTATGGTCGTACCGTTCTCGATGTCGAGAGCTTCCTCCACTTGGACTCGCGGCGAGCGACTGCCGGGCGGAACGCCCGAAGGGCCGCGGCCCTCCCAGACTTCCTTTCCACGAAATGGACCACCATGACGTCTGTAGACAGCGTCGGTCAGGTGCCGGCCGAATCCACGGCCGAGCAGCCTGCCGCCAGTGATCCCCGCCGGTGGTGGGCGCTCGCGGTGATCGCCGTCGCCCAGCTGATGGTCGTGCTCGACGCGTCCATCGTGAACATCGCCCTCCCCTCGGCCCAGGCCGACCTGAACATCAGCGACGCCAACCGGCAGTGGGTGCTCACCGCCTACGCCCTGGCCTTCGGCGCCCTGCTGCTGCTGGGTGGCCGCATCGCCGACTACACCGGCCGTAAGCGGATCTTCCTGATCGGCCTGATCGGCTTCGCCGGCGCCTCCGCCCTGGGCGGCGCCGCGGTGAACGACCTCATGCTCTTCGGCGCCCGTGGTCTGCAGGGCCTGTTCGCCGCCCTGCTCGCCCCCGCCGCCCTGTCGCTGCTGCAGGTCAGCTTCACCGACGCGAAGGAGCGCGCCCGCGCGTTCGGCGTCTACGGCGCGGTCTCCGGCACCGGTGCGGCCATCGGCCTGATCCTCGGTGGTGTGCTCACCGAGTACCTCAACTGGCGCTGGACGCTGCTGGTCAACGTGCCGATCGCGATCCTGGCCGCGGTGGCCGCGGTCAGCGTGGTGCGTGAGAGCAAGGCGCACGGCGACACCCGTTACGACGTGCCGGGTGCGGTGCTGGTCAGCGGTGGTCTGGCCGCCCTGGTCTACGGCTTCACCCAGGCCGCCGAGGCCGCCGACGGCTGGAGCGCCACCAGCACGATCACCTGGCTCGTGGTGTCGGCCGTGCTGCTGGTCGGCTTCGTGGTCTGGGAGACCCGCACCCACCACCCGCTGCTGCCGCTGCGCGTGGTGCTCGACCGCAACCGGGGCGCCGCCTTCGCCTCGTCGCTGCTGATCGGGGCCGGGCTGTTCGCCATGTTCCTGTTCCTGACCTACTACTTCCAGCAGAACCTGGGCTACAGCGCGATCAAGTCCGGCTTCGCCTTCCTCCCGTTCAGCGCAGGCATCATCGTTGCCGCCACAGTGGCCAGCAGCCTGATGCCGAAGGTCAACCCCCGGGTGCTGCTCGTGGTCGGCGGGGCGATGGCCACCGGTGGCCTGGCCCTGCTCACCCAGATCGAGGCCGACAGCAGCTGGCTCACCCTGGTCCTGCCCGCCGAGATCCTGATCAGCCTGGGCATGGGTCTGTACTTCGTGGTCTCGGCCAGCGTGGCCCTGGCCGGGGTCGAGGAGCACGACGCCGGTGTCGCCAGCGCCATGCTGAACACCTCGCAGCAGATCGGTGGGGCGCTCGGGATCGCGCTGCTGAACACGTTCTTCGCCAGCACGGTGACCGACTGGCTGGCCGAGCACATGGGCTCCGGCTCGCCCGAGCAGCTCGCCGCCCAGGCCTCGATCCAGGGCTACCACGTGGCGTTCTGGATCGGTGCCGGCTTCATCGGGGCGGCCACCTTGATCGTGCTGGCCCTGGTGAACGCCCGCAGCAAGGACCTGAGCACCGAGGGCATGGTTCACGCCGGCTGAGGTGACAGCCGGTCATCACAGGCCGGGGACGACGGTGAGCCCAGTGGAGGGACCTGGGCTCACCGGCGTCCTCAGTTCTTTTGCTCTTCGATCTCGGCGGTGAAGCTCAGCACCGCATCGGCCAGCGGGCCGGTGACCGGCCCGGAGAGCGCGTGTCCCATGCCGGGAACGGTTACCAGGCGGGCATTCCCGATCGTGTCGGCGATGTACCGGGCGTGCGGCGGCGGATTGATCGGGTCCTCCGGGGCCTCGACCACCAGCACCGGCACCTGTACGGCGGCCAGTTCCGGCCCGCGGTCCAGCCCGTCCTGAGCGGCCCGGGCGTGGGCGGTGGACGAGCGGTCGTGACCGGTGTGCTCGATGATCCGTCGTTCGAGGCGCTCGAACTCGGCCGGGTCGAACGAGAGCGCGCGCCCGTTCAGCATGCGCCAGTGATTCACCCGGAACGCCAGCTCCGCCTCGGGTCCGCGCTCGTCGCCCAGGTGTTCCCACAGCTCGAGCAGCTCCGGCTGCGGCCCGGGCAGACCGGCGCTCTCGTCCAGCCAGGCCCCCAGCGCGGCAGTGGCGAAAACGGTGGCGCTGAGTAGCCTTTCCGGATGCTCGAGCAGGAGCACCTGCACCAGGGTGCCACCCAGCGACATGCCGACCACGTGCGCCCGGTCGATGCCCAGCCCGTCCATCAGCTTCACCACGTCGGCGGCCAGATCGGTCAGCGGGTAGGGGTGCTCGTCGAAAGCCCAGGTGGAACGGCCGGTGTCACGATGGTCGTAGCGGATCACCCGATGCCGGGCGGCCAGCCGCGCGACGAGCTCGTCCGGCCAGGTCACCCCGCTCGCGTTCGCACCCATCACGAGCACCAGCGCAGAACCCGCACCCTGCTCCTCGGCCCACAGCGTGTAGTCCGGACTCACCGGCACCTGATGCTCCATGGGCCGTCACGCTAACAACCCCACTGCTCACCGGCTCGGATTTATTATCTGAAACGCACCGGCCCCGACTGCCACGATGGCCCGATGACCAATGAGGATCTCAAGGCCGACCTGCACAACTACCTGAAAGAGGGGCGCACCGCGCTGCTCTGGAAGCTCGAGGGCCTGTCGGAGTACGACCTGCGGCGCCCGCTGGTCCCGACCGGCACCAACCTGCTCGGGCTGGTGAAACACACGTCCAACACCGAAGCCGGCTATTTCGGCTCGGTGTTCGGGCGGCCCTGCCCCGCCGAGCAGTTCCCCTGGGGCGCCGAGGACGAGTCCGACGACCCGAACATCGACATGTACGCCGCCGAGGACGAGACTCCGCAGCAGGTCCTCGAGCGCTACCGCCAGGTGTGCGAGCACGCCGACGCCACCATCGAGGCCCTTCCCCTGGACGCACCCGGCACGGTGCCGTGGTGGCGGGGCGAGCGCAGTCAGGTCACCCTGCACCGCATCCTCACCCACATGATCGCCGAACTGCACCGGCACGCGGGCCACGCCGACATCGTCCGCGAACTGATCGACGGCGAGGCCGGGCACCGGCCCGAGAGCTCCAACCTGCCGGACAACGACTGGTCGGCCTATCGGGAGCAGCTGGAGGCCCTCGCCCTGCGGTTCCGCGAGCAGCCGGCCTGATCTCACTGGCTGAACCAACAGTGGACGGTTCTGGGCACCGATCGGTGCCCAGAACCGTCCACTGTCGGTTGCCTTTCAGCTCTGGGTGGTCACGCTCAGCGGCCACCACGACGGGAGCATCTGAACGTAGACGCTCAGGAAGTCGTCCACCGACAGGTCCGGGCGCTCCAGCCAGCCCGCGATCGCCCCGACCGTGCCGTCGGCGACCAGCCGGGCCGCGATGTCGGCCGCCGCGTCGTCGGGCACCCCGGCCACCGGCATCTCGATCCGTACCCGGGCCAGGTCGAGCAGGATCCGGCTGGACTCGAGGAAGTGCGAGCCGAGCATCGAGCGCAGGCCCACCTCGGAGGTGTAGGCCAGGTCGCGCCGGTAGATCGCGATGTGGTCCTCGATGTGCCGCATCACGCCCTGGGTGACCTCGGTGGCCACCACGGCCAGGTCGGCCCCGGTCTCGGCCAGCAGCGGCTCGCGCAGGGCGTCGAGATCCACCAGCAGGGCCTGACGCAGCAGGTCGTCGGGCGACGAGGCGTGCTCGTAGAAGGTGGATCGGTGCACCCCCGCCTCCCGGGCCAGCTCGGACACGCTGACCTGGGAGACCGGTCGTTCCTCGGCCAGCCGGAGCACGGCCTGGTGCAACCGCTCCCGACTCCGGCGCTGCCGTGCGTCCATTCGAGACCCTCCCGGGATTGTTTCCCGACACTTGTCGGTTATCTTGATGTCAACAGAACACATTGCCAAGGGCGGACGATCTCCCGACTGACCGTTCTCCCCCGGCTCGTCAGGACGGAGAACCATCATGGCCACTTACGACGTAGCGGGTCGTTCGGCGATCGTCACCGGCGCGGGCGCCGGGATCGGCCGCGCCATCGCACTGCTGCTGGCGGCGAACGGGGCGAGCGTCATCGTCTCGGACATCAAGCCGGACGACGCCGACCAGGTCGTCAAGGAGATCGCGGCGGCCGGCGGCACCGCCCGCGCCTTCGCCGGTGACGTGAGCGACCGGGACGTGAACTTCGCCCTGGTCGAGGCCGCGCAGGAACTGGCGCCGCTGGGCATCGCGGTGAACAACGCCGGGATCGGCGGGCCCAGCGCCCCGGTGGCCGAGTACACCCCGGAAGCCTGGAAGCGCGTCCTGGACATCAACCTGAACGGCATCTTCCACGGCCTGCAGGCCCAGGTGCCGGCCATGCTGGCGAACGGCGGCGGCTCGATCGTCAACATGGCCTCCATGCTCGGCTCGGTCGGCATCGCCGGTAACGCCGCCTACGTGACCACTAAGCACGCGCTGCTCGGCCTGACCAAGAACACCGCCCTGGAGTACTCCGGCCAGGGCATCCGGGTCAACGCCGTGGGCCCGGGGTTCATCAGCACCCCGGCGGTGGACGCCAGCCTGACCCCCGAGACCCAGCAGTACCTGGCCGGCGAGCACGCCCTGAAGCGTCTCGGCCGGCCGGAAGAGGTCGCCCACCTCGTCGCCTTCCTGGCCTCGGACGCCGCCAGCTTCGTCACGGGTAGCTTCCACCTCGTCGACGGTGGATACACGGCGCACTGAGCACATTTTGCACGACCGGGGAATCTCCGGCCCAATCGCCGGGCCGGACCTTCCCCGGTCCAGCCGGTTCTTAGCCCAGCGTTAGGCCTTTTGGCTCATCGCACTTAGCGTCTCTGCTCCTAGGGTCGGCGACCGTGACCCGTCGGAACAAGCGCATCGCCGGATTCCTGGCCGCCATCGCCCTGGCCGTGGCCGGGCTCGGCTACGTGGGTCTGCGCACCCAGAGCCCCTCCGCCAGTGCGGCCGAAGCCGGCCTGCTCCGTGTGCAGCAACCAGGTACGTCAGCCACCGCCTCGCCCACCCCGGTTCCCGCCGACGCGGCGGCGAAGCGGCTGGCCGAGAAGGTGGCCCGCACCAAGAAGGTGCTCACCGCGCGGGCGAACAAGGCCCGGGCGACGAAGCCGAAACCGGCCCCCACCACCACACCCACCACGGCACCGACCAGCCCGGCCCCGACCGCGCCCGGCACGGCCAAGAAGGGCGCGGCCACCTGGAACCAGGACGGCATCAGCGCCTCGCTCAAGGACTCGGGCGTGAGCTGGTTCTACAACTGGGCCCCGGACCCGCAGGGCATCCCGGCCCCGGCCGGCGTCGAGTTCGTGCCGATGATCTGGGGCGCCGACGCGGTGAACGAGAGCACCCTGGCCACCGCCAAGAGCAACGGCGACACCCTGCTCGGCTTCAACGAGCCGGATCTGGGCGAGCAGTCGAACATGACGGTCGAACGCGCCCTGGAACTGTGGCCCCAGCTGCAGAAAACCGGCCTGCGGCTGGGCAGCCCGGCCGTCGCCTGGGGTGCCGACCAGAACGGGCAGTGGCTCGACCGGTTCATGAAGGGCGCCGACAGCAAGGGCTACAAGGTCGACTTCATCACGCTGCACTGGTACGGCTCGGACTTCAACCCGAAGAACGCCACCCAGCAGCTGAAGTCTTACGTCGAAGCCACCTACGCCAAGTACCGCAAGCCGATCTGGCTGACGGAGTACTCGCTGATGAACTTCGGCAGCGGGCCCAAGTTCGCCTCCCCCGCCGACCAGGCCGAGTTCGTGCGGCTCTCCACCGAGATGCTCGAGAGCCTGGACTACGTCGAGCACTACTCCTGGTTCGCCTTCCCCACCTCGAAGAACGGCCAGGACGAGACCGGCCTGTACCGTCCGGGCGGAGCGATCACCGAGCCCGGCAAGGCCTACCGCTCAGCCGGCTCCTGATCCCGCCTCCACCGACTGCCGGCCCGGCGAGGCTTCCCCTGAAGTTGCCTCGCCGGGCCGGTGACCGAGTACGGCCGCCGCTCTTCGCAGTCAGCTCCACAGGCCCACCACCGAACGGAAGTCGTCGACGATCGGCGACACCACCTCGTCCATAATTTTCTGGATCTCGAGACTGGAAGGGGTGCCGGACTCCTCGCTCCAGGCGACGAGTACCTCCAGCCCGTGAGCCAATTCGGGCCTCACCTGGCTCCAGACCCGGGCCGCGGTCCCACGATCGGTGGTCCAGATCCCGTCGTGCACGCTGACCAGCCCGGACAGCGCCAGCAACGTCTTACGAGCCATCTTCCTGGCCAGCCCCTGAGTTTCGCCGCGCTGCAGAGCTTCACGCCAGGCCTCGGCCCGCCTGGCGATGTCGCCGTTGAAACCCCGCGCGGCCAGGGCATCGGCCTTAAAAGCCGGCCAGCCGGCGCTGAGGTCGGGCCCCGCCAAGAGCACGCAGTAGTGCCGCAGAAAGACCCGGTTCCCGTACGCCTCGTCCCCCTCCCCCAGCAGATCTTCGGGCGACGACACACTGACTTCGACGGCGCGCACCAACCCGGGCGGCGCATCTCTCAGCACGGGACCGGGCCCGACACTCAGCAGATCCAGATCCGAGACACCCGGCCGCGCCTGCCCAGTGGCCACCGAGCCGTACAGATACAGCGTCCCCTCGGTCATGCTCGCGGTGATCGCGCGAAGGGTGGGCTCGAAGATCGCCGGCACCCGCTCCCGGGCCACCCCGGTCACGATCGTCCCGTCGACCCCGATGCCCTCGTCCGGATCCAGCACTCCACCACTCCTCGTCGACCAGAGCCTGATGCCTACAGCCCGCACGGCTTTGCCTGCTCTCAGCCGCCCGGGCAGTCGCTGCTGTCACCACCGGACCGACAGACTGCGACCGGATAAGGGGGCGGCGCCGACTCCGAACGGGGCAGGGGAGTCAGATCATCGGGACAGTGGATGCGCTCTGCTTCGCCTCGATAGTGCGTGAACTTCAAGCGGTAACAGGCATCCCAAGCATCCTGGTGCCGGCGCAAGCCAAAGGTGGGACTGTCCAGGGCATCCTGGTGATGGTGAATCACCAGCTCGGCCATCCAGTCCAACAGATCGCTGGGCTCGAGGTCCTCGGCCCGCAGCACCGCCCACTGCCCCTGCGGCTCCTGCTGGTCGAGCACCGCATTCAGCAGGCCGGCCGCCGACCTCTGCCGGGGATAGCTCACCGCATCCGCCATCCGCTGGGCCGACTCATCCAGAGCCCGGTCCCCCTCAGGCCGCCCGAGCCACCACATCGTCACGGACACCACCGCAGCCACGAGCACGACAGCCACAGCCCACTTCCGTTTCCGCACTCGGCCCTCCTGGGATCGCCGCATCACGTGCCGATCGAACCACTCAGGGAGACGCCACACAGCCGTCTCTCATCCTTTCGGACAGAGTCGGGTGTGCCGCTGCCGGAGCCTTATCCACAGCAGAGCCAAGAGTTTAATGTGTACACATGGGACATTGAGTACCGTTTGTACATGATCGAGGTACCCCGCCTTTCCATCCGGGCCGTGCGCGAGCGCCTGGCCGATGTCGTTGACGAGGCGGAGCGGGACCGGCCGACGATCATCCTGCGTCGCGGCCGACCGGTGGCTGCGGTCGTTCCCCTCGAAGTTCTGCAACGCTTCGCCGAACTGGAGGAACGCGAGATCAACCGGATCATCGACGAGCGCGCTCAGGCACACACCGCGAACAGCGCGAATCCGGTCCCACTCGAAGACGTCCTGCGTGAGACGGTTTCGCGTGAGCGATGATTACCGGGTCCTGATAGCCCCGGATGCCCGCCGGGAGATCCGAGCGCTGCCTCGCCCGGCGGCTCTGCGAATCCTGCGAAAGCTGCTCGACACCGAGACCGATCCCCGCGGCTTCCGACCTGCCCCGCCCGGAAAGGGCCCGGTCTCGCTCATTTCTCACCCTGAGCACTATGCCCTGCAGGTCGGTGACCACCAGGTGCTCTACACGATCGAAGGCCTGCAGGTGATCGTCTGGGCCCTGATCGCCGCCATCGCGTAGGCACAACAGAAAGGGATGCCGATCAGTCAAGCGCTGGTCGGCATCCCTTTTCTGTCAGGTGTCAGACGTTGAAGCGGAACTCGACCACGTCGCCGTCCTGCATGACGTAGTCCTTGCCCTCCATCCGCACCTTGCCCTTGGCCTTGGCCTCGACCATCGAACCGGCCTCGATCAGGTCGTCGAAGCTGACGATCTCGGCCTTGATGAAGCCGCGCTGGAAGTCGGTGTGGATGACGCCGGCGGCCTGCGGGGCGGTCCAGCCCTGGCGGATCGTCCAGGCGCGGGACTCCTTCGGGCCGGCCGTGAGGTACGTCTGCAGGCCGAGGGTGTGGAAGCCGACCTTGGCCAGCTGGTCCATGCCGGACTCGTTCTGCCCCACGCTGGCCAGCAGCTCGGCGGCCTCCTCCTCGTCCAGCTCGATCAGCTCGGACTCCAGCTTGGCGTTGAGGAAGATCGCGTCCGCGGGGGCGACCAGGTCACGCATCTTGGTCTGCAGCGCCTCGTCGGACAGGCCGTCCTCGTCCACGTTGAACACGTAGATGAAGGGCTTGCTGGTCATCAGGGTGAGCTCGCGCAGGTGCTCCATCTCGATGCCGGCCTTCGCGGCGCCCTTGGCCAGCGTGGTGCCCTCTTCGAGCAGTTTCTGCGCGGCGACGGCCGCGTCGAGCACCGCCTTGTCGGCCTTCTTGCCCTTGACCTCTTTCTCGAGGCGGGGAATGGCCTTCTCGAGCGTCTGCAGGTCGGCCAGCATCAGCTCGGTGTGGATCACCTCGATGTCGTCGGCGGGGTCGACCCGGCCGGCCACGTGCACCACGTCGTCGTCGACGAACGCGCGCACCACCTGGCAGATCGCGTCGGCCTCGCGGATGTTGGCGAGGAACTTGTTGCCCAGGCCCTCACCCTCGCTGGCGCCCTTGACGATGCCCGCGATGTCGACGAACGACACCGTGGCCGGGATCTGCTTCTCGCTGCCGAACACCCCGGCCAGCTTGCCGAGCCGCTCGTCGGGCAGCGGGACGACGCCGACGTTGGGCTCGATCGTGGCGAACGGGTAGTTCGCCGCGAGCACCTCCGCCTTGGTGAGGGCGTTGAAGAGCGTCGACTTGCCGACGTTCGGGAGACCGACGATGCCGATGGTGAGTGCCACGCGCCCAGGTTACTGGCCAGCGCGAGGAGTCCCGAATTGCGGACGTCGGTGGGCACCGGCGGCGGTCGGGCGCCGGTGCGCGGGTGTCCGACAGACAGCAATTGTGGACGTCGGTGGGCAAGGAGGGCGGGATCCGGCGGCACCGGGCATCAAGACTGTCGGTGCCACCTGACATCGTGAACGTATGACGACTTCGGTGGGCTTCCTGCTCGGCCTGATCCTGGGCCTGGCCCTGGCCACGGCCGGGGCGCTGGCGGCCTTCCGCCCGCTGCTGCAGGCCCGTCAGGCCGGGCTCGAGGCCGAGCGTGACCTGCTGCGCGAGCGCATCACCGATCTGGAGGCCGCCGCCGGGCAGGATCACGAGCTGGTGGCCACGCTGTCCCCGCTGGCCGCCACCCTGCAACGGGTCGAGAAGCAGGTGCAGACGCTGGAGCGTGACCGGGTGGAGCAGTTCTCCCGGCTCGACGAGCACCTCAGCGCCGTGCACGCCTCCGGCGAGTCGCTCCGCGCCCAGACCGCCGCGCTCGCCGGGGCTCTGCGCTCCCCCACCTCTCGCGGCGCCTGGGGCGAGGTGCAGCTGCGCCGTGTGGTCGAGCACGCCGGCATGCTCCCCCGGGTCGACTTCCTCACCCAGGCCTCGGGCACCACCCCCGACGGCGCCGGCGTCCGCCCCGACCTCCTGGTCAACCTGCCCGGCGGCAAGTACGTCGTGGTCGACGCCAAGGCCCCGCTCGCCGCCTTCCTCGAAGCCAGCGAGAAGGGCGAGGCCGCACTCACCGCCGCAGCCGGGGCTCACGCCAAGGCCCTGCGCGCCCACGTCGACTCCCTGGCCGCCAAGGAGTACTGGACGGCCTTCCAGCCCACCCCCCAGCTGGTGATCTGCTTCGTGCCGGGCGAGGCCTTCCTCGCCGCCGCCTGCACCGCCGACCCCAGCCTGCTCGAGCACGCCATGGCCCGGCGCGTCGTCCTGGCCACCCCCACCACCCTCCTCGCCCTGCTCCGCACCATCGCCCTCACCTGGCAGTCCGAGGCCGTCAGCGGCAACGCCCGGCACCTGCTGGAGATCGGCACCGAGCTCTACCGCCGCCTGGCCGGCCTCGGCGAGCACGCCGGCAAACTCGGCCGCGACCTGCACCGGGTGGTCGAGGACTACAACGCCCTGGTCGGCGCCCTCGAGCGCCGGGTCCTGGTCACCGCCCGCAAGATGCAGGACCTCGACCTGGTCGACCACGACATCCCCGCCCTGGCCCCCCTCGAGTCCAGCCCCCGCCCCCTCACCGCCGAAGAGCTCATCACCGGCCCACCTAGCACAGCCCCCGACACGCTGGACCTGGTAACTCGCCACGGCCGAAGAGAACTCCGCCCCGAACAACCCACCTTCAGCCCGGAAAGCCCACTGGACCACCGGCCACACTGACCCCCAGTACAAGCCGCAGCCCAGGAAAGCCCAGTCAGCAAGCGACCAAGCCGCACATCACCCGCACGTTCGATCAGCCGCACACACGGTCGCCCACCACCCGGCCGCTCGTACACTCGGTCGGCCGCCTGCTCGCTCGGCCGCCCCGTTCGGTCGGCCGCGCACTCAGGCGGCCCCACGCTCGGTTGGCCGCACTCTCGCTCAGCCGCCCAGCTCGCTCAGCCGCCCAGCTCGCTCAGCCGCCCAGCTCGGTCAGCCGCCCAGCTCGGTCAGCCGCACACTCGTGCGGGCCGCCTGCTCAGCCGCCCGCACATTCGATCGGCCGCCCGCGCACTCGGCCGCCCCCTCAGGCCCCCGCACCCTAGGTCGCCGCCGTGCTCTCGGTCGGCGGGACGTCGGTTGGCCGCACGTTTCGTCGGCCGGATGCTCAGTTGGCCGCATTCAGTCGGCCTCCCCCTCAGGCACCCGCACGTTCGATCAACCGCACACATGGTCGCCCACCACTCGGCAGCTCGCCCGCTCGGCAGCTCGGCCACTCGGCCACTCGCCCACTCGCCCACTCGCCAGCTCGACCGCTCGACCGCTCGACCGCTCGACAGCTCGACAGCTCGCCCACTCGGCAGCTCGGCAGCTCGGCAGCTCGGCACTCGGCAGCTCGCCCATTCGGCAGCTCACCTACTCGGTCGGCCGCCTGCTCACTAGACCGCCCCCTCAGACGCCTGCGCGTTCGATCGGCCGCAGGGCACGCTCAGGCACCCGCACCCTAGGTCGCCGCTGTTCGCCGCACTGCCTTGATCGGCCGACCCCCGATCGCCCACTGCCTGCCAGGGCCACCCGAACCCGCCGGCCGCAGCACATCCCGACCAGACCGATCCAACAGGCTCACCGGCACAGTCCCGTTCAAGGGCATGGTGGTAAGTCGCTGCCGTAGCGAGGAGGTGCCGGTGGTCGTCTGGCAAGCCGTTCGGAAGCCCGCGTAGCGGTGTTGTTCTACGCGTCCTCCCGAACGGCGCAGTCCAGACGGCCACCGGGTGCCCCGCAGTTGGCATGGGCTCACGGAACATGACCTAGCTAGTAGCCGACGCTCTTCAGCGCGTGGCTGATCTCCTTCTCCCGGAAACCTTCGTAGTCCAGCTGGGTGCGCAGTTCGTCGCGTGAGAAGGACGTCAGCTCGAGGTAGCTCGCGGCGGATTCGGCGGCCTCCTTGTTCCACAGCTTTGCACTGCCCACCTGATCGATCGCGAAACCGGTCTGCCCGGCTGTGAATCCCTCGAACTTGAGCTGCTTGGCCAGGCCCTTCTCGGAGAATGCGCCGGTCTCGAGATAGCTTTCGGCCGACTCCGCGGCTTCGTCGTTCCACAGTCCGGGGCTTCCGGTCTCGGCTACGGCGAACTTGGCCTCCTTGGCCGAGTAGCCCTCGAACTTGAGCTGCTTGATCAGGCCCTTCTTCGAGAAGGCGCCCGTGTCCAGGTAGCTTTCGGCCGATCCGACGGCGTTCTGCTGGCCGAGGCTCCATCGGGACTGCTCGGATTCTTCGGCGTCCTTCTGTTCGACGGTCGGCTCGTCGGAATCCTTGGGCTTCGATTTCTCAGCTGAGTCCGGGGCTCCGGCCGAAGCGGCGCCTGACTTGGAGGCGGCCGCGTCGTCACCGTCGCCCGAATCTGGCGTGGAGAGGGCGATCACGGTGCACACGACCGCGAAGACCCCCGGGAACAGGAACCGCTTCTTCTGGTACCAGGATCGCTTGTTCGGTGGGCGGGGAGGATTCTGCTGGGGCGGCGTGTAAGGGGCACCCTGCGCCTGCCCCCAAGGTTGTGGGTAGCCGCCCGGTTGATGGTCGGGCTGGTGGCTTGGTTGATGGCCCGGTGGATAGGCCGCCTGCTGGTAGCCGGGCTGCGGATATGAGGACTGTCGGTATCCAGCCGCCTGTCCGTAGCCAGACCCCGAGCCCTCGGGCTGAGCGTTATGGGGCTGCCGGTACCCGGTCTGCGGAGCAATGAACTGCCTGTAGCCGCCCGGCCCGTATCCACGTTGCGACCCGTCGGGCTGCACATCATCGGGCCGCCCGTAACCAGACTCCGAGCCGCCGGGCGTGTTATCGACCCGGGAATCAGGCTCCCATCCGGGCCGTTCGGCTGCCGGGATCGAGGCCCGGTCATCGGACTGCTGATAGTAAGACGGCCGGTAACCGGACTCCTGAGCATCAGGCTGTCCGTAGTGCGGCTCCGGGTATCCATTGGGCGGCTCATAGTCGGACCGGTAGTCAGGCTCCGAGTCGGGCCGCCCGTAACCCCATTCGTCATCGCGAGGCTGTTCATAGCCGGACTGCCCGTACTGAGCCCCCGCCGGCGGCACAGCATTCCCCTGCTTGTAGACCGCCTGGCGCTCCTGCTCATTGGGGCCGCCGTACCATTGACCAGGCGGCCGTTGCTGGTTCCGGTCGTCACCTGGGCGTGGGTTGGCATGCTTCACGGCGACCCCTCGAGGGAATTCTCAAAAGTGATGTCTCTTCGCCATCGCCGCGTCCACCCCCAGTGCTACACCGGTCACAGCTTTCATCCGTTCAGCGCGTAACACATTGGCCGTTCGGATGAATGCGCCTACAACGAACCCCAGTCCTTCGACACCCGCAGCAGGTGCTCGCGCACGGCCGCCAGGGGTTGCTGCGTCTCCTCGCCGGCCCGCCAGGCCAGATAGCCGGTGTTCAGGGGCAGCTCTTCTCCGCGATGCAGCATCTGGATGCTTCCGGCCTCCAGCGCCGGCCGGGCGATGTACCGGGGCAAGACGCTGATTCCCACGCCGGCCGCGACCGCCGCCAGCACGGCCCGAAGGTCCGGCACGGTGAGGGCGACGCGGTTGGGCGGACGCTGGCCGAAAAGGGTTCGCCAGTAACGCCGCACGATCGGCAGATCGTCTGCGTAGGCGACCAGGGGCAGGTGGGCCAGGGCGGCCACGGGGCGGGTCTGCAGTTCGGCCGGGTCGATCGACCGGGCCTGGGAGGCCGTGCCCACCAGCAGGAACTCCTCGTCGAAGAGCGGGACGGCGGCGAGGCCGGGCCGCTTGGGCCGGACGGCCGAGACCACGAGGTCCAGTTCCTGTTCGGCCAGGGCGGTGAGCAGGTGCTCGGCCTGCCCGAGGGTGATGTGCACCTGCAGACCGGCGCCGAGCAGCGGAGCCAAGGAGGGCAGGACCCGTAGAGCCATGATCTCGGCCGGGCCGCCCAGGCGAAGCGACCCGACGACCTCGGACGGCTCGACGGCCTCGGGGCGCAGGACTTCGCGTAGACGCCCGAGGGGTTCACCCACCTGCGCGGCCAGGCGCTCGGCGGAGGCGGTGGGCCGGGTGCCGCGGCGGGACCGTTCGAACAGTTTCAGCCCGAGCCGGGTCTCCAGCCGGGCGATGCGATCGGTCAGCGCGGGCTGGGAGACCCCCAGGTCGGCGGCCGCCGCGGTGATCGAGCCGCGCTGGTAGACGCGCATGAAGGCTTCGAGCAAGTCAAGCTCCTGCATACCGCCAAGCATAGAAAAGCTGATGACCCGCCCGGATGATCACGGGGCGCCGTGAGCCTTGTCCCGGTACGAATGACCCAGACCCACCGACGACGAAGGAGCACCGCAACCGTGGCCAAGATTCTGATGGTCCTCAGCGCGGCCGACAGCCTGACGCTGGCCGACGGCACCGCCCACCCGACCGGCTACTGGGCCGAGGAGGTGGCGCGCTCGCACCAGGTGCTCACCGAGGCCGGCATCGCGGTGGACATCGCCACGCCGGGCGGTCAGGCGCCGACGGTCGACCCGGTGAGCCTGGACGAGCGAGGCGGGGTGAGCGAGCAGGACGCGGCGGAGTACCGGAAGTACCTGGCGGCGCTGGATCTTGACCAGCCGAAGGACCTGGCCCGGGTCTCCGGCCCCGACTACGACGGGGTGTACCTGCCCGGCGGCCACGCGCCGATGACCGATCTGGCCGACAACGCCGACCTGCGCCGCATCCTCGGCCGGGCCCTGCGCAAGGACCAGGTGGTGGCGACGCTGTGCCACGGTGCGGCCGGGTTGCTCAGCCTGCCCGCCGAGGACCTGAGCGAGCGCCGGATCACCGCCTTCACCGACGAGGAGGAGAACCAGGGCGGCCTGGGCGAGAGGTCCCCGTGGTTCCTGGCCGGCCGACTGGCCGAGCGTGGGGCCGCTCTGGAGACCGGGGCGGCCTGGAGCGACACCGTGGTGGTAGACGGAAAACTGATCACTGGGCAGAACCCGGCCTCCAGCGCGAGCACCGCCCAGGCCGTGGTCGAGGCGCTGAAGGACATCCCGAACGGCACTGCCCGCGATCTGCACGGCCCCGCGCACATCCAGCGCTACCGCCAGACCAAGGGCGAAGACGGCTACTTCTGGCGCTACGGCACCGAGATCCTGCTGCTGGACACGATCGGCAACAAGTCCGGCGAACCGCGCACGCACGCGCTGATCTTCCGCAAGTTCGGCGACGCGTACCTGGTGGTCGCCTCCAACGGCGGCACCGACGCCCCGCCCGCGTGGTTCCTCAACCTGCAGGCGCGGCCCGACGTCCGGATCCAGGTGAAGGACAAGCTGATCCCGGTCCGCGCCCGGGTGGCCACGGCCGAGGAGAAGCCCGCGATGTGGGCCGAGATGACCGACGCCTGGCCGGACTACGACGACTACCAGGCCCGCACCGACCGTGAGATCCCGGTCGTGGTGCTGGAGCCCACGGGCGAGGCCGAGCCGGCCTGACCCGAACCCATCTGAGACGCAAGGCGAACCGACGCGCCGTCGGTGCCCAAGAGCGTCTTCAAACAAGGGACGCCCGTGGTGGCCACCCACACCAAGGTGGCCACCCCGGGTGTCTGGGTTCTCAGGCGACCATGCCGTGCGGGTCGATCACGAACTTCTTCGCCGCCCCCTGGTCGAAATCGGCGTAGCCCTGCGGGGCTTCGTCGAGCGAGATGACGGTGGCGTTGACCGCCTTGGCGATCTGCACGCGGTCGTTCAGGATCGCCTGCATCAGCCCGTAGTTGTACTTCATCACCGGGCACTGACCGGTGACGAACGAGAGCGACTTGGCCCAGCCGGTACCGAGACTCAGCGACAACGAGCCGACTTTCGCCGCCTCGTCGATACCACCCGGATCGCCGGTGACGTAGAGCCCGGGGATGCCCAGCGCGCCGCCGGCTGCGGTGATCTCCATCAGTGAGTTCAGCACCGTGGCCGGAGCTTCCTGAGCGGCGCCCTCGCCGTGCCCTCGAGCCTCGAAACCGACTGCGTCCACTCCGCAGTCGACCTCCGGCACCCCGAGGATCTGCAGAATCTGCTCCTTCGGGTCGCCCTTGGACACGTCGACCACTTCGCAGCCGAAACTCTTCGCCTGCGCCAGCCTTTCGGGCACCAGATCACCCACGATGACCACCGCGGCACCGAGCAACTGGGCTCCGGCCGCCGCCGCCAGACCGACCGGACCGGCCCCCGCGACGTACACCGTGGAGCCCGGTTTCACGCCCGCCGAGACCGCCCCGTGGAAACCGGTGGGGAAGATGTCGGACAGCATGGTGAGGTCGGTGAGCTTGGCCAGCGCCTGGTCCTTGTCGGGGAACCGCAGAAGGTTGAAGTCGGCGTACGGCACCATCACGTACTCGGCCTGACCACCGACCCAGCCGCCCATGTCCACGTACCCGTAGGCGGCACCGGGCCGGGCCGGGTTCACCGTGAGGCAGATCCCGGTCTTGCCCTCCTTGCAGTTGCGGCACCGGCCGCAGGCGATGTTGAACGGCACCGAGCACAGGTCGCCGACCTTCACGAACTCCACGTCGGAGCCGACTTCCACGACCTCACCGAGGATCTCGTGGCCGAGCACGAGATTCGCCGGGGCGGTGGTGCGGCCGCGGACCATGTGCTGGTCGCTGCCGCAGATGTTGGTGGTGGCGACCTTGAGAATGACGCCGTGGTTGCACTTCCGGCCGATGTTGTCCGGATGCACCCCCGGCCCGTCCTGCAGTTCCAGCTTGGGGTAACTGATCTCCTGGACCTCGACCTGGCCGGGGCCCATGTACGCAACGCCTCTGTTGCCTGCCATCAGCGATCAACCTCTTTGTCGAACGACGGCGACGGATCAGCCCATCAGAACACGTCGGACGAACCGGGCATAGACCGCTGCGGCAGGCGATCCGCAGACCCTCTCCGATCGGAGAGGGTCTGCGGGCCGGCTACGAAAAGCTCAGGCCTTCTTGGCCGCGGCCGCGGCCTTCATGTCCCGGCGGATCTCCTTCGGCAGCGAGAACAGCAGGTCCTCGTGGGCGGTGACGACCTCTTCGGTCTCGCCGTAGCCGCGCTCGGCCAGCCAGGCCAGCACGTCCTGCACCAGGATCTCCGGCACCGAGGCACCCGAGGTGACGCCGACCGTGGTGACGCCCTCCAGCCAGGCCTCGTCGATCTCGGCGGCGTAGTCGACCCGGTAGGAGGACTTCGCGCCGTACTCCAGCGCGACCTCGACCAGGCGCACCGAGTTCGAGGAGTTCTGCGAGCCCACCACGATCACCAGATCTGCCTGCGGGGCGATCTTCTTGACCGCGACCTGACGGTTCTGGGTGGCGTAGCAGATGTCGTCGCTCGGCGGGTTCTGCAGGGTCGGGAACTTCTCCCGCAGCCGGCGCACCGTCTCCATCGTCTCGTCGACCGACAGCGTGGTCTGGGAGATCCAGACCACCTTGTCCGGGTCGCGGACCACGACATTGTCCACGTCGTCGGGGCTGTTCACGATCTGGATGTGCTCGGGCGCCTCACCCGCGGTGCCCTCGACCTCCTCGTGACCGGTGTGGCCGATCAGCAGGATGTCGTAGTCGCTGCTGGCGAAGCGCACGGCTTCCTTGTGCACCTTGGTGACCAGCGGGCAGGTCGCGTCGATGGTCTTCAGTTGGCGGCGGTCGGCGGCGGCGACCACCGCGGGCGACACCCCGTGGGCCGAGAAGACGACGATGGCGCCCTCGGGCACGTCTTCGGTCTCGTTCACGAAGATCGCGCCGCGGGCCTCGAGCGAGGTGACCACGTGCCGGTTGTGCACGATCTCCTTGCGCACGTAGACCGGGGCGCCGTGCACCTCCAGCGCCTTCTCGACCGCCAGCACCGCCCGGTCGACCCCGGCGCAGTAGCCGCGCGGGGAGGCCAGCAGCACACGCTTGGTGCCCTCGCTGCCGACAGGGGAGGTGGGGGCCGTGGAGGCAGTGCTCGATGCGGTCACGTCGTCCATGGTAAGTGCGCTGGCCGGGGCCGATAGCGTGGGTGGGTGAGCAGTACGCCCCGGAAGATCCCGGCCACAGCGGGTGAGACGAGCGCCGAACAGCCCTGGCCCGTGCGGCTGCTGTCGGCCAAGCTCACCGACTACATCGCCCGGGCGCCGGGGGTCTGGGTCGAGGGGCAGGTGGTGCAGCTCACGCGCAGACCGGGGCAGAGCACCTGCTATCTCACCCTGCGCGATCCGGACGTGGACCTGTCGTTCAACGTGAGCACCCACGTGCGGGTGCTGGACGCGCTGCCCACCCCGTTGCAGGACGGCTCCCGGGTCGTCCTGCACGCCCGTGCCCAGCTGTTCCCGCGCCGCGGTTCGCTGAGCCTCTTCGCCGACCAGATCCGCCCGGTCGGAGTCGGTGAACTGCTGGCCCAGCTGGAGAACCTGCGCCGGGTACTGGCCGCCGAAGGACTGTTCGCGGCCGCCCGCAAGCGCCCCCTGCCGTTCCTGCCCACGGTGGTCGGGCTGGTCTGCGGGCGGGCCTCGGCGGCGGAGCGCGACGTGGTGGAGAACGCCCGGCGGCGCTGGCCGGCCGTGCGGTTCGAGATCCGGCCGGTGGCGGTGCAGGGGCCGAAGGCGGTGGAGGACGTGGTGGGTGCGTTGCGCTCGCTGGACGCCCTCGAAGAGGTGGACGTGATCGTCGTCGCCCGGGGTGGTGGCTCGGTCGAGGACCTGCTGCCGTTCAGCAACGAGGGCCTGCTGCGGGTGGTCTCGGCCTGCCGCACCCCGATCGTCAGCGCGATCGGGCACGAGGTGGACAAGCCGCTGCTCGACCTGGTGGCCGACTGGGCCGCCTCGACCCCGACCGACGCGGGCAAGCGGATCGTGCCCGACGTGGCGGCCGAACTGGAGGGCGTCGCCCAGCTGCGCCGCCGGGCCTCTCAGTCTTTGAGGACCAGGGTGGCCAGGGAGGTCGAGTCGGTGGCGGCTCTGCGGTCGCGGCCGGTGATGGCCGACCCGCACCGCCTGCTGAACGCCCAGTCCGACCTGGTCGCCGTTCAGCGGGAGCGGGCCGCGCGGGCCCTGGGCAACCGCCTCTCGCACGCCCGGCAGGACGTGGACCACCTGCGCCAACGGGTGCGCGCGTTGTCGCCGCTGGCCACCATGGAACGCGGGTACGCCGTGGTCCAGCGGGCCGACGGCCAGGTGGTGCGCTCGCCCGCCGAGGTGTCGGCCGGTGAGTCGTTGCGGCTGCGGGTGCACGCCGGCGAGATCGCGGCCCGGGTCACCGAGTAGGTGGCTGAGCAGAACGAACTATGGACGATTGTTGTCGGTGGGCGCGGATAGGCTCACAAAGGTGACCCCGCCTCGACAGAAGAAGACCGCGCCGGCCGACACCTCGGCAGACTCTGCCGAGCAGGCTGGTTCGCCGGGGGCGACTGCTGACTTCGAAGCGGACTCAGGAGCGGGCGCAGCGGATCCGGACGCGAGCGGGGCCGCGGCTGCCCCGGCTGCGGGGCCTGAAGCTGCGGGGGCTGGGGCGGCGGCTCAGCCTGATGCGGCCGAGCTTGAGGCGGTTGAGGCGGCTGATGCGGCAGCGGCCTTCAGGGCCGAGGCGGCTGCGCTCGACGCGGAGCTGGCGAAGCTCTCCTACGAAGAGGCGCGCGACGAACTGGTCGGGGTGGTGCGGCGGCTGGAGAGCGGCGCCGAGACCCTGGAAGGGTCGCTGGCCCTCTGGGAGCGCGGCGAGGCGCTGGCCCGGCGGTGCGAGACGTGGCTGGCGGGGGCCCAGGCGAAGCTGGACGCGCGACTGCCCGCCGACGGCTGACCCACCTCGGTCCGGAAGACCTCAGGCGGACCGCTTCTCCTCGTCCGACCGACTCTGAGCGGGCCCACCCTTTCCGCCGACGCCCAATGTCCCACCGCTCCTGGCCGACGCTGAACGCCCCCGCACCCTGCGTCGACACCAAGCGGGCCTCACCCTTTCCGCCGACGCCCAATGTCCCACCGCTCCTGCCCGACGCTGAACGCCCCCGCACCCTGCGTCGACACCAAGCGGGCCCCACCTTCCCACCGACGCCCCACGCCCCACTGCTGCCGGCCGACGCTGAGCCCCCGGTTCCGCATCGAGTTGAGCGGCCTAGCTTTCCTCGGCGAAGGCCGACGCCCCCAGCTCCCTCTGTCGACGGCGAACGGCCCCTACCTCGCCGCACCCGACGTCCAAAGAACCCATCTTTCCTGGCCGACGGCAAACCGCCTCTACGCCTGCCGGCCGACTTCCCTCCCCCAGCCGACTCGGTCCAGGGCTGGGTCAGGCCTGCGCCCAGCCCTCGATCTGCGTGCGGGTGGGCGGCTGGGCCCCGGCCTGGGTGCAGGTGTACGCGGCCACGCGCACGGCGTGGGTCAGCATCGGGGCCAGGTCGGCGGCGGGCTTGGTGCGCAGTTCGCCGATCGAGTCCGGGGTGAGCAGGCCGGCCTGGTCGAGGGCGTGCAGCAGCCCGGCCATCAGCGCGTCTCCCGCCCCCACGGTGTCGGCCACCTCGATCTTCGGCGCCGTCACCTCCACCAGCCCCGAGGCCAGCACCCCGACCGCGCCCCGGCCGCCCCGGGTCAGCACCACCAGGGCCGGGCCGCTGGCCCGCCAGGCCTCGATCACCTGCAGCGGGTCGGCCCCGGGCAGCAGCCACTCCAGGTCCTCGTCGCTGACCTTGACCACGTCGGAGGCCCGCACGATGCGCTCGATCCGCTCCAGCGCGGCCGCCCGCTCGCCCATCAGCGCGGGCCGGGCGTTGGGGTCGTAGGAGATCACCACCCGGCCGGCGTTCTCCTCGACCAGGCGCAGGACGTCCTCGCCACCGGGGCTCAGGGTGGCCGCGATCGAGCCGGTGTGCACCGCCCGGGCGTCGATGACACCGATGTCATCGGGTAGAGCCCACTGCAGGGCGAAGTCGTACGTGGCCACCCCCGCGGCGTCGAGAACGGCGGTGGCGGTGGAGGTGGGGCTGTCGGTGACCGAGCCCTCGGCCAGCTCCACCCCGGAGCTGCGCAGGTGCTGCACGATCTGGGCACCCCGGGCGTCGTCGCCGATCCGGGTGAGCAGACGAGTGCCCACGCCGAGGCGGGCCAGACCGAGCGCGACGTTGGCGGGGCTGCCGCCGGGATGCTCGACCGCCGGCCGTCCCGGCGCGGAGACGATGTCGACCAGGGCCTCACCGATGACCAATACCTCGTCCAACGCCGCCTCCTCGCGATGTCTTTCCAGGCTCCTTCGAGCCCGTCCCCCAGACTCTAGGGCCACCCGGTTACACAAATACCCGGTGGGGGCGCGACCATAGGGGCGTGACCGAGACGCCCAGCACCCCCGCCGGACCGGCTCCTCAGGTCGTCGGCTCGGCCGCGGCCCGTAGCGCCGAGCACCGCCGCAAGTCCCTCAGCACCCGCCCGAAAGACATGCTGCTCTCGATGGCCGTGATCGTCGGCATCGTGCTGGTGCTGCTGCTCCTGGTGCCCCGGCCGAACGAGGTGCCCACCCGCAGCATCGATCCGGCGTCCGCTGCCGTCGGTGCCCAGGCCGACCTCGGCTTCACCCCGGTGGTGCCCGAGCTGTCCGAGGGCTGGACCCCGCGCGCCGCCGGCCTGCAGCTGAAGGCGACCGACGACGTCACTGCCTGGCAGCTCACCTACACCACGCCGAGCGGCACCTACGCGGGCGTGCAGCAGGCCGAGAACCCCACCGAGGCCTGGGAGTCGCGGCAGGTCACCGACGGCAAGGAAGACGGCACCGAGAACGTCGGCGGCCTGGAGTGGGTGAACCGCAGCCGCACCGACCGGGGCACCACCAGCTGGGTGCACCGCGGCGACAACGGCATCACCACCATCGTCACCGGCACCGCCGACGAGACGCAGATGGCCCAGTTCGCCACCGCCGTGGCCGCCGAGCTGGACTGACCCTCAGCGGCTGAGGTCAGAACGGGCCGTCGACCGGCTGAGCCCGGCCCAGGTGTCCAGGTCGGCCCGCCGCCGGTCCAGCTCCGCCCCGATCGCCTCGACCGCGTCCGCCCCGAGCGCCAGCCGCAGCGAGGGCTCGGCCTCACCGAGGGCCGTGACGACGGCCGCCGCAGCCTGGTCCGGATCGCCCGGCTGCGAGCCGTTCATACCGTCGACCGCCTGCCGCACCGGCCCGACGGTCTCGTCGTAGAGCCCACTGTCCGGGCTGACCTGGGCCCGCGCCCCACCGAAGCTGGTCGCGAACGCCCCTGGTTCGACCACGAGCACGCGGATGCCGTGCGGCCGGACCTCGGCGGCCAGCGAGTCCGACAGTGCCTCCAGGGCGAACTTGGCCGAGCAGTACGCACTGAACCCGGGCGGTGAGACCTGCCCACCCATCGACGAGATCTGCACGATCGCGCCGCTGCGGCGGGCGCGCATCCCGGGCAGCACGGCCTGGACCAGGGCCACCGGCCCGAAGAACATCACGTCGAACAACTGCCGTAGGGCCTCGTCCTGCAGTTCCTCCACCGCTCCGACCGAGGCCAGCCCAGCATTGTTCACGAGTACGTCGATCCCGTCGAAGTGCTCGGTCGCGGTCTGCACGGCCGACTGGGCCTGCCGGGTGTCGGTCACATCGAGGGGCAAGGCCAGGACCCGGTCCGGATGGGCCTCGACCAACGACGCCAGAAGCTCGGGACGGCGGGCGGTGGCCACGACGTTGTCGCCCGCCTCCAGCGCGGCCCGGACGAGAGACTGCCCGAAGCCGGCGGTGGAGCCGGTGATGAACCAGGTTCGCGTCATGCCCGGGACCGTAAGCCGGTCTGCGGAGTGGGCGGAAACAGCAATTCCGGCGACCGGTACAGGCTTAGGCTGTGACGGGTGACGGCCTCCCTGCCCGACCTCCGCGTGTTGCGATCGTTCGCCGTGGTCGCCGAGGAGGGCAGCATCAGCCGGGCCGCGGTCCGGCTGCACCTTTCCCAGCAGTCGCTCTCCCAGCAGATCCGTAGCCTGGAGCGGGACGTGGGTGCCGAGGTCCTGCACCGGTCGAGCCAGGGCGTCACGCTCACCGCTGTCGGCGAGATCCTGCTGCGGGAAGGACTTCCGCTGCTCGGCGCCGGTGAACGACTGACGGCCACGGTCGGCCGCCGGGTCCGCGGAGAAGGGGTCGCACTCCGCGCGGGGTTTCTGTCTTCGCTGGCCAACGAGGTGATGCCGGCGGTGCTCACGCAGCACGCGACGCGCTGCCCGGAGGTAGAGCTCGGCACCGCTGATCTGCCGATCGCCGACTTGGTGGCGGGGCTACGAGAAGGGCGTTTGGACGTGGCGGTCGGACGGCCGCCCTTGGTGGACGACGTGGTCACTCACGTTCTCGGGTCAGAACCGGTGGTGATCGCCCTGCCCGCCGGGCACCGGCTCGCCGCCGCCCCCAGGCTCACGCTGGCTGACCTGGCCAACGAGAACTGGGTGCTGACGCCGCGCAGTTCCTGGGCTCCCTGGCACCGCAAGTACGACGCGGACTTCCGGGCCGCCGGGTACGAACCCCGGGTGGTCCAGCGCAGCACCTCCCCCCAGGGCCTGCTCGCCCTGGTCGCAGCCGGGGTGGGCATCACCCGGCTGGCCGCCTCGGCCCAGAGCCTGCGCAGCGGTGGGGTGCACTTCGTCGAACTGGACGGCGAACGCGCGGTGATCGCACTACTCACCCCGCCCGGCCCGCTCTCCCCCGCCGGGCAGCAGTTCCGGGCCACGGTCCGGGCCGCCCTGGAGGCCGAGCTCCCCGACTTCCGGGCCGCCTGAGGCGAGCCGCCGGCACTGCCGCCCACCAGCGTCCTCAAACCGGTCTTGTCTTCCGCCGCACACTCGAGTAGACAGTGTCTACGCGACCAGCCGCCGGGAGGCGACCCATGCTCTTCAGACTGATCCGGCTCGTCCTGACGCCGGCGGTGTGGCTCTTCGGGCGCCCGGTGGTGAAGGGGCGGGAGCACCTGCCCCGCACCGGCCCGGTCATCGTTGCCGGTAACCATCTTTCGTTCTCCGACTCACTCTTCCTGATCCTCGTGGTGCGTCGGCCGGTGGTGTTCCTGGCCAAGAACGAGTACTTCACCGGGCGCGGACCACTCGGGTGGCTGCAGCGGGGGTTCTTCGCCGCGGCCGGGCAGATCCCGGTCGACCGCAAGAACCCGGGCCGCGCCGCCGGTTCGTTGCAGCAGGCCGTGAGAATCCTTGAGCAGGGCAAGGTCTGGGGAATCTTTCCGGAAGGCACCCGCTCCCCCGACGGCCGCCTGCACCGGGGCAAGACCGGCGTGATCCGGGTTGCGCTGGCCACCGGCGCTCCCGTCGTGCCAGTGGTGCTGCGCGGAACCGACCGGGTCAATCCGCCGGGCACCACGATCTGGCGGCCGGGCCGGGTGCACATCACCTTCTGCCCGCCGCTCGACCTGAGCTCCTACCGCGAAAGGCCGCACAATCAGGCACTTTTTCGCGAGATCACCGATGAGCTGATGCAGATTCTGGCCCGGCACAGCGGGCAGGAGTACGTTGACGTCTACGCGGCGAAGGTGAAGAGCGACGGGCGGTAGGGAAATTTGACCTCGTTGGAGCAGCGGCTGGTCGAGGTCGGCGTAGAGGTTCTGGAGAGCGGTGGGCCGGAGCACCTGGGCCTGCGTGAGATCGCGCGTCGGGCAGGCGTTTCCCACGGGGCGCCGCGCCGCCACTTCCCCACCCATCGGCTGCTGCTGGTTGCCATCGCCCGGGCCGGGCTGGTCGATCTGACGGCCGAACTGTCGTCAGCGCTGCCTCCGGCCGGGCCGGCCGACGAACGTCTGATCGCGGTGGCGAACGCCTACGTCGGGTTCGCCGAGCGGCGGCCGGAGATGTTCCGCCTGATGTTCCGCCACGACATCCTGGCCGACCGGCAGACCTCACGCAGCGGAAGTTCGCTGCGCGAGATCTGGCTGCCGCTCCTGGCCGAGGTCGCCCAGGTGATCGAGACCGGCTTTCCGGCCGGGCCGGACGCCGGTGAGCGGGCCCTGCTGATCTGGAGCCACGTGCACGGCATCGCCACCCTGGCCACCGGGCTGACCCTCGAACCGGCCGGGTTCGAGGGCCGGGTCGCCACCCTGGTCGAGCGGGCCGTGCGGGCCCAGCTGACTAGCCCCTGACCTCCAGGCCCGGGCGGCGCTGGATGCTCATCGCCATCGGCTTGGTGACCTCGGCGAAGAAGTCGTTGCCCTTGTCGTCGACCACGACGAACGCCGGGAAGTCCTCCACCTCGATCTTCCAGACCGCCTCCATGCCCAGCTCGGCGTACTCCAGCACCTCGACCTTGCGGATGCAGTCCTGGGCCAGGCGGGCGGCCGGGCCACCGATCGAGCCGAGGTAGAACCCGCCGTGCGCGTTGCAGGCGTCGGTGACCGCCTTGGACCGATTGCCCTTGGCCAGCATCACCATCGAGCCACCGGCGGCCTGGAACTGCTCCACGTAGCTGTCCATCCGGCCGGCCGTGGTGGGCCCGAACGAACCGGACGCGTAGCCCTCCGGCGTCTTGGCCGGGCCGGCGTAGTAGACCGCGTGGTCGCGCAGGTACTGGGGCATCGCCTCACCCGCGTCGAGCCGTTCCTTGATCTTGGCGTGGGCGATGTCGCGGGCCACCACCAGCGGGCCGGTCAGCGAGAGCCGGGTCTTCACCGGGTACTTCGTGAGCTCGGCGCGGATCTCGGCCATCGGCCGGTTCAGGTCGATCCTGACCACGTCGTCGTCGAGGTGCTCGTCGGTGGTCTCCGGGAGGTACTGCGCCGGATCGGTCTCCAGCTGCTCCAGCCAGATGCCCTCGGCGTTGATCTTGCCCAGCACCTGGCGGTCGGCGCTGCAGCTCACCGCGACGGCCACGGGCAGCGAGGCACCGTGCCGGGGCAGGCGCACCACGCGCACGTCATGGCAGAAGTACTTGCCGCCGAACTGGGCGCCGATGCCGAACTGCCGGGTCAGCTCCAGCACCTGCAGTTCCAGGTCGAGGTCGCGGAAGCCGTGCCCGGTGGGCGAACCCGTGGTGGGCAGGTTGTCGAGGTACTTGGCGCTGGCGTACTTGGCCGTCTTCAGGGCGAACTCGGCGCTGGTGCCGCCGACCACGACGGCCAGGTGGTACGGCGGGCAGGCGGCGGTCCCCAGCGAGCGCAGCTTCTCGTCGAGGAACTTCACCATGCGCTCGGGGTTCAGCACCGCCTTGGTCTCCTGGTACAGGAACGACTTGTTGGCACTGCCCCCGCCCTTGGCCATGAACAGGAACTTGTAGGAGGTCTCGTGCCCGGCCTGGGTGTCGGCGTAGAGCTCGATCTGCGCGGGCAGGTTGGAGCCGGTGTTCTTCTCGTCCCACATGGTCAGCGGCGCCATCTGCGAGTAGCGCAGGTTCAGCCGGGTGTAGGCGTCGAAGATTCCCCGGCTCAGCGCCTCCTCGTCGGAGACCGACCCCGGCGCGGAGAGCACCTGCGTGCCCCGCTTGCCCATCACGATGGCGGTGCCGGTGTCCTGGCACATCGGCAGCACCCCGCCGGCCGCCACGTTGGCGTTGCGCAGCAGGTCCAGGGCCACGAACCGGTCGTTCGGGCTGGCCTCGGGGTCTTCCAGGATCCGGGCCAGCTGGGCCAGGTGCGCCGGGCGCAGGTAGTGCGCGATGTCGTGCATCGCGGTGTCGGCCAGCAGGGCCAGGGCCTGGGGCGACACCTCGAGGAAGGGGCGGCCGGCCGCCTCGATCGTGCGGACACCGTCGGTGCCCAGCAACCGGTAGGGCGTCTGGGTGTCCGGCGCGGTGGGGAGCAGATCGGAGTATGCGAACTCAGGGGCCATGACGAAATACTAGGCACCTGTCCGGTCAGGTTGTACGGCCCCGCGGGAGTTCGCCCGCACGGATTCAGACGGGGGCCGCGACCACGGTGATCACCCGGTCGATCTCCTCGATGATCGCCCTGGTCGGCGCCCCGGAGGAGGCGATCCGCCGGATCTCCAGGAGCTTGTTCAGCGTGGCCCGGTCGGCCTGGGCGAGCACCTCCTCGGCACGCTTCTCGGCCAGTTCCCGCTCGGCCTGCTCCCGGCTGACCTG
Organism: Kineosporia rhizophila; assembly: GCF_021277265.1. Classification (GTDB taxonomy): domain Bacteria; phylum Actinomycetota; class Actinomycetes; order Actinomycetales; family Kineosporiaceae; genus Kineosporia; species Kineosporia rhizophila. The sequence continues at coordinate 529,007 of NZ_JAJSOH010000002.1, forward strand.
GCCCCCGTTGAAGAGCATCTCCAGGGCGGCCATCAGCCGGGTCAGCACGCTGTGCACGGCGTCGGCGGCGAACCCGCCCAGCAGGGCGACCGCGGGCCGGGCCAGGCCGGACAGGGTGTCGTCACCGGCACCCAGCGGCACCAGTTCGGCGATCACCAGACCGGCCGCCATGCCGAGCAGGATGCGCTGCAGGAAGGTGTGGTCGAACTCGGGGTCGTAGCTGCCCCGGGCCACCTCGCGGCCGGCCCGGTAGAGCGCGGTCAGCCCGGCTCCGAGGGCGGCGGCGGTGAGCAGGAAGATCTCGCGCAGCAGGAGGGTGCCGAAGTCCGGCTCGCCCTCGCCCAGGCCGGTGCCCGCGCTCGCCTCGCGGGCCTGTGGCACGGCGGCCAGCAGCACGAACGCCACCAGGAAGGCCAGCGTGGCCGCCATCAGCCAGCGCACCAGCGGCACCGTACTTCCGGCCGGGCTGAGTCCTCCGGACAGACTGACGTTGCGGAACAGGCCCTTCCGGGGCCCGGGTACCGCGACCGGGCCGGCCTGGCGCGGGATGCGCCCGCCGACGACCTTGCCCGGGCGCCGGCCCTCGCGGTAGTTGTGCAGCAGCTCCAGGGTGGCCGGCCGCGCCGGGGCGACGATCCGGCTGAGCTCGCGATGGGCGCGCACCAGTGACTCGGTGGCCAGCATCCGGTCGGCGTCGGTGGGAGCGGCGTTCCAGCCGTCGGCCCCGACCACGCCTACCCCGGCCAGGTCGACCACGGTGTTGCGGTCCCTGACGGCCTCGAACATCCAGGCCTGGGGGGCCGGGGTGAGGCCCAGGTCGAGAACGTGGGCGAGCATCACCTCGACCTGCCGGCGCAGGCGCTCGACTTCCTGTCCCTTACCCGGCTCGATGCTGCTGAGCGCGGTCAGTGTTGTCTCCGGAACCACCACGTTCCCCTTTCACAGGCTCCTTATGTGACTGAACGTAAGGGATCGGTAGCGGATTGTTTCGCATCTTTGGGGTGGCAGGAGGAAAGTAGGGTGTTCGGTCCAGACCTGCCGCCCCCTGCTCTGCCCCTCCACAAAGGTCCCAGGCTGTCCCAACCGCACCGGCACTCACGGGAGTTGCTGATCCGGGCCACAAAACGGCGTTTCCCACCGCCCGCGTCACCGAGCGAGGGGACACCGCGAGCGTGTCGCAAACCGGCGTGTCGGCGTGTCGCGCACTGAACCGGCACTCACCCGGCAAGTCCGCTCGGACGTCCGGCCGGGAGGCCGGAACGCGCGGAAGCGTTGTAGCTCACCGTTGACCAGTGCTCGCCGAGCGGAAGAATCAGGGGACGATGTGCAGGCTCCGGCAAGGGAGCTCCGGAAGAGAACGACGAGGGTGAGCGCGAACATGGGTACTGACGGGATCGAGCTGGACGCCGCCGGGAGCCTGGCCGAACTTCTGGACGGCAACCGGCGGTTCGTGAACGGTGAGGTCGCACACCCCAACCAGGACGTGCACCGCCGGGCCGGGCTCACCGGGGGGCAGCGGCCGTTCGCCCTGATCTTCGGCTGCGCCGACTCCCGGGTGGCCGCCGAGATCATCTTCGACCGCGGGCTGGGCGACCTGTTCGTGGTGCGCACGGCCGGTCACGCGGTGGACAACGCCGTACTCGGCTCGATCGAGTTCGGCGTCGACGTGCTGGAGATCCCGCTGGTGATCGTGCTCGGCCACGACAGCTGCGGAGCGGTCAAGGCCACCATGGAGGCGCACGACAGCGGCCGGATGCCCTCGGGCTACCTGCGCAGCGTGGTCGAGATGCTCAGCTCCAGCGTGATCGGCGCCCGGCTGCAGGGGCACGGCGAGATCAACGAGATCGTCGCCGACCACTCGGTCCAGGTGGCCCAGGAACTGCCCGAGCGTTCCAGCGTGATCGGCCGCCGGGTGGCCGACGGCCGGCTGGCGATCGTGGCGATGGAGTACGCCCTGGCCGACGGTCAGGTGCGGGTGCTCAGCAGCACGATCGGGACCGCCCAGGATCCGCAGGTCGCCTGAACGACCGAGTTTCGTCACCCTGTGCGATCTTGTTAGCGTTGCGTAGTCAGATGCCAACGCTGACCGGGGAGCGCGGGATGACCGGAGAACGACCCACCGACGCCGGGCACGAGGCCGTGGGGCAGGCGCTGCTGGTCACCGTGGCCGGCGCCGGAGCGCTCACCGCGGCCTCGCTCGGCCTGATGGTGCTGGGCGGCCTGGAACGTCTGCTGGCCGTCTGGTCCGCCCTGACCTGAATCACCTCGACTGGAGTGGCCGAGCGGACGCCGCCGGGGTGAGGATCGGGTATGGCCAACGAAGACATGCGCGTCGAGCACGACACGATGGGCGAGGTCCTGGTTCCCGCGAAGGCCCTGTGGGGAGCCCAGACCCAGCGTGCCGTGGACAATTTCCCGATCAGCGGGATCCGGATCGACCCGGCGGTGATCGCCGCCCTGGCCCGGATCAAGGCCTCGGCGGCCCGGGTCAACGCCGGTCTCGGCGTGGTGGAGAAGGACGTGGCCGAGGCGGTGGTCGCGGCCGCCACCCGGATCGCCGAGGGCGAGCACGCCGGCGAGTTCCCGATCGACGTGTTCCAGACCGGTTCCGGCACCTCGACCAACATGAACGTGAACGAGGTCGTGGCCACCCTGGCGAGCCGGGAGCTGGGCCGCAAGGTCCACCCGAACGACCACGTCAACGCGTCGCAGTCGTCCAACGACACGGTCCCCACCGCGGTGCACGTGGCCGCCACCGGCGCCGTCGTGCACGACCTGCTGCCCGCTCTGGACCAGCTCGCGAGCTCGTTCGAGAACCTCGCCGAGCGAACGAAACACGTGGTCAAGGCCGGGCGTACGCACCTGATGGACGCCACCCCGGTCACCCTGGGCCAGGAGTTCGGCGGCCACGCGGCGCAGATCCGGCGGGGGGCCGAGCGGATCCAGGGCACGCTGGTGAGGGTGGCCGAGGTCCCGCTGGGCGGCACCGCGGTCGGCACCGGGATCAACACCCCGCCCGGGTTCGCCGCGGCTGTGATCGCGGATCTGGCCAGCAGCACCGGGCTTCCGATCACCGAGGCCCGGGACCACTTTGAGGCGCACGGTTCTCGCGATGGGCTGGTCGAACTGTCCGGCGCACTGCGGGGTCTGGCGGTCAGCCTGACCAAGATCTGCAACGACCTGCGCTGGATGTCGTCCGGTCCGAACGCCGGGCTGGGCGAGATCCACCTGCCCGACCTGCAGCCCGGTTCCTCGATCATGCCGGGCAAGGTGAACCCGGTGATCCCCGAGGCGGTGCTGCAGATCTGCGCCCAGGTGGTCGGGCACGACGCCACCCTGGCCTGGGCCGGGGCCAGCGGCAACTTCGAGCTGAACGTGATGGTGCCGGTGATCTCCCGGTCGCTGCTGGAGCAGATCCGGCTGCTCAGCAACGGTTCGGCGCTGCTGGCCACGCGGGTGGTGGACGGTATCGAGCCGGACGAGCGCCGGGCCCGGGAGCTGGCCGAGTCCTCCCCCTCGATCGTGACCCCGCTGGCCCGGCCGCTGGGCTACGAGGCGGCCGCCAAGATCGCCAAACACGCGGTGGCGGAACGGATCACGATCAAGGCTGCGGCTCTGGCGCTGGGCGTGGTGGAACGCGGCGAGCTCACCGAGGCACAGCTGGACGAGTTGCTCGACGTGAGCACGATGACCCACCCCTAGGTATCAGACGGGGGTGCTCACGGCTCTTCCTGCGGTGAGCACCCGAACGCCGAACGGCGCCCTCCGGGAGAGGGCGCCGTTCAGGTTGTTCAGATGCTCAGTACCAGCCCACGCTCTGACTGTGACCCCAGGCCGCGCAGGGGGTGCCGTAGCGGTCGGCGATGTAGTCGAGGCCCCAGCGGATCTGGGTGACCGGGTTGGTCTGCCAGTCGGAACCGGCCGAGGCCATCTTGCTGCCGGGCAGCGACTGCGGGATGCCGTAGGCGCCCGACGAGGGGTTGGTCGCCTGGTAGTTCCACTGGCTCTCCTTGGTCCACAGCGAGTCCAGGCAGGAGAACTCGGAGGAGGACCAGCCCCGGTCGGCGAGCATCACGCGGGCCGCGGACTTCGGGTCGCGCTGCGCGTTGCGCAGGGCCCGCTCGCGGCGCTCCTCGGCCTTCTTGATCCGGTCGGCCGCGGCCTTCGCCTGGGTGTACTGCGAGAGAGCGGCCTTCGCCTTGGCCGGCGAGGCCTCCTTGACCGCCTCGTTCTGCTCCTCGGCCTCGGCCGCGGCTTCGAGGGCGGCCTGCTCGGCGGCGGCCTGGTCGGCCGCCTCCTGCTGCTGGACCTTCTGCTCCGCGGGCGTCAGCTCGAAGGCTGCGGCGGCGGAGCTGCCGTTGCCCCCGTCGATCGGGGAGGCGTTACCGGCGAGCTGGGTGACCGCCACGCCCTCAGCGCCGACGACCAGCGCCATGACCAGCAGCCGGGCCGCGGTGGACTTGCCGCGGCCGAGGAAGCGCTTGGGCGCCTCGGGGGCGGGGGCGGATTTTCGGCGACCCGGGTCGACCTCGGGGGTGGTGCCGCTGAGGTCGAGACCCCACTCGCCCGGGTCGACCTCCTCGGCGGCCGGTGCCCGCAGCGGGATCGGCGCGGTGGGCGGCGACGGGATGAGGTCGGCCTCGGTGAGCTTGCGGCCGGCCGGCGTGCGATCGGGGATCGCGATCGGGATCAGCGGCGCCTGCTGCTCGGGCTTACGGAAGGCGCTCTCGGAGACCGGGCGCGGCACGGGCATGTCGATGCCGGCCGGGCGCCAGGGGTCGGTCTGCGGGATGGGCAGGACGGCGGGCGTGGGCGCCACCGCGACCGGGTAGCGCGCCTGGAGCGTGTTGCGGCGGGCGGCCTCGGCGCTGCGCAGCGCGCTGGCCGGGGCCGGCGGGCGCTGCTGGCGGGCGGCCGGGGCCCCCGAGGGGCGGCTGCCGCCGGACGGGCGGCTGCTCGACTGACGACGGGTGGCGGCGCGGGCCTCGGCCCGGCGCAGCTCCGATCGCTTGGGATACGTCTTGGTCTCGCCTCGGACCGAGGTGGGCACCCCTCCTGTGCTCAACCACAAGTCCGCGAGGTCGTCGTCCTTTTCAGACCCAACGGTTGCCGTCACGGCGACTACCGTGGCGAATCGGGACGGCAAGCACAAGTCTCCTGGTGAGGGTTAATAAAGGTTTGACGTCGATCAGACGTATCTGCCGACCGTGGGTGACTTGGTCCCACGGAGGGTGATTCCACCCGGGGCAAACGGAACCGGACCCTCCCACCACGGAAGGGTCCGGCTGCGGTTGGCGAAGAATTCGATCAGTACCAGTTGTGCGCGCGCGAGTGCGCCCAGGCACCGCACGGGCTGCCGTAGCGGTCCTCGATGTAGTCCAGCCCCCACTTGATCTGGGTGGCCGGGTTGGTGCGCCAGTCCTTGCCGGCCGCCGACATCTTGCTGCCGGGCAGGGCCTGCGGGATGCCGTAGGCGCTGGAGGAGGGGTTGTCGGCGGTGTGGCGCCAGCCGCTCTCCTTGTTCCACAGCTTGACCAGGCAGGTGAACTGGCCGGACTTCCAGCCCCGCTTCGCCACCATCTCCTTGGCGATCTGGCGGGAGTTGCCGGGGGTCTTGCGGGCCGCCTGCTTCAGCGCGGCCTGGTGGGCCTTCTTCGCGGCCTTCTTCTCGGCCGCGGCCTTCTCGGCCGCCTTCTTCTTGGCGGCGATGTCGGCCTTGCGCTGCTGGGCCGCCGTGTCGGCCGCCACCTGGGCCGCGGCGACCTGGCCGGCGGTCCGGAACTGGGTGGTGGTGTGCAGACCGGCCAGCGGGGAGGCCGCCAGGGAGGTGTTCAGGAGGGCGGGGTTGGCGACCGCCAGGCCGCCGCCCGAGCCGCCGCCGACCCCGCTGAGCGGGGTGTCGGTGAGGGCGGTGCTGGAGCTGGTGAGGGTGATCCGGCCGGAGAGGTCCAGATCGGCGCCGTTGAGGCCGGCGCTCGAGGAGTCGCTGGCCTCGGCGGAGGTGCGGGACTGCGGGGTGGTGGCGACGACCGTGCCGGAGACGGCTCCGAGGAGCATGACCACCGAGAGGGAGCGCAGGGCGCTGGGAACCACGAAGGGCCTTTCGACGGTGCACCCTGGGTCGCGGCGCATCTGGGTCACACCGCTCCGGGCCCGCCGGTACCCACGATCGGCACCGCACTGACACCACAGGGGCCCGCAGGATCCGGACGGACCCGGCTCGGAAGATGACCGTGAGGTGGCCACCAGATGAACCGGAGGGTCCGCCGTCACCCACAGGAGCGGGGTGCTGACGGATTCACCGTGCAAGCGCGACCGCCGAAAACTCAAACGAACTACAGGGCTGTAATCGCTCTCCGTATATTTTCGTGACAGTTCTATTACCCACGGTTGGCTTTGTGACGGTCCTCACGGACGACCGGGTGAAGTTCGCAAGATGTTGATCAACCCGTTCCGGCGCAAGGATTTCCGCGTTTTCCCGAGGATTTCGGAAGCAGATTCCGCTATCGGCGAAGAGCCCGGGCCGCTCGGATTGTCCGCGACCGGCGGTAGCCGAAAGCAACCAAACGCGCCGGAGCCCGGCGCCCGGGATCTGGTCCCGGGCGCCGGGCTCCGCGCTCGCCCTCTACCTCAGGGCACGAAGTTCTCCAGCAGCTCGGTGACCAGAGCGGCCACCGGCGACCGCTCGGAACGGGTCAGCGTGATGTGGGCGAACAGCGGGTGCCCCTTCAGCGCCTCGATCACCGCCGCCACCCCGTCGTGCCGGCCGACCCGGAGGTTGTCGCGCTGGGCCACGTCGTGGGTGAGCACCACCCGCGAGTTCTGCCCGATCCGGGACAGCACCGTGAGCAGCACGTTGCGCTCCAGCGACTGGGCCTCGTCGACGATCACGAAGGCGTCGTGCAGCGAGCGGCCGCGGATGTGGGTGAGCGGGAGCACCTCCAGCATGCCCCGGTCCATCACCTCCTCGACCACCTCGGGCGCGACCAGCGCGCCGAGGGTGTCGAACACCGCCTGGGCCCAGGGGTTCATCTTCTCGGCCTCGGTGCCCGGCAGGTAGCCCAGGTCCTGCCCGCCGACCGCGTAGAGCGGGCGGAACACCATGATCTTGCGGTGCTGACGGCGCTCCAGCACCGCCTCGAGCCCGGCGCACAGGGCCAGCGCGGACTTGCCGGTGCCGGCCCGCCCGCCCATCGACAGGATCCCGATCTCCGGGTCCAGCAGCAGGTCGATCGCGATCCGCTGCTCGGCCGAGCGGCCGTGCACGCCGAACACCTCACGGTCGCCGCGGACCAGCCTGACCTTCTTCTCCGGGGTGACCCGGCCCAGGGCCGAACCGTTCGGCGAGACGATCACCAGGCCGGTGTGGCAGGGCAGGTCGCGGGCCGCGTCCAGCTCCAGCGTCTCCCCCGCGTACAGGGCGCCCACCTCGGCCGCGTCCAGCTCCAGCTCGTCCAGGCCGGTCCAGCCCGAGTCGACCGCCAGCCCGGCCTGGTACTCCTCCGCGGCCAGCCCGATCGCCGAGGCCTTGATCCGCATCGGCAGGTCCTTGCTGACCAGCGTGACCGACTGCCCCTCGGAGGCCAGGCTGCGGGCGACGGCCAGGATGCGGCTGTCGTTGTCGGCGCCCCGGAAACCGTCGGGCAGGACCGCGAGGTCGGCGTGGTTGAGCTCGACCCGCAGGGTGCCCCCGTGCTCGCCGATCGGCAGCGGCGCGTCCAGCCGTCCGTTCCCGGTCCTCAGGTCGTCGAGCAGGCGCAGGGCCTCTCGCGCGAAGTAACCGAGCTCGGGGTGGTTGCGCTTGCCCTCCAGCTCGGTGATCACGACGACCGGCAGGACCACCTCGTGCTCGGCGAAACGGTGAATCGCCTTCGGGTCCGACAGCAGGACCGAGGTGTCGAGCACGAACGTCCGGCCACCCTGATCGGGCTCGGCGGCAGGCACGTCCGAAGAGGACCGGGTGAAACTCGCGGGCAATGCCACGGTGACTCCCCTCGCTGGAGGATGACGAGCGCCTAGCCAGGCAACGACGTATTACCTGACGGCAAGCGACGCTACGCGAGACACCACCGTCGCTATCCGGGGCACCTGTAGTCAACCCATTGCGCGTAAACGGATTCGCCGGAGGGGGTGACGAATTCGATCTGGACATCCGGCCCGGGATCGCCGAAGCCCGGCCCGGAGTCAGCGAATCCGGCCGTGTCCAGGGCGGAGGCCCGTCGGGCAACGGTATTCGCCTTATCACGGCCAGGTTACGCCCGGGAACGTTTCGGCCCTCTGCCGGATGAGCATCGTCGAATCCGGAAAGACCGAATAATGTCCGGTGAAGGGGTGCCGGAATTCGCCGGGAAGGGGGATGCTGGTTCTTCGGCGTGGCGCTCTTCGGGCGAAGGGCGACCACCGCACTGGAGACGGATGTGCGCGCCGCGCGCGCCACCCGTCCTTTGGTTGTTGTTCTCTTTCCCGCTACTTGCCGTAGCGCCTCTCGCGCTGGGCGTACTGCCGCAGCGCGCGCAGGAAGTCGACCTTGCGGAAGTCGGGCCACAGCGCCTCGCAGAACGAGAACTCGCTGTGCGCGCTCTGCCAGAGCAGGAAGCCGGACAGCCGCTGCTCGCCCGAGGTACGGATCACCAGGTCCGGATCAGGCTGGCCCTTGGTGTAGAGGTGCTCGGCGATGTGGTCCACGTCGAGGATCTCGGCGAGCTCCTCGATGGTGGTGCCGCGGGCGGCGTGGTCGGAGAGCATCGCGCGCACCGCGTCGGCGATCTCGCGGCGGCCGCCGTACCCGACGGCCACGTTCACCATCCGGGGGCAGCCCACCTCACGGGTCTGTTCCTCGAGCTCCTTGAGCCGGTTCGCGGTGCCCGAGGGCAGCAGGTCGAGCGCGCCGACCGGATGCACCTGCCAGCGCCCGGTGTCGGCGATCTCCCCGGCCACGCCCTCGATGATCTGCAGCAGCGCGGAGAGCTCACCGGTGGAGCGGCCGGTGAGGTTGTCGGTGGACAGCAGCCACAGCGTGACCACCTCCACGCCGACCTCGTCGCACCAGCCCAGGAACTCCAGGATCTTGGCCGCGCCGGCCCGGTGACCACGGCTGGCGTCCAGCCCGGAGTTCTTGGCCCAGCGCCGGTTCCCGTCGAGGATCACCCCGATGTGGCGCGGGACCGAGGCGGGCGACAGGCTTGCCGCGACGTTGCGCTGATAGGCGCGGTAGACCAGCCGGCGCAGTCCCATGCGCCTCACGGTAGCGCTGTCCGGAGGCCGGGATGTAGCGAAGTGCCCGTTCTTCAAGCACTCGGCGCATTCTCGAAACGCGATAGTGACATCTGGAGATGCACGCATGCGGTCAACCGTTCCGTCAAGGGTCCTGGACCCCCGAAATCCCGAGTGGTTCGCCCACCGCGCAGTGACAGGCTCCGCGGTTAGTCTCGTGAGATGACGGAGTACCAGGAAGCTGACCCCCGGGACGACCGTGGTTCACGTACGGGACGTGAGCTGATCGACTCCGGCAAGGAACACATCGAGGCCCGGATCGAGGCCGGGCGGGAGCGGATCGGCCGGATCGAGGAGTCGATCGAGCACCGCCTCGAGGAACTCAAACCGAAACTGCGCGGCTGGCTGCACGCCGGCACGTTCCCGCTCTCGGTGCTGCTCGGCGCGATCCTGGTGATCCTGGCGCCGGACGAGCGCACCCGGGTCTCCACCGCGATCTTCGCCGTCACCGCCTCGATGCTGTTCGGGGTGAGCGCGCTCTACCACCGCCGCAACTGGGGCCCCCGGGCCGGCGCGGTGCTGAAGCGGCTCGACCACGCCAACATCTTCCTGATCATCGCCGGCACCTACACCCCGTTCAGCGTGCTGCTGCTGCCCTCCGGCCCGGCCCAGACCCTGCTCTGGATCGTCTGGACCGGCGCTCTGCTGGGCGTCGCCTTCCGGGTGCTGTGGATCGGGGCCCCGCGCTGGCTGTACGTGCCGGTTTACATCGCCCTGGGCTGGGTGGCCCTGGCCTACGTGCCCGGCCTGCTGCACGGCGGCGGGCTGGCCGTCTTCGCCCTGGTCGTGGTGGGCGGCCTGCTGTACACGGTGGGCGGCGTGGTCTACGGCCTGAAGAAGCCGAACCCCAGCCCGCGCTGGTTCGGCTTTCACGAGGTCTTCCACGCCTTCACCGTGCTGGCCTTCCTGGCCCACTACACCGGCATCAGCCTGGCCGCCTACAGCTGATCGGCTCCGGGGCCGGCCTTGCGCACCTTCTCCACCTCGGCCATCGCCGAGCGCAGGTCGGCCAGCCAGGTGCTGGTGTTGTCGCCGACCAGGCGCACGCACCAGGCCAGCGCGTGCGCCCGGGACCGGGCCACCCCGGCGTCGACCAGGGTGTCCAGCACCAGCCGCTCGGGCTGACGCAGCCGGGTCATCACCGGCACCGCGAGACTGGTGAAGATCTCGGTCTCCCCGCCCGCGGTGACCGCCCAGGCCACCTTGCGGCCGAAGCGGTGCTCGGCCTCGCGGGCGACCTGGATGCGGCGGTCGCGGGTCTCCTCGCGGAACCGGGCGATGTGCCCGGCGATCGCCTCGGCCCGGGCGGCGGCCCCGGCGTCGTCGCCCTTCTCCGCCTCCCGCTCGCTGCCCGCCGGGGCGCCAATGGTCAGCCGCACGAGGATCTCCTCGCGGTCGGTGGTGACCTCGGCCGGGGGCTCGTTCCACTCCTGCGGCAGCCGCGCGCCGAACCAGGCCTTCACCGCGGCGTCCTGCCCTGCTCTCTGCTCATCGCTCATGCATCGATGATTACTCGCTTACACAGTCCGTGCAAGCGTGTAATCACGGCTTCGCCCAGGGCAGATCACTCCTGCTCGCTGCCCCGGCACGGCATCGATGTCAGACGGCGTTCGCCGAACGGGCAGACGCGCGCAATCAGAGCGCTACCCTGTGCTCATGACCACACAGCGCAGCGGCAAGGTCACAGATCTGAGCGTTGTGATCGATCCGGCCACGACCACCTGGGTGCCCGGACGGTCCCAGGAGGGCCTCGACGACCGGCTCGAGGTCGCCGTCCTCGAGCCCGGCAACCGCATCGCCGTCCGCGACGCGACCAACCCCGCCGGCCCGGCCCTGGTCTTCAGCAGCTCCGACTGGCAGGGGCTGCTCGGTGGCCGGCCCAGCCTGGTCGACCTGCGCTGAGCCGTTCCGGGTTCAGGGCTCGACGGTCAGCTGGTGTCCCAGTTCTTCCACGCTCGAGGCGGGCAGGCGGCAGACGAACTCCCGGCAGACGAAGGCCCGGGCCCGGCCCTGCGGGCTCAGGGTGCGGCCGGCCAGCAGCGGAACGCCGGGTGAGTCCGGCAGGCCGATGCTGATCACTGTGCCGGGGGTGGTGGCGGCCAGTGCGGCGTGGTGCAGTTCGGCCCGCAGAGGATCGTCCTCGGCGCCGACCACCGCGACCTCACGGGGGCCGTCGAGCCGGGCGACCGCGACCGCCAGCGCCCAGCCGAAGGCCTGCGGCGCGTGCCCGCCCACGGCCCCGCAGGCGGCCAGGCAACGGTCGGCGGCCTCGCGGGCGCGGTGCGAACCGGTCAGTGCGGCGTAGCTGAGCAGAGCTCCGGCCGCCGCGGAAGCGCCTGAGGGATAGGCGTTGTCGGTGGGATCGGCCGGGCGGCGCAGCTGCAGCAGGGCCGGGTCGGTGGAGTCCTTGGCGGTGTCGTGCACCCCGTCCTCGTCGATGAACTGCTGCATCACCACCTGGAGCAGATTTCCCGCGGTGGCCAGCCAGCGCACCTCACCGGTGACGCAGTGCAGGGCGAGCAGACCCTCGGCCAGGTCGGCGTAGTCCTCGAGCACCCCGACCGAGGCACCGTGCGCACCGTGCCGGCTGACCCGGTACAGCCGCGGCACCACCCCCGAGCCGTGAATGTGCACGCGCAGCACCAGACTCGCGATCCGTTCGGCCGCCTTCACCAGGTCGGGCCGCTCCAGCAGCGCGCCGGTCTCGGCCAGCGCCGCGATCGCCAGCCCGTTCCAGGCGGCGACCACCTTGTCGTCGCGACCCGGCTGAGGGCGGGCCTCGCGCACCGTCCGGAGCTTCTCCCGGATCCCCTGCCAGCGCGCCGCCGCGAACGGGTCGGCCCAGACGTCCTGGGCGAGCTGGGCGGTGGAGGCGCCCCGCTCGAAGGTGCCGGGGCGGCCGACGCGCATCAGCGCCGCGGCCCAGGCCCCGTCTTCCGGGCCGAGGTGGGTGAACAGGTCTTCCGGGGTCCAGACGTAGGTCCGCCCCTCCTCACCGTGCACCTCGCCGGTGGCCTCGTCCTCCACCGGGGTGTCGGCATCCAGCGACGAGGCCAGGCCGTGCTCGTCGGTGAGCAGAGCGGACAGCATCCAGTCGCAGGTCTCGAGCGCGATCCGCGCCCCCACCGGCTCACCGGTCAACCGCCACCAGTGCAGGTAGACGCGGGCCAGCTGGGCGTTGTCGTAGAGCATCTTCTCGAAGTGCGGCACCACCCAGGCCGCGTCCACGCTGTAACGCGCGAAGCCCCCGGCGATCTGGTCGTACATGCCGCTGCGGGCCATTGCTCGCAGGGTGCGCCCGGCCAGGTCGCGCGAGGCCCGGCCGCCGGAGGTCTCCGGTTGCGCTGCGGCGTAACGGATCAGGAACTCCAGCACCATCGAGGGTGGGAACTTGGGCGCACCACCGAACCCGCCGTGCTGCGGGTCCTCGGAGGAGACCAGTTTCTGCAGGGCGCTGGTGAGCGTGTCCCAGTTCGGCGGCTCGGCCCCGGCGCTGCGCGGCACGGCCTGGTCGGCGAGGGCGCGCGAGATCCGCCGCCCGGCGTCCTCGACCTCGCCCCGGCGTTGCCGCCAGGTGTTCGAGACCGCGGTCAGCAACTGCCGGAACGAGGGCGTGTTGCCCACCGGTCGGGGCGGGTAGTAGGTGCCGGCGTAGAAGGGGACGCCCTTGGGAGTGAGGAAGACGGTCATCGGCCAGCCGCCCTGGCCGGTGAGCGCCTGGGTGGCGGCCATGTAGGTGGCGTCCACGTCGGGGCGTTCCTCGCGATCCACCTTGACGTTGACGAACAACGTGTTCATCAGGTCGGCGACCTCGGGGTCCTCGAACGACTCGTGGGCCATCACGTGGCACCAGTGGCAGGCCGCGTAGCCGACGCTCAGCAGTACCGGGCTGTCCCGCCGGACCGCCTCCTCGAAGGCGGCCTCGCCCCACTGCCACCAGTCGACCGGGTTGTTCTTGTGCTGGAGCAAGTACGGACTGGTCGCGTACTCCAATCGGTTCGCCACGATGACAAGTTCTCACGTCACTGGCTGTAACGCCCCCGGACGCGCCCAGCACAGGACGAACGCCGCCGCCCGGGTCGGGTGAACGGCAATCAGGGGGCGATTCCTCCGGAAAGCGCCCTATATTGCTGGCAGGGGGACGGCAAATGGGGAGGGGACCATGAAACGTGCGTGGATGTTGGGTGCGGCAGTCGCTCTGGCGCTGGGCACCGCACTGACCGGCTGTTCGGATCAGCTGGGCGATCGGGGTGGGGACGAGGGCGCGCCGCCCGACAAGATCTCCGACGTGGACTACATCGAGGTCTACCGCAACGCGGACAACTTCCCCAACATCGCCCGGATCTGTATCCGCGGCATCGCTTTCGCTTCCACGTCGAGCGGCGTGCGGGGTGAGAGCGGTTATGCCGCACCGTCTCTGCTCCGCTTGCCCGAGTGGGATCAGACCTGTCCCGGGGCGGTAGCGCCTACGCCGACGGCGTCCCCGACGCCCACGGTCAGCCCGAGCTGAGAGAACTGCTTACGGACGTCGGTTAGGACGTCCGTCGTCGGCTCACCTCGGGGAGCAAACCGGTCTACGGACGCCCACCACCGACGTCCGTAGACCGGTTCGCCCCCGAAAACGAAACCCGCTTACGGACGCCCGCCACGAACGTCCATAGATCAGTTCACCCCAGGAACGAAACCCGTTTACGGACGCCCGCCACGGGCGTCCGTAGGTCGGTTCGTCTCAGATGACCGGCGGGCGACCGGCCTTGGTCATCCGCCAGACCGCGCGCCAGCCCATCCGCCGCCGCGGACCGCTCTCCTGGGTCAGGCCCTGCCAGTAGCCCTTGAGCATCTCCATCGCGTCGTCCTTCGCCCGCAGGCGCAGCGCCGAGATGGTGAACCAGACCGCCACGTAGACCACGCCGATCGGCATCGGCAGGTTGCGCCGGGCCAGCCAGACCCGGTTGCGGGCCGAGAACCGGTGGAACACGCTGTGCCGGGTGGGCGCGATCACCGGGTGGTTGACCACGATCTCGCCGTCGTAGCGCACCCGGTAGCCCGCGTCCCACACCCGCCAGGCCAGTTCGATGCCCTCGTGCGCGTAGAAGAACGGCGCCGGCCAGCCCTGGGTGGCAGTGAACACGTCACGCCGCAGCGCGACCCCGCCCTCCCAGACCGCGGCCACGTCGCTGCTGCGCGCGGGATCGCCCACCCGCAGCCGCGGCGTCCACCGGCGGGGGGCGGGCAGGCCCTCCGGGTCGGCGACCCGGGGCTGGATCAGACCCAGGCCGGGCTCGTCGGTGAACCGCTGGGCGAGCCGGGCCAGCACGTCGGACGTGGGCAGGAAGGCGTCGTCGTCGAGGAAGAAGAGGTACTCGCCCTCGACGTGGGGCACACCCGCGTTACGCCCGGCCGGGATGCCGAGGTTCTCCGGCAGAGCCACCCCGCGCACCCCCTCGGGCAGACCGGTGGGCTGCCAGCCGTTGCCGACCACCACCACGTCGGTGACCACTCCCCGCTGGGCCAGCACCGACACCACGGCGCGGTTCAGCGCCTCGGGCCGGCTGCCCTGGGTGAGCAGGACAACCCCGTAACGGGCGACCGGGAGCGGTTTCAGGGTGTGCGACGCGTCGTGACTGATCATCGCGCTCACCGCAGCCGCGCCGAGGACAGGACCGCCGCGAGGTGACCGACCACGGTGACCAGGGCGGCCGCGACCAGGGCGAGGAGCAGGGCCGAGGTGGCTGCGTGGGTACCCAGCACCAGGTCGGCCACGGCCGCGGCGAGCACCAGCAGCGAGAGCTCGACGGAGTGGAAGACCCGGTGGAAGGGGAAGAGTTTGGCGATCCGGCGGAGGGTGCGCACGGCGCCCGCGCTGGGCACCCGGACCTGCTCGGCGTCTTTCATCGCCGGCATTCCGGCCTGTCCGCGTGAAACGTGCACGAGATCGTTCTCCACCTTGTTCAGGGCCACCAGCAGAGCCAGCAGCGCACCGAGGAACAGCGCCGGGTGCGCCAGCGCCTCGAGCAGCCCGGACCCCCAGCCCTCACCGGTCTGCACCACCACGGAACCGAACCCGTCGCCGTTCGCCACCCGGAAACCGAGGGCCAGGGCGATGCCGCACTCGGCGACGTAGTGGCCGACCCGGTCGAGGTAGACCCCGACCGGTGAGGACGTCCCGCGCCAGCGCGCCACCTCACCGTCGGAGCAGTCGAGCAGCATCTGAAGCTGCACCAGCAGCGCGGCCAGCAGGGCCCCGGCGATGCCGACCCAGGCGGTGGACAGCGCGGCGAGGGCGGCCGCGGTGATCATCAGCCAGGTGACCTGGTTGGCCGACAGCCCCAGGGCCAGCAGCGGCCGGGTGAGGTAGGGCGAGATCTGCCGCAGGTAGGCGTGGGCCACCCAGTGTTCGGCGGCCGCCCGGGTGCGCACGTGCTCGGGCTGGCCGACCCGGCGGAGCTCGGCGATGCTGGGCCCGCTCATCGCGTGACTCCGATCCATGACTTGAGACTTGCCCCGGCCGAGGTCACTGCGACCACGGCGGTGAGGGCCCACAGGCCCCCGGTGACCCAGTCCTCGGCCTCGACCGGCAGCAGGAGGCCGGGCAGGAAGACGAGGACCCCGAAGGCCGCCAGACGTAGGTCGGCCCCGATCAGCAGCGGACGGGTCCCGTCGTCGACCCCTTCACGGACCCCGTAGGCCTGGAGGTAGTGGGCGACGGCGACGACCGCGAGAAGCATCACCGCGGCGCCGTGCTGCGCCTGCACCGCGGTGCTCAACAGGTACAGGACCGCCAGTTCGGCCACTGCCACCAGAGCCGGCGCGATCACCGCGGACCGGCCGCGCAGCCGCTGCAGCACCGCCCCGAACCAGGGCCCGGTGTCGGCGGCGATCTTCGGCACCTGGTCGCCCACCAGCGACCGGCCCCGCGAGGCCAGGGCGGCGATCAGGTAGACGGCCGCGGCCAGACCACCGGCGCACAGCACGATCAGCGTGGTCCTCGGGGTGAACAGGGCGGCCCCGACCGAGAGCACCAGGAAGCGCTCGGCGATCGGGAAGTGGCCGATCCGCTTGAGCCAGCCGGCCGCACCGTGGGTGTCGGTGGCCGAGACCCAGCCCTGCGGCAACCGGACCCGGGCGGCCGGGGCGGTCCAGACCGGCCTGAGCGCCGGCGCGGGATCGAGCTGCTGCCGGCGCAGGGCCCAGCCCAGGTCGGCCAGGCTGCGGAAGGTCTGGACACCGATCGCCAGCGCGGCCAGCGGCCACAGGTCCTGGTCGGCCTGGGTACCGGCGAGGGCCAGGCCGAAGACGACCGCGAACTCCTTGATCCGGTCGGTGCTGGCGTCGAGCCAGGCGCCGAACCGGGAGAACCGGCGGCGGTAGCGGGCCAGCTCGCCGTCGACGCAGTCGATCACCACGCACAGCTGCAGGACCACGGCCCCGATCACCGCGGGCAGCCGGTCGCCGGTGGCGATCAGCGCGGCGGCGGCCAGGCCGAGGGCGAACGAGACGGCGGTGACCTGGTTGGGGGTCAGGCCCAGGCGCTCGGCCCGGTCGGTCAGCCGCCAGGAGAGCTTGCGCAGCACGAAGGTGGAGAAGAATCCGTCGCCCCCGCGGGCCGCCTCACGCAGCCGGACCCGGCGTTCGGGCAGCTGGGCCAGGGCCTGCTCGGCCGCCTCGAGCTCGGCCGCGTCGGTGGGCCGGGCCCAGACGTAGCCGCCGATCGGGACCGGCCGGACGGTGACACCGGCCGCAGGCAGGCGCTGGGCCAGCTCCCGCAACAGGCGGTCGGGAGCAGCCGGGTCGAGCTCGTGCACCAGGCCGGACGCGGCCGGACGGTCGGCGGCGGCGATCCGGATGACGTCGAGGAACTCGAAGGTGTCGTCCGGCCCGGCGGGCCCGGACAGAGCGGCCGTGTTCAGCCGCGGATCGTCCAGAAGGGCACCCAGGACTGTGCCGTTCGTCACCAGATCGACCGGGACCAGAGCCACCGGGCGGCGCGGGACGGCGTTGGAACCCATGCCGTGCGCCTCGCCCTCGGCCGATGCCGGGGTGTGCGGTCCCGGCCGGCCGGCCACCGCGTGGGCCAGCGCCTCGGTGCCGCCCAGGCTGCTGACCGTGACCACCTGCTCGTCGGCCACGATCACGCCCTGTGCGGTCAGCGCCGCCCGCAGGGCGTCCCGGCGGGACGGCCCGGCGCCGTGCAGGTCGAGGAGAACGATGTCCAGACCGGCTGCGTCGAGACGGCTCACGGCTTCACCGCCCGTCTCGGCGCCGACCGGGGCACCGGTGGATTCAGCCGGGGTGCGGTCACAAACAGTGACAGCAGCGCTTGCGCGCCGCCTCAGCACCGCATCGGCCGAGCGTCCCTGCGTATCCACCCGCTGACGTCCGTTCTCTCGGTCTCGAGTCGACCGACATTAGCACTGTGTTCATGTGCAGGTCGCCTGTTCGCCCGGTGGCATTCCCCGGTTGTACGGCCGAGGGGGGATGACCCACCGTCAGACCGAATCAGTCTCGGCCGCTACGGATCACGCACCGCAACAGAACACGGCTCCACTCACTCGTCCGGGCGCTGTAACAATCTGAACGGCCAGGGACGATCAGGCAAACGGGCCGAACTTCCGGATGATGGCCGGGATGCCCGGGCGCCTTATGCTTCCGGCCGGTCCCTTCCCCCGCACGACCGATCCCCGAAAGGCCCCAGACCCCCGATGGCGCTGCCGAAGACCGTCTCCAGCTTCCTCCGATCGCCGAACCCGGCCACGTTCGGGGCGCTGGCCAACACGATCAACAACAAGCGGCGCTCGATGGGCCGTCGGGCGGGCAAGGCGCGGGGGCCGAAGCTGAACCGGGTGCCCGAGGGCCCGGCCCCCGCGGCCGAGGTGGTCGTCTACTTCGCCGAGGACCGGCGCAAGATGTACCAGCTGGAGCAGTGGCTGCCGGTGTTCGAGGAGCTGCACCGCCGGCACCCGGTGGTGATCGTGATGCGGTCGCGGGCCTCGTTCAACAACCTGAGCGAGCGCACCCCGCTGCCCACCGTCTACACCCGGCGCCTGGCCGACGTGCTGGAGCTGTACGACGAGCTGGACCCGAAGGTCGCGATCTACGTGAACAACGGGGTCGCCAACTTCCAGTCGCTGGCCGTCGCCTCGATCCTGCACGTGCACGTGAACCACGGTGAGAGCGACAAGGTCAGCATGGTGTCCAACCAGGCCAAGGCCTACGACCGGGTGTTCGTGGCGGGTGAGGCGGCCGAGCGCCGGCACGCCGCCGCGCTGATCAACTTCGACCCGGCCCGGCTGGTCCGGACCGGCCGGCCCCAGCTCGACCTCAAGTTCGAGCCGGTGCTGCCGCCCTCGGCGCGGCACACCGTGATCTACGCCCCCACCTGGGAGGGCGAGAACGACTTCAACAACTACACCTCGGTCGACCGCTACGGGGTGGCGATCGTCCGGCAGCTGCTCGCCCGGGACGACGTGCGGGTGGTCTACCGCCCCCACCCGCGGGTGGCCAGCAGCACCACGCTCGAGGTGGTCGGCGCCCACCAGGAGATCCTGTCGCTGATCGAGCAGGCCGATCCCGCGGGCGGGCACGCGACCGCGATGGAGGGCTCGATCCTGGCCCTGTTCCAGGAGTGCGACGCGATGGTCACCGACGTCTCCAGCGTCGGCCTGGACTTCCTCTACCTGCGCAACGACGCCCCGCTGTTCATCACCGACCGGCGCGACGACCCGGCCCAGCTGGCCGTGGACGCCCCGATCTCCGGCGCCTCGGACGTGATCGACTCCACCAGCATCGGCCGGTTCGGCGAGGTGCTGGCCGTCCGCCTGGCCGAGGACTCGCGGATGGACGAGCGGATCGCCATGCGGCGCTTCTACTTCGGCGACATCGCGCCCGGTGAGAGCACCCAGCGCTTCCTCGACGCGGTCAGCGAGGTCGCGGCCACCCGCGACGCGATGATCGCGCGCCTGCCGCACCGGCAGACCCACGCCTCGGCCGCGGCGGCCGCCTCCGGCGACGCGGTCGGCGATGTGACGCCGCAGGAGGCGGCGGAGGTTCAGAACGAAACGCCGACCGTGGACGAGTCGACGTCGGCCGAGTCGGTGGCGCAGCAGCGCCCCGACCTGGTGGCCGGCCACTGATCAGCGTGTCTGACAAGGTTTTCGGACCCGGCCTGGCCATCGCCTCGCACCGGGGTTTCGGCAAGAACGTGGCCGGCTGGCCGGAGAACTCGCTTCCAGCTTTCCAGGAGGCGTTGCGGCACGGGGTGCCCTGGCTGGAGGTGGATGTCCGGCGCACCCGGGACGGCGGGCTGTTCGTGCACCACTGGCCCAGCGTCGGGCCTGAGGACGGGCGTTTCGTCTCCGACCTGAGCACCGAGCAGGCCCTTCGGGCCGGGCTGCTGGCCCTGCCGGACCTGCTCGAGGTGCTGACACCCGAGGTCGGGATCATCTTCGACGTGAAGACGGCGCTGGAGGACGCGCTGCTGCCGCCGTCCGAGGACACCACCGCCCTGCTGCTGCCGACTCTCGAAGCCGAGCGCGATCGTCCTCTGCTGGTGACCTCTTTCGACCCGGCCTCGCTGCTGTTCGTCGGGCAGGAGATGCCCGGGGTGCCGCGCGGGCTGATCACCTGGATCTCGTTCCCGATCCGCAAGGCCGTGCCGGCCGCCGCCCGGCTGGGCGTGGAGGTGCTCTCCGCGCACTGGAAGTCGTTCGGCCCCAACGGCACCGACTCGGCGCCGCACCACCGCCCGGCCGAGTACGCGATCGACGTCGCGCACCGGGCCGGACTGGAGGTGCTGGCCTGGTCGCCGGTGATGGGACCGGCCGCCGAGCTGGCCGCGGCCGGGGTGGACGCGCTGGTCGTCGACGACGTGCCCGGCGGTCTGGCCCTGGCCCGGAGCCTGGCTTCCTAGCTGCCCTGGCTCCCGGCCTGGGTCTCCTGACCCGCCGCCTGCTCGGCCCGGTCGCGCTCGTCGGCCAGGAACTTGGCCTTGCGCATGTGCCCGGTCATGCTGCGGATCAGCAGCACGGTGACGCAGGCGAGCACGAAGACGGTGAGGAACCCGGCGAAACCCGGCGAGACGATGTCCGGATCGGGCACCCGAACGGCGTCGGGCTCGGTCGAGGCGGCCATCAGCACGGCGGAAATCACTGCATCACACCCAGTTCGTCAGACTTTGGCCCGGTCGCGGATGCCGGCGAACAGGTCGTCCTCCGGCAGTTCCGACTCCACCAGACTACGCGCCAGCTCGAAGTCGTCGGTCGGCCACACCTCGGCCTGCACGTCGTTCGGGATCGCGAAGAACCAGCCGTCCGGATCGATCTGGGTGGCGTGCGAGCGCAGCGCCTGGTCCCGCCGCTCCATCCAGCCGACGATGTTGACCTGCGTGGTGATCTTGCGGTCCGGCGGGCGGTTGCCCTCGTCGCGGGCCTTCAGCCACTCGGCGAACGGCGACTCCTTGCCCTGCGCCAGCAGGGCCTCGTGGAACGCCATCATCCGGCCGTAGGAGAACCCCACGTCGTAGTAGAGCTTGAGCGGGGTCCACGGCTCACCGCTGTCGGGGTAGCGCGTCGGGTCGCCGGCCGACTCGAACGCCTCGACCGAGACCTTGTGGGTCATGATGTGGTCGGGGTGCGGGTAGCCGCCGAGCTCGTTGTACGTGGTGATCACGTGCGGGCGGAACTCGCGCACCAGGCGCACCAGCGGCGCCGAGGCCACCTCCAGCGGCTGCAGGGCGAAGCAGCCCTCCGGCAGCGGCGGCAGCGGGTCGCCCTCGGGCAGACCGGAGTCGACGAAGCCCAGCCAGTGGTGGCGCACCCCCAGGGCGGCGGCCGCGTTGGCCATCTCCTTGCGGCGCAGCTCCGGCAGGTCGCGCTCGACCTCGGGGTCACCCTGCAGCTTCGGGTTCAGCACGTCGCCGCGTTCACCACCGGTGCAGCTGACCACCAGGACGTCCACGCCCTCGTCCACGTACCGGGCGAGGGTGGCCGCCCCCTTGCTGGACTCGTCGTCGGGATGCGCGTGCACCGCCATGAGCCTGAGCTGCTCGGCCATGCCGGGGTCCTCCTGAGGTGAGAATTCGGGTGAGGATGGACCGGCCGGGCGCCACCGGTCTCCCCCACTGGCGCGCACGACCCCATCTGAGTGGACAATCATGTCGGACGCCCGGGCATTCCCGGACCACCGCCCCAGGCAGAGGGAAGTACGTGACCACGCCAGCCCAGACCCCGGCCGACGACTCCCACCTGGCCGAGCGCTACGGGGAGCGGCGCCCGCCGAACCGCCGGCTGCTGATCGGTCTCGGGGCCGCCGCGGCCCTGGTCGCCCTCGCCTTCACCTTCTGGGTCACCGTGATCGACCGGTCGAAGATCACCTGGCAGGACCACAGCTTCTCGGTGCGCTCGGCCTCCGAGGTGGTGATCACCTTCGACGTCCAGCTGCACGCCGGAGCCACCGGCGCGGTCTGCACCGTGCACGCGCTGAACGCGGTCAGCACCGAGGTGGGGCTGCGCGACGTCACGGTCGAGGGCGGGGCCGACCACCGCGCCCGGATGACGGTGACCGTCCCCACCAGCGAAGAGGCCACCACCGGCCTGGTCCGGGGATGCGTCGCCCGGTAGGAACCCGCTCCGTCGGTTCTCCGTTGCACCCTGCACCTGCAATCCGGGCTTTCTTGTTAAGCTCAAGGTTTCGTCCGGACGCCGTCGCCGCCGAAAAAGAGCGGCCTCAATGCGACCACAGAAGGAGATGCCCCGTGAGCGAGACCGGTGCTGCCGTCGCATGGCTGACCCAAGACGCCTATGACCGGTTGAAGAAGGAGTTCGAGTACCTCTCGGGCGAGGGCCGGGTCGAGATCGCCAAGAAGATCGAGGCCGCCCGCGCCGAGGGTGACCTGAAGGAGAACGGCGGCTACCACGCGGCGAAGGACGAGCAGGGCAAGCAGGAGGCCCGCATCCGTCAGCTGCGTCAGCTGCTGGAGACCGCGCAGGTCGGCGAGGCCCTGGCGAACGACGGCGAGGTGGCCTCCGGCAGCGTGGTCACGATCGACCTGGCCGGCGAGGAGATGACGTTCCTGCTCGGCAGCCGCGAGGTGGCCGGTGACACCGACCTCGAGGTCTACAGCGAGAAGAGCCCGCTGGGGGCCGCCATCGTGAACCACAAGGTGGGCGAGACCACGTCGTACACCGCGCCGAACGGGCGTGAGATCAAGGTGCGCATCCTCGAGGCCAAGCCCTTCACCGGCTGAGCGGCCGTCCTCGGTCTCTGGCGGCCGGTCCCCGCAACCCGGGTGACCGGCCGCCCGGTTTTGGGCGCCCTGCGCAGCCTGGGATGATCTGACCCATGTGCGGGCTCGCCGGTGAGGTGCGGTTCGACGGGGCCCGGGCCGACGTGCCCACGGTGGACCGGATGACGTCGACCATGGCCGACCGGGGCCCGGACGACACCGGCCTGTGGTCGCACGGGCGGGTGGCCCTGGGGCACCGCCGGCTGCGGCTGATCGACCTCTCCGACGCCAGCGCCCAGCCCATGGTCGATCCGGCGGCCGGCCTGACCGGCGTCCTCAACGGGTGCATCTACAACTACCGCGAGCTGCGCACCGAACTGGCCGCGGCCGGTCACCGGTTCTTCTCCGACGGCGACACCGAGGTGGTGCTCAAGGCGTACGCGCAGTGGGGCACCGGCTTCGCGCAACGGCTGATCGGCACGTTCGCCGTGGTGATCGTGGAGAGAGACAGCGGCCAGGTGGTCCTGGCCCGCGACCGGCTCGGCGTGAAACCGCTCTATCTGGCGCCTTTCCCGGGCGGACTACGGCTGGCCAGCACCCTGCCCGCACTGCTGGCGGCCGGCGACGTGGACACCTCGATCGACCCGGTGGCGCTGGCGCACTACCTGAGCTTCCACAGCGTGGTGCCCGCCCCGCGGACCATTCTGGCCGGGGTCCGCAAGCTGCCCCCGGCCACGGTGCGGGTGTTCTCGGCCGACGGCTCGAGCACCGATCACGTGTACTGGCAGCCGGATTTCAGCCGCCGACCGGAGCATGCGGCCTGGTCCCAGAGGGATTGGCAGCAAGCTCTGCTCGAGGCGCTGGGCACCGCGGTGCGGCGCCGTACGGTGGCCGACGTCGAGGTCGGGGTGCTGCTGTCCGGCGGGCTCGACTCCAGCCTGGTGGTGGCTCTGCTGGCCACGGCCGGGGGCGAGCGGCTGCGCACGTTCTCGATCGGTTTCGAGGGCCGGCTCGGCGACGAGTTCCGTTACTCCGACCTGGTGGCCGAGGCCTACGGCACCGACCACCAGCGCATCCGGGTGGGTGAGGTGGATCTGGTGCAGCCGGTCGAGGCCTGCATCGCGGCGATGCCGGAGCCGATGATCAGCCACGACTGCGTGGCCTTCTACCTGCTCAGCCAGGTGGTGGCGGCGCACTGCCCGGTGGTGCAGACCGGTCAGGGAGCCGACGAGGTGCTCGGCGGGTATCACTGGTACCCGCCGTTCGCCCAGGTCGGCCGGGGTGCGGCGCTGGCCACGTACGACCGGGTGTTCCTCGACCGCCCGAGCGCCGAGCTGGCGGCGGTGATCTCGCCCGATCTGCTGGTGCGCGACGCCGATCCGTTCCTGCGCGGGCTGGATCCGGCGCGGGCCTGGCTGAGCACGCACTTCGACCGGCCCGGGGCGCAGACCGCGGCCGATGCGGCGATGCGGATGGACACCACGGTGATGCTGGTGGACGACCCGGTGAAGCGGGTGGACTCGATGACGATGGCCCACGGTCTGGAGGCGCGGATGCCGTTTCTGGATCACGAGTTCGTGGAGCTGGCGGCGGCCTGCCCAGTGCCTTACAAGCTGGCCGGGGGTGGCAAGGGGGTGCTGAAGCAGGCCGCGCGGGGGTTACTACCGAGGGCGGTGATCGACCGGCCCAAGGGGTATTTCCCGGTGCCGGCGCTGGTTCGGCTGCAGGGGAAGCTGGCCGAGAGGGTCAGGGACACGCTGGAGTCGCCGGAGGCGCGACGGCGGGGGTTGTTCCGGCGGGAGTATGTGAGCGAGCTGCTGCGTGACCCCAACGCCGCCGTCACCCCGCTGAACGGGAACAAGCTGTGGCAGCTGGCTTCTCTGGAGATGTGGCTGCAGGCCCGCGGCATCTCGGCCTAGCTTCACTCCCCCCGCACGGTGCCCTGCGAGGCGCTGTTCTCTTCCGGGGTCTCCGGCCCGACGAGGCCTTCGGTCACCGTCTCGTCGTCGCTGTCGCGTGACTCGTCGGCCAGCGGCCCCATCTGTTCCTCACTGGGTTGCAGGTGGTCGTCGTCCGGATCCCGCCCGGCCAGGTACTCGCCGATCACGTTCACCACGGCCACCAGCGGCACGGCGAAGAGCGCCCCGACGATGCCGGCCAGCAGCACCCCGGCGGCGATCGCCATGATCACCGCCAGCGGATGCACCCGCACCGCCCGGCCGAGCAGGAACGGCTGCAGGACGTGGGCCTCCAGCTGCTGCACCCCGATCACGATGGCCAGCATGATCACCGCGTCCCAGAACCCGCCGGCGACCAGGGCGACGAGCACCGCGGCGGCCCCGGAGACCAGCGCGCCGACGATCGGCACGAAGGCGCCGAAGAACACGACCATGCCCAGCGGGAAGGCGAGCGGCACCCCGAGCAGCGCGGCCCCGATGCCCACCCCGACGCCGTCCACGATCGCCACGATCACGGTGGCCCGGACGTAGGCGGTGAGCGTGGCCCAGGCCCGAACGCCGGAGCCGCGGACCTTTTCGCGGGTGGCGGCCGGGAACAGGCTGACCACCCAGGCCCACATCCGGTCGCCGCCGGACAGGAAGAAGTAGGTCGCGAAGAGCACGATGAAGATGCCGGTGAGCACGTGCCCGGCGGTGTTGGTGACCTCCAGCGCGCCGGAGACGATCTCGCTGCCACCACTGCCGCCGCGGATGCTGTCCTGGATGCTGGCTACGTACTCGTCGAGCTGGTCGTTGGTCAGGTTCAGCGGGCTGTTGGCCAGCTGCTGCTGCAGTTCGGTGATGCCGTCGGCGGCGTCGTCCCGCAGATTGTCGAAGCCGCTGACTGCCTGCTGCCCGATCAGCGCCACCAGCCCGGCGACGAACACCAGGGTGAGCACCACGGTCAGCAGCGCAGCGGCGGCGTTGGGCAACCCAATCTTGGTCTCGGAACGGGCCAGCGCGCGGTGGACGGGCTTGAGCAGCGCCGAGAGCATGAGCGCGACCAGCAGCGGCACGAACAGCACCTGGTACTGGTTGAAGATCCGCCAGAGCAGATAGATCGTGCCCGCGATCAGCAGCACCCGCCAGGCCCAGGCGGCACTGACCCGCAGCCCGTGCGGTAGTTCGTCGGGGCGCACCCGGGTCGGGTCGTCCTGCTCCATGCTCACCCATCCCATACTGCCCGGTGTGCCGTGATCGGCGCGGCGACCCCGCCGTGTCGTCCGCTTCACCCAGGGTGTTCCGGGCCGGGGTGCAGTCCCGCCGAGGCGAGGCGCCGGGCTGCTTCGGGGCTCAGCCGGTCGTGCAGAAGTCCGGCGGCGAAGAGCGTGTAGCGCACATCGACCGCTGCGGTGGCCTTTTCGGGCACGGCCCACCCACCGGCGTGGTCGGCGAAGAGCGGTTTGAGGACGTCGGTGCGCCCCTTGGTATCGGCGTGACGAAGAACTCCCCCGCTGCCCACGACCAGACCGATCCGACGCAGAGGGCGAGGGGGACTACCGGGGCGCGTGGGTCGCCCGTGGCGGCGGACGGCGATGAGGACAGCCAGCTGGGCCAGTTGCCGGTCGAGCGCCTGGTCGCCCCGCCCCAGGCTGCCTGACTGCTGATCACTGTCACCGCGACCGGACTGCCCCACCTGACCTGGGCTTTCCCAGACTTGAACCCCGTCTCCTGGCTGCCCGGACGAGCTCGGAGCCGGGGCCTCCTCGACCAGACCAAGTGCGTACTGCCGCAATTCTTGGGCCTGTTCCAGCTCGATCAGCCCTTCGGCCAGCGCTGCCTCCACCACCCCGACCGCCCCCGACCGGACCCCCAGATCCCCCTCGACCGTGCGCGCCGAGAACCAGTCCCCCGCCGCCCACTGCCCGGCCCCGGTCTCAGGACGCTCGCCCGCCTCCTCCGCCGGCACCACCGAGTACACATCCGTGGTGGCCCCGCCCACGTCGACCATCAGCAGCCCCCGCCCACCCGCGAGCACCTCCACCCCGGTGAGCACCGCGTCTGGTGTCGGTGCGCTCACCAACTGGGCGAACGAACGTCCATTGATTCGAGAGCCCTTGCGGGACAGACCCTTACCGCCGATGACATGCCGCAGGAACGCCTGCCGGATCGCCTCCCGGGCCGGACCGGGCTCAAGAGTGCCGATCCGGGGCAGCACGTTGCCGGCGATCGTGACGGTGCGACCCCGCCGACGCAGCTCGTGCGCAGCGGCGTCGGCGGCATCGCGGTTGCAGGCGAGAACGACCGGAACGGGCAGCCGGGCAATTCCGAGGCGCCGAGCGTTGTGCACGACCACATCGGCGTTGCCCCCGTCGGTGCCGCCGGTGAGAAGGATCAGGTCGGGCCGGGCCGCGCGCAGCGACTCGACGGCAGCAGCATCCAGAGGACCGGAACTGAGATGCACCACCCGGCCCCCCGCCGAGAGCGCCACCCGCTGCCCCGCCTCGGCCGTGACCAGCCGCTCGTGCCCGACCACGGCCAACCGCAGACCGCCGCCGGCGCTGGAACAGGCCACGATCTCGGCCGCCTCGACCTCGGCCGCACCAATCCCGGCCACCCGGACACCATCGGCGACCTGGCCCTCGCCAAGACCCCGATCAGCCTTGGCCGCCGCACCGATCAGTGCCCGGGCGATGGCGTCCCGCACCGCCGCGATCCCGACCACGACATCGGGCAACGTGGTCGGGTGCTGGCCCGTGCCGAGCACCTCTCCCGAGACCACGTCGACCAGCACACCCTTGGTGAACGTCGACCCGACGTCCACGCACAAGACCAGTTCCCGCACCGTCACCCCCCGCACCGTTGCGGGCCCAAAGCGCTCACCCGCTGACCGCCGACACCAAGTGCCTCGCGAACACTCACCCGCTCACCGGCCGCCCACGCCTGGTGCCCGACAGGCCACTGACCCACCCGCCGGCGCCCACGCCTGGCACCCGACAGGCCATGACCTACCCGCCGACTGCCACGCCAAATGCGCGACAAGCCGCCTGCCTGCCGACGTCAACAGCCAGCAGGCCACGCAACCACACACCGACCACCGGGCCTGGTACCCGACGGGCCACTCACCCGCCCGTCAGCCAGCCACCGGCACCAGGTGCCCGACAAGCCACTCACGCGCCCAGCGGCCACCGGCAACACATGCCCGACAGGCCACCAACCCGCCCGCCAGCCAGCCACCGGCACCAGGTGCCTGACAGGGCCACTCACCGCCTGCCGACCACCAACATTGAGTGCCCGGCAGGCCACCTGCTCACCCGCCGGTCACCCGTCGTTCAGAAGCAGCTGGTCAGCCCAGCGCCTGCTCCAGGTCCGCGACCAGGTCGGAGGCGTCTTCCAGGCCCACCGAGACCCGCACCAGGTCGTCCGGCACCTCGAGCGCCGATCCGGCGACCGAGGCGTGGGTCATCTGGCCCGGGTGCTCGATCAGCGACTCGACCCCGCCCAGCGACTCGGCCAGGGTGAACACCTGCGCCTTGCGGCAGACCTCGAGCGCCGCCTCTTTCCCGCCCGCGACCTGGAACGACACCATGCCGCCGAACCGCCGCATCTGCTCCACCGCGGCCTTGTGCCCGGGGTGGTCGCCGAGCGCGGGGTAGAGCACGCGGGTGACCTTGGGGTGCCGGGTGAGCATCTCGACGATCTTCTCGGCGTTGTCGCAGTGCCGTTCCATCCGGACGGCCAGGGTTTTCAGGCCGCGCTGGACCAGCCACGAGTCGAACGGGCCGGACACCGCGCCCATCGAGTTCTGGTTGAAACCGATGCGCTCGACCGCACTTTCACCCAGGCCCGAGATGCCGCCCATCCACGGCGCGAGGGCGCGGTCGGACACGATGGCCGCCCCGCCGACCACGTCGGAGTGGCCGCCGCAGTACTTCGTGGTGGAGTGCACGACGATGTCGGCGCCCAGGCTCAGCGGCTGCTGCAGGTAGGGCGTGGCGAAGGTGTTGTCGACGACCAGCAGGGCACCGGCCTGGTGCGCCACCTCGGCCAGGGCCTCGATGTCGGCCACCGAGAGCAGCGGGTTGGTCGGGGTCTCGACCCAGACCAGGCGGGTCTTGCCGGGCTCGATCGCGGCGCGTACCGCGTCCACATCGGTCAGCGCGGCGGGCGTGTGCCGGACCCCCCAGGGCTCGGCGACCCGCGCCACCAGGCGGTAGGTGCCGCCGTAGGCGTCGTCCGGGATGACGATGTGATCACCCGGGCGCAGCAGCGAGCGGAGCACAGCATCCTCGGCGGCCAGGCCGGACGCGAAGGCGAAACCACGGGCCGACCCGTCCGGCGCCTCGAGCGCTGCCAGGCAGTCTTCGAGGGCGGTGCGGGTGGGGTTGCCCGAGCGCGAGTACTCGTAACCCACCCCCAGCCCCTGCCGGAGACCGCCCACACCGTCCTGCGCGTAGGTGGAGGTCTGGTAGATCGGGGTGACCACCGCGCCGGTGGCCGGATCGGCCTCGGACCCGACGTGGATCGCCCGGGTCGAGAACCCGGCCTCTGACCAGCGGGGACTTCCGGAATTGCGAGTCGGCTCGTTCACAGGCCCCAAGCTACTACCGAGCGCCGACAAATCTGCCCGAGCCCGCCCCCGGCAGCGGGAACGGACGGGGGCCAGACTTGGTTGTGATCGATGGCGCGGGACCGATCGTTCCGCCCGAAGCATCAGGAGGTCAGAATGATTTTCGGCAGCAGGTCGAAGAGCACGATGGTCGAGCGGGAGAAGGCGCTGCCCGGCCGGGAGAGCCGGCCGTTCACCGTGCCGGCCCGCCACGCCGTTCTGGGCACCCCGCTGGAGGGCCCGTGGCCCGAGGGCACGCAGGTGGTCTACCTGGCCATGGGCTGCTTCTGGGGTGCCGAGAAGACGTTCTGGCAGACGCCGGGCGTGGTCACCACCGCCGTCGGCTACATGGGTGGTTACACCCCGAACCCGACCTACGAGGAGACCTGCAGCAGCCTCACCGGCCACACCGAGGCCGTGCTGGTCGCCTACGACCCGGCCAAGCTCAGCCTGGACACGCTGCTCAAGACGTTCTGGGAGTCGCACGACCCGACCCAGGGCTACCGCCAGGGCAACGACCTGGGCACGCAGTACCGCTCGGCGTTCTACTGGACCACCGACGAGCAGCGTGAGGCCTACCAGGCCAGCCAGAAGGCCTACCAGGCCGCCCTGGACAAGGCCGGCTTCGGCCACATCACCACCGAGTCCCGGCCGGCGACCGACGCAGGCACCTTCTGGTACGCCGAGGACTACCACCAGCAGTACCTGAAGAAGAACCCGAACGGCTACTGCCCCGACCACGGCACCGGCGTCACCTGCCCGATCGGCGTGGGCGTGCTCTACGGCACGGGAGTGAAGGCCGAGTAGTCATCCAGGCCGTGCCCGCCACGAAGCGGGCACGGCTACGGGTCAGGTGGCTACGAAACTCTTGAGCCGACCGGCAATAACCGCCAGATCGTCGAGTTCGCCGGAAGCAATGGCCATCACCAGGTCAAAAGCATCGTCATCGGCCGGCGCGAGCTCCACACCGTTCTTGGCACAGAACACGTAGGTTCCCAGCCACGCCAGTCGTTTGTTGCCGTCGACCAGTGGATGGTTGGACACCAAGGAGTGCAGGAGCGCCGCCGCCTTGGTCAGCAGGTCCGGATAAGCCTCCTGCCCGAACATCCCGGCTCGGGGCCGGTTCACGGCAGCGTCCAGCAGACCGATGTCCCGCACCTGGACCGGCCCGCCGACGGCGTACCGGGAGATCAGCAGGGCCTGCTCGACGCTCAGGTAGCGGATCATTCGCCGAGACGGCGCAGGAGATCGGCGAACTTCGTGGCTCCCGCAGCCGCAAGCTCTTCGGTCTGCGCGTCGTCATCGGCCCGGAGCAGGTAATCGCTGATCGCGGCCTGAGCCACCTGCTGCATGCTCCGGCCCTCTCGCTCGGCCCGGCGCCGAAGGGCCTCGGACTGCACATCATCAAGACGCAGGGTCATTGCCATGCCTGACATGATACCAACCTGATACCACTCGCTCCGCTTCAATTACCCGTCG
The DNA here is from genome assembly GCF_021277265.1 of Kineosporia rhizophila. Taxonomy (GTDB): domain Bacteria; phylum Actinomycetota; class Actinomycetes; order Actinomycetales; family Kineosporiaceae; genus Kineosporia; species Kineosporia rhizophila. Next base: position 559,527 of record NZ_JAJSOH010000002.1, read on the forward strand.
AGTGCGAGGACTACCACCAGCAGTACCTCTACAAGAACCCGAACGACTACTGCCCCGACCAGGTCTGATCACAGTGCCCAGCCTTCCAGGGGGCGCAGGGCATCAATCCGCCAGTAGCAACGTGAACCGAATAATGGGTCGATGTCTCCCTCAGCGGCCACACCCGTCGTCTACCTCCTGAGCGGCCTCCCCGGTTCCGGTAAGTCGACCTACGCCCGCGGCCTGGAGCGAACCGGAGTGACTCGCCTGTGCGTGGACGAGCTCGTGCAGGCGCAGCACGGCAGGCCGGGCAAGGACTACCCCGGGCACGAGCAGCCCGCTCGCGAAGCACCGATCCTGGCCGAGGTCCGGAAGCAACTCGCGCGACTGGTGCTGGCCGGGCGGTCTGTGGTCCTGGACCACGGCCTGGGTCTGCGCAGCGACCGGGACGACTACAAGAAACTGGTGACCGAGTCGGGTGGTCAGTGGCGTCTGCTGTACTTCCAGGTCGAGCGCTCAGAACTGTTGCGGCGACTCTCGCTCCGAAATGCTCAGGAAAGCTCCGGCATCATGACGGTCGAGACGCTGGACTGGATGATCAGGACGTCGGAACCCTGCGAAGGGGAGGGCGAGGAACTGGTCACCGTGAGAGACGCCTAGGCTCGGCCAGACACGTTCGCGATGGAGGTCAGAGCCCATGTTCACCCTCCGGCCCAACCTTCCCCAGGCCCTTGCCAAGGCCGAGCAGACCGTCCCCAATGAGCCCGTCGACTGGCTGAAACACCCGCCGCACAACGCTCATCGCCTGGATCGCACCGTCCAGCTCCCCGACCGGGCCTCCATCACCGAGTGCGGCAGCGCCCTGCTCAACTGGGAGGTTCACCGCCTGGCCGGGCTGCGCACGCTGGCGAGCGGGCCGGCCCAGCCGGGGGCAACCGTGGTGCTCGGAATGCGAATGGGCCCGGCCTGGGCGGTGGCGCCGTGCCGGGTCATCGAGGCGGTGCAGACCGAACAGCTCGTGGCGTTCAGCTATACCGCCTTGCCCGGTCATCCCGAGGCCGGGACGGAACGCTTCGCCTTTGTGCGCGACGAGAGAGGTGCGCGATTCGAAGTGAGCGCGGTGAGTCGACACGTGTTCTGGGGCAGCCGCCTGGTGCCTTTCCTGGCTAATTTCGTTCAGGGGCAGGCCACGGAAAAGTACCTCCGGGCCGGTCACTCACTGGTGAACGATTAAGGCACCCTCGGCTTACGGGTGGTAGCGGTCCCCGTCGGCCAGCACGGCCTCGGCAATGTCAGCGGGAAACATGCTCCGGATCGAAGGCCCATAGTACGAACCGTCCTGAGGGAAGGTGACCGTTTCCCCATCGACCTTGACCGGGGTGGAGTAGCCCGAGTCGCCGGCCTGACAGTCGGCCCAGACGTAGTCGGCCGTACCCACTTCTCGCAGCAGGCGCACAGCGCAAGAAGCCTGGGGGTCGACGGCCAGCAGCGTGGCGATCCGGGCCTCTTCCCGTTGCACGCCGGGCTCGGCCCGGTCAGGCAGCGCGATCGACGGCTCACCCCCGCCGCAGGCCCCCAGCAGAACGCACGTCCCCAGCACCACCGACCAGCCGAATCGGAACATACCGATCACCTTACGAAGGAAAGGGCTGTCCAGCCGTAGCCGGACAGCCCTTTCTTCTGACCAGTGAGGATCAGGTGGCCGAGACCCAGCCCATGCTCAGCGCGCCGAGCATGACCAGGCCGAGCACGATCCGGTAGGCCACGAACACGTAGACGCTGTGCCGCTCCACGAACTTCATCAGCCAGGCGATGATCGCGAAGCCGACCACGAAGGCGACCAGCGTGGCCACCGTCATCTGGGCCACGCCGGGGCCGTCGCCCGCGGTCACGTCCGGCAGGGTGAACAGGCCGGAGGCCACCACGGCGGGGATCGCCAGCAGGAACGAGTAGCGCACGACCACGACGCGCTTGAGGCCGATGGCCAGGCCGGCGGTGATCGTGCCGCCCGACCGCGAGACGCCGGGGATCAGGGCCATCGCCTGGGCGAGGCCGAGGATGATGCCGTCCTTCACGGTCAGCTCGTGGAAGTCGCGTTCCTGGCGGCCGAACCTCTCGGCCAGTCCCAGGAAGATGCCGAAGACGACCAGCATGGTGGAGACCAGCCAGAGGTTACGGGCGGGCTCCTTGATCGCGTCCTCGAAGAGCAGGCCCAGCACGCCGATCGGGATGGTGCCGAGGATGACCAGCCAGGCCATCTTGTACTCGAAGGTCTGCCGCAGCGAGGGGCTGACGAAGCCCTCGAGCCAGGTGATGAAGAGCTTCCAGATGTCCTTGGCGAAGTAGATCAGGACGGCCGCCTCGGTGCCCAGCTGGGTGACGGCGGTGAACGCCGCGCCCGCGTCCCGGTCGAAGAACACCTCGGACACGATCCTCAGGTGCCCCGACGACGAGACCGGGAGGAACTCGGTCAGGCCCTGCACCAGACCGAGGACGATCACCTCTAGCCAGCTCACGGCGCTCTGTACCCCTTCGTTCCGGCATGCACCCGCGCCTGCCGGTGCAGGGATGCCACATGAGATCCCCGGCTGCGTCGCCGGAGACGATGTTCGGTCGCACACCGTGTGGGCGCAGAGGTTTTTCCTCGCGGGGACGGTGGCCAGCCGACCATACACGCCTTAACGGACCGTTAGGCAAACTTGCTCATTACCCGAAAACGCCCGTCAGACGGTAACCATCAGGCGACACCCCCGGTGCGGCAAAAGTTCCCGGGCACCCCCGTTCAGGGGCAGAACGGAACTGCCCGCCACGCCATCACCGCGCCAGGTAAGGGAATTCGGCGGTATTCACCCGACGAACGGGTGAGCAGCGGCCGCTACTCACCCGTTCAGTCCATTTCTCCCCCGCCGGGCCCGGTGTTTCCGCCCAGTGCCTGATCGCAGCCGGATCGTGATCAGGTTCTAATCTTCGGCAGCCGGATCGTGAGACGGCTTTCCGGCGCCGGAGTGCAGGAGTTCCAGTTCCGCCAGCACGTCGGCCTCGGCCCGGTCGAGCGACACCCCCAGGTCGCTGAGCAGGCCCTGCCCGTTCTCGAACTCCAGCACCGCCAGCAGCAGGTGCTCGGTGCCGACGTAGTTGTGCGCGAGCCGCAGGGCGGTGCGCATGGTCAACTCGAGCACCTTCTTGGCGCCCGGGTCGTAGGGCACCATCTCCGGTGCATCGGCCACTCGTGCGGGTAGCGCGGCAGTGGCCACCTCTGCGAGTCGCTCGGCCGTGACCCCCTGCCGGGCGAGAACCGTGAGCGCCAAGGTGTCCGGCACCGCCGCCAGGCCGACCAACAGGTGGGCGGGCAGGGTCAGGTCGTTGCCGGCCGCCAGCGCCGCGTCGTGCGCCTTCATCACCACCGAACTGGCCCGCGGGGTGAAGCGGCTGAAGCCGTCCTTCAGGTCGATCGGCTGAGCATCGGCCTTGGGCACGAACCGCTTCTGGGCGGCCTGCTTGCTGACCCCGATGCTGGTGCCGATCTCCGTCCAGGAGGCGCCGGAGCGCCGGGCCTGGTCGACGAAGTGGCCGATCAGATGGTCGGCGACCTCGCCGAGGTAGTCACCGACGACGACCGCACCGGAGAGCTGCTCCAGCGGGTTGTCGTGGGCCTTCTTGATGCCCTGGATGAGATCGTCCAGGCGCACGCTACGTGTCGTCGAGCTGGATTCCGTCATACGTCAACCCTAGGTTGACGCAAGACGGTCGTCAACTATTGGTTGACGCGATCGGCTCAGGCGGCGCGGGTGAACATGGGCTGGCCGTCCCGCTCGAGCAGCTCGTCGAGTTCCTCGTCGCGCAGTGTTCCGGTCAGGCCGAGGGCATCGGGGAACAGGTGCAGCCCGGGAGCCGGACGCGCCACCTGCGGGCGCCGAGGGGCAACGGCCAGGGCACCAACAATGGACGAGGGTGCGCCGGCAAGGCCGTCGAGTGCGGTTTGCGGGGTGGCCGGGTCGACGGTCGGAGCAGGCGTGCCGGAGGCACCCGCGATCGCCGGGTCCCGGGTGGTGCGCGACTGGTAGACCGTGCCGATGTAGATGCCGGCCAGCAGCGCCAGACCGCCCGCGATCTGCCCACCACCCAGCGGCTCGCCCAGGACGACGATGGCGATGGAGGTGGCCACCAGCGTCTCGAGGTTCAGGAAGACCCCGGCGATGTGCGGCTCGACGCCGGTCTGCCCGTAGGCGAACAGGGTGAACGGCAGCACCGTCCCGAGCACCGCGAGCGCCAGGGCGGCGAGCAGCGCCGCGCCGTTCAGCCCGTCCTGACCGGGCACCGGGACCGATTCGGTGATCAGGGCGAACGGCAGCACCGCGACGGCCGAGGCGAGGAACTGGGCCGCGGTCACGGCGACCACGTCCTGGCCGGGCAGCAGCCGGGCCTGGACGATGGTGAAGGTCGCGCCGATCAGCACCGAGCCCATCACGATCACGTCGCCGAACAGCGTCGCGTCACCACCGCCGGCCCCGGCCACCACCACGATGCCGGTCAGCGAGAGCGCGAACCCGATCCAGGCGACCGGCCCCACCTTGGCGGCGTTGAAGACCACGGCGAGCACCGCCACGATCACCGGGACCGAGCCCAGCAGCAGGGCGGCGTGGGTGACGCTGGTCCGCTCGAGGCCGATGTTCTGCAGCAGCACGCAGGCGCCGTACCCGAACGCACCGTAGAACCACAGCGCAGGCCGGACGGCGCGCAGGTTCGGGCGGACCACGGCCAGGATCACCAGACCGGCGACCGCGAAGCGGAACACCGTGAGCCAGGCCGGGCCGAAACCCTCGAAGGCGGCCTTGCTCAGCGGGACGGTGGTGCCCCAGGTGATACCGGCGATGGTCAGGGCGGCGAGGGCGGAGGTGCGGCGATCGGCCAGGAAGGCACGCGGACGGGCGGAGAACATGGTGACATCGTGCGCTGCACACGTCGATAAATCGGACACTCGGATGAGTTGCCAACTATTATTTGGCCCCATGGCCGTCGAGCTTGACGAAATTGACGTAAAACTCCTCACTCAGCTCCAGCAGGACGCCGATCGGACGAACCTCGAGCTGGCCGAGCTGGTCGGGCTCTCCCCCGCCGCCACCCTGCACCGGGTGCGGCGGCTGAAGGAGAGCGGCGCCATCCGGATCATCAGCGCCCGGGTCGACGCGGCCGCGGTCGGCTTCCCGCTCACCGTGTTCATGTCGGTCACCACGGCCAACGCCCGGGCCACGGAGCGGTTCGAGCGCGAGGTGCGCGAGCTGCCCCAGGTGATCGCGGCCGACACCGTGGCCGGTGAGATGGACTACTGGCTCACCGTGGTCGCCCGGGACGTGGAGGACCTGGAGCACACGCTGACCCGGATCGCCACGCACGGCGGCGGCCGGGTGGTCACCTATCTCCGGCTCAAACAGCTGAAACCGCCCACCCCCCTGCCCCTTCTGCCGAGCACGGCGGCCCGACAGAGGCGCAGGGGGTGACCGCGACTCAGCGCCCCGTGCGCGGTTCGCCCGGGTAGGTACCGAAGTACCAGCTGTTGCCCTCCGGGTCCTCGGCGGCGAAATCGGTTGACCCGTAGTCGGTCTGCCTCAATTCGGTGGTGATCCGGGCACCGCCCGCCCGGGCCCGCTCGATCAGTTGCTCGATCCCTTCCGGCACCACCACGTAGCAGCTGAACGCCCCCGGCGGGACGATCGGCCGACCGTCGTCGCGGGCCGACCCGAGCATCACACCCCCGCCGTGCGGCCAGCTCAGCTCGGCGTGTTGCACCACCTCGCCCTCTCCGTGCACGGCCGTCTCCTCGAAGCCGAAAGCCTGCACCAGGAAGGCGATCAGGCCGCGGGCGTCACGAGCGGAGAAGGTGGGCCAGACGGTGGGCGGTGGCAGGCTGGGCGTTTCGGTCATGATTCCTCCCGATCCAGGTTGAGCCAGCCCCTCCCCTTCGGACCGGCACTGTCACTGTGCCGCAGCTGCCATCATCCGGTCTTGAACGTTTCGGAAGGAAGATCGAGAGACCCGCCGGGCCTCTCCTCGGCCAGCCACCGGCGCGGGGGCAGGCCCGCCATCTCGGAGAACTCCCGGCTCAGATGGGCCTGGTCGGCATACCCGCACTCGGCCGCCAGCCGGGCCAGCCCGGCCGGCCCGGAGCCCGGGTCGCCGAGCCGTCGGCGGGTGACGTCGAACCGGGCCACCCGGCCGGCCGCCTTCGGGCTGAGCCCGATCTCGGCGGTGAACCGATAGGCCAGATTGCGCGGACTCCAGCCGACCCGACGGGCCAGGTCGGCCACCCCCAGACCTCCGTGCGAGGCCAGCAGCAACTGCCAGGCCCGCACCACCTCGGCGGCCGGGCCACTGTCACCGCGATCGAGACGCTCGAGGAAGAATCGGTCGAGCACCCCGAACCGTCCGGGCCAGGTCGATGCTGCCCGCACCTGCTCGTGCACCTCGACGCCGTCCCGCCCGAGCACATCGGTCACGGTCAGGTTCTCGCCCCCCAGTTCACCTCCGGGCAGGCCGAGCAGACGGCGGCAACCCAACGGCGAGAGAGCCACCTGGATGCCGGACTGTGCCCCCTGGTGAACGATCAGGGCTGGCGTGCGGTGCAGTCCTCCGAGGTACGTGTCGTAGCTACCCCCGGGATGTCCCTCCGGCAGCGCCGCCGCAACCATGGGCTCGTCGAGCGTGAAGATCAGCGTGAGCCAGGGCGAGGGCAGGCCGCGGTGCCGGCCCGGCGCCGATCCGCGCTGACGGTAGCCGGAGTACCAGGGGATGTACGTCTTCAGCGGGGTAGCGGGAGCGCGGTGCAGCAATTCGTCGACGAACTCCACCCGACCATCCTGGCCGCTCAGCGGCCTCGGTGCCCACGAACGTCCTCAAGCCCAAAAGAAAGTCGCGAGCCCCCGGCGGGGACTCGCGACGAGAACGGAACACCCGGCGAGCGGGCGGCTCACCCGGCTCAGCAGTTCACCCCGTTGTCCGGGTGCAGCGGATGAGTGGGTTCGAAGTGGCTGGGGTCGAGCCCACGGGAGTCCTGGCCGAACCAGGGGGCGAGGGCGATGGTGGCGGTCAGGAGCAGAAGCAGAATGAAGAAAGCCATAGGTCCATTGTGACGATTCTGGCCTTGCATCACATAGCCAATTTCTGAAGACTGGCCACATGCCCCTCGCCAAGAAGCAGCCAATCCAGCAGCGTGGCCGGGTCAGCGCCCGTGAGCTGATGCCATTGCTGACCGATTGGCGTGCCTCGGCCGTCGGCATCCCGGGCTACCGCGCCCTCGCCGACCGGCTGCGCCTGCTGGTTCTGGACGGGCGTCTGCCGGTCGACACGGTGCTGCCGTCGGAGCGCACCCTGGCCGATGCCCTGCAGACCAGCCGCACCACCACCACCTCGGCCTACCGGCTGCTGCGGGAGTCCGGCTTCGCCGAGGGCAGCCAGGGCGCCGGCACCTGGACCACGCTGCCGCGCGACAGCAAGCTGGAGTCGCCGATCTGGCCGGAGCACCTGAGCGGGGAGGCCGACCCGACCGGCGCCAACGGCGACTTCTCCTCCGCCGCGCTGGAGGCCCCCGCCGAGCTCTACCCCGCCTACCAGGCCGCCCTGGCCGAGATGCCCCGCTTCCTGCCGGGCAACGGCTACGTCACCAGCGGTCTGCCGATGCTGCGCGAGCGCATCGCCGAGCGCTACACCGAGGCCGGGCTGCCCACCACGCCGGAGCAGATCCTGGTCACCAACGGCGCTCTGCAGGCGCTGCACCTGGTGCTCGGCGTGGTGATGGAACGCGGCGACCGGGTCCTGGTCGAGCACCCCACCTATCCCGCGGCCGCCCAGGCGATCCGGGCGGCCGGGGGCCGGTGCGTGCCGGTGCCGGTCGAGGACGGGTGGGACGTGCAGCGGATGGGCACCCTGATCCGGCAGACCGGCGCCCACCTGGCCTACCTGATGGTCGACTTCCACAACCCCACCGGCGACCTGCTGGACGAGGCGGGGCGGCGACAGCTGGGGGCGATGGTGGCCGACACCGGCTGCCGGGTGATCGTCGACGAGACCATGCGCGACCTCGACCTGCGCACCACGCTGCCGGCCGCCCGCGCGGGCCGGCCGGCTCCCGACCCACTGCCGATGCCCCGCCCTCTGGCCGCCTTCGCCCCGGCCGAGCACGTGATCACCCTGGGGTCGGCCTCCAAGACCTTCTGGGGCGGCCTGCGGATCGGCTGGATCCGGGCCTCGCAGCCGCTGATCCGCCGGCTGGCCCTGGCCCGCGGCAACGAAGACCTGGGCGGGCCGCTGCTGGAGCAGCTGGCCACCGCGCACCTGCTGGAGAACGCGGAGCCGATCCGCCGGCACCGCCAGCAGTTGCTCGCCGACCGGGCGATCGCGCTGCACGACGCCCTGCGGGTCAACCTGCCCGACTGGACGGTTCCGCTTCCCCAGGGCGGGCTCTCGCTCTGGTGTCACCTGCCCGAGCCCCGCAGTTCCCAGGTCGCCGCGGCGGCCCGGGCGCTGGGCATCTGGCTCACTCCCGGGCCCCGCTTCGGGCTCGACGGGGCGTTCGAGGCGCGGATCCGGATGCCTTTCGCCCGGCCGGTGGCCGATCTGGTGCCGATGACCGAGGTGCTGGCCCGGGCCTGGCGCGCTCGCGGGCGCGCGCACACCTTCGACGACGACCTGACCACGGTCTGACGGTCCGACCTCACATCTGCCCTCGCCCAAACGTCTACAGGGGTAGAGGGGCCTGTCCCGCCAGCCGTAACCGAAGGAGCACCCGTGACCACGACCTCGTCCGGCTTCGTCCCGTTCACCGACGAGCGGCCCGACGACACGCCCTGGCCCGCGATGAAGTGGCCGATCGACCACGGCGTGGTGCTGTCGGGCGGCGTGGTCATGTTGTCGCAGTTCACCGAGGCCGACGCTGAGGCGCTGTTCGCCGCCCTCGACCACGACGCAGTCTGGGCCCACGTCCCCGGCCGTCCCGCAGACGCAGACGCCCTGGCCGCAGCGGTGAACCGGCGCATGGCGGTGCGCGGTGACGTGGCCTGGGTGGTCCGGCTCCGCGAGGCCGTGGGCGATCTGCCCGCCGGGGCCGTGGTGGGCACCACCTCGTACCTCGACGTGGTGCCGGAGGCGGCCCGGCTGGAGATCGGCTGGACCACCTACACCCCGGCGGTGTGGGGCGGGCCGGTCAATCCCAGTGCCAAGTTCGTGTTGCTGCGTCACGCCTTCGAAGAGCTGGGGGCCGGCCGGGTGCAGTTGAAGACCGACGTGCGCAACCACCGTTCGCAGCGCGCCATCGCCCGGCTCGGGGCCCGGCCGGAGGGGGTTCTGCGGCGCTATCAGCCCCGGGCCGACGGCACGATGCGGGATACCGTGATGTTCTCCGTCATCGCCGAGGAGTGGCCTGCGGTGAGTTCCGGCCTTCAGCGGCGTCTTGACTCCTAGAGTCCCGTCCCGAGGAGAGCAGCATGTGCCGCAACATCCGCACCCTGGCCAACTTCGAGCCGCCCGCCACGCACGACGAGATCGGTGCGGCGGCGCTGCAGTACGTCCGCAAGATCGCCGGCACCACCGCCCCCTCACGGGCCAACGAGGAAGCGTTCGCCCGGGCGGTCGCGGCGATCACCTCGATCACCCACGAACTGCTCGACGAACTGGTCACCACCGCCCCGCCGAAGAACCGTGACGCGGAGGCGGCCAAGGCGCGGGCGCGCAACGAGGCGCGGTTCGGCCCTCGGTGAGATCGGGCTGAGAAATTGAGGACGGGTGGTGGGCCTCGGGCGCGAACGCCCGATTGCGTTCGGGCCGGGTTCGGGTCAGGTCCGGGTCGCGTTCGGGTTGAGCTCGGTGCCGACCACCCACAGAGGTGCGGCGGGCTCCGAAGAGGCGCGCAGACGTCCACAATTGGGGTCGGCTCGCGCTTATTCCCGATCACGCTCCCGGCTGAAACCGCGATCGGGGGCGCGGACCAGGTGTCAGCCGGCCGCTCGCCGACGTAACGTCGGGGCGTGACGATCTCCCCAGATCCGCGTCCTGAAGACGTCCGGGCCGGCCGCTGGCCGGACCACCTGCCCACCACGCTCGGTGCCCTGCGGGCCTCCGGGCACCGGCACCGCACGGTCAAGCAGGAGATCGCGGCCAACCTCCTGGAACTGATGCGCACCGGCAAGCCGCGGTTCCCGGGTGTGGTCGGCTTCGACGAGACGGTGCTGCCCGATCTCGAGCGCGCCCTGCTGGCCGGCCACGACCTGGTGCTGCTGGGTGAGCGCGGGCAGGGCAAGACCCGGCTGATCCGTACCGTGGTCGGCCTGCTCGACGAATGGACCCCGGTGATCGAGGGCGCCGAGCTGAACGAGCACCCCTACGACCCGATCACTCCGGCCTCGATCCGCCGCGCCGCCGAACTCGGTGAGGAGCTGCCGGTGGCCTGGGTGCACCGGGAGTCGCGCTACGCCGAGAAGCTGGCCACGCCGGACACCAGTGTCGGCGACCTGATCGGTGACGTGGACCCGATGAAGGTGGCCGAGGGCCGCACCCTGGGCGACCCGGAGACCATCCACTTCGGCCTGGTGCCGCGCATGCACCGGGGCGTGATGGCGGTCAACGAGCTGCCCGACCTGGCCGAGCGGATCCAGGTTGCGCTGCTGAACGTGCTGGAGGAACGGGACGTCCAGGTCCGCGGCTACGTGCTGCGGCTCGATCTGGACCTGCTGCTGCTGGCCAGCGCCAACCCGGAGGACTACACCAACCGCGGGCGGATCATCACCCCGCTGAAGGACCGCTTCGGCGCCGAGATCCGCACCCACTACCCGGTCGACCTCGAGCTGGAGATGGAGCTCGTCCGGCAGGAGGCCGGGCTGGTCGCGGTGCTGCCCGAGCACCTGCTGGAGGTCCTGGCCCGGTTCACCCGCGCGGTGCGCGAGTCCAACGCCGTCGACCAGCGTTCCGGGGTCTCGGCCCGGTTCTCGATCGCGGCGGCCGAGACGGTTACGGCGGCCGCCCTGCGACGGGCCACGCTGAACGGCGAGACCGACCCGGACGGCGCCCCGCCGGTGGCCCGGGTCGGCGACACCGAGACGATCACCGGGACCCTGCGCGGCAAGGTCGAGTTCGAGGCCGACGGCGAGGGCCGGGAGACCGAACTGCTCGACCACCTGCTGCGCCGGTCGGTCGCCGAGACCTGGCGCAACCGGCTCGGCGGGGTCGACCTGGCCGGCTTCGTGGCCGCGGTGACCGAGGGCGAGGGGGTCTCCACCGGCGACGCGGTGGCCTCCAGCGACCTGCTGGCCCAGCTCGGCACCGTTCCCGGGCTGTCCACCGTGCTCGAGCGCCTCGGGTTCGACGAGGTGCCCGGCCCGGCCGACGCCGCCTCGGCGATCGAGTTCACCCTCGAAGGGCTGCACCTGACCCGGCGGCTGGCCAAGGACTTCCTGGCCGACGGACGCACGGTCTACGGCGGCGAGTAGGTCGCACGGTGAACGGGGCGGCCCTGCGACGGGCCGCCTCGTTCGTCGGTTATGTCCCTGATCTGCAGTGCCCGTTGAGGCAGCTTCCCACCCGGCCGCGACAACTCGGCTCAAACCCCTCCTGTTTTGTCGGACCCCCGGTCTAGAGTCGCCGTGGCGAGGTGACGCGGGTCACTTCCGGTCCAGGTGGGGGCATTGTGAAAACGTCTGGTGCGATCCGAGGGCTGGCCGCTCTGGCCGGGGTTCTGCTGGTCGCGAGCGCGCCTTCGCCGGCGTTCGCCGCAGCCGATGCGCCGGTGGGCGCCGCGGCCTCGCCCGGGCGCTACAGCTTCGACCTGACCGTGGTGGGTGTGCCCACGCGCACGGTGTCCGGGGCGAAGCAGGCCGGGGTGGTCGACGTGCACTTCCCCGACGGGCGCACCCAGCGGCTCAGCCAGCGCTCGCTCGGCCTGGGAACCAGCTCCCACCAACGGTTCGGCGCCGCCGTCTCGGTGCGCGACCTGAACGGCGACGGCCTGTCCGACCTGGTGGTCGGGGCCCCCGGCGCGGCCGGCAAGAGCCGCACCGGCGCGGCCTACCTGCTGCTGCAGAGCGCGGGCGGCTTCACCGCGGCCAATGCCTCCGCGCTCGACAACAACGCCGGGCCGGGCGACCGGTTCGGCAGCGCCGTCGCGGTCGGCACCCGCGCGAGCGGCACCGGCATGCTCGACCTGTGGGTGGGCGCGCCGGGGCGCGACGTGAACGGCAAGAAGGACGCGGGCGCCGTCTACCGCTACTACCTGAACGCGACCACCGGCAGCGCGTCCTTCAACGACGTGATCTCGCAGGACACAGCCGAGCTCAGCCAGTCCGCCGAGACCGGCGACCAGTTCGGCGAGGTGCTGGCCGACTCGCTGAACGGAGTGGTGGTCGGCGTGCCGCACGAAGACGTGGGGGCCGGGCGGGACGCCGGTGAGGTGGTGTTCGTGCGTACCAACACCACCACCGACCTGCTTACTGCGGCAACCACATTCACCCAGAACACCAAGGGCATCCCCGGAGCGGCCGCTTCCGGCGACCGGTTCGGCGCCGCGCTGGCCCCGTTCGGGTTCGCGGTGGGCGCGCCCGGTGACGACCTGGGCACGGTCACCGACGCCGGGCGGGTGCAGGTGTTCCAGGTCAACGCCGGTAGCACACCGCGCCCATTCTTCTCCTTCACGCAGGACACGAGCACCATTCTCGGCAAGGCCAAGAAGGGCAACCAGTACGGCGCGGCACTGGCTCTCGGGTCCTTCCGTTGTCCGGGCGCCTTCCAGCTGGCGGTCGGCGCCCCCGGCACCGATGTGGGTAAGGCGAAGGACGCCGGGGCGGTCTTCGTGCAGTCGCTGCCCGGCACCGGGGCCGACAACTGCAAGTCCACACAGCTCAACCAGGGCAAGGGCGGGGGCCTCGGCGGCACCGCGAAGAAGAACGACCACCTGGGCCGGGTGATCACCACGCTGCCGGGCGACCCGGCCGAGCCGAACGCGAAGATCGACAACCTGATCGTCGGAGTGCCGGGCAAGGACATCGGGAAGGCGGCCGGCACCGGGGTCTCGGTGGTCTGGACCGGCAAGAAGGTGCTGAAGACCTTCGGCTTCTCCGGCGGGAACGCGAAGAACCAGGCCTACGGCAGCAGTTTCGGGGTCAGCGACGTCCTGCCCGAGATGGTGATGTAGAGACTGAGGGTCGTGGCCGGGCTGCTCCTGGGGGGCGCGGTCGGGCTGTGCGGCGGTGACCGGGGTGAAGGATGGCCGGGCGCGGCCCGGGCAGAGCGGGCCAGCGGGTTCGGCGGTTTCGTGCGCGGCACGGTTCGGCGGTTTCGTGCGCGGCACGGTTCGGCGGTTTCGTGCGCGGCACGGTTCGGCGGTTTCGTGCGCGGCACGGTTCGGCGGTTTCGTGCGCGGCACGGTTCGGCGGTGAGGCGGCCTGGCGCCGACCAAGGCTTGCGTCGGGCTGAAGAGTGGCACGGGGCGGGCTTATTCCCGGTGATCGGGTAATCAGCTAAGGGCGATCAGGGGTGACCTTGGGGGCCCTTGCCGACGTACGGTCTTCCGGTGACTCCTCGGCGGCGCGATCCGCGTTATCGGTACGGTCCGTGGCGCGGCGGGCCGGATCCGCTGACTCCTCCCTACGACGTGCGCCGGGCCCTCGACGCGATCGGCGATCGGGTGCTCAGCGGCGAGAACGTTCGCGAGGCCCTGCGCGACCTGCTGCGGCGCGGCCTGCCCGACGAGAACGGGCGGCGCACCGGGCTGGACTCGCTGCGCGCGCGGGCCGAGCGGATGCGCAAGGAGACGTCGCGACGGGGCCGGCTGGACGGCGCCGTCACCCGGGCCCGGGCCCAGCTCGACCAGGCCCTGGCCTCCGAGCGGGAAGAGCTCTCGCTGCGCGACGGCGACGAGGCCCGGTTCGCCGAGGCCCAGCTCGACGCCCTGCCCCGTTCCACCAGCGCGGCGGTGCAGGAGCTGTCCGAGTACCGCTGGGCCTCGAAGGAGGCCGAGCAGATCTACCGGCAGATCCTCGACGGCCTGCGCAGCGACGTGATCGACCAGCAGTTCAACGGCATGCGCAACGCCCTGCAGGGGCTCGGGCCGGACGCCGACCCGCAGCAGCGGGCAGCGGCGATGGCAGCGATGAACGAGATGCTCGACGACCTGAACTCGCTGCTGGACAAGCACGCCCGCAACCAGGACACGCCCGAGGACTTCGAGCAGTTCATGGCCAAGCACGGCCAGATGTTCCCGGACGACCCGCAGAACGTGGACGAGCTGATCGACTCGCTGGCCCGTCAGGCGGCCGCGGCCGAGCGGCTGATGAACGCGCTCAGCCCGCAGCAGCGCGAAGAGCTGCAGGGCCTGATGCAGCAGGCCCTGGGCGACGCCGGGCTGGCCGCCAAGATGGGGCAGCTGACCGACAACCTGCGGGCCCTGCGGCCGGGTGAGGCCTGGGGCCAGGGTCGCGGTGAGGGCCGGCGGATGAAGGGCCAGGGCGAGCTGGGCTACGGCGACGCCGCCGGGGCCCTGCAGGAACTGGCCGACCTGGACGACCTGATCGACCAGCTCAGCCAGGACCACGCGGGCGCCACGCTCGACGACATCGACGTGGAGACGGTCGAGCGCTCGCTCGGCGCCGGTGCGGCCGCCGACGTGCAGGCCCTTCAGGAGCTGGAACGCGAGCTCGAGCGGCAGGGCTGGCTCACTCGGGCCGACGGTGCGCTCACCCTCTCCCCCAAGGCGCTGCGGCGGCTCGGGCAGAGCGCGCTGCGGCAGGTGTTCGCGCACCTGGGCTCGGGTCGCCGCGGCGAGCACGACATTCGCGACGCCGGAGCCGCCGGCGAGGCCACCGGGGCCTCCCGACGCTGGGAGTTCGGCGACGAGCAGCCGATCGACGTGGTGCGCTCGCTGCGCAACGCGGTGCACCGTCAGGCCGCGGCCGGCAACCGGGGCGGGATCCAGCTGCTGGCCGAGGATTTCGAGGTCGTCGAGACCGAGCGCCGGGCCAGTGCGGCGGTGGCGCTGTGCGTGGACCTGTCGTTCTCGATGATCTCGGAGGGCCGCTGGGGCCCGATGAAGGAGACCGCGCTGGCCCTGGCCCACCTGGTCGCCACCCGGTTCCCGCAGGACGCCCTGCAGATCGTCGGTTTCGGCCGCTACGCCTCGAAACTCACCGTGGAGCAGCTGGCCGGCATCGAGCCGGACTACGTGCAGGGCACCAACCTGCAGCACGCCCTGTCGATCGCCGGACGGCACCTGCGCCGGCACCCCGACGCCGAGCCGGTGGTGCTGGTGGTCACCGACGGCGAGCCCACGGCCCACCTCGAGCCGGACGGCACCGCCTACTTCGACTACCCGCCCACCCAGACCACGATCAGCCTGACCGTGGCCGAGGTGGACGCGCTGACCCGTTACGGCGCCGCGATCAACGTGTTCATGCTGGGCGAGAACGAGGGGCTGCGGCGCTTCGTCGACGCGATCGCCCGGCGCAACGGCGGCCGGGTCTTCACCCCCGGACTGGAGAACCTGGGCGAGTACGTGGTGAGTGACTATCTGAAGTCGCGCCGCGGCCGGAAGTAGACCGAACGAGCCAAAGGCGTTGTGGACGTCCATTGTTGCCTCAAGCGACTGTGCCTCGCCGCCGAGAACGGGGAGACCCACATCCATAGTCGCGAGGGGATTCCCCATGGCCGAGATCCTCGTCATCGACGACGACCCCGACATCCGGGACCTGCTGTTCGACGCCCTCAGCGGGGCCGGGCACGCGGTCCGGGTCGCCCCCGACGGGGACTCGGGGCTGAAGGCCGCCAGCGGGCACGCGCCTGACCTGGTGGTGCTGGACTGGATGCTGCCCGAGCACAGCGGCCTGGAGGTCTGCAAGGCGCTGCGGGCCGACCGCGCGCTGGCCGACGTGCGGGTGCTGATGCTCTCGGCCCGGGGCACCGAGTCGGACATCGAGTACGGGCACGAGGCCGGGGCCGACGGCTACATCGTCAAGCCGTTCAGCCCCCGGGCCCTGGTCTGGCGGGTGGAGTCGATGCTGGCGCAGGAGCACAAGGTCATCGACGCCACCCCGGACGAGTAGCTCTTCTACAGCCGCAGCGGGACGGGGAGCGAGGTCATCGCCGGGAGGTTGACGGTGAAGGTCGCTCCCTCGTCCGCCGCGCTCTTCACCCCGATCGTGCCGTGGTGCGCCTCGACGATCTGACGGACCACCGCCAGCCCCAGCCCGGTGCCCTGGATCGCCTGCCGGCGGGCCTGCTCGGTGCGGAAGAAGCGGGTGAACAACTGGCCCTGCTCCTCCACCGGGATGCCGATACCGGTGTCGCTGACACTGATCTGCACACCGGGCCGGGTCAGGTCGGGCACCGACGCCGCGACGGTCACCGTGCCACCCGCGGTGGAGAACTTCACCGCGTTCGAGAGCAGGTTCAGCAGAACCCTTTCCAGCTGCGAGCGATTGCCGATCAGGTAGGGCAGGCCGGGCGGGATCTGCACGTCGATCTCCACCCCCTGCGACTCCATCGCCGGCCCGAGCACCCCCACCGACGTGGCGACCAGCTCGGCCACGTCGACCTCCTCGTCCATCCGGGCCGCGGCCCCGGAGTCCACCCGGGACAGCGTGAGCAGGTCCTCGACCAGGGCGAGCAGCCGGCGGGAGTTCCGGTCGATCACCTGGACCATGCGGGTGTGGGTGGGGTCCTCGGCGGAGGCCAGCAGCATCTCCGCGTAGCCGGTGATGCTGGTCAGCGGGGTGCGCAGCTCGTGGCTCACGGTCGCCACGAACTCGCCCTTGAGCCGGTCGAGTTCGCGCAGTTCCTCCTCGACCTGCTTCTGCCGGGTGATGTCGACGTAGATCGCCCCGATCGCGAACCGCCTTCCGGTGCCGTCCACCACGGGGTAGCGGACCACCAGGAAGGTGCGGTCCTCGCCGTCCACCGACCAGATCTCCTCACCCTCGACCTTGTCGGCGCCGTCCAGGCAGGCCTGCTCCACCGAGGTCAGCTTGCGGCGGTCGAGCACGGCGGGACGGGGGGCGGCGGCGGTCGGGCGCAGCCGGTCGAACTCGGTGTTGGTGAGCAGCGTGCGGCCGGTGGCGTCGCGCACGCAGATCGCCGCCGGCGCGTGATCGACCACCCCGCGCAGGATCTCGGCGGTCTCCCGGCGTTCCTGCTCGATCACCCGGGCCTGGGTGGCGAGCCGGCGCTTGGCCAGCGCGTGCTCGATCGCCGGGGCGAGCCGGACCAGCCGGTCCTTCAGCAGGTAGTCGGAGGCGCCCAGGCGCAGCGAGTTCACGCAGGTGTCCTCGTCCATCACCCCGCTGACCACGATCAGCGGGATGTCCATCTGCAGCTCGCGGAGCATGCGCAGGGCGTCCGGCGCCGCCATCGAGGGCAGGGAGTAGTCGCACAGGACGATGTCCGGCTGCTCACCGAGGCCGGAGACGAACTCCTCCGGGGTCTCCACCCGGGTCCAGGTGGGCTCGTACCCGGCCCGTTTCAGCTCCAGCAGGAGCAGCTCGGCGTCGTCGGGGCGATCCTCGACGATGAGCAGCCGCAGTGGCGATGGCATGGTTTCTCCCGTGTCGTGATGCCGTTCCCGCTCTTTCGTCCGTCACCGGCCCCCACCGGCCAGGACGACCCTCCGGTCGCGGGGTGGATGGTTGTGGACGAGCCAGTACCGGCCGATGTCGAGGACCGTCTCGAAGTACGGCTCGATCTCGACCGGCTTGACGATGTAGCTGTTCGCGCCCAGCGTGTAACAGGTCTCCAGGTCGCCGTCCTCGGCCGACGACGTCATCATCACCACCGGTACCTCGCTCAGCACCGGGTGCGCCCGCATCTCCCGCAGCACGTCGATGCCCGAGACCATCGGCATCTTGATGTCCAGCAGCACCGCGCGGGGCAGGTCGTGCAGGTCCCGCCCGGCCCAGGGCCCGCGGCCCAGCAGCAGGTCCAGTGCCTCGACACCGTCCCGCGCCGACTCCACCCGCCCCGGGAACCGTCCCCGCCGCAGCGCGTGCAACGCCAGTTCCCGGTCGTGCGGGCTGTCCTCCACCAGCAGCAACCAGGGCTGCAGCTCACCGATCGGCCCGTTGTTGACCCCGGCGGCCGAAACCACTCCGCTCATCGCAGATCACCCCCCGGTGACGGCAGTGTGAAACCCATCGTGGCGCCGACTCCCGGTTCACCCACCGCCGAGAGCTGCCCGCCGTGCCGTTGCACGATCCGCTGCGACAGCGCCAGGCCGATCCCGGTGCCGGTGAACTCCTCGTTGTGGTGCAGACGCTGGAACACCTGCCCGAGCTTGGCCACGTAGCGCATGTCGAACCCGGCGCCGTTGTCCTTCACCAGATACATCACGGTGTCCGGGACCGGCAGCGGATCCGGCCCGGGCCGGGCCGGCTCGTCCTGCTCGGCCACCTCGGCCCGCACCTCGATCCGGGCCGACTCCTTCTTCCCGGTGTACTTGATCGCGTTGTCCAGCAGGTTCATCCAGACCTGCTGGATCAGCCGCCGGTCGCCGTAGGCGGGTGGCAGCGGGGCCACGACGAATTCGATCTGCCGCCCCTCCCGGGCCGGTTCCAGCGCGTTCCAGCACTCCCGGGCCAGCGCCGCCATGTCGATCGCCCGGGACTGCATCTGCTGGCGCTGCATCCGCGAGAACGACAGCAGGGCGTCGATGAGATTGCCCATGTGCTCGGCATTCTCGGTGACCTTGGCGAGGTAGTGCAGGGCCTCGGCGGGCATCTGCTCGCCGTAGTCCTCGGTCATGATCCGGGCGAAGCCGCTCATCGCCCGCAGCGGCGCCCGCAGGTCGTGCGAGACGCTGTAGGAGAACGCCTCCAGCTCGGCGTTGACCGCGGCCAGGTCGGCGTTCTTCTGCTCCAGCTCGACCGTGCGCTCGGCCACCCGCTCCTCCAGCAGCTCGGTAAGTTCCTGGCTGGCCTGCTGCAACGCCCGCTGCTCGGAGACGTCGTGGGTGACCTTGACGTAGCCCTGCAGCCGCCCGTGCTCGTCCCGCATCGCCGAGATCGAAGCGTGCGCCCAGAACACCGATCCGTCCTGGCGGACCCGCTTGCCCTCGACGTGGATCTTCCCGAGGGCCTGCGCGTCGGCCAGGATCTTCCCCGGTAGCCCGGAGGCCTGGTCGGCGGCGTCGAAGAAGCTGGCGTAGGGCAGCCCGATCGCCTCTTCGTGGGAGTAGCCCTGCATGCGCTCGGCCGCCGCGCTCCAGCTGTGCACCTTCCCGCAGCCGTCGAGCATGATGATGGCGTAGTCCGAGGCTCCCTCGAGAAGCCTTGCCAAACGGGCCAGCTCGTTGCGGCTGCGCTCGGCCGACTGCCAGCTGTCGGTGATGTCGGTCCAGATCATCAGCGCGCCGGCGGTGCCGTCGTCCAGCTCGATCGGCTGTCCCGACAGCAGCATCCGGCGGGGCCCCGAGTTCGGACCCAGGCTCACGTCGACCAGTTCCCGGGAGAGCGTGGCCCCGCCGAGGACCTTTTCCACGGGCGCGCTCTCGACCGACTCGTCCACCGCCG
The DNA here is from genome assembly GCF_021277265.1 of Kineosporia rhizophila. Lineage (GTDB taxonomy): Bacteria > Actinomycetota > Actinomycetes > Actinomycetales > Kineosporiaceae > Kineosporia > Kineosporia rhizophila. The sequence goes on from NZ_JAJSOH010000002.1 coordinate 579,035, forward strand.
GGTGCTGGTCCGGGCCGGAGCGCACCGGCCGCACCTGACGGCCGAAACGCTGCATCCGCTGACCCACCCCGATCCCGAGGTCGTTCAGCAGCGCGGCGGCGGCCGGGTTGGCGTGTCGCACCACCCGGTCGCCGTCCAGTACCGCCATCGCGGCCTCGGAATTACGCCACAGCAGATCGATCAGCGAGTGCCCGCCACTGACCGGCGGAACGAACGAGGCGGCCGCCGACGGCGCCGGCGACGGGTACGTGCTGGTCACTTCCCCACCCCCGGCCTGGTGCGGGACCTCGGCGGCCCCGCTCGTCATCAACTGATCCAGGTCACCAGGCATGCTCGGTGACGGAAGGGATGGGCCGTCCGGTGATCGCCTCGTCGACCGCGTCGAGCAGGGCGTGCGCGGCGAACGGTTTGGTCAGGTAGGCGGCGCCCAGTTCGTGCCCGCGCAGGATGTCGCGTTCCCGGGCGGATGCGGAGACGAAGATCGCGGGGATGTCGTGCCGGCCCTTGCGCAGCCGGGTGAGCAGGTCGAAACCGTCCATCCCGGGCAGGCCGACGTCGAGGACGTAGGCGTCCGGGGCCCCGAACTGGTCCACCGAGTCCAGCGCCAGGTCGGCGTCGGGCATGGCGATGACCCGGTGGCCCACCATGACCAGCCGCATCGAGATCAGGTCACGGACGTCCGGGTCGTCCTCGACAACCAGCAGTCGGGCCACGGTGTCTCCTCGTTCGCCAGGTGGAGCGGGGGCAGGTCGCTTGCCCTGATCCATCGGCGCGGGAGGAGGAGATCCTTCAGTTCCGGGCGCGCAGACACCCGGTTGCCCTATCCAGGTGACCGCCACCTGACGCAGAGTGGCGGTGGAACCGGCCGGTATTCACCCGGCCGGCCCCCTCACCCACTCAGCCGGCGTAGACGCCGAGCAGATCCAGACGGGTCAGCACGCCGGTCGGCTTGCCGTCGGCGACCACCATCACGGCATCGACGCCTTCCAGCGCCTTCCTGACCACCTCGACCGGTTCGCCGGCACCGACCAGCGGCAGCGCCCCGGACATGTGCCGCTCCACCGGGTCGGCCAGGTTCGCCCGGCCGGTGAACACGGCCTCCAGCAGGGCCCGCTCGCTGACCGAGCCGGCCACCTCACCGGCCATCACCGGCGGCTCGGCCTTGACCACCGGCATCTGCGACACGCCGTACTCGCGCAGGATCCCGATGGCGTCGCGCACCGTCTCGGTGGGGTGGGTGTGCACCAGGTCGGGCAGGTCACCGGCCTTGGCCCGGAGCACGTCGCCGACGGTCAGGCCGCTGTCCTGGCTGAGGAAGCCGTAGGAGGCCATCCACTGGTCGTTGAAGATCTTGCCCAGGTACCCGCGGCCGCCGTCGGGCAGCAGGACGACCACCACGTCGTTCTCGGTCAGGTTCTGGGCCGCGCGCAGCGCGGCCACCACGGCCATCCCGCACGAGCCGCCGACCAGCAGCCCCTCCTCCCGGGCGAGCCGCCGGGTCATGGCGAAGGAGTCGGCGTCGGAGACGGCGATGATCTCGTCGGGCACCGAGGGGTCGTAGGCGGAGGGCCAGAAGTCCTCACCGACCCCCTCGACCAGGTACGGACGTCCCGTGCCCCCGGAGTACACCGATCCCTCGGGATCGGCTCCGATCACCTTCACGCGTCCTTCGGACGCCTGCTTCAGGTAGCGGCCGGTGCCGGTGATCGTGCCGCCGGTGCCCACCCCGGTGACGAAGTGGGTGATCCGGCCCTCGGTGTCGTTCCAGATCTCCGGGCCGGTGCTGGCGAAGTGGCTGGCCGGGCCCTCCGGGTTGGCGTACTGGTTGGGCTTCCAGGCGCCCTCGATCTCCTTCACCAGCCGGTCCGAGACCGAGTAGTAGGAGTCGGGGTGCTCGGGGGCCACCGCGGTCGGGCAGACCACCACCTCGGCGCCGTAGGCCTTGAGGACGTTGCGCTTGTCCTCGCTGACCTTGTCCGGGCAGACGAACACACATTTGTAGCCCCGGCGCTGGGCCACCAGCGCCAGCCCGACCCCGGTGTTGCCCGAGGTGGGCTCGACGATCGTGCCGCCGGGGCGCAGTTCCCCGCTCTTCTCGGCGGCCTCGATCATCCGCAGGGCGATCCGGTCCTTCACCGAACCGCCCGGATTCAGGTACTCCACCTTGGCCAGGACCAGGGGGGCGACGTGCTCGGCAACCCGGCCCAGCCGCACCAGCGGGGTGTTGCCCATAAGTTCGACGATCGACTCTGCGTACTTCACAGGGCCCATCCAACACCCGTCGGCGCGGCCGCGCCGGGATCTACGCGTTTCGTGATGGCTGAGCGGTCTCTTCCCGGCCGGGCGGCTCGGGCTGTTCCACCTGTTCGGGGCGGGGTGCGCGGCGCCGGCGGAAGGCCGCCCAGCGGCCTCGGGGGCCGCGCTCGGCCCCGGAGACCTCGATACCCGCGACCTCGGTACCGCCGCTCTCGGCGGCCCGGACCGCGGCGTGCGCCACGTCGTCGATGCCCTCACCGCGGCGCCGGTCGGGCACCCGGTCACGCTCGCCGGGCAGGTAGCCCAGGGCGGCGGCGACACTGGGCAGGATCGCCTCGCCCACCCGCGCGTAGCCGGTGGCCGAGGGGTGGAAGCGGTCGCTGGAGAACATCTCGAAGCGGTGCTGGACGAACTCGTCGGCCAGCAGGTCGGCCAGCGACACCGAGGCGCCCCCGGCCTCGACCACCGCGATGGTCTGCGCGGCGGCCAGCTGACGGCTCAGCCGCTGGGCGAGATACCGCAGCGGACGCGGGATCTCCTGGATCGTGCCGAGGTCGGGACAGGTGCCCACGACGACCTCGACCCCGGCCTCCCGCAGCCGGCGGACCGAGGCCTCCAGGGCCCGGACCGCGGCCTCCGGCTTGACCCGGTGGGTCACGTCGTTGGCGCCGACCATGATCACCACCACGTCGGGCCGCGGGCCCTCGTCCAGGGCCCGGGCGGTCTGCCCCTCGAGCTCCCAGGACTGGCCGCCGACCCGGCCGAACATCCGCATCTCGACCGGGCGCCGGGCGATCGGGGCCAAGCCGGCCGCGATCACCGCCCCCGGCGTCTGGTGGCCGGACTCCGCGCCGAGCCCGACCGAGGTCGAGTCGCCGAGCATGACCAGCTGGACCGGTTCTCCCGGGAAGTCGCCGTAGCGCCCCTCCCCACCGGGCCCCGCGTTGCCGAACGGCTGGCCGATCACCTTACGGGCGATCCGGACCTCGGTGAGCAGGAGCCCGTAGGCCGCAGCCCCCAGGGCACCGATCCCCCCACCCCCGAAGGCCGCCGCAGCAGCAATCTTCCGGGCTCTTCTGGCTCGGCTCACGTGCGCTCCCTTCGCTCGCGGGTACCAGTACCCCACCCGCAGTTGAACAGCGCAGGCCGTTCCCGGCAACACCGTAACCACGGATCGGAAACCAGTTCTGGTTCTGGGCACCCACCTTCGTCGCCAGGGCCGGTGGCCTCACCTGCGCCACCCTCATTGCAGCACGCGGAGTTTGGCATTCTGTTCCCGATCCAGGTCACGAACCGGTCCAGTTCTCATGTGATTCGGGCACCCCGCGCGGCGCAGATCACACCAGGTCGTGCACGTCCTGGAGGGCGGCGACGGCCTCGACCCGGAAGAGATCGGTCCGGTCCCCGTCGCGCAGCAGGTCGTGGCCGAGCACGAGGGCCTGGTCGGCCAGCGCGTAGGCGGACAGCACCGGGACCTCCCGCCGCGGCTCACCGTCGGCGTCGGCGGTCAGGTCGGCGATGCGCTGCAGGCCGGCCCGGATCCGCGCGAGCAGCTCGGCCGCCTCGGCCCCCTGCCGGGCACCCAGCCGGGGCCCCACCACCCGCAGCCGGTCGGCGAGCCGCTCCAGCCGCTTGGCGGCCTCTTCGTGGGTGGGGCTGAGCACAGGCCCGATGCTAGCCCTCCGGCCTACTGCATCTCGAAGCCGCGGCGGCGCTCCCAGTCGGTGACCGACGACTCGAACGCCTCCAGCTCCGCGTCGGCCGCGCGCAGGCAGGTCGCCACCACGTCTTCTCCGAACGCGTTGCGGGCCAGGTCGGAGCCGGCGAAGGTGTCGCGGGCGGCGGCCAGCGAGGCCGGCACACGGGCCAGGCCGGGGGCCCGGGAGTCACCGATCAGCGGTTGCTCCAGCGGCAGCCCGGCCCGGATGCCGTACAGCCCGCCGGCCAGCATCCCGGCCAGCGCCAGGTACGGGTTCACGTCCGCCCCCGGCACCCGGTTCTGCACGCGCAGCGTCTCGCCCCGCCCGGCCACCCGCAGCGCGCTCGCCGTGCCGCCCTCGCCCCAGGTGATCGCGGTGGGGGCGGAGGGGTCGCGACGGAAGCGCTTGTACGAGTTCACCGTGGGGGCGTAGAGCAGGGTGAAGTCGCGCAGGGTGGCCAGGACACCGGCCACGAAGCTGCGGAACACCGCGCTGCGGCCGTCCGAGAAGTCCTGGTTGGCGGTGTCGTTGAAGACGAACGAGCCGTCCAGCCCGCGCAGGCTCATCGAGGGCCGGGCGCCGTTGCCGGGCCGGTCGTCGTAGCGGGCCATGAAGGTCAGCGACTTCTCGTGCCGGTGGGCCAGCTCGGTGGCCGCGGCCCGGAAGGCGATGTGGTTGTCGGCCGTGCGCAGCAGGTCGTCGTGGACGAAGGCGATGTCGTGCTGCCCGGGCACACCGGTGCCGTGCGACGACTGCACGGTCAGCCCGGCGTTGTAGGCGGTCTGCCGCACGTCGCGCAGCAGGTCCTCGTCGATGTTGGTGGCGCCGAGCCCGGCGCCGGTGGAGCTGGGCAGCTCTTTCCAGCCCTGGCCGGCGGCGGCCGCGTAGGTGGGGCCGAACACGGTGAACTGCACGGCGACGGCGCCGGTGGGCACGACCCCGAGATCGGCCGCCTCCTTCACCTGTGCGGCCAGCACCTGCCGGGGAGCGGTGCGCACCGGCAGACCGTCGGCCCGGAACAGGTCGCCCTGCACCATCACCGATCCGGCCAGCCAGGGCGCCGGGCGCAGGGTGGCCGGGTCGGGCCGCAGCACCAGGGCGCCGGAGGGGGCGGCCAGGGCGGCCGCGCCGGGATCGGCCCGGACCGGTTCCACGTTCAGGCCACCGGCCAGCACCTGGCTGATGAAGTGCCGGGCGTGCACCCGCTCGCCCTGCGACCGCCCGCCCGGATCGGTCCACACCACCAGCACGGTGTCGACGTGCCCGGAGTCGACCAGGCGCTGGAGTTCGTCGAGCTCCAGGGGTGGGCCGGCGGTCATCAGCGATTCCCTTCCTCGGGGACTCAGTCCTTGCCAGGGCCGTCCAGGTAGCCCCGTTCGGTCAGCAGCGCCCAGACCTTCTCCACCGCTTCGTCGATGGAGATGCCGGTGGTGTCGATCCGCAGCTCGGGATCGGCCGGGACGTCGTAGGGCGAGGAGATCCCGGTGAAGTCGGGGATCTCGCCGCGCCGGGCCTTGGCGTACAGCCCCTTGCGGTCGCGGCGCTCGCACTCCTCCAGCGGCGTGGACACGTGCACCAGGACGAAGTCGCCGACCTGTTCCACACCGGCCCGGACCTCGGCCCGGACGCTCTCGAAGGGGGCGATCGGGGCGCAGACGGCCAGGCCGCCGTGCCGGGTGATCTCGGCCGCGACGAAGCCGATCCGGCGGATGTTCAGGTCGCGGTCGGCCCGGCTGAAGGTCAGGCCGGCCGAGAGCATGCGGCGCACCTCGTCCCCGTCGAGCAGCGAGACGGTGCGGGTGGTGCGGTCGAGGAGCCGCTCGGTCAGCGCCTTGGCCACGGTTGACTTGCCCGAGCCGGAGAGACCGGTGAAGAAGAGCGTGACTCCCCGGCGGTGCGGCGGGGGAACGGCCCGGGCGTGTTCGCGGGCGAAGGCCGGATGCAACTCCCCCTCGGCACCGGGAAGAGTGGTGAGGACCTCGCCCGCGCCGAAGCTGCGGGCCACGGCGGTCAGCAGCGCTGCGTCGTCGGTGTGGGCCAACAGCGGCACCGCAACCAACGCAGCCCCAGCTCCAGCCTCGGTGGCGACGTCTCGCACAGCGCGCCACAGCCCGTCGGGGGGCAGCGGCAGCTGGCGGCCGGCGCCGAGGACAGCGATCCAGAGGAGCTGCTGACCGGCCCGCTGGGCCTGAGCCCGTACCTGTTCCACCTGGGTCGCGGTGAGCTCGGTGGTCACCGGCACCGCGAGCACCTCGCCCGGGCCGAGCTCGTCCAGCTCGGCGCGGACCTGGGCCGGAGTACGCCGCGCGGACCGGACCGGACCGTGGGTGAACGGCTGGAGCGGGGTGAACTGCGGCAGCGGAAGAGTCTCGGTGTTCTCGTGTTCTCCGGCCAGCACCCGGCTGAGCCCGGCGACCGGGGTGCCCTCGGCGTCTTCCAGGGTGATCGTCTCGCCCGCGTCGAGCCGCTTGTCGATCTCCGCAGGCACCTCCACGATGCCCGGGGCCGCGGTCAGGCCGCCGCTCAGGACGAGTTCGGCCAGTTCCAGCAACTGCTGCGGCGGGTGCCAGGAGTAGGTGGAGACGGTCGTGGGCGCGGCAGTGGGATCGGGCACGTTGTCAGCCTATGGGAGCTCTGAGCATCCGTCAGCGTCCGGCGCGAAGGGGACGTTTTCGTGGGTCGGGCACGCGGGCTGGGCTGACCGAACAGGCGCAGGCCGGAGACAAAGACCGCCCCCGCCAGGAGGAGCCCGGCGGGGGCGGTCTGCTCGGGCCGGCCTTCAGGGGGCCGGCTGACTGCGAGGGTGATCAGTCGTCGCCCCGCAGGATGGCGAGCAGACGCAGGATCTCGATGTACAGCCAGACCAGCGTGACCGTGAGGCCGAACGCCGCGGTCCAGGCGTACTCCTGGGGCAGGCCGTTGCGGATGCCCTGTTCGACGAAGTCGAAGTCGAGCACCAGGAAGAACGAGGCCAGGCCGACGCCGAAGGCCGCGATCAGCCAGCCCAGCGGGCTGTTGTAGGCGCTGTTGCCGCTGACCAGCGAGACGACCAGGTTGATCAGGCCGAAGGCCAGGTAGCCGGCACCGGCGATCAGCAGGATCTTGGTGAACTTCGGGGTGGCCCGCACGACGCCGGTCTTGTAGAGCACCAGCATCGCCACGAAGGCACCGAGCGTGCCCAGGATGGCCTGGGTGACGATGCCGTCGTACATGGTCTCGAACAGCAGGCTGATGCCACCGACGAAGAGGCCCTCGGCCGCCGCGTAGGCGAGCATCGCGGCCGGGCGGATCTTCTTGCTGAACGAGATCCAGAGGCTGAGGCCGAGACCGGCGATCATGCCGCCGAAGATCAGCGGGACGATGATCGGGTCGTCGGGCTCGACCAGGGCGAAGACGGCACCGGCGGCGACGAGCAGGACGCCGAACAGGGACGCGGTCCGGATGACCACGTCGTCGATGGTCATCCGGGCAGTGTTGCGCGCCTTGACCGAAGGCGCGTCGTACATGCCCTGGAGGTCGTTCGCGCTCGGGGTGCGAGTGTCGAACGTCGCGTAACCCCCACGAGCGAACTCGTCACTGCGCCCGAAGACGGGGTTTCTGCTTTCCATCGGTCCTCCGACCGTTTGTACGAGTCTCGTTCGGCCCGGAGTTGGTCACGTCCGGGCACGGCCATCTTGTGCGACCGTTGTGAATCTAATGCTTGGGCGGGCGTGGTAGTTCCCGACGTGAAGATCTTTCTGTGAAGTTCTGCCACCGGAGCCCTCTGTGCCCGATCGGACGCGTTCAGTGTCCGACTTCGTCCGCATTCTCACCCACAGCTTTGCCCCGATCACGCTGAGGTGACAGCGTTGCCTGCTGATGCCCTGGTTGCCACCGGGATGGTTGTGTCGTCACCGGCTCGTCACCGTTAGGCTTCGGGTCACGCGATTGCACTACGGGATGTCGGGTTTGGGACGTCGCCGGTCCGGGCGCACCGGCCGCGGCGAAGGCGGGAGCTGGGGACGACATGAGGGGTGACCGGAGAGGTCGGTCCGGCCGCACCCCCTGCGTACCCCGGCTGCGGTGCAGTCCTTCGTGCTGAGACCGGACGGCCGGGAAGCGGGGAACCTGCCCTCCGGGGCCGGGCCCCAGGGCACCGACGCCTCGCCCCGGGCCCGTGGCGAGGGCAACGATGTCGGCCCCTCGCCGGTCCTGCTCGGCGCGCTCGCCCTTCTCACCCTGCTGATCGCGGTGCACGCCGTGCTGCCCGACGACCTGGCCGGCCCCTTCGGGGTGCTGATCGGCATCGGGGCGGTGGTCACCGGTCTGGCCGGGATGCTCCGGCACCGGCCGGCCCGCCGGCGGGGCTGGCTGCTGCTGCTGGCGGGTGCCTCGCTCTGGGTGCTGGGCGATCTGGTGCACACCATCGAGCCCCCGACCCCCGGTGCCTACCCGGCCGCCTCCGACCTGCTCTCGCTGGCCGCCTATCCCCTGCTCGGGGCCGGTGCCCTCGACTTCTCCCGGGCCCGCGGCGGCGGCAGCGACCACGGCGCCGTGCTGGACGCGCTGATCGTCACCACCGGCATCGGCGTGGTGCTGGGCATCTTCATGATCGCGCCGCTGGCCGACAGCTCCACGCTGCCGCTCAGCGCGAAGGCCATCGGCGCCGCCTACCCGCTCGGCGACCTCTTCCTGCTCGGCGTGCTGGCCCGGCTCTACGCCGTCCCCGGCGCCCGCACCGTCTCCTACGCGCTGCTGGTGGCCGGGATCGGCCTGACCCTGGCCGCCGACGTGGGCTACGAGGTCACCACCCTGATCGCCTCCACCCTGGAGTCCAGCCCGCTGATCGAGGCCGGCACCCTCGGCGGCTACGCCCTGATCGCAGCCGCGGCCGTGGTGCCCTCGATGCGGGTGCTGGCCGACCCCGACCCCTCGGCGCCGGAGAACCGGCTGAGCCGCCCCCGCCAGGCCGCCCTGGTTTTGGCCCTGCTGATGCCCAACCTGGCGCTGCTGGCCGACGGGTACAACAGCGACGCCCGGCACTGGCAGGTGATCGCCGCCGGGATGCTGCTGATCTGCATCCTGATCCTGGTCCGGGTGCTCTGGCTGGTGTACAAGGTGCAGACCCTGGCGGTCGAGCTCACCGAGCAGGCCCGGGCCGACGGCCTGACCGGCGCGCCGAACCGGCGCACCTGGGACTGGGAGCTGGCCCGGGCCACCGCGATGGCCCGCGAGCACGGCACCGCGCTGTGCATCGCGATGATCGACCTGGACAAGTTCAAGGCCTACAACGACAGCCGCGGCCACCAGGCCGGTGACATCCTCCTGCGCGACTCCGTCGCCGCCTGGACGGCCCAGCTGCAGCCCCCGGCCATGCTCGCCCGCTACGGGGGTGAGGAGTTCGCCCTGCTCGCCCCCGGGTTCAGCCCGCTCCAGCTGGCCACCGTGCTGGAACGGCTGCGCGAAGTGACCCCGCACGGGCAGACCTTCTCGGCCGGCGTGGCCCAGTGGGACCCGCAGACCGACCCGGGCACCGCCGTGGCCGCCGCCGACGAGGCCCTGTACGCGGCCAAGCGGGCCGGGCGCAACCGCGTGGTGATCGCCGGTGACGAGCCGCCGGCCGGCCCGCCCTCCGGTTCGATCGAGCTCACCTCGATCACCGTCAAGGCCGAGCCGATCCGCCCGAACGACGAGTCCAGCCCGCCGTTGGGCACCCGCCGCGGCCGCCGCCGGGTGCACCGGATGCCGAGCTTCAGCATGGTCACCCAGCCCATCGTCGACCTGCGGGTCCAGCAGGTCCGGGCGCACGAGGCACTGGCCCGCTTCGACTTCCCGGGCACCTTCCCGGACACCGCCGAGGTGTTCCGCCAGGCCCACCGCGAGGGCTTCGGCGACCTGCTGGAACTGGCCGCCATCCGGGCCGCCCTGGACCTGCCGGGCCGCCCCCGCGAGCACGACCTCTACGTGAACGCCTCGGCCCGCGCGCTGATGTCGGCCCGGATGCGCACCGGCCTGCCCGACGACCTGTCCGGCGTGGTGGTGGAGCTCAGCGAGGACCCGGGCGACGTGGACATGGGCGACCTGATGCGGGCGGTCAACGACCTGCGTGACCGAGGCGCCGGGATCGCCCTGGACGACGTCGGCGCCGGCGCCCTGGAGTTCGCCCGGCTGGCCATGCTCCAGCCCGACATGGTGAAGATCGACCGCACGCTGGTGGTCGGCTGCTCGACCGACATCGGCCGTACCGCGGTGCTGAAGGGCCTGGTCACCTACGCCGAGGGCCTGGGTTCACTGCTGTGCGCCGAGGGCCCGGAGACCGCCGCCGACCTGGGCCACCTGGCCGCCCTCGGGGTCACCCACGCCCAGGGCAACATCTTCGCCCCGGCCAAGGCGGGCTGGCACCGCGTGCACACCCCGGTACCCGGTTTCGGGTCCGCCCGGGCGCGGGTGCTGGAACAGCCCCGCCCGGCCGAGACCACCTGGACCTACCGCCCGCCCGGCTACGACGACCCCGACTCGACCAGCCCGATCGTCATCCAGCTGGACCCGGAGAACTGATCCCGGCGGGGTGCCGCACCTGTGCCCTCGACGGGTTTCGAACCCGCACTGAAGCGCTTTTAAGGCGCCTGCCTCTGCCGTTGGGCTACGAGGGCGTCGAGCACAGGTTATTCGGTCCGGGCGGGTGGATGTGCCGGGACCTGGTCACAGGGCCGGGCGAACCGGACAGGCTTACGCTGGCCTGTATGGGACATCTCGTCGACCGCCGCCCAGTGGTGCGTGTGCGTGGGGCCGGAGGCCCGGGGGCTGCAGCCACCCGGCGCCCCGATCAGCTCGCAGTGGAGGCGCCGCTCACGCTCAAGGTGGGCGAGCAGACCATTGCCACCACGATGCGTACTCCCGGCCACGATCTGGAGCTGGCGCTGGGCTGGCTGGTCGCCGAGGGGGTGGCCCGCTCGTCGGGTGACCTCACCGAGCTGACGTCGTGCGATGCCGACACGGTGCGGATCGGGCTGGCTCCCGGGGTGCAGACGCCGCAGCCCCGGCTCGGGGCCACGTCCAGCGCCTGCGGCGTGTGCGGGAGCGATTCGATCGCAGAGGTGCTGTCCAGGCGTCCTCTGGTCGGGGTGGTGTCACTGCCAATTGTGGTCCCCCAGCCCCTGGGGGGCCGGGAGGTGCCCCCAGCCGATGGGCACCGCAGTCTCTCGGTGGAACCTTTGGTGGACGCGGGGGTTCTGGTCTCCCTGCCTGACCGGTTGCGGGAGGCGCAGCGCGCGTTCGACCGGACCGGGGGGCTGCACGCGGCGGGGCTCTTCACCCCGGCCGGGGAGCTGCTCTGTGTGCGGGAAGACGTGGGGCGGCACAACGCCGTGGACAAGGTGATCGGCTGGGCGCTGACCCACGGCCTGCTGCCCGCCACCGACAAGGTGCTGCAGGTCAGCGGGCGGGCCTCGTTCGAGCTCACGCAGAAGGCGACGATGGCCGGGATCCCGCTGCTGTCGGCGGTTTCCGCACCCTCGACGCTGGCCGTCGACCTGGCCGACGAGGCCGGCCTGACCCTCGCCGGCTTCGTGCGGGGCGACTCGATGAACCTCTACACGCACCCCGGCCGGGTACGCGTAGAGGTTCCCGCAACCGTCTAGGCCAGGCCCCAGGCGATCCCGTCGAGAATGTCCCGCTCCGACGTGACCTGTGTGGAGATCCGGCCGGTGGCGTCCATCCGCTCGGTGATCCGCCGCCAGATCAGCGCCCCGGCACCGATCACGTCGACCCGGCCCGGGTGCATGTAGGGCAGGGCGGCCCGCTCGGAGCGCGGCATCTCCAGCAGCTCGGTGCAGGCCGTCCGGACCTGGTCGAGCGAGAGCTGCGCACCGTGGATCGCCTTCGGGTCGTACTCCTTCAGGCCGAGCGCGTGCGCCGTCACCGTGGTGATCGTGCCGGCCACACCGACCAGCGTGCGGGCCTGCTCCAGCGGCACCTTCTCGGCCACCGCGGACAGCGCCGCGTCGATGTCCCGGGTGGCCGCGGCCACCTCGGAGGCGGTCGGCGGATCGCTGCGCAGGTGCCGCTCGGTGAGCCGGACACAGCCCACGTTCACCGAGATCGCGCTCTCGACGCTCTTGTCGCCGAGCACGAACTCGGTCGAGCCCCCACCCAGGTCGACCACCAGGTACGGCGCCTCGTGACCGCCCGGCAGACCGGCCGTGGCGCCGGTGAACGACAGCTCGGCCTCTTCCGAGCCGGGGATCACCTCCGGCTCCACGCCGAGCGCCTCCCGGATGCCCTGCACGAAGATCTTCCGGTTCCGGGCGTCGCGGGTCGCCGAGGTCGCGACGAACCGGATGGCGTGCACCTCGTGCCGATGGCAGAGGTCGGCGTACCGGCGGGCGGCGTCGAGCGTGCGCTCCATCGCCTCCGGGGCGATCTCGCCGGTCTGGTCCACTCCCTGACCCAGTCTGACGATCTCCATCCGGCGCTCCACGTCGACCAGCGTGCCGCGGCTGCGGCTCATGTCGGCGATCAGAAGCCGGATCGAGTTGGTGCCGCAGTCGATCGCAGCAACCCTTGTCATCGTTCCTCCACTCCGCAGGGCCCTCTCTCCCACCAGCACGGCAGGGCGTCGAGAACCTCGTCCCCCAGCGGATTCACCCCACGTCCGGCGGCCAGAGCGTGCGCTGCGTAGACGTGCAGGCACTTCACCCGGTCGGGCATGCCACCGGCGCTGACGCCGGCGATCTCGGGCACCTCGGCGAGCTGGGCCCGCCGCTGGAGGTAGTCCTCGTGCGCCCGGCGCTGGGCGGCTGCCAGGTCCGGATCGTCGGCGATCCGGGCCGTCATCTCCTTCATCAACCCCGAGGCCTCCAGCGTGCCGATGGCACCGGCGGCCCGGGGGCAGGTCAGGTAGTACATCGTCGGGAACGGCGTACCGTCGTCCAGCCTGGGGGCAGTCTGCACGACATCCGGCTGACCGCAAGGGCACCTGGCCCCGACGGCGACCACGTTACGGGCCGGGCGGCCCAGCTGACGGTGGACGGCCTGCAGATCCTCGGCGGTGGCGGGGCTCGGGCCCGGGTTCCGCTGGGCCTCGGCGGCGCTCACGGAACCACGGTGGTGGCCTGGGCCTCGCCCTGAGACCCGGCGGCCTCGGCGGAGAGCCAGATGTCGGAGAACCACGAGCGGTCACCGCTGGGCACGTCGGTCCGGGCCGGGTCGGTGGCCGAGGGCTGCGGGGTGGGCGTGGGATCGGCCACCACCAGACCGGTCTCTCCGGGCATCACGTAGTTCAGCCGCACCCGGGCCTGGGCTCGCACGTAGTCGTCGTCCTTCCAGCGTTCCTGTTGTCTGCGCAGGTCGGCCACGTCCTGGCCGGCCTGGTCCACCTCGTTGCGCATCGACTCCAGCTCCGAGCGCTGCACCAGCCACTTCTGGAAGTAGGGCAGGATCAGCAGCGCGAGCACCACGCCGACGGCCCCGAGGACCCACACCGGGCGTCCGCTGCCGGCCCCGAAACCGCGCTTGCGCGTGCCTCTTCCGGAGGCGCCCGGGCGGGGCCGGGCCGATCCGGGACGGGTGCTGGCGGGCCGGAGCCCACCGGAGCGGGTGGCGGTGGTGCGGGTGCGGCTCTTGTGGGGTGCGTGCGAGACCAGCGATCCGGCCGCGACGGTGCGGGCCCGTTGCTGGGCCGCGGCGCGCTTCTTCGCCGCCGCCATCCGTTCCGCGACCGTGGCCGGGCGGTTCTGGGCCGGGGCCGCGCGGGTCGGGGCCGTGGCCGACGGCCCTTCGGCGCGGCGGGGAGCGGCCGTCTTTTTCGGGGCGGCCTTCTTCACCGGCTGCCCGGCCCGGCCCGGCTGGGCCGGGGTCTTCCGGGCGGCGGCCTTCTTGGACGGCTGGGCCTTGGCGGAGTCGGCGCGTGAGGCCCTCGATGCCGCCGAGGCCCCGGAAGCCCGCCCGGTCCCGGAAGCCTTGGGAGCAGCTTTCGGGACGCGGGCGGAACCGGAGGTCCTGCTGCCGTCTCCCCGCGCCCGGGACACCCGGGAACCACCGGTGGGATCGGAGGATCCGCCGGGACCGGGCGCGGAGGGACGGCGGGGACTCATCGGTGGGCGAACCGCGGGAACGCGCCGGCGCCGGCGTAGACCGCCGCGTCGTCGAGCTCCTCCTCGATGCGCAGGAGCTGGTTGTACTTGGCCACCCGGTCCGAGCGGGCCGGGGCGCCGGTCTTGATCTGACCGCAGTCGGTGGCCACGGCCAGGTCGGCGATCGTGGTGTCCTCGGTCTCACCGGAACGGTGGCTCATCATGCAGCGGTAGCCGTTGCGGTGGGCCAGCGCGACCGCGTCGAACGTCTCGGTCAGCGTGCCGATCTGGTTCACCTTGACCAGCAGCGCGTTGGCGGCGCCGGTCTCGATGCCCTGCTGCAGGCGGGAGGGGTTGGTGACGAACAGGTCGTCGCCGACGATCTGCACCTTCGAGCCGATCGCGGTGGTCAGGGCGGTCCAGCCCTCCCAGTCGCTCTCGTCCAGCGGGTCCTCAATCGAGACCAGCGGGTAGTCGTTGACCAGGCTGGTGTAGAACTCGACCATCTCGGCCGAGCTGCGCTTGCCGCCCTCGAACGAGTACACGCCCTCGCTGTGGAACTCGGTGGCGGCGACGTCGAGGGCCAGGCCCAGGTCGGTGCCGAGCACGTAACCGGCCTTGTCGATCGCGGTGGCGATCAGCTCCAGGGCCTCCTTGGTGCCGGCCACGCTGGGGGCGAAGCCGCCCTCGTCGCCCAGACCGGTGCTCAGGCCCTGGGCCTTCAGCACCGACTTCAGCGAGTGGTAGACCTCGGCGCCCATCCGCAGCGCCTCCTTGAAGGAGGGCGCGCCGAACGGGGCGATCATGAACTCCTGCACGTCCACGCCGCTGTCGGCGTGCGCGCCACCGTTGACGATGTTCATCATCGGGACGGGGAGGATGTGCGCGTTCGGGCCGCCCAGGTAGCGGAACAGCGGCAGCTCGGCCGACTCGGCGGCGGCCTTGGCCACGGCCAGCGAGGCGCCCAGGATCGCGTTCGCGCCCAGCGTGCCCTTGTTGTCGGTGCCGTCCAGGTCGAGCATGGCCTGGTCGATCATCCGCTGGTCGCTGGCCTCGAAGCCGAGCAGCGCGGGCTGGATCTGGTCGAGCACCGCGTTGACCGCGTTCTCGACCCCCTTGCCCAGGTAGCGCTTCTTGTCGCCGTCGCGGCGCTCGACCGCCTCGAAGGCGCCGGTGGAGGCACCGGACGGGACGGCGGCCCGGGAGATGGTGCCGTCGTCCAGGGCGACCTCGACCTCTACGGTCGGGTTGCCCCGGGAGTCGAGGATCTCGCGGGCGCCGACGGCCTCGATGGTTGCCATACTTCGTGCTCCTGATCGTGCGACGGTGGGCCGGACCGATGAGCCCGGCCGATGTGTCTGACCGTTACGTCTACGGAACGGAGCCTATCGCCAGCCATGCGTGCAGCCCCTCACCCGGGGCCGGTGTCCACCCACGGCCGGTGACGCTGTTCACCCGCTGTTCAGTCCAGCTGCAGCAGGGCCCGCAGGTGCCGGGGCGGTGGGGCGCCGTGGGCCAGGAGCTCGTCGTTGACCTCGCGCGGCGACAGTTCGGGACGGGCGGCGGCGAGCCCGGCGGCCAGGTCACGGATCTCGTGGTGGCCGACGTAGTAGGTGGACAGCTGGGTGGAGGTGAGCAGGGCCCGCCGCCACTTGCCGGCCGCCTCCCCCGCCTCTTGGTGACCTCGCGCCGTCATCAGCAGGATCGCCTCGTCCTCGTTCATCCCGTGGGCGTGCACCCGGATGTCCAGGATCGCGTTGATGGCACTGCGCAGCGCCGTCTTCAGCGACATCAGCCGCAGCCGGTCGTCGTCCTCCGCGCTCTGGCCCAGGCCGGCCGAGGAGATGAGTTCTTCCGCGCGGCCCGCCCAGCCCTCGGCGAACGTGCCGCTGCGGACGGCGGTGCGCACCGGGGTGCCCCCGCGGTAGCGCGCGGCGTGCGCCAGCTGCAGCGCATGCCCCGGAATCGCCTCGTGCGCCGCGAGATTGCGCAGCAGGTGCGCGTCGTACCCGCGCCCCTGGCTCGGGGCCACGGCGAAGAAGGTGGGCAGCAGGCCCTCGGCGGCCCCGGGCTCGAGCGGGCCGGGCGGGTCGCAGTAGGCCACCGCGATCCCGGCCTGCGAGGGCGGCATCTCGATCACCCGCACCGGGACCGGCAGCAGGGTGACCAGGTCGAGCTCGCGTACCCGGTCGGTGAGCAGGGCCAGCGCCTGCTCGCAGAACGGGCGCACCTGCTCGGGCGGGACCGGGGCGGCCGCGGCCACCTCGTCGAGCACCTCCCGCACCAGGCCGGGCGACATCGGGCGGCCACTGATCCGCACGGCCAGCTCGGCGATCTCCTCCTCGATCGCCTGCAGGTCGCTCTCGGCCCGGGTGAGCAGGGCGTCCGGGCTGGTCTCGGTGTCCAGCGTGTACCAGAGCCGGGCGGCGTAGTTGAGCTCGCCGAGCCGGGGGTCGCCGTCGCTGACCGGCAACTGGGCCTGCAGCCAGTCCACGTGCCGGTCGAGGGCCTCGAGGGCGTCGCGGCGGGCCTGCCGGGCCGGGCCGGCCAGCGACTCGTCCTGGGCCAGCAGGGGTTCCAGGTCTTCGGTGAGCAGCGGCACGGTGCTGCGGGCCCGCTCGATCGCGGTCTGCACCGACAGCCTGGGCATGTCGTGCAGCACCGACCGGGCCTGCTCGAGCCGGGCCGGGACCTGGCCCAGCCGGGCGGTCAGGGCGCGCAGCCGCTCCGGCACCGGGCCGTCCCGGCTGATCAGCGGGTGGAGCCCGGCCGCGGGCAGGTGCATCAGCGGATCGGACTCGAAGCGCCGCAGCTCGGTCTGTTCCCACAGCGTGCCGCTGACCCGGGTGCGCAGGATCTCCAGGTCGACCCGGTCGTCCGGGGTGAGCCCGGTGTCGTCCACGTCGTCCAGCGCCGACAGCGCGTCGACCAGCATCGAGGCCCGGCCGATGGTGGCCTCGACGGTCAGCTCGGTGGTGCGGTCGTCGTAACGGTGCTCGCCCAGCTCGGTGGCCGCCTCGGGAGCGGCCTCGAGCAGGGCGTCCAGCACCTTCGTGGCGGCATCACGGAACCGGGCCGTGACGATCGGGTCCTCACCGTGCTGCTCGCGCATGTCCCCCATCGTGCCGCACGTTCGCCCGGACAACCCGCCGGAGCGGGACTTACCAGCGGTTACCGGTGATCCGCTCGTAGACGTCGACGTAGAGCGCGCGGGTCTTCTCCACGATCTCCTCGGGGATCTCGGGCCCGGGGTAGGTCTTGTCCCAGCCGCTGCTCAGCGACCAGTCGCGGACGAACTGCTTGTCCCACGACTTCTGCGGCCCGCCCGGCGTCCAGGTGTCGGCCGGCCAGAACCGGGAGGAGTCGGAGGTCAGCACCTCGTCGCCGAGCACCAGCTCACCGTTCGCGTCGAGACCGAACTCGAGCTTGGTGTCGGCGATGATCACCCCGCTGCGGGCGGCGATCTCGGCGCCCCGGCCGTACACGGCCAGAGTCAGCTGCCTCAGCCGGTCGCTCAGGTCGGCGCCCTGCTGGGCGACCACCTCGTCGAAGGTCATGAACTCGTCGTGGCCCTCGCTGGCCTTGGTGGTGGGGGTGAACACCGGCTCGGGCAGCTTCGAGCCCTCGAGCAGACCGTCCGGCAGCGAGACCCCGGAGATCGCCCGGTCGCGGCGGTACTCCTCCAGGCCCAGCCCGGCCAGGTAGCCACGGGCGATGCACTCCACCGGGATCATGCTCAGCCGCTTGCACCGCACGGCCCGGCCGGCCCACTCCTCGGGCACGTCGGTGGCCGAGATGATGTGGTGCGGCACCAGGTCTTTCAGCTGCTCGAACCACCACAGCGAGAGCTGCGTGAGGATCGCGCCCTTGTCCGGCACCGGGGTGGGCAGGACCACGTCGTAGACGGAGACCCGGTCGGAGGCGACCAGGATGATGTCGTCGCCGTCGGCGTAGACGTCACGCACCTTGCCGGAGTGGAGCAACTGCGGGCTCATCGGGAACTGCCTTTCCTTGACGCGAGGAAGGACAAACTACTGCCCCGGCGGGACCATCCGGCCCAGCGCCGAACGCAACGCGGCCTCCGCGTCCTCGCCGGAGACCCGGGCCAGCGCGACCAGCCGCAGCAGCGCCGCCGCCAGTTCGTCGCCCTTGGCCGCCTGCTCGATCGCCTGGTCCACGTCCGCCCCCGCGCGGGTCAGCCGGCCGAGCATCTTCTGGGCCTTGGCCAGCGCGGGCAGCGTGGCCGGGATGCCCTCGAACCCCTGCCGACCGGACTTCTCGGCGGCCTTCAGCGTCTCCCACGACACCTCGACGTCGGCCGCGGAACCGGCGGTGGCGTCGCCGAAGACGTGCGGGTGCCGGCGGACCAGCTTGGCCACGATGTCCGCCGCCACGTCGTCGATGCCGAAACCGGCGCCGTCCTCGGCCACCCGGGCGTGGAAGACCACCTGCAGCAGCAGGTCGCCGAGTTCCTCCTGCAGGTGGGCCGGGTCGCCGGACTCCACCGCCTCGATCACCTCGTGCGCCTCCTCCAGCAGGTAGGGCAGCAGCGAGGTGTGGGTCTGCTCGGCGTCCCACGGGCAGCCGCCGGGCGAGCGCAGCGTGTCCATCACCGAGACCAGGTCGAGCAGCCGGGCCCCGGGCAGGTCGTAGGAGCCGGTGAGGACCTCGACCTCGGGCGGCACGGCGGCCACCGCCCGGCGGGAAAGGTGCTCGGCCAGGGCGTCGGTCAGGCCCGGATCGCCGTCGTCGCTGCCCCACCAGACCAGTTCGCGCCCGGCCGAGGCGTCTTCGACCAGGCGGCCGGCCCGCTCGCCGACCCCCAGCCCGGCCACGTCGAGCGGCACCACCCCGGCCGCGGCGAAGGCCTCCAGCCAGGCCGGGTCGGGGTCGGCGGCGAGCACCGCGTCGGCGGCCCGCAGCTTCTCCCAGGCGGCGAAGGTGAGCAGCCCCGGAGCGGTTCGCGGGGTGGTCAGCAGCAGCACGATGCGGCCGGAGTCGGGGAGCGCCTCGCTGAGGATCTCCCCGGCCCCCGGGCCACCGACCGCGGCCTGGTCCTGATCGGGTTCCACTACGGCGCAGGCGTCTCTTCGGGAGCCGGAACCGGAGCCTCAGTACCCGGAGCCTCGGTACCCGGAGCCTCGGTGCCCGGAGCCTCGGTGGCCGGGGCCTCGGCCGTCTTCAGCCACTCCGGCGAGGCCTGGGTGATGGTGAAGGTGGAGTAGTCGATGCCGTTGCCGTAGCGCGGGTTGATGTGCACCCCCTGGGCCTTCAGCTTCTCCTCGATGCCCGAGTAGGTGTCGGTGATCTCGGCGGCCGCCCGGTCGGTCTGCAGGGCGGTGTTGGCCAGGTTGGCCCGCCACACCTCGACCCCGGCCTCGCTCAGGTCGGCGGGCTGCACGGCCCCGGAGGAGGAGATGTCCAGCCGGGCGTCCTGTTCCGAGACGCCGCGGCCAAGGTCGGCCGCGGCCTGGCTCAGGTACGGCTGCAGGATCAGCAGATTCAGGATCTGCGCCTGGGTCACCCCGGCGTCCTGGCCGACCAGCGGCAGCACGTCCCGGTAGCCCTCCTGGACCTGGGCCACCGAGATCCGGCGGTCACCCACCACCGCGGCCGCACCCGCCTGGCTGCTGCCGCAGCCGGAGAGGGTCACGGCGAGAACGGCGCTCGCCCCTGCCACAAGAGCGCCCACCCGGCGCCGGGTCGCAATCACGCACGGAATGCTATCGCCCGAGCACGCCGGCACCAGACCCCGGGGTGACCTTCACAACAAACCTTCAGCCAACGGACGTCCACATCGCCTCACGCTCGACCCTCACCCCACCCCCCGGGCAGGGCACGCCCGGACTGCGAGATCGGATGCCAAAAGTGTTCCCTGGGGCCACTTTTGTCATCCGATCCTGGCGATGAGGTCTGCCCAGGGGCGATGCGAGCCCGGCCCGCACCAGAACCCGGCCACCGGCCTCAGGTGCCGCTGGGCACCTGAGGCCTGACCGACGTCCAAAAGCTACTTACGTGACCCCACCGCGGCCGCAGCCTTCACCGACGACAGCAGCACCGACTCGATGAACTCCCGCGCCCAGTTCAGCACCGCCACGTCGCGCAGCGGCCGGCCGCCGATCCGCGCCGTGGTCGGCCCGGGCACCAGCACCGTCTTGGTGGCGGGCTTGTCCTGCGTGCCGGGGTAGAGCCGGTGCAGGCGCAGCCGGGCCGAGTCGGGCAGGTCGATCGGGCCGAACCGGATCGCCTTGCCCATCGTGGCGATCTCGGTGAGCCCGGCCTGGCGGGCCAGGATCCGAAGCCGGGCGACCTCGAGCAGGTTGGTCACCACGTCGGGCAGCGGACCGTACCGGTCGACCAGTTCGGCCTTGACCGCGTCCAGGGCCTCGTCCGAGGCCACCTCGGCGAGCTTGCGGTAGGCCTCCAGCCGCAGCCGCTCGTCCGGCAGGTAGGCGGTGGGCAGGTGCGCGTCGACCGGCAGGTCGATCTTGACCTCGTGGTGCTCCTGCTCGTTCTCGCCGCGGAACTCGGCCACCGCCTCGCCGACCAGCCGGATGTACAGGTCGAAGCCGACGCCGGCGATGTGCCCGGACTGCTCGCCGCCGAGCAGGTTGCCGGCGCCGCGGATCTCCAGGTCCTTCATTGCCACCCGCATACCGGCGCCCAGGTCGGTGTTCGCCGCGATCGTCTGCAGGCGGTCCAGAGCCGTTTCGGTGAGCGGCTTCTCGGCCGGGTAGAGGAAGTACGCATAGGCCCGCTCGCGACCTCGCCCGACCCGCCCGCGCAGCTGGTGCAGCTGCGAAAGGCCCATCATGTCGGCGCGTTCCAGGATCAGCGTGTTGGCGTTGGAGATGTCCAGGCCGGTCTCGATGATCGTGGTGCAGACCAGGACGTCGAAGCGCTTCTCCCAGAAGTCGACCATCACCTGCTCGAGCTGGTGCTCGCCCATCTTGCCGTGGGCGGTGGCGATCCGGGCCTCGGGCACCAATTCGTGCAGCCGGGCGGCGGTGCGGTCGATCGACTCCACCCGGTTGTGGATGAAGAAGACCTGGCCCTCGCGCAGCAGCTCACGACGGATCGCGGCGGAGATCTGCCGCTCGTCGTAGCCGCCCACGAAAGTCAGCACCGGGTGCCGCTCCTCGGGCGGCGTGGCCAGTGTGGACATCTCCCGGATACCGGTGACCGCCAGCTCGAGCGTGCGCGGGATCGGGGTGGCGCTCATCGCCAGCACGTCGACGTTGGTGCGCAGCTGCTTCAGCCGCTCCTTGTGCTCGACGCCGAAGCGCTGCTCCTCGTCGATCACCACCAGGCCGAGGTCCTTGAACTTGATCTCGCCGGTGAGCAGCCGGTGGGTACCGATCACCACGTCGACCGAGCCGTCGGTGATGCCCTCCTTGACCGCGCGGGCCTCGGCCTCGGTGGAGAACCGGGACAGGCCCTTCACGTTCACCGGGAAGTTCACGTAGCGCTCGACGAAGGTGTCCAGGTGCTGCTGCACCAGCAGCGTGGTGGGCACCAGCACGGCCACCTGCTTGCCGTCCTGCACCGCCTTGAACGCCGCCCGCACCGCGATCTCGGTCTTGCCGTAGCCCACGTCACCACAGATCAGCCGGTCCATCGGGACCGTCTTCTCCATGTCCCGCTTGACCTCTTCGATGGTGACCAGCTGGTCCGGCGTCTCCACGTAGGCGAAGGCGTCTTCCAGCTCGCGCTGCCACGGGGTGTCCGGGCCGAAGGCGTGCCCGGAGGTGGCCATCCGGGCCGAATAGAGCTGGATCAGCTCGCCGGCGATCTGCTTGACCGCCTTGCGGGCCCGGCCCTTGGTCTTGGCCCAGTCCGAGCCGCCCAGCTTGTTCAGCGACGGCTGCTCGCCGCCCACGTACCGGGTGACCTGGTCGAGCGCATCGGTGGGCACGAACAGCCGGTCGCCCGGCTGGCCCCGCTTGCTCGGCGCGTACTCGATCACCAGGTACTCGCGGGTGGCCCCGGC
The DNA here is from genome assembly GCF_021277265.1 of Kineosporia rhizophila. GTDB lineage: Bacteria > Actinomycetota > Actinomycetes > Actinomycetales > Kineosporiaceae > Kineosporia > Kineosporia rhizophila. The sequence continues at coordinate 601,033 of NZ_JAJSOH010000002.1, forward strand.
CACGGTGCGCTGCACCAGCTCGACGAACTTGCCCACCCCGTGCTGCTCGTGCACCACGTTGTCGCCGGTGGTGAGCTGCATCGGGTCGACCACGTTCTTGCGGCGCGCCGGCATCCGGCGCATGTCCTTGGTGGTCGAGCCGGGAGCGCTGCCGCCGGTCAGGTCCGTCTCGGTGAGGACGGCCAGCTTCAGTTCGGGGGCGATGAAACCCTGGGTGAGTCGCCCGGTCCCGACCGCCACGACAGAGGACGCCGGTGGCTGGGAGAGGTCCTCGACCGCGGTTGCGGCGAGGTCGGCCTCGGTGAGCATCTCGACCACCCGCCGGGCCAGACCACTGCCCTCGGTGATCACCACGACCCGCCAGCCCTCGTGCAGCCAGCCGCCGATGTCGGCGATCGTGCGCTCCCGGTCGCCGCGGTAGGGCTCGGGGGCGCTGATCTGCGGGACCAGGACCAGGGCGCCCTCGTCGCCCTCGTCGTGGGCCGCCTGCCCGGTCTCGTCCAGACCGAACGGGGAGACCGTCCACCAGGGCAGGGCCCGCTTGAGGGCGTGGGCGCGCACGTCGGCCAGCGACCAGAACGAGGCGGTGCCCAGCACCGGCTCCAGGTCGACCGGGACGGCGCTGCCGGCGGCCGCGCTCAGCCAGCTCGCCTGCAGGAACTCCTCGCTGGTGGCGACCAGGTCGTGGGCCCGGGCCCGGATCCGCTCGGGATCGGCCAGCAGCACGTGGGTGCCCTCGGGCAGCACGTCGAGCACCGACTCCATCGCGTCCACCAGGACCGGGGTGAGCGACTCCATGCCCTCCACCGCGATCCCGGCGGCGACCTTGCCGAGCAGGTCGGCCACGCCGGGCAGGCGCTCGGCGAGCTCGGCCGCCTTCTGCCGCACCGAGTCGGTCAGCAGCAGCTCACGGCACGGCGGGGCCCACAGGCCGGACTCGGCGACGTGCAGGCTGCGCTGGTCGGCCACCGCGAAGTAGCGGACCTCCTCGACCTCGTCGCCCCAGAACTCCACCCGCAGCGGGTGTTCCTCGGTGGGCGGGAACACGTCGAGGATGCCGCCGCGCACGGCGAACTCACCGCGCCGCTCGACCAGGTCGGTGCGCGAGTAGGCGGCCGCGGCCAGGCGCTCGACCACCTCGGTGAGCTCGGCCTCCTGGCCGGCGTGCAGGGCCACCGGCTCGAGGTCGCCCAGACCGCGCACCACCGGCTGCAGCACCGCCCGCACCGGGGCGACCACCACCCGGACCGGGCCGTGCTCGTCCTGCTCCGGGTGGGCGAGGCGGCGCAGCACGGCGATCCGCCGGCCCACCGTGTCGCTGCGCGGGCTCAGCCGCTCGTGCGGCAGCGTCTCCCAGGCCCCGAACTCGGCCACCGAGTGCTCGGGCAGGAAGCAGCGCAGGGCGCCGGCCAGGTCTTCGGCCTCCCGGCCGGTGGCGGTGACGGCCAGCACGGTGCGCCCGGCGCCCTGGGGCGGCGGGGCGGCCAGCGCGGCGGCCAGAGGCGCGCGCAGGCCGGGCGGACCGGTCAGGTCGAGCAGGGGTTCGCCGCCGTCGCGGGCGATCCGCAGGACGTCGCTCACGGCGCGGTCGGCGCCGAGCAGGTCGAGGATTCCGGTGAGGCTCATGGCTCCGGTGACTTGACGCAGGGTTTCTATGCGAACAGCACAACGGGCCGGACTGCACAGACAGTCCGGGCCGCAGTCAGCTTACGGCGATTTCCGGTCCGGGGCGGAGCCCGGCGGCCGGCTTGCAAGGATGCGATTTGCGCAGGCCGAGCGGGTGACGGCGGATTCCGCCCAGGTCGGAGGCAGAAAACTGGCCGACAAGTGGCGGGCATCTTTTTTGTCGACACGGCACTCTTCCGGCCACCAGAATTCTGGGATCTGGCGCAAATCGGTGCGACTCATAAAATGATCCGGATCCGGAAACACACTCGGCACGGGGCCGGGATTCCGGCGCCTGTCGAATCCCCCCGCGGGAAAGAGACGCCTGGCATCTGTGGAGGGGGCACGTGCACGATCCCGGGTACGAGAGATCTTTGAAGGTTGTCTACGATCGGATCGCACATAATTTCAGCCGGGCCGAACCAAGGAAGCGGGCCTGGAACTATCTGGTCGATCTTCCCAGGGCGCATTCGGCGGGGCTGCGGCGTGGTGAGACGGTCGGCCACTATTCCGGGGAGATCCGGGCCGACGGGGTGCAGCGGCTGCTCACCTCGGCCCGGTGGGACGAGTTCTCGGTGCGCGAGGAGCTGCGGTCCATCGCGATCCAGGCCGGGGGGCGCACCGGGGGCACGCTGTTCCTGACCGAGATCGCCTTCCCCAAGAAGGGCCGCAACGCGGTCGCGGTGGAGCGGCAGTACAGCCACGACACCCAGCGGGTGGAGAACTGCCAGATCGGTCTCCTGCTGTTCTACCTCACCGCCGACCGGCAGGCTTTTCTGATCGACTCGGAGCTGTATCTGCCGCCGGCCTGGGTGAGCGACCCGAAACGGCGTGAGCAGGCGCAGATCCCGCCGGAAGTGGTTTACCGCAGCAAGTCGGCGATCGCGGCGGAGATGATTCGCCGGGCCTGGGAAAGCTCGATCCGCCCGGTCTGGGTGGCCTGCAATCTGGTCTGCACCGAGAAGGCCATCCTGCACCGGCTGCTGCGCCGTTACGGGGTCCAGCACCTGGTGGCCGGCAGTGCGGGCGAGATGCAGGCGGGCGGGGTGGGCCAGTTCGGCCAGTTCGGCAAGACCCTGACCGACGAGTCGCTCAGTCCCCCGGCGGCCGGGACGGTGCCCGGTCACGAGATGCTCCAGCTGCGCAACACGGTGCTGCACCGGTTCTCCACCCGCAGCGCCGACCCGGCCCGGATCGAGATGTCGTACCTGATGCTCTCGGGCACCAGCCGCAACGCCCGGGCGCGCTCGTACTACACGGCCTACCTGCGCCCGCACGCCGGGCTGGCCGAGGTGGTGCCGATCGTGCAGCTGATCGAGGGGGCGGCCGCGCACTGCCGGGCGGTCAAGCAGAAGACCGGGCTGGGGCACTACGAGGTGCGCAGCTGGCGGGGCTGGTACCGGCACGTCACGCTCGCCTCGGCCGCACAGATGGCCCTGGAGCTGGCCCGGCACGACAACCACGGCGACCTACGGCCGCAGTACGTCGACCTGCGCGACGTGGCCTACTCGGGGAAAGGCCAGACCGCCGTCTGAAATCGGTACCGACCAATAACGGACGCCTGTGAGCAAGTCGTGCTCACAGGCGTCCGTTGTTTGTGTGGTCCGGAACAACACGCTTACGGACGCCTGTGCGCGCCACCCGCACACAGGCGTCCGTTGGTTCGTGGTTCTCTCTACAGACGCGCGAGCGGCGTGTGCTCCGCAGGAACCTGCTCCCCCTCACGCACCGGTCCGGGCGGGGTGCCGTCGCCGAAGGGGCGGCCACCCAACTGCTCGCGGTGGTGCGGCGTGAGCCAGTTGGCCAGGCCGGGCCCGGCCGGGACGATCTGGGTGGGGTTGGTGTCCTCGTGGACCACGTAGTAGTGCCGCTTGATGTGGTCGAAGTCGATCGTGTCGCCGAAGCCGGGGGTCTGGAACAGGTCGCGGGCGTAGGCCCAGAGCGCGGGGAACTCGATCAGCTTCTGCCGGTTGCACTTGAAGTGCCCGTGGTAGACCGGGTCGAAGCGGGCCAGCGTGGTGAACAGCCGCACGTCCGCCTCGGTGATCGTGTCGCCGACCAGGAAGCGCTGCGCGGTCAGGCGCTCCTCCAGCCAGTCGAGCGCGTCGAACAGCCGCTTGTAGGCCCGGTCGTAGGCCTCCTGACTGCCCGCGAACCCGCAGCGGTAGACCCCGTTGTTGACCTCCTTGAACACCTTGAGGGCGACCTCGTCGATCTCCTCGCGCAGGTGCTCGGGGTAGAGCTGGGGAGCGCCCTCGCGGTGGTGCTCGACCCACTCGGTGGAGAAGTCGAGGGTGATCTGCGGGTAGTTGTTGGTGACCACCTGCCCGGTGGGCACGTCGACCATCGCCGGCACGGTGATCCCGCGCGGGTAGTCGGGGAACCGGGCGAAGTAGGCGTCCTGGATGCGCGGGATCTGCAGCACCGGGTCGAGCCCGCCCGGGTCGAGGTCGAAGGTCCAGCTGCGGCGGTCGTGGGTGGGGCCGCAGACCCCCATCGAGATCGCGTCCTCCAGCCCGAGCAGCCGGCGCACGATGATCGCCCGGTTGGCCCACGGGCAGGCCCGGGCCACGACGAGCCGGTAGCGGCCGGCCTCGACCGGGTAGCCGTCGGCCCCGTCCCGGGTGATCCGGGTGGCGATGTAGTTGGCGTCGCGGGTGAACTCCTGCCCACTCGTGACGTACGCACCGGCCGTGGAGTTCTCCGAGTTTTCGTTGCTCACGCAACCATTCTGCCCTCTCGGCGCCCCCCTGCCCACCCGAGGTCGCCGTAACAGTCCATTCACGGGCCTGTGCAGAATTTTCTCTACCTTTTATAGTCGCCCGATGGACTTTGATCCCCTGATGGCCCTGGCCGCGTTCGGTATCGGCATCGTGGTCGGCCTGACCGGGATGGGCGGGGGCGCCCTGATGACCCCGGTGCTGGTGCTGTTCTTCGGAGTCACGCCGATGGCAGCGGTCTCCAGCGACCTGGTCGCGGCCGCGGTGATGAAGCCGGTGGGTTCCTGGGTGCACCTCCGGCGCGGCACGGTGAACCTGAAGCTGGTGTCCTGGCTCTGCGCCGGCTCGGTCCCGGCCGCATTCTGCGGGGTGCTGGTGGCCCGGGCCTTCGGCAGCGGCGAGTCGGTGCAGCACGGCATCAAGATCGCGCTGGGTGTGGCCCTGCTGATCGCCCTGGCCGGGCTGTGTGTGCGCATGTACCAGGGTCTTCGCGAGCGGGCGGCCCGACGCGACGGCCGTCTGGCCACCGTCACCGACGAGCGCCCCGAGGTGGCGGTCCGGCCGGTACCGACCCTGCTGGTCGGCGCCCTCGGAGGGCTGATCGTGGGGATCACCTCGGTGGGCAGCGGCTCACTGATCATCATCGCCCTGATGGGCCTCTACCCGGCCCTGAAGGCCGCCCAGCTGGTCGGCACCGATCTGGTGCAGGCCGTGCCGCTGGTGTTCTCCGCGGCGATCGGGCACATCCTGTTCGGCGACTTCCAGCTCGACCTCACCCTGGCCCTGATCGTCGGCAGTGTGCCCGGCGCCTGGCTGGGCGCCCAGCTGTCCACCCGGCTGCCCGGCGCCCTGGTCCAGCGGGCCCTGGCCTTCGTGCTGCTGGCCTCCGCGCTCAAGCTGTTCGGGGTGGGCAACACGGAGACCGGGCTGATCCTGCTGGGTGCGCTGGCCGGAGCCCCGTTGGTGTGGATGTACCTGCGGCGGCGCAACGGCTTCCCGGCGCTGGCCACCCCGCCGGAGAAGCCGGCCGAGGACGAGGTGGAGGCGCAGCCGGCGAGCCGTACCTGACAACGAACAGGGCCCCTTCGGTGCGTACCGAAGGGGCCCCGTTCGTGCTCGGCGTCAGTCGGCGGAGGTGATCATCCCGGCGCCGACCGTGCGGTTGGTGTTCTCGTCGATCAGGATGAACCCGCCGGTCTCCCGGTTACGGGAGTACTCGTCGCACAGCAGGGGCTGCGTGGTGCGCAGCCGGACCCGGCCGATGTCGTTGAGGTTCAGCTCCTGGGCGGACTGGTCGCGGTGCAGGGTGTTCACGTCGAGCCGGTAGTCCAGCTCCTTCACCATCGCCCGGGCACTGCGCGAGGTGTGCTTGATCCCCAGCTTGCGCCCCGGGCGCAGGGCGTCCTCGGCCATCCAGCAGATCATCGCGTCGATGTTCTGGGCGGCCTTGGGCGCGTTCTGCGGCCGGCAGATCATGTCGCCGCGGGAGATGTCGATCTCGTCGTTCAGCCGGACCGTGACGGCCATCGGCGGGAACGCCTCGGACACCGGGCCGTCGGCGGTCTCGACCGCGGCCACGGTGCTGGTGAAGCCCGAGGGCAGCACCATGATCTCGTCGCCGGCCTTGATCGTGCCGCTGGCCACGGTGCCCGCGTAGCCCCGGTAGTCCGGGTACTGCGCCGACTGTGGGCGGATCACGTACTGCACCGGGAACCGCACGTCGATCAGGTTGCGGTCGCTGGAGACGTGCACGTGCTCCAGGTGGTGCAGCAGCGAGGGCCCCTCGTACCAGGGCATGTTCGCCGAGCGGGTGACGATGTTGTCGCCCTTGAGCGCGGACAGCGGGATCACCGTCAGGTCGGCCACGTTGAGCTTGTCGGCGAACCGGGTGAACTCGTCGTGGATCTCCTCGTAGACACTCTGCGAGTAGTCGACCAGGTCCATCTTGTTCACCGCGAGCACCAGGTGCGGCACCCGCAGCAGGGTGGCCAGGAACGCGTGCCGGCGGCTCTGCTCGACCAGGCCCTTGCGGGCGTCGACCAGGATGATCGCCAGGTCGGCGGTGGAGGCCCCGGTGACCATGTTCCGGGTGTACTGGATGTGCCCGGGGGTGTCGGCGATGATGAACTTGCGCCGCGGGGTGGCGAAGTACCGGTAGGCCACGTCGATCGTGATGCCCTGCTCCCGCTCGGCCCGCAGGCCGTCGGTGAGCAGCGCCAGGTTCACGTAGTCGTCGCCCTTGGCCGTGCTGGCCGCCTCGACCGCGCTGAGCTGGTCCTCGAAGATCGACTTCGAGTCGAACAGCAACCGGCCGATCAGGGTGCTCTTACCGTCGTCCACCGAGCCCGCGGTGGCGAACCGCAACATGTCCACTGTCAGAAATACCCTTCGCGCTTGCGGTCTTCCATCGCGGCCTCGCTGAACTTGTCGTCGCCCCGGGTGGCACCGCGCTCGGTGATCCGGGTGGACGCGACCTCGTCGATGATCTTGTCGAGGGTGTCGGCGTCACTGCGGACGGCGGCGGTCAGGCTGGCGTCGCCGACGGTGCGGTAGCGCACGGTCTCGGTGAACACCGTCTCGCCGGCCTTGGGCCGGCAGACCTCGTGCACGCCGTAGAGCATGCCGCCGCGGTCGAACACCTCGCGCTGGTGGGCGAAGTAGATCGACGGCAGGGCGATGCCCTCGTGCTTGACGTACTGCCAGATGTCCAGCTCGGTCCAGTTGGACAGCGGGAAGACCCGGATGTTCTCGCCCGCCTGGATCCGGCCGTTGTAGATGTTCCACAGCTCGGGCCGCTGGTTCTTGGGGTCCCACTGGCCGAACTCGTCGCGGAACGAGAACACCCGCTCCTTGGCCCGGGCCTTGTCCTCGTCCCGCCGGGCACCGCCGAAAGCGGCCGTGAAGCGGTACTTCTCGAGGGCGTCGAGCAGCACCGGGGTCTGGATCCGGTTGCGCGTGCCGTCCGGCGGCTCGCTGACCAGACCGCGGTCGAGGGCCTCGGGCACGCTGGCGACGATCAGCTGGACGCCGAGCTCGGCGACCCGGCGGTCGCGGAAGTCGAGGACCTCCTGGAAGTTGTGGCCAGTGTCGACGTGCATCACCGGGAAGGGGATGCGGGCCGGGGCGAACGCCTTCTCCGCCAGGCGCAGCATCACGATCGAGTCCTTCCCCCCGCTGAACAGCAGGACAGGACGCTCGAGCTCGGCCACCACCTCCCGGATGATGTGGATGGACTCGGCCTCCAGCGTCTGCAGCTGGGAGAGCCGGTACTCCGACGTGCTCATCGGGCGATCACCTCTTGGGAACTGTGACGGGCAACAGCGGCCAGAATCGTCTCAGCGAACTCTGTGCGGCAGACCAGCAGGTCCGGCAGCTTCGGGTCGGGCCGGTTGTACAGCAGCGGGGAGCCGTCGATCCGGCTGGTGTGCAGGCCGGCCGCGCGGGCCACGGCGACCGGGGCGGCGGAGTCCCACTCGAACTGGCCGCCGGCGTGCAGGTAGGCGTCGGCCTCGCCGAGCCAGACGCTGGCGCACTTGACCCCGGCCGAGCCCATCGGCACCAGCTCCGCGCCGAGATCCTCGGCCACCTCGGTGACGAAGGCCGGCGGACGGGAACGGCTCACGGCCAGACGGATCGGGCCCTCGGCGCGGGGCGGCAGCACCGGCGGGTCGTCGGTGCCGTAGGTGACGTCGCGGGCGGGCAGCGCGATGGCGCCCTCGGACAGCTCACCGGCCTCCCAGAAGGCGACGTGCACGGCCCAGTCGGTGCGCGGGCGCTCGGAGAACTCCCGGGTGCCGTCGAGCGGGTCGATGATCCAGACCCGGCCCGCGCTCAGCCGGGCGGCCGAGTCGGCCGCTTCTTCGCTCAGCACCGCGTCGCCCGGGCGGTGGTAGTCGAGCAGCGCGGCGAGCACGGCCTGGGCCCGGGCGTCGCCCTCGTTCTTCAGGTCCTTGCCCTCGGCCGGGCCGGATCGCACGTCGAGCAGCGCGAGACCGGCCGCATGAGCCAGGGTGCGGGACAGACGCGCGTCATCCCCGATCGTCATTGCAATGTTCCCTTCGCAGCAGCCGAAGCGGCATTCTCTCAGGAAGCGCCGGTTCCTCCGACCACTGTCCGCAGCGTCCGCCAGAGGATCGCGACGTCCAGGGCGAGCGACCAGTTCTGGGTGTAGCGCAGGTCGGTCCGCAGCGAGTCCTCCCAGCTCAGGTCGCTGCGCCCGGTCACCGGCCCGAGGCCGGTGAGTCCGGGCCGCACGCTCGCCCGGCGGGGCGCGCCGGCCGGCTCGTCGGGCATCTGCCGGGGCAACGGCGGACGGGGCCCGACCAGCGACATGTCGCCGCGCAGCACGTTCAGCAGCTGGGGCAGCTCGTCCAGGGAGAACCGGCGCAGCACGGCCCCGAACCGGGTGACCCGCGGATCCCGGCGCAGCTTGAACAGGACCTCGGTGCTCTCGCCGCGGCCGAGCAGGGCGGCCGGGCGGCGGTCGGCGTCGGCCACCATGGAGCGGAACTTCAGCATGGTGAACTCGCGCCCCTCGGCCCCCACCCTCTTCTGCCGGTAGAACACCGGCCCCCGGCTGGTGAGCCTGACGCCGAGCGCGATCAGCACCAGCAGGGGCAGCGCCAGCAGGGTGACCGAGAGGGCGGCGACCCGGTCGAACACGGCCTTGCCGAGCAGCCCCGAGCCACCGGTGGCCGGCCGTTCCAGCTGCAGGAGCGAGAGCCCGGCGACCGGCCGGACCGACAGCCGGGGCCCGGCCACCTCGACGATCCCGGGGGCGACGATCAGCTGCACCCCAAGGTCTTCCAGCGCCCAGGACAGCCGGCGCAGCGCCTGGCCGGACAGGTCAGGATGAGAGACCACGGCCACCGCGTGGGCCCCGGTCTCACGGACCGCGTCGAGCACCCGGCCCGGGTCTCCGGCCACCGGCACGTCGTGCCCGCGGGACAGTTCGCCACCGACGAAGGGCACGCAGGCCCCGACCGGCAGCAGCCCGTGCTGCGGTTCGCGGTCGAGCTTCTCGATCACCGGGACCACCGCGTCGGCCCGGCCCACCACCAGCACCCGCTGCAGGGCCAGCCCCCGGGCCCGCAGCCGGCGGACCCAGGCCCGCAACCGCCGCCGGGCGAACATGGTCAGCAGCACCGTGGCCGGTACCGCCAGGAAGACGAACCCGCGGGCCACCTCGCTGCGCAGGGCGTAGGCGAGGACCGCGATCGAGCCCAGCATCACCAGCCCGGCCGTGACCAGCCGGCGGAACTCCTCGGCCCCGCTGCCCAGGAAGCGCCGCTCGTAGCCGCCCTGCAGGGCCACCACGGCCACCCAGGCCGGCGGCAGGGCCAGAGTCAGCGAGAAGTAGGTGAGGAAGGGGGCCGAGAGCGCGGGCTCCAGCGGCCCGAAGCGCACCAGAACCGCTGCGAGACAGGCGATCGTGGCCGCCAGGAGGTCACCGGTGACGGCCCGGCGCCGGTAGCGGCGCAGCAGCACGGCCGGTTCGCTGTCACCCTGACCGATGTGCCGGGGCGGGCGCCGGGAGGCCGGCCGGGCCGGGGCGGGACCGAGGAGCTCCTGGTCGAGGAGGTCCAGATCCTGGCCGAGCGGTCCCATGAAGGCTCCCTGGTGAAAATGGATGAAAGCCGCTGGTTCTCACCGAGTCCGGACTAGCTACGCTGGGTATTATAGGTGCCCTGAACCCGGGCGAAAACGGACAGCGCGAGTTCTTCCACCGCGTCCGCGGCGTCGCCGACCATCAGGGCCACGTCCGTGCTCTGGGCGCTCGGGAAGTCGCGCAGCACGAAGTCGGCGGCCTCCATCCGGCCCGGCGGGCGCCCGACCCCCAGGCGCAGGCGTCCGTAGTCCTTGCTCCCCGTCGACTTGCTGATCGAGCGCAGCCCGTTGTGGCCCCCTTCGCCCCCGCCCCACTTCAGGCGCAGCTCCCCGAACGGGATGTCGAGCTCGTCGTGGGCCACGAGCAGCCGGGCCGGGGTCAGGCCGAAGAACTTGAGCAGGCCGGCCACCGGCCCACCCGACTCGTTCATGTAGGTGCTGGGCTTGGCCACGATCATCCGGGCCCCCGGCCGTCCCCCGCGCGGGGCCCAGCGGCCGTCGTAGACCTGGGCCCGGGCCCGGTGGGTGGTGAACCGCCCGCCCATCCGCGACACCACCTCGTCGGCCACCAGGTGCCCGACGTTGTGCCGGTTGCGGGCGTACTTGTCCCCCGGATTGCCGAGACCGACCACCAGCCAGGGCAGGTCGCTCTCGGTGGTGGTGGGGTCGGGGGCGGCGGGCATCCGGTTCTCCGGTCGGTGGGGGCGCCAATGGGGGACGGGGGTGGGCACCTGGGCGGGGACGGCTCAGGTGGTCCAGTCGAGCCGATGGGTCCGGTGGGGCGGGCCTTGGGTGGTCCCGGTGGGGCAGGCCTTGGGTAGTCCCGGTGGGACGGGCCTTGGGTGGTCCCGGTGGGACGGGTTGCCGGGCCGGGCTGCCGCCAGGCTCAGGTGACCGGGACGCGACACAGGGCCGGTCCCCCGCGTGGGCGGCGGACCGGCCCTGTGGCCGTGCAGTGCTGGGCGGAGCTGGAGGCTCAGGCCTGGGCGGCCTCGTCGGCGGCACCCTCGGTGGCCTCACCCGCGTCTTCCGCGGAGACCTGACGGGCGGCGTCGGAGACGATCAGGGCGATCGCCTCGGGGTCGCCGGCCAGGGTGGCACCCTGGGGCAGGGTGATCGAGCCGGCGGTGACCTGGGTGCCGACCTCGGCGCCCTCGATGCTGTACTCGACGCCGTCCGGGATGGCGGTGGCCTCGACCTCGAGGCTCAGCGAGGTGAGCTCGATCTGGACCAGGCCGCCGGGGGCCGGGTCGCCGGCGAAGTGCAGCGGGACGTCGACGGTGACCTTCTCGCCGCGACGGACGATCAGCAGGTCGACGTGCTCGATGGTGCCCTTGAGCGGGTGACGCTGCACGTCCTTCGGCAGGGCGAGCTGGCTCTGGCCCTCGATGTCGATGGTCAGCAGAGCGTTCGCGTTGCCCTTGAGCGCCAGCATGGTGGCGTGCCCGGGCAGCGCGACGTGGACCGGGTCGGTGCCGTGCCCGTACAGAACGGCCGGCACCTGGTGGTCGCGGCGCAGCCGACGCGCAGCGCCCTTGCCGAAGTCGTTACGCGGCGTGGCGCTGAGCTTTACCTCGGACACAACAGTTCTCCTCAATCACGGGGCGCGACCGAGGGGCCACGCGCAGATTCAGCTGACGAAACGATATGAAGACGGCACGCCCGGCGGAGTCACAGGCGCAGTGCGCGTAGTGGTGTCCGCGTCGATCACGGTTGCTCGTGTTGCCCGCAACCCTCGCCGAGGTAACCGGACCACTGTACATGACCGGGCCGGGCCCAGATTCGCCCGTACACCCGATCCGACCTAGGCGTTCGGGGGGAGTTCCGGCGCGTCGGCGGCCTGGGCCGCCTCGGCCGCGCGGGCCGATGGCGTGCCCTCGCGGCGCTTGGACACCCAGCCCTCGCTGTTGTGCTGCCGGCCCCGGGCCACCGCGAGCGCCCCGGCGGGCACGTCCTCGGTGATCGTCGAGCCGGCCGCGGTGTAGGCGCCGTCGCCGATGGTGACCGGGGCGACGAGCACCGTGTCGCTGCCGACCCGGGCGTGGGCACCGACGGTGGTGTGGTGCTTCTTCACCCCGTCGTAGTTGGCGAAGATCGTGGCCGCGCCGATGTTGGCACCCTCACCGATCGTCGCGTCGCCCGCGTAGGTCAGGTGCGGCACCTTGGCGCCGGCGCCGATCGTGGCGTTCTTGGTCTCGACGAACGCGCCGATCTTGCCGTCCGGGCCGAGCACGGTGCCCGGGCGCAGGTAGCTGAAGGGACCGACACCGGCCCCGGCCTCGATGCGGGCACCGTTGCCGTGGCTGCGCACCACCGACGCCCCCTCACCCACGGCGCAGGCCGAGAGCGTGGTGTCGGGGCCGATCGTGGCCCCCGCGGCGACCGTGGTGCCGGCCAGCAACTGGGAGCCCGGCAGCACGGTGACGTCGGCGGCGATCCGCACGTCCACGTCGACCCAGGTGCTGGCCGGGTCGACCACGGTGACCCCGGCCCGCATGTGCGCGACCAGCAGGCGGCGGTTCAGCTCGGCGCCCAGGGTGGCCAGCTGCACCCGGTCGTTCACCCCCTCGACCTGCCACAGGTCGGTGGTGACGAGCGCCCGCACCACCCGGCCGTCGGCGTGGGCGATGCCCAGCACGTCGGTCAGGTACATCTCGTTCTGGTCGTTGTCCGAGGTGATCCGGCTCAGCGCGTCGGCCAGGACGGCCGCGTCGAAGGCGTAGATGCCGGAGTTGATCTCGCGGATCGCCCGCTGCGACGCGGTGGCGTCGCGCTGCTCGACGATGCCGGTGACGTTGCCCGCCGCGTCCCGCAGCACCCGCCCGTAGCCGGTCGGGTCGCCCACCTCGGCGGTGAGCACCGTGACCGCGGCCTGCCCCTCCCGGTGGGCGGCGACCAGCGCGGCCAGCGTCTCGCCGGAGAGCAGGGGCACGTCGGCGTAGGTGACCACGACCACGCCGTCGAGCGCGCCGACCGCCCGCAGCCCAGCGGCCACCGCACTGCCGGTGCCGGGCACCTCGTCCTGGTCGGCGATCACCGCCTCGGGGGCGATCTGCGCGACGTGCCCGGCGACCAGTTCGCGCTGGTGGCGGACCACCACGACGAGGTGCTCGGGCCGCAGGCTCCAGGCCGCGGCGAGGGCGTGACCGACCAGGGACCGGCCCGCGATCGGGTGCAGCACCTTGGGGGTGCGCGAGCGCATCCGCTTGCCCTCGCCGGCCGCCAGGACGATGACGGCTGCCGGCTGCTCTGTACTCACGGACGAACCCTCCGATGCGCGGACCTGACGCTCCCCCCACCTGATTCGAACAGGTATCTCAAGGCTCCAAAGGCCTGTGTGTTGCCGTTACACCAGGGGGGAAAGGCCGCCCACGGGTTCGTCACCCACGAGGACCGCGACCCAGTCTAGCCGGGCCGGATCATTGCCCGGATCGTCACCCGGGGTCCGCAGAACTTCACCTCGCCGCTACTGCCCAGCGCGCGGATCTCGGGTTACGCTTTCGTAGGTTACGGACCGTAGGTTGGCCGTCGCGGCTGGTCCGCGCCCTGTTCCAGACCTGGTCCAGACCTGTTCGAACCTTGCGGGCAAGCAGCGCCCGGCATCCTGCGACCGCGCACGCGCACCTCCCGGCAGATGGGATCCCCACCGTGAGCTCACCGGCAGCCGCCGCCCCCGTGCCCAGCCCCAGCAGTCAGAGCAGCCCCCGGACCAGCCTGCCCGGCCGGCCGGTGCGCGGCGAACCCCACGTCGACCCGAACCCCAAGCGCCGGGGCGAGCAGACCGCCCTCGTGGTGTTCATCGCGGTGCCCTTCGTCGCCCTGCTGGCGTCGGTCCCGATGGCCTGGGGGCGGATGCTGCACTGGCACGACCTGGTCATCGCCTTCGTCCTCTACATGATCTCCGGCCTGGGCATCACCGTCGGCTTCCACCGCTTCTTCACCCACGGCTCGTTCCGCGCCAACCGCCCGCTGACCATCGCCCTGGCCGTGGCCGGCTCCCTGGCGATCGAGGGCCCGGTGCTGCGCTGGGTGGCCGACCACCGCCGGCACCACGCCTTCAGCGACCGCGAGGGCGACCCGCACTCGCCGTGGCGCTACGGCGAGACGGTGCCCGCCCTGCTCAAGGGCCTCTGGTACGCGCACATGGGCTGGCTGTTCGACCCGGAGAACACCAACCCGCGCCGCTACGCCCCGGACCTGATGCGCGATCGCGGCGTGATGCTGGTGTCGAAGCTCTTCCCCCTGTGGGTGGCGGTCTCCCTGGGCCTGCCCGCGCTGATCGGCTTCGCCATCACCGGCACCTGGCAGGGGGCGGCCACCGCGTTCTTCTGGGGCTCCCTGGTCCGGGTCGGCCTGCTGCACCACGTCACCTGGTCGATCAACTCGATCTGCCACGCGCTGGGCGAGCGGCCGTTCAAGAGCCGCGACCGCTCCGGCAACGTCTGGTGGCTGGCCCTGCTGTCGTTCGGCGAGTCCTGGCACAACCTGCACCACGCCGACCCGACCTGCGCCCGGCACGGGGTGCTGCGCGGGCAGATCGACTCCAGCGCCCGGGTGATCTGGTTCTTCGAGAAGTTCGGCTGGGCCACGAACGTGCGCTGGCCGGACACCTCCCGGCTGGCCTCCCGGCGAGCCTGAGCCGGTGGCCCAACCGGCCCGAACCACCCCGAACCGAAGGACCGTCCTCCACACCGGGCGAGCGAGTTGGGCATGATAGCTGCGTGAGTACAGGCCACCAGTCCCCGACGCCCGACCGTCCGCGCGCGTCCAGGAGTGGGGGCCGCTCCCGCATGACGGGGGCCCAGCGGCGCGAGCAACTGCTCGAGATCGGCCGGGGGCTGTTCGCCGAGAAGGGCTTCGAGGGCACCAGCGTCGAGGAGATCGCGGCCACCGCCGGGGTCTCCAAACCCGTGGTGTACGAACACTTCGGCGGGAAGGACGGCCTCTACGCGGTGGTCGTGGAGGTGGAGACCCGCAAGCTGCTCGAGGCGATGACGGCGGCGCTGGTGCGGCCCAACCACCCGCGCCGGGTGCTCGAGATCGCCGCGATGACCCTGCTCGACTACATCGAGGCCGAGACCGACGGCTTCCGCATCCTGGTGCGCGACTCCCCGATCAGCGACCAGCGCGGCGGTTTCTCCAGCCTGCTCAGCGACGTGGCCGGGCACGTGGAGTACATCCTGGCCGAGCAGTTCGCCGACCGCGGGTTCGACGCCCAGACCGCCCCCCTGTACGCCCAGATGCTGGTCGGCATGGTGGCCTTCACCGGCCAGTTCTGGCTCGACCACCGCAAGCCGGACAAGGCGATGGTGGCCGCCCACATCGTGAACCTCGCCTGGAACGGGCTGACCGGACTGGAGGCCCGGCCCGGGCTGCGCGACGAGCGGGCGCTGCGGGCCGAGGCCGGGGCCGCCACCGAGGCGGGCCTGCGGGCCGAGAGCAGCCTGGTCGCAGAGACAGCGCCCGAGGAGTGAGCGGACCGCAGGTGGACGAGGTCGACCGGATCGTCGAGGCCTGGCGACGCGAGCGCCCGGACCTGGACGTGGCTCCCCTGGAGGTACTTTCGCGGGTCAGCCGGCTCTCCCGCCTGCTGGACAAGGCCCGTTCGGCCGCGTTCGCCCGGCACGGCCTGGAAACCTGGGAGTTCGACGTGCTTTCGGCGCTGCGCCGCAGCGGTGACCCGTACCAGCTCTCCCCCGGTCAGCTGACCGGCCTGACCATGGTCACCAGCGGCACGATGACCAACCGGATCGACCGGCTGGCCGGCCGCGGGCTGGTGCGCCGGCTGCCCGACCCGGCCGACGGGCGCGGGGTGATGGTGCGGCTGGAGACCGAGGGCCGGGTGGTGACCGACGCCGCCCTGGCCGACCTCCTGGAGGTCGAGCGGTCGGTCCTGAAGGCACTCGACGGCGGCGAGCACGACCGGCTGGCGCAGCTGCTGCGTGACCTGCTCACCGCCTTCGACGCGAACTGAGCCCACCTCGTCGAAAATGACAAAAAGGACGAACGGGACCCGCTCGGGCGCCCGTTTGTGACCGTTTAGCGCAAGATATTGCCCGCTTTGGCTCACCCCCTTGTGGAGCAGCTGTGCCTGAGGTTTACATCACAGACACATGCACCGGGCCGGTTCGGCCACGGACGGGCGGAGGCGGGCAATGGAGCTCTATGCCTATGAGCGGCGGCGGTGGCTGGTCGATCAGGCAAGACAGGCGGGACGGATCGACGTGGCGGAAGTGGCGCGTGAGCTCACGGTGGCGAAGGAGACGGTGCGACGGGACCTGACCGCACTGGAGGCGGAGGGGCTGCTGCGGCGGGTGCACGGCGGGGCGATCCCGGTGGAGCGGCTCGGTTTCGAGGGAACCCTGGCGCTGCGCAACACTTCTCGCACCGACGAGAAGGGCCGCATCGCCGACCACGCGATCGGGCTGGTGGGTACGGCCGAGTCGGTCTACATCGACGAGGGTTCCACCACCCAGGCCTTCGCCGAGCGGCTCACCCCCCGCCGGCCACTCACCGTGGTCACCAACTCGCTGCCGATCGCCTTGGTGATGGCGCCGCGCGAGGCGGTGTCGGTGGTGCTGATCGGCGGCCGGGTGCGGGGCAAGACGCTGGGCACGATCGACCACTGGGCGCTTCGCATGCTGGAGGACTTCGTCTTCGACCTGTGCGTGATGGGCACCAACGGGCTCACCATGGAACGCGGTGCGACCTGCCCGGATGCAGCGGTGGCGGCGGTCAAGGCGCGGGCCGTGGGGTCGAGCCGGCGCACCGTTCTGCTCAGCGATGCCTCAAAACTCGGTTCTGACTCTTCCTACCGATTTGCGCAGGCCCGGGATTTTTCCACTATCGTCACCGACCGCTCGGCCAACGAGGGTCAGGTCCGGCGTCTGCGGGCGATCGGGGTGGAGGCGGTGATGGTGTGAGTCGGCCGCCGCAAGGCTCAGGCAAGACCATTCTGACAACCTTGTCATTACTTTGAGTAACTATGACGCAACTCAAGCGCTAGTGGTCCCGCACAAGTCAAGGAGGATTTCGTGACCCGGACGAAGAACAACTGGCGGCTCGGCCTGATGGCCGGAGCCGTGACCACCGCTCTGGTCACCACCGCGTGCGCAGGCGCCGGCGGTGGTGGCGGTGGGGGTGGCGACGGTGAGGGCGAGTCGATCAACGTCCTCATGGTCGGGAACCCGCAGATGGTGGACATCCAGGAGCTCACCGCCGACACGTTCACCAAGGACACCGGCATCAAGGTGAACTACACCGTGCTGCCGGAGAACCAGCTGCGCGACAAGGTGACCCAGGACGTGGCCAGCCAGGCCGGCCAGTACGACCTGGCTACCGTGGGGGCCTACGAGACCGCCCTCTGGCAGGAGAACGGCTGGCTGCACGAGCTGAGCTCGTACGCCGACGGTGACGCCGCCTACGACAGTGCCGACCTGCTCAAGCCGGTGGCCGACAGCATCTCCGGCGAGGACGGCAAGCTCTACGCCCTGCCGTTCTACGGCGAGTCCTCGTTCCTGATGTACCGCAAGGACGTTCTCGAGGCCAAGGGTCTGGAGATGCCGGCCAAGCCCACCTGGGACGAGGTCGCCGACCTGGCCGCCGAGCTGGACGGCGCCGAGCCCGGCATGAAAGGCATCTGCCTGCGCGGCCTTCCGGGCTGGGGCGAGATGTTCGCCCCGCTGACCACGGTGGTCAACACCTTCGGCGGCACCTGGTTCACCGAGGACTGGCAGGCCCAGGTGAACTCGCCCGAGTTCACCGAGGCGGTCGAGTTCTACGTCGACCTGATCAACGAGCACGGCGAGGAGGGCGCGGCCCAGGCCGGGTTCACCGAGTGCCTGAACGCGATGAGCCAGAGCAAGGTGGCGATGTGGTACGACGCCACCTCGGCCGCCGGTTCGCTGGAGAACCCGGAGAGCAGCAAGGTCGTGGGCAAGGTCGGTTACGCCCCGGCCCCGGTCAAGGAGACCGAGAACAGCGGCTGGCTCTGGTCGTGGAACTGGGTCATGCCCAAGACCACCAAGAAGGCCGACGCGGCAGCCAAGTTCGCGCTCTGGGCGACCAGCAAGGACTACGAGAAGACGGTCGGCGAGGAGCTGGGCTGGAGCCGGGTGCCCTCGGGCAAGCGGGCCAGCACCTACGAGATCCCGGAGTACAAGGAGGCGGCCGGTGACTTCGGCCCGCTGACCCTGGAGGCGATCCAGAACGCCGACCCGACGAACCCGGGTGTGCAGCCGCGCCCGACCGTGGGCGTGCAGTACGTGACCATCCCCGAGTTCCAGGACCTGGGCACCAAGGTGTCGCAGTCGATCAGTGCGGCGCTGACCGGCTCGGGAACGGTGAAGGAGGCCCTGGACGCGGGGCAGAAGGAAGCCGAGGAAGTCGCCAAGAACTACCAGAACAAGTAGTACCCGGCCCCCGTCGTCTCGAAACCTGAGGAGTGGCAATGTCTACCGTTGCCGAAACGCATCAGGATGAGAACGCGGCTCCGCCGGCGCGCCGGGCCACCGGGACCTCATCGAGGTCCCGGTGGATCCGGCGCGCACCGCTGCTGCCGGCCCTCATCTTCACCATCGTCATCACCCAGATCCCGTTCCTGGTCACCCTGGTCATCTCCTCGCTGCACTGGAGTGCCCTGAACCCCGGGGACAAGAGCTTCCTGGGCCTGGGCAACTACAACGAGTTCGTCGGCCTGGACAACTACGTCACGGTCTTCACCGACGGCCGGCTGCGCAGCGCGGTGATCAACACGGTCACGCTGACCGTCGGGACGGTGGGCATCAGCCTGCTGCTCGGTCTCGGCCTGGCCATCCTGCTGGACCGGAAGTTCCCGGGCCGCGGCCTGGCCCGCACCCTGCTGATCGCCCCGTTCCTGATCATGCCGGTGGCCTCGGCCCTGCTCTGGAAGCACGCCATCTACAACCCCTCCTACGGTCTGATCAACGGCACCCTGAACTGGGTCTGGCAGCTGTTCGGGGCCGACCAGGGCCCGACCGTCGACTTCGTGTCCAACTACCCGATGCCCGCGGTGATCGCGGCGCTGGTCTGGCAGTGGACGCCGTTCATGATGCTGATCCTGCTGGCCGGTCTGCAGGCCCAGCCCACGGACATCATCGAGGCGGCCCGGGTCGACGGGGCCGGCGGCCTGAAGATCTTCCGCTACATCACGCTGCCGCACCTGCGGCAGTACCTGGAACTGGCCACCCTGCTCGGGGCGATCTACATCGTGCAGCACATCGACGCGGTGTTCTCGATCACCCAGGGCGGCCCGGGCAGTGCCACCACCAACCTGCCCTACGAGATCTACCTGACCACGTTCCGCAAGTTCGAGTACGGCGAGGCCGCGGCGGCCGGTGTGGTGACCGTGATCGGCACGATCATCGTGGCCACCTTCGCCCTGCGCGTGGTCAGCTCGCTCTTCCGAGAGGAGCAAGGCCGATGACCGCACCGACCCAGACCCGACCCGCAGCAACCGGTTCCGGTAGCAAGGGAACCCTGCTCAACCGCCGTAAGAAGGCCGGCCGGGGCGAGGGCGACATCGCCGAGAAGGGCGGTCTCGTCTGGACCACGGTGGCCTGGGTGGCCACCCTGCTGTTCTTCGCCCCGGTGGCCTGGATGGTGCTCACCTCGCTGCACAGCGAGGCGGACGCCGCGACCAACCCGCCCACCCTGTTCTCCGGCCTGTCGCTGGAGAACTACTCGGCCCTCTTCGACCGTGGGGTCGGGCCGTACCTGATCAACTCGGCGATGGCCAGCGTCGTCTCGACGCTGCTGGTGCTGCTGCTGGCCATCCCGGCGGCCTACGCGCTGTCGATCCGTCCGGTGGAGAAGTGGACGGACGTCATGTTCTTCTTCCTCTCCACCAAGTTCCTGCCCGCCATCGCCGCCCTGCTGCCGATCTACCTGCTGGTCAAGCGGATCGGGATGCTGGACAACATCTGGGTGCTGGTGATCCTCTACACCGCGATGAACCTGCCGATCGCGGTCTGGATGATGCAGTCGTTCCTGGCCGAGGTGCCGAAGGAGATCCTGGAGGCGGCCGAGGTCGACGGTGCCGGGGTACTGCGCTCGATCTGGAGCGTGGTGGTGCCGATCGTCACCCCCGGGATCGCGGCCACCGCCCTGATCTGTTTCATCTTCAGCTGGAACGAGTTCCTGTTCGCGGTGAACCTGACCGCCACCGTCTCCTCGACCACACCGGTGTTCCTGGTCGGCTTCATCAGCAGCCAGGGCCTGTTCCTGGCCAAGCTCTGCGCGGCCGCCACCCTGGTCTCGCTGCCGGTGCTGATCGCCGGTTTCGCCGCCCAGGACAAGCTGGTGCGCGGACTCTCGCTCGGCGCGGTCAAGTAGACCCCCGGTCTGGGGGCCGCCCTAACCAGCGGTTTCGGCGGCCTCCAGCCAGGCTTCTTCCAGTGCTTCCTTCTCGGCCGTGAGCTCCCGCAACTGGGCGTCGAGCTCGGCCACGGCGGCGAAGTCGGTGGCCTTCTCGGCCATCTGGGCGTGCAGCTTCTCCTCGCGCGCAGCAAGTTTCGAGATCTGGCGCTCCAGCCGGTTCATCTCCTTCTGGGCAGCCCGGGCGTCCGCGGCGGAAACCTTGCGCTCGGGTCGGCTCTCAGAAACTGAAGACGTCGGTGAGGCTTGCGCCTCTTCCTGGCGGGCCCGGAGGGTCAGGTACTCCTCGACCCCACCCGGCAGGTCGCGAATCTGACGGTCGCCGAGCAGGGCCACCTGGCGGTCGCACAACCGCTCCAGCAGATACCGGTCGTGGGAGACCACGATCAGCGTGCCCGGCCACTCGTCCAGCGTGTCCTCGATCGCCGCCAGCGTGTCGGTGTCCAGGTCGTTGGTCGGCTCGTCGAGCAGCAGCACGTTCGGCTCGCCCATCAGCAGGCGCAGCAGCTGCAGCCGGCGCCGCTCACCACCGGACAGGTCGCCCACCCGGGTCCAGATCTTGTCTTTAGTGAAGCCCAGCCGCTCCAGCAGCTGCCCGGCGGTGACGTCCTTGTTGCCGATCCGGACGGTGCCGCGGACCTTCTCGACCGCCTCCTGCACCTTCTGGTCGGCCACCGCGTCGAGCTCGCGCACGTCCTGGCTGAGAATCACCGCCTGGACGGTCTTTCCGCGCTTCACCCGGCCGCCGGTGGGCGTCGGGGCGTCCGGGCCGCCGAGCATCATCCGCATCAGCGTGGTCTTGCCCGAGCCGTTGACCCCGACGATGCCGATCCGGTCGCCCGGACCGAGGCGCCAGGTGACGTGCTCGAGAAGGGTTTTCGCCTCGTCGCCGGAACCCAGGGTGACGGTGACGTCCTCCAGGTCGATCACGTCTTTACCGAGCCGGGCGGTGGCCATCTTGGCCAGGTTCATCTGGTCGCGCGGCGGCGGCTCGTCGGCGATCAGCGACTCGGCCGCGTCGATCCGGAACCGCGGCTTGCTGGTCCGGGCCGGGGCCCCGCGCTGCAGCCAGGCCAGTTCCTTGCGCAGGGTGTTCTGGCGCCGTTCCTCGGTCACCGCGGCCACCCGGGCGCGCTCGGCGCGGGTCAGCGTGTAGGCCGCGTAACCGCCCTCGTAGCTGTCCACCACCCCGTCGTGGACCTCCCAGATGCTGCCGCAGACAGCGTCCAGGAACCACCGGTCGTGGGTGACCACCAGCAGCCCGCCGCGACCGGCCGGCCAGCGCTCGTTCAGGTGCCGGGCCAGCCAGGCCACACCCTCCACGTCCAGGTGGTTGGTCGGCTCGTCGAGCATCACCAGGTCGTGCTCACCGATCAGCAGGGCGGCCAGGCCGACCCGGCGCCGCTGACCACCGGAGAGCCGGCCGAACTTCGCGTCCAGCCCGCCGACCGCGGGCGCGTCGAGCCCGCCGAGGATCCCCCCGAGCACGTCGCGCACCCGGGCGTCACCGGCCCACTCGTGCGCCTCCAGCGACCCCATGACTGCTTGCCGCACAGTCATTTCCGGATCGAGCCGGTCTTCCTGCCAGAGCGCGCCGAGCCGCACGTCGCGGCCCCTGGTGACCCGGCCGCCGTCCGGTTCCTGACGGCGGGCGAGCACCCGGAGCAGGGTGGACTTGCCCTCGCCGTTCCGGCCGACCACACCGATCCGGTCACCGTCGTCCAGACCCAGCGACACCGCGTCCAAAAGCGTTCGGGAGCCGTGCACGACCGTGACGGACTCCGCATTGAGAAGGTGAGCCACTATCCCCGCACCGATTCGACAAGACGGGCACCGGGAACCGGGCCGTTGGCGCGGCGGACGTCGACCGCCGCACCGGAGGCGGTCAGGGCGACCGCCAGATCAAGGGCATGACTGGAGTCACGGGCCAGGAACACGGTGGTCGGGCCGGACCCGGAGACGATGCCACCGAGTGCACCCACCTTGCGGCCGATCTCCAGCGCCTGCTCCAGCTCGGGCGCCAGGGCCAGGGCGGCCGGCTGCAGTTCGTTGTGCAGGGTGGCGCCGAGCGCCTCGGCGTCACCGGCCCGCAGCGCGGCCATCAGCGCGTCGTCGATCTCGGGGACCGGCGTGGGCGGCGGGGCCTCGCCCGCCTCGCGCATCGCGTCGATCTTGCCGTAGACGCCCGGGGTGGACAGGCCGCGGCCGGCCAGGGCGATGACCCAGATGTACTCGCCGCGGGCCAGCACCGGCGTCAGGACCTCGCCCCGGCCCCCGCCGATCGCCGTGCCGCCGAGCAGCGAGAAGGGCACGTCCGAGCCGAGCTGGGCGGCGAGCCCGTGCAGCTGCTCGCGGTCGAGCCCGGCGTGCCAGAGCGCGTCGCAGGCGACCAGTGCGGCGGCCGCGTCGGCCGACCCCCCGGCCATGCCGCCGGCCACCGGGATGCCCTTGCGCAGCTCGAACGCCACGTCGGCCGACTCCAGGCCGATGTGCGCGGCCAGTAGCTCGGCCGCCTTGACCGCCAGGTTCGAGCCGTCGGTGGGCACCTCGTCGGCCTGGATGCCGTCGACCACGATCGAGACCCCGGAGCCGGGCTCGGTGGCCCGGGCGGTCAGGTCGTCGAACAGGGCCACCGCGTGGAACACGGTGGCCAGCTCGTGATAGCCGTCGTCCCGGACCGGGCCCACCCGCAACTCAAGATTGATCTTGGCGGGCGCCCGCACGATCACTGCTTCCGTCGCCGCCATGTCGCCACTCTATTCGAGCTTTGCGTTCCCCCCTCACCCAGCCCGGCCTCGCGCGCGGGCCCGCGCGCTTGACCTGCTGAACGCCGTCCCAAGCCCCCGCCCGCCCTGGGAAACACAACACGCCGAACCAGAAGTTGAGAAGGGTGCCGCAACGCTCACTGCACTCACCCCGCGAGGTGACCCCAGTCGTCCTCCAGTTCCGCCCAGCGGCCCTGCGCGGCCGAACGCCCGTTGACCATCACCACCACCCGGTCGGCCCGCTCCAGCGCCGCCCGCTTGGACGTCGAGCCGACCACCGTCACGCCGTGCTCCCGCAGCGCCTGCCACAGGTCCAGCTCGGTGGCCACGTCCAGCGCCGAGGACACGTCGTCGGCGACCAGCAGCTCGGTGCGCGGGGCCAGCGCCCGGGCCAGGGCCAGCCGCTGCAGCTGACCGCCGGACAGCCGGGTGCCCTTGTGGCCGATCATCAGGCCCAGGCCCGCGCCGGAGTCCTTCAGGTCCCGCTCCAGCTGGGCGGTCGCCACCGCGGTGGCCACCTCCACGTCGTGGCCCAGGGCGATGTTGTCGGCGATCGTGCCGGACAGCACCCGGGGCACCTGGCCGACATAACCCACCTGGTTCGGCCGCAGGAACCGCGCCGGCTCGGTGACCTCGGAACCGTTCCAGGCCAGCGACCCGGTGTGGTGCACGATCCCGGCCAGGGCCCGCAGCAGCGAGGACTTGCCCGCGCCGACCGGGCCGACCACCAGCACCAGCTCGCCCTGCCGCACGGTGAGGTCCACGTCGCGGGCCCCGACGATGCCGTCCTCGTGCACCGCGGTGAAGCGGGACAGAGTGAGTTCGCGCAGCGGCTCGCGCGAGGGCAGCACCGGGCTCGGCGCGGTACCGGCCGAGATGTCCAGGTCGGCCACCGGCGCCGAGTAGTTGGTGCCGCCGATCATCGCGTGCGTGCGCTCGGTCCAGACCCGGGCCGAGGGCAGCTGGGACACGAACGCCGCCGTGGTCCAGGCGAACCAGCGGGCCGAGCCCAGGGTGGACACCGCGATCAGCACCCCGGCCGCGTTCAGGCCGCCGGTCAGGTAGACCGCCCAGGCCCCGATCGGCAGCAGGCCGGTGGTCAGCGCCGGGGTGGAGCGCGACCAGACCTGGATCATGATCTCGTCGCGCTGCCGGTCGCTGCGCACCCGGTCGAGCCCGGCCAGGTGGTCCAGCACCGGCCCGGTGGCCCCGCTCAGCTTCACCGTGCGGGAGGCCGACAGCGACGAGACCAGCGAGGTGGCGAACGCCGCGCGGGCCTTCACCGTGCGGTTGGCCGCCTTTTCCAGCTTCGGCCCGAACAGGGTGGCCGCGAGCCCGGACAGCACCATCGTGGCCAGGAAGAACAGGGCCGGCACGATCGAGCCGGAGATCGCCGTCATCGCGGCCATGACCAGGATCGCGATCCCGTTGTCCATGGCGTTGTCGGCCAGCTGCACCACCCGCTCGGTGTCGCCGGACTGCGCGATCACCGCTGCCGGGGTGTGGTTGCTGACCCGCCGCTCACCGGTCTGGGCGTGTGTGAGCCGGGCGCTGATCCGCAGCATCTGGCGCACCCACCACTCCGGGAACCAGCGGTCCGGGAACCACGGCAGCGGGGCGGTGACCAGCAGCGCGGCCACGATCCCGGCGGCCGGCCAGAACATCCCACCCTCGCCGTCGACCAGATCGGCCCAGAGCCAGGGCAGCACCGAGCCGTCCAGGCCGAGCAGCAGCATGACCAGGAACACCCCGAGCGCGCCCATCCCGTAGCGCGGGTCGTTGCGCAGCAGCCGCAGGATCTCGGACACCGTGGAACCGCGCACCGGCTCCCCGGCGGGCGGCGGGTCGGTCCGGCCCGGCGCCTGGGAGGCCGCCTGCACCGGAAGCTCGGGAGCGTCGGCGAGCAGCACTCCCGAACGCTGAGCCGGGACCCCGGCCGAGACCAGCTCCGGGGCCCGCATCCGGCTGGTCTCGGCGAGCTGGGCGAACCGCTCCGAGCGGGCCAGCGGACCGGCCTCGACCACCCGGCCGTTCTCCAGCACGACCACCTCGTCGCAGTCGGCCACCGACGAGAGCCGGTGCGCGATCACGATGCCGATCCGGCCCTCCAGCAGCCGCGCCGAGGCCCGCTGCACCTGCAGTTCAGTGACCGGGTCCATCCGGGCGGTGGCCTCGTCGAGGATCACCAGGTGCGGGTCGCGCACCAGGATCCGGCCGAAGGCCACCAGCTGCTCCTGCCCGGCGCTGAGCACGTAGCCCTCGTCGCCCAGGCGGGTGTCCAGCCCGTCCGGCAGCCCGGCCACCCAGTTCTCCAGGCCCAGCTCGGCCATCACCCGGCCGGCCGAGCCGACCAGCTCGGGGTCGAACAACGCGATGTTCTCGGCCAGGGTGCCGGCCAGGATCTCGGTGCGTTGCGGCACCACCGCCACCCAGCGCCGCAGCAGCTCCAGGTCGATCCCGGTGAGGTCGGTGCCGGCCAGGTGCACGGTGCCCGGCGGCACCGCGACCGAGCGGGTGAGGATCTTGGTCAGCGTGGACTTGCCCGACCCGGTGCGGCCGATCAGCGCGTACGAGCGGCCCGGCACGAAGGTCAGCGACACGTCGTGCAGCACCGGGCCCCGCCCCGAGTCGTCGTCGCTGCCCGGGTAGGCGAAAGTCAGGTTCTTCAGCACCAGTTCGCCCTCGGCGGGCACGTCCCCGCCGACCGGCTCGACCTCGGCCGAGGCCAGCTGCTGCACCCGGCTCCAGGCGCCCAGCGCCTGTTGCAGGTGCGGCACCATCCGGCTGATGTGGTCGACGGTGGCGCCGAAAGCCAGGGCCAGCAGCCAGAGTGAGGTGAGCCGGGCCCCGTCGACGTGACCGGCCTGCAGCGCCCAGACGCCGGCCACCACCACCAGGACGATCGACGTCCGCACCACGAACGAGGCGACCACCGCCAGTTTCGCGCTCAGCCGCCAGACCACCCGGCCCCGGGCCAGCACCTGGCTGGCCCGGTCGGCGTACAGCCGCAGCACGTAGGGCCGGCCCAGCGTGGTGCGCACGTCGTCCTGGCCGTGGATCGACTCCTCCATCACCGCCGCCAGGTCCGACCAGGCCTCCTCCTCGCGCATCCGGGCCGGGTTGATCCGCTGGATCGGCCCCGCCAGCGTCTTCACCATCAGGGCGACGACGAGCGTCATGCCGACACCGGCCGGCCACCAGACGAAGAACGCGGTGACGATGGAAAGGACGGCCACGGTGAGGCTCTGGAAGATCCGCAGGCCGGTGTTCCGCATCTCGCTGGCAACCTGGTAGATGTCGCCGTCGATCCGGTCGAGCAGCTCCCCCACCGGGGTGCCCTCGAGGGTCTGCAACGGCTGGGCGAAGGCCACCCGGCACAGCCGGCGGCGCAGGTCGGCCGACCAGTCGGCGGTCAGCCCGGCGGCGATCATGTTGACCGCCAGATCGCCCACCACGGTCAGCGACAGACCGATCGCCAGCAGGGTGAACATCAGCCAGGAGCGCTCCACCAGCACCGGCCCGGCCAGCGCGGTGGCCACCGCCTGCCCGGCGCCGCCGAGGATCACCAGCGCCACCACCACTGCGCACCGACGAGGTGAGGTCTGCCAGAGATCTCGGAGCAGGCGCATGACAGACGGATCCTTAGGGAGGCTGGGGGCGGCCTCCCTACACTGCCGTCAGATGTGC
This sequence comes from Kineosporia rhizophila, assembly GCF_021277265.1. Classification (GTDB taxonomy): domain Bacteria; phylum Actinomycetota; class Actinomycetes; order Actinomycetales; family Kineosporiaceae; genus Kineosporia; species Kineosporia rhizophila. Next base: position 627,872 of record NZ_JAJSOH010000002.1, read on the forward strand.
CTGCGGCTCAAACGAATTTTCGGGGTACTGAACGTCTGAGCACGCGAGGACTGCCCCGGAATCTCCAGGAGGGCCGCCCGCCGGTCCAGGTCGATGCTGATCGAGCTCATCGTGGACACGCTGATGGTGGGCGTGCCCGGAGTCTCACTGTCGGTCGTCGGCATGGGCAGACGCTACGACCCCGGAACGCGCCACGCCTCCCGGCGACACGGACATATCGTCACCCTGGCGAGAGAATCCGCCGTAAGGACCGTGCGGACGGCCCGCGAACGGCCGGTGTTCAGAGATTCTGGGTGAGGTTCAGGGTGGTGCCGTCCGGGTCCTGCGCGTGCGCCACCCGCTGCCCCCAGGGCATGTCGTTGGCCGGGCCCAGCACCTTTCCGCCGGCCGCCTCGACCTTCACCGCGGTGACGTCGGCGTCGGCCACCTCGATGGCCAGCAGCACCCGTCCCGGCTCACCGGCCGGCATCTGCGGTTCGGAGACGATGCCGAACTCGCTGTCGCCGATCTTCAGGCCGACGTAAAACACGTCTCCCTCGGCCGGCTCCCGGGAGGTCTCGGTGGCCCCGAACACCTGCGTGTAGAACGCGGTGAGCCGGGCCACGTCCGCGGTCATCAGCATCGGCTGGATCGTCGGCATGACGACGAAGCTAGCGTGCGGCGGCCAGGGCGGCGAACTGTTCCACGGTGAGTCGTTCGCCCCGGGTCTTCGGGTCGATCCCGGCCTTGCGCAGAGCGGCCTCGGCGGCGTCGGCCGAACCGGCCCAGCCGGCCAGGGCGGCCCGCAGGGTCTTGCGGCGCTGGGCGAAGGCCGCGTCGACGCAGGCGAACACCTCTTCCCGGCTGACGTCGGCGACCGGGTGCGGGCGGGCGGTGAACTGCACCAGGCCCGACTCCACGTTGGGCACCGGCCAGAACACCTGCCGGGAGACCGCGCCGGCCCAGCGCACGTCGGCGTACCAGGCGGCCTTGACCGAGGGCACCCCGTAAGCCTTCTCACCCGGCCGGGCGGCCAGTCGGTCGGCCACCTCGGCCTGCACCATCACCAGCCCCGAGCGCAGGGTGGGGATGCGTTCCAGCAGGGTGAGCAGCACCGGCACGGCCACGTTGTAGGGCAGGTTGGCGACCACGGCGGTGGGGGTGCGCCCGTCGACCTCCAGCTGGGCGGCCTGCACCAGCAGGGCGTCCGACTCGACGATGCTGAAGCGGGCGGCCACCTCGGGCGGGCAGCGGGTGGCGATCGTGGCCGGCAGCTCGGCGGCCAGCTTGGGGTCGATCTCCACCGCGACCACCTGCGCCCCGGTCTCCAGCAGGGCCAGGGTCAGCGAGCCCAGGCCCGGGCCGATCTCGGTGACCAGGTCGTCCGGGCCGATCTCGGCCAGCCGGGCGATCCGGCGCACGGTGTTGGCGTCGACCACGAAGTTCTGCCCGAGCTGCTTGGTCGGGCGGACGTCGAGCCGTCCGGCCAGCTGACGGATGTCGGCGGGGCCAAGCAGGGCCGGAGACGTCGTGGACACAGCCGCCGACCTTACCTTCCCGAGTCGGGCACCGACCAAAGGACGGGTGTGGGCCTCAGGGCCCACACCCGTCCTCAGGTGGGTTGTTGCGTTGTGGTCAGAGCCGCTTGCCGCAGACCGGCCACTGACCGGCGCCGGCCTTGTTGTACAGAATCTGCGCCCGCTTGGTCTGCTCGGAGGCGCTGGCGTCGGCCGGGTTGCCCGAGCCGCCCACCGACTGCCAGGTGCTCAGGCTGAACTGGTACAGCCCGTAGTAGCCGGCCGGGTTGACCGCCGAGGGGTTGCCACCGGACTCGCACTCGGCCAGCGCGGCCCAGTTCAGCCCGGAGGCGGCGCCGCCGGCGCTGCCACCGCCCGAAGAGCTGCCACCGGAGGACGTGGCCGGGCGGGCCTTGGTGCCGACCTGGACGACCTCGGTCACCGGCTTGCGGGTGACGTCGGTGTCGATCAGCTTGCGCTTGGTGATCTTGCCGTCGGTCTTCGTGATCTGCCAGACCGACTTCTGCACGCCGTCGCGGCCCTCGGTGACCACCTTCGACTGGCCCTCGTAGAGCTTGCTGGTCTCGGTGCGGCGGGTCTTGTGCTCGACCGAACCGGTCTTGGTGACCTCGTCGCGGGTGACCCGGGCCAGCTTGACGGTCAGGCCGTCACGCAGCGGGGTGCTCGGCACCTGGGACAGCTTGTCCAGCGAGCCGACCTTCACCTTCTCGTCGGTCAGCAGGTCGGAGACCGTGGCCGCGGTGGTGGTGATCTTCTCGCGCTCGCCGTCGGCCACCAGCGTGACCGCCTTGGGCGTGGTCAGCGACATGGTCAGGCCGGCCCGGTCGATCCGGGCGGAGCGGGAGGCGGAGAGCTCGGCGCCCTCGGAACGCACCCCGAGAGCCAGCAGCGCCTTGTCCACGCTGAGCTCGGTGGTCCAGAAGGTCTTCTCTTCGCCGTCGACCGTGAGCTTCAGGGGGCGCGCGTAGCGCACGACCACGGTGTCGCCCTCGCCGACCTTGCTGTCGACGGCCGGGGCGACCAGGTCGCGCTCGCGGACCTGGATGTTCTGGTCGGCCAGGATGTCGGCCACGTCGGTGGAGAACGTGCTGATCTCGGTCGTCCGGCCGTCGACGGAGAGGGTGATGGTCTTGTTCGCCTGGCTGTACCAGACGCTGCCGCCGACCGCTGCGGCGAGAACTGCTGCCTGCGCGATGTACCGCGCGGGTCTGCTGTGGACGAGCGAGCGCACGATGCTCCAAGCCTCGTACTCCCCGGGCACGGTCGGCGGAGGCGATCCGGAGGGTTGATCGCGGGTCCGGACCACCCTCGCGGGTGGCCCGGTTCTCCGCCGGGAGGGTCCGATCCCGGCTGTCGACCGCACACCGTAATCGAACCGCAACCGATTCCCAAGCCGAAGTTGCCGGCCCGGATCTCGGCGCGGACCCACCCGAAACCGATCAACGCAGGTCAGGACGGCTTCTGCGCGGCTGCCCGAGGGGCGGAAAATAGTGCGCTTCAGGGCTTTCGGCGACCCCCGAAAACGTGACACCGCGAGATGTCACGAACTCCCCCGTAGATCGTCCCGGTTGGGCTAGAGGAGCACTCGTTCACCACGGGTCACCACTGTCCGTAAACCGTTTCGGAGGTGGCGCTGAGAGTGGCGCACATCTCGTCCAGATCGCGGCCCAGCGTCTCGGCCATGAACCGCACCGTGAGCGGCACCAGGTAGCTGGCGTTCGGACGTCCGCGGTGGGGCATGGGAGTCAGGTAGGGGGCGTCGGTCTCGACCATCACCTGCTCCAGCGGCACCGCGGCCAGCGCCTCGCGCAGGTCGGCGGCGTTCTTGAACGTCACCGTGCCGGCGAACGACAGGTACCAGCCTCGGTCGGCGGCCAGCCGGGCCATCGCCGCATCGCCGGAAAAGCAGTGGAACACCGTCTTTTCCGGCGCCCCTTCCGATTCCAGCACCCGGATCACGTCGTCGTGCGCATCCCGGTCGTGGATCTGCAGCGCCTTGCCCAGCCGCTTGGCGAGGTCGATGTGCCGACGGAAACTCTCCTCCTGCGCAGCCCGGCCGGCCTCGTCGTCCACCCAGTAGTGGTCCAGGCCGGTCTCCCCCACCACCCGGACACGGGGATGCTCGGCGAGCTTCTCGATCTCGTCGAAGGCGGTCGTGAAGTCGCCCGCTGCAGCATGTTTCGTTGCTTCAGTGGGGTGCAGGGCCACACCACCGAGCAACTGCGGGAACCGGTCCACGGCCTGCACGGTCCAGCGAGCGGCCGGAAGGTCGCAGCCGATCTGCACCATCCGCGTCACGTTCACCGAAACCGCTTGCGTGATCAGCGCTTCCACGGCCTCGAACTGCGCGACCTCACCGACGTCGGTGCCCCGCACGTGGTCGAGGTGGGTGTGGTTGTCCACCACCGGCAGCGGGAGCGCCGGCGGGACCGGGACAGGGCCGTCGTTGTTCTTCTTCTTACTCATCAACAGACCAATGGGGGACGTGCGTGGGCACCAGGCCCACACATGTCCCCCATTTGCTCCTTACTTGTCTTTGTCGGCCAGCCGCGCGAGCTCTTCCTCGATCACGGACTCGTCCAGCTTGCGGAAGATCGGGGTGGGCGCGGGCACCGCCGTGCCCGGCACGATCGGCGCCGACTCCCAGGCCGCCACCGTCTCGCCGAGCTTGTAGTTGCCCATCAGCACCGGGTAGCCCTGGCCACCGTCGAGATCCTCCACCTCACGGATCTCCGGCAGCGGGGAGACCGTGCCGGTGCCGCCCAGCGCCTCGTGCACCAGCTGCGAACTGTGCGGCAGGAACGGCGACAGCAGCACCCGGCAGTCGTTGATCGCCTGCGCCGCGACGTGCAGCACCGTCTTCATCCGCTCGAAGTCGGTCTTCTTCAGCTTCCACGGCTCGGTCTCGGACAGGTAGCGGTTGACCTCCGCCACCACCCGCATCGCCTCGGTCAGTGCGGCCTTCTGCTTGTGCGTGGCCAGCAGCTCGCCGACCGTGGCGAAACCCGCCTTCGTGGTCTCCAGCACGGCCTGGTCGATCGGCTGCAGCTCACCGGCCTCGGGGATGGCGCCCAGGTTCTTGTGGATCAGCGAGGCGGTGCGGTTGACCAGGTTGCCCCAGCCGGCGACCAGCTCGTCGTTGGTGCGGCGGACGAACTCGGCCCAGGTGAAGTCGGTGTCCTGGTTCTCCGGCCCGGCCGCGCAGATGAAGTAGCGCAGCGCGTCGGGCTGGTAGCGGGACAGGATGTCGCGCACGTAGATGACCACGCCGCGGCTGGAGGAGAACTGCTTGCCCTCCATGGTCAGGAACTCGCTGCTGACCACCTCGGTGGGCAGGTTCAGCTCACCGAACTCACCCGGCTCGCCGCCCTTGGCCCCCTTGCCCGCGTAGGCCAGCAGCTCGGCCGGCCAGATCTGCGAGTGGAAGGTGATGTTGTCCTTGCCCATGAAGTAGTTGGACACGGCGCTGGAGTCGTTCCACCACTTGCGCCACTGCTCCGGGTCGTCGGTGCGGCGGGCCCACTCGATCGAGGCCGAGAGGTAGCCGACGACGGCGTCGAACCAGACGTACAGACGCTTGTGCGAGTTCTCTTCCCAGCCCGGCAGCGGCACCGGGATGCCCCAGTCGATGTCCCGGGTCATCGCCCGGGGCTTCAGGTCGTCGAGCAGGTTGAGCGAGAACTTCAGGACGTTGGGACGCCAGCCCTCACGGGTGCGCAGCCAGTCGCCGAGCGCCTCGGCCAGCGCGGGCAGGTCGAGGAAGAAGTGCGTGGTCTCGACGAACTTCGGCGTCTCCCCGTTGATCCGGCTCTTCGGGTCGATCAGGTCGGACGGGTCGAGCTGGTTGCCGCAGTTGTCGCACTGGTCGCCCCGGGCCGAGGTGAACCCGCAGATCGGGCAGGTGCCCTCGATGTACCGGTCGGGCAGGGTGCGCCCGGTGGACGGCGAGACCGCCCCGGTGGTGGTCTGCTCGATCATGTAGCCGTTGGCGTGGTCGGTGCGGAACAGCTTCTGCGCAACGGTGTAGTGGTTGCGGGTGGTGGTGCGGGTGAACAGGTCGTAGGACAGGCCGAGAGCGTGCAGGTCCTCGACGATCATGCGGTTGTAGCGGTCGGCCAGCTCGCGCGGCGACACACCCTCCTGCTCGGCCTGGACCAGGATCGGCGTGCCGTGCTCGTCGGTGCCGCTCACCATCAGCACGTCGTGACCCGCCATCCGCATGTAGCGGCTGTAGACGTCGGAGGGCACGCCGAAGCCGGCGACATGGCCGATGTGACGAGGGCCGTTGGCGTAGGGCCAAGCGACCGCGGTGAGGATCCTGGTCATGCCTTAGATCTTTCCACGTCCGGCAACCCGATTTGCGCATGCCCTGACCATCGGCAGACGGGGTCTCTCATCTGTGTAGCGCCTGGTCGGCGAGACTCGGCAGGGTGTACGTCGTGCCTCTGCGGGTGCCGTGCTGCTCAAGCACACCCTCGGCGACCAGTCCCTGCAGAAGGGTCCGGGCAGCCACACGATCCAGCCCGGTGAGCCGGCGCACCTTCTCGTTCGTGATCGGTCCTGCCCCCGCCGCATCCATCACCACCTGCTGGTCGGTGCGATCCGGGCCGACCCGACCCAGGGTGTAGTAAGCCCGCCCTCGGGTTCCGTGCTGGGTCATGAGCCCGGCCTTGCAGAGCCGGCGCAGTCGTGTCCGAACATCCGTACTGTCCACCGACAAGGCCTCTCGGGCCCGGGCATTGGTCAGACGTCCCTCACGAAGCAGGACCAGAAGCAGGCCGCGCTCCTCCGGCAGCAGGCGCCCTTCTCGTTCGTACTCCAGGAGCCAGGCTCGTTCGGTCGTGGACATCAGCCCCCGCAACGGCAGAACCACCCGGAACGAGTCACTGGATTCGCTGAATCCCGGTTCCCTGAGCATTTCCAGCCGCATCGAGTCCTGCATGATGTCGATTCCCTGCCCACTGTCCTCAGCCAGGCCGAAGCGCCGCAGCACATCGATCACCGTGTGATTGCGGGGAGACTGGGCCTGTCGGAGCGTCTCGACCGACACCGGAGGGGGCAGAGAACCGGGGCTCGTAACAACCACCTCGTTCGGGCGGATCTCGACCACCACCGGAGATGTGTCGAGTTCGTACGATCGATGCGCGACTGCGTTGGCCAGGGCTTCGCGGACCACCCGGGCCGGAAGCCTCGGCACATCGTGGCGTCGGGCACCGGTGATCACCATCTCGGTCCCCATCCGCTCCAGGACCATCCCCGTAGCGATCTCCACCTGCTGCTGAACCGGCCCGTCGACCGTTCGCCGAAAGACGTAGGACAGGTCCTGGTCGCTCTCGTAGACCCGGACGTCCACCGTGAACTTGGCCGCCTGGAGGGATGTGGCCGGATCGGTCAGGGTCAGCGCACCGGCCACCGAGAGGTTTCCGGATTCGTGCAGGAGGCCGCGCTCGGACCACCGGTCCTGGGAGTCCCGCGGGTTCCAGCCGAAAGCACGGGAGACGGCCCGCACGAGTTGCGGGTCAGCATCCGCGGCGCGTACTCCAGAATCGGTCGACTCGTACCGAACAAGCGTTCGTGAAGCCAGGAGCGCCATGAGGTCTCTTCCGAACAACGGCTGATTGTGGCCGCCGCGGCGAACCAGAACCCGCCCGTCGCTGGTCTGGGCGACCTCGTCGTTGCGCCGCTGCACCTCTACTGCCACCAGAACCCGGCCGTCGACTTGGATCTCCCGGATCGAGTAACGCCCGACGTTGTGCGCATCGGTGGCTGCGCTGTGAACCGCGTCGTCGAGACCCTGGCTTCTTCCGTGACCAACGACCTCCCGGGCATCAGTGACACCGATCAAGATGGTTCCGCCGTCGGTGTTGGACATGGCCACGAAAGCCTCTTGCAGCGGCTTACGGCCCGCACCGGTTTTCAGTTCGAGGTGCTCATGCTCGCGTTGAATGAAGAGTCGCAGGTGCTGCAGGGACACCTCATCCGGAAGTCTCTCCATGGCCGCAGTATGAACCGATTATGAAACTGAACTCCACTCCGATTTAGCCGGGGTCAGTTCGGATTCATAACCGGTTCATACCTGTCCTATCGCCAGGCCGGGCAGCCCCGCCGGATCGGCCGGCCCCTTGTTCGCCTCCGCCAGGATGCCGCTGAGACGCCGGGCCTCGGTGCGCAGGCGGCTGGCGCTCTTGCGGGCCGCGACCTCGGCCAGGCCGTCGACCGGGCAATGACCGAGAAGCTCGCCGGTGGCCTGGGTGTGCTGCGCGGCCTCCACCGCCAGGGCGACCACATCGGCGAGCCGGGCGAGGGGTTCGCCGGCGGGGGCCGGCAGGCACTGGGGCAGAGCTGAGGCCAGGATTGCCCAGACGGTCGGCCAGGCCCCGGCCTCGCCCAGGCCGCGTAGTGCGTCGACCACCCGGTTGAGCTTGACCTGGCGTTCCACAGCCAGTCGGCCGAGCAGATGGCCGAGAGCCGGGGAGTCGAGTTCATCCCGGCCGAGCAGGACGGCCAGGGCCTCGGCGGCCGCCACCCGGGTCTCGGCCCGGGCCGAGTCGAGAGCGCGGCAGTACAGCAGGAGGCCGGCCGGACCGATCGGCCCGGGCACCCGGGCGTGCGCAAGAACCACTTCGTCGGCCCCCCGGTTGAGTTCGGCGAGTTCGCGATGCAGGTGTGCGGCCGTCACCTCCCGGTCGAACGGCAGGATCGCCGGCCAGCAACTGAGCCAGGCCGTGTCGTAGAAGAACATCTTGGCCCCCGGCATGGGCAGCCTCCAGAGCCTGGCCCACGGCTGCGGCAGCTCCGCCGAGTGCGTGGGGTGAAGAACGGCCAGCAGGTCGGACCGGGACTCGTTCTTGTCGAAGTAGTGAACGGCGTAGCGGGTCTGCCGGGTCCAGAGCTGAAGACTTGTCCTGCTACCGGCCGATCCGAGTGCGGCCAGGCCGGATGCGCTCTGCTCACCGGCAACCCGCCGGACGGCCTCCAGCACCGGGCCACGGTCGGCCGGGCGCACACGCAGGTAGGCCTGGCGCAGATCGTCGGGCCAGGGCCGGCACCCGGCCGCCTCGACCAGTCCCAGCCGGCTGAGCAGGTGTGCGGCCTCGAGAACGCCCTCGTCGGTGCTGGGCGTGGCCAGCAGCACCGGGACGGGGGACCACAGGATGCCGGCCCCGACCTCGGCAACCCTTCGCAGGATGACGTCACCGGCCCGCACGCCGTGTTTGTTCTCGAGGTGAAAGAGTTCTTCAGGAGCCACTTCCGGCTGACGGCGCAGCTCCGGAGGGCCTGCGGCGAGGGCCCGGACCGATCGCAGGCACAGGACCAGCAGGTCGAGGACGGAGGTGTATCTCACGAACTCGTCCCGGCCCGGAAGCTGGGGCTGCGGCGGGCCTTCGGGCAACCACGTCATTCTCTTCATCATCGGGTCCAGAGCTGCCTGCAGCCGCTCCGGGTCCTGCCAGCTGAAGGCCACCAGGCCCGCGAGAAAACGCTCGACCTGCGGGAAATCGACCTGCCCGTTGCTGTCCCACCTCTGGTAGAAGATCGCCAGTTCCTCGGCCAGGATCTCTGCGTCGGCGAACAGCTCGAGGGACTGGGCCGGCTGCACAGCCGGAGGTGGGGCCGGAAGAGGCGCGGCCTCCAGAGCCGGCGGCGAGTGCTCACCGCCGGTCAGGGCTGCGGCCAGTGGACGCAGATCTGGCGCAATCGCACCGACCGCCACCGCGAGTTCGGCCCGGGCCGGAGCAGACAGATCTGCCGCATACGGGATCAGCAGATTCAGCACCTGCTTCTGCAGCGCCGGATCCGGATGGCCGAGCCCCACAGCCACCGCGAGGATGAGAGACTCCGGCACCACGAACGCCGGCATCCCCTCCCCCGGCGCCCCTGCCCCCGGCGCCCCTGCCCCCGGCACCACAGACTCCAGCACCCCTGCCCCCGGGGCCACAGACTCGGGCACCACGGAGCCCGGCCGTCGAAGAGCCGGCCGCAACCAGCTGAGCTGCGCCCGGAAGAGCCCCTTTTCCGGCCGTACAAGAACCGCCGTCGTGGCCTGTTCGACGACCGAGGCGTCGAGCCGGCCCACTTCGTCGAGCGCCCGCAGGCGTTGCTGGGCCACCGTGGCGACGAAAGCGGGAGCCCCGGCAATGAGGCTGACGTACTGCCCTACCCGGGAGTGCACCTCGTCGAGAGAAGGATTGAGCTGCTCGTGCAGGGCGAGCAGGCCGTGCAGATCCACCTTCCGGTCGGTGCTCTGGAGGGCACCGATACAGGCGTCGAGCAGTTCGGAACGCTCGAGCAGCGCAGGACGTCCGGGCGGCCTGTCACCGGTCAGCCGGATCAGGAGTGCTCGTAGGTCTGGACCGTCGAGCAACTGGCCGGTGCCCCGGCTCGCCAGCGCCTCCATCACCAGCGCCGACCACTGCGGCCGGGCGCGGAGGTCGGCCTCGACCTGGCGGTGGTCCTGCAGCCAGAGCTGCACGTAGGCAACCTCTACCGGCGGCGGCCCGGGTTGGCGGAGCAGGACCTCACGGGCCAGTTCGAAGTACCAGCGGCCGCTGTCCCACCGGTCCCAGTCGCGGACCCGCCGAACCAGCTCGGCGGCGAGGCGGGGATCGTCGATCAGCCCTCGCGCCTGAAGAACCTGGACGATCCCGGTGACCACGGCCTGTCGGGCCCGGCGGCTCGGCGCATCTACGCTGAGCCGCCGCAGCGCCCCTGGCAACCGGGCCACCGTCAGGGTGCCCGCCACCGCGACCGCCGTTGCACTCTCCGACGCCTTCGGGCGCGGGGTATCTTCCTGCCACCAGCGGGTGTGAGCCCGGACCAGGGCAGCGACCTCCGCTGCGAGCGAGCGCCTTTCGGCCTCGGCGAGATGCAGCATGATCTGAACGGTTTGCTCGACGCCACCGGAAGGCCCGCCGGAGCGCGGCCAGGGCCGGCCCTTCATGGCCTCCAGCAGATCTTGGAACTCCATCCCTCAGCCCTCCACCCGCATCGACTGCTGCACGGCCAGGACGTGCTTGCACGGCCCTCGAGTGCCGAGATGCTTCGCGTACCAGATGCAGGTGCAGGAACGCCGATCGCCGTCGAGGCGTACCCGGTGCGTGTCTGTCCCGCTGCTCACGAGGGCGGCCACATCACCCGGCCGGTTGCGCTCGAACTGAACCGCGCCGGCCGCGACCAGGGCCCGGGCGGCACCGTGGCGGGGGTTGAGTGCTTCCACCACGGCCCCGTCGAACGGGAGTTCGCGATGGAACGAGGCCGCCTCGGCCAGATCGCGCCCGATCCGGCCGGCCGCCCCGAGACGGACCAGGGCGGCCCGGACCCGGGTCTGGTCGAGGCCCGATTCGGCGGCCAGGGTGGGGGTGTCGATGTGCGGCTCGAACGCCAGTAGTGCACTGATCAGATCGGCGTCCTCGGCCACCGTGTCGCCGGAGAGCGCATCAAGGACCGCGCCTTCGCCGGAGAACCCCCGAGTGGCATCGGGCGAGACGGTGGCGGTGAGCCGCATTCCGGGCAGGGTGACCTCCCAGGCACTGGCCACTGCCTGACTGCTTGCGTTCACCACCGGCCCGTAGACCCGCAGACCCGAAGCGAACCGGAGCAGGGGCAGCAGCGCGGCCAGACGCTGAGGGCCGGCCAGGCAGACCGCCCCTGGCACCGGACGGGAGACCAGGCGCAGCGAACGCCCGGCGGGCGCGAACCAGAACGCACCTGAGGCCCGCCGCTGGCTGGGCAGGGCCCGCAGGAAGCGAGCCGCCTCGGCCGCGGACAGTTCCGCCCGGGCGTCGAACTCGCCGCTCAGTACGTAGATCTCACCGAACCCGCGCACCCACCTGCGGGGCAGCGGGACCTTACGCTCGACCAGCTTCTCGGTCTTCGTGGTGACCGTGACCTCGTCAGGGCCGACGGAAAGGTGCAACGCCGCCCCGTCGAGAACGCCACTGAGCGCCCGGCGCAGCGGCTCGTTCACGTCGACGTTGGTGGTACCGCGGTCGACCACGTCGCCGTCATGACCGGCCGCCAGGACGTCGAGCCGCAGGTGCACACCGCCGCACACGGAGAACGACTCGAACCGCAACCGCTCACCGTCACTGGTGACCACGGGATCACGGAAAGACGTTTCGGCCGGCTGGAAGTAACGGGTACGCGCAACCTCGGCCACCGCCAGCAGCCCGGCCGCGGCGACGGCCGGGCGCTGCAGGAAACCGGTGAAGAACTGAGGGTGCGCGTCGGTACCCGACGGGTTGGTGGCCGCCAGACTCCGCGCCGTGGTGCCGCCGGAGGTCTCCAGACCGAGGCCGCCCGGCCGTAACAAGGACGGACGACGGTAGCTGTAGGTCTGAGTCGCTTCCATGCTCGAGACCATAGGGGCGGGGTACGACAAAATGGGCTCTCAGCCCTTTGCCCCCGAACCGGACCGGCGAGCGATCGCCGTGGCGAGCGTCCTCAAACGGACTCCCCCAACCCGGGCAGCCCGCGCTTGATCTGCCGCACCGCCTGGGCGATCCGGTGCTCGTTCTCGATCAGGGCGAAGCGCACGTAGCCGTCGCCGTCCGGCCCGAAGCCGACGCCCGGGGACACTGCCACGTCGCACTCCTTGACCAGCCGGGTGGCGAACTCGATCGAGCCCAGCGAACGGAACTGCTCGGGGATCGGGGCCCAGACGAACATCGTGCCCTTGGGCCGGGCCACCTCCCAGCCGATCCGGGTGAGGCCGTCGCACAGGGCGTTGCGCCGGGCCTCGTAGACGGCGTTGACCTCGGCCGGATAGTCGGACGCCTCGTTCAGGGTGACCGTGGCGGCGATCTGCACCGGCTGGAAGGTGCCGTAGTCGAGGTAGCTCTTGAGCTTGGCCAGCGCGGCGACCACCTCGGCGTTGCCGAGCAGGAAGGCCATCCGCCAGCCGGCCATGGAGAACGACTTGGTCATCGAGTACAGCTCGACCGCGCAGTCCATCGCCCCCTCGCACTCCAGGATCGAGGGCGGGCGGACACCGTCGAACCAGACGTCTGCGTAGGCGAAGTCGTGCACCAGCACCACGTCGCGCTCCCGGGCCCAGTCGACCAGGCGCTGCAGATCCTTCTTCTCGATGGTGGCGGTGGTGGGGTTGTGCGGGAAGCAGAGAACCACCACGCGCGGCTTGGGCCAGCCGTACTCCCAGGCCTCCATCACCGCGTCGACGTAGTCCTTGCCGCCCGAGGGCCCGATGGTCACCTGGCGGGCGTCGGCGCCGGCGAAGTAGGGGCCCCAGATGTGGATGGGGTAGGACGGGGAGGGCACCAGGGCCGCGTCACCGGGCTGCAGCAGCACCCACATCAGGTGACTGAAGCCCTCTTTCGCGCCGATCGTGGCGATCACGTTCTTGCCCGGGTCGAGCTCGACCCCGTACTCCTGGGCGTAGCGGGCGGCGATGGCCTCGCGCAGCTTGGGGATGCCCCGGCTGGAGGAGTAGCGGTGGTTGCGGGAGTTGTGCGCGGCCTCGGCCAGCTTCTCCACCGCGATCTCGGGGCTGGGGATGTCGGGGTTGCCGAAACCCAGGTCGACGATGTCTTTCCCGTCCCGGCGGGCCTGCAGTTTGAGGCCGTCGATGATGGTGAAGACGTACGGCGGCAGACCCGGGATTCTCCTGAACTCCATCGTGATCACGTTAGTCCGGCCCGGCGCCGGAGCCGGATAGCCAATCACCTGATCCTGGCCTGCCCGAGGGCGAGCGGTGCAGTTATCCTCAGGTGGACGGATCACGTCGGAAAAGGCGGCAAAGTGGAGATGTGCCCGACGACTGGGAGGGTCTGGCCTCGGCCCAGGAAGGAGTGATCACCCGGCGGCAGCTCCTGGATCTGGGCCGCTCGCGCGACCAGGCCCGGCGCCACATCGACGATCACCGCTGGCAGACCCTTTGGCCAGGGGTCTATCTGACGCACTCCGGTCCGCGCACCGACCGGGCGCTGATCTGGGGCGCAGTGCTCTTCTGCGGGAAGAGCGCCCTGGCCGGAGGCCGGACCGCGCTCTGGCTGGCAGGGGCCCTGCCCCGGCGGACCGGCCCGGTCGAAGTCTGCGTTCCTCATCCCGGACCGCGGCGCCCGGCTGAGGGCATTCAGATCCGGCAGGTGCGGGGGCAACTGGCACGGCGCCGTGCCGATGGTCCTGGCCCGCCACGGCTACGGGTCGAAGACGCGGTTCTGGACGTGGCCGACCGCGAGACGGACCCGGAGGCCGTGTGCGACGTCGTGCTGCGGGTCGTCCAACAGCGGCTGACCACCAGCGGGCTGGTCGGCCTGGCCCTGTCCGAGCGGGCGCGACACCGCTGGCGTGCTCTGATCAGCGAGATGCTGCAGGAGTTCGAGGACGGGGTGCACTCGCTGCTGGAGCTCAGATACGCACGGCTGGAAGCTGTTCACGGACTTCCGCGCGGCACGCGCAACCTTCCGCAGCGCGAGGCCGACGGCCGAACTCGGTACCGGGACGTCCGCTACGACTCCTACTGTCTGGTGGTGGAACTCGACGGACGTGAGGCCCATCCCGTGCACGAGTCCTTCCGGGACCTGCGACGTGACAACGCTGCGGCCCTCGGCGGTGAGACCGTTCTGCGCTACGGCTGGCGCGACGTGGCCCAACGCCCTTGCCTCGTTGCCCGGCAGGTTGCCACCGCCCTGAACCGGCGAGGCTGGTCCGGCTCCCCCAGAGCCTGCTCCCCCACCTGTCCCCTTCCCTGATTGCTCGCGTGCTGCCCATTATCGGATGCCAAAAGTGGGCTATAGAGCAACTTTTGTCATCCGATCTTGGCGGGGGGCGCTTTTGTCATCCGATCCTGGGGCGCGGGACGGGGCAGAACGGGGACGGGCGAGGCGGGCCACTTCCGGAAGCGGGCAATTGGGCTGCGCCCGGCGCCCCCGTCGGCCACACTGATCCCCATGCCGACCCGTCTGACGAGTGTCGTGATCGACTGCGCCGACCAGCGCGCCCAGGCCCGCTGGTGGGGTGAGGCACTGGGGTGGGGCATCTCGTTCGAGAACGAGCTGGAGAGCGACATCGCCCCGGCCCCGGGCGAGCCCGGCATCGAGCTGGTGTTCGGGCCGGTGCCGGAGGCCAAGTCGGGCTGGAACCGGGTGCATCTCGACCTGGCCAGTCGTGATGCGGCGCACCAGGCCGAGACGGTGGCCCGGCTGGAGGCGGCGGGGGCGCGGCTGATCGAGCTCGACGTGGAGCGGCCGTGGGTGGTGCTGGCCGATCCCGAGGGCAACGAGTTCTGCGTGCTGGAGCACCGGGACGAGTACGACGGGCTCGGGCCGATCGCGGCCATCGTGATGCAGGCCCACGATCCGGCTGCGCTGGGCGCATTCTGGCAGCAGGCCGGGGCCGGTGAGCTGCGGGCCGAGGGTGGGCCGGTGGCCACGTTGACCCTGACCACCCCCGGTCCGTTCCTGGAGTTCATCCGCACCGACGAACCCAAGACCGTGAAGAACCGGGTCCACCTCGACGTGCGTCCCTACGCCGCCGACGACCAGGCGGCCGAGGTGGAGCGGCTGATCAAGGCCGGGGCCCGGCACACCGAGATCGGCCAGTCCGAGGCGCCGAAGGGCGAGGTCACCTGGGTGGTGCTGGCCGATCCGGAGGGCAACGAGGTCTGCGTGCTACGCCCGCAGGACTGAAAAGGACTTTCGGCGCAGAAGCCGCAGTGGCATCGTGAGCCGGTGACGACTCAGCTGCAGACCGAGCGCCTGATCCTGCGCCAGTGGAAGGACTCCGACCGAGATGCCTTCTTCGCGCTGAACTCCGACCCGGAAGTGCGCCGTTTCTTCCCCACCACCCAGACCCGCGAGCAGAGCGACCAGGCGCTGGACACCATCCGCCAGCACATCGACGAGCACGGCTGGGGGCTGTGGGCGGCCGAGCTGCGCGAGACCGGTGAGGTGGTCGGCCCGATCGGGCTCTGGCCGATGCCCGGCTGGTTCACCGAGAACGCCGTCGAGGTGGGCTGGCGGGTGGCGAAAGCCCACTGGGGCAAGGGATATGCGCCCGAGGCGGGCCGGGCGGCGCTGGCCTACGCGTTCGGCGAACTCAAGCTGCCGCAGGTGGTCTCGATGACCACGGTGACGAACGAGCCGTCCCAGCGGGTGATGCGGAAGATCGGGCTGACCCGTGATCCGGCCGACGACTTCGAACACCCGGGTCACCCGGGCTGGTGGGGCACGCCGCACGTGCTCTACCGGATCACCGCCGAGCGGTACCGGGCCCTCTCTTAAAAGCACAAATTGAGGACGGGGGGCGCGCCTCGGGCGCGAAACCGCAGGACTACGAGGAACGGGCTTTTACGGCGGCGTCGTAGAGCCCCCGCTTGTTCACCCCGGTCTCCCCAGCGACCGTGGCCACTGCGTCCTTGAGCCGCTCACCCTCGTCCACCATTTGTTCTACTCGAGCGACCAGGGCGGCCACGTCATCCTTGGCTGACGGGTCCGCCAGGTCGACCGGCGTGCGCTCGGGCGCCCCGCCCACAACGATCGAGATCTCGCCCAACACCTCGGTTTCCGTGGCCCAGTCGGTCAGCTGGGCCAGGGAACCGCGCTTGACCTCTTCGTACGTCTTGGTCAGCTCACGGCAGACCGCGGCCGGCCGATCGGCGCCGAGGGCGTCGCGCAGGGCGGTAAGG
This sequence comes from Kineosporia rhizophila, assembly GCF_021277265.1. Taxonomy (GTDB): domain Bacteria; phylum Actinomycetota; class Actinomycetes; order Actinomycetales; family Kineosporiaceae; genus Kineosporia; species Kineosporia rhizophila. The sequence goes on from NZ_JAJSOH010000002.1 coordinate 644,033, forward strand.
GTGTCGGCCGTGCGCCGGGGCGACTCGAAGAAGATCAGGGTGCGGGGTTCCTCGGCGAGCGCACGAAAAGCACTGGCACGCTTGCCGTTGGTGCGGGGCGGGAAACCCTCGAAGCAGAACCGGTCGGAGGGCAGGCCGGACAGCGCCAGAGCGGTCAGTGCCGCGGAGGGGCCGGGCAGCGCGGTCACCGGCAGACCGGCCTCGACCACGGCCCGCACCGCCTTGAGCCCCGGGTCGGAGACCCCGGGCATGCCCGCGTCGGTGACCACCAGCACCGTGCCACCACCGGCCACCACCTCCAGCAGGGTGCCGGAGCGGGCCTCTTCGTTGTGCTCGTAGTTGCTGATCACCTTGCCCTGCGGAGTGATCCCCAGGGCCGCGGCCAGCCGCCGGAAGCGGCGGGTGTCCTCGGCCGCGATCAGGTCGGCGGTCTCGATCAGCCGGGCGAGCCGCACCGAGGCGTCTTCCGGGTCGCCGATCGGGGTGGCGGCCAGGACCAGCCGGCCGGTCACCGGATCTCCCAGATCTCGACGCCGCCCTCGCTGACCGGGGCCTGCTCGAGCAGGTCGGAGACGGTCCGGCGGAGCGCGTCGGATGCCTGGTCCGGCCCGAGCACGATCTTGTCGGCCCCCCAGGCCTGCAGATCGGCCTGGGCCTGGGCCCGGTCGGCCGGGGTGACCACCCTGGCCACACCGGTGTACTGCACCTCGGAGAGCAGCCGTGCGGTGGCCGGATCGGCGGCTCCCCCGACGTAGGCCTGGCCGTCCTCGGCGGGGCCGAGGAAGTAGCCGCCCGGCATCCGGAACGGGTAGCCGGCCTCGGACTGCCAGCGCATCGCGGTGGGCAGGGTCGGCACCGGGTAGGGCAGCACGACCACGACCGTATCGTTCGGCAGATCCTGCGCCTGGCTGGTGAACCACTGCGGGGTCTCGGGCGCGTCGACGACCGGGATCGCGGCCGGCAGCAGCGGCGCGAGGCAGGCCACCGAGACAGCGACCGCCCCGACCGCCCTGGCGGTGACGTTGGTGCGACCGCTCGGCCGGCTGGCGGGGTGCAGCAGACGATGACGGGAACCGCTGCGCAGCCCCTGGACGGCCAGGGCCAGCAGCACCCCGGAGAACAAAGCCACCAGCAGGCCGAGCCGGGTGGCCAGCGAGGCCTCGGTGACCGGCAGTTCCTGCAGCAGGTGGTAGGGACCGCGGTGCTCGGTCCAGACCCCGTCGATCCAGAGCCGCCCGCCGAGCGAGAGCGCCGCCGACACCAGCAGACCCACCGCCGCGCAGCGCACCGCCAGCATGCGCCAGCCCAGCACGATCGTGATCAGGCAGGTGATGATCAGCGGCCAGCCCAGGTAGGCCAGGTGCTCCTCGATCCCGCCCGGGAAGTTGCGGGCGTTCTCCAGGTCGGCCGCGCGGTGCAGCAGCACCCCCGGGGTCGGGGTGAAGAACGCGGTCACGTCGGCGCCGAAGTAGTCCTTGGTGAACGGGCTGCCGTGGTGCGCGTGCGGCCCGAAGAACTGCAGGTAGAGCGGGTAGGCGGCGAGCGGCAGGAACACCGTGAAGGCGACCAGCAGGGTGCGGGCCAGGCGGGCGGCGCCGGCCTTGATCTGACGCGGCCGGAAGACCGCGGCGGTGAGCAGGATCAGCAGGGCGCCGAGACCGGCCTGGAACAGCACTTCCTCACCGAGGAACACCTGCAGCAGGGCGACCAGGCCGAGCCAGAACCCGACCCGGATCGGGCCGTGCGCGTCCCAGCGGCTGCTGCGGCGGTGGTCGGTGCGCCACGCCTCCACGCTGAGCGCGATCAGGATCGGCAGGCCGGGGGCCAGGGCCATGGTGATGTGCCCGGTCAGCGAGTTGACGATGGCCGGGGAGACGGCGAAGGCGGCGGCGCCGACCGCGGCCGCGCCGGAGGAGACGCCCGGCACCTTGCGCAGCGCCCAATAGCCGGCCGCGAAGCAGGCGGGCACCGCCAGCAGGTTCAGGATGTTCAGCGTGAGGACCGAGTTGACCAGCACCGTCACCGGGGCGAGGAGCACCGCCGGCAGGAGCAGCGTGGTGTTGTTCATCGCGCCCACGCCGGTCGGGTAGTTCAGGTCCTGGGTCTCGAACGGGCTGCGCACCTCGCCCAGCGAGTGCGGGGTGTGCCCGAGCCACCAGGAGTAGTGGATGGCGTCCGGCACGTTGCCGGCGACGAACCGGCCGGCCGGATCGGCCCAGAGGCCGGCCGTGGCGGCCAGGCCGAAACCCAGGGCGGCCAGGGCGACCAGCACGAGCACCGGCCCGGACGGGTCCTCCCGTCGGGGTCTGGGCAGCCAGACCCGCTGATCGACCGGTGTGGCCTGCGGCGACGCACTCACCCGCGCCTGTCCTCCTGTTTCGGCGTTCCTGCTGTCCAGCTCCGCGTCGACCCCCTGGCGAGCGCCCGGCGGAGGTCAGTCTGACAGGTGAGGGCATCCGGCCCCACCCCCGCACCCTTTACGATGACGCGGGTGATTAGCCCTGCCGTGGCCACCCGCGCCGCGGTGCGCGCGGTCCGCCCGCCCTCGCCCACCCAGCGCAGTCCCCGTCTGACGCTGCGCGGTTGGCTCGCCGTGCTGGCCGTCACCGCCTTCGGCGGGTTCATCCGGTTCTGGCACCTCGGCACCCCCGGCACCCTGGTCTTCGACGAGACGTACTACGTCAAGCAGGGCTGGTCGATGATCGAGGCCGGTTACGAGCTGGCCTGGAAGGGCAAGGGCGAGGAGGTCGACCCGCTGTGGAACCGCGGTGACACCGACGTCTTCCTGAGCACCCCCGACTTCGTGGTGCACCCGCCGGTGGGCAAGTGGATGATCGGCCTGGGCGAGTGGATCTTCGGGCCGACCAGCGCGTTCGGCTGGCGTTTCGCCTCGGCCGTGGTCGGCACCCTGTCGATCCTGATGATCATCCTGATCGCCCGGCGGCTGTTCGGTTCCACCCTGCTCGGGCTCACCGCCGGCCTGCTGCTGGCGATCGACGGCCAGCACTTCGTGCACAGCCGCACCGGCCTGCTCGACGTGTTCGTGATGTTCTGGGCCCTGGCCGCGTTCGGCTGTGTGGTGGCCGACCGGGACATGGGACGCCGGCGGCTGGCACTGCGGGCCGCCACTGAATTCGGCGAGTTCGGCGAGGGCCGCGAACAACGCGCGGCCGACTCGTGGTCGTGGTGGATGGGCGTGCGCTGGTGGCGGATCGCCGCCGCGGTCTGCCTGGGGCTGTGCGCCGGGACCAAGTGGTCGGGCCTGTACTTCGCCCTGGTCTTCGGCATCATGATCATCCTGTGGGACGCCGGGGCCCGGCGGGCCGCGGGGCTGCGGCACTGGTTCGCCGGCTCGGTGATCTGGGGCGCGCTCTCCGGGACGCTCATGCTGGCGGTGGCGTTCGCCACCTACCTGCTCTCCTGGACCGGCTGGTTCCTCTCCAGCGACGCCTACGACCGCCGGTGGGCCCAGGACCATCCGGGCGAGGGCATCACCTGGCTGCCCGGGGCCCTGCGCAGCCTGGCGCACTACCACCAGCAGATGTGGGACTTCAACATCAACCTGGCGGCCACCCACCCCTACGAGGCCAACCCCTGGTCGTGGATCGTGGTGGGCCGGCCCACCGCCTTCTACTACGAGGACCCCAAGCGCGGGGAGCTGGGCTGCGCGGTCGACGTCTGCTCGCAGGCGATCACCGCCCTGGGCAACCCGGTGATCTGGTGGGGCGCCACCCTGGGCATCGTGGTGCTGCTGTTCTGCTGGGTGCTGCGCCGCGACTGGCGGGCCGGGGCCGTGCTGGCCGGGCTGGCCGCCGGCTACCTGCCCTGGTTCCAGTACCAGCACCGCACGATCTTCAACTTCTACACGATCGCCTTCACCCCCTGGGTCGTGCTCACCGTGGTCTACGTGCTCGGGCTGATCCTGGGGCGCCGCAGCGACTCGGCCCGCCGCCGGCGCAACGGGGCCTGGATCGCCGGGACGCTGGTGCTGCTGGCCGTGCTCTGCTTCTGGTTCTTCCTGCCCCTCTACACCGCCCAGGTGATCCCCCAGCCCAGCTGGAGCGACCGGATGTGGCTGCCCAGCTGGATCTGAGGCCCGCACGGGTGGCAACCACCCCTCGTCCTCAAGCGCGGTTCTCCTCAGGACGACCGTCCTGGCACAACCAGAGGACGGAGGGCCGCAGTGACGGTGGACGAGGAGCTGGCCGAACTCAGGAGCCAGGTGGAGGCGTTCGCCCGGGGACAGGCCAGGGCCGAGTACGGTCTGGACGGCACGGTTCTGGCCGTGAACGAGGCCTACGCCACGCTGATGGGCTACTCGGTCGGCGAGCTGATCGGCCGTAGCCACACCGATCTCGTGCCGCCCGACGTCGCCGAGTCGGAGGCCTACACCAGCCTCTGGGCCGACCTACGGGCCGGCGACTCCTCGTCCGGTGAGTTCCGCCGGGTCTGGCAGGGCCGGCGCGACCTGTGGATCCGCTCCACCTGGACCCCGGTGCGCAACGTGGCCGGCAAGGTGATCAAGGTGATCGAGTACGCCCTCGACATCACCGACGCCAAGCGTGCGGCCGCCGACGCTCAGGGCAAGATCGCCGCGATCGACCGGTCCCAGGCGGTGATCGAGTTCGACCTGGGCGGCATCATCCTCGAGGCCAACGAGAACTTCCTGCAGACCGTGGGTTACAGCCGCGGCGAGGTGGTCGGCCAGCACCACCGGATGTTCGTCCCCCCGGACGAGGCCCGCTCGGCCGCCTACCGGCAGTTCTGGCAGCGTCTGGGGGCCGGCGAGTTCGTGGCCGGGGAGTTCCACCGGGTGGGCAAGGGCGGACGCGACATCTGGCTCCAGGCCGTCTACAACCCGATCCTGGACATCGACGGCCACCCCTGGAAGGTGGTCAAGTACGCCACCGACGTCACCGAGGCCAAGCGCCGCAACGCCGACTTCGAGGGCAAGGTGGCCGCGATCGACCGTTCTCAGGCGGTGATCGAGTTCGACCTCAACGGTGTGATCCAGACGGCCAACGAGAACTTCCTGACCACCATGGGCTACGACCGGGAAGAGGTGATCGGTAAGCACCACCGGATGTTCGTGCCCCCGCTCGAGGCCGCTTCGGAGGAGTACCAGACGTTCTGGCGACGCCTTCGCGAGGGCGAGTTCATCTCGGGCGAGTTCCATCGCGTCGCCCGGGGCGGGCGCGACGTCTGGCTCCAGGCGATCTACAACCCGGTCCTGGACCTGGACGGAAAGCCCTGGAAGGTGGTCAAGTTCGCGGTCGACGTGACCGCCGAGAAGACCCGCAACGCCGACTTCGAGGGCAAGATCAACGCCATCCTGCGCTCGCAGGCGGTGATCGAGTTCGATCTCGAGGGCAACGTGCTGGACGCCAACGACGCCTTCCTCGACCTGCTGGGCTACCGCCTGGAAGAGGTCCGGGGCCGGCACCACCGGCTGTTCGTGCGCCCGGAAGAGGCCGCGAGCACCGAGTACCAGCTGTTCTGGAGCAAACTGGCACGCGGCGAGTTCGACTCCGGCGAGTACCTGCGGGTGGGCAAGGACGGGCGCGAGGTCTGGATCCGGGCCACCTACAACCCGATCCTGAACGCCGAGGGCCGGCCGTTCAAGGTGGTCAAGTACGCCACCGACGTGACCGCCGACAAGCTGCGCAACGCCGAGTACGCCGGCCGGGTGCAGGCTCTGGACCGCGCCCAGGCGGTGATCGAGTTCGACCTCGAGGGCCGGATTCTCGATGCCAACGACAACTTCCTGAAGACCGTGGGCTACACCCTGCGCGAGATCGTCGGCCAGCACCACAGCATCTTCTGCACCCCCGACTACGTGACCTCCGAGGAGTACCGGGACTTCTGGCTGCGCCTGCAGCGCGGCGAGTTCCGCTCCGGGCAGTTCCACCGGGTCGGCAAGTACGGCCGGGACGTGTGGATCCAGGCCAGCTACAACCCGATCCTCGACCTGTCCGGCCGGCCGGTGAAGGTGATCAAGTACGCCTCCGACATCACCCAGCAGGTGCAGCTGGAACAGCGGCTGAAGGCCAAGACCGAGGCGATGAGCGCCGCGGTGCAGCGGCTGACCGAGTCGATCGACGCGATCTCGATGAGCACCGCCGACGCCAACCGCTGGTCCACCTCCACCCAGGACGACGCCGAGACCGGCTCGGCCGCGCTGCGCGAGTCCGCCGAGGCGATCTCCCTGATCCAGCGCAGCTCCGCCCAGATCGCCGAGATCGTCCAGGTGATGAGCGACATCGCCGACCAGACCAACCTGCTCGCCTTCAACGCCTCGATCGAGGCGGCCCGGGCCGGCGAGCACGGCCTGGGCTTCTCGGTGGTGGCCGGTGAGGTGCGCAAGCTGGCCGAGCGCTCGGCCGACGCCGCCCGGGAGATCTCCAAGCTGGTGAAGGAGTCGACCCAGCGGGTGGACCAGGGCGCCGAGGTCTCCCGCAAGGCCGGGGACGCGTTCGAGGACATCGTCTCCAGCGTCGGGCAGACCAGCGGCTCGATCGAGCTCATCGTGATGGCCACGAAGACCCAGGTGGAGGCCTCGGCCGAGGTCACCGCGCTGATCGCCGAACTGCTCGGGCCGGCCGACAGCAGCAGCCGATGACGCACGGGCTGTTCGCGATCGGACAGGCCTGTGTCGCCCTGCCGCTGACCGCCGTCCGGGAGGTCACGCCCTGCCCGGCCGAACTGGCGGCGCTGCCCACCAGTGCACCGGGACTGCTCGGCGCGGTGAACCTCCGGGGCCAGGTGATCCCGGTGCTGGACCTGCTGGCGCTGGACCGGCCCGGCGAGAGCCCGGGGGGCCACCACGTCATCGTGGTGATCCTCCACGGCGGACGGCTTCTCGGGCTGGCGGTGGACGGCGTACACGGGGTGACCACGCCGGAGGGGCTTCGGGAGGTGGGGGGACCCGGGCAGCGGCTCCCGGTCTCGCACACCTTCACGTCCACCGACGGCGAGATCGTCAGCGTCCTCGACGTGGAGATCCTCTTCACCCTGCCCGGGATCCCGGTGGTGCAGGACGACCGGGCCGGGGGTGAGGGGGCCTTCGGCGACCAGGTCGAGCACCGGCTGGAGGCGGCCGACCTGTCCGGCTCGATCCTGCTGGTGCGCTGCGCGGAACACCTCCTGGCGGTGAACATCGAGGCGGTGCACACCATCGTGCCGCGGGTGCAGGTGCGCAACTCCCCGCTGCGGCAGGGATCGTGCCGCGGAGTGACCGACTACGACGGCGCCGAGGTCCCGGTGTTCGACCCGCTGATGCTGGCCGGGCTCGGTGAGCTCTCGGCCCACGACACCGAGGGGGTGGCCATCCGCTTCCACGAGGGCGTAGTGGTGATGCTGCTGTCAGAGGTGCTGGAGCTGATCCCGGCAAGCGCGGCCCAGCGCTTCCCCCTGCCCGCCGTACCGGTGGCGGGCCGCCAGTACCTGGACGGGGTGGTGCGCATCCCGGGCCGGGGCGACTTCCTGTCCTTGGCCGTGCCGGAGATTCTCGGGCACCCGGACCTGAACGCGCTCTCCCGGCTCAACACCCCGCACGCCAACGACAACGGGGAAGCGGTGCCGGCCCAGCGTTCCGGCGAGGACCCGCAGGAGAGTGCGGGCGAGGCCCGGGCCGGTGGCACCTACCTCACCTTCTCGGTGTACCCCGGCAGCAAGGACCTGGCGGTACCGCTCGACCAGGTGGTCGAGATCCTGCCGTTCCCCGAGCGGTTCAGCGTGCTCCAGGCCGGCGACGACACCGTCCTGGGCCTGTTCACCCACCGGGACAACGTGGTGCCCCTGATCCGGCTGGCCGCCCTTCTCGGCCTGGGTCACTCGCCCGAGCACAGCCAGTACCTGCTGCTGGTGAGCACCCGGCCGGGTCTGGTCGGCCTGGCCGTGCACGCCCTGCGGGCGATCGAGCGCTCGGTGTGGGAGGACCCGGCGGCCTCGAGCCGGCCGGCCGGCAGTTCACTGGCGGAGGCCCTGGACCGGAGGTGGATGATCCGCCTGGCCGCCATCGGCACCTCGGACGAGCCCCGGATGCTCTCCCGGATCGACCTCGCCGCGATCGGGGCGGCGCTCGTCCCGCCGGCGGCCCTCGCTGCTGCGAGCCTCTGACCGGCCCGAGAGCCGAAACCGCTCGCGGACTGGCTGATCGATCACACTCTGCCCACTGGTGGCCGCCATCCCCGGGGAGCAGGATGCTCAGAGCCCGTTCCGAGCGACGCCAGGAGGTCCCGAGTGCGGATCGGTATGCCGCTGTCCTACAGCGAGAGCTTCGTCGAGGTGGTGGACCAGCTGCCGGACTACCGCCGGGCCGGCCTGTCCATCGTCTACGTGGCCGAGGCGTACAGCTTCGACGCGGTGAGCCAGCTCGGCTTCATCGCGGCCAAGGTGCCCGACCTGGAGATCGCCTCCAACATCCTGCCGATCTACACCCGCACCCCGGCCCTGCTGGCGATGACCGCGGCCGGGCTGGACCACGTCTCCGGCGGCCGGTTCACCCTCGGGCTGGGCGCCAGCGGACCGCAGGTGATCGAGGGTTTCCACGGCGTGCCCTACGACGCCCCGATCGGCCGGACCCGGGAGATCATCGGGATCTGCCGGCAGATCTGGCGGCGCGAGCGCCTGGAGCACACCGGCAAGCACTACACGATGCCCCTGGAAGGGGGTACCGGCCTGGGCAAGCCGCTGAAGCTGATCAATCATCCGGTGCGCGAGCGCATCCCGATCCTGATCGCCGCCATGGGCCCGAAGAACGTGGAGCTGGCGGCCGAGCTGGCCGAGGGCTGGGCGCCGTTCTTCTTCCGGCCCGAAGGGGCTTCCGAGGTCTGGGGAGACGCGCTGGCGGCCGGGCGTTCCCGGCGCGACGAGCAGCTGGGCGAGCTGGACGTGGTGGTCCCGGTCCCGGTGGCGATCGGCGAGGACGTGGGGCCGCTGATCGACTTCATGCGCCCGCAGTTCGCGCTGTACCTGGGCGGGATGGGCGCCAAGGGCAAGAACTTCTACCACGACCTGGCCTCCCGCTACGGGTTCGAGGCCGAGGCCGACCGCATCCAGGAGCTGTACCTGGCCGGGCGCAAGGAGGAGGCGGCCGCGGCGGTGCCCGGCGAGCTTTTGCGCTCGATCGGCCTGGTCGGCCCGAAGGGCTGGGTGGCGGAACGGGTCTCGGCCCTGCACGAGGCCGGGGTGACCACCCTCTCGATCCAGCCGCTGGCCCGCACCCACGAGGAGCGGGTGGCCACGATCGAGACGCTGGCCGGGCTGCTTCCCTAGGGTCGTCCGGGTCAGGCCCTAGGACGCGGAGAGCCACAGGCTGGGCTGGGCGACCAGGCGGTCGATGACGGTGAACGCCGCTCCCGTCATCGCCGCGTAGTCGCCCGCCCGCGCGCGGCTCACCCGGACCGGCACCCAGTCGCTGAACACCACCAGCTCGGCCAGGGTGGTCTCGACCGGGCCGGCGATCACGTCGAACAACGAGGCGAAGGTGCCGCCCAGCACCACCTCGTCCACGTCCGAGATGTGCGCGACCGCCGACAGCGCGATGCCGAGCGCCCGGCCGGCCTCCTGCACCGCGGTCACCGCCCTCGCCTGTCCGGAGTCCACGGCCGCAAGCAGTTCTTCCAAAGGCGCCCCGAGCAGGCCCGCCGCCTTCAGTAACGCATGCTGCCCGGCCACGTCCTCGAGCCGGATCAGGTCCGAGGTGCCCTTGGAACCGACCACCACGTGCCCGATCTCGCCCGCCCAGCCGTGCCGCCCGGCCGCGAGCTCGCCGCCCAGCACCCGGGCGCCGCCGATCCCGATCTCGCCGGAGACGTAGAAGAAACTGGGCCGGCCGTTCTCGCTCAGCCGGGCCCGGACCTCGGCCCGGGCCGCCAGGTCGGCCTCGTTGGCCACCGCGAAACCGGCCACCCCGCCCAGCAGTTCGGCCGGGAGCAGCTGCGGCGCGTCGAGATCCCGCCAGCCCAGGTTGGGTGCGGTGCGCAGGACCGAGGACGAGTCGAGCAGGCCCGGCAGCGCCAGGGTGGCGCCCGCGATCCGCACCCCCTTGGCCAGCACCGAGGCCCGCACCTCCCGGGCCACCTCTTCCAGCTGCGCGGCCACCGCCGTCGGGTCGGAACCGCGCAGGTCTCCCTGCACCACCCGCTGGGCGATCACCTCGCCGGTCAGGTCGAGGGCGCGCACGCCGAGATAGTCGACGTTCACCTCCAGACCGAGCGCCGCCACCGCTCCCCGCACCGGCACCAGGGGTACAGCGGGACGGCCGCGAGAAAGCACCACCGGTGCCAGTTCCCGTACCAGGCCGGTCTCCACCAGCCGGTCGACGATGTTGGTCACCGCGGCCCGGGAGAGCCCGGTGAGCGTGGAGATCTGGGCCCGGGAGACCGGCTCGGCCGCCTCCAGCACCACCGACAGCGCCAGTGACAGATTGTGTTCACGCATCCAGTCCTGCCTGAGTGGCGCAACCGGAGGTGACATGCCTTGACCCTACCGTCACAGCTGGATAAATTCACGGCGTCAACAAAAGACGTTCGAACTGACTGGAGTGATTCGCGATGACGCGTACCCCGACCCCCGCCGACCGCTTCTCCTTCGGGCTCTGGACGGTCGGATGGCCGGGCCAGGACCAGTTCGGCAGCGCCAGCCGGGCCGACCTGGACCCGGTCGAGTCGGTGCACAAGCTGGCCGAGCTGGGCGCCGCGCACGTCACCTTCCACGACGACGACGTGGTGCCGTTCGGCAGCAGCGCGGCCGACCGCGACAAGATCCTCGAGCGGTTCAAGGGCGCCCTGACCGAGACCGGCGTCACCGTCGAGATGGTCACCACCAACACGTTCAGCCACCCGATCTTCAAGGACGGCGCGTTCACCTCGAACGACCGCCGGGTGCGCCGTTACGGCCTGCGCAAGGTGATCCGCAACGTCGACCTGGCCGCCGAGCTGGGCGCCGACACCTTCGTGATGTGGGGCGGGCGCGAGGGCGCCGAGTACGACAGCGCCAAGGACCTGAACGCCGCCCACGACCGGTACGCCGAGGGCATCGACACGGTCGCCGCCTACATCAAGGAGAAGGGCTACGGGCTCCGGATCGCGATCGAGCCCAAGCCGAACGAGCCGCGGGGCGACATCCTGCTGCCGACCGTCGGTCACGCGCTCGGCCTGATCGCCAAGCTCCAGCACGGTGACATCGTCGGGCTCAACCCCGAGGTCGGCCACGAGCAGATGGCCGGGCTGAACTACACCACCGGCATCGCCCAGGCGCTGTGGGCGGGCAAGCTCTTCCACATCGACCTGAACGGCCAGAAGAGCATCAAGTACGACCAGGACCTGGTGTTCGGCCACGGCGACCTGTTCTCCGCGTTCGCCACCGTGGACCTGATCGAGAACGGCTTCCCCGGCGGCGGCCCGACCTACGACGGCCCGCGGCACTTCGACTACAAGCCCTCGCGCACCGAGGACAAGCAGGGCGTGTGGGACTCGGCCGCGGCCAACATGTCCAGCTACCTGCTGCTGGCCGAGCGGGCCAAGGCCTTCCGGGCCGACCCCGAGGTGCAGGAGGCGCTGGAGTACTCCGGCGTGCTGGAGCTCTCGCAGCCGACCCTGGCCGAGGGCGAGACCCTGGCCGACCTGCTGGCCGACAAGTCCGCCTACGAGGACCTGGACGTGGACGCCGTGGCCGAGCGCGGCTTCGGGTTCGTCCGGCTGAACCAGCTGGCCATGGAGCACGCCGTGGGCGCCCGCTCCTGAATCCTCACCGCTAGTCGTCGGTCCGGTCGGGCGGCGTGCCCTCGAAGGTCTTGAGGAACTCGTCGCCCCGCCGGCTGATCCGCCGGCTGCTCCAGGAGTCGCGCAGGTACAGGACGAGCAGGCCGCAGCCGGTGAGAACCATGAATGCGATCAGCAGAGCCATCCGACACCTCGCTCGCGTCGAGAAGAACCGGGGCATGATCTGCCTCGACTTCGAGTGAACAGCCTCGGGTGAACCGCGTCCAAGGCTAATCACGAACGAACCGCGCGATGGGGCCCGATTGCGGCGAACGGGTTGACCTGCAACCCGTTCTCTGTAGCCAAGTGGCACCAAACCGGAACGGACGCCCCCGCGCGAGCGGGGGCGTCCGTTCGTTCGGTCTGCTCCTATTCGGTGGCCGGGGGCTGGGTCGCCGAATCCGAGGACGCTGTCCCCGACTCGGTGCCTTCGCTCCAGGAGGGTTGGGTGGTGACGCTCGAGCGGGCCGCGTCGGTCGGGATGTCTCCCGACTCGGGAGCCTGGGTCTCGGACGACTCCCCCTCGGCGGAGTCGCCGGAACCCTCACTCACCTCGATGTCCGCCTGCTCACCGGTGGGCGCCGCGGCGTAGAGCGCCTTGTAGGCCTCGGAGCCGATCGGGTTCTGGTTCGGCTCGAAGATGGCCCCCGCGTAGTAGCTGGCGTCCTCGTTGAAGTACGCCTCGTAGGCCAGGTTCGGGCCGAGACTCTTGAAGAACTCGACCATCTTGTTGATGTAGAACGAGTTGTCGCCACCGTTCTGGCCGGCGTGCGCGGTGCCCGGGTACAGGCCCCACTCCGGCACGGCCAGCTTCTTGCCGTGCTCGGCCGCGAAGTCGGCCCAGAACTTCAGCCCGAAGTCGCCGTTGTAGTGCGTCTGCCAGCCCTCTTCGGTGTTGCCGGCAGGCCAGCTGTCGTAGGAGTCGATCCCCACGATGTCGACGTACTCGTCACCCGGGTAGGCCTGGGTGGCGTCGGCCAGACCGGCGCTGACACCGCGGTTCACCGTCCAGTCGAACTTCATGTCCGGGGCCACGGCCCGCACCGTGGTGACGATCTGCCGCCAGCACCCGACGTACTCCTGCGGGTTCTGGGCGCTCCACTTGTACCAGTTGCCGTTGAACTCCCAGCCCAGCCGGATGATCGCGTCACCCAGGCCGTTGTTCTTGAAGTTCTGGCCGAACTGTGTCCACTTGTCGTTGTACTGACCCGCCGCGCAGCCGGCCATGGTGGCGCTGTCGTCGGCCTCGGGCACCGGCGCCACACCGATCGCCTTCATGTACGGGGTGCCCCGCCAGGAGTCGAAGATCCAGGTCGGGTTGATCAGGTCTTCCCAGCTCTGCCGGGCGGTCCAGTCGACCACCACGTCGACCGGCGCACCCCGCCAGGCCCCGAACGCCTCGGCGTTGGCGGCACTGCTGCCGGGCATGTACAGACCGCTGCCGCCCCAGGGCAGACCGGACCGGTTGGTGGTGGAGCACGGCGTCATCACGTCGTCCGGCGCCGCCGTGTTGGCGACCTCGACGCCGGGGGCGCTGGGCTGCGCCTCCGATCCCAGAGGGGCTGCCACCAGCGACGTCTCGGCCGACTCGGTGCTCTCACCGGCCGTGGCGCTCGACGTGGGTGCGGCGGTGGGCGTGGCCCCGGTCGGCGCGGGGGCCGACTCACTGGCCGACGCCGTGGCTGACGCACTGGCCGACTCGCCGGCCGACTCGCCGGCACTGGAGCTCGCCGAGGAACTGGCCGAGGCGCCTGCGGTCGGCTGGATGCCGTTGCACACGCCACTGATGCCGGCTCCGCCGCCGGTGGCCGGAGGAAGGGTGCTCTCGCCCGTGCCCGGAGTACCGGTGCTCTGGGTGGGCTCGGCCGTGACCGACGCCGTACCGGTCGCTGACGCGGAGGCCGAACCGGACGTGGCCGAGACGGTCGGCGTGTACGTCTCGGTCTGCGTCTGGGTCTCGGTCTGCGTCGCAGTCTGGGTGGCCGCCTCCGTGACCGTCTCGGTACGGGTCTCGGTGGCCGTCTCGGTATGGGTACCGGCCTCGGTGCCGACCACCGGCGGGATGCTGGGACGGGCCTTCTCCCGCTCGATCTCCTGCTCGACCACCTCGGTCTGCCAGCGCCCGGGGAAGTTACCGGTGCTGTTGCGGTGGTCGCGCCGCCACTTCTTGCTCTTCGGCTTCTCCGAGTAGTCGGAGATGTAGGCGGCGCCGTCGGTGCTCGCCCAGGAGACGGCCGATCCGACCTTCTCGTCCCCGTCGGGCCCCTGGCCGGCGACGGCCGGAACCGTCCCGATCGCCGCGGCGATCAGGACCAGTGCGGTTGCCCCCACAACCCGCTTCTTGGTCATCCCCTTCTTGGTCAGCACGCCTTTGCCACTCCCCTGTCTATGGCCTTGTGTTGCCGTCCACGCCCAGTTGGCGCAGGTAACAGGGTGCAGTCAATCAATTGTCTGAATCTTAATGAGAGGTCAAGTTCGAACAGTTTCACCACTCAGTGTCAGTGTTTGGTGACGGCTAGCCAGATACGCCTGTTCCGGGCGGGCCTGCCGGGCACGAAGTAGTCCCCCGTGCTAGACCTGCCCCATGCCCGGCGAACCACCCGGCGGCGAGGCCGCGATCACCTTCCCCCTCGAACCGGGCGACAGTTCCGGCGGCAACGAGTCCACGCTCACCGTGATCGTCGCCTTCGTCGCGAACCTGCTGATCGCGGTGGCCAAGTCGGTCGCGGCGGTGATCACCGGCTCGGCCTCGCTGGTGGCCGAGGCCGCCCACTCCTGGGCGGACACCGGCAACGAGATCTTCCTGCTGATCGCCAACCGCCGGGCCGCGCGGCCGGCCGATCCGGCGCACCCGCACGGCTACGGGCGCGAGGCCTACGTCTGGTCGATGTTCGCCGCGCTCGGGCTGTTCGTGGCCGGCGCCGCCGTCTCCGTGACCCACGGCGTGCAGGAGCTGTTCTCCGAGCAGGAGGCCGGCGACTTCGTCGTGGGCTACGTGGTGCTCGGCGTGGCCTTCCTGCTCGAGGGCACCTCGTTCCTGCAGTCGCTGCGCCAGGCCCGGCCGGAGGCCGCCTCGATGCAGCGCGACGTGTTCGAGCACATCGTGCAGACCTCGGACCCGACGTTGCGGGCGGTCTTCTTCGAGGACTCGGCCGCCCTGATCGGCATCGTGATCGCCGCCGCCGGGCTCGGCCTGCACCAAGTCACCGGTTCGCCGGTGCCCGACGCGATCGGGTCGATCCTGGTCGGCCTGGTGCTCGGCGTGGTGGCGATCGTGCTGATCCAGCGCAACCGCAGCTTCCTGGTCGGCCAAGAGGCCGACCCCAGGGTGCGCTCGGAGGTGATCCGGGCCCTGCTCGATCTGCCCGAGGTCAGCCGGGTGACCTACCTGCGGATCGAGATCGTGGGCCCGCGCACGGTCACCGTGGTCGGTGACGTGGACCTGGCCGGCGACGACGTGGAGTCGAACCTGGCGGTCCGGCTGCGGGCCCTGGAAGCCCGGATCAGCGCCTCTCCTGCGGTGGCCGGCACGGTGCTCAGCCTCTCCTCACCGGACGAGAAGTCCCTGACCCCCTGACCGCCACCTGCGCACCCGAGTGGCGCAAGGACGTCCATAGGCTTACTACTGGGTCTTCCGGGCACAACCGAACGTAATTCCAGATTTCTGGAGGTGCGGTCCATGGCCACTACGTCACCAGCCGGCGGAACCGGGGGGATGCGCTCGGGGCTGTTCGCCCGGCGCTCCCTGGAGAGTCTGGTCGCCCAGCCCGACGAGGAGGGCGGCGAGAAGCTGAAACGGGCCGTCGGCCCGGTGCAGCTCACCGCGCTGGGCATCGGCGGCACCATCGGGACCGGCATCTTCGTGGTCATCGGCGAGGGCGCCGAGCTGGCCGGGCCGGCGGTCGTGCTCTCGTTCGTGCTGGCCGCCGTGGCCTGCATGTTCTCCGCGCTCTCGTACGCCGAACTGTCGTCCAGCATCCCGGTCTCGGGCAGTGCCTACACCTACACCTACGCCTCGCTCGGCGAACTGGTGGCCTGGATCATCGGCTGGGACCTGGTGCTGGAGTACGGGGTCTCGGTGGCCGGTATCGCGGTCGGCTGGGGCGGCAACTGGAACGAGTTCCTGGACAGCACGTTCGGCTGGGAGATGCCCACCGCGATCGCCACCTCGCCGGAGAACGGCGGGGGGGGGAACCTTCCCGCCGTGGTCATCGTGCTGGCCATCACCGCGGTGCTGGTGCTCGGCGTGCGCGAGAGTGCCCGCGCCAACCTGGTCATGGTCGCCATCAAGCTGGTGGTCCTGGTCTTCTTCATCATCGTGGCGTTCGCCAACTTCAGCAGCGGCAACCTCACCCCGTTCGCCCCGGAGGGCCGCGACGGCGTGGTCAGCGCGGCCGCGGTGATCTTCTTCGCCTTCATCGGGTTCGACGCGATCTCCACCGGCAGCGAGGAGGCGCGGAACCCCAAGCGGGACCTGCCGATCGCCCTGCTCGCCTCGCTGGCCATCTGCACCGTGTTCTACGTGCTGGTCGCGCTCGGCGCGGTCGGCCTGGCCAGCAGCGACCAGCTGGCCGGCAGCGAGGCCCCGCTGGCCGCGGCGCTGGACGACGGCGCGGGCATCAGCTGGGCCGCCTCGGTGCTCTCGTTCGGGGCGCTGATCGCGATCACCAGCGTCTGCCTGGTGATCCTGTTCGGCCAGACCCGCATCCTGTACTCGATGTGCCGGGACGGCCTGCTGCCCCGGGGCATGGCCCGGGTGAGCCCGCGGTTCGGCACCCCGGCCCGGCTCACCGTGGTGCTCGGGGTGCTGATCGCGATCCTGGCCGCGCTGGTCCCGCTCAGCGAGATCGTGAAGCTGGTGAACGTCGGCACCCTGTTCGCCTTCGTCCTGGTCAACGCGGGCGTGATCATCCTGAAGTACCGGCAGCCGGACTTCCCGCGGGCCTACCGGGTGCCCTGGAATCCGGTGCTGCCGCTGATCGGCATCGGCTTCTCGGTCTACCTGATGAGCACCCTGGAGTGGGAGACCTGGATCCGGTTCCTGGGCTGGATGGCGCTCGGGCTGATCATCTACTTCGCCTACGGCTACCGGCACTCACGGCTGCGCAGCCACCCCGAAGAGGTGGCCTGACCGCAAGTCTCAGCCCTTGACCGCTCCGGCCGTGGCGCCCTCGGCCAGCGTGCGCTCGGCGATGCCGTAGAGCGCCACGATCGGCACGGTCAGCAGCACCGAACCGGCCATCAGCACGGTCTTGGGCACCTCGACCCCGCTGGTGAGCTGGGACAGGCCGAGCGAGACGGTCCAGTTGTCCCGGTCGCCGGTGAGGAAGAGCAGGGCGAACAGGAACTCGTTCCAGGCGATCATGAAGATGTACAGGCCGGTGGACATGATCGCGGGGACCGACAACGGCAGGGTGATCCGCCAGAGCATGCTCCAGCGCCCGCAGCCGTCGATCGCGGCCGCCTCCTCGATGCTCACCGGCACCGAGCGGAAGTGCCCACGCAGCATGTGCACCGAGACCGGCACGGTCAGCGCGATGTAGACGAACACCAGCCCGGCCAGCGAGGAGGTCAGTCCCAGGCGGGCGAACGCGATGTAGAGCGGCCCGGCCAGGACCACGGCCGGGAACAGGTACACGGCCAGGAAGGCCACCCCCAGCCAGTTCCGGCCGGAAAACGGGATCCGGGCCAGCGCGTAGGCCCCGAGCACCGAGAACAGCAGGGTGAACAGCACCGTGGCCAGCGCCACGAGCAGGGAGTTCAGCATCAGCGAGGGAAAGCCCTGGCCGCCGTCGGAGACCGGGCGCAGCACCTCGCGGTAGGCGTCCAGGTCGATCTGCTCGGGCCAGAGCCGGCCCGGGTCCTGCAGCAGCGCGCTGATCGGGGTGACGCTGAGCAGCAGCATGTAGAAGAACGGGAACGCGGTCACCAGGACCAGGACGGCGATCACCACCCAGCGCAGTACCCCGAAGACCCGGCTGCTCATTCCTCCCGCCCTTCCACGCGCCGCGAATACGTCACGTACAGCACCAGGAACACCGACAGCACCGCGGCCAGGGCCAGCGCCTCGGCCGCCGCCGCACCGATGTCGAAGCGGGTGTTCAGCGTCTCGATCACCCGCACCGCGGCCACCTGGGTGCCGGCCGTGCCCCCGGTGAGCAGGTAGACGTCGTCGAACTTGTTGAAGGTCATCACCACCCGCAGCACCGCCAGCAGCGCGATCACCCCGGACAGTTGCGGCAGCACGACGTGCCGGAAGGTCTGCCAGATCGACGCGCCGTCCACCGTCGCCGCCTCTTCGAGTTCCCGCGGGACGGTGAGCAGGCGCGCGGTGATGAAGAGGAAGGCGAACGGGAAGTACCGCCAGATCTCGAAGGCGATCACCGTGATCAGCGCGTAGGGGCGGGTGCCGAGGAAGCTGATCGGCTCGTCCCACCCGAGATAGGTGGTGCCCCAGTGGTTCACGATGCCGGACTGGCCGTCCAGCATGACCTTCCAGACGAAGGTCACGGCCACCACCGGGGCCACGTAGGGCAGCAGCATCAGGGCGCGCAGCAACCCCCGGCCCGGGAACGGGCGCCGGAACGCCAGCGCAGCCACCAGGCCGACCACGATCGAGCCCACGGTGGCGGCGACCGAGTAGACCGTGGTGATCCACAGCGAGCGCCAGAACCGCTCGGAACCGAAGACGCCGGTGATGTTCTCCAGGGTGAACCGGCCGAACAGGCCGGTGCGGCGCATCGTCACCAGCGAGAGGTCCTGGAAGGCGAGCACCACGTTCCAGAGCACCGGCAGGACCACCACCAGGGTGACCACGACCACGGTGGGGACGACCAGGGTCCAGCCCTCGCGGTTGCGCCGGGCCGAGAGCGAGCGGACGGCCATCAGCTGAGGTCCTCCTGTACCTGCTCGACCGCGTCCTGCGCGGCCGGCCCGAGATCGGCTCCCCCGGCCGCACTCTCCGCGACCGCCTGGGACAGCGGCAGTTGACTCGCCACCGCGCCGAGCAGTTCGCCCTGGTCCTGGGTGATCGCCCAGCGTTCGATCGTCCCGGCCACCCCGCTGATCTGCTCGAGGGTGGTGGCGTCGTAGACCTCGACCAGAGGACGCCGGCGGTCGACTCCGGCGGGTAGGCGGGCCCATTCGTCGGTGAAGCGTTGCGGATCGTCCGGGTCGCCGTTGCGGACCGGGAACTTGCCCTCGGGGGCCAGGCCCAGCCAGTCGGGGTAGGCGTCGGACATCATGTACTCGATCAGCTGCTCGGCCGGCCCGGTCTTGGCCCCGGCCACGGCGATCCACGAGGTGATCTCGCCGAAGGTGCCGGCCGCGCCGCCCTGCGGTCCGGTGACCGAGGTGACCACCCCGCTGTTGCGGGAGAGGAACTCCGGGTCGGCCGCACACTCGGGACAGGTGGGCAGCGCGTCGTCGCGCAGGCCGGCCAGCTCGTCGAGCAGGAAGGTGGACCACAGCACCATCGCCGACTGCCCGGCGAAGTACGACTCGCGGGTGGTGTCGACGGTCTGGATGCCCTTGGGCGAGTACTGCCGGGCCAGCTCGGTGTAGAGCCCGAAGGTGGTGGCGCACTCCGGAGAGTCCAGCCGCACCTGCCCCTCGGCGTCGACGAGCTGACAGCCGTTGCCCAGGGCCAGCGCCTCCAGGGTCTGGGAGGTGAACACGTCGGCCGGGTCGGTGGCCAGCGTGATGCCGAAGCGCCCGTCGCCGGTCAGCTCCGCGGCCGCCCGGCGCAGTGCGTCGTAGCTGGTCGGGGCGGACAGCCCGGCCTGCTCGAAGAGGTCCTTGCGGTAGACCAGGACCTGCGCCCAGGCGTCGGAGGGCACGGCCAGCTGCCGGTCGCCGTTGCGGGTCAGTTCCAGCGCCGAGGGGGCGAAGGTCGGTTCGCCGAGACGGTCCACCACCCGCCCGGCCGCGTCGGCGTCCAGCACCTCCTGCGCGTCGAGCTGCCGGACCAGCGCCAGCGGGAGGCCGCCGATCGCGTCCGGCAGCGTTCCGGCGGCGGCGCTCTGCACGACCAGCTGCGGCAGCTGCCCCTCGTCGATCCCCTGCAGATCGACCTGGATGCCGGTGCGCGCGGTGAAGTCGCGCATCATCTCCTGCTGCCGGGTGAACCGGTCGGAGAGGTTCTCCAGCGTCCAGACCTTGATCCGGCGCAGGTCACCGGCCGACGGGTCCTGCGCGCAGGCGGCCAGGGCGGCGCACAGCAGCGCCATCACCACGGCCACCGCGACTCTGCGGTCAGGCATCTTCACGTCCGCCGATCCGGAGGTTTGGGACGGTTCGAGCCCCTTGGCTGGAGATGGGCAGTAGAGCATCCCGCGTCACCGCAGATCAATGGCTGGGCGCACCGCCCGTGGAAAACTTGCCGCGCGCCCGGTGTCGAGAACGGCCCAGCGGCTCCGACCACGGGGTGAGAACGGTCATCGGGCCGTTCCGAGCGAAGGAGACCGACATGGCCAAGTACCTGCTGCTCAAGCACTACGGCGTCAGCCCCGAGGGGGAGAGCGGCTACGCCCCGTTGTTCGAGTGGACCCAGGCCGAGATCGAGACGCACATGGCGTTCCAGCACCAGATGATCGAAGAGCTGCGCGAGAGCGGTGAGTTCGTCGCCGTGGCGGCGCTCGGGTCTCAGTCGGCCTGTGTGCGCTCCGGCGGTGAGGACAAGCCGCCGGTGGTCACCGACGGCCCCTACGCCGAGTCGAAGGAGCTGGTGGCCGGCTGGTTCATGATCGACGTGGACTCGGCCGAACGGGCCTACGAGATCGCCGCGCGGGTCTCGTCGGCGCCCGGGCGCGGTGGCGAGCCGGTGAACGAACTGATCGAGGTACGGCCGCTGATGGGCACCGGGCCGGCGGAGGCGGACGTCTGAGCGTGGAGCACCTGCTGCGCGAGCTCGCCCCGCAGGTTCTGGCCGCCCTCGTGCGCCGCGGGCATCCGTTCGCGGCGGCCGAGGACGCCCTGCAGGAGGCCCTGCTCGAGGCCTGGACCAGCTGGCCGGAAGCAGGGACGCCCGCAAGCCCGCGGGGCTGGCTGGTCACCGTGGCATCGAGGCGGCTGATCGACAGTACGCGCTCGGAGGTCTCGCGGCGCCGGCGGGAAGAGCAGCTCGAGGCCGAGCCGGGGCCCGGGCCCACCGAGCAGAGCGACGACACTCTGCTGCTGCTGTTCCTGTGCTGCCATTCCTCGCTCAGCCCCTCATCGGCGGTGGCGCTGACCCTGCGGGCGGTGGGCGGCCTGACCACCAGGCAGATCGCCGAGGCCTTCCTGGTGCCGGAAGCCACCATGGCCCAGCGGATCTCACGGGCGAAGAAGATGCTCGAAGGAGCCCGGTTCGGGGCGCGCGGTGATCTCGGGCTGGTGCTTCGCGTGCTCTACCTGATCTTCAACGAGGGCTACACCGGGTCGCTCGACCTGGGCGCCGAGGCGATCCGGCTCACCCGCCGGCTGGTGGCCGAAACCCGTTCAGCACCAGAGCCGCTGGGCCTGCTGGCCCTGATGCTGCTGCACGACGCCCGGCGCCCGGCCCGGTTCGCTGCCGACGGCAGCCTGGTACCGCTCGACCGGCAGGACCGCTCACTGTGGAACACCGCCCGGATCGAGGAGGGCGTGAGACTGCTGCAGGCCGCCCTGGCCCAGGACCAGCTGGGTGAGTACCAGGCACAGGCGGCCGTCGCGGCGCTGCACGACGATGCGGCCACCGCCGCCGAGACCGACTGGCCGCAGATCCTGTCCTGGTACGACGAACTGCTGGCGATCCACGACACACCCGCCGCCGCGCTCAGCCGGGCGGTGGCCGTCGGCGAGGCGGACGGACCGCAGGCCGGGCTGCGGGCGCTCGAGGCCGTGCGGCCGCGACTGCCCGCCGGGCATCACCGGTTTCATGCCGTGCGCGGGCATTTGCTGGAACGCTCCGGTGATACGACGGGCGCGGCCGCGGCCTATGCCCAGGCGGCCCGGCTGGCCACCAACACGGCCGAACGCGACCACCTGAGCAGGCAGGCCGGGCGAATGCGGGCGTGAGAGTGTAGGAGCCGTGAGCACCCCCTCGGCACCCCGGCGACGTGGGCGCCCCGGCAACGACCAGGCCACCGTTCTGCGCACTGCGGTAGAGCTGTTCAACCGCCGGGGCTACGACGCGACCAGCATGGGCGACCTGGCCAAGGAGCTGGGGCTGACCAAGGCCGCGATCTACCACCACGTGGAAAGCAAGGAACAGCTGCTGATCGCGGCCCTCGACGATGCGCTGGACGAGCTGACCGCGGTGGTCGAGGAGGCCACGCGGCCGGGGGCCGAGGGCACCGCCTACGCACGACTGCGGGCGGTGGTCCGGCGCAGCGTGGAGGTGCTGATGGCGCATCAGCCGAGTGTCACGCTGCTGCTCCGGGTGCGGGGCAACAGCGAGGTCGAGGTGGCTGCGCTGCAGCGCCGGCGGCGGCTGGACGAGCAGCTGGCGGAACTGGTGTCGGAGGCCGTGCGGGAGGGTTCGCTGCGGGCCGACCTGCCGCCCTCCCTGGTCAGCCGGCTGCTCTTCGGCATGGTGAACTCACTGGTCGAGTGGTACCAGCCGACCGGCTCCTACGATCCGGCGACGGTGGCCGACGCCCTGACCACGCTGGCCTTCGACGGGCTGGCCGCAGGAGGCAAGGCCTAGGTCCTGGAGCCCTCAGCCGATCGGCCGGCCCAGCGAACGGCTGCGGCCCCGGAACTCGGCGATCACGGCCTGGTCGGACTCCCGCACCACGCTCACGTCGTACAGCCCGGACCGGCCCCGCCGGGCCCGCTCTTCGGCATGCGCCGCCAACCGGTCGCCCAGCCGGGCGGATTCGAGCAGGGTGATGTCGAACCCGGCCGCCACGGTCACCTCGCCGTAGCTGTTGCACGCGACCGCGAACGCCGTGTCGGCCACCGCCGCCACCAGCCCGCCGTGGCAGAGCTGGAAGCCGTTGGTCATGTCGGCCCGCACCGGCATCGACACGATCGCCCGGCCCGGGGCGACGTGCTCCAGTCTCATCCCCAGGGCCGCACTGGCCAGATCGCCGCCCAGCATGATCCGGGCACTGCGCTCGGCGATCTCCTGGGCCTCGGTGGTCGCGGGCATCAGGCGTCGTAGTCCACGGTCACGGTGTTCGACACCGGGAAGGACTGGCAGGTGAGAACGAAGCCGGCGGCCACCTCGGCCGGTTCGAGAGCGTAGTTGCGTCGCATGTCCACTTCTCCTTCCCGCACCGCCGCGCGGCACGTTCCGCACACTCCCCCCTTGCAGGCGAAGGGAAGATCGGCCCGGATGCCCTGAGCCCCGTCCAGAATGGTCTTTTCCCGGGATGTCTCGCCCGTGGTCCGCACGCCGTCCAGCACCGTGGTGAGTGAGGTGGTGGCGCCCAGCGGCCTCTCCGGATCCCGGCGCGGTTGCGGTGGCGGCTCGTCCACGTGAAAGAGCTCCACGTGGATGCGCTCGTCCGGCACCCCCAGTTCGGTCAGCACCCGCCGGCACTCCAGCACGAGCGGCAGGGGGCCGCACAGCCAGACCTGGTCGAACACCTCGAACGGCACCAGTTCGGTGAGTAGCCGGCGCACTCGCTCACCGTCGAGCCGGCCGGAGAACAGCTCGACGTCTCGCGGCTCCCGGCTGAGCACGTGGGCAATCTGGAGGCGGGGCCCGAAGGCATTCTTCAGGTCGCCCAGCTCCTCGGCGAACATCACGGTGCGACTGGTGCGATTGCCGTAGAGCAGCGAGACCTGCGCCCGCGGATGCCGCAGTACGCTCGAGGCCACCGAAAGCATCGGCGTGATACCGGATCCCGCAGCAATACACAGATGCCGCTCACCGGCCTCCGGGTCCGCCTGCCAGGAGCCCGACGGGGTGGACACCTCGATCTCGTCGCCCGGCCGTACCTCGCGCACGAGCCACGACGAGAACAGCCCGTCGGGGATCTCCCGCACCCCGATCCTGGGCAGCTCACCCACCGCGGCGCAGATCGAGTACGAACGGCGGTGCTCCACCCCGTCGATCAGGCGCCGGAGAGTCAGGGACTGCCCGGCCCCGAAGGCGTAGGCCGGCCCGAGGTCGGGCGGCACGTCGAAGGTGACGGCCGTGGCGTCGTCACAGACCCGGTCCACCCGCAGCACCCGCAGGCGGTGGAAGGCGATCCGGCTCCGGGCGGGGGCGAGCAGCGTCATCAGATCTCCTTCACGTGCTCGAAGGGCTCGAGGCACTCGTTGCAGCGGTACTGCGCCTTGCACGCCGTTGCCCCGAACTCCGAGACCAGGCTGGTGCGGGAAGAGCCGCAGCGTGGGCACACCAGGTTCCGCCGCACCGGACCGAGCTGGATACCGACGGGCCGCTGCACCGATCCCGGCGCCGAGAGCCCGTGCTGAGTCAGAGCTTTCCGGCCCGCCTCGCTGATCCAGTCACTCGTCCAGGGAGGATCCAGCACCACCCGAACGTCGACCCGATCGAAACCCGCGGCGCCCAGTCGGTGCACGAGGTCGTCGCGCATCGTCGCCAGAGCCGGGCACCCCAGATAGGTGGGAGTGATCGATGCGGTGACCACCCCGTTGTCGATCTCGACGTCCCGCAGCACCCCGAGATCGGCCAGCGTGAGCATCGGCATCTCGGGGTCGGTGACCTGCCCGGCCACCCGCTGGGCCGTGGCCAGGTCGGCGCTCACCAGCGCCCCATCGGGTGCGCTCGGGCCACCACCTGCATCTCGGCCAGCATCCGGCTCAGGGCCTCGGTGTGCAGCCCGTCGCGCCCACCGGCCCAGACCACTCCCCCAGCAGGTCGCTCCACCCCGGCAGCCGCGAAAACCTCGTCCAGCACGGTGTTCACGGCCTGCGCGAACGAGGCCGGATCAACGCCGATCCCGGCCGCGGCCAGCGAAGCCTCCAGCGGATGGGACGACACCAGTTCACCCTGGAAAGGCCACAGTTCACGCAGAGCGGCGAGCAGTCGGCGCCGCGACTCGGCCGTGCCCCGGCCCAGCGTCACGAACCAGCGGCCGGCCCAGTCTCGCTGATAGGAAACTTCTTTGACCCCGCGGGCAGCCACGGCCGCGAGCACCTGGTCGCGACTCACCCGCAACCGTGCGAGCAATTCGTAGCGGGCCACCGAGAACAACAACAAACGGACGATCACATGGGCGAAGTCTCCGTTCGGCACCTCGGCGAGGCGTACGTTGCGAAACGCCTCGGCCTCCCGGAAGAACGCCAGGGCGTCTTCGGGCGGGACCGGGGAGCCGGCCGGCAGCGCCGGCACCACCGAGGGCGAGGCCGCCGCCGCCCGGGCCAGCAACAGCCGGGCCTGACCGAGCAGGTCGAGCGCGAGGTTGGCCAGGGCCACGTCGTCTTCCAGCTCCGGCGCCCGGCTGCACCATTCGGCCAGACGCTGCGACATGACCAGCGCATCGTCCCCCAGAGCCAGGCAGTAGCGCGCCAGTTCGGCCGGATCGACGCCGGGCGGGACCGACGTGTCGACCCCGGCCAGCGGGTCCTCGAAGTCGGTGCCGAACGCCCACTGCGAGGAGTCCCCGCCGAGCAGGCCCTCGTAGACGCTGTCCTCGTGCATCACACCTCACAGATGGGGTACGTCGCCGGGGATCGAGTAGAAGGTGGGGTGCCGGTAGACCTTGTCGCCGCTCGGGCCGAACAGCGGGTCCTTCTCGTCCGGGCTGGAGGCGGTGATCGCCTCGGCCCGCACCACCCAGATGCTCACGCCCTCGTTGCGCCGGGTGTACACGTCGCGGGCGTTCCGCAGCGCGCTCGGGTCGTCGGCGGCGTGCAACGAGCCCACGTGCACATGGTTGAGCCCACGCTTGCCCCGCACGAAGACCTCGTACAGCGGCCACTCCCGGCGCTCAGTCACGGTCGGCCTCCGCGAAGGCCAGGGCCGCTTCCCGCACCCAGGCGCCGTCTTCGTGGGCCTTGCGCCGGTGCGCCAGACGCTGGGCGTTGCAGGGGCCTTCGCCCCGGATCACCGCCGCCAGCTCGGCCCAGTCGGGCGACCCGAAGTCGTGGTGCCCGCGCTCGGCGTTCCAGGCCAGCTCCGGATCGGGCAGCGTGACCCCCAGCGCCTCGGCCTGCGGCACGGTCATGTCGACGAACTTCTGCCGCAGCTCGTCGTTCGAGTTGCGCTTGATCCCCCAGGCCAGCGAGCGCTCGCTGTTCGGCGAGTCGGTGTCGGGCGGGCCGAACATCATCAGGCTGGGCCACCAGAACCGGTTCACCGACTCCTGCACCATCTCCCGCTGCTGCGCGGTGCCCCGCATCATCGTCATCAGCAGCTCGTAGCCCTGCCGCTGGTGGAACGACTCCTCCTTGCAGATCCGGATCATCGCCCGCCCGTACGGCCCGTACGAGGTGCGGCACAGCGGCACCTGGTTGCAGATCGCGGCGCCGTCGACCAGCCAGCCGATGGTGCCCACGTCCGCGTACGACAACGTGGGGTAGTTGAAGATGGAGGAGTACTTCTGCCGCCCCTGGAGCAGGTTCTGCACCAGCTCGTCGCGGGAGACCCCGAGGGTCTCGCAGGCAGCGTAGAGGTAGAGCCCGTGCCCGGCCTCGTCCTGCACCTTGGCCAGCAGGATCGCCTTGCGGCGGAGCGAGGGCGCCCGGCTGATCCAGTTGCCCTCGGGCTGCATCCCGATGATCTCGGAGTGGGCGTGCTGGGCGATCTGCCGGACCAGGGTGCGCCGGTAGGCCTCGGGCATCCAGTCGCGCGGTTCCACCCGCTGCTGCCGGGCGATCACCGCGTCGAAGTGCTCCTGCAGGCCGGGCCCGGCCACCGTCGTCATCACTGCCTCCGAAGCTGCCGATGATTTACTAACCGATCGGTCTGTTATAACGTGACACGAATCGGGCACACAGCGCAATGGGGCAAGGGGTGAGCCGACGTGGGCACGCTGCTGGAGAGCTACGCCGCCGGGCACTGGTTCCGGGCCGACGACGAGGGCGAACCCCTTCTCGACGCCGCCACCGGCGAGGAGGTCGCCCGGATCTCGGCGCGTGGCCTCGACTACTCGGCCATGGTGGGCTGGGCGCGTGAAGTGGGTGGTCCGGCCGTCCGTGCCCTCACCTTCCATCAGCGCGCCAAGCTGCTGAAGACGCTGGCCCTGCATCTCGCCGACCACAAGCCGGAGCTGTACGACCTGAGCACCTGCACCGGCGCCACGGTCAAGGACACCTGGGTGGACGTCGACGGCGGCATCGGCACCCTGTTCAGCTACGCGAGTAAGGGTGTACGGGAGCTGCCCAACGACACGATCGCCTTTGACGGGGGTCTGGAACCGCTGGGCAAGGCCGGCACTTTCGTGGGCCAGCACGTCTACACCTCGCGCCCGGGCGTCAACGTCCAGATCAACGCCTTCAACTTCCCGGTCTGGGGCATGCTCGAGAAGCTGGCCCCGGCGTTCCTGGCCGGGCTGCCCACGATCGTGAAACCGGCCAGCCAGACGGCCTATCTCACCGAGCGCACGGTCCGCCTGATCATCACCTCCGGCATCCTCCCGCCGGGCGCGCTGCAGCTGGTGTCGGGCAGCGCCGGCTCGCTGCTCGACGAGCTGGGCGTGCACGACTCGGTCGCCTTCACCGGATCCGCCCACACCGCAGGCGTTCTCCGGCGCCACCCCAACGTGCTGGACAACGGCGTCCGGCTCGGGGTGGAGGCCGACTCGCTGAACTGCTCGGTGCTCGGGCCGGACGTGCGGGCCGAAGACCCGGAGTTCGACCTGTTCGTCAAGGGCGTCGTCACCGAGATGACGGTGAAGGCCGGGCAGAAGTGCACGGCCACCCGACGGGTGATCGTGCCCGCGCCGATGGCCGGGCCGGTGAGCGAGGCGATCGCGGCCCGGCTGGAGCGGATCACCGTGGGCGACCCGCGCGATCCCGAGGTCCGGATGGGCGCCCTGGCCAGCCTGGGGCAGCGTGAAGAGGTGCGCAAGGCGGTCGAGGCGCTGCGATCCGAGGCCGAGCTGGTCTTCGGCGATCCGTCGCGGCCGGTCGCCGATCGCGGCGCCTTCCTCGGCCCCCTGCTGCTGCGGGCCCGCCCAGGGGCACGGCAACCGCACGACGTGGAGCCGTTCGGTCCGGTGAGCACGGTGCTGACCTACGAAACAATGGACGAGGCGGTCACCTTGGCCGCTCAGGGCAAGGGAAGTCTGGTCGGGTCGGTAGTCACACACGATCCCCAGGTGGCCCGGCACCTGGTGCTGGGGCTGGCCCCCTGGCACGGCCGCATCCTGGTCCTCGACCGGGACGACGCGAAAGAGTCCACCGGGCACGGCTCTCCGCTGCCCACCCTGGTGCACGGCGGGCCGGGGCGGGCCGGGGGCGGTGAGGAGCTCGGCGGCGTTCGCGGTGTGTTCGCCCATCTCCAGCGCACCGCCGTTCAGGCCTCGCCCGACCTGCTCACCGCCATCACCGGGCGCTGGACCACCGGGGCCGCGCGGAACCACCCGCCGCAGCACGCCTTCCGGTCGTCGCTGGCCGAGCTCCGCATCGGCGACACGATCAGCGCCGGCCCGCGCACCGTCTCGCTCTACGACATCGAGCACTTCGCCGAGTTCACCGGAGACCGGTTCTACGCCCACACCGATGCGGCCGCGGCTGCGAAGAACCCGCTCTTCGGCGGCATCGTGGCGCACGGCTATCTGGTGGTCTCGCTGGCGGCCGGGCTGTTCGTCGATCCGGCGCCGGGCCCCGTGCTGGCCAACTTCGGGGTGGACGGCCTGCGCTTCCTCACCCCGGTCAAGGTCGGCGACGCCATCTCGGTCGAGCTCACGGTCAAGCAGATCACCCCCCGCAACAGCGCCGACTACGGTGAAGTGCGCTGGGACGCGTTGGTCTCCAACCAGAACGGGGAAGCGGTGGCGACTTACGACGTACTCACCCTCGTCGCCAAAGAGCGGGAGGAATGATGGTTCTCGTCGAGCGCGAAGGCGCGGTCAGCGTCCTCTGTCTGAATCGCCCGAAGCGCCGCAACGCGCTCGACGCCGAGAGCAAGAAGGCTCTACGGCGGGCAATGGAAGAGGCCGCGGCCGACGACCAGGTGCGGGCGGTGGTCCTGACCGGCGCGGGTGGGGCGTTCTGCGGCGGGCAGGATCTGGCCGAGCACGCCGAGGCGCTGCGGGCCGACCCGGGCCACGCCTTCGACACGGTCGAGCAGGACTACGCCCCGGTGATCCAGGCCCTGCTCACCATGCCCAAGCCGGTCATCGCCGCGGTCGAGGGCGCTTGTGCGGGCGCCGGGCTGGCCCTCGCCCTGGCCTGTGACCTGCGCGTGTTCGCTCAGGACGCAGTGCTGACAACGGCTTTCACGGCGATCGGGCTGACCTGCGACTCCGGCCTGTCGCTCACCCTGCCCCGTTCGGTCGGTGAGACCCGGGCCAAGGAACTGCTCCTGCTCGGCGACACCTTCTCCCCCACCGACGCCGTTGCCTGGGGCATTGCCGGCCGCATCGTCCCGGCCGGCCAGGCCCTGCCGCAGGCCCGTGAACTGGCCGGGCGACTCGCAGCCGGCCCGACCCTGGCCTACGCCGAGACCAAGCGCCTGATCAGCACCGCGCCCCTGGCCACGGTGCTGCACAACGAGGCGCTGGCCCAGGCCCGCCTCGGCCTGACCCACGACCACACCGGCGCCGTCGAGGCGTTCCTGGACCGCCGGCGTTTTCAGTTCGAAGGGCACTGAGCGCACGGCCGCTGTCCGAGCCCTCGTGGTGCGGGCGGCCGCTGCGGTGGCGCGAGCCAGCTGCGCGCGACAGGCGAGCAGCGACCGGACCACTGCGCGCCTACCCAAGCCGCAAAGCCGTCAGGGGCGGTCTCCCGAAACCGGGAAACCGCCCCTGACCTGCGGTGGAGCTATAGGGATTTGAACCCTAGACCCCCTCGATGCGAACGAGGTGCGCTACCAGACTGCGCTATAGCCCCAACGAGAAGAAGACTAGCACTGACCGGCCCGATGCTCCGAATCGGTCGGGGGCGGGAGTGCGGCCCGTGCTCGGCTGCCCGTTCGGGCGACACCCGGATGCCTCAACCGACCCCCGGGTGGGACCGATGTTGCCAAAGAGCTGATGATGGCTTGGACAATCCCCTTTAATGGGGCACCGTCGTGGGACGGGGCCAGGGAGGGCCAAGTGTTAGGTCGTAAGCAGGCGGGCGCGTTGCTCTGCCTTGCCCTTGTCGCCGGGATGGCCGCCTGTTCCTCCGGTGAGGACGTGTCGCTGCAGGCGGGCCCGGAAGCGCCCGCCACCTCGGAGCCCGCGCCGCAGCCCTCCGCGGAAGTCACGCCGAAGCCCAAGAAGCCGAAGAGCGGACGGGTGCGGCTGTCGTTCGGGGGTGACGTGCACTTCGCCGGTTCGTCGGCGAGCGCACTGGGCGGCGACATCGGCAGCGCCTCCAAGCCGCTGAAGAAGGCCGACCTGGCCATCGTGAACCTGGAGACGGCGATCACCGACGGCGGTGTGCCGGCCCCGAAGGAGTACACCTTCCGGGCGCCCGCCAAGGCTCTCAAGGCGCTGAAGAAGTCGGGCGTGGACGTGGTCACGGTGGCCAACAACCACGGGATGGACTACGGCCAGGAAGGGCTGGCCGACACCCTGGCGGCGGGTGAGAAGGCGAAGCTGCCGATGATCGGCATCGGCCGCGACGAGGACGAGGCCTTCGCGCCCTACCAGACCACGATCAACGGGGTCCGGATCTCGGTCATCGGCGCCACCGACGTGCTCGACAACTTCGCCATCACCACCTGGACGGCCACCGACTCGCAGCCGGGCCTGGCCTCGGCCAAGGTGCCGGGCCGGCTGGCCGAGGCGGTGCGCAGCGCCGCGGACGAGTCCGACGTGGTGGTCGTCGTGCTGCACTGGGGCGTGGAGATGGAGTCCTGCCCCACCCCGCGCCAGCAGGAACTGGCCGCCGAGCTCACCGAGGCCGGGGCCCAGGTGGTCGTGGGCAGTCACGCGCACGTTCTTGAGCCGCACGTGGAGCAGGGACGAACCGCGATCCACTACGGCCTGGGCAATTTCGTCTTCTACGCCACCCGGGCCGAGTCGGTGAAGTCCGGCGTCTACGACGTGGTGGTGGACAAGGGCGGGGTGGTCAAGACCAAGTGGCACCCCGCGCAGATCCGCGGCGGCCGCCCGGAACTGCTCTCCGGGTCGGCCGCCGAGGCGGCCAACGCCGAAGAGGACGCGCTGGCCGAAAGCTGCGGAGTTTAGCGGGGTCTAGCGAGGGTCTAGCGGAGGTCCGGGGGCACGGTCGGCTGCTCCCGGGCCTCGAAGTCCTCGGCCAGCAGGCTGCGGATCGTTGCCGCGTCGGTGTTGGCCCCGAACAACGGGGTACCCGGCTGCAGGCGCGCCCCCTCGGCCAGTGACCCGGCCTCGACCGGGTCGAAGCCGAGTGCGTCGACGAACGCGGACACCTCGCTCACCGCTGCCGAGTCGTCGCCGGCCAGGGCGATCGCCTTGCGGTCGGCACTGCCCGCCGGCCGCGACCCGCTCTCCAGGTCGTGGTAGCCCATGTGGTTGAAGCCCTTGACCACCCGGGCCCCGGTCAGGAACTGCTGGACGATCTCACTGGAAGAGATGCGCGGATCGTTCAGATCGTCCCGCACTCCATCGGTCTCCCACCAGTAGTTCATCGCGTCGATCACCAGCTTGCCGCGCAGGGCCTCGACCGGGATCTCGCGGTACTTGCCCAGCGGCAGGGCCAGGATCACGATCTCGGCCTGCGCGGCCACCTCGGCCGAGGTGACCGCGCGCGCCCCGGGCGCCAGCACGCTGATGATCAGCGAGATCTTGGCCGGGTCACCGGAGCCGGAGATCAGGACGTCGTAGCCGGCTGCGGTGGCGAGCCGGGCCAGGACGGTGCCGACCTTGCCGGCCCCGAGAATGCCCACGGTGGTCATGGTTCAGCCCTCCACCAGGTCGCGGACCATCGGGACGACCTTGGTGCCGTACAGCTCGACGGTGCGCAGCCGGGCGCTGCTCGGCAGCGTGCCACCCGTGTAGGTCAGGTCGAAACGGCCCACGCCGAGCGCCTTCACGGTCTTGGCGATGCGCCGGGCCACGGTCTCCGGGGAGCCCACGTAGAGCGAGCCGTCCTCGACCTCGGCCTCGAACTGCGCCCGGGTGCGGGGCGGCCAGCCGCGCTCGGCGCCGATCGTGTCCATCATCGCCTTGTGCGGCTCGTAGTAGACCTCCAGGGCCTCCTCGTCGGTGTCCGCGATGAACCCGTGCGAGTGCATGCCGACCGGGTGCGCGGTGGTGCCGAGCTGGTCGGCCGCGCGCCGGTAGAGGTCGACGTAGGGCGCGAACCGGGCCGGGTCGCCACCGATGATCGCCAGCATCAGCTTGAGGCCGTGCTGGGCGGTGCGGACCACCGACTGCGGGGAGCCGCCCACGCCGACCCAGGTGTCGAGCCGGCCGGACTCGGTCTTGGGGAACACGTCGGCGTTCTGCAGCGCCGGCCGGGTGGTGCCCTTCCAGGTGACCGGCTTCTCGTCGAGGAGCTTCACGAAGAGGTCGAGCTTCTCCTCGAACAGCACGTCGTAGTCGGCCAGGTCGTAGCCGAACAGCGGGAAGGACTCGGTGAAGGAGCCCCGCCCGAGGATCGCCTGGGCGCGGCCCTGCGACAGCGCGTCGAGGGTGGCGAAACGCTGGAAGACCCGGACCGGGTCGTCGGAGCTGAGCACGGTGACCGCGGTGGCCAGCTTGATCCGCTCGGTGCGGCTGGCGATGCCGGCCAGCACCGTCTCGGGGCTGGAGATCGCGTACTCGGAGCGATGGTGCTCACCCAGCGCGATGACGTCCACGCCGGTCTGGTCGGCCAGCACCGACTCCTCGACGACCTGACGGATTGCGGCGGCCTGGGACACCGGCGCGCCCGAGTCGTCCACCGGCACCTCTCCGAAGGTGTCGAGGCCCAGAACCAGCTCGCTCATGACTTTGTCTCCCGGTGGTTGATAGCTCAACTACATTGTGGACGACTCGCTCAACCACACGCCACCCCGGGATATGCCCGCTCCGCCGCACGGGTGACGGAGGGGCCGGAAAACCTGCGTCAGGACAGGGCGGAGAGCCTCTGCTCGACCGCCATGGCGACGTCGGTGGGCGGGTACCCCCGCAGGGCGATGGTGAACACCGTGGTGCTCAGTTCCTGGCGGATCGCCGCCCGGGCGTCCGCGTCACCGTTCGCCAGCACCTCGTCGACGCGGGCGAAGAGCTCGTCGATCTGGGACGTGTCGTAGCCGCGCAGCACGACAGGGAAGAGCTTCTTGGCCATGCGGCGGAGTGTAGCCGGGCGGTCCCGGCCCTCCGGACAATCACATCGGACCGACCCGAAGACGACAGCGCTGATCCACAAGAACCTGAACTGCACCGTCACTGCACTACAAAGTGCCTTCTCGCCCCGAAGGGCAGACCGCTTCATGCGGCTTCCGAGATCCCGAACAGTTGCCCAATGAATCGACCTGTCTGTCGGAAACGCCTTTCCTACAGCAGTTTACGGATCGTCCAGAGCTCCGGACCGGGACGCGCCATCTGGTTTCCCGGACCAGACCTACCAGTATTTGCCAGAGGAAAGGCACTTAGGGTGATGCATCGACTACAGATGGCTTAGGGTTGTGGGGCTGGGCCACAGCCGCTTCGGACCGGGCCGCCGGGGACACCCCGCGACCAGGATGCATACGCAACGCCGAAGGCTCCGAGCGCGATCAATCTCCTGGAGCACACATGTCCACCGGACATGGTTTTCTCCTCAGGCAACCCCCGGCTGCCCGGAACCACACCTTCGTCTCGCAGGCCCGGCACCCCGCTGATCCGGGTGACCCGCAGTTGCGGCACGGTGCCGTGCTGGTGGCCGGGATCGTCCAGACCCCGGGCGGGAAGAGGCTCGACGCCGTACTCGCCGAGACCCTGCTGTCGTCGTACACCAAGCATCTGCGCCGACTGGTGCGGGCCCGGGACCCGATCCGCCGGATCGGCCCCGACCGGGTGGCCCTGGCCTGCCCGGGCGTGGCCGACTGGCACGAGCTGAGCGCGCTGCTGGAGCGACTGCAGCGGTCGGTGGGCCCACCGCTGCCCCGGCCGGACGGTGACGGTCACGTCGCCCTGTCCATCACCGGGATGCTGGCCCAGGAAGCGGTCGAACGCCTGCTCGATCTTCCTTGGCAGCCCCGTGGACCGGTCCAGGAAGGCACCCGATCACCATGACGGCAGATCCCGAACAGAACCTGCGGGACAGCCTCGAGGGCCTGGCCGGGGTCCTGACCGGGGACGAGCCCCTGGCCGCCACCCTGGCCCGGATCACCGCGTTCGCGGTCTGCGCGATCCCCGGCGCCGACGGGGCCGGGGTGATGCTGCTCGAACGCCACGGGCGCGACACCAGGGTGGCCGGCGACGAGCTCGTGGCGGCGGTCGATGCCGTGCAGTACGGCCTCGGTGAAGGGCCGGGCCTGCTCGCGGTCGAGTCGAGGACCACGCAACGTTCGGGTTCTCTCGGCGGCGAGTCGCGCTGGCCGCGGTTCGGGCCACGGGCCGGCCGGCTCGGGGTGCACAGTGTCCTTTCGCTGCCGCTGCTGATCACCGACCGGGCGGTCGGGGTGCTGAACGTCTACGGCCGCCCGCACGAGGCCTTCGACGACCGGTCGGTCACCGTCGGGGAGAGGTTTGCCCGGCCCGCCGCGGTCACCGCGTCGCACGCCCTGCTGCTGGAAGAGAGCCGGCGCGTGGCCGCGCAACTGCAGGAGGCACTGGTCAGCCGGGCGGTGATCGACCAGGCGATCGGCATCGTGATAAGCCGGACCGGCAAGAACGCCGAAGAAGCCTTCGCCGAGATCCGGGACCGCAGTCAGCGCGACCACGTCAAACTCAGCGAAGTGGCCGCGCGGATCGTGGACCGGGTCCGCGCCCGCTACCAGCGCACGCAGTAGCGGGAAACCGGTTGCGCCCGGCCACGATCCGGCCTGGCTCAGGCCCCGACGTACTCGGCCAGGTGCCGGCCGGTCAGCGTGCTCCGGTCGGCCACCAGCTCGGCCGGGGTGCCCTGGAAGACGATGTTCCCGCCGTCGTGACCGGCCCCCGGGCCGAGGTCGATGATCCAGTCGGCGTGCGCCATCACGGCCTGGTGGTGCTCGATCACGATCACCGACTTGCCCGCCTCGACCAGCCGGTCGAGCAGGCCGAGCAACTGCGCCACATCGGCCAGGTGCAGGCCGGTGGTGGGCTCGTCCAGGATGTAGACGCCGCCCTTCTCCCCCATGTGCGTGGCCAGCTTCAGCCGCTGCCGCTCACCGCCGGAGAGGGTGGTGAGCGGCTGCCCCAGGGTCAGGTAGCCCAGGCCGACGTCTTCCATCCGGTCGAGGATCTTGTACGCCGCAGGCAGTTTCGCCTCGCCCGCCTCGAAGAACTTCTCCGCCTCGGCCACCGGCATGGAGAGCACCTCGCTGATGTTCTTGCCGCCGAAGGTGTACTCCAGCACCGCGGCCTGGAATCGCCGGCCCTCGCACTCCTCGCACGGGGTGGAGACCCCGGCCATCATCGCCAGGTCGGTGTAGATCACCCCGGCGCCGTTGCAGACCGGGCAGGCGCCCTCGGAGTTGGCGCTGAACAGAGCCGGTTTCACGCCGTTGGCCTTGGCGAAGGCCTTGCGGATGGGCTCCAGCAGCCCGGTGTAGGTGGCCGGGTTGCTGCGCCGGGAGCCCTTGATCGGGGCCTGGTCGATCGCCACCACGTCGTCCAGCGGGGCGACCGAGCCGTGGATCAGCGAGCTCTTGCCCGACCCGGCCACCCCGGTGACCACCACCAGCACACCCAGGGGGATGTCGACGTCCACCTTTTTCAGGTTGTTGGCCTCGGCGCCGCGGATCTGCAGCACCTCGGCGGCCTCGCGGACCTCCGGCTTCAGCGCGGCCCGGTCGTCCAGGTGCTGGCCGGTGAGCGTGCCGCTGGTGCGCAGCCCCGCCAGCGGACCCTGGTAGACCACCTGGCCACCGGCGGTACCGGCGCGGGGGCCGAGGTCGACCACGTGGTCGGCGATCGCGATGGCCTCGGGCTTGTGCTCGACCACCAGCACCGTGTTGCCCTTGTCGCGCAGTTCCAGCAGCAGGTTGTTCATCCGCTGGATGTCGTGCGGGTGCAGGCCGATGGTGGGCTCGTCGAAGACGTAGGTGACGTCGGTGAGGGCCGAGCCGAGGTGCCGGATCATCTTGGTGCGCTGCGACTCCCCGCCGGACAGGGTGCCCGAGGGCCGCTCCAGGCTGAGGTAGCCCAGGCCGATCTCGACGAACGAGTCCAGGGTGTGGCGCAGCTTGCCGAGCAGCGGGGCCACGCTCGGCTCCTTCAGCTCGCCGACCCACACCGCCAGGTCGCTGATCTGCATCCGGGCGGCGTCGGCGATGTTGATGCCCTTGATCTTCACCGACCGGGCGCCCTCGGCCAGCCGCGTGCCGTCGCAGTCCGGGCAGGTGGTGAAGGTGACCGCGCGCTCGACGAAGGCCCGCACGTGCGGCTGCATCGACTCGACGTCCTTGGACAGCATCGACTTCTGGATCTTGGGGATCAGCCCCTCGTAGGTGATGTTGATGCCGTCGACCTTGATCTTGGTCGGCTCCTTGTACAGCAGATCGTGCAGCTCGCGCTTGTTGTACTTGCGGATCGGCTTGTCCGGGTCGAAGTAGCCGCTGCCGATGAAGATCCGGCCGAACCAGCCCTCCATGCTGTACCCGGGGATCTTGAACGGGTTGTCGTTCAGCGACTGGCTGTCGTCGTACAGCTGGGTCAGGTCGATGTCGTTGACCGAGCCGCGGCCCTCGCAGCGCGGGCACATGCCGCCGACCCGGGAGTACTCGGCCTTGACGGCACGGGTGGCGGCGCCCCGCTCGACGGTGATCGCCCCGCTGCCGGAGACCGAGGCCACGTTGAACGAGAACGCGCCCGGCCCGCCGATGTGCGGTTTGCCCAGCCGGCTGAACAGGATCCGCAGCATGGCGTGGGCGTCGGTGGCGGTGCCCACGGTGGAGCGCGGGTCGGCACCCATCCGCTGCTGGTCGACGATGATCGCGGTGGTCAGGCCCTCCAGCACGTCCACGTCGGGCCGGGCCAGGGAGGGCATGAAGCCCTGCACGAAGCTGCTGTACGTCTCGTTGATCAGCCGCTGCGACTCGGCCGCGATGGTGCCGAAGACCAGCGAGCTCTTGCCCGATCCGGAGACCCCGGTGAACACCGTGAGCCGACGCTTGGGCAGCTCGACGCTGATGTCTTTCAGGTTGTTCTCGCGGGCTCCGTGCACCCGGATGATCTCGTGGGTGTCGGCGACGTGCGGCGGCTGCGCAGTGGCCCTGCTCATCGGGTCTCCATCGGTCGGGCGGACAGACGTGGAGTCGCATCGTGTCACGCAGGCGCCACGCATCCGGGCAACCCGCTTCTCGATTACTGACCGATCGGGAGAACCGAAGTCATCGGCTCAGGCGCTGCGGATGCTGCGGGTGCTGTGCGGCGCGGTGGCCTGGACCGCCTGCACCACCCGCATCGCCTTCTCGTCGTGCTCGAGCCGGCCCTTGCCCACCCGCCGGGTCCAGATCGCGTTGCTGCGGACCACCCGGGCCGGCACCCCGACACACACCGACAGCGGCGGGATCACGCCGGACACCACCCCGCGGGCCCCGACCACGCTGCCGGAGCCGACGTCGGCGCCCTTCAGCACGATCGCCTGCTTGCCCAGCCAGACGTGGTCGCCGATCCGGATCGGCTGGTCGGGATTGACCCGGCCGCCGCCGTCGACGTCGTAGATGGCGTGGGTGTCGGTGGTGCGGATCTCGACCGCGAACGAGAACATGCAGTCCTCACCGATCAGGACGTCACCGTTCTGCGCCACGATCTGCGTGGTCTCGCAGGTCGTGCTGCGGCCGATCACCACCCGGGCACCGCCCGAGACGGTGATGTTCCACTTGCCCTTCACACCCTCGCCGATGTGCACCGAGCAGGGCCCCGCATCGTCCCGGGCCTTGATCTGACCGGTCACCCCGGCGGACGGTGCGATCCGGATGTCGTGTCCCCTGCCCTGCAGGTCGAAGCGCATGTCCTCCACGAGTTCGGGAGTGTTCCACAGGATTCTTGACCTGACTAGTGAACAATGCTTTTGGACGTCGGTGAGCGGTATTTCGGTGAACGAGCGGGTCCGATCGGCTAAGTTCCGGAACGGTCCGGTGAAGTGGGAGGGCAGGTACGGTGCACGAGGATCAGCTGTCGATCTCCACCATCACGGTGGCCGAACTGCTGGCCGCGCAGTTCCCGCAGTGGGCCGGGCTCGCGGTGCGCCCGCTCGAGGCGGTCGGCACCGTCAACGCGGTGTTCCGGATCGGCGAGGAGCTCACCGCCCGGTTCCCGCTGCGCCCGGGAGACCCGGCCGCGATCGCCGCCGAGTTCGCCGCCGAGGCCGACGCCGCACGGAAACTCGCCGCCCACACCCGCTTCCGGGCACCCCAGCAGCTGGCGATCGGCGCCCCCGGCCCCGGGTACCCGCTGCCCTGGGCGGTGCAGACCTGGCTGCCCGGGACGACCGCCACCGAGGTCGACCCGGCCGGCTCCACCGCCTTCGCCCGCGATCTGGCCGAGCTGATCGGCCGGATCCGCACGATCCCGACCGAGGGCCGGGCGTTCTCCGGCTCCGGGCGGGGTGGCGACCTGAAACAGCACGACGACTGGATGGAGACCTGTTTCCGGCAGAGCGAGAGCTTGCAGGTGCTCGACGTGCCACCCCTGCGGGCGCTCTGGCAGCACTTCCGCGAACTGCTCCGCACCGCCCCGGACGTGACCAACCACAAGGACCTGATCCCCGGGAACCTGCTCGTGCAGCGGGAGGCGGGGCAGATCCGCCTGGCCGGGGTGCTCGACTCCGGCGGGCTCGGCCCGGCCGATCCGGCCCTCGACCTGGTGGCCGCCTGGCACCTGCTGGACGGCCCGGCCCGGGCGGTGCTGCGGGCCGGGCTCGGCTGCGACGACCTGGACTGGGAACGCGGCCGAGCCTGGGCGTTCGAGCAGGCCATGGGTCTGGTCTGGTACTACCGGGAGACGAACCCGACGATGAGCCGGATGGGCCGCCGGACTCTGCACCGCCTGACTCACGAAAAGGTCTGACCTTTGAGTGGCGCGGGTTGTGACGTGCTGTCACAGGGCAAGCCTGGGGTGCAGGCGTACGGCTACCGTGCGTTCTTCCGGCCCGGTTCAATGGTCCGACTTAGCGCGGCTTTCGCCGCCTGACCAGGCCGGACGTACCGTCGCTGCGTGGTAGCTTTCGAGCCGTTTAGCTCCAGAACATCCGCCCGGTCGCGTCTTTCGCTGCCCCCGCCGAAAGGACCAGTGCGTTCATGACCGCCACGCGAGGCATCATCGCGTCCCTGGTCGCCGTGACCCTGATCGCGGCCGGGGCGTTCTTCTGGGTGCAGACCCGGTCCACCTGCCCCGACCCGTACGGCGCGGGCCAGGACTACCAGGTGGACGACGAGGTCAAGTTCGCCGGCCAGGCCTGGCGGGCCGAGGTCGCCGGGACCAGCGAGGTGCCCGGGCCCAACGCCACTGAGTGGACCGCCCTCGGCGCCTGCTGACCGCAGCCGCCGAGGACAGTCCCGCACTCAGGCCGGAGTTTCCGCCAGCAGCCCGAGCATCTGCTTGACCTGCGCGGACCGGGAGGTCTCGATCCGGGTGGCCAGCTCGAGCACCTCGGGGTTGCTGCCCTTCTCACCCACGTAGCGGGCGATCTCGACCGCGTTGCTCTGCTGGGCGATCAGCAGGTTCAGGTACTGCGTCTGGAACTGCCCGGCCGAGGCCGACTTCAGGCTCTTCACGTCGGACTCGGTGAGCCGGCTGACCCCACCGTGCTCGGCGTGCAGGTCGGCCTCGTCGGCCATCTCGGCCGGCTCGCCCCAGGCCTTCAGCCAGCCGCTCATCTGCGCCTGCTCGTCGGTCTCGGTGATGCCGATCGCCGAGACCAGGGCGGCGGCCTGCTTCGTCAGCCGGCCCTCGGTGGCCAGGTCGGTCAGCTTCGCCGTCTCGACCTGACGGGCCACCATCATCTGCAGGAACATCACGTCGGCGTCGTTGTGGCCGGCGGCGGCCGACTGGGTGCCGGTGCCGTGGGCCCCGTGGGTGGACTCGGCCGCCGCCACCTCGGCGGTGGCGGCGTCACTCGAGCCGCTCACCGAGAGCCCGTTCAGCGCACCGCATCCGCCCAGGAACAGCACCGCCCCGGTGGCCAGGCTCAGCCCGGTGAGGGTGACCGCCCGCAGACGGCTCACTGGGGCAGCCAGAGCGCGAGCACGACCGGCGGCTCCCAGCCCGGCAGCGTGGTGTGCGACTGGCGGCACTCGTAGGTCACGCCGTCGTAGGTGACCTTGTCACCGCGGTTGTACCACTTCCAGCTCTGCCACTCGCCTTCCGCCGGGGCCTCGGTGTCTTCCGGGGCCGTGGTGGTCGGGGCCGTGGTGGGCGCCTCGGTGCTCGGCTCCTCGGTGGGCTCCTGCGTGGGTGCCTCGGTAGTCGGCTCCTCGGTGGCCGGCTCCTCGGTGGGGGTCTCGGCCGGGGTGGACGGCGCGGTGGTCGGCTGCCCGTTCCCGTTCCCGTTGCCCGAGCCGGTCCCGCCGATGTTCAGGTCGATGCAGTTGTAGAACGCCATCGCGGTGTCGCCGATGTTCCAGACCGCCAGCAGCGTCTTCTCGCCCGAGTAGGCGCTCAGGTCGACCTGGTGCGAGACGGTGGCGTTGGGGATGGCGTTCTTGTCGTCGAACTCCTTCACCAGCTTGCCGTCGATGTAGTACTGCCAGGTGCTGGTGCGGTGCCGGGCGGTCAGCGTCCAGTTGAAGGTGGGGGTGCTGCTGACCGAGGTGTGCGGCCAGTCGATCGACTCGTCGTCCAGCGCGGCGGCCATGGCGTTGCCGCCGCTGCACTTGGTCGAGCCCTTGGGCGCCTCGACGCTCTGCGGCTCGTACTGGATCTGGCCGCAGCCGGAGACGGCGCCGCTGGCGCACAGGGCCTGGCGGCTGGGCGGCGACGAGACGTAGCCGTGAGCGCTGGCCGGGGCGGCGAGGGCGACGCCGGCGGCCAGTGTGCCCATCGTCGCCAGAGGGAGGACGACCTTCTTGAGCATGGGAAATGCACTCCTGTCAGGGATGGAGCACTCGGCGGGTCGGGCCGGGCGAGGCCCTATGTTTCTGAACGTGAGCACCCGTGCACAAGTTGGTTGCAACCTCTTATCCGGCTCTTGATCGACACCTGACGCTGCCGGGCGCGCCGTGACGACCTGTCACGACGGGCGCACCGAAGGTAGGGGGACCGGAAAGGTTGCCCGGAACCGCTGCATTTCTTTTCCGCGATTTACGTTATGCATTCGCCTCCGCAGCGACGCGAACACAGTCTTTACGTTCCCCGCACCTGCTCATGACCTGTAGCGGGGCAACCTTTTTGAGGTTTGACAGCCTCCATCAAGGTGAGCAGGATTCTCGACACCATCACGGAATCGAAAAGCCCACCCGCACAGACGGATTGCCTGGGCCGATTCCACGCGCCCACTCCCGCCGGGAAGCCGCGCAGCCGATGACCGGTGAAAAGAGGAATCCGTGAGTCAACGTCGCCGTCCTGTCGCCCGCCGCAGACCCGGCCGCACCCTGGCCGTCGCCGCCGGTCTCGCCCTCACCGGTGGGCTGGCCGCCGGTGGCGCCGCGATCGCCG
Source organism: Kineosporia rhizophila (assembly GCF_021277265.1). Taxonomy (GTDB): domain Bacteria; phylum Actinomycetota; class Actinomycetes; order Actinomycetales; family Kineosporiaceae; genus Kineosporia; species Kineosporia rhizophila. Next base: position 685,521 of record NZ_JAJSOH010000002.1, read on the forward strand.
CCAACCAGACCACCACGGCCGCCCAGGGCACCGTGGGCAAGGCCGCCGCCAAGGTCACCGTGGCCGGCCACCAGCTGGAGACGCTCGGCCGGGGCGCGATCAGCGTGCGCTCCGGCAGCGACAACCTGATCAGCTGGCGCCTGCTGGCCACCGACGCCAAGACCGCCGCGTTCGACGTGTACCGCGACGGCAAGCTGGTCAAGGCCGGGATCACCGGCTCCACCAACTATCTCGACAAGGGCGCCGCCGCCGGGGCCACCTACACCGTGAAGACCGGTTCCGAGACGGCCACGGTGCGCAACCTCTCCAGCGGCTACCTGCGGGTGCCGATCGCCAAGCCGGCCGGGGGCACCACGAAGGACGGTGTGGCCTACACCTACACCGCCAACGACGCCTCGGTGGCCGACCTCGACGGCGACGGCGAGTACGAGGTCGTGCTGAAGTGGGACCCGACCAACGCCAAGGACAACTCGCAGTCCGGCTACACCGGCAACGTCTACGTCGACGCCTACGAGCTCGACGGCAAGCGGCTGTGGCGGATCGACCTCGGCAAGAACATCCGGGCGGGCGCGCACTACACCCAGTTCCAGGCCTACGACTACGACGGCGACGGCAAGGCCGAGGTCGCGATGAAGACGGCCGACGGCACCAAGGACGGCAAGGGCACCGTGATCGGCACCGCGAGCGCCGACCACCGCAACAGCAGCGGCTACGTGCTCACCGGTCCTGAGTACCTCACCGTGTTCAACGGCCAGACCGGGGCCGCCGCCGCCACGGTCAACTACCTGCCCGCCCGCGGCACGGTCTCGAGCTGGGGCGACAAGTACGGCAACCGGGTCGACCGCTTCCTGGCCGGCACCGCCTACCTCAGCGGCAGCACGCCGAGCCTGATCGAGGCCCGCGGCTACTACACCCGCTCGGTGATCACCGCCTGGGACTACAAGGCCGGGAAGCTCACCCAGCGCTGGCAGTTCGACTCCTCGAAGCAGACCAAGCCGGCCGAGTGGGCCGGGCAGGGCAACCACCAGCTCTCGGTGGCCGACGTGGACAGCGACGGGAAGGACGAGATCGTCTACGGCGCGATGGCCCTGGACGACAACGGCAAGGGCCTGTGGACGACGAAGCTCGGCCACGGTGACGCGCTGCACGTGGGTGACCTGATCCCGTCCCGCGCCGGGCTCGAGGTGTTCAAGGTCAACGAGAGCAAGGGCAGCGGCCCGGCCGACTACGTGGCCGACGCGGCCACCGGCAAGATCATCACCAAGTCGGCCAGCTGCGCCTGCGACACCGGCCGGGGTGTGGCGGCGGACATCTGGGCCGGCAGCCCGGGCGCCGAGCAGTGGTCCTCCAGCGTCGACGGCACCCGGGACACGGCCGGCAAGAAGATCGGCAGCAAGCCCGGTTCCACGAACTTCCTGGTCTTCTGGGACGGCGACACCTCGCGGGAACTGCTGGACGGCAACAAGATCAGCAAGTGGTCGCCGACCGGTGAGACCCGGCTGCTGACCGCCGCCGGGGTGCACTCCAACAACAGCACCAAGTCCACCCCGGCGCTGTCCGGCGACATCCTGGGCGACTGGCGCGAAGAGGTCATCTGGCCGGAGTCCGACGACTCGGCCCTGCGCATCTACAGCACCCCGCACCAGAGCTCCACCCGGTTCGTCACCCTGATGCACGACTCGCAGTACCGGGTGGCCGTGGCCTGGCAGAACACCGCGTACAACCAGCCCCCGCACCTGAGCTACGCGCTCCAGAAGTAGAGACCAGAAATGCAGGACGACGAACCGGTGGGGGTACCTCCCGGAGCCGGAGGCGATGGGGGCCTGGTCCGCGCGGCCCAGGCCGGCGATCAGGCGGCTCTTCAGGAGCTGCTGGCCCGGTACGTCGTCCTGGTCCACAACCTCGTCGGCCGGTCGGTGAGCCGGCCGGCCGACGCGGAGGACGTCACCCAGGAAGTTCTGCTGCAGGTGGTGCAGGACCTGCCCACGCTGCAGAGCCCGGCCAGCTTCCGGTCCTGGCTGGTGGCGATCACCAGCCGCCGCATCGCCGACCACCAGCGTCGGGTGGGGGCCGAATCACTGCTGCCGGCCGTCCCTGCCGAGCCGGCGGAGACCTTCGAAGACCTTCTGGTGCTCCGGCTCGACCTGCAGGGCCAGCAGCGTGACCTGGTCCGGGCCGGGCGGTGGCTCGACCCGGAACACCGCGCGCTGCTGGCGTTGTGGTGGCAGGAGTGTGCCGGGCGGATCAGCCGGGCCGAGATCGCGAACGCCCTCGAGCTCGGCGAGGCCCACACCGCGGTGCGCCTGCAGCGCATGCGCGAGCAGCTGGAGCAGTGCCGGCTGGCCGTGGCTGCGCTCGACCGCGAGCCGCGGTGTGGTGGGCTCGTCCCGGTGCTCCAGGAATGGACGGGGCAGGCGAACCCGTTGTGGCGCAAGCGGATCACCAAGCACGTGCGCACCTGCGTGGTCTGCCTGCGCGAGGCCGAGGACCAGCTCCCGGCCAGCCGGCTGATCGCCGGCCTGCAGTTGCTGCCGCTGCCCGCCGCGCTCGTCGCCGCGCTGACCGGCAAGGGCCTGCTGGCACCGGAGTCCGGGCCGACCGAGCTCACAACGGCCACAATTGAAGACGACCGGCCGGACTGGGAGGTCGAGGAACCGGAACGGGGTGCCTGGGCTGCGGTCAAGTGGGCCGGGCGGGTGGCCACCGTGACTGCGGCGGCCACCCTGCTGCTGTTCACCGGGGGCTTCCTCTACGACGTGAACCGGCCGCCCACCGTGCGTTCGGAGCATCCGGTGGGCGCCGAAGCGCTCAGCGCTTCGCTGTCCACCTCTCCACCTGCGGTCTCGGTGTCGCCCACTCCCCCACCGGCTCCGGCGAAAACGGCCAAAGCCCCGGCGCCGGCGCCGGTGGTGAAAGACCGCTGCGACCGGTCCGGCCTCCCGAGCGGGGTCTGGCCCGCCTGGACCATGCCCAATTCCGGCGCCGATCTGCCCGACCAGCAGCGTTATTCGGTGCGCGAAGACGGAACCGTGCGCGACCAGATCACCTGTCTGACCTGGCAGCGGGAAACCCCGTCCGGGCGGTACACCTTCGCCGCCGCCAAGAAGTACTGCGCGAACCTGACCCTCGCCGAAGGGAACTGGCACCTGCCCACCCGGGTGCAACTCACGTCCATCATTGACACCACCCGACTGGGCCCGGCCATCGACCCCGAGGCCTTCCCGGGTACTCCGGTGTCGTTCTTCTGGACGGCATCGCCGTGGGCCACCCCGCACGATCCGGCCTTCGCCTGGATCGTCAACTTCTACGAGGGCCTGACCAGCAACGCGGCCGATCAGTCGGGTGAGTTCGCGGTGCGGTGTGTGCAGTCGCCGTCCGGCCAGGGCTCGGTGCAGTACGAGGTGAACGGCGACGAGGTGTCGGATCCGATGACCGGGCTCACCTGGCAGCGGGCTACTTCGCCGACGATGGCGGCGGGTGAAGCGGCTGCGTACTGCGCCGGTCTGAAGGGCGGGAACTGGCGCCTGCCGGGGGTTCAGGAACTGGCCACGTTGGTGGACGAGTCACTGGTGGGTCCGGCCATCGACCGTGAGGCCTTCCCGAGCACCCCGGCCCGCGGCTGGTACTGGGCCGCGAACCGGGCTGCTGAGGACGAGAAGGCGCGGTGGGCGCTGAACTACGACGACGGGTACACGAACTACCGGGATCTGGACGCCGGCGTGGTGCGCTGCGTGCGGAACCAGTAGGGGTAACCGGATCGCTGCCTGCAGCATCCTCCACCCGCATCGGGCACCGCCGTCCGGCACCCGGCACCCGTGCTGCCCCGGGCTCAACCTTGCGTTCGGCGTGTCGTGTTACCCCGGGTGGGAGGGCGGGTCAGGTGCGCTACTTTCTGACCACTTTCAGCCCAGTCGAACCGGCAGCGTCGAGGAGCTGTTCGAGAACATCGACGGGATCGGGATCAGTTCCGCCTCGTCCACCGCCAGCTCGATGCCCGGGAACCGGTCGAACACCGCCGGGATCGCGATCACGCCCTCCATCCGGGCCAGCACCGCGCCCAGGCAGACGTGCATGCCGCCCCCGAAAGCCAGGTGCTTGCGCTGGGTCCGGGTGATGTCGAAGACCCCCGCGTCGTCCCCGTGCTGCTTCTCCTCGCGGCCGACCGCGCTGTACGGCGCCATGATCGCCTCCCCCTTGGGGATCACGACCCCGGCGATCTCCACGTCTTCCAAGGGGTAGCGGAACGGGAAGTTGCCGATCGGGGCGTCCCAGCGCAGGGTCTCCTCGACCACCGCGGCCCAGACCTCCGCGCCGCCGGCGACCGCGATCGTCCTCTGTTCGGGGTGGGTCAGCAGGGCCCGCACGGCGTTGGTGATCAGCGCGACCGTGGTCTCCTGCCCGGCCGCGAGCATCACCAGCAGGGTGCCGACCAGTTCCTCCTCGCTCAGCGCGTCGGGCTCGGCGTCCCGGGCCGCGATCAGGGCGCTGGTCAGGTCGGCGCCCGGTTCGGCCCGCCGGGCCTCGACCACCCGGGCCAGCAACTGGTACGTCTCGATCTGGAAGCCGACCACCTCCTCGGAGGTGAGGTCGGAGCGGAAGATCTGGTCCATCAGGAACTTCAACCGCGCCCGCTCGGCCTCCGGCACCCCGAACAGCTCGCAGATCACCCGCACCGGCACCACGTCGGAGAAGTGCTTGCGCAGGTCCACCACACCGTCCGGGCCGGCCTGGGCGGGCAGGCCGGCCAGCAGTTCGGCGACGATCTGCTCGATCTGCGGGCGCAGCTCCTGCACCCGGCGCGGGGTCAGGTTGGCGGTGACCAGCTTGCGCAGCCGGCGGTGCTCGTCGCCGTCCGCGGTGACCATGTTGTTGACCTTGACCATGCCGATCAGCGGCCAGGAGTCGTCCACCTGACCGGAGCGGATGGCGTTCCAGTTGCGCCAGTTCTTGCTGAACCGCGGATCGGTGACCAGGTCGTTGAGCAGGGCGTGGTCGGTGACGCTCCAGGCGCCCACGTTGCCGGGCAGCTTGATCCGGACCACCGGGCCGAGGGCCCGCAGCCGGGCCGCCTCACCCTGGTGGTCACGGGCGGCGGGATCCAGTTCGACGACCGGGATGCTGTCGGGATCGACGGTGGTTGCGACGCTTTCGGACACGGTGGCCTCCTGGCAGATGAAAAGGGCAACCTCCCGGGCCGCGTCCGTGCGTCCCGGTCAAGTGATCAGCTCGATCAGCGGTGCTGCAGCTCCGGTGCCGCCGCCACGGTGGAGAACTCGACCGGCAGGGCGGTCGGCACCCGCGTCCACGGCGAGGGCAGCCAGGTGATCTCGGCCGCCGGTACCGAGAGATGGATGTCCGGCAGCAGGTTGAGCACGGTGCTGACCGCGGTGCGGGTGATCAGCCGGGCGGGCACCCGGGCCGGGCAGGAGTGCGGGCCGGCGGCGAAGGCCAGGTGCGCGCGGTTGCCCGGCTCGGCCATCGGGCCGAAACCGGTCTGCATCAGCGGGTCGTCGACCACCGCTCCCAGGCCGAGCAGGAGCACGTCACCCTTGCGGATCTGCTGACCGCCGAGCTCGGTGTCGTGCAGCGCGTAGCGGGCCGGCATCACGTTCATCGGCGGGTCGCGCCAGAGCGCCTCGTCGAGCGCGTCGTCGACCCCCAGACTGCCTCCGCGCAGCTGCGCCGAGAACCGCGGGTCGGTGAGCAGGAAGCGCAGGGTGTGCGAGATCCAGGCGGTGACCGTCTCGTTCGCGGCGGCGATCATCACCACCATCGACTGCAGCCGCTCGGCCTCGTTCTCCAGCGCCGGGTGCCGCAGGAACACCCCGGTCAGGTCGTCGCGGGTGTCGTCCGGATCGGCCGCCCGGGCGCGCAGCAGGTCCAGCAGGATCTCCTCGAACTGCCGGTTGCCGGACTGCGAGTTGTCCTGGCTGCCGAACAGCGCGATCAGCGCCTGGCGCAGCTCCAGGCCCTCTTCCCGCTCCATCCCGAACAGCGAGGCCAGCGCCAGCAACGGGATCACCGCGGCGTACTCACCGATCAGGTCGGCCGAGCCCCGGCCGGCGAACGAGGCGACCAGATCGGCGCAGATCGCCTCCACCTCGCGGCGGGTGCGGCGCTGGTCGATGTGGGCCACGCCCTCGTCGAGCGGGCGCCGCAGCCGGCGGTGGGTCTCCCCGTCGGCGCCGATCACGTTGGCCCGCCAGGCCATCATCGGCAGCAGACCGGAATCCGGGGCGACCACGCCGTCCTGCAGGTCTTTCCAGTTACGGGCGTCGTGCACGAAGGTGCGCTCGTCGCGGGTGATGGTCAGCAGCTCGCGGTAGCCCATCACCAGCCAGGCCCCCACGCCCGGCTCCAGCTCGACCCGGGCGACCGGCCCCTGCTCGGCCCGCAGCTGCCGGTAGACCACGCGATGGTCGGGCGAACCGGTGGCGGAGATCAGCGGAGTCAGCCCGGCCGTGCTCGAGTGGGCCGGACAGCCCGGGGGCGGGGTGTCCGGCTTGAGCTTCATGGTGTCCGAGACGGATCCGAAGACCCTTTCCGGCTCTGGCGTTTCGGTCACGTGGCGTACTCCCGGAAGGAACGCGGATCGTGGGTGGCGACGTACTCGCACAGGGCGAGCAGGGCCTGGGCGCTGGAGTGCCGGTTGCGCGCGTCGCACTCCACCACCGGTGTCTCGGGCAGCAGGTCGAGGGCGGCCCGTACCTCTTCGAGCTCGACCACCGGGCTGTCGGGGAAGCGGTTCACCGCCACCGCGAACGGCAGCTCGCGCTCCTCCAGCTGCTCGAGGACGTCGAAACTCTGCTCCAGGCGGCGGATGTCGACCAGCACCAGGACGCCGATGGCGCCCACCGCCAGATCGGTCCACAGGTCCCAGAACCGCCGCTGGCCGGGCGCACCGAACAGGTACAGCACCAGCTCGGCGTTGATGGTGATCCGGCCGAAGTCCATCGCCACGGTGGTGGTGCGCTTGTGGCTGTCGCCGGGCAGGTCGTCGACCCCGACCCCGGCCTCGGTCATCACCTCCTCGGTGCGCAGCGGGGTGATCTCGCTGACCGAGCCGACCAGGGTGGTCTTGCCCACCCCGAAGGCGCCGACGACGAGGATCTTGGCCGAGCGCTGGACCGTGTCCGGCAGGTAGCGGTCAGCGGATGCCGCGGAGTCCATGCAGCACCTCCTGCAGCAGAGAGGAGTCGGGGGCGGCCGGGCGGGCGGTGCCCGAGCGGGCCGAGAGGTAGCCGGCGTCGATCAGGTCCGAGGCCAGCACGCTGACCAGGCTGACCGGCAGGTCGAGGTGCGCCGCGGCCTCGGCCAGGGAGAGCAGCCGGGCGCACATCCGCACCAGGGCGCGTTCTTCGCGGGTGGCAGTGACCGGCAGTTCGCGGGTGGGGTCGGGGGCGATCAGCAGCGTCTCCACCCCGACGGTGTTGCGGCTGGCCCGGGCCCGGCCCCGGGTGATCACGTAGGGCCGCAGGGCGCGGGCGGAGAACTGCCCGGTGGGCGGGGCTGCGGCCCGGACTCTGGTTTCGTGGTCTGGTTCCCCAGACCCGGTCACTGGGGCGCGTCCTGGCGGGCGGGACTGCTGAGGTTGGCGGCACCGATCTTGAGCACCTGGGCCTGCATCGCCCGGGCCACCTGCCGCGGGTCGACCACCGGATCGGCGACCACCGCCAGGTGGGCACCGTCGGCGCTGCGCAGGAACAGGAAGCCGCCGTCGAACTCGATCATCTGGTGGCGGACCAGCCCGTCGCCGGTGCCGAACTCCTGGCCCAGGGCGCGGCCCAGCGACTGCAGCCCCGAACAGGTGGCGGCCAGCCGTTCGGCCCGGTCGCGGCCGAGGCCGGCCGAGCCGGCCAGGAGAAGGCCGTCGACGCTGAACACCACCACGTCACGGACCCCGGGGACGACGGTGACCTCGGCGATCATCCAGCCTCGGTCCGGGCGGGCGGTCCTCTGCTCCTGGCTCATCCCTGAGTCGCGTCCTTCCGGGTGGTCGAGGGAGTGTCCCCACCCTCGAGATCGGTTCCTGGCGTGGTCGTCCCGGGCTCGGCCGGGGTGACCGGGATGGGCTGGGAGCCCTCGAAGAACCGCTCCATCCAGTCGCCCGCGTCTTCGGGGTCGGTGGCCGGGGCGGTGGGGACGACCGGGCGGGTGGCTGCGGCCGGTTCGCTCCCGACCGGGGTGGCCGGGTTGCGTCGGCGGGACGAACGTCGTTGCGGTAGCTGGGTTTCGCCACCCGGTGCGGGTTCGACGACGGGTGCGGGTTCGACGACGGGTGCGGCCGGCCGGGTGTCGACGACCACCGGGGCGGGCGGCTCGGGCACCACCGGCGCCTCGGGCTCTGCGACGGGTTCCGGCACCGCGACCGGAGCGGGCAGGGCCACCGTCTGGACCAGCACGCTGGGTACCAGGACGACCGCCCGGACCCCGCCGTACGGGGAGATCCCCAGGTCGACGGTGAAACCGTGGCGGCGGGCGAAGCGGCCGACCACGGCGAAACCGGTCTGCGGGATCTCACCGACGTCGCTGACCCCGAGCAGACGACGGCCGGAGACGATCTCCCGGGCCTCGGCCAGACGGTAGTCGTCGAGGCCGAAACCGCTGTCGTCGACCTCGATCACGGCGCCGCGCTGGACCCCGCGCACCCCCACGGTGACCGGGGTGGAGGGGGCCGAGTACTCGGTGGCGTTGGCCAGCAGCTCGGCGATCAGGTGGATCAGCGGCTCGACCACGCTGGGCACCGCGGCCACCGTCTGGTCGCCGGTGACCTGCACCCGGCTGAAGGCGACGATCCGGCCGGAGGCGGCCCGCACCACGTCGACCAGGGCGAGCGGGGCCGGCCACTGCTGCCCGGGCCACTCGTCGCACAGGACCTTCACGCTCTGCGCGTGCCGGGCCTGCTGGGTGGCCGCGTGGTCGACCCGCATGGTGGTCTCGAGCAGGTCCGGGTCGCCCGGGTGCTGCTCGGCCAGGCCGCTCATCGCCTGCTGGATCCGGTGTGCGGAGGTCTGCACCCGGCCGGCCAGCTCGACCAGGGCCAGGCGGCGCGACTCCTCCCGCTCCCGCACGGTGCTGCCGACCTGCTCCAGCATCTCCTCGAGCAGGGCGGCGGTCTCGGGGCTGAGCTCCTGGGGCCGGTCGGCCGGGGGCACCTCGGCCCCGGCCAGGGCGGCCGGCATCCGCGCCTTGACCACGTGCTGCAGCTCCTGCTGCAACTGGATCAGGCGCTGACGCTCACGGGCCACCGCCAGGTCGAGCTCGGCCGGAGTGATCACCGGGCCGTCCGGCACCGGGGCGGCGGGCGGTGGGGTGGGCAGCGCCCGGGCCTTCTCGGGCCAGGGCAGCGAGCCCCCGCGCCGGGCCCAGGCGGCGGCCCCGGCGACCAGAGCACCGACCAGCCACGGAGACGGAGAACGACGTGGAGGCCGCGCTGTGCTCGTCAATGGACACCCTTCGCGTTGCGAGCCGAACACTTCGCCGAATTCGAGCCGTCCGATACGCACGCGGTCATCAAAGTCCTTTTACGACCGTATCGGACTAATGGGCCGAAAACCTAGCACAGGTGTCTGGGCACACCACAGGACGAAATGCTGCGTGACAGCGCTCGTAAAGTAGGCGCATGGATCCGGCAGAAGTGCGCCTGGACGTCTGGGTCTCGTCCGTGCGGTTGTTCAAGACCCGGTCGGCGGCCTCGAGCGCCTGCCGGGGCGGCCACGTCGCGGTCAACGGCAACAAGGCCAAGCCCTCGACGATGGTGCGGGTGGGCGACAAGGTCGAGGCCCTCACCCCTGGCGGGGAGCGGATCGCGCTGGTGCGCAGGCTGATCCAGAAACGGGTGGGGGCCGCGGTGGCGGTGACCTGTTTCGAGGACCTGACCCCGGCGCCGCCGCCGAAGGAGGAGATCGTGCACGTGGCCGTGCGCGATCGGGGGGCGGGCCGGCCGACCAAGCGGGAGCGCCGGCAGCTCGACCGGTTCCGCATCCAGTAGGCGGGGCCGCACCTTTCCCGCCGGTAGTCCCGAGGCTCAACTTCGTCCTGGTGACGTCCGAAGTACCACTGTCGGACGCGTCCAGGAGGATCAGTGCTCAGTCAGCTTCGCCGGTTCCGCATCGGCACCCGTCTGGCAGCGGCGTTCGCGGTGGTCACGGTCCTTCTCGCGATCGCCTCCGGGGCGGCCCTGCACGGCCTGTCCAAGCAGCGGGCCTCGGCCGAGCGGGTGGACGAGCTCACCGACCTGGTGCGCGCGGTGGACAAGGTCAACTTCTACAACGCGGACGTGACCGGCTGGCAGGCCGTCTACGGCTGGGACGCCCGGCGTCTGGGCAGTCAGGCCGCGATCGCCGACGACTCGCCGAACCGCGCCGGATTCCTGACCTCCAAGGCCGGGCTGCTGCAGTTCCTGCAGGACTTCCCGGTGGGGTCGATGACCGCCGCCGAGCGGGAGACCTTCGACGCCATGTCCGCGTCCTGGAACAGCTTCTTCGCCGCCGACGACGAGGCGGTCGAGCTGTACCGGGCCGGCCGGGTCCGGGCCGCCGAGACCCAGATCCTCGAGACCGGCATGACCGTGTACACCGACGTCCTGGAACAGACCGCCTCGATCGCCGACTCGGTGACCGGGCGCCGGGACGCCGAGACCGAGGCCGCCGCGACCAGCGCCACCGAGGTGCGCACCACCGTCCTGGGCGTGCTGGTCGTCGCCGTGGTGCTGGCCACCCTGCTGGCCTGGACGGTCACCCGGAGCATCACCGGTCCGCTCGGCCAGACCGTGAGCAGCCTGCGCCGGGTCGCCTCCGGCGACCTCACCAGCACCCCGACCCCCTCCGGCAACGACGAGATGACCACGGCCGACCGCGCCCTGGGCGAGGCCGTGGGCAACACCCGGACCGCGGTGCTGGCCCTGACCGAGAGTTCGACCACGCTGCACAGCCTTTCCGAGAGCCTGAACCGCACGGTGGTCAAGCTGACCGCCGGCAACACCGAGAGCGCGGCGCAGGCCGGGCTGGTCGCCTCGGCCGCGGACACCGTCTCGACCAACGTCCAGACGATGTCCGCGGGCAGCCAGGAGATGGGCCAGTCGATCCAGGAGATCGCCACCAATGCCACCGAGGCGGCGCGGGTCGCCGCCCAGGCGGTCGGCAGCGCCGAGGCCACCAGTCACGTGATCGGGCGGCTGGGCGAGGCCTCGGCCGAGATCGCCACCGTGGTCCAGGCGATCACCTCGATCGCCGAGCAGACCAACCTGCTGGCGCTGAACGCGACCATCGAGGCGGCCCGCGCCGGGGAGTCCGGCAAGGGGTTCGCGGTGGTCGCCAACGAGGTGAAGGAACTGGCCCAGGAGACCGCCAAGGCCACCGAGGACATCGTCTCCAAGGTCGCCGCGATCCAGTCCGACACCAGTGCGGCGGTCGCCGCGATCAGTGAGATCTCCGAGGTCATCGACCAGATCAGCACGTACCAGAACACCATCGCGGCCGCGGTGGAGGAACAGACCGCGGTGACCGCCGAGATGACCCGGAACGTGGCCGGGGCGGCCGGCAGTTCCGGTGAGATCGCGGCCAACGTCCAGGCCGTAGCCCGGGCGAGCGAGCAGTCGTCCCGCGACCTGGGCGAGGTCCGGGACGCGGCCGGGGCGCTCGAGGCGTCGTCACGGGACCTGCAGAACGTGGTCCGCCGCTTCCAGGTCTGAGGACAGCTCAGGTGTCCACATCGAGCGGATTGTCCGGATGCCCCGGCGTCGCGCCTACTGGAGGAGTACCACCTACTCGTCCCCGGCACCCAGAGACCGACGGGCGGATGCCGGACGCCCTGCGGGTGGGGCAGGACGCCGCTCGGGCGGCGGCGCGTAGGACGGACGCGCGGTCCCTGACCGACGGGGGCAGGGACCGCGCTCCTGAACGAACGGCGGTGCAGAGATCGGCGGACCGTCTAGGACGGCGGCGCCGAGCTCTCCCGGATCACCAGCTCCGGCTCGATCACGAGCCGCTCCGGCACGCTCTCACCGGTCTCGATCTGCGCCAGGAGGGCCTTCAGGCTGCGACGCCCGACCTCCTCGAACGGCTGGCGCACCGTGGTCAACGGTGGGCTGAAGTAGCCGGCCTCGGGGATGTCGTCGAAACCCACCACGCTGATGTCGCCCGGCAGGTCGCGGCCGTTCTCCCGCAGCGCCCGCAGCACCCCGACGGCCATCGAGTCGTTGGCCACGAAAACGGCCGAGACGTCGGGCATCCGGCTCAGGATCTGCCCGGCCTCGTAGCCGGTGGGGGCACTCCAGTCGCCGTAGAGCAGCGGCGGCACCTCGGCACCGGCCCGCTCCAGAGCGGCCGCCCAGCCCGAGATCCGGTCCTGGGCCTCGTAGAAGTGGCTCGGCCCGGCGACGTGCCAGACCGTGCGGTGGCCGAGCGCGAGCAGGTGCTCGGTGGCCACGGTGGCCCCGGCGATCTGGTCCACCGAGATCACCGGAAGGGCGCTGTTGAGCGAACTCTCGACCGCCACCAGGGGAAGGTGGCGGGCCATCGTGGCCAGGCTCTCGCCCACCGAGGTGAGCGGGGCCACCACGACGATGCCCTCGACGCCCTGGCGTTCCAGCCTGGTCACCGCACGTTCAACCGAACCACCCTCACCGCCACCGACGTTCGCGACAGTGAGGATGTAGCCTTCCTCGCGGGCGGCCGACTCGACGCCGTAGAGCATCGACATCGGCCCGTAGAGGGCGCCCCCGATGGTCACCAGCCCGAGCACTTTCGAGCGCCCGGTGACCAGTGTCCGGGCCGCCGAGTTGGGCCGGTAGCCCAGCTCGTCGATCGCGGCCAGAACCACTGCGCGGGTGCGGGAGCTGACGCCGTCACTGCCGTTGAGCACACGTGACACCGTCTGGTGGGAAACGCCGGCGAGGCGGGCGACGTCGTGCATCCCTGGGCGTTTGCGCGCTGCCGCGCCGCCCGGAGAGCTGGGATGGGCTGGATCGCCGCCGGCCTGGGCCGCCGCCCGGGACGGAGGTCTCATCGATCTGGTCCATTCCTCGCGGGAATCACCGGCCCGGTGTGGGACCTACGGCCCGGGCACCTGGAAGGGAGCCCGGGCCGTAGGCCTCACCCGGCTGTCAACCGAACCGCAGCACCACTATCTGGAGCTGGAGCCGGCCCGGCGCTTGGTGATCACGTCGAAGGCGACCGCGGCCAGCAGCACAAGGCCCTTGACCAGCATGACCTCCTCGCTGCCGGCACCCAGCAGCGACATCCCGTTGTCGATCACGGCCATGATCAGACCACCGGTGATGGCGCCGATCACCTTGCCGACACCACCCTGGACGGCCGCACCACCGATGAACGCGGCGGCGATGGCGTCCAGCTCGAAGCTGTTACCGGCGGTCGGGCCGGCCAGGTTGAGCCGGCCGGAGAAGATGATGCCGGCCACGGCGGCCAGCACACCCATGTTCACGAACAGCCAGAACGTGACCTGCTTGACCTTCACGCCGGACAGCGTGGCGGCGTGCAGGTTGCCACCGATCGCGTAGATGTGACGGCCGAAGACGGCGCGGTTGGTGACCAGCGTGTAGATCAGGATGAGCGCACCGAGCAGGACCAGCACCCAGGGCAGGTTGCGGTAGCGGGCGAGCTGCACGATGACGAACATCAGCACCAGCGACGGCGCGATGATCTTCACCAGGAACAGGCCGAACGGCTCGACCGACTGGCCCAGCTTGATCCGGGCGGTGCGCGAGCTGTACTGGGTCCAGACGATCGCGGCCACCAGGGCCAGGCCGACCAGCAGGGTGACCAGGTCGGCGCCGCCGAGCCCACCGAGCGCGACGTTGCCGAGCCAGCCCGGGGTGAACCCGTTGGCCATGGTGCGGACCGCGTCGGGGAACGGGCCGATGCCCTGGTTGCCCAGGATGATCAGGGTGACCGCGCGGAACACGAGCATGCCGGCCAGGGTGACGATGAAGGCCGGGATGCCGAAGTAGGCCACCCAGTAGCCCTGCCAGGCGCCGATCGCGGCACCCATCAGCAGGGTCAGCGGGATCGCGATCGCCCAGTGGACGTCGTGATTGACCATCAGTACGGCCGAGAAGGCACCGGTGGCCGCGAGAACCGATCCCACCGACAGGTCGATGTGACCGGCGATGATGATCAGGATCATCCCGATCGCGAGGATCAGGATGTAGCTCTTCTGCACGATGATGTTCGACAGGTTCTGCGGCTGCAGCAGGTCGCCGCCGGTCAGAACCGCGAACAGCACCACGATCAGGGCGAACGCGAAGTAGATGCCGTTCTCACGCAGGCTGCCGGCGTTGAAACCCCGTCCGCCACTGCGGGTGGCGGTCGCGGCTCCGGCCGTCGCCGCCGCGGGGGCGGGCGAGGACGCGGCGACCGGGGCGGGCTGCGGCTTCTCGGCCGTGACCTCGGTGGTGGTCTCCGCCTTGGTGCCCTCGGCCTTGGTGGCTCCGGTGGCCTCGGGGGTGCCGTCGTCCTTCTTCCCCACCTCGTCGGTGGGGGTGGGCGAGGAGTCAGAGGTTGCCATCGGTCTCACACCTGCCCTTTGGTCATGTACTGCATGAGCAGCTCCTGGGTGGCTTCTTCACGGGACACCTGGCCGGTGATCCGGCCCTCGGAGAGGGCGTAGATCCGGTCGCAGATGCCCAGCAGCTCGGGCAGTTCGGAGGAGATCACCAGGATCGCCTTCCCCTCGGCCGCGAGCTGGTTGATGATCTGGTAGATCTCGTACTTGGCGCCGACGTCGATACCGCGCGTCGGCTCGTCGAGGATCAGCACGTCGGGGTTCGTGTAGATCCACTTGGCCAGCACGACCTTCTGCTGGTTACCACCGCTGAGCTTGCCGGTGATCGAGGCCACGGTCGGCGCCTTGATCCGCAGGCTCTTGCGGAAGCCCTCGGCGACGCTCAGTTCCTCGTTGTCGTCCACCCAGCCGCGCTTGGCCAGCTTGCCCAGGGCGGCGGCGGAGACGTTCCGGGTGATGTTGTCGATCAGGTTCAGCCCGTAGCGCTTGCGGTCCTCGGTGGCGTAGGCCAGACCGTGCTTGATCGCCTGCTGGACGTTCTTGGCCTCGATCGGCTTGCCGAACTTGTACAGCTGACCGCTGATGCCGGTGCCGTAGCTGCGGCCGAAGATGCTCATCGCCAGCTCGGTGCGCCCGGCGCCCATCAGGCCCGCCAGGCCGACGATCTCGCCGGCCCGCAGGCTGAGGTTGGCCTCGCGGATCAGGACCCGGCCGTGCTGGGTGGAGCTGTGCACGGTCCAGTTCTCGACCCGCAGCACCTCCTCGCCGATCTGGATGCTGGGATCCTTGTCCGGGTAACGGTTCTCCAGCGACCGGCCGACCATCAGCGAGATGATCCGGTCCTCGGTGACCTCGTCGCGCTTCATGTTGAGCGAGTCGATGGTCTGGCCGTCCCGGATGATCGTGACCGAGTCGGAGATGGCCTGGATCTCGTTGAGCTTGTGCGAGATGATCACACAGGTGATGCCCTCGTCACGCAGACCACGCAGCAGGTCGAGCAGGTGCTCGGAGTCGTCGTCGTTGAGCGCTGCGGTGGGCTCGTCGAGGATCAGCAGGCGCACCTTCTTCGACATCGCCTTGGCGATCTCGACCAGCTGCTGCTTGCCCACACCGAGATCGATGATCTTCGTGGTGGGGTTCTCGGCCAGGCCCACGCGCTTGAGCAGCTCCGCCGCCCGCGCGTTGGTCTCGTCCCAGTTGATCAGGCCGCGGGTGGCCGTCTCGTTGCCGAGGAAGATGTTCTCGGCTATCGAGAGTTCCGGCACCAGCGCGAGTTCCTGGTGGATGATCACGATGCCGCGCGACTCGCTGTCGCGCGTGCCGCTGAACTGGCAGACCTCGCCGTCGTAGACGATGTCGCCCTCGTACTCACCGAACGGGTAGACCCCTGACAGAACCTTCATCAGGGTGGATTTCCCGGCGCCGTTCTCGCCGCAGATGGCGTGGATCTCGCCCTCGGCCACCGTGAAGGTGACGTTCTGCAGCGCCTTCACGCCCGGGAAGGTCTTGCTGATGTTGCGCATTTCGAGAATGTTGCCGGGCATCCGTGCTCCTCAAGGGCTCTGCCAGGGGATGCGCCGGCCCGTCCACGGGCGGAGGGGTTGCCCGTGGACGGACCGGCAGCTGGGGAGCTCAGGTCAGCTGAGATCCGACTCGGCGTAGTAGCCCGAGTCCACGAGGGTTTCCTTGTAGTTGTCCTTGTTGACGATGACCGACTCCAGGAGCTGCGACGGGACGACCTTCTTGCCGTTGTCGTAGTCCGTGGTGTTGTTCACCTCGGGCTCCTCGCCCTTCATCACCGCGTCGGCCATCTTCACGGCCACGTCGGCCAGCTGGCGCGTGTCCTTGTAGATGGTGGCGTACTGCTCGCCGGCGATGATCGACTTCACCGAGGCGACCTCGGCGTCCTGGCCGGTGACGATCGGCCAGGGGTTGTCGGAGGTGCCGTAGCCGGTCAGCGCCGACAGGATGCCGATGCTCATGCCGTCGTACGGGGACAGCACGCCGTCGAGGCGAGCGCCCTTGTACGCCTTGGTGATCACGTTCTCCATGCGGGCCTGAGCGGTCTCGGGCTTCCACTGCAGGGTGGCGACCGTCTTGAAGTCCGTCTCGCCGCTCTTGACCACGAGGGTCTTGTCGTCGAGGTACGGCTTCAGGGTGTCCATCGCGCCGTTGAAGAAGAACGTGGCGTTGTTGTCGTCGGGCGAGCCGGCGAAGAGCTCGATGTTGAACGGGCCCTTCTCGTCGGTCCGGGTCGTGCCGTCGGCCTCGACCAGGCCGAGACCCTGCAGCAGCGAGGTGGCCTGCTGCACGCCGACCTTGTAGTTGTCGAAGCTCGCGTAGTAGTCCACGGCCTCGGTGTCACGGATCAGGCGGTCGTAGGAGATGACCTTGATCCCCTGCTCCTGGGCCTGCTCCAGCTGCGTGGTGAGCGCGGTGCCGTCGATCGCGGCGACGATCAGGACCCGGGCGCCCTGGGCGATCTGGTTCTCGATCTGCTCGACCTGGGTCGGGATCTTGTCCTCGGCGTACTCGAGGCTGACCTCGTAGCCGAGCTTCTCCAGGGCGGCCTTCACGTTGTCGCCGTCGGCGATCCAGCGCTCGGACGAACGGGTCGGCATGGTCACGCCGACGAGCGAGCCCTCGACGTCCTCGCCGGCCTTGGGGGCGGCGCCACCGGTCTTCTCGGTCGACCCACCACAGGCGGCCAGGGCGGCCACGAGGGTGAATCCGGCGACGATCCGGGTAACTCTGCTGCGTTGCATAGTTCTCTCTCCGGTTTCTCAGACGGCCATCCTTGGCCGCCGGGCAGTTGTGTTACTGGGGAGGGCTTGCGTCAGAACCCTTGAGCCAGGCGGAAGTACGCCTGGTTCCACTTCAGTTCACGTCCGAACCTACGGACGTCGGTCGAAGCGTCGATCAGTGCCAGCTCGGTCTCGAGCATGTCCGCAAGGTCACCGAGGTGCTCTGCGGTCAGCGCGCTGGACAGTACCGTGTGGTGGGGGCCACCGGCAGTGAGCCAGGCCTCGGCCGAGGTAGCCAGGTCCGGCTGGGGTTTCCAGACGGCCCGGGCGACCGGCAGCTTCGGCAGTTCCTCGAGGGGTTCTACCACCTCGATCTCGTTCGCGACGAACCGGAAGCGGTCACCCATGTCGGCGATGCCGATCGTGACCGCCGGGCCGGGGGCGGCGTCGAACACCATCCGGACCGGGTCCTCGCGCCCGCCGATACCGAGCGGGTGGATCTCGATGCGCGGCTTGGCCACCGCGATCGACGGGCAGACCTCGAGCATGTGCGCCCCGAGGATCACTTCCTGGCCCGGCACCAGGTGGTAGGTGTAGTCCTCCATGAAGGACGTCCCGCCGGGCAGGCCCTGGGCGGCGGCCTTGAGGGTGTGCAGCAGGACCGAGGTCTTCCAGTCCCCCTCGCCGCCGAACCCGTAACCGTCGGCCATCAGCCGCTGGACTCCCAGGCCGGGCAGCTGCCGAAGGCCGCCCAGGTCCTCGAAGTTGGTGGTGAAGGCGCCGAAGCCGCCCTCGGTGAGGAAGCTGCGCAGGCCCAGCTCGATCCGCGCGCCGTAGCGCAGCGAGTCGTGCCGCTCGCCGCCCACGCGCAGCTCCTCGGACACGTCGTAGAGGTCCTGGTACTCCTCCACCAGCCCGGTGACGGCCGCGTCGTCGATCGCGTCGACGACCTCGACCAGCTCGTTGACCCCGTAGGTGTTGACCGAGACACCGAACTTCAGCTCGGCCTCGACCTTGTCGCCCTCGGTCACCGCGACGTTACGCATGTTGTCGCCGAACCGGGCCAGGCGCAGGGTGCGCACGGCGTGCCGGCCGGCCGCGGCGCGGGCCCAGACGGCGACCTTCTCGATCGTGCGCGGCGAGCTGACGTGACCGGCCACGGTCTTGCGCGGGACGCCCAGACGGGTCTGGATGTAACCGAACTCGCGGTCGCCGTGGGCGGCCTGGTTCAGGTTCATGAAGTCCATGTCGATCGAGGACCAGGGCAGGGCCTCGTTCGCCTGGGTGTGCAGGTGCAGCAGCGGCTTGTCCAGCGCGTCCAGGCCGGAGATCCACATCTTGGCCGGCGAGAACGTGTGCATCCAGGCGATCAGGCCGATCACCGAGTCGTCCGAGTTGGCCTCGAGCATCAGCCGGCGGATCGAGGCGGAGTCCTTCAGGACCGGCTTCCAGACGATCTCGAAGGGGATCGCCTCGGCGCCGTCCAGGGCCCGGCTGATCGCCTGGGACTGCTCGGCGACCTGCTGGAGGACGTCGTCGCCGTACAGGTTCTGGCTGCCGGTCAGGAACCAGATGGTGCGGGTGGGCTGCTGCGTCATGTGGGAAGTCCTTGTCAGCGTTCCGGGTGGGGACGGGCGGTGGCCGCGCGGGCCACCGGCGTCACCGGCCGTAGACGTTCTGGTAGCGGTCGAAGAGGCTGTCGATGTCGGACTGGGCGAGCCGCTCGACCGGGCCCAGGGTGCGGGCCGTGTGCACGGTGCGGGCCACCTCCTCGAGCAGCACCGCGGCCTTGACCGCGGCCTTGGCGCTCTTGCCGATGGTGAACGGGCCGTGCTGGGCCATCAGGACCGCCGGGGAGTTGTGCCCGGTCAGGGTCTCGACGATGCCGCGGCCGATCGAGTCGTCACCGATCAGGGCGAACGGGCCGACCGGGATGTCGCCGCCGAACTCGTCGGCCATCATCGTCAGCACGCAGGGGATCGGCTCGCGCCGGGCCGCCCAGGCGGTGGCGTAGGTCGAGTGCGTGTGCACGACCCCGTTGACGTGGGGCATGTGCTTGTACACGTAGGCGTGCGCCGCGGTGTCGGACGACGGCGAGCGGGTGCCCTCGACGAGGTTCCCGTCGAGGTCCACGACCACCATCGAGTCAGCGTCGAGCTCGTCGTAGGAGACCCCGGACGGCTTGATCACGGCCAGGTCGGCGCCGGGCACCCGGGCCGAGACGTTGCCGGCGGTCCAGACCACCAGGCCGTTGCGCGGGAGCTCGGCGTGCAGGCGGGCGACCTCCTCCCGGACGGCCGACAGCGTGGTGCGGATGTCTTCGGTGATGGTCACTGCTTCTCAGCAATCTGTGCGCGGGCCCCGCGCGGGCGGGCCGGGGCGACGGTCACCGGCGCTGTGCACACCCGTCCTGCCGCCATGCCCGTCTCCCTCGACGCGAGTCAAAGATTGTGAACGTTAACAACGTTCGCTGCCGTGAGAGCTTGAGGGACAGGCCGCACCCGTGTCAAGAATCTCTTTACTGCCGGGTTACATCCACCTGGTCAGGGATCTTGTTCCCAGCCCAGAGGCCCGGTGCCGGGGTTCGCGCCGAGGGCGGCGCCGGCCTCGGCGGGGGCTTTGTGACCGTTAACTACTACTTCACTAATCGGGCATTCGCTCCGCGCCGTATCAGACCACAGTGCGTGCGACGCGTGTGACAGAAGTACCGTTGCCCGTCGACAAGCGGTCGAATCGGACCGCCGAACGGTCGGTGCGGTGCGGCAGGCGGTCATGGATGGCTCATCGGAAGATCGGCTTTGCTGCGCAAGGGAAAGACCGGCCGATCACCCGATCCGCTGACAGATCGTCACCGAAAGTAGACTGTACGCACTGAATGCCTGGTCAGAGGGGGGTTTACGTGCCGCGGTCGGGAGTTCTGTCCCGTCGTTCGATCCGTTACCGACATGCAATCTCCACGGCCCGCGTGGCCGCCCTGGTCAGCCTCACCTTCACTCTGACGGCGGGTCTGGAACTGCTGGTCGTCGTCACCGCGGCCGAACGGGCCGCCGGCGGCTCCGCCCTCGGGGCCGCCCTGGCCACGCTCGCCCTGGCCGCGCTGCCACTGGTCACGGCCATCGTCGCAACGTTGTGGCTGCGGCGCTCGGCGCTGAACTACCGGCAGCTGCTCACCGAGACCTGCTTCTGGGTGAGCAGCTGCGATGTCCTGGTGGCCCTTCTGGTGCTGCGCGGCTGAGCCGGAACGGCCCGTCAGTGGGCCAGTTTCAGCCCGACCACGCCGCCGACGATCATCAGCAGCAGGAGGATCTTGGTCACCGAGACCGTCTCGTCGCCGGTGACCATGGCGTACAGCACGGTGAGGACGGCCCCGATCCCCACCCATACGGCGTAGGACGTGCCTACCGGCAGCGAGCGCATGGCGTACGCGAGGCCGGCCATGCTGGCCACCACCCCGACCGCGAACACCAGGCTGGGGACAAGTTTGGTGAAACCTTCGGACCGGCCCAGGGCGGTGGCCCAGACAGCCTCGAGAACTCCGGAGACGATGAGAACGATCCACGCCATGACGAGCCTCCCCGATGCCGTCTTGTCGCGCTCCGGGTACGGCACCCCTCGTCCGGGGGCTGCGGATGAGGCAGGCCCTGCCGAACAGGCTCGCAAAACCCCGGTCGCTTGTCCAGGCCGGAGGCAGCACTCAGGCCGGGTAGGCCTTCAGCACCTCTTCACGCCACGGGATGCTGCTGGCCGCCCCGGGCCGCTGCACCGCCAGGGCACTGACCGAGGTGGCGAAGCGGGCGCCCGCCACCAGCCGGTCCAGAAGATCGGAAGACGGCTCGGCCCGGTCGATCTCGGCCGCCAGGGCGCCGCAGAAGGCGTCACCGGCGCCGGTGGTGTCGACCGCCTTCACCGGATGGGCAGGCACGGCGACCGGCTCCGCACCACGCACCGCGACCAGTGAACCGGCGGCCCCGAGGGTCAGCACGACGGCCGGAACCCGTTCCAGCAGAGCCTCGATCAGGACCGGAGGGGTGGCCGGGGCCCCGTGCAGGTCGGCTGCCTCGTGCTCGTTCACGATCAGCACGTCGACCAGGGCCAGCAGCTGCGGCGAGACCTCGCGGGTGGGAGCCGCGTTCAGCAGCACCAGGGCCTCCGGCGCCACCGCCGAGGCCGCGTCGAGCATCGCCGACTCGGGAATTTCCTGCTGCAGCAACAGGATCCGGGCCGAGGCGACGAGACCGCGCTCCTGCGCCGACAGTTCGGTGACCGTGGCGTTGGCCCCCGGAACCACGATGATCACGTTCTCCCCGTCGTCCCCCACCGTGATCCACGCGGTGCCGGTCGGCACCCCGGCTGCGGCGGTGCGTACCTGGGCGTCGACCCCGGCCCCGCGCAACTCGGCCAGCAGACGCGAGGCTGCCGGATCGTCTCCCATCGCACCGACGAAAACCGTCTCGGCGCCGCTGCGCCCGGCTCCGATCGCCTGGTTCGCCCCCTTGCCGCCGGGGTGCTCGGCCACCCCGGTGCCCAGGATCGTCTCGCCCGGACCGGGGATCCGCGGGGCGCGGACCACGTGGTCCAGGTTCACACTGCCGACGACGCAGACGCTCATCCGGGGCGGCCCTTTCCGTACTGGGCTTCGGGTGTTGATCGGGTGCGGTGAAGCCTACGCGCGGCGCGCGGCCCGGCGGTCGAGGACCGCGACCCCGGCGAGCAGGAGCACCAGGATCGCGGCGAACCAGGTGAGGACGGTGGCGGTGGGCCAGTTGCGCACGCCCAGGCCCATGCCCAGGACCGGGCCGATCAGGCCGAGGTAGCCGATCAGGAACAGCCCGGCCAGGGCCTCACCGCGGCGGGCCGGGGCGGCCATCGCCACGACGGTGCCGATCGCGGCCTTGAACAGCACGCCCGCGCCGATCCCGGCCAGCACGCCGCCGACCACGAAGAGCGCCAGGTTCTCGGTGCGGGTCCCGGCCACCGTGGCCACCAGACCGGTCACCTCGAACAGCAGGCCGACGTTGAGCTTGGCCCGGGCGGTGAGGCGGGCGGTGAGCACCTGGGCGGCGGCGGCCGCGCCGAACACCACGAACACGATCAGCCCGGCCAGCGCCCGCGAGGGGTGGTGCAGCGTGCCGGCCACGAAACCCGGTGCCACCGAGGTGAACAGGCCGAACACCGAGAAGCCGACGAACGCGGCGGCCGCGGCGGTGACGTAGCCGGCCGGGTCGCCGTGGTCGGCGCTGACCCGCTGCGGCCGGTAGGTGGGGGCGATCTCGGGACGGGTGACGGTTTCCGGTGCCTTCAGCACCGCGGCGACGGCGAGCAGCAGGAGCACCACGAAGACCAGGTACGGCGTGCGCAGCGGCGCGTCCACCCACTGGGCCAGGAAACCGGCGACCAACGGGCCCAGACCCAGTCCGCCGATGTTGGCCGCGGTGGAGACCGTCTCGAACCGCTGGGCCGAGGCGGTGGGCCGATGGGCGGCGTGCAGCTCGGCCAGGTGCGCAGTGGCGGTGGCGGTGATCATCCCGACCCCCAGGCCGGTGACCAGCCGGGCGAGGAGCAGCACGGTCAGGTCGGTGCTGACCACGAAGAGGACGGCGGCCACGAGTTCCAGCAGCAGCGCGGGCACCAGCACCCGGCGCCGGCCCACCCAGTCCGAGACGTGGCCGGCCAGGACCAGGCTGATCACGACGCCGACCGCGTAGACCGCGAACACCACGGTGACCATGAAGGTGGAGAACCCGTCGCGCGCCATGTAGAGCGGGTAGAGCGGGGTGGGGACGGTGGAGAAGGCCATTGCGGTGAGGAAGGCGAAGGCGATCAGCCAGAACCCGGCGCCGTGGCGACGGGAGCCCAGCGGGGCGGCGAGAGGAGCCGGCCGGGCCGGCGAAACAGCCGATGAGGACATGGCTCCCACTGTGGCGATCGACAGCTATCGCGTCCAACGAATGTTCTCGCTCATAGCCATCTCGGATCGCGATAGCTTGGTCAGGTGGAACTCCGTCACCTCGAGTACTTCGTCGCGGTCGCCGAGGAGCAGAACTTCACCCGCGCGGCCGAGCGCCTGCACATCGTGCAGTCCGCGGTCTCCGCGGCGGTGAAGAACCTGGAACGCAGCCTCGGTTCGCAGCTGCTGGAACGCGGCGGCCGCCGGGTCACGCTCACCGATGCCGGAGCAGTACTCCTTCCGCACGCCCGAGCAACTCTGGACGCTGCCCGCGACGCCCGCGACGCGGTCGCCCGGGTGCGGGGCGGGTTGGGCGGATCGTTACGGATCGGCGTGCTCACCTCGATCCGCTTCGTCGACGTGCCGGCCCTGCTGGGTGAGTACCACCGGCGCCACCCCGGGGTGCAGCTGCACACGCGCACCGCCGCGACCGGCACCCAGGGCCTGTTCGGCCTGCTCGCCGACCACCGCCTGGACCTGGCCTTCGTCACCCCCGGCGGGCCCCCGCCGGCCGGGATCCAGCTGATCGACCTGACCGCCTCGATGCTCGACCTGGTGCTGCCGGAGGGGCATCCGCTGGCCGAGCAGGACACCGTGCCGATCCAGCGGCTCGCCGACCTGAACTTCATCGACGCCCCGGTCGGCTACGGCAGTCGCACCGTGGCCGACCAGGCCTTCGCCGCGGCCGGGGTGCGCCGGCGGGTGGTCATCGAGATCACCGAGTACGCGATCGGCCCGGACTACGTGCGCAACGGGCTCGGGGTGGCTCTGTTCCCCCGCTACGGCCTGGCCGGGGTGCCCGGCATCGCGGTGCGCCCGGTGACCGGCGCGGACTTCACCTTCCCGCTGGCCCTGGCCGTTCCCGACGACCGCACCCCGAGCGCGGCCGCCCAGGCCCTGATCGGGCTGATCCGCGAGCGGGTCGAGGCTCCGGAGGACTGATGACCGGCGCATTCAGCAGGGATTAGGGAACCGTCGGGCACGATTGCGACGAAAGACCTGTGGCCACTGCGACATCCGGGTGAAGCGGCGCGCAGAGCCGGGAACCAGAGCGTTGGATGGCACGTTATGGCCCGGAGAACTGCCCCCCTACCCGGAGAGAGATGGACGACGACCACTATCCATGCCCCCTGATGCGCGCCACACCTGACGCGGGGAAGGGGGGAACGAACTGATGTGGGTCCTTTCACTGCTCCTGGGCATCCTGGTGGTGCTGGCGATCACCGCCGTCACCGGATACTTCGTGGCGCAGGAATTCGCATACATGGCGGTCGACCGGGCCGCCCTCACCGCCCGGGCCGCCGCCGGGGACAGCGCGGCCGAGCGGGCGCTCAAGGTCACCCGGCGCACCTCGTTCATGCTGTCCGGCGCCCAGCTGGGCATCACCGTCACCGGTCTGCTGGTCGGATACGTGGCCGAGCCGCTGATCGGTGAGGCCCTCGGCGAGGCGCTGGGCGGCGTCGGCGTGCCCACCGGCGTCGGCATCGCCATCGGCACCGTTCTCGCACTGCTGTTCTCCACCGCGGTGCAGATGATCTTCGGCGAGCTGTTCCCGAAGAACCTGGCCATCGCCCGGCCCGACCCGGTGGCGCTCTGGCTGGCCGCCTCCACCACCGCCTACCTGGCGGTGTTCGGCTGGCTCATCCAGATCTTCGACAAGTCGTCCAACGCGCTGCTGAAGGTCCTCGGCATCGAGCCGGCCCACGACGTGGAGCACTCGGCCACCGCCCGCGACCTGGAGCACATCGTGGCCGAGTCGGCCGAGAGCGGCGACCTGCCCAAGGAGCTCTCGCTGCTGCTGGACCGCATCCTCGACTTCCCGCAGCAGGACGTGCAGCACGCGATGATCCCGCGGGCGGCGGTGGGCGTGGTGCACGCCGACGACCCGCTGACCCGGGTGCGCGAGCTGATGAGCACCGGCCACAGCCGTTACCCGGTGCTCGGCCCGGCCGACGAGGTGCTGGGCGTGGTGCACATGCAGGACGTGCTGCCGCTGGCCCTGGACCAGCCCGGGACGGCCCGGGACATCATGCGCCCGGCCACCCTGGTGCCGACCACCATGCCGTTGCCCGCCCTGCTGCAGCTGCTGGTGATCAAGCGGGCCCAGATGGCCTGCGTGCTGGACGAGTACGGCGGTTTCAGCGGTCTGATCACCGCCGAGGACCTGGCCGAGGAGCTGGTCGGCGAGATCACCGACGAGCACGACCCGGCGTTGCGGCCCCGGGCCCCGCAGACCGCGGACGGCGTCTGGGTGCTGCCCGGCTCGCTCCCCCTGGACGAGGTGGAACGGGTGGTCGACGTGGACCTGCCGCGGGGTGACTTCGAGACGCTGGCCGGCCTGGTGATCGCTCGCCACGGCACGCTGCCCGGGGTGGGCACGGTGGTCGAGGTCGAGCTGCCGACCGACCCGGCGCTGCTGGCGATGGACGGCGAACCGCCCCGGTTCGTGATGCACGCCGAGGTGGTGCGGGTGCACCGGCACGTGCCCGCCGAGCTACGGGTCCGGATCGAGCAGTTCAGCAGCAAGCCGGAGGACGACGAGACCGCGCCGGCCAAGGAGGTGGACCGATGAGCAACCCGATCGTCGTCATCGTGACGACCATCGCGCTGATCGCGCTCAGCGCCTTCTTCGTGGCGGTGGAGTTCGCCCTGCTGGCGGCTCGCCGGCACCGGCTGGAAGACATGGCCACCGACAGCCGGGCGGCCCGGGCCGCGCTGCGCAGCTCCTCGGAGCTGACCGTGCTGCTGGCCGGTTCGCAGCTCGGGATCACCGCCTGCACCCTGGCGCTGGGTGCGGTGACCAAACCGGCCGTGCACCACTGGCTCACCCCGATGTTCGAGTCGTGGGGCATGGGTTACCTGCCGGCCGACATCGTCGGATTCGTGCTCGCCCTGATCATCGTCACCTTCCTGCACCTGGTGGTCGGCGAGATGGCGCCGAAGTCGTGGGCGATCGCCCACCCGGAGACCTCGGCGGTGCTGCTGGCGCTGCCGATGCGGGCGTTCATGGCCTTCACCCGGCCGCTGCTGACCGGGCTGAACGAGATCGCCAACTGGTGCCTGCGCCGGGTGAACGTGGAGCCGGCCGAGCAGGTGGCCTCCGGCCGGGACCCGGCCGCGCTGCGCAGCCTGGTCGAGCACTCGGCCAGCGTCGGGGCGCTCGAGGTGGGCTACTCCGACCGGATCAACAGCGCCCTGCAGCTCGAGGCGCTGACCATCGGCGACCTGGTGCAGCGCGAGCGCGGCACCACCTCGGTGCCGTCGGGGGCCAGCGTGCGGCAGGTGCGGGAGGCCTCGATGGCCTCGGGGCACCTGCGCATCCTGATCGGGGAGGGCGATCACATGCACGCCGTGGTGCACGTGCGCGACACCCTGCTGACGCCGGACGAGACCCCGGTCGAGGCCCTGGCCCGGCCGGTGTACACCCTGCCGGTGGAGACCAAGGTGTTCCAGGCGCTCAACCAGATGCGCGAGACCCGCAACCACCTGGCCGCGATCACCGAGAACGGCCGCTACGTGGGCGTGATCACCCTGGCCGACCTCCTGGAACGACTCTTCCCGGAGGCCGTCCCGGCCGCCTGATCACCCGATGAGATCCGGTACGCCGACCGCCCTGAGAGAATGTGGGGCATGTCGGCGTACCGGATCTGTTTCGTCTGCACGGGCAACATCTGCCGCTCGCCCTCGGCCGAGGTGATCCTGCGGGCCCGCGCCGAGGACGCGGGGCTGGACGTGGTGGTCGACTCGGCCGGCACCGACAGCTACCACGTCGGCGATCCGGCCGACCAGCGCGCGCTCCGGGCCATGAAGACGGCCGGATACGACGGCTCGGCCCACCTGGCCCGGCAGTTCGACGAGGACTGGTTCGCCGAGCGCGACCTGGTGGTGGCGCTCGACCGGGGGCACCTGCGGATCCTGTACAGCCTGGCCCCGGACGACGAGGCGGCGGCGAAGATCCGGATGTTCCGCTCCTTCGACCCGGAGCTGGAAGACCTCGACGAGGACGACCCCCGGCTCGACGTGGCCGATCCCTACTACGGCGACGACGCCGGGTTCACCACGATGATCGAAGAGCTCGAGGCGGCGGCCGACGGCCTGGTCGACTTCCTGCTGGAGCGCACGGAACACCCGGCCTGATGCAGTTCACCAAGCGCGACCCGCAGGCCGCGGCCGGTTTCTACCGGGTCGAGGCGGCGGGGTTGCGCTGGCTGGGCGAGGCCCAGGGCGGTGTGCCCACTGCCGAGGTGCTCGAAGTGACCGACACGTCGATCACCCTGCCTCGATACCCCACCGTCGCGCCGACGCCGGATCAGGCCCGCGAGTTCGGCCGCCGACTTGCTCTCACTCACCAGGCCGGGGCTCCGCACCACGGTGCTCCCCCGCCCGGCGTCGACGATGGTTTCATCGCCACTCTCCCCCTGCGCCATCTGTCGCAACCCCCGCGCCACTGGGGTGAGTTCTACGCGCGTTGCCGTGTGGAGCCGTTCGCCCGCTCCGCAGCGCAATCCGGCGCCCTGGACGCAAAGGGGCTCACAAGCGTCCTCAAGCTCTGTGACCTACTGATCGAAGGCCGGCTCACCGGCCCCGAGATCCCGGCCGCCCGCCTGCACGGCGATCTCTGGAGCGGCAATGTGCTCTGGACCGCGAAGGGAGCGCTGCTGATCGACCCGGCAGCCCACGGCGGCCACCCGGAGACCGATCTGGCCATGCTGGCTCTGTTCGGCCTACCCCACCTCGAAGTGGTGCTCGACGCCTACATCCAGACCGCGCCGCTGCCCGAGGGCTGGCAGAAACGCGTCCGTCTGCACCAACTGCATCCTCTGCTCGTGCACGCTGCCCTCTTCGGGCCGTCGTACGGAGCACAGTCGGCCGCGGTGGCACGCGCCTATTTGTGAACCAGCCAGAATATGGTCCATGACGGCACCGGGGGGCGAACGCAGAGGCGCACTGATCACGCTGCCGCCGCGCCGCTGGATCCGCCGTACAGCGATCGCCTCGGTGGTGTTTGCGCTGGTGGTCGGGGTAGGAGGTGGGCGGCTGTACTCCTTCCCGCGCACAGACGTGCTGAAGCCGGGCGACCAGGTGGACGCGGTGCTCGCCCTCGGTGGGCGCACCGAGACCGCCTACTACGCGATCTCGATGGCCGAGCAGGGCATCACCCCGGTGGTCCTGGTCTCCAATCCCTACCCCCAGGACGAGGCCTTCCAGGGCATCCACGACCTGTGCGCCACCCGGCCCACCACCTACGAGCTGATCTGCTTCGACCCCGACCCCCGCACCACCCGGGGCGAGGCCCAGGAGCTGGGCCGGCTCGCCGCCGGGCGGGGCTGGGACGAGGTCGCCGTAGTAGCGGCGAAGTATCACATCAGCCGAACTCGTACGATCACGAAACGCTGCTACCCCGGCCGTCTCTATCTGGTCGAGGCGCCGATGGAGATTCCGCCGGCGAACTGGGTGTACCAGTACGTGCGACAGACCCTGGGCTACGCGAAGGTGGCTCTGCAGCAGGGGTGTTAGGCCTGCAGCACGATCTGCCCGTCCACCTCCTGCACCTCCAGGACCTCCAGATCGGGCTGCCCCGAACGGGAGCAGCCGGTGGTCAGGTCCCAGGCGTTCAGGTGCAGCGGGCAGATGATCGTGTTCTCGTCGACCTGGGAGTCGGCCAACGGCCCGCCGGCGTGCGGGCAGACCGCCGGAACGGCCCGCAGCGCACCGGATCTCAGGCGGAACACGGCGATCGTACGTTCACCCAGCTGGTAGGCCCGGCCCTCGCCGGGCGGGATGGCCTCGACCGTGTCGAGAACGACCCCGGTGGACAGGATGGTCATGATGCATTCCCTTCGGTCACCAGCGGCAGGCGCGGGTCGGTGGTGGTGGAGCGACCGGCCCGGCCCCCCAGCGCGGTGCTGCCGTCGCGCACCGGCACCTGGGGAAGCGAGATCAGCGGCAGGGAGGTGCGGAACTGCCCGGGAACGGCGGGTTCCTGGCCTTCCTTCCACGGGTCGCGGTAGCCCTCGACGGTTTTCTGCATGCGCTCGTCCAGACCGGCCGCATCCTGCTCCATCTCCTGCCGGATGAAGTCCAGACCGAGCCGGGGCACGAAGGCGTAGGTGCGCTCCAGCCACTTGGCGTTCTCGCGGTAGTACTGCAGGAAGCGGCCGCTGACGGTGAGCACCTCCTCCGGGGTGTCCACCGTGACCAGCAGATCGCCCTTGCGGATGTGGGCCCCGGCCGCGCCGCCGACGTAGATCTCCCACCGGCCGCCCTCGACCGCGACCACGCCGATGTCCTTCACCAGCGACTCGGCGCAGTTACGGGGGCAGCCGCTGACCGCCATCTTGACCTTGCCGGGCGACTCGATGCCCTGGAACCGGGTCTCGATCGCCACCCCCAGCGCGGTCGAGTCGCCCAGGCCGAACCGGCAGAAGTCGGACCCGACACAGGTCTTCACCGTACGGAAGCTCTTGCCGTAGGCGTAGCCGGAGGGCATGTCCAGGTCGGCCCAGACGTTCGGCAGGTGCTCCTTGGGGATGCCGAGCAGGTCGATCCGCTGACCGCCGGTGAGCTTGATCATCGGCACCTGGTACTTCTCGGCCACGTCGGCGATGGTGCGCAGCTGCTCGATCGTGGTGACCCCGCCCTTCATCTGCGGGACCACCGAGAACGTGCCGTCGCGCTGGATGTTCGCGTGCACCCGGTCGTTGATGAACCGGCCGTCGCGCTCGTCCACGAACTCCTGCGGCCACATCGTGCGCAGCAGCGAGGTCAGGCCCATCTTGCTCTTGGCGTCCTCCGAGCCCCCCGGGGCCAGGGCCGCGAACACGGCCGAGACCGAGTACAGCTTCAGCTCACGGATCCGGTCCATCAGCTCGGGCTTGGCCAGCGGGATGCCCGGCACGTAGTAGTGCTCGGCCGGGTCGGCCTGGACGTTGTCGCCGGCCGCCCACTCCACGATCTGCTTGACCAGCGACTTGCACGAGCCGCAGCCCTTGCCGGCCCGGGTCTTGTCCATCACCCCGGAGACCGTCTTGCAGCCGTCCTCGACGGTCTTCACGATCGTGCACTTGGCCACGCCGTTGCAGTTGCAGACCTGGGCGTCGTCGGGCATGTCGGCCACGCTCGGCTCGGCCGACGGCCCGCCCAGGTCGAACAGCAGGCTGACCCGCTCCTCGGGCAGGGCCAGGCCCCGGTCGAAGGCCTGCAGCAGGAACGCCACCTTCTTCACGTCACCAACGCAGGTGGCGCCGATCAGCCGGTCGTCGCGGATGATCACGCTCTTGTAGACACCCCGGCGCGGCTCGCGGAACACCACGAACTCGTCGTCGTCGCGCTCGGGGGCGGTGATCCCCATCGAGGCCACGTCCACCCCGGCCACCTTGAGCTTGGTGGTGATCCGGGAGCCGTGGTACTCGGCGTCCGGGGCCACCCCGGTGAGGTGGTCGGCCAGCACCTTGGCCTGGTCCCAGATCGGCGCGACCAGGCCGTACACGCTGCCGCGGTGCTGCGCGCACTCACCGACCGCGAACACGTCCGGGTCGTCCAGGGTGCACATCCGGTCGTCCACCACGACCGCCCGCTCCACGGTGAAGCCGCTGGTGACCGCGACCTCGGTGTTGGCCCGGATCCCGGCCGCGACGACGACCAGGTCGCAGGGGATCTCGGTGCCGTCCTTCAGCACCACCCCGGTGACCCGGTCGGTGCCGGTGACCCCGGAGCTGAGGGCGTTCAGGCGCACCGAGATGCCCAGCGCCTCCACGCTGTTCTTCAGGATCTCGCCGCCGTCGGGGTCGAGCTGCTGGTTCATCAGGTGCCCCATCGCGTGCAGCACCTCGACCTGCAGCCCGTGCGACTGCAGACCGCGGGCCGCCTCCAGCCCGAGCAGACCGCCGCCGATCACCACCGCCCGCCGGTGCTCGCGGGCCAGCCGGACGATCTCGCGGGTGTCGTCGAGGGTGCGGAAGCCCAGCACACCGTCGAGCAGGCTGCCGTCGGCGCGGAACACCCCGTCCATCGGCGGGATGAACGAGCGGCTGCCGGTCGCGATGATCAGGATGTCGTAGGGGGTCTCGCTGCCGTCGTCACCGTGCACCAGCTTGGCGAACCGGTCGATCCGGGTGATCCGCACCGGCACCCGCAGGGTGACGTCGTTCTCCTCGTACCAGGCCAGGTCGTTGAGGAAGATGCCGGTCTCCTCCTCCTCGCCGGACAGGACGTGCGACAGCATGATCCGGTTGTAGTTGCCGTAGGGCTCGTCACCGAACATGGTGATGTCGAACATCCCGGCCCCGCCCCGCTCGAGGATCTCCTCGACCGTGCGGGCGGCGGCCATGCCGTTGCCGATGACGACCAGGCGGCGCTTGCCGACCAGCGGGCTCATACCTCCACCAGCCCGAAGTCGATCACCAGCGTGCCCTCGACGTCCTCCGGGGCGGCCAGGTGCAGCTCCAGAACCGTTCCACCGAGGAGGTCCTCGACCACCCGCAGCGGGACGTGCACGTCGGACCGGGCGCCGATCGGGAAGTAGCGCATCGGCCGGCCGTCGCGCATCAGTACCGCCGTGACCAGCTCGGCACTGGAGTTGCCACCGCGGAAGTACAGCACCTGCGCGGTCTTTCCGGCCGGGACGGTGTAGCTCAGCGCCGGATCGACCGGGGCGGGCTTCAGCAGTCCCTGACCGGTGAAGGCGAAGACTCCCTGGAGGAACCTCGGTGTGCTGTGCATGGCGCTGTTCTCCTCAATCGCGGTTTCGCGGTCCGGTTCGTCCTCGTCGTGCCTGCCGATCGCCACCGCGCAGACCTTGAAGGCCGGCATCCGCGAGAACTGGTCGAGCACGGGGTTGGTCAGGGCGTTGGCGTTGGACCGGCCGCCCCAGTGGAACGGGACGAAGATCGTGTCCGGCCGGACGGTGTCGGTCAGGCGGGCCCGGAAGACTCCGGTACCGCGCCGGGTTCGCAGTTCGACCTCGTCGCCCGGGCCGATCCCGTTGCGGCGGGCCAGGTCCGGGTGGATCTCGGCGAAGGCCTCGGGCTGGGCCATCCGCAGCGAGGCGACCCGCCGGGTCTGGGCCCCGCTCTGGTAGTGCTGCATCACCCGGCCGGTGGTGAGCAGGTACGGGTAGACCTCGTCGGCGGCCTCGGCCGGCTCGCGGTAGTCGGTGCGGACGAACCGGGCCCGGCCGTCCGGGGTGGGGAAGCGGTCGGTGAACAGCCGCCGGTTGTCCTGCCCGCTGCCCTGTGCGAGCGGCCAGAACACGCCCTCTTCGCGCTCGGCGGCCGCGTAGGTGATGCCGCTGTAGTCGGCGATCCCGCCCCGGCTGGCCTCGCGCAGCTCGGTGAACACCGTCTCGGCGTCGGCGCTGAAGAACTCGCCGCGGCCGAGCCGGTCGGCGATCTGCTTGAGCACGGTGAGGTCGTCGCGCACGCCTTCCGGTGGGGGCAGGGCCCGGCGCCGGCGGATCACCCGGCCCTCCAGGTTGGTCAGCGTGCCCTCCTCCTCGGCCCACTGCGCGGTGGGCAGCACCACGTCGGCCAGGGCGGCCGTCTCGGTGAGGAAGATGTCGCTGACCACCAGCAGCTCGAGGGCCTGCAGGCGGTTCTGCACGTGGGCGGCATTGGGGGCGCTGACCGCAATGTTGGAGGCCATCACCAGCAGGGCCCGCACCCCGCCGGCGGTGCCGCAGCGGTCGAGCATCTCGTAGGCCGACAACCCCGGCTGAGGCAGCTCACCCGGCTCGATGCCCCAGACCCCGGCGACGTGCGTGCGGGCCGCCGGGTCGTCGAGCTTGCGGTAGCCCGGCAGCTGGTCGGCCTTCTGCCCGTGCTCCCGGCCGCCCTGGCCGTTGCCCTGGCCGGTCAGGGTGCCCCAGCCGCTGAACGGCTTGCCCGGCAGGCCCAGGGCCAGGGCCAGGTTGATGAACGCCTGGGCGGTGCGGGTGCCCGCGCTGTGCTGCTCGGCCCCGCGCGCGGTGAGGATCATCGCCGAGCGGGCCCCGGCCAGGATGTCCAGCGTCTCGTGCAGCTGGGCGGCCGGTACCCCGGTGATCCGCTCGACCCGGTCCGGCCAGAACGCGTTGACCCCGGACCGGGCCCGCGCCCAGCCGGTGGTGCGCTCGGCGATGTACTGCTCGTCCACCAGACCGCGCCGCACGGCCAGGTGCAGCAGGCCGTTGGCCAGCGCCAGGTCGGTGCCCGGGCGGGGCTGCAGGTGCAGGTGCGAGCCGCGGGCGGTGGGCGTGGCCCGGGTGTCGACCACGACGTGCCGGGCCCCCTCGGCCCGGCCCTGGTCGAAGAACTGCATGGCCGGCGGCATGGTCTCGGCCGCGTTGGAGCCGACCAGCAGCACCGCCTCGGCCCGGGCGATGTCCTCCAGCGGGAAGGGCAGGCCCCGGTCGATGCCGAACATGCTGTTGGCCGCCGCCGCGGCCGACGACATGCACCAGCGGCCGTTGTAGTCGATCGCCGGGGTGCGCAGTGCCACCCGGGCGAACTTGCCCAGCGTGTAGGCCTTCTCGTTGGTCAGGCCGCCGCCGCCGAAGCAGCCGACCGACTCCACGCCGTACTTCTCCTGGGCCCGCCGGATGCCCAGGACGATCCGGTCGAGCGCCTCGTCCCAGCTCGCCCGGCGCAGCGGGCTGGTGCGGTCGCCCTCCCGCTCGCGCACCAGCGGGTGCAGCAGCCGGTCGGGGTGGTCGAGCAGCTCGGCCGCCGTCCAGCCCTTGGAGCACAGGCCGCCCCGGTTGACCGGGAAGTCGGGCTGCGGCTGCAGGGTGACCGGGCGGTCGCCCGCCGTGAGCTCGATGCCGCACTGCAGCGAGCAGTAGGGGCAGTGGGTCAGCGTGGTGGTGCTCACGTCTCCACGACCAGTCGATATCCGCGTTTCACCACGGTCTGAACGATTTTGGGGGTTCCCAGGGCGGCCCGCAGCCGGGCCACCGCGACCTCCACCGCGTGCAGGTCACCGGCCCCCGGCAGGGCCGAGAGCAGCGTTGCG
This sequence comes from Kineosporia rhizophila, assembly GCF_021277265.1. Classification (GTDB taxonomy): domain Bacteria; phylum Actinomycetota; class Actinomycetes; order Actinomycetales; family Kineosporiaceae; genus Kineosporia; species Kineosporia rhizophila. The sequence goes on from NZ_JAJSOH010000002.1 coordinate 719,724, forward strand.
CGGTCCACCACGTGCCCCGGCTGACGGGCCAGTTCGCGCAGGATCGCCATCGGGGCGGGCGAGAGGTTCAGGGTGCGCCCGTCGAGCCGGGCCACCTGCCCGCGCAGCTCCAGCGTGCCCGCCGAGGTGGGCAGGGTGCGCACCCGCACGGTGGTGAGGTGGTCGACGGTGGTCCGGATCAGCGCCCCCAGCCGGCCCCGGTCGGGGATCAGCGGGTCCAGCCCGGCGTCGAGCAGCGGGCGGGCGGTGACCCGGCCGACCGCGGCCGGCACCACGTCCTCCCGCATCGCGTCGAGCAGTTCCTCGTGACGGCCCATGTCCTGGGCCGCCTTCAGGAACGCCTCGGCCCCGGGGGCGCTGGTGAACACCACCACGTCGACCGTGCGGCTGCAGGTGGCCTCGATCGAGCGCTCCACCGCCACCGGGTCGGGGGCCGGGCCCCAGCGGTAGACCGGCACCGGCACCACGTCGGCGCCGGCCAGGCGCAGCTTCTCGATCAGGTGCTCGTCGGTGGCCCCGTGCAGCTGGAAGGCCACCCGGCGGCCGGCCACCCCCTGCGACAGCAGCGCCTCGACCACCTCGGAGGTGGTCTCCGAGGCCGCCGACCAGCTCTCGATCAGCCCGGCGGCGCGGATCGCACCCCGCGCCTTCGGGCCCCGGGCCATGATCCGCGACTCGGCCAGCACCTCGAGCAGGTGCGGGGCCAGCCCGGCCGAGTCGGCCGTCTCGATCCAGCCGCGGAAGCCGATCGCCGTGGTGACGATCACCGCGTCCGGCGGGCGTTCCACCACTTGTCGTGTCGCGCTCAGCAATTCGTCATCCTCTTCGAGGGGAAGGAACCGCAGGGTCGGCGCCTGGATCACGCCGGCCCCACGCCGGATGAAGTTCGCGGCCAGCTCGTCGGCGCGCCGGTCGCAGGTGAGAAGGATGCTGAAACCCGTCAGGGCCTCGGTGGCCATGTCTGTCGTACCTCCCGAGGGATAGGGAGCCAAAGCCTAAGCCCCCCAGGAGATCAGCGACAGAGACCGGTCAAACTCGTTCGCGCGCAAGCAGACTTCCCCGGCGGGCGTAGCGGAACCATGTCACGAACAGAAGAACGATGAAGAAGACCAGGTAAAATCTCAGGGCCGGCTCGATCGTGCCGAAGGTCGATTTCGACCACGCGTAGCAGATCGGGACGGCGAATCCACCGAAGGCGCCGACCGAACTGATCACTCCCAGCGCCCCGGCCGCCTCCCGGCGTGAGCGCAGCATGGTCTCCGGCGATCCACCCTCCTGCAGGCCCTTGAGCTGGAACAGCCGGGAGATCATCCGGTAGGTCGAGCCGTTGCCGATGCCGGTGGCCACGAACAGGAACATGAAGCTGAAGAAGAACAGCCCGAGGCTGGCCTGCTGCACCGACCAGAGGGCGGCGGCCGCCCCGATCGCCAGACCGGCGAAGGCGGCCATGGTCACCTGGGCCCCGCCCACCCGGTCGGACAGCCAGCCGCCCAGCGGCCGGGCCAGCGAGCCGATCCCGGCGCCGAGGAAGGCCCAGGCCAGGGCGATGTCCTGGCGGTCGAAGACGGCCACCAGCAGGGTCGGGAAGGCCGAGGAGTAGCCGATGAACGAGCCGAAGGTGCCGATGTAGAGCAGCGACAGCACCCAGGTGTCGGGAAAGCGCAGCGACTGCAGCACCGGCTTGGGGTCGGCCTTGGCCTCGGTCAGGTTGTCCATGAAGAGGAAGGCGCAGACCGCGGCCACGACGGCCAGCGGGATGTACATCAGGCCGGCGTAGGAGAGGGTCAGCCCGCCACCGAGCACGATGATCTGCGGTACGAACTTCTGCACCACGGCCACGCCCAGGTTGCCGCCGGCCGCGTTCAGCCCGAGGGCGAAGCCCTTCTCCCGCTCGGGGTAGAAGAACGAGATGTTGGCCATGCTGGAGGCGAAGTTGCCACCGCCGAAACCGGCTGTCGCGGCGATCAGCAGCAGTATCCCGTAACCGATCTCGGGCCGCTCGACCGCCCAGGCCAGACCACCCGCGGGGATGATCAGCAGCAGGGCCGAGGCGATGGTCCAGTTACGCCCGCCGAACTTCGGCACGGCGAAGGTGTAGGGGATCCGCAGGAACGCCCCGACGCCGCTGGGAACCGCTGTCAGCCAGAGGATCTGGCTGGTCGAGAGGTTCCAGCCGACGTCGTTCAGGCGCACCACGACGATGCTCCACAGCAGCCAGACCGAGAAGCCGATGTGCTCGGCGAAGATCGACCAGACCAGGTTGCGCCTGGCGATCGGGCGGCCGGTCTCCTCCCAGAACTGCGGGTCCTCCGGGTCCCAGTGGTCGATCCAGCGACTCCTGGCTCCTGGGGCCGTTACGGCGGGCGGCGTCGTGACGGTCTCAGCCATCGGGCAGCTCCTGGTCTCGGTCCGGGCAACTCGCGATCAAGGCGCGATCGACTCCTCACCGACAGTAGGAATCGCGTGTTACCCGGCCGTCCCGTCACCATTACCCGGCCGCTACGTTGTCCGCACAAGCCACCCGCCCGGTTGTGAGGTCGCGCCCCCGCTCAGGCCTGGACCGCCTCCAGGGCGGCCCGGGCGGCCTCCTCCAGGAGCTTCTCGTCCGGTTCGGCGTTCTTGCCGCTCTTGTCGGACATGATGGAGATCACAATCGGGGCCCGGCCGCCCTTGGGGTAGACCAGCGCGATGTCGTTGGCCGTGCCGTACGAGCCGGTGCCGGTCTTGCCGGCCACCTTCCAGCCCTTCGGGACGGCCGCGCGGATCCGCTCGCCGCCGGTGTTGCTGCCCTGCATCCACTGCTTCAGCCGGCGGCGGGCCGCCTCGGGCAGGGCGTCGCCCTCCAGCAGCATGTACAGGTCCAGACCGAGCATCTGGACGTTGCTGGTGTCGCGCTCGTCGCCGGGGACGGCCTCGTTCAGGTCCGGCTCGATCCGGTCCAGCCGGGTGACCTTGTCGCCCAGGGACTGCACGAACCGGTTGACCCCCGGCGTGCCGCCCACCTTCGCCAGCAGCAGGTTGCCCGCGGTGTTGTCGCTCTCCTGCAGCGCCGCCTGGCACAGCTCGCCCAGGCTCATCGAGGTCCTGCCCTCGGTCACCGGGGAGAAGTCGACCATGTCCTCCTCGGTGTAGCTGATCTGCTCGGACAGGCCCGGCACGCCGACCGCGGACAGCACCGTGGCGGCCGCCAGGAACTTGAAGGTGGAGCACATCGCGAACAACTCGTCGGCCCGGTAGGCGATGTCCCGGCCGGAGTCGGTGTCCACCGCGTACAGCCCCAGGCGGGCCTCGTAAGTCTCTTCCAGTTCGGTGAACACGGCCGTGCTCGGCGCCGCCGAGGCGGTCGTGGTCGGGGTGGGCGAACTGGTGGAGGTGGTGGCCGGAGGCGTCGCAGCGGCGTCGTCGGAGGACCCGCAGGCGGCTAGGGCGAGGCCGGTGAGCCCGAGCAGGGCACCCCCGAGCAGGCCGCGTCTGTCTATCGTCGGAACTTGGTGTCTCAGCGTCGGATCCAGCACGCCCAGAACCCTAGTCGCCAACCCTGCACCGGCACGTCGGATATACCCGAATTACCGGTGACGGTCACGGCAACGGGATGCCGGCGAAGCTGTCTTCCGGGTCGTACGCCTGCTTGACCTGGCGCAGCCGCTGGGTGTTGGGCCCCCAGGCGGCGGCGATCTGAGCGGTGTCGTCGGCCGCCAGGATGTTCGGGTAGCCCCCGGGCAGGGCCAGCGGCTCGAGGGCGGACCAGGCCTCGGCGGCCCACTGCCGGTGCGGGGCCGGGTCCTCGTCGCGCCAGGCGGCGATCAGCTCGAGCATCAGGTGCGGCCGGCGCTCGCCGAAAGCCGTTGCCTCCGGCGCCACCCGGGTGGCCTGACCGTGGAAGTGGTGCAGGCCGAAGGCCTCGTGACCGGACGGGGCGGCGGAGAAGGCCTCGACCAGGGCGCCGACGATGTCGGGGGTGAGCCCGGGCAGGTTGCGATTGCGCAGGTACCAGCCCCGGCCGTCGGCGGCGAACATCTGCTCGGTGGCCCGTAGCGGCTCGGTCAGCGGCAGCCGGGCGACCTGGCTGACCAGGGGCACACCCCAGCCCTCGATCCGGCGCACCCAGGCCGCGCCCTCGGCCGCCTCGCCCACCCAGGTGGGGTTGGCGGCGATCACCCGGGTGCCGTCGGGCAGCCCCACCCCGCCGACGTGGACGGACAGTTCGTCGGGCACCGAGGGGGCGGTCTGCGCCCAGGCGTTGAGAACGTCTTCGGCCTGGCTCCAGGGGAACAGGATCGAGCCGGCCAGGGCGGTGGCGAACGGGCGCAGCCGCAGGCGCAGTTCGGTGACCACCCCGAAGTTGCCGCCGCCACCGCGCAGCGCCCAGAACAGGTCGGGCTCGTGCTCGGCGTCGGCCACCACCAGCGACCCGTCGGCCAGGACCACGTCGGCTCCGACGATCATGTCCGACGCCAGCCCGGCACTGCCCAGCTGCGGCCCGTAACCGCCGCCCAGAGCCAGACCGGCCATCCCCACCGAGCCCACCGAGCCCGCCACCACGGTCTGCCCGGCGGTGACCGAGGCCTCCATCACATCGAGCGAGGTGGCCCCGCCCCCGGCCAGGGCCACGTCGCCGGAGACGGCCACCCGGTTCATCGGGGAAAGATCGATGACCACCCCGCCCTCACGCACCGCCCGGCCGGCCCAGTCGTGCCCGCCGCCCAGCACCGAGACCGGCCGCTCCTCGCGGCGGGCGTTCCGGACCGCCTCGCTGACCTGCTCGTTCGTGCCGCAGCGGACGATCTGCGCTGGTCTGGTGCTGATTGCGGCGTTCCACAGCCTCATGCCGACCACGCTATTCGGCGCGGCCCGCGAATGGCAGGATCAAGTGCGGTGCCACGCGGTCGTTGTGGCCAGGAGAAAGGACTTCAGGCATGACGCTAACCAACTGGGCCGGGAACGTGGTCTTCACCCCGGGCGACTACGTCCGGGCCACGAGTGTCGAACAGGTGCAGGAACTCGTGGCGGGCGCGCCCCGAGTGCGGGTGCTGGGCAGCGGGCACTCGTTCAGTACGGTCGCGGCCACCGACGGGCTGCTGCTCAGCCTGGAGGACCTGCCGCTGAGCGTGGACGTGGACACCGCCGCGGCCGAGGCCCGGGTCACCGCCAGCGCCCGGTTCGCCCACGTCATGCCCGCCCTGCACCAGGCCGGTCTGGCCCTGCACAACACCGGCTCGCTGCCGCACATCTCGGTGGCCGGGGCGGCCGCCACCGGCACCCACGGGTCCGGCACCGGCAACCGCTGCCTGGCCGCCGGCATCACCGGGATCGAGCTGATCGCCCCGGACGGCAGCCTGCGCACGCTGCGCACCGGCGACAAGGACTTCGACGGCTCGGTGGTCGCGCTCGGCCTGGCCGGGGTGGTCACCGCGCTCACGCTGAAGGCCCAGCCGGCCTTCGACGTGCGCCAGTACGTCTACGACGACCTGCCGCTGGCCGCCCTGGCCGAGAACTTCGGCGAGATCATGAACAGCGCCTACAGCGTCAGCGCGTTCACCCACTGGAACGGCCCCACGATGGACCTGCTGTGGCGCAAGCAGCGGGTCGACGAACCCGAGGCCCCGCAGACCTATTTCGGCGCGCGGCTGGCCGACGGGGCCCGGCACCCGATCGCCGGCATGCCCACCGAGAACGCCACCCAGCAACTGGGGGTGCCCGGTCCCTGGCACGAGCGGCTGCCGCACTTCCGGTTCGAGTTCACGCCCTCGCGCGGCGACGAGATCCAGTCCGAGTTCCTGCTGCCGATCGAGCAGGCCGGTGCCGCGCTGACCGCTCTCGACGCCGTGCACCCGCAGTTCCGGCCCGCCCTGCAGGTGGCCGAGATCCGCACGATCGCCGGTGACGACCTGTGGCTCAGCCCGGCCTACGGGCGCACCACCGTCGCCTTCCACTTCACCTGGACCGACGACCTGTCCGAGGTCACGCCCGCCATCGCCGCCGTGGAGAGCGCCCTGGCCGACTTCGACGCCCGGCCCCACTGGGGCAAGGTGTTCGGTCTCTCCCGCGAGCAGGTGCGCTCGCGTTACCCCCGGCTGGACGACTTCGAAGAGCTGGTGAACCGGGTCGACCCGCAGGGCAAGTTCACCAACGCCTTCACCCGCGCCTACCTGGATCTTCCGGCGTAGTCCCGGTCTGCTGCTCCTCTTCCTCCTTCCGGCGCCGGCGACGGGCCAGCAGGAGGAAGAGGAGCAGCAACAGCAGAAGACCAAGAGCGGGAAGAGCGAAGAACAAATAATGGACGTTTGACGCGTCTTGGTCGTTGCGGCCCACCGCCGGGGTGGTCGGGGACATTGAGGACGACGGGGTCGCCTTGGGCGTCGCAGTCGGGTCGATCTCGTTGTTGCCTCCCGACCCTCCGGTGCCCTCCCCCGCCCCGGAGCCGCCCTTCCCGCCGTCCCCCTTACCGCCGTTGTTGCCGTTGCCGTTCCCGTTGTTGCCGCCCGGCCCGTTCGATCCGTTGCCGTTGCCGTTGTTGCCGCCGTCACCGCCGTTGCCGGTGCCCTCGCCGTTGTCGTTGCCCCCGGCGCCGCCGGAACCCCCTCCCTCGGAACCGTTGTCGTTCCCTCCGCCTCCGCCGCTTCCGGTACCGCCCCCGCCGTTGTTGTTGCCGCCTCCCCCGCCGGTCCCTTCGCCGCCCTGGCCGGTGTCGGTGATCGTGATCCGCACCGCCTGCGAGGCCTGCTGCCCCAGAACGTCGGTGACCTGCATGGTGAAACCGTCCACGCCGGTCTGGGCGGGCGCGGTGTACCGGCAGAACGCCGCGTTCGCACCGACGACGCTGGTGCCCGAATTGGGCGTGGTGCAGGCCGTTACCCGCAGCCCGGCGTAGAGCGAACCCTGCGGCGCGACTGCGGTCGCCGTATTCACCGCCACCCGCAGGCTGATCGTGGCGTTGTCCAGCACCGGGACGAACGTGAACGGCTCGGCTGCTGAAGCGCTTCCGGCCGAGTTGCTGACTACGACCTCGGCCGGCCCCTCCGCGCGGGCAGGCGTTCGTACCGTCAGAGTGGTCGAGGCCGCGGCCCGGATCCCGCCAGAGAGCCGCGCAGGAGACAGCAACGACGGCTCAGCATCGCCCAAAACGACTTCCGCGCCCGGAATTCCGTCGAACGTCACCGTGGTCTGGCTGTCGAAACCGGAACCGGTGATCGTCACTTGGGTATTTCCGGCGACCGGTCCGACCGACGGCGACAGACCGGTCACGGTCGGGACGACTGCCGGCGCCACATAGACGTAGTCCACAGCATCAGTGCTGGTCCCGTCCGGAGTGATTACCGAAACCCGGACTGCTCCTTCAGTTCCTGCCGGAACCGTGGCCGTGATGGTCGTATCGTTCTCCACCGTGAAACTTGCCTCGGCTGCGCCGAAGCGCACCGCGGAAGCTCCACTGAAGCCGACGCCGGTCAGCGTGACCCGATTCCCGCCGGCCACCGGTCCACTCGCCGGGTCGACCTGGGACAGCACCGGGGCAGCCCGCGGCGCCACGTAGGTGAACTGCCCGCTGACCGTGCCCCCCGCAGTGGTCACAGCCACTGTGACCGGACCGGCCGGGTGAGCCGGAGTGCGGATCACGATCTGGTTGCTGCTCACCGACTCCGGCGTCACGCCCTCGCCGTCCACGGTGACCACGCCGTCGTCCAGGCCGGATCCGGTGATGGTCAGCACGGTTCCGCCGCTGGTGGGGCCGGCGTCGGGCGAAAGCTGGGCAACAAGTGGGACCGGTACGAAGGTGAAGCGCCCGGGCGCCGAATCACCGCCCGGGGTGGTCACCACCAGGTCGGCCGGGCCGGCGGCGTGCCCCGCCGTGATCGCGACGATGGTCTGGTCGTTCTGGACGGTGAACGAGTCCGCGGCGGCCGATCCGAACCTCACCTGTGTGGCGCCGGCCAGACCGGTGCCGCGGATGACGACCGACGTTCCCCCGCTGACCGGCCCCGAAGTCGGCGCCAGGCTGAAGATCACGGGCCTCAGCAGATAGGTGTAGGGCACCGCCACCGAATCCCCGCCCGGTCCGGTGACCACTACCCCGATCGGCCCGGCCAGGAGCCCGGCCGGAACCTGAGCCGTGATGGTGGCATCGTCGTTCACCGTCCAGCTCGGAGAGGCCGTGAGACCGAATCGCAGGGCAGTGGCACCGCTGAACCCGGACCCCTTGATCGTCACCGTGCCACCGCCGGCCAGAGGGCCGACCGACGGTGAGACGCTGGTGATGGCCGGCAGGTCCCGGTACTCGAAGCCCACCGAGTCGGCGCCGCCCGGTCCCGAGATGCCGACCGTCTCGGTGCCGAGCGTTCCGGCCGGGGTGGTGAAGGTGATCGTGTTGTCGTCCACCACGCTGAACGGCACGCTCGCACCGCCGCCACTCACCCGGTCGACACCGGTGAAGCCACTGCCCGACACGGTGACCGGGGTGCCTCCGCCGATCGGGCCGGAAGTCGGTGCGATGGTGGTGATCTGAGGCCGGGCCCGGTAGGTGAACTCGTCCGCGCTCGCCGTGGCGGAGGTTCCGCCGCTGGTGACCACCGTGAGGTCGACCGTGGCCGGGGCACCCGCGCCCGGCGAGACCGCGGTGATGCGGGTGCTGCTGTCCACGGTGAAGCTCAGGGCCGGATCAGCACCGAAGAAGACCTGCGAGGCACCGGTGAAGCCACTTCCCGTGACCGTCACGACGGTACCCCCGGCCACGGGACCGCTGTCGGGCTGGATCCCGTCCACCACCGGCCGAGCGACGTATTCAAAGGTGACCCCCGCCGCTGACGACCCACCCGCGGTGGTGACCACCACGTCCTCAATTCCGATCGGTCGGGCCGGGCTCGTGACCACCAGCTGGCTGGTCGAGACCCACTGAACCGCGGTTGCGTTCGCCCCACCGAAGGTCACCGTCGCCCCCGGAGAAAAGCCGGTGCCGGTGATGGCGACGCTCGTGCCACCCGTGGTCGGGCCGGCCCCGGGCGTCAGGCTGGAGACGACGGGAACGTCGAGGTAGGTGTACTGGGACCCCACGCTCCCCGGTGACGCACCCCCGGAACCGGCGACGCGGACGTCCACTGTTCCTGCTGTGTGCGCCGGAACGGTGGCGACGATCTCAGTGTCGCTGTTGACCGTGAAGCTGGTGGCGGGGGTAGCGCCGAAATCGACGGCCGTGGCTCCGGTGAAGCCGGTTCCTTGCACGGTGACGGTGTTTCCACCCGCAACCGGTCCTTCAGCCGGCTGGATGCTGGTGACGAAGGGGGCATCCGTGTAGGTGTAATCGTTGGCGGTGCCACTGGTCCCGGAGTTGCCGTAGGCGGTGGTGACCACCACGTCGACCGTTGCCGGGGAACTTGCGGCGGGCGCCTGGGCGATCAGCACAGTGGGGCTGATCCACTGCAGGGTGGTGACCGGCTCCGGCCCGAACGAGACCGTAGAGGCGAGGGTGAAGCCGGTGCCCGTGATGGTCACGCTGTTTCCGCCCCCGAGCGGTCCTGCCGATGGGTCGAGGTCGGTCACGGTGGGCGCGTCCACATAGGTGAAGGTCTCGGTGACCGTGCCGCCCGGCGTCGTGATGACGATGGACTTGGAGCCTGCGGTTCCGGCGGGAGTGGTGAACGTGATCGTCGAATCGTCGACCACGGTGAACGGCACCGCGACACCGCCGAAGGTCACATCAGCGCCGGTGAATCCGGAACCGGAGACGGTGATCAACGTACCCCCGTTCACCGGCCCCGAGGTGGGCGAGATGCTGGAGACCTGCGGGGCATCCCGGTAAGTGAACTGATCTGCTGGGATAGAGGTTCCACCCGGGGTAGTGACCAGAACATCAACTGTTCCGGCGGACCGTGCCGGGGTACGGGCCAGGATCTCGGTGGCGCTGTTCATCACAAAACTAGTTGCCGGAGAACCGCCGAAGGTGACGGCAGTCGTGCCGGTGAACCCGTTTCCGGTGATGGTCACCAGTGTGTTGCCCCCGGTCGGTCCCTCTGCCGGGGATAGGCCGGTGACGGCCGGGAGCGGCGCGTAGACGAACTGCACGGCCGAGCTCGTTCCGCCCGGAGTGGTCACTTCCACGTTCTTGCTGCCGGCGCTGCTCGGTGGGGTGGTGAAGGTGATCGTGGAGCCGTCGACGACGGTGAAGGGGATCGAGACCCCGTCGATCGTCACGCTCGACGTGCCGGTGAAGTCAGTGCCGGTCAGGGTGACCAGGGTGCCCCCACCCAGCGGACCGGCGGCGGGCGAGACCGTGCCCAGGGTGGGAATGCGTGCGTACCGGTAGGGCTCGGGTGCGGTAGTCCCGCCCGGTGTGGTGACTGTGATGCTGACCGTGCCGCTGCCGGGCGGGGCGACGGCGGTGATCTCGGTGTCGCTGAGCACGCTGTAGGTGGCCGTCGCGGAGCCGAAGCGGACATTGCTTGCTGAGGTGAAGCCGGTGCCGGTGATCGTTACGGAGGTGCCGCCGGCCTCGGGTCCAGCGTCGGGCTGTACCTGGGTGACGGCCGGAACGCCGGCGTACCGGAAGCTGCCCGTGTCGGTTCCGCCCGCGCCGGCCACGCGGACCACCGCGGTGCCGGCCGAACCGGGCGGGGTAGTGGCGGTGATGGTGTTGTCGTCGTCGACGGTGAACGCCGCAGCCGGGTTCCCGTCGAAGGTGACGGCGGTGATGTCGGTCAGGTGGGTGCCCGCGATGGTCACGATGGTGCCGCCCGCAGCCGGGCCGGCCGGCGGCGAGACGCTGGTGACGGTGGGAGGTTCGACGTAGCGGAACTGGACCGCGGTCGAGGCGCCGCCTGGCGTCGTCACCACCACGTTCGTGCTGCCTGCGCTGCCCGGTGGGGTGGTGAAGGTGATGGTGGAGCCGTTGACCACGGTGAACGGCACCGAGACCCCGCCGATGGTCACGTCGGTGGTACCAGAAAGACCCGTGCCGGTGAGGGTGACCAGGGTTCCCCCGCCCAGGGGCCCGGTTGAAGGACCGGCCGACCCGACGGTGGGCACCGGGGCGTAGACGTACTGCTCGGCCGCCGAGGTGCCGCCTGGGGTGGTCACCGTGATGCCGACCGTTCCCGTCCCGGGCGGGGCGGTGGCCGTGATGCTCGTGTTCGAAGAGACGGTGAACGTGGCGCCGACCGAACCGAAGCGGACTGCCGTGGCCCCGGCAAAGCCACTACCGGTGATGACCACCGTCGTGCCCCCGGCCTCAGGACCGGCCCTGGGTGTGATCGAGGTGATCGCAGCAACACTGCGGTAGGTGAAGTCGGCGGAGTTGGACGTGCCGTACGGGGTGGTGACGACGACCTGGACGGTCTCGGCCGGGGAATGGGCGGGTGACTCGGCCGAGAGTTCGGTGGGGCTGACGTACTGGACCGACGTTGCGCTGGTGCCGCCGAACGTGACGGTGGAGCCCGGGGTGAAGTCGGTTCCGGTCAGCGTGACCGTGGTGCTGCCGGTCAGCGGTCCTTCCGAGGGCGAGAGTGAGCTCAGGGTGGGGGCGTTGACGAAGCTGAACTGGAACGCAGTCGACGCTCCCCCGGGGGTGGTCACCACCACGTCCCGGCTGCCTGCGCCAGCGGGCGGGGTGGTGAAGGTGATCGTCGAGCCGTCGACCACGGTGAAGGCTGCCGGTGCGCCGCCCACCGTGACGCTTGTTGCCCCGGAAAGGCCGGTTCCGACAAGAGTTACCAAAGTCCCACCGGTGACCGGGCCGGAGTTCGGGGTCAACTGACCGACGGTGGGCACCGGGGCGTAGCGATAGTTGGACGGTGTCGAGGTGCCGCCGGGCGTGACCACCGTGACGCCGACAGTTCCGGTGCCAGCCGGGGCGAATACCCTGACCTCGCTGTCGCTGCTGACCGTCAACCCGGTGGCGAGGGTCGCGCCGAAACGGACCTCGGTAGCCCCGGTGAAGCCCGAGCCGGTGATCGTGATCAGCGTGCCCCCGGCCTCCGGCCCGGCAATGGGCGAAACGGCTGTGATGTTGGGCGAGGCGGCGTAACGGAAGTTACCGGTGTCCGAGCCGCCTACGGTGGTCACCCGCACTACGGCATTACCCGCTGAGCCGGGCGGGGTGACTGCGGTGATGGTCGAGTCGTTGTTCACGGTAAAGGAGGCCGGTGTGCCGTCGAACGTCACGGTCGAGGCGCCGGTCAGATCCGAGCCTGAGATGGTCACCGTCGTACCGCCCGCCAAGGGTCCGGCGGCTGGCGAAACTGTACTGACTGTAGGCGCGTTCGTGTACGTGAAACTGGCCGGGCTCGAGGAGCCGTACTGCGTAGCGACCACCACGTCAACGGCTCCCGCGGTGCCTCTGGCGGGCGAGACAGCTTCCAGGCGAGTCGGGCTCACGTACGTCACCGAGGTCGCCGGGGTCCCGCCGAAGGTAACCGTGGCCGCTGACGTGAAGTCCGTGCCGGTGATGACTACGGTCGTGCCGCCACCAAGGGGCCCAGCGGTGGCGGAAAGGTTGGTTACGGCAGGCGGATCGACGTAGGTATAGGCCTCAGGTCCGGACGTTCCGCCTGGGGTGATGACCGTGACGCCGACCGCACCCGTGCCTGCCGGCGCGAAGACCTTGACCTCGGTATCGCTGCTGACCGTCAGTCCGGCGGCGAGGGTCGCGCCGAAACGCACTTCCGTAGCCCCGGTGAAGCCCGAACCCGTGATCTTGACCAGCGTTCCCCCGGTCACCGGACCAGTGGTGGGCGAAACGGCGGCAATGCTGGGGACGGCCGCGTAGCGGAAGCTACCGGTGTCCGAGCCGCCTACGGTGGTCACCCGCACCACGGCATTGCCCGCCGAGCCGGGTGGAGTTACGGCGGTGATGGTCGAGTCGTTGTTCACGGTGAACGAGGCCGGCGTGCCGTCGAACGTCACGGTCGAGGCGCCGGTCAGATCCGAGCCCGAGATGGTCACCGTCGTACCGCCCGCCAACGGCCCGGCCGCTGGCGAGATCGAACTGACGGTGGGTGCGTTCGTGTAGGTGAAGCTGACCGGGCTGGAGGAGCCGTACTGGGTAGAGACGACGACATTGACGGCACCGGCCGAGCCCCGGGTCGGCGAAGTGACCTCCAGGCGGGTCGGGTTCACATAAGTCACCGTGGCGGCCGGGGCTCCGCCGAAAGTGACCGTGGCGGCCGGCGTGAAGTCGGTGCCGGTGATGACTACGGTCGTGCCGCCACCAAGGGGCCCAGCGGTGACGGAAAGGTTGGTCACGGCAGGCGGGTCGACGTAGGTATAGGCCTCAGGTCCGGACGTTCCGCCTGGGGTGATGACCGTGATGCCGACTGTCCCCGTGCCTGCCGGGGCGAACACCTTGACCTCGGTGTCACTGCTGACCGTGAGCCCGGTGCCCGGGGTAGCCCCGAATCGGACCTCCGTAGCCCCCGTGAACCCGGAACCAGTGATCGTCAACAGGTTGGCTCCCGCTACCGGGCCAGTGGTGGGCGAAAGGGCCGTGATGCTGGGGGCGGCCGCGTAGCGGAAACTTCCCGTGTCCGAGCCGCCTACGGTGGTCACCCGCACTAAGGCATTGCCCGCAGAGCCGGGCGGGGTGACGGCGGTGATGGTCGTGTCGTTGTTCACGGTGAACGAGGCCGGCGTGCCGTCGAACGTCACGGCCGAGGCGCCGGTCAGGTTCGCCCCGGAAATCGTCACGTTCGTGCCACCAGCCAGAGGCCCCGCTCCGGGCGAGACCGAGCTGATGGCAGGGGCATTCGTGTAGGTGAAGCTGACCGGGCTGGAGACGCCGTACTGGGTGGTGACCACCACGTCGACTGCTGCCGCCGTGGCCTTGGCCGGCGACTGGGCGATGAGTTGGATCGGGCTGACGTACTGGACCGAGGTCGCCGCGATCCCGTCGAAGGTGACCGTGGATGCCGGGGTGAAATCGGTGCCGGAGATCGTCACCGGGGTACCGCCGCCCAGTGGGCCGGCGTCGGGCGACAGTTGCGTAATAGCCGGAGGTTCGACGTAGCGGAACTGAAGTGGATTGGACGATCCGCCTGGTGTGGTCACCACGACGTTGACCGCGCCAGCGGCGCGGGGTGGCGCGGTCAGCGTGATTGTCCCGTCGTTCACCACTGAGAAGGGCACCGGCGTCCCGCCGATCGTCACTGCGCTCGCTCCGATGAATCCGCTACCTGTCAGCGAGACCGAGGTGCTGCTGGCAACGGGCCCCGAGTCGGGCGTCATCTGGTTGACCGTGGGCACCGGGGCATAACGGTAGTTCGCCGGAGTGGTGGTTCCGCCGGGTGTGACCACGGTGACGCCCACCGTGCCGGTGCCTGCCGGGGCGAAGGCCCTGACCTCTGTGTCACTGCTGACCGTGAGGCCAGTGGCAAGAACCGCACCGAAGCGGACCTCCGTCGCTCCGGTGAAGCCGCTGCCGGTGATCGTGACCAGCGTTCCACCCACTACCGGACCGGCGTTAGGCGAAACCGCACTGATGCTAGGGATCGCGGCGTAACGGAAGCTTCCCGTGTCCGAGCCGCCCACCGTCGTTACCCGCACGACGGCAGTGCCCACTGAACCGGGCGGGGTGACGGCCGTGATGGTCGAGTCATTGTTCACGGTGAACAAGGCCGACGTTCCATCGAACGTTACGGCCGAGGCACCAGTCAGGTCTGAGCCCGAAATCGTGACCGTCGTACCCCCGGCCAGCGGACCGGCCGCCGGCGAGACCGTGGCGATGGTGGGCGCATTCGTATAGGTGAAGCTGGACGCGCCGGAGACCCCGTACTGCGTGGAGACGACGACGTTGACGGCACCCGCAGACCCTCGGGGCGGTGCGACGACCTCTAGGCGGGTGGGGCTGACGTACGTCACCGAGCTCGCCGGGGATCCGCCGAACGTGACCGTGGAGGCCGGGGTGAAGTCTGTGCCGGTGATAACGACGGCTGTGCCGGCCAGGGGCCCAGCACTGGGTGAGAGGTTCGTGATGGCGGGCGGATCCACGTAGGTGTAAGTCGCCGGGGCTGAGGTTCCACCGGGGGTGATGACTGTGACGCCGACGGTGCCCGTACCGGCGGGGGCGAAGACCTTGATCTCGGTGTTGCTGCTGACCGTCAGCCCGGTGGCAAGG
>NZ_JAJSOH010000020.1 GCF_021277265.1 Kineosporia rhizophila
CGGGGGGGGGGGGGGGGGGGGCGGGGGGGGCGACCCGCCCCGGATCCTGGGCCGGCCGATCGAGCTCGACGCCCTGGCCAAGGACGGCCGGCTGATCCCGGTCGAGCTGACCATCTGGCGCGCCGACGGGCAGTACGGCACCGGGGTGGAGGCCGGCGGAGGCGAGTTCTACGCCTTCATCCGGGACACCACCGAACGCGCTCGCGCCGCCCGTCAGGCGGCCGCGATCGCCGCGGCCCAGCTGGCCATCGCCGACGTGGAGCTTTCGCCGCAGAAGGTGATGCAGGAGATCTGTGCCCGCGCCCAGGCCCTGACCGGCGCCGAGGCGGCCTGTGTCCAGACCGTCGACGGCGACGACCTGGTGTACCGGGTCGGCAGCGGGGCCGCCCGGGAGCACGAGGGGCTGCGCCTGCCGATCGCCCTGAGCCTGTCCGGCCTGGCCTTCACCACCAGCCAGGCGCTGCTGAGCACCGACACCCACACCGATCCCCGGGCGCACGCCGACACGGTGCTGCGCACCGGCGCCCGCTCGGTGGTGGCGGTCCCGCTGCAGCGCGGGGGTGAGGTGCACGGGGTGGTGAACGTGTACAGCCGCCGTCCGCACGCCTTCGGCGAGCCCGACTGCGTCACCCTCAACCTGCTGGCCGCCCCGTTCGGGGCGGCCCTGGCCAACGCCTGGCACCTGGAGACGACCACCAGCCAGGCCGCCACCGACGTGGTCACCGGTCTGTGGAACCGCGCGTACGCCCTGCGGCAGGTCGATGCCGCCCTGCTGCGCCACGGTCACCGCGCCGAGGGCTACGTGGCCGCCGTGTTCATCGACCTCGACCGCTTCAAACCGGTCAACGACACCCACGGCCACGACGCCGGTGACCAGGTCCTGCGCGATGTGGGCGAGCGCCTGCGGCTGGCGGTGCGCCGCACCGACCTGTGCGCCCGCTACGGCGGGGACGAGTTCCTGGTGCTCTGCCCGAGCCTGCCCGAGGTGAACGACGTGCGTGCCCTGGCCGAGCGTCTGATCGAGCTGGTGGCCGGTGTCTACCACCTGGACAACGGGGCGGACGTGACGATCGGAGCCAGCCTGGGCATCGCCGTGGCCGGCGTGCACACCACCTCGGCCACCCTGCTGCAGGCCGCCGACGAGGCCATGTACGAGGCCAAGCGCACAGGCGGGAACGCCCACGTGATCCGGGTCCTGGACGCGGCCGGCCCGGTTTGAGGACGTCGGTGGGCACCTTCGCCGGGACGCGCACGTTGGTTCGGAGGGACGTGCAGAGAGAGACTGTCCGAGAGAACTGTGGAGAGGGAGGACCGATGCCGGTGCGAGGGACGAGGCTCGCCGGGCGTCTCCTGGAGGGCGCGGTCGACCACCTGCACGAGCGGGCCCCCGACGTGTCCGAGCGGGTCTACCGCACCGTGGCCGGGCCCCTGCTGCTGGCCGATCCGGACGCCGCCGCCCGGGCGGCCGAGAACCGGCTGGACGGTACCCGCCAGAGGGTCACCGAGATGGCGGCCAAGGGCTCGCTGCCCGCCGCCGGGGTGCGGCGGGTGCGGCGCGACCTGGCCCGCACCCGGGCCGACGTCGAGTGCATCGCGCCCCGGCTGCCGGTCGTGCAGGCCCGGCACCTGACCCAGCGCTCAGGCGCCTACACCGACGTGCTGCAGAAGCTCTCGGACCGCTCGCAGCGCTCCGACCCCGCCTGGAACGTCTTCGTCCTGGTCGGGGCCCTGAGCGCCTGGATCGGCCTGCTCCTGTGGCTGACCAGCCCGGTGGTCGCCGGCCTGGTCGGCCTGGCCGGAGGGCTGAGCACGGCCGTGGTGCTCACCGGCGCCCACGCCCGCAAGGTGGGCCGGGAGCGGATCGGCGCGATCGCCCAGGCCCTGGCCCAGGCCGACGCCGGGGTGGCCCCGCTGCCGGTCGCCCGGCTCGACCGCGACCACCGGGCGCTGTCCGCGCGGGCCCGCACCTCCGGGCGGCTCGACGCGCGAGGGCTGGCCGCCCTCGGGTCGATCGACGCGCACCTGGACGATCTGCTGGTGCGGCTGATGGAGGGCGAACTGCAGGGCGAGGGCCTGCACCTGGTGCAGGCCACCGTCGAGCGCTACCTGCCGGACACCCTCGAGCCGTTCCTGGCCCTGCCCGACGGGCAGACCCTGGTGCGGGAGCGCCCGGCCGCCCAGGAGGTGGCCGACCAGCTCCAGACGATCGAGGCCGGGCTGGCCGAGCTCGTGCGGCGCCCGAAACGCAACACCCACGAGCAGCAGCTGCTGCTGCAGGGCGAGTTCCTGCGCTCGAAGTTCGGTTCCGAGCAGGGTCAGCAGCAGGAGTAGCCGGCAGGTCAGATCTTGAGGGCGTGCAGTTCGGCCACGGCCCGGGCCACCTCACCGCTGTGGTCGCCGCAGATCCGGATCTCGACCAGACCGCTGGCCGAGCCCGGCTCGGGCACCATCAGCAGCAGTTCCTCCCGGGCCCGCACCGGGTCGTGCTGCATCCGGTCCTCCAGGCCGCCGATCGGGCCGGTCAGGTGGGCGGCCGAGGCCACGATCACCCGGTGTCGGGGGAAGACCCGCAGCAGCCGGGAGGTGTCGTGCACGTCGGGCTGCACCACCAGGCGGTGCGGGAACGAGATGATCGCCAGGTCGTGTCGTTCCGGGCAGGCGTAGACCGCCGCGTGGTCGGCCCCGCGGCCGGTGCCCTGGCTGGTCCCGACCAGCAGGCACTGCCAGTTCTCGGCCCCGGTGAGCTGCTGCAGGGCCTGCAGGGAGTCCCGCAGGATCAGGTCCAGGCTCTTACGGGCGGATTCGTTCGGCATCAGTGGTCCTCGGGGCGGCAGCGGGCATCTGCTGCCTATGTCGGCCGGAGGCCCGCGGACATGTAGACATCGGCCCGGCGTGATTCAGGCCTGGGCGAGCCGCAGGTCGTTCTCCACCGCGGGATCGAGGAGATTCAGGGTGGCGATCAGGGCCGGCCGGGTGGAGAGCCGCTCCGCGCAGACCGTCTCGTCGTAGTGGCAGCCCTCGGCCGCCCCGGGCCGGAACCCGCTCATCCAGATCTGCCCGGCCCGGTGTTCGCGCGGCTGGTCGACGCCGAACCAGCGTGGAGCCGGATCAACCTGCCGGGGATGCACGGCCCGGTAGACGTCGGTCAGGCCCATCCGGCCCCACGACCAGTAGAAGTCGCACTCCCACGGGGCCAGTTCGGCGCAGCGGGGATCCTCGCCGGGCTCGACCAGGAACAGGTCACCGGCCACGATCAGCGGTCGCTCACCGGCGGCGGCCAGCACCCGGGGCAGCCAGACGCGGCCGGCGTGCCGGAAGTCGCGCTTGTCGCGCAGGCGCCGGGAACGCCCGCCCCGCCCCGGCACGTGCACCCCGGCCAGGACCAGATCGGTTTCGGCCGAGGACGATTCGAGGCGGGTGGCGAGGCAGCGGTGCGGTTGCTCGCGGGGCGGGGGGACGTCGAGCCGGGACGGACGGTGGTGACGGGCCGCCACCACCACGTGCTCGTCACGGTCGGACGCCGACGCGGCCGAGAGGGGGGAGGCCAGGACGTGCAGGCCCTCCTCGGTCAGGGCCTGGAGCAGTTCCCCGTCGGGTGCGTCCACCCCGGTGAGCACCATCAGGTCGTACGGCGACGCGGCCAGCCACTCGGCCTGCCGACGGGCGTGCTTCTGCCGGGCTCCCTCGACGTTCCAGGTGAGCAGGCGCACCGGAGCCCCGGATGCGGATGTGTCGGCCAATCTCGTCCCCCTTCGCAGCAGCGACCCACGAGCGAATTGGCATTTCCCCAAACACTAGCGCTATAACCGTGGCCATGCCGGAAAATCCTGAATCGCTCAGCGTGGCGGCCCTGACCGCCGGGGTGCCAGGCCCTCGGGTGCTGTGGCTGCACGACACCGACCGCTGGTACCTGGGCGACTTCCTGCGCCACGCGGCCTGGCTGGGCTGGCTCGGCGCCCACCTTCCCGGCGCCTCGATGGACCTGGCCAGTCATCCGGCCTACCTGCCGCTCTACCGGGACGACCGGTTCGACGCCCACCTCGATGTGGGTGACCTCGACCCGGCCGCGCTGCAGGGGTACGACCTGGTGGTGGTGCCGTCGTCGTTCCCGCCGGCCGACCGGCCCGATCCCGGGGTGCGGCGGCTGCTGCACACCTGGGACACGGGATGGGCCCTCCACGCCCGGGGCCGCCGCATCGCGGGCGGGACCAAGAATGTCCTCAACTACTTCCGGGCCGCCCACCCCCACGCGCTCGTCGCGCCGGAGAAGGGCGGCGAGTGGGACTGTGAAGGAACCCCTTTCCGGTTCACCCGTCAGGAGCGTCTGCGGGCCGCCGCGGTGCTGTCCGAGCTGGTGCCCGGCGACCGGCCGGTCCTGATCTACAACCCCAGCGCCTCCAACCCCTTCACCCGGCAGACCGACGTCCTCAAGGAGGTCGAGAACTGCCTCGGGCCGCGCCAGCACGCCGCCGTGCTGCGTCAGATCGTCCAGGCGCTGCCCGGTCACGACGTCCTGGTGGCAGCGCCGGTCAAGCCGGGCGACCAGGCCAACGCCGAGAACCTGCTGGCGGTGGCCGCGGCCACGCCGGGGGTGCACTGCCTCCTCGACCTGCCGCAGCTGCCCGAGGGCGGCCGGTGGCAGGAGTCCGACCCCACCACCCTGCGCGGGTTCGCGGCCCTGATGGCCGGATCCCGGATCTGCGGAAGCGTGGGGGTCGGAACCGGTTCCAACGCACATCTGGCCGCCTTGACCGGCACCTGGAGCCTGTCGTTCGAGCGGGCCGCCGACGAGGCGATCCTGGACAACTGGTCGCGACCGGAGACCTTCCAGATGGGCTCGTTCCGCTGGCGCAACCCCTCACCGCTGACCGCGATCCACCTGATGCGCTGGGACCGGCTGGGCGAGGCCGAGTTCGCCCGGGCCGCGCAGGCCGCCCTCACCCACCACCAGGCCTGGCACCTGTCCCGGGACCAGGCCTTCTCGGCGCTCGACCTGACCCCCTCGGCCTGGCTCCACCACACCGACTTCCGCGACGAGATGGCCTACCTACGGCACCTTTCGGCCAGCCGCGGGACCGACGGTGAACACCTGGTGCGCCAGCTGTACCGCGACTCCAACCTGCACAAGCTGGCCCGCCGCACCCAGGTGCTCACCGGCCGGGCCGGTGTGGCGTGAGCGCGGAGGTGGTGCGGCGCAGCCTGGCCGAACTGGGGCTGCGGCCGCGCGGCACCGGAGAGTTCTTGCCGGCCGGGCCGGGGCACCGTCGTCGCACTCTCCACCACGCGCCGGTGACCGATGCGAGCAACGAGCCCGCCGACGTCGTCCTCAAATACGTGCTGTCCCCGACCCCGGCCGAGGAGCAGAACCTGGCCTGGGAGCACCAGGCCACCGTGGCTATGCACGCCATCGCGGTCGAGTACTACGAAAGCGGGCGGATCCCTTACATTCCCGTTCCCGAACCACTGGCCGCGCAGCCGCTGCGTCTGCAGATGGACAACGGCAGCAGCGCAATGGTCGCGGTGCGCAGGTTCGTCCACACCGGGCCCCAGCCCTTCACTACGCGCTCGCTGGGCCGGCTCATCGCCGTCCTGCATCAGCTCGGAACCGACGAAAAAGCGCTTGGAATGCTCACTCTGCGTCCGGCCAATGTTCTGGGCGGAATCGAGGCGGGGTGGTTCGCCCGAACTCTCTCCGCGCCGGGCCATCCGTTCCGCGACCGGCCCGACGTGGTGAGAAAGCTCCTGCGGGAGTTGCCCAACCGGATGAATCGCGCGCTCGAGGCCGACCCCCGCCCACTGCTGATCCATCGTGATCTGCACCCACTGAACTGTGTGGCCGGAACCGGGGGAGTGCTCGCCCTCGACTGGGCCGAGGCCGGATGGGGCACCCGCAGCGACGACTTCGCCTGGCTGCACCTGGCCGTGACCCGCTACGGCGCACCGCCGCGGGTGCTGAACCAGGCTCTGGCCGGCTACCAGGAGATCGATCCCGGTGCTGTGCCCGGCCTCGACCAGGTACGGGCGGCGGGAGAGGTCAAAGAGCTGGTCTGTCTGGCCTTCTCGCTGGCGAATGCCGGTCTCGGCCCGGACCACCGGGCCCAGGCCGAGCGCGAGCTGGCCGTTCTCGAGGATCCCGGGGCCGAGCCCCCGGGCTGGCAGGCGCTGTTCAATCCGGCGATCTTCTCCCACCCGTTGTTCCGGCCGGTCCGGCTGCCCTCGGTGATCTCCCTGCGCGAGCCGTCCGCAATCCCGGCCGAACAAGGCGGGAACGAACATATTGCCCAAAACGGACCCGGTGAGGTTATGGTGCACCCGTGACACCCTGACGGTCATGGCTCGGGAGGTTCGATGGACATCCGCAGAGGCGCAGCCACCGTGGTCGCGGCGACGCTGCTCAGCGTCGCGACCCTGACCGGCGCCCAGCCGGCCCGGGCGGCCGAGACTCCCGAGGGCGTCACGCACGCCGAGAACCCGCGGGTGCCGGAGGGCGCGGTGTGGACGGAGGAGTACTTCCCGTCCGCCGACCGCAGCGGCGTCGAGCTGCACGCCGACGTGCTGCGACCCGCGCATCTGCCCGCCCACGCCAGAACGCCGGTGATCCTGGCGGTCGGGCCCTACTTCAGCCATGCCGGTCAGTCCGGCCCCGAGAACTGGGCCCAGACCGGCCCGTCCAACCGTTTCGAGGACTTCACCACCGGCACCGGTCTTTTCGCCCGGGGCTACACCTACGTCATGGTCGACCTGCGCGGTTTCGGTGGCAGCACCGGCTGCCTGGACTGGATGGGCAAGGGCGAGCAGGCCGATGTGAAGGCCGCGGTGCGGTGGGCGGCCGGGCAGCCCTGGTCCACCGGCAAGGTGGGTATGTACGGCAAGTCGTACGACGCGGTGACCGGTCTGGCCGGCAACAACCTGCGGCTGCCCGCGCTGAGGGCGGTGGTGGCCCAGGAGCCGTTGTGGAACATGTACCCCTACCTGTTCAGCAACGGGGTGCCCCGGCCCAACGTCACCGGCACCCCCAACGCCTACAACGGAATCGCCACGATGGCGCCGCTTCCCGACGACAGTGCGCGCTACCAGGCCAACGCGGCCTACGAGAAGAGCCACCCCGAGTGCCTGTCCGACAACATCACCAACAACAACGAGCCCGATCCGGACTCGAAGTACTGGCGTGAGCGCAATCTCGCGGTCCAGGCCGCGGGCTCGAGCACCCCGCTGTTCGTCACCCAGGGGTTCATCGAGAACAACACCAAACCCGAGCAGATGGAGCAGTACCTGGACAACCACCGCGGCGTCGAGCGAGGCTGGCTGGGGCAGTGGGAACATGTGCGGGGCAACGAGACGAACCAGCAGGGCCAACTGCTGATGGGCCGGGCCGGCTTCTTCGACGAGGTCATGCGCTTCTACGACCAGTACCTCAGGGGCGACCGGCCGCAGGTGAAAGACCCCGCCTACGCCGTCGAGGACAACACCGGCGCCTGGCGTGCACAGGCCACCTGGCCCACGCCCACGGCCACGGTGAAGGCAGACCTGGCCAACGGCGAGTACCTCGACGACGGTGCCAACACCAACCCGGCCGCCCGCTCCGCCCCTGCTCCTGAGCAGTGGGACATGGAACACGCCGCCGATCCGGCCCCCACCACCGACGAGGGCGCAAAGTTGAAGGCCGAGGCGGTGAATCGCTTCTTCACCTGGTCGAAGCCGGTTCCGGCCCGGGTGCGGGTCACCGCCACCCCGCAGATCACCCTGCGCGCCGGCGCCACCGGCAACGTGCTGGTGCAGCTGTGGGACGTGGCTCCCGACGGCACCGCGGTGATGTTCGACGAGAACGTGGCCCTGATCGAGAAGGCCGGCAAGGTCTCGTTCGACCTGAAGTCCACCGACCGGACCCTCGAGGCCGGCCACCAGCTCGGCGTCCAGATCGGCACGATCGGCAGCGGCAACTGGCGAGACACCCCAAGCGGCAACACGATTCAGGTGTCCAAGGCCCGCCTGACCCTGGCCCTGCAGAACCCCGCGGCCGACCGGCCCACCCAGGGCGACCGCTCACCGTTCCTCGACACCTACCTCAAGCAGTACACCCGCAAGCTCACCGGCGTCGGCCCGGGCACTTTCTCGCTGGGCCTGCGCGGTCGGGGCTGAGCCTGAAAGTGCTGTCAGCTCGAGCGGTAGGCGTCGCGACGGTGCCGAATGCGCACCACCTGAACCTCGACGACCGCTTCGGCGATCCGGTAGATGACGCGGAAAGAGCCTCGGCGAGCCGAGCGCAGGCCGTGTAGGTCGTTGACCAGCGGTTTGCCGACGCGTTGGGGATTCTGGGTCAGAGGGCCTTCGATGAACTCGAGAACCGCGGGCAGGACCTTGTCCGGAAGCTTGGCCAGGTCCCGCTGAGCCGACGCGGCCAGGATGACCCGATAGGTCACAGGCCGAGCTCTCTGCGCACCTCGGCGATGGTACGGGTGTCGCCGGCCTCGATGTCGGCAAGCCCTTCCCGGATGGCGGCCACCTCGTCGGGGTCGCTCAAGATCTCGAGAGTCTCTTCCAGGGCTTCCAGGTCGTCGATCGACATCAGAACAGCGTCCACCTCGCCGTTGCGGGTGATCCGGTACCGGGCGTGGGTCGCCTTGACGTTGTCCAGGAGTTCGCGGAAGTTGGCGCGAGCCTGCGCCATGGACACCTGGACATCGTCGATCTCGCCGGCCATGTACATGAGCATGTACATCTCCTTCTCGGTGGTCAAGGCCCGTTCGGGGGAGGTGGTCCAGGCCAAGACTACAACGGAAAAGCCGATGCGGATCCGGATAATCGGATGAAGAGCAAGAATGCCGACCAAACGAAAGGACGTCGGTGGGCACCCAAGGTGCTCACCGACGTCCTCAGTTCGCAACGGCTCCTACAGCTTTGAAGCCGCAGCCTGGTCGAGCAGCCACAGCGTGCGCTCGGTGCCGCGCACGGCTCCGGCGGGCAGGTCGACCTCGCCCAGGGCGCCGGCGACGGCCTCCGCCTTCCCCTCGCCTCCGGCGAGCAACCACACCTGACGCGCAGCCGAAATGGCCCCCAGGGTGAGCGAAATGCGCACCGGCGGCGGCTTCGGCGACTCGCGCACCGCGATGGCCGTACCCGACGTCACCGCGTACCCCGGGTGCCCGGGGAACAGGGAGGCGACGTGACCGTCCGGACCGACGCCGAGCATCAGCACGTCGAAGGCCGGGACCACTTCATCGCCAGGCGCGGCCTCGGCCAGCTCAGCGGCGTACGCGGCCGCCGCAGCGTCCACGTCATCGCCGAACGAGCCGTCCGACGGGGCCATCACGTGGACCCGCTCGGGCTCCAGAGGCAGCGCGTCGAGCAGGTACTCGCGGGCCTGCGTCTCGTTGCGCTCCGGGTCGCCGGCGGGCAGGAAACGCTCGTCTCCCCACCACAGGTCCACCCGGCTCCAGTCGACCGCGTCGCGGGCGGGGGAGGCGGCGACGGCCTTCAGCAGGGCACCGCCGTTCGACCCGCCGGGGAGCACGACGTGAGCCTGGCCACGGGCGGCCTGGGCATCCACCACGACGGTGATCAGCCGGGCGGCCGCGGCGGCGGCCAGCTGCTGACCGTCGGCCAGGACGATCTTCTCGGGGGTGCTCATGCGCCGACCACCGCCCCGACCTTGGGCAGGCCCTTGGTCAGGACGTCGGAGAACAGTTCGTCGGGGTCCAGCCGCCGCAGCTCCTCGGTCAGCGCGTCCACGTCGGTACGCCGGTGCAGCGCCACCCGCCGCACGGGCTGACCCGGCTGCGTCATCGTCGCCACCGTGCCGTCCTCCCGCACGATCGAGACCTCGCCCGAGGCCCGGACCAGGTGCACGCCGACCATGCCGGTGCCGGGCTCGGTGTGCTCCACCCGCACCGGGCAGTCCAGCGCGAAGGCCAGCCAGGCGGCCATCAGCTCGACGCTCGGCTTGTCCGACGCGCCGCGCACCACGGCCTCGGTGACCTCCTCGAACGGAGGCTGGTCGAGGGCGGCCGCCAGGAGCGCGCGCCAGCGGGTCAGCCGGCTCCAGGACAGGTCGGTGGTGCCGGGGGCGACCACCTTGGACAGCTGCTGCAGCGCCGCGGCGGGGTCGGCGGCCTTGGCCGTGTCCACGATCCGGCGGGTGGCCATCGTGCCGATCCGCTCGCTCGTCGGGTCGGCCGGGGGCTCGCCGGCCCACCAGACCACGACCGGCGCGTCCGGCAGCAGCAGCGGCGTGACCAGCGCGGAACCGTGCTCGGCGAGCTCACCGAACAGGCGCAGCACGATCACCTCGCTGGCCCCGGCGTCACCGCCGACCCGGATCTGCGAGTCCAGCCGCGACTCGCCCTCGGTCGAGCCGCGGACGATCACCAGGACCCGGGAGGGGTGCTCGCGGCTGGCGTCGTTGGCGGTGCCGATCGCGTCGTTCGCGCCGGCCTCGTCGGTGACCAGGATCAGCGTGAGCACCCGGCCGAGGGCGACCGCGCCGCTCTCGCCGCGCGCCTCGACCAGCCGCTTGCTGACCTCGTTGGTGGTGGTGTTGGGCAGATCGACGATCACGGGACCCTCCAGCTACGTCCGTCGCGCGCGAGCATGTCGTGGGCCGAGGTCGGGCCCCACTGGCCGGGGTAGTACGCCTCCGGCTGCTTGGCGCTGCTCTCCCAGTGCTTGGTGAACGGGTCGAGGATCTTCCAGGAGAGCTCGACCTCCTCGTGCCGCGGGAACAGCGGCGGGTCGCCGAGCAGGACGTCGAGGATCAGCCGCTCGTAGGCCTCGGGGGAGGACTCGGTGAACGACTCGCCGTAGCTGAAGTCCATGTTCACGTCGCGCACCTCCATCGCCGTCCCGGGCACCTTGGAACCGAAGCGGATGGTCACGCCCTCGTCCGGCTGGACCCGGATGACGATGGCGTTCTGACCCAGCTCACCGGTGGCGGTGTTGTCGAAGGGCAGGAACGGCGCCCGCTTGAACACCACCGCGATCTCGGTGACGCGGCGGCCCAGGCGCTTGCCGGCCCGCAGGTAGAACGGCACCCCGGCCCAGCGGCGGGTGTCGATGTCCAGGCGCAGCGCGGCGAAGGTCTCGGTGATCGAGTCCGGTGCGATGCCGTCCTCCTCGAGGAACCCGGCCACCGCCTCGTTGCCCTGGTAGCCGGCCGAGTACTGGCCGCGGGCGGCCGCGGTGTCCAGGTCGGCGGGCACCCGCACGGCCGAGAGCACCTTCTCCTTCTCGGCCCGCAGGTCCTTGGCGTCGAAGGAGATCGGCTCCTCCATCGCGGTCAGCGCGAGCAGCTGGAGCAGGTGGTTCTGGATCACGTCGCGGGCCGCGCCGATGCCGTCGTAGTAGCCGGCCCGGCCGCCGATGCCGATGTCCTCGGCCATGGTGATCTGCACGTGGTCGACGTAGTGGGAGTTCCAGATCGGCTCCCACAGCTGGTTGGCGAAGCGCAGCGCCAGCAGGTTCTGCACCGTCTCCTTGCCCAGGTAGTGGTCGATCCGGAAGACCGAGTCGGCCGGGAACACCGACTCCACCACCTGGTTCAGCTCCCGCGCGGACTGCAGGTCGTGGCCGAACGGCTTCTCGATCACCACGCGGCGCCAGGAGTCACCGTCCTGCTCCGACAGTCCGGCCCGCGCGAGCTGCTTGGTCACCACCGGGAACGCGCTCGGCGGGATCGACAGGTAGAAGGCGTGGTTGCCGGCCGTGCCGCGGCTGGAGTCGAGCTCGCGCAACACCTCGGCGAGCCGGTCGAACGCGGCGTCGTCGTCGAAGTTGCCGGTGACGAAGCGCAGGCCCTCGGCCAGCTGGTCCCACACCTCGGTGCGGAACGGCGTACGCGCGTAGCGGCTGACCGACGAGCGCACCTGCTCGGCGAACTCGGCGTCCGACCACTCCCGGCGGCCGTAGCCGACCAGGGAGAAGCCCGGCGGCAGCAGGCCGCGGTTGGCCAGGTCATAGATGGCCGGCATCAGCTTCTTGCGGGCCAGGTCGCCGGTGACCCCGAACATCACCAGGCTGGAGGGCCCGGCGATCCTGGGGAGCCTGCGGTCACGGTCGTCGCGCAGCGGGTTCTCGCTGGCAGTCACCCGGGTCGGGCTCACCGATCTTCCTCTCAGAGCTTCCAAAAAATGTTTGAGGACGTCCGTGGGCCTGTTTGCTGCCCGTCCGGCCGGTGGTGGTTGGTCACCGGACCGGGCCCTCTAGATCAGGCAATTCCAGCAGAGCCGGCGGCATTCCCGTCAAGTGCACGCGAAGGGTGGGCCTGCTCGTCAGATGAACGGCAGACCCACCCTCCGTCGGGTTGGTGCGGTACTACCGGCTGAGCACCTGGATCAGCTTGGCCAGGCCGGCCTCACGGTCGGCCAGGTGCAGGCGCAGCACCGGGCGGTCGTGCTCGGCCAGCACCGTGGCGTCGCCGGCGGCCTGCGCCGAGATCAGCTGCCCGAAGGTGAACGGCCGGTCCGGGATCTCCAGGTCCTGCGCGCTGTCCGCGGTGATCTGGAGGTAGACCCCGACCGGGGCGCCACCCTTGTGGAACTGCCCGGTCGAGTGCAGGAACCGCGGCCCCCACCCGAAGGTGACGGGGCGGCCCGTGCGCTTGGCCAGCGCGTCCCGCACCCCGGCCAGCTCGCCCTCGGCGAGCCGGTCGAGGTAGGCCATGACGGCCAGGTAGCCGCGGCCCGGCAGTTCGCCGAGCAGCGCGTCCACGGCCGCCTCGACCGTGGTGGCGCCCTTGAGCAGACCGGCGGTGGCGCGGATCTCGATGCCGCCGTCGACCACGTCGGCCGGCACCGGCGCGGGGGTGGCGTCCAGGAGGCCGCGCGCGGCCACCTTCGCGCTCTCCACGTCGGGCTGGTCGAACGGGTTGATCCCGACCAGGCGCCCGGCCACCGCGGTGGCGTACTCCCAGAGCAGGAACTGCGCACCCAGCGGGCCGTCCACGGTGACCGCGGCGGCCACGGAGCCCTCCGCCGCAGCGGCGGTGGCGTCCGAGCCGATCGGCACCAGCCGCACCACGACGGTGTCGTCGCCGGGGGCGGTGACGTCCGGGGCGGTGGGGGAGGCGACGACCGGCAGCAGGCCGGTGCCCTCCTTACCGGTCGACTCGGCGATCAGCTGCTCGGCCCAGTCGCCGAAACCGTCGATCCCCGAGCCGTGGTCGGCAAAGATGATCTTGTCGCGGAAGCCTCCGCCGGGGGCGGGGGAGCCACCGATCGCCGCGCCGAGCACCAGGGCCGGGTTGGCCTCGGTGTCCTCGGCCAGCTGGTCGGCCACGCCGGCCGCCTCGTCGAGCAGGGCGCCGATGTCGGCCCCGGCCAGACCCGAGGGCACCAGACCGAACGCGGTCAGCGCCGAGTAGCGCCCACCGATCGTCGGGTCGGCCTGGAAGATCGCCCGGTAACCGGCCTCCTGGGAGGCCTTCTCCAGCGGCGAGCCCGGGTCGGTGACGACCACGATGCGGGTCTTCGCGTCGATCCCGGCCGCGGTGAAGGCGGCCTCGAAGACCCGGCGCTGGCTGTCGGTCTCGACCGTGCCGCCGGACTTGCTGGAGACCACGATGACCGTGCGCTCCAGCTCGACCAGGGCCGAGCGGACCTGCGCGGGATCGGTGGTGTCGAGCACCACCAGGTCCACGCCGGCCGTCTTGGTGATCACCTCGGGCGCCAGCGACGAGCCGCCCATGCCGCACAGCACGACCCGGTCGACACCCTCGGCGGCCAGTTCGGCCCGCAGGGTCTCGATCGGCTCGACCAGCGGCCGCGAGGAGTCGGCCAGACCGACCCAGCCCAGTCGCACCGAGGCCTCGGAGACCGCGGCCTCACCCCACAGCGTGGGGTCCTTCTGCGCGATCCGGGAGGCCACCTGGTCGGCGACCAGGGTGGGCAGGTGCTTCTCCAGCGCCTTCAGCGTGTCGGCACCGGCCGGCGTGACGACCACGTCGGCCGCCACGTCGTCGGCCGGCCACACCGATTCGTCAGAGGCCTCGCTCATGCCCGGGCCTTGGCGCGCTCGAGCTCGTCGGTGACGGTGCCGAGCAGCTCGGCCCAGCTCTTCTCGAACTTGTCCAGGCCCTCGACCTCGAGCAGGTTCACCACGTCGTTGTAGTCGACGCCGACGCCGGCCAGGGCGTTCATCGTCTCGGTGGCGGCGGCGTAGGAACCGGTGATCGAGTCACCCTTGATCACGCCGTGGTCGAAGGTGGCCTCGAGGGTGGCGCCCGGCATGGTGTTGACGGTGTCCTTCGCGACCAGCTCGGTCACGTAGAGGGTGTCCGGGAGCTTCGGGTCCTTGACGCCGGTGGAGGCCCACAGCGCGCGCTGCGGGTGGGCGCCGGCCGCGGCCAGCTCGGCCCAGCGGGCGGTCGCGATGGACTCCTCGTAGACCTGGTAGGCGAGCTGCGCGTTGGCGACGCCGGCCTTGCTCTTGAGCGCGAGGGCCTCGTCGGTGCCGATCGCGGTCAGGCGCTTGTCGATCTCGGTGTCCACGCGGGAGACGAAGAACGAGGCGACGGAACGGATCGTGGACAGGTCGATGCCCTTGGCCTTGGCCTGCTCCAGGCCGGCCAGGTAGGCGTCGATGACCGCGCGGTAGCGCTCGAGCGAGAAGATCAGCGTGACGTTGACGCTGATCCCCTCGGCGATCACGGCGGTGATCGCGGGCAGGCCCTCGAGGCTGGCCGGGATCTTGATCATCGCGTTCTTGCGGTCGACGGTCGCCCACAGCTTCTTGGCCGAGTCGATCGTGCCGTCGGTGTCGCGGGCCAGCCGCGGGTCGACCTCGATCGAGACCCGGCCGTCCTGGCCGTCGGTCGCGTCGTACAGCGGCTTGAACACGTCGCACGCGGAACGCACGTCGTCGGTGGTGATCTCGAAGACCGCCAGGTCGACGTCCGCGTTCTTGGCGGCCAGACCGTCCACCTGGGACTGGTAGCGGTCACCCTTGGCCAGGGCGTTGGCGAAGATCGTCGGGTTGGTGGTGACCCCGAGGATGTTGCGCTCGTCGATCAGCTTCTGCAGGTCGCCGCTCTCCAGGAGTTCCCGGGAGAGGTCGTCCAGCCAGACCGAGACGCCGTGGGCGGCAAGGTCCTGTACGGGGTTGGTCATTGAGATGTGCCTCCTGTTGCGGGTGCCGTGCGGCGGCCGCACGGCTCATCGTCGGACCGGGCCGGCCGCCTGTGACAACCTCGGCACAGGCGGCGGACCGGGTGGTGCTGGAACTGCTGGTACCGGCTGTTACTCGGTGCCGCGCAGGCTCTCCTTGGCGGCCTCGTACACCGCGTCCGCGGTCACGCCGTACTCCTTGAAGATGCGCTTGTAGTCGGCGGAGGCGCCGTAGGTCTCGACCGAGACGCTGCGGCCGGCGTCGCCGACGATCTCGCGCCAGCCCAGGGACAGGCCGGCCTCCACCGAGACGCGGGCCTTCACGGTGTGCGGGAAGACGCTGGCCTTGTAGTTGGCGTCCTGCTCGTTGAACCACTCGAAGCAGGGCAACGACACGACCCGGGTCGGGATTCCCTCGGCCTGCAGGCGCTCCCGCGCCTCGACCGCGAGCTGGACCTCGGAACCGGTGCCGACCAGGATCACCTTCGGGTCGCCGCCGTCGGCCTCGGCCAGGACGTAGCCACCCCGGGCCACACCCTCGGCGCCGTTGAAGCCGGGGGCCTCACGGTCGAAGGTGGGCAGGTTCTGGCGCGAGAGGATCAGGCCGACCGGGCCGGAGTTGCGCTCCAGGTTGGTGCGCCACGCCCAGGCCGTCTCGTTGGCGTCGGCCGGGCGCACGATCGACAGGTTCGGGATCGCCCGCAGCGCGGCCAGGTGCTCGACCGGCTGGTGCGTCGGGCCGTCCTCGCCCAGACCGATGGAGTCGTGGGTCCAGACGTAGGTGACCGGGATGTTCATCAGCGACGTGAGCCGGACGGCGCCGCGCATGTAGTCGCTGAACTGCAGGAACGTACCGCCGTAGGGGCGGGTGTTCCCGTGCAGGCGGATCCCGGCCAGGATCGAGCCCATCGCGTGCTCGCGGATACCGAAGTGCAGCGTGCGGCCGTAGGGGTTACCGGTCCACGTGTCGGTCGAGCGGTGCGACGGGACGAACGACGGCTCGCCCTTCATCGTGGTGTTGTTGGACTCGGCCAGGTCGGCCGAGCCGCCCCACAGCTCGGGCAGCACCGGGGCCAGGGCGTCGAGGACGGCGCCGGAGGCCTTACGGGTGGAGACGTCCTTGCCGGCCGGGAAGGTCGGGATGGCCTTCTCCCAGCCCTCGGGCAGCCGGCCCGCGGAGAGGCGCTCGTGCAGGGCGGCCTGCTCGGGGTTCGCGGCCTCCCAGGCCTTGAAGCCCTCCAGCCAGGCGGTCTTCGCCGCGGCGCCGCGGGTGACCGCGCCCCGGACGTGCTCGAAGACCTCGGGCTCGACGTAGAAGTCCTGGTCGGCCGGGAAGCCGAGCAGCTCCTTGGTGGCCTTGATCTCGTCCAGGCCGAGCGCGGAACCGTGCGAGGCACCGGTGCCCTGCTTGGTCGGGGCGGGCCAGGCGATGATCGTGCGCAGCAGGATGATCGACGGCTTGGAGGTCTCGGCCTTGGCCGCCTCGAGCGCGTCGTGCAGGGCCTGCACGTCCTCGACGTACTCGCCGGTGACGGTCCAGTCGACCTTCTGGACGTGCCAGTTGTACGCCTCGTAGCGCTTGGCGACGTCCTCGGTGAAGGCGATGTCGGTGTCGTCCTCGATGGAGATGTGGTTCTGGTCGTAGATCACGACCAGGTTGCCCAGCTCCTGGTGACCGGCGATCGAGGAGGCCTCGGCGGTGACGCCCTCCTGGAGGTCACCGTCGGAGGCGATCACGTAGATGTTGTGGTCGAACGGGCTGGCGCCCGGCGCGGCCTCGGGGTCGAACAGGCCACGCTCACGACGGGCGGCCATCGCCATGCCGACCGCGGAGGCCAGACCCTGGCCCAGCGGGCCGGTGGTGATCTCGACGCCGGCCGTGTGGCCGTACTCCGGGTGACCGGGGGTCAGCGAGCCCCAGGTGCGCAGGGCCTTCAGGTCTTCCAGCTCCAGGCCGTAGCCGGCCAGGAACAGCTGGACGTACTGGGTGATGCTGGAGTGCCCGGCGGACAGGACGAAGCGGTCCCGGCCGACCCAGTTCGGGTCCTGCGGGTCGTGCCGCATGACCTTCTGGTAGAGCATGTAGGCGGCGGGAGCGAGGCTCATGGCCGTACCCGGGTGCCCGTTGCCGACCTTCTGCACCGCGTCCGCGGCGAGCAGGCGCACGGTGTCGACCGCGCGCTTGTCCAGGTCGGTCCACTCGAAGGTGGCGCTAGTTGCCGCGGTGTCTGTCACGACGATCTGGATCCTTCCCTTACATGGTTTTCTCAAGATCGAGCCTAGTCCGCCGTACGGGGTACGTCGGTTCCAGGCGCGCGTGAACTCTGTCAGGCCGACGAGGGCCGCTGATGTCCGGACAGACCAAACGCGGGGTGAGTGCGGTCACGGCCTTCCGGAACACTTCCGGATCCGACTTCGGAACACATCCGGCCCGGCTGAACTGGGACAACGCATGATCCCCGAATCCGCCCAGGTTCAGGGCTGGGGTTACCGCGCGGTTCTGCCGACCTTTGAACAGCGTTACGGGGTGCCGCCGCATTCCGGCCCTGGGGCCCCGCGTAGAGTGACGCCGACCGAACTTGAACATCGAGGGAACTGTGACTGCTGTCGAACCTCGCCCGGCGCCGCCCTCGGGACTGACGGCGCCGCCCAGGCATGTCCCGACCGTGCCCGCGCTGAGGGCCGCCTTCCCGGAACTGGAGGGGGAGAGCGAGCTCTTCCTGGTCCAGGCCCGGCGCTCGCGCAAGCTGCGCCGGACGGTGATGGCGTACATCGCGCTGACCAAGCCCCGGATCATCGAGCTGCTGCTGGTCACCACGGTGCCCGCGATGATGCTGGCCGAGCGCGGCGTGCCCTCGCTCTGGCTGGTCCTGGCCACCCTCTTCGGTGGGTCGCTGGCCGCGGGCAGTGCCAACGCGCTGAACATGTACATCGACCGCGACATCGACGCGGAGATGAAGCGCACGGTCAAGCGCCCGCTGGTGACCGGTGAGGTCAGCCCGCGCGGGGCGCTCACCTTCGGCCTGGCGCTCGGCGCGATCTCCGTGGCCGTGCTGGCCGTGCTGGTCAATCCGCTCTCGGCGGTGCTGGCGCTGGCCGCGATCCTGCTCTACGTGGTCGGCTACACGATGATCCTCAAGCGCCGCACCCCGCAGAACATCGTCTGGGGCGGGGTGGCCGGCTGCCTGCCCACCCTGATCGGCTGGTCGGCCGTCACCAACAGCCTCAGCTGGGCGCCGTTCGTGCTGTTCGGCATCGTGTTCCTCTGGACACCGCCGCACTACTGGCCGCTGTCGATGAAGTACAAGGACGACTACGCCAACGCCGGGGTCCCGATGCTGCCGGTGGTCGCCGACCCGAAGGTCGTGGGCAAGCAGATCGTGGCCTACTCCTGGGCCATGGTGCTCTGGTCGTTCCTGCTGATCCCGGCGGCCGACACCGGCTGGGTGTACCCGGTGGGGGCGGTCCTGTCCGGCGGGTACTTCCTCTACGAGGCCCACCAGCTGAACGGCCGCGCGCAGCGGGAAGAGCGTGAGCTCAAGCCGATGCGCCTGTTCCACGGCTCGATCACCTATCTCACGGTGATCTTCCTCGCAGTCGCGATCGACCCGCTGCTGCGTTTCTGAACCACCGCTCGAAAAGGGGCCCGAGGACGTCCTCAGGCCCCTTTTCGTTTTGTCCCGCACTTGAAGGGGAGCACCCTCCGTTTCGGGTGCGATGCTGGCGGTCATGGACTTCGGACTTCAGGTACCCAACTTCACCTGGGAAGGCGGGCCGGCGCAGCTGGGCCGCACGTTCGGCCGGATCGCGCGGGACGCGGACCAGGCCGGGCTGTCCAGCTTCTGGGTGATGGACCACTTCTTCCAGATCTTCGGCGACCCCGAGCAGGAGATGCTCGAGGGCTACACCGCCCTGGCCTACGCCGCGGCGCTGACCGAGCGGATCACCCTCGGCACCATGGTCACCGGGGTGACGTACCGCCACCCCGGTCTGCTGATCAAGACCGTCACCACGCTCGACGTGCTCTCCGGCGGCCGGGCCTGGCTGGGGATCGGCGCGGCCTGGAACGACGAGGAACACCGGGGCCTCGGCGTTCCCTACCCGCCTACCGCCGAGCGGTTCGAGCGCCTGGAAGAAACTCTTCAGATCGGCCGGCAGATGTGGGCGGGTGACCAGAGTCCCTTCGAGGGGAAGCACTATCAGCTGGAACGCCCGATCAACTCGCCGCAGTCGCTGAGCCGCCCGCACCCGCGCATCCTGGTCGGGGGCAGTGGCGAGAAGAAGACACTGCGCCTGGTGGCCCAGTACGCCGACGCCTGCAATCTCTTCGACGCCGGCCCGGAGGTCCTGGCCCGCAAGATCGAAGTGCTCAAGGGCCACTGCGAGGACGTCGGGCGCGACTATGCGGACCTTCACAAGTCGGTGCTGAGCACCTTGTTCCTCAGCCGCGACGGAGCGGGCGACAGCGAGACGCCGGCCCAGGCGGTCGAGCGGCTGGCCCGGCTCGGCGAACTGGGGGTCGACGAGGTCATGGTGAACTCGCGGGTGGTCGCCGAACCCGGCATCTTCGACCTCTTCGCCGAAGTCGCTGAGGAACTGGGCCGAGTGGTCCCGCAGGGACGCTGAGTTCCCGGGCGCTGCTCCGGGCGGGTGAACACGCCCGCCGCGGCGCAGATCCGGTCACCCTCAGTGCTTGATTGCTCAATGACCGTGCCGACGGGACGGTCATGAAAGACACGGCGAGCCCTGCGGCCCGACAGATCAGGCTCGCCGTCCCGCTCCTGGTGTACCTGGCGCTGGCCCTGCTGGCGGTGTTCACGCCCCTGCAGCCGTACCTGTGGCTGATCGGGGCCTGGCTGGCGGTGGCCGCCACGGTGCTGGGGGTCAGACGGTACCGGCCGGCCGAGCGGATCAGCTGGTTCCTGGTGGCGGGGTTGCTGGCCAGCTGGGGCGGGTGGGGTCTGATCAGCGCAGTAGCCCCGGACGCGATGGGGTTGGCCTCGGCCGTCGGGCTGTTCGGCCAGGTGTGCTGTGCCGGGCTGGTTCTGCGGTTGCTGTGGATCCGGCGTTCGGCGAACCGGACGGACGTGAAGAAGGCGCGTTCCGGCTGGTTCCCCGGTGCGGTCGAGGAGTTCAGCCGCCCCTACGACCGGTTCCTGCGTTTTGCCGACGTGCTGCTGCTCGCCGGGGTCTGCGGGCTGATCGTGGCTCAGGTGCTGACCACCGCCCGGCACCAGCCCACCGGTGTCTCCGCCGTCACCGCGATCCTGCCGGCCGGCAAGGTCGTGCTGGCCGGGGTGCTCGTGCACCTGCTGGTCAGCCGCGACCGGCTGCCCCGGGCCACCGTGCTGGGGGTGACCGCCGCGCTCCTGAGCGTGGTGCAGGACCTGGTGCTCGGCAGCGGCACGGAGGCCCCGTTCCAGCAGTACGTGGGCGAACTGGCCACCCTGGCGGTGCTCTGGATCTTCGTCTGGATCCCGCTGGAACCCTCGATGACCAAGGTGTTCGCACCGGCCGAGGGCAAGCTGCGTTCGGAGTCCTCCCGTCTGCTCTCACTGATGCCGGTGATCACCGTCCCGGTCCTGCTCTACGTGATCGGCCGCGACGACGCCGGCCGGCTGCCGAGCCTGGTCTACGTCCTGGCCGCCGTCCTGGCCGGGGCGGTCGCCCTGGCCCGGGCCGCGGCCGCGGTCCTGGACAACGAGCGGCTGGCCGTGCGCGACTGGTACACCGGCCTGCTGAACCGCCGGGGCCTGGCGCTGGCCTTCCGCGCCACGGCTCCCCAGGTCCGCGAGCCGTGGCTGATGACGCTGATCGACGTGGACGACTTCAAGCAGGTCAACGACACGTTCGGGCACCACGCCGGGGACGAGCTGCTGGTCCAGGTGGCCCGCCGGCTCCGCCAGAGCGTCGGCGCCGAGGCGGTCATCAGCCGCACCGGTGGCGACGAGTTCGTGCTGCTCCTGCCGCCCGGGCACGCCTCGGTAGAGACCACCGTGAGCCAGGTGTTCTCGGCCCCGTTCACCGTGGCCGGGCACAGCATGCCGGTGCGGGCCAGCGCCGGGGTGACCCGGTTCGACGGGGGCGCCGACGAGGCCGAGGTGTTCACCGAGGTCGACATCGCGCTGTACGCGGCCAAGGCGGCCGGCAAGAACGCGGTCCTGCCCTACGACCCGAAGCACCGCGAGCAGGTGCTCGGCCGGCAGAAACTGATCGACGACCTGCGCCGCACCCTGGACGGCGACACCTCGGCGGGCACCTTCGAGGTGGACTACCAGCCGCTGGTCGAGCTGGGCACCGGGCTGATCACCGGGTGCGAGGCGCTGATCCGCTGGCGTCACCGCCGGCGCGGGCTGGTCCGCCCCGACGAGTTCTTCGCCCTGGCCGAGACCTCCGGGATGGCCGGTGACCTGGACCGCTGGGTGCTCCTGGAGGCGCTGCACCAGGTGGCGGCCTGGGAGGCCGAGGGGATCGGCTCGATCTACGTCAGCGTGAACCTGGGACGTACCAGCATGCTCGACCCGCAGCTGGCCGACGTCACCCTGGAGAGCCTGCGCCACACCGGGGTGCGGCCGCAGCAGCTGCACCTGGAGATCACCGAGCACGACGAGCTGCCGCCCGAGGCCGGCGCCCTCACCCTGGCCCTGCTCACCGAGGCCGGGGTCCGGGTCAGCCTGGACGACTTCGGGATCGGCTACACGTCGCTGAACTACCTGCACCGCTACCCGGTGCGCCAGCTCAAGCTGGACCGCTCGATCACCAGCAACCTGCAGACCTCGCCCTCCTCCCCGTTGCTCGAGGGGATCGTCGCGCTGGCCCGGTCGCTGCAGGTCGACGTGGTGGCCGAGGGGATCGAGACCGAGCCGCAGCGCGAGCGGCTGGCCGACCTGGGCATCGCCTACGGCCAGGGTTACCACCTGTGCCGGCCGCAGCCGGCCGCGGCGATGACCGCCCTGCTGCGTGAGGCCGGCCCGGCCAAGCGCATCGCCTTCCCGCGCGAGCCCGTGGCCGTTGACCTGCCCGCCTGACGCCTGACTGATGGCCCGTGGTCAGACGCGTTCGGGCACCCGGGCCGGCAGCACGGTGGCCAGGAAGCGATGGGGCGTGTTCTGATACTGACGGCGCAGGTGGTAGCCGTGTTCGCTGTTGTCCAGGCCCACCGTGAGGTACTTCGCCAGGGGTGAGGCGGAGCTGGTGCCGCCGTGCACCTTGGCGAACCAGAACTCGCTGCCCGGGTGCAGGTGGTCCTTGCGCAGGGCATCCACGATCTCGGCCATCGGGAAGTGCCCGGCCTCGTCGGTGAAGGCCTCGCCGACCTCCGCCGGGAAGTCGTCCTCGCAGGTCAGGAAGCCGGCCGAGGAACCGAAGATGTTCCGGATGTCCTGCTCGGCGGTACCCGCGTACGTGGTGTCGTCGCTGGCGTAGAACGACATCTTGCCGGTCATGGTGCCTCCCGGGTTCGGCTGCTTCAGGGAGTTCTCGGCACCTGCCGACGCCGGGCTGACCCGTTCCCGCCGCAATCCGTCGAACTGCGGACTTGAGGCGCGCGGACCGGACGTGCCTTGCCAGGCCCGCACCCCGCGTCCACTGTTGTAAGTGAGTACTCACTCACTACTTCAGGAGACAGTCATGATCTTCCACACCATCCGGTTCTCGATCCGCCTCGGTGTCACGCCCGAGCAGGTCGAGGAGGCGCTGGCCAGCCTGCGGCGCCAGGGAGCCGGCATCGCCGCGGTGAAGTCGTACGTCGTCGGCCCCCACGTGGGCGAGGGCTTCGACTACGGCGCCACCTTCGTGATCGAAGACCTGGCCGGGTACGAGGAGTACATGCTCTCCCCGCTGCACCGGCACACCGACGAGATCGGCCTGCCCCTGGTCGACGACATGGTCTCGTTCGACATCCTCGACGACCCGGACCCGGAGGCCGGGGCGAAGATCACCAGGATTCACCAGGACCGCTTCGCCAACGACCCGGGCCTGACCGAGCTCATCCAGAACCTGGGCTCGTACTCCGCAGGTACGCACAGCCACCAGGGGTGAAGCGGATGACCGTCACTGTTGAGGAGACCGCTCCGGCGGGCACCGTGTCGGCGGTGCTCGGGCTGCTCGTCGGTCTGGCGATCAGTGGATCCTCCGCTGTCGCGGTGGTTCTGCCGGCGGCCGCAGCAGACCCGGGCCTGGATATGTCAGGAGCAGTCTCGGCCTGGGTGCTGAGCGGCTACGCCCTGATGCTGGCGGTGTTCACCCCGGTCTTCGGGCGGCTGGCTGATCTGCTCGGCCTACGTCGGCCGATCGTGGCCGGGGTCAGCGTGATGGCCCTGGGCGCCGCCGGATCCGCGCTGGCCGCTAACGGCTCGCTGTTGATCGCGGCCCGGCTGGTGCAGGGCGTCGGCGCAGCGTCGGTCACCGTGCTGGGAGCGGCTCTGATCAGCCGGCTCTTCGACGGACCCGCCCGGGCCACCGTGCTCGGGCGGGTCGCCGGCCTCGGCGCTGCGATCAGTGCGCTCGCGCCGCTGCTGGCCGGTCTGCTGGAGGGCGCCGTGGGCTGGCGCCCGGTCGTTGCCCTGCCCGCGATCGCCCTGTTCCTGCTGCCTCTGCTGCTGCGCCTCACCCCGGCTGAGCGTGGGGTGCCCGGACGGTTCGACCTGCCCGGCGCCACCTACCTGATCGCCACCGCCGCCGGCGCGATCCTGCTGATCCAGGCCCCTTCGAACGGCGCTGCGGTCGGCTTCGCCGGTGGGCTGGCACTCGTGCTCGGGCTCCCGTTGCTGGTTCGGCATGTCCGGGCCGGCGGGCAGTTCCTTCCCCGAGCGGTGGTCACCAGCCGCGCAGTGATCCTGGGCGCCACTGCGGCCGCCGGCATCCCCGCGGCCTGGTTCGCCCTGCTCGTGGCCGTGCCGGGCAGCCTGGCCGACCAGAACTGGAGTGCCCGGCAGATCGGGTTCGCCCTGCTGCCCGCCGCTCTCGCCGCTCTGACCGCGATCTGGACCTCGCGGCCGGTGATCGCCCGCCTGGGCACCGATCTCACCCTGCTGAGCGCCGCGGGCCTCGCCGCCGTTGCGCTCGGCATTGCGGCCCTGGGGGAGTGGTCCTCGTCTCCCGCGCTGCTCATGCTCTCCGTGGCCCTGGTCGCCCTGGCCTTCGGTCACGGACAGCCCGCGATGATGGCCCATGTCGGCGCCGTCACCCCGGGCGAACTTCGAGGAGCAGCGCTAGGAATCGCCACCCTCGTTTTCCTCACCGGCGGCAGCCTCGGATCTGCGCTCGCCGGTGGGCTGGACGGGGTAGCGGCCGACTGGCTCACCCCTGCGCTCACCGCTCTGTTGCCGGTGGGTGGGGTGATGGCCGCGCTCGTTCTCCGGCGCTCAGAGCTGGGCCCGGCCCAGCCAGGCCACCGCTAGCTGGGTGATGTCCCCCGACTAGCTCTCCAGGCCGTGTCTTCTCAACAGCCGGGTGCCCACGTCGCGATAGGACGAGGGGTCGACCGGGAGCAGCCACTGACGCGCCTTGGTGAGCGGACCGACGTCCAAAAGCAGGTCACTCAGCACTTCGTCGATGTTGTGCATGGAGAAGGGGATGACGCTGGTGCCGCGGGCGTGCTTGCCGGCGCTGAACTGCTCCATCCAGCGCAGGTGCTCGCCCACCTGGGCCCGCATCTCCTCGGCCGGAGGCAGGTCGAGCCCGCCGAGCAGGTGGGCGGCGATCCAGGCGGCAGCCATCTCCGCGCCGAGCGGGCTGAAGAACGATGAGTTGTAGCCGGCGAAGGTCAGGCGGGGTACGTCGGGGGGCAGGATGTGCCGGTAGAGCACGAAGTTGCCACGGTCGTCCTGCAGCCGGGCGATCAGGTCGGGGGAGAAGAAGGGCACCTGCTGGTCGAAACCGGTTCCGCAGAGCACCAGGTCGGCCGGGACCGTCCGCCCCGACCCGAGCCGCGCGTGCGGACGTCCGTCGACTGCGCACAACTCGCTGACCGTTTCGTCGCGGTGCACCCGCAGGGTGCCGTCGGCGACCCGTTCGAAGAACTCCTCGGTGACCAGACTCACCGTGCTGCGGGCGATCTGGTCGAAACTGCCGTCCGGGACCAGGCCCAGGCGCTGCAGGTCGAGCTGTCGCACCACGGCGTTCTGCACCGTGCCCAGCATCACCTGGGTACCGCCGGAACCCGGCCCGTGCAGCAGCTTCTCGAACCGGGTGGGCCTCAGGTAGGGGAACAGGCCCTCGCCCATCCGGGTCAGCAGCAGGTACTTGTAGTTGAGGACGCCGCCGAGCCGGCGCGGCATCTTCCACAGAAGGCGCCGCGCCACGACCGCGGTGCTGCGGGCGACCCCGCTGACCGCCACCGCCACGTCGCACGCGGACTTCCCGTAGCCGACCACCACCACGTCCCGGTCGCGGGCCTGCTCCAGCTCCACGAATTCCGATGTGGCGCAGACCCTCCCGCCCGCAGCCTCGAACTCGGTGCGCCCGGGGTAGACCGGTACGGCGGGCCGGGAGAAGATGCCGTTGGCCACCACCAGGTGGTCGAAGGTGTGGGTCTCCCGGGTGGGGCCGGTGACCAGGGTCCAGCCGTGCTCACCCAGCTCGGCCGAGACCACCTCGGTGTCCAGCCGCAGCACCGGCCCGAGCCCGAACACGGCGACATAACTGTCCAGATAGCGCTGTACCTGTTCACCCGAAGGCCATTCCGGGTAGTGCGGCGGCATCGGAAGTTCCGAGAAGGCGTAGGTGCGTTTGTCGTTCTGCGTGCGCAGCCCCGGATACCGCCGGGTCCGGCTCCACACCCCGCCCACGTCCGGCGCCCGGTCGAACACGGTGACCTGGAATCCGCAGCGCAGCAGCATCCGCGCAGTACCCAGTCCGGCGTAGCCGGCCCCCACAACGGCAACCTTCATCGTGACCCCCTCATCACGGTCCAACTGTTGTGCAGACCGTATGCGACCGGAGTCCGGAGAACGCCTGGTTTCAGCAATCCCACCGATGGGCGCGTCAAGATCGCGGTGTACCGTCGGGCCATGCGTCTACCTACTGCAGCGGTCACCGCCGGCTCTCTCATCGGTGGGTGGCAGGTGGCCCGCCGTACCGGCATCCGGCCGCTGGGTGGAGCCGTGCTCGCGGTGGGCGGGGTGCTGGCCGGCCGGGAGTGGGCCCGCAACACCGATGCCGTCACCACCGGCGCGCTGGTCGCCACCTACGTCGGTGCCTTCGGGCTGTCCCACCCGCTGGCCAAGAAGATCGGTGCCTGGCCCTCGGTGCTCGCCGTCTCGGCGGCCACGGCGGCGGTTTCGTACGCTGCCTCGGACCGGCGGGCCGGCCGCTGACCAGCCCCTCACTGATCGTGGTGGACGGCACCGGAATGCTCTGCGTGCGTCTGCTGATCAAGCTGCGCGGGGTGGTGGCCGGGGCCGAGCCGGGCACGCAGGTGCGGGTGCTGACCACCGACCCGGCGGCCCCGATCGACCTGCCGTCCTGGTGCCATCTGACCGGGCACGAGTACCTGGGGCTGGTCGCCGAGCACCCCGACCACGCGGAGCACGCCCTACGGGTGTCGGCCGGGGCCCGCAGCACCCGCCCCGACCGGCCCTGGCACCTGGAACGCTGAGTCCAGGTCTTTTCCGTGAGCATTCGGTGGCGATTCGTGGGCCATCAGCATTCCTGAGCACGCGGGGAACGTCCGGGTAGTCGTTTACCTCCGTTCGGGTGAATGACGACTCGGCGAATTCGACACGCACCGCCGGCCCGAATTACTTCTTCGGCCTTTCCCGTTCTATGCTCTGAGGCATGGCGCAGAGAACGGTCGTGGAATTCACCGACGACATCAACGGAAAGCCCGCGGCGGAGACGGTCACCTTCGCTCTCGACGGTAAGACGTACGAGATCGACGTCACCGAGAAGAACGCGGCCAAATTGCGTCAGGCTTTCGAGCCCTACACCAACAGCGCGCGCCGGCTGACCAAGTCCGGGCGCACCATCCGCAAGGTCAGCGCCGGGGCCGACACCGCGGCCGTGCGGGCCTGGGCGGCCAGCAACGGCATCGAGGTCTCCTCCCGCGGGCGCATCTCGTCCACCGTGCTCGAGCAGTACCACGCCGCCGGCAACTGACCGGCCCCTGATCGGCAACTGATCAACCCGGTGGTGTGGGGAGATGTGCCCGGACTAGGGTCCGGGCATGCATCCCGCTCTCGACCGGCTGTTCTCCTGCTCCGGCCGCACCGCCCTGATCACCGGCTCCAGCTCGGGCATCGGGCTGAGCATGGCCGAGGCGATCGGGCGGGCCGGGGCCCGGGTGATCCTGGTGGCGCGCCAGGCGGAGCTGCTGGCCCAGAACGCCGAACGACTGCGCGCCGACGGTGTGCAGGCCGGGTGGATCGCCGCCGACCTGTCCGACCGGGCGCAGGTCCAGCGGGTCGCCGAGCAGGCCGCGGCCGAGCACGGTGACATCGACATCCTGCTCCACTCCGCCGGTCTCAACCTGCGGCCGCCCCTGGGCGAGCTCGGCGTCGAGGACTACGACCGGATGATGGCGGTCAACGTGCACGCGGCCTTCCTGCTCGGCCAGGCCTTCGGTCCGGCGATGGCCGAGCGGGGCTGGGGCCGCATCATCAACATCGCGTCGCAGCAGGCCGTGCGCGCCTTCGGCAACAGCGGCGGCTACGGGGTGACCAAAGCCGCGGTCACCGGCCTCACCCGCTCCCAGGCCGAGGCCTGGTCCTCACGGGGCGTCTGCTGCAACGCCGTCGGCCCCGGGTTCGTGCGTACCCCGCTCACCGCAGAGGCTTTCGCGATTCCCGGCCGCGCCGAGGCGCTGGCCGCCCGCACGCAGATCGGCCGCAACGGCG
The DNA here is from genome assembly GCF_021277265.1 of Kineosporia rhizophila. Lineage (GTDB taxonomy): Bacteria > Actinomycetota > Actinomycetes > Actinomycetales > Kineosporiaceae > Kineosporia > Kineosporia rhizophila. The sequence goes on from NZ_JAJSOH010000020.1 coordinate 27,932, forward strand.
AACTGGACGACTACGCGGGGGTCGCGGTGTGGCTCGCCTCCGACGCCTCGGCCTACGTCACCGGCCAGACGATCTTTGTGGACGGCGGGTTCTCGGTCGCCTGAGGCGCTTTCCTGCCCGTGGCCGACCTCAGCGCGCAGATCGGCCCGCCTGCCCCGGTCACCTGGTCACCTGGTCAAGGGCTCGGGTGTGGGTGCATCAGTGCCTGTGGGCCTGCCCCTGGCTCGTGGGAATGACCTACGCCGCGGGTCGGCTCGCTGTTGGATTGACCTGGGGCGGGCGCGAATTCCATCTGCTTGCTCTCAGCCGTCTTGGGGTTTGCACAAGCAGCTTTGGCCAGCTGTCACCTCTCCACAATGAACCAGCCTGCCTGTAGGGCGTGGGCGCGTCCTCGGCAAACCCGTTGTCTTGCGAGGCCAGACATCCCCGGGTCTGTTGTCCTGCCGGCCGGTGATGCCCGGTGAACACCGGCCGGGACTCGCCGGTGCCGCCCCAGGTGAGCCGGCGCGGGGCCGGGCCCTGCGGATCGACCGGGACCTCCCACACAGCGAACTGGTGAAGCCCGTGCGCTTGGGTCGAGCACGGAGACCGTGACGACCAGGCGGTCGCCGTCGGGCTGCCGGCCGCCCCAGCCCGTTGCGCTAGAGAACCGGCCGGTTGCTCGCCAGCGGCACCCCTCCGGTCGTACCGCAGTCGTCCTTGCCGGCCGAGCCCGACGGCCGGGCCGGACCTGGTCAACTCGGTCCGGTCGACTCGGTCCGGCCGACTCGGTCGACCTGGGTGCCTGGCCCAGCCCGGTGGTCCGGAGGACGAGCTCGCTGCTCGCTAACGGCTTCCCGTCCAGTTCATCTCGTGGCCGTCCTGTCCGGCCGAGCCCGACGGCCGAGCCGGACCTGGTCCTCGCAATCGGGTCCACAGCTACCGCAGCCACCACAACCGGGCCCGCAGCCACCGAGCCTGCAACCCGCCAGCATCGCAGCAGCCCCCTGACTGGTCACGGGTGGCCCGACCGACTCAGTCCGGTCGGCCCGGCCCAGCCCGTTGGTCTGGAGGACGAGCTTGCTGCTCGCGTGGTTACCGGCACCTTCGCCGCCCGCCCGGGCACCCTGCGCTTCGCCGAGTTGCTGGTGGCGTCGTTGGTCGAGGGTGGGCTCGACGAGCGCGAGGCGGCTTGGAACGGGGGGCGAGCACTCGTAGGTCTACCCGGCCCGGCAGTCCGCCGAAATGGCCGGTGGGGATCTGGATTCCTTCTCCTAAGAGCGCCCTACCCGGTCCATCTCGCGGTCGGCCTGTCCGGCCGAGTCGGCCCCGGGCATTGCGGTCGGCCCGGCTCAGCCCGACCGGCTCGGCCTGGCGCCTGGTCCGACTCATCGCTCGGTAGAACCAGCCACCTGCTTGCTGACGGCGTCCCGTCCGGTGCATTCCCATGGTCGTCCTGTCTGGCCGAGCCCAACGGCCGAGCCGGACCTGGTCGACGCGGACCGCCCGACCGAACTAGGCCCGACCGAACGTGGCCTGATCGAACGTGGCCTGATCGAACGTGGCCTGATCGAACGTGGCCCGATCGAACGTGGCCCGATCGAACGTGGCCCGATCGAACGAGGCCCGACTGAACTCGGGCCCGACTGAACTCGGGCCCGACTGAACTCGGCGTGATCGTCACCCTGCTGCTCGTCCTAGCCCGGATCGTCCCGGTGGTCTTCCCGTCTGGTCGTTCCAACCCGACCCTGGCCCCTCCACCGGAGGCGCAGGCACCCGGGTGACCTGGCCAACATCCCCATTCGGCGGGTTGGCGCGGCCCCTACCTGGTCACTATCTTCTGGATAGTAGCTATCCGACAGCAAGCCAGGAGGTTCATCGTGTCCAAGGTCGTCATCTTCGGGGTCACCGGTTACGCGGGCGGCAAGATCGCTGCCGAGCTGGTCTCGCGGGGCCACGAGGTGGTCGGTGTCGCCCGGCACGCCAAGGAGGTCGGGGCCGGGGTCGAGCTGCTGACCGGGTCCATCCACGACGAGGCGTTCGTCGCGGACGTGACCAAGGGGGCCGACCAGATCGTGGTGGCCCTGCGGGCGCTGCCCGGCGAGGAGGGCCAGCCCGAGTTGGCTGCCGCCCTGCCCCTGCTCACCAAGGTGTCACTCGACCAGGGCGCGCGCCTGAGCTTCGTGGGGGGCGCCGGCTCCCTGTTCGTGACCGAGGGTGGGCCCGCGCTGATCGACACCCCCGAGTTCCCCGACGCGTACAAGGGTGAGGCCGGCAGCCACCGGGCGATCCTCGAGGCGCTGCGCGAGAGCCCGGCCGAGCTGGACTGGTTCTACGTCAGCCCCGCCCCGGCCTTCGGGTCGTGGAACCCCGGTGAGCGCACGGGCACGTTCCGGAAGGGGGGCGACGTGTTGCTCGAAGGGGCAGAGACGATTTCGGGTGACGACTACGCGATCGCCTATGTTGACGAGATCGAGGCGGGGGCACACCGGCGTCAGCGCATCGGTGTGGCCTACTGAGCCGGAGCATGGACGCGTGAACAGGAGAGACGCCGATGGGCAACGAGGACATCGAGTGGGATCCGTACGACCCGAACTGCCCGAGCCGGCAGCTGGTCGACCGGATCGGTGACCGCTGGACGGTTCTGATCATCGGCGTCCTCTCCGACGGCCCGGCGCGGTACCGCGACCTGGCCGACCGGGTGGCCGGGATCTCGCCGAAGATGCTTTCGCAGACGCTGAAGGCGCTCGAACGTGACGGTCTGGTCGTGCGTCAGGCGTTCGCCGAGGTACCGCCGCGGGTGGTGTATGAGCTCACCGAGGCGGGCCAGACGCTGCGGCCGGTGCTGCTGGAACTGGAACGCTGGGCGCGCAGCCACATGCCGGGGGTTCTGGAGGCGCGCGAGCGCTACGACGCGGCAGCGGCCCGCTGAGGCGGTTCAACCCGCCCGCCCCGGGCTGATTCTGGCCTGGAAGCGGGCGAAACGCGGTCGTCGGCCGCCAGGAATCGGGCCAGATCTCAATCCGGCTCAAGTACTGTACCCGTTCTCGATCTTGTTCGGTCGGCTCGGGACGCGGGGCTGAGTGAGTCCGCTCACGTGCGGGCCGAATGCACTGTGTAAATCGCCGATCCGGATGCGTCTGCGGCCCGGTCGGGAGTTGTCAGTTGCGGCAAGAACTTCCACGACCGGGCCGGAGAGCGTCCCGGCGACTCTCGGTAGATCTCTCCGTCCAGCTCAAAGTGACACAGGTCACTACCTCCCGGTTGCCAAATCCTCCCAGGTCCGGAAGATAAGAGGCACGAGGTCCTGACGCTGTGTCGCCAGGCTCTACTGGAGGTTCAAAGTGAATGCACTGAGCCCGCTGTTGTCCCGTGACGATCTCTTCGAGAGCGAGTTCGAGGAGGATCAGGTCTTCGAGGAGTCCGAGCCGGTCATCGCAGTGACCCGCGACCCGGAGACCGGCTACGTGTCCGTCGTTCTCAACGAACGTGCGAGCCGGGCCCTCACCGCCGTCATGAACTGCATCGACGACGACTGCCTGAGCGAGAAGTACGACTACTCGTGGGACGCGGAGCAGGTACTGGCGCGGCTGCGCGCAGCCTTGTAGCTACAAATCTTTTCAGGCGCGCATCAGCACCTGGTGGCCCGGACCCGGTCGAAGACCGCTGGTCCGGGCCTTTTTCATGACTGATCAAGTTCGGGTCAGGCGCTGAGCAGGGCCCGTAGGCCGGCCCGCAGTTCGGCGGCGAACAGTTCCGGCTGCTCCCAGGCCCCGAAGTGCCCGCCGTGCAATGGCTCACCCCAGTGCACCAGATGCGGAAAGCGGTGCTCGACCCACCGCCGCGACGGCCGGGGCACCTCGCGCGGGAAGACGGTCGCGGCGGTGGGCACCGTGAGCGGCCCGATCGCGTCGGGATCGGTGAACCAGGAGCCCACCTCGGCGATGCTCTCGGCGTAGAGGCGGGCCGAGGACGCGCCGGTGCGGGTGAACCAGTACAGGCTCAGGTTGTCCAGAATCTGCCGCCGGCTCAGCGCTTCGGTGCCGTCTGTCCAGGTCAGAAGCTTCTCGCCGATCCAGGCGGCCAGTGCGGCGGGGGAGTCGGTGAGGGCGTAGCCGATGCTCTGCGGTCGGGTGCGGTGCACCTCGGAGTAGGCCGACGCGTCGCGGGAGCGTTCGGCGAGTTCGGCCAGTGCTGCGGCTTCGGCCGGGGTGGGTTGCTGTCCGGGCGCAGGAGCGGCCAGCGGCGGTATCAGGTGCAGGCCCAGAAGCCGCTGCGGATGCTGGAGGCCGATGCACGTGCTGATGCTCGTGCCCCAGTCGCTGCCGGCTGCCACGAAACGTGTGTAATGCAACGATGTCATGAGCTGGACCCAGGCCCGGGCGATGCGCCGGACACCCCACCCGGGCTCGGTCGGCTGATCGCTGAACCCGTAGCCGGGAAGCGAGGGGACCACGACGTGGAAGGCCGGATCCCCGAGCGTCAAAGGAGCCAGGACGTCCTCGAATTCGAGGAAAGATCCGGGCCAGCCGTGCGTCAGGATCAGCGGGGTTGCATCCGCACGGGGCGAACGCACGTGCAGCGCATGGATGTTCAGGCCGTCGATCCGGGCCGTGATCTGCGGGATCTCGTTGAGCCGGGCCTGCGTGGCGGGCCAGTCGTAGCCGTGCGCCCAGTCTTCACACAGGTCCTGCACCAGTTCCAGCGGCAGGCCCTGCGAGAAGTCGCGGGTGGTACCCGGGGTCGGCCAGCGGGTCTGTTTCAGGCGATGGCGCAAATCGTGGACGTCCGCGGCGGGGATGTCGATCCGGAACGGTCGCATCGGTCCATGGTGGCGGTCAGGGCGTACGCATGTGAACCAGCCAGGGCCAGGGTTCGGCCGCGGCCGGGCCGGGGGCCCCGCCGTCGTCACCCGGCCTGCGGTCCGGCCACAGCGCCAGCAGGGTCATCCCGATCACACTGGCCAGGGTGCCGGCGACCAGGTCGTAGCGGGCCTCGCCCAGCCAGACGGCCGGGTAGCCGATCCAGGGCACGCGCAGCCGGGCCACTCCGAGCACGTTGCCGGCCGGCACCGCGGCCGTGTCGGCGGTGGGGTTGGCATCGCCCTGGGTGGTGAACGAGCCGTCTTCGTTCACCGCCGCGATGCGGTGCGAGATGACGCGTTCCGGGTCGACCGGGTCGCGGAACAGCACGACCATGCCGGGGCGCAGCTCCGAGGGCGCGACCTCGCCGGAGACCAGGACGTCACCGACCTGGACCTGGGGGCTCATCGAACCGCTGACCACCGCGTGGGTGGACCAGCCGAGCAGCAGGGGCAGCGCGCCCCACACCATCAGGCCACCGGCGAGGGCCAGGGCCAGGATGGAGACGACCTGGCCGGTGCCGACCAGGCCGCTCCCGAGACGCCGGCCGCTCATCACGCGTTACTGGTAGCGGTCCAGACCAGGTTCACGGTCGCGCTCAGGCCCTGCGCGGAGTTGGTGGACTGCACCTCGGAGACGAAACGGAACCGCTTCTTGGCCCCGGTGGTCGCCGCCGCCCAGTTCACGCCGGTGCCGACGCCGGAGGACATGTTCGCGACCTTGTTGGCCAGGGTGGTCTGCGCGGCCTGCACGTCGGCGGTCTTGGTCACCGCCGAGGCGCCCTTGCAGTCCCCGGTCAGCGGGATCTCTTCGATCGCGAAGTTCAGGTACGTGGCGAGCGGGTGCGCGGCGACCGTGTCGCTGTTGGGATACCGGGCGGCCAGGGTCACGGTGGAGGCCGCGGTACCGGTGTACTCGACCGTGATGCACTCGGTCTCGGGGTTGCCCGGCGACATCCCGGTGAGGTTGAACAGGACGGCGCCGGGGCGGTCGCTGGTCAGCGAGACCGTGCCGGTGGCGAAGCTGTTGCCGGCGTTCTGGGTAGCGCCGCTGAACGCTGCGTTGGACGTGTGCCACACCAGGAGGCCGCTGACCAGCAGGCCGGAGGTGATGGCGGCCGGTACGGCGATACGCCTACGGGTTGCTGCGCGCATGGGAACCTTCCCGTTCAGGCCGGAGGGACCTTTCAGGTCCCGCCCAGCTAGCTACTGTCCCGCCTCTCGTCGTCAGCTGTCGCACAGGCATTACCCAACGTGTTCGACCGCCCGGCCGCGCCACCCGTCCGGCCTAGTGGCTGTCCGGCCGGCAGCCGCCTGTGAGCGCCGAAACCTCCCAGAGCGAGGCACTCACGGACGAGTCGGGTCGGCGGCTACGCCGATCGGGTAGGGTGATGCGCAGCGTCGCGTGCCGGTGGCAGTCCGTGTCAGGCATGGAGGCGCCGGATCAGAAGGAGTACGGCGATGTTCGCGTCGTTCCCTTCGTCCGCCCGTGTCTGAGGGCGGCGAATCAGTGGTCGAGAGCAAAGAACAAGGCAGAGAAGAGACCAGGCTCGTCGCCTGGGGTCAGGAACTGCTGCGGGTGCATGCCCGGCTGCGTGAGGCCCTGGAGATCTCCCGCACCGCCGGCGCCGAGGGAGCCCGGGATCTGCTGCTGTACTGCCACGGGTTCTGTGCAGCGCTGGACACGCATCACCGCGGGGAGGACAGGACACTGTTCCCGGCCATCGCCCAGGCCCGTCCCGACCTGCGCGAGACCCTGCGCAAGCTGGAGCAGGACCACTCGATGATCGCCCACCTGCTGGGCGGACTGCAGGCGGCGGTGGATCGCCGGGCCGGGCCGCAGGAGCTGGCCCGGCACCTGGAAGGAGTGGGAGCAGCCATGGAGAGCCACTTCCGCTTCGAGGAGCGAGCCCTGCGACAGGTGCTGACCGGGCTGGACCTCCAGGCCGACCCGGCCGACGTGCTCGGGCCGCTGTGAGTTCGGTTCGTTGCGAGTTCGGGCCGTTGTGCCCTCGGCCGAGGACCTTCGGCCTCCGAGTAGGGTCGGTGGCGTAGGTGAACGTAAGCAGGGTGACCAGTTGAGAGTGAGTGCGCAATGACCCAGGAGAACCTCTGGCTGCGGCGGCTCGCCGAGGATCCGGGTCATTCCCAGTGGTACATCGAGCGTTTCCGCAAGATGGCCGCTCAGGGTGCCGACCTGGACGGCGAGGCGCGGATGATCGACGCGATGGCCGGGCGGGGCTCCCGCATTCTCGACGCCGGGTGCGGCCCGGGCCGGCTGGGTGGGTACCTGTTCCGGCAGGGGCACCAGGTGGTCGGGGTCGATCTCGACCCGGCCCTGATCGCCGCCGCCGAGGTGGACCACCCCGGGCCGCTCTGGCTCACCGGCGACCTGTCCACGCTGGAGCTGACCGAGCCCGACGGGACGCCCCGGCGGTTCGACGTGATCGTCTGCGCGGGCAACGTGATGACGTTCTGTGCCCCCGACACCCGCGGCGAGATCCTGCGCCGCTTCCGGCTGCACCTGGCCGAGCGCGGCCGGGTGGTGATCGGTTTCGGGGCCGGCCGGGGCTACGAGGTGGACGACTTCCTGAGCGACGCGGTGCAGGCCGGCCTGAACGCCGACGTGCTGCTGAGCACCTGGGACCTGCGGCCGTTCTCGCCGGAGGACGACTTCATCGTGGCCGTCTTCTCGGCGACCTGACGCTTTCCGCAGTCGCAACGGCCAGGCGCTGCACCGCCTCGTCGATGCGGCTGTCGCGCAGGTTGCCGAAACCCAGCACCAGACCGGGGTCGTCGAGCGGGCGGATGCGGTAGCGCTCGGCGCTGACCAGGCCGAGTTCCCGGCGTGCGCCGCGGCGCACCAGTTCGGCGGCGTCGGTGCCCGGGGGCAGCCGCAGGGGCAGGTGCAGCCCGGCGGCCAGGCCGGTGACCTGGGTCTGGGGCAGGTGCTGGGCCAGGGCGTCCACGAACAGCTCGCGCCGGCGCCGGTAGCGCAGCCGCTGGGCCCGCAGATGCCGCTCGTACCAGCCCCGTTCGATCATCACGGCGAGCGCCTCGACGGTGATGGGCGAAGGGCTGACGATGCGGTCCAGGTCGAGTCCGAGCAGGGCCATGATCAGCGGCTGCGGCATGATCAGCCAGCCCAGTTCGATGGCCGGGGAGAGGGCCTTGGACAGCGAGCCGAGCAGAACGACGCGGTCGGGGGCCAGGCCCTGCAGGCTGGCCACCGGTCGTGCGTCGTAACGGAAGTCGGCGTCGTAGTCGTCCTCGATGATCAGGCCGTCCACCCGGCGGGCCCAGTCGATCAGCTCGAGTCGTCGCGCTGCGGAAAGGGCCACACCGACGGGGAACTGGTGGGCCGGGGTGACCAGGGCCAGGCGGACGTCACGGTGTTCGGACAGCCGGCCGACCACGAGTCCGTGCTGGTCGACGGGGATCGGGACGGGGGTGATCCCGCCTCGGCGGGCCACGGCGCGAAGGCCTGCCCAGGAAGGGTCTTCGACGGCGATACGGGTGTGGCCCAGTTTCGCCAGCAGTGCGGTCAGCCAGCCCATCCCGGCGGTGGAGCCGGTGGTGAGGCTGAGCTGGGAGGGGTCTTCCTGCACCTGGCGGGTGCGGCGCAGGAAGTCGGTCAGGGTGGTGCGGGCGGCACTGGTGGAGATCAGGGCGCGGCCGGCCAGCAGATCGTTCGGCAGGTCGAGAACGGCTTGGCGGTAGGCCTCGGCCCAGCGGGAGCGGGGGAAGGCGGCCAGGTCGGGCACACCGGGGGTCAGGTCGAAGCGCGGCCGGGGAGGGGGTGCGAGCTGGTGGGCGGCACCGGTCGGGAAGCCGGTCGCGGTGCCGCGCACGCGGGTGGCGGAGCCGGTGGTGGCGATCAGGTATCCCTCGGTCACCAGCTGGCCGTAGGCCTCCGTGACCACCCAGCGAGAACATCCGATTTCGGACGCCAGTGAGCGGCTGGGTGGGAGGGCGGAGTCGGGTGCCAGTCGGCCGGTCTGGATGCCCTCGCGCAACGCCGCGCACAGGCGCCGGGTGAGCGAGCCCGGCCCGTCCGGGAGGTTGAGCGAGACGGCTCCTACGGTGAACATCAGCCCGATGCTAACCATGTCGGGTTCCGGATCGGCCGGGATTGGTCCGGATTCTGTAAGCTGGATTGGACCGGGATCCCCGACCAATTCCGGCCTAGCTTTATCGGCATGAACGCGACACCGCAGACCAGGACGCTGCGCAGCGGCACCAACACCCTCGAGGTGAGCGCCGTGTGCTTCGGCATCATGAACCTGGGCGTCCAGCTCGGCAAGAACGAGTCGTACGCCCTGCTGGACCGTTACTTCGAGGCCGGGGGCCGGTTCTTCGACACGGCCAACAACTACGGCAGCTGGACCGAGGACACTCTGGGGACGCAGGCCGGTGACAGCGAGCGGATGCTCGGCAGCTGGCTGGCCGACCGGGGAGTGGCCGACGAGGTGGTGGTGGCCACCAAGAGCGGGGCGGGAAAGCTGGAGCAGGACCGGCCGTTGCGGGGTGACGGGCCGACCAACTTCGAGGGGCTCTCCGAGAAGACGGTGCGCACCGAGCTGGCCGGCAGCCTGGAACGCCTGGGACTTTCGAAGGTGGGCGTCTACTACGGGCACGTGGACGACCGGCGGCTGCCGGTCACCGAGATCGCCGACACCTTCTCGGCCCTGGTCGAGGAAGGCCTGGTGACCATTCCTGGTCTTTCCAACACAGCCACCTGGAGGCTCGCTGTCGCCCGCGAGCACAGCCGCCGCGCCGGGCGTCCTGAATTCGGGGTCTGGCAGCAGGAACACTCGATCTACTGGCCCAGGCCGGGGCTCTCGACGATGACGGTGGTCGACACGGAGGGGATCGACTACGCCGCGCAGGAGCCCGACCTGACCATCGCGACCTACTCACCGAACCAGCGTGGGCAGCTGGTGCGCCCCTGGCTGGCGACCTTGCCGCCGTACGACCACCCGGGCAGCGTGGAGCGGCTGCGTCTGGTGCACCGGATCGCCCACGAACTCGGGGTCACCGCCAACCAGGTCGCCCTGGCCTGGCACATCGCCGGCCCGGTGAGCCAGATGGATCGACCGGCGGGCAGCGACCGCGCCTCCCTCGAGGAGTTGCCGCCGCGGCGGGCGGCGATGCTGCCGGTGATCGGGGCCAGCTCGGTCGAGCAGTTGGAGGAATCGCTGGGAGCCCTGGCGGTGACGCTCTCGGACGAGCACCGCGCGGCCCTGGACGCCGCCTGAAAACCGACTGCTACGAGCCTGCTACAGGGGGGCTCAGCCGAGACGCTGGACGGTGAAGGCCAGCATGAAGCCGAGCGTGGCGATGAATCCGGTGTAGAGGTGGGTGCGTTCGAACGCCTCGGGAATCATCGTGTCGGCCACCATCGCGAGGATGGCCCCGGCGGCGACCGCGGTGATCGTCGCGATGGTGGCCGGCGAGGCGTCCTGCAGCAGAACCGATCCCAGCAGCCCGGCCAGACCGCTGGCCACGGCGATACCGCCCCAGACCCCGAACACGTAGCGGGCGCTGCGTCCGCTCTGCTTCATCCCGGCGGCGCTGGAGAGGCCTTCGGGCAGGTTGGAGATGAAGATCGCCACCAGGACGGCGATCCCGACGCCCTCGCCGCTGAGCAGGGACAGGCCCAGGACGACGGATTCGGGGATGCCGTCCAGCAGGGCGCCGATCGCGATCGCGGCCCCGCTGCCCTGATGCTGGCTCTCGGAGGGTTGCTGAGCGCCTGAGCGTTTGCGGTGGCGCGCGCCGTACTGGTTGAGGGCAACGTTCGCGGCCACGTAGACGGCGGCGCCGCCCAGGAAGCCCAGCACCGTGGGCGGCAGCCCGCCGGTGGTCTCGGCCTCGTCGACCAGGTCGAAGGCCAGGGCCGAGATCAGCACGCCGGCGCCGAAGGCCATCACCCCGGCCACGACCCGCTGGGGCACGTTCAGGAACCAGGAGACGGAGGCGCCCAGAACCAGGGCGCTGCCGGCCAGAAGGCCCCAGAATCCGGCCTCTAACCAGATCGGCACCTGATGCTCCTTCGTCCCGTAGGTAGTGCCTGCGCTACTACCGTAGGGGGGATGCCTGGAAGGGCCACTGGGCAGTAGGAGGCAATGACCGGCGGCCGGCCGGCCGACAGGCTTGAAGCATGACGACGAACACCACGACCAAAGCACTCGTGCTCACCGCGGCCGCCGTCCTCGCCGGATCAGGCGCGGTGGCCACCGCAGCCACCTCGTCCGCGCACTCCGGCCCGGGCGACCCGGTGATCCGCGACGTCGCCCGGCACGTCCTGGACAGCGGCGCCCCGGGCTACATGACCCGCATCGACAACGGCCGCCGGGTCGCGCTGAGCGCCGACGGGGTGGCCGACCGGGAGACCGGACGTGAGCTCAGGGCCACGGACCAGTTCGAGATCGGCAGCAACACCAAGACTTTCATGTCCGCGCTCACCCTGCAGCTGGTCGACCGGGGTCAGGTCGACCTGGACGCACCGATCGAGCAGTACCTGCCCGGGGTGGTGCCGAACGGCCGGAACATCACGGTGCGGATGCTGCTCAACCACACCAGCGGCCTGTTCAGCTACACCGCCGACGAGAAGTTCGCCGAGGGCCTGACCAGCGACCCGCAGCGGGTCTGGACCGAGGACGAGCTGCTGAAGGTGGCCTTCGCGCACGAGCCGGACTTCGCCCCGGGCACCGCCTGGAACTACTCCAACACCAACTACACGCTGATCGGGATCCTGCTGCAGGAAGTCACCGGCAAGAGCCTGCCCGACCTGGTGCAGCAGCGTATTGCCCGCCCGCTGGGCCTGAAGAACACCTACTTCCCGCAGCCGCGGGCCACCGACACCGGTCCGGGCTACGCCCACGGCTACGCGGTCAGCTTCGCCAGTGGCAAGCCCAGCTACGCCGACACGTCCACCTGGCCGATCGGCGGCTGGGGCGGCGCGGCCGGGGCGATCATCTCTGACCAGCGCGACCTGTCGCGGTTCTTCTCCGGGCTGCTGAAGGGGAAGCTTTTCTCGGACCAGCAACTCAACGAGATGAAGGAGACCGTCGAGCTGCCCGCGGAGTTCCCGATCAGGGGCGGCTACGGCCTCGGCCTGTTCCACATCGACTCGGCCTGCGGGCCGGTCTGGGGGCACGGCGGTGACACCAACGGTCACCACAGCACGGCCGTGGCCACCGAGGACGGCCGGCGCACGGCGGTCAGCGACACCACCGCCGGCCCGAGCGACCTGAGCAGCAACCCGGGCGCCGAGCGCTTCGCCCAGGTCGCCTTCGCCGCCCAGGACGTGACCACCTGCAAGATGCTCGGCAAGCCGGTGCCGCAGACGGTGCTGGACGCCCTGCACGGCAGGACGCCGGTGGCGGCCCGGTAGGTCTGCCTCTCAGGGGTGGCTCCGGCGGCGGTTCAGGTGGAACGCGACCGCCAGAGCCACCCCGAGGGCGCAGATCACCACGGCGTGAACCGGGTGCAGATCCTTGGTCAGGCTTCCCGGCCGGTCGGGACCGATCGCCCACAGCAGCAGGGCCGCCGCGTACGAGGTGCTCAGGGCGGCGGCCCAGGGCCGCAGGCGGCGAAGGCCCGGATTGCGCCAGACGCCGGCGGTGGCGATGCCCAGCGGCACGATCGCCAGCATCGCGAATCCCCCGGCCACCATCACCGGGACCGCCCAGGCCGAGACGATCACGGCGCGCGGCGTGGGCCGGACGCGGGCCGGGGAGGGCTGGGTCGGCGAAAGCGTGTTGGCAGTCATGACATTCTCCTTCGTGACCGGTAGTTGCTCTAGTTAGAGGCTATAACTCATCGATCGTTTCTGGCAATAGCAACGGTGATAGCCTGTAACTGAAGCGGCGACGAGGAGAGGCGAGAACCATGGGGGTTCCCGGCCCACGGGAGCGGTACCGGGCTCAGGTGCAGGCCGAGGTGAAGGAACGGGCCTGGGAGCAGATCGCCCGGACCGGGGTGGCGGCCCTGTCGCTCAAGGCGATCGCCCAGCAGATGGGGATGAGCGGCCCCGCCCTTTACCGGTACTTCGCCGGCCGGGACGAACTGGTCACCGAGCTGATCCGGGACGGCTACCGCAGCCTGGCCGACACTGTTCGCGAGGCTTGTGAAGAGCAGCCCGAGGCGACACACGTGGCCCGGGCCGTCCGGCAGTGGGCCCTGGCCGATCCACACCGCTACTTCCTGCTCTACGGCACGCCGGTACCCGGGTACCAGGCGCCGGAAGACACCACGGCCGTGGCCGGCGAGATCATGGCGGTACTGGTCCAGGTGTTCCAGGGCACGCCGGGGCGCGACGGTGCTCTGGAAGAGAATCTGGACCAGCACCGCCACTGGGCCCCCTCGGAATCGGTGCCCACCAACGTCCTCCATCGGGCTCTTTCGTTCTGGACCCGCGTGCACGGGGTGCTCTCGCTGGAACTGGCCGGGCACTTCACCGGTATGGGGTTCGACCCCGCCCTGCTGTTCGACGCCGAGGTGGAGAGCCTGCTGCGCGGGTGAGGAGCCGGTGAACCGGTTTGTTGATCCGCCCCGGCCCGTGTTCAACTTCCAGGCGGACCACAGACGGCTGCGAGAAAGGCAAGACCCGGCGATGACTTCGGTGCAGGACGGCGTGCCGGGTGCCCAGCTCACCCACCCCCTCGACAACCCGGCGTGGGCCTCGCTGGCCGGGCCCCACTCGTCCTTCGCCGTGCAGCCGCTGGGGGAGCGGGCCCGGCGCTATCAGCCGGACATCTCCCCGTTCAACGCCCTGCGTGACCCCAGGGATCCGCAGGCCTGGCAGGAGCTGGCCGCTCTGGCCGCGCCCGACCGCACGGTGTTCGTCTGTGAAATTCCCGAACTGCCCGAGTTCCTGCCGCCCGGCTGGGAAGTGGTCCAGCCGTTCTACGGCGTCCAGATGGTGGCCACCGGCGCCCTGATCGCCACCCCCGATCCGGAGGCGGTACGGCTGGGCCCCGCAGACGTGGACGACATGCTGGCCCTGGTGGCCCGCAGCGAGCCGGGCCCGTTCGAGCGGCGCACCGTCGAACTGGGCAACTACTACGGCCTGCGGCGCGAGGGCCGGCTGGTGGCGATGGCGGGAGAGCGGATGAACCCGCCCGGCTACCGCGAGATCAGCGCCGTCACCACCGACCCGGACTACCGCAGGCGTGGTTTCGCGGCCCGGCTGGTGCGCACCGTCGCCCACGGCATCGTCGAACGCGGTGAGACGCCGCTGCTGCACGCCGATTCGACGAACGCGGGGGCGGTGCGGCTGTACGAGTCGCTCGGCTTCGCGATCCGCCGGCGGCCCACGTTCTTCGTCCTGCGAGTGCCGGAACCGGCCTGACATGGCCCTCCACCGCATCGCCGTGCTGGTGCTCGAGGGCGCCAAACCCCTCGATGTGGGCATACCCGCGCAGGTTTTCGCCAACCGCCCGACCATGCCCTACGAGGTGCGGGTGTGCGGTGCGGCTCCCGGGCTGGTGACCGGGGGTGACGGTCTGTCGTACCACGTGGCCGAGGGTCTGGAGGCGCTCGGCCACGCCGACACCGTCTTCATCCCCGGCTATCGTGATCCGGCGAACACCGAGCCACCGGCGTCCGTCGTGGGGGCCCTGCTGCAGGCCCGGGAGCGGGGCGCGCGCCTGGCTGCGATCTCCACCGGCGCCTTCGCCCTGGCCGCGACCGGGTTGCTCGACGGGCGGCGGGCCACCACGCACTGGCACTACACCCGGGCGCTGGCGCAGAAACACCCCCTGATCCGGGTGGACGAGAACGTGCTGTTCGTGGACGAGGGGCAGGTGCTCACCTCGGCCGGCGCCGCCTCGGGCATCGACCTGTGCCTGCACCTGGTGCGCACCGATCACGGCGTGGCGTTGTCGAACGAGGTGGCCCGGCGGGTGGTGGCGGCGCCGTTCCGCAGCGGCGGTCAGGCGCAGTACGTGCCCCGGGTGGTGCCCGAGGTGGTGGGTGAGTTGTTCGCCCCCACGCGCCAGTGGGCCCTGGAGAATCTCGGCGAACCAATAACTTTGGACGATCTGGCTCGCCATGCGGGGGTCTCGGTGCGTACGTTCTCGCGTCGGTTCGCGGAAAGCACCGGGCACACCCCCATGCGCTGGGTGCTGCGGGCCCGGATCGATGTGGCCCGCGAACTGCTGGAGCGCTCCGACCTGGGGGTCGAGGAGATCGCCGGACGGGTCGGGCTGGGTACGGGGGCCAACCTGCGGCTGCACTTCCAGCGGATTCTCGGCACCTCGCCCACCGAGTACCGGCACACGTTCTCGGCCTGAGCTCCTGAACCCTGAACCCCTGAGTCCTGATTCCGCTGGCCGGATCCTTGCGGTCAATGGCGATCTTGCTGGCCAGATGTTTGCGCATGCTGGCTTTCAGGCCACTGTTGGGATGCCGGCGCGGCGCTCAGGATGGAGGGCGAAACGAGAGGGGGAGCGATGACCCGCATCGCCGTCAACGGATTCGGCCGCATCGGCCGCAACACCCTGCGCGCCCTGCTCGAGCGGGACAGCAAGCTCGAGGTGGTCGCGGTGAACGACCTGTCCGCGCCGCAGACCAACGCGCACCTGCTGAAGTACGACAGCGCCCTGGGCCGGCTCGACCGCCCGGTCGCCCTGGAGGGCGATGAGCTGGTGGTCGGCGACCGCCGGATCCGGGTGCTGGCCGAGCGTGATCCCGCCGAACTGCCCTGGGCCGAGCTCGGTGTCGACATCGTGCTGGAGTCCACCGGGCGCTTCACCAAGGCCGAGGCGGCCCGCGCCCACCTCACCGCCGGTGCCCGGAAGGTGCTGGTGAGCGCGCCTTCCGACGGGGCCGACGTCACCCTGGCCTTCGGGGTGAACACCGAGGTGTACGACGCGGACCGGCACGTGATCGTCTCGAACGCCTCGTGCACCACCAACGCCCTCGCCCCGCTGGCCGCGGTGCTGGACGAACTGGCCGGGATCGAGCACGGTTTCATGACCACGGTGCACGCCTACACGCAGGAGCAGAACCTGCAGGACGGCCCGCACCGCGACCTGCGCCGGGCCCGGGCCGCCGGGGTCAACATCGTGCCCACCACCACGGGTGCGGCCAAGGCGATCGGGAAGGTGCTGCCCCGCCTGGACGGCCGGCTCTCGGGCGACTCGATCCGGGTGCCGGTGCCGGTGGGCTCGCTGGTCGAGCTGAACACGAGCGTGTCGCGCGAGGTCTCGCGGGAAGAGGTGCTGAACGCCTACCAGGCCGCGGCCAAGGGGCGGCTCGAGGGAATCCTCGAGTACGCCGACGAGCCGCTGGTCTCCAGCGACATCACCGGCCGCAGCGCCTCGGCGATCTTCGACTCGGCGCTGACCCGCGTCGACGGCAAGCACGTCAAGGTGGTGGCCTGGTACGACAACGAGTGGGGCTTCTCCCACCGGGTGGTCGACACGCTGGAACTGATGGCCGGGTAACCCTCGAGCTGTGGGGGCGGCGGGCAGGCTGTTGGCGCGGCGAGCCCGCCGCCCTCACGTACTCCTATTCGGAGACCAGGGCGTCCAGGTGTGCCGAGTGTTCGAACGAGAGGACCCGTCCGTTCTGCAGAGCCACCACCTGCCAGCGATTCTCGAGCCGGCGCAGCACGTACAGCTGCATGGTGATCCGGGTCGGCAGGGGCTCGGTCTCGCCCGCCATCAGCAGGCCGGCCCGGTGGTGCAGAAAAACCGTGCCGGGGGAGACCTCTTCGGCGAACAGCACCGTGCTGTCGACCAGGCGTGACCCCTTGAGCACGGTGTCGAACAGCGGCACCTGGCCCTGGATCAGGGCTTCGCGGCCCTGGACGATCGTTCCCTCGAACTCCACCAGACGGGCGTCGTCAGTGAAATCAGCGAAGAAGCCGGCCGCGTCCCCGCGATTCCAGGCCTCGCACATCCGGGCGGGAACGGCTGCGGCGGTCTCGACGGACTGGTCCAACGTAAGTACTCCGATGCTTGTGCGGTGAGATGTTGCTGCGCACAAACAGCTTCGGGGCGGGCGGCAGTGGTCGGCCATGGACATACGTGCAGTCCCGATTGCCGATCAGTGCATCGTCGGCGGGTTCTGCCGGTGCTCGGTGGGCGTGCAGCCGTAGGTAGCCCGGAAGAGCCGGCTGAAGTGCGCCCCGTCGGTGAAGCCCCAGCGCGCTGCCACGGCGGCCACACTCAGGTGCCGGCAGCCGGTCAGATCGGTGCGGCAGCGCTCGAGCCGGTTGTGCCGGATCAGGGCGGCCACGGTGAGCGGTTCGGGGCGGAAGAGCTGGTGCAGACGACGCACCGAGATGTGGTGCGCGGCCGCCACCGATCTCGGATCGAGGCCCGGGGCAGACAGATTCGCCTTGATGTAGGCACGGATCCGGCCGCGCAACGCCTCGTCCGGCGACAGCCGGGGCAGCCGGGACGACAGCAGGGCGCTGACGAGCTCGGTCAGGGCGGTACCCGAGCGGTTCGCCTCCTCCTCGGCGAACGTGCCGATCGACCGGACGGCAGTGCGCACCAGCGCGGTGAGCAACGCTCCGGAGCCCGCCGAGCCGTCGATCCGATGTCCCGAGAGCCGGCTCAGGTCCTCGCTGTCCAGACCCAGCAGATGCCGGGGCACGAGCAGGGTCAGGTACCGGGTGTCGGTGGTCACCACTTCGAGAGGGGCGGCGGGGTCGACCACCGCCAGGTCACCGGCGCCCAGCTCGGCCACGCGCCCGGCCTGCTGCAGACGTGTGCGGCCCCGCCGGGTGAGGTAGATCTGGCACAACCCTTGGTCGGCCTCGCGCACTCGCTCCTCGTCGCGGAAGCACTCACCGCCGGGGGTGGCCAGCTCGGCCAGTCGTACTGCCCCCAGCCGTCCGGTGACCACCCGGGCCCGGAAGTCCTCGGTGACGGCGTCCCGGGCCAGCATGGGCGGCAGGTCGGCCGCCGACAGGTGCTGCGTCCACTCCTCGACGTCGGTGATCACGCCCCAACGGTAACCGCGGTGGCGCCGGACGGTTCCGTACGTAGGGTGAGCTGCATGTCTGTCCTGAACGAGCACTTCACCCTGAGCAACGGTGTCCGGATCGACAAGATCGGTTTCGGCACCTGGCAGATCCCGGACGGCCAGGAGGCCTACGACGCGGTCAGCTACGCCCTGAAGAACGGCTACCGGCACATCGACACGGCCCGCGCCTACGGCAACGAGGAGAGCGTGGGCCGCGCGGTGCGCGACAGCGGCATCCCGCGTGACGAAATCTTCGTCACCACCAAGCTTCCGGCCGACATCAAGGACTACGACCGGGCCCGGGCCAGCTTCGAGGAGTCCAGTTCGCTGCTCGGCATCGGGCACGTCGACCTCTATCTGATCCACTGGCCCTCGCCGCAGCCCGGCCAGGACCACGCCGAGGGCAACCAGGCGGTGTGGCGGGCGATGGAGGAGTTCACCGAGGCCGGGCGGATCCGCTCGATCGGCGTCTCCAACTTCAGCATCGCCGACCTGGAGTCGCTGAACCGGACGGCCCGGATCCGCCCGATGGTCAACCAGATCCGCTGGCACGCCGGCTACACCCAGGACGAGCTCACCGCCTACTGCAAGGCCAACGACATCCTGGTGGAGGGCTACTCGCCGCTGGCCACCGGGAAGATCCTGAAGCACCCCGAGCTGGAGAAGATCGCCGCCAAGTACGACCGGTCGGTGGCCCAGGTGAGCCTGCGCTACCTGCTCGAGAAGGACATCCTGCCGCTGCCCAAGTCGGTCACGCCCGAGCGGATCAGCCAGAACACCGACCTCGACTTCACCCTCTCCGCCGAGGACGTCGCGTTCCTGGACGGGCTGGAGGACGACCGCTCCTGATGCGGTCGGGCCGGGTCTCCCCAGGTAGGGGAGCCCGGCCTACTCCACCCGTAGGCCGGGCAGGGTGCGCTGTAGCCGACGCGGAGCCCACCAGGCCCGATCGCCGAGCAGGCGCATCACGGCGGGCACGATCAGGCAGCGGATCACCAGGGCGTCGAGCAGGACCGCGGTGGCCATGCCCAGGCCCATCATCTGCAGCATCCGGCTGGGGCTGAGCACGAACGCGCCGAACACCACGATCATGATGGCGGCCGCGGCGGTGATCACGCTGCCGGTGCCGGCCAGGCCCTCGCGCACCGCGGTGGTGGCGTCGCCGGTGCGGGTCCACTCCTCGTGCATCCGCGAGACCAGGAACACCTCGTAGTCCATCGACAGCCCGAACACGATGGCGAAGATCATCACCGGCACGAACGCCTCGATCGGCCCGGGCTCGGCCCACAGCCGGCCGTGCTGGAAGACCAGGACCATCACCCCCAGCGCGGCGCCGATCGACAGCAGGTTCAGCACCGCGGCCTTGACCGCGATCGCCACCGACCGGAACACCATCAGCAGCAGCAGGGCCGAGAGCCCGACGACCGAACCGACGAACAACGGGAATCGTTCGCCCACGGCGGTGGAGAAGTCGACCGTGGCCGCGGTGGGACCGCCGACCAGGACGCCCTCGGGCAGGTCGGCCCGCAACTGCCCGACCAGGTCGGCCGTGCGCCCGTCCTGCGGGGAGCCCGCCGGGAAGGCGAGACTGGTCATGAGAAAACCGTTTTCGGACGCCTGTGGCGGCGTGGCCTCGGCCACTGCGGGATGCGAACTGAGGACGTCGAACGCGGCTTGCGCGCTCGCCTCGTCGCCGTCGGGGGTCACCACCACCAACGGGCCGTTCGCACCCGGCCCGAAGGCCCGGGTGACCAGCTCGTACGCCTCCCGGGTGGTGCTGCCGGCCGGGTCGTTGCCCTCGTCGGCGAAGCCCAGGCGCAGGTCCAGGGCGGGGGCGCTGAGGGCCAGCAGGGCGATCACGGCCACCAGCAGGGCCGGCACCGGGCGGCGCTGCACCAGGCCCGCCCAAGCGCGCCAGCGCCGGCCGGGCTCCCGGCCACGGCGCCGGGCACGCTCGGCGTGCTTGTGCACGCTGCGCTCGATGCGGCGGCCGAAGATGTGCAGCAGCGCGGGCAACAGGGTCAGGGAGGCCAGCATGGTCATCAGCACGGTGAGGGTCACCCCGAGCGCGACCCCCTCGAGCGCGCCCAGACCCAGCGTGTACAGACCGAGCAGGGCGATCACCACGGTGGCGCCGGCGAACAGCACCGATCGGCCGGCGGTGTCCAGGGCGGTGCGGGTGGCCGTCTCGCGATCGGCGCCGTGCAGCAGTTCGGAACGGTAGCGGGCGAAGACCAGCAGCGCGTAGTCGATCCCGACGCCGAGGCCGACCAGCATCAGCACCGGTGGGGTGTAGTCGGGAATGGTCGTCACATGGGAGAGCAGGGCCACCGCGGCGAACGTGGTGCCGACCGCGAAGAGCGCGGTGATCAGCGGCAGGGCGGCGGCCAGCAGGGAGCCGAACAGGAACACCAGGATGATCAGGGCGGCCAGGACGCCGGCGCCCTCTCCGCCGCCGCCCTCCTGCTCCTGGATCTCGCGCACGGCCTCGCCAGAGGCCTCGACCCGCAGGTCGTCGCTGCCGTGCTCGAGTGCGGTGTCGAGGATCTCGCGCTTGTCGTCGAACGGGATCAGCCCGGCCGCGTCGTCCAGCAGCACGGTGGCCAGGGCCACGGTGCCGTCGTCGGAGACCGTGCCGGCCCGCGGGTCGGGCGGCTGGACGGCGGCCACGTGCGGCAATTCGCGCAGGTCGGCCAGTAGCGGGTCGATCAGGGACGTCTGGGTGGCGATCCCGTCCTCGGCCTGGAGAACCACGGTGATGCTGTCGCCGCGCTGCTGCGGGCTGTGCTCGGCGTAGGCGTCGAGCAGTTCCTGGGACTCGGTGCCGGGCAACGAGAAGTCGTTGTTGTAGTCGGTGCCGGCCGCTGCGGAGCCGACGGTGACCGACGCCAGGATCAGCGCCCACAACCCGATGGCCCACCAGTGGTGGCGCTGCGACCAGCCGGCCAGCCGGGTCAGGCGGGTGGTGCGGGGTTGCTGCGGGCGGGGTGGTGCCTCGCTCGGTTCGGTGGCGGTCATGCCGGGCCCCCATACGTAGACTGTCTACACGTAGTGCCAATGTAGAGGCGCTTATGTAGCCTGTCTACATGAAGGCTGACGCGGTCCGGGGACATCTCGACGCGCTGATCCTGGCCGCGCTCGAGCACCGGCCCCTGCACGGTTACGCGATCATCGAGGCGCTGGCCGCCCGCAGCGGCGGTGAACTCGACCTGCCCACCGGCACCGTCTACCCGGCGCTGCGCCGGCTCGAGGCAGCCGGCTACCTGGAAAGTGTCTGGTCGGAGGAGTCGGGCCGAAAGCGCCGTACCTACACGCTTTCCCGGGCCGGGCACAAGCGCCTGGAGGGCGCCCGGCAGGAGTGGACGCTGTTCTCCCGGGTGGTCGGTCAGGCCCTGGGGCCGGCATGAGTTCAGGGAGATCCCGGATGACATCCGTCCCGGCGCTCAGGCACCCTCGAGACGTGAGTTACCTGGGGGAACTCGAGGCCGCCCTGACCGGTCCGCGCCGGCTGAAGCGCGACCTGCTGCAGGAGGCGGCCGACCACCTGGAAGACGCCACCGAGGCCCTGATCGAGGCCGGGCACAGCCCGGCCTCGGCCCGGCGCCGGGCCGAGGCCGACTTCGGCCCGATCGCCGAGGTGGCCGACGCCTACGCCGAGACCCTGGCCGTGGCCTCCTCCCGGCGCACCGCCGGCCTGCTGCTCTTCGTCCTGTCGTTCCAGCCGTTCCTCTGGGACAGCGGCGTCAACCTGGGCCGGATGTTCGACAAGGCGGTCCCCGACACCTGGTGGTACGCGATGCTCGACGTCGGCATCGAGGTCGGGGGCGGGATCTCGCTGTCCGGCGCCGCGCTGGCCCTGGTGGTCACCGGCGTGGGCAACCGCTGGTTCCCGGTCGGGCGCCGCGAGGCCCGCCTCACCGCCCTGTTCACCGTGCTGGCCAGCCTGTTCGTGCCGCTCACGGCCTGGTCGATGATGGCCGGCAGCCACACCCCGCCGGTGCTGTGGGCACTGTCGCTGGTGCTGATGGTCCTGCCGCTGGCCGCCGTCGCGGCCAGCGCCCTGCACACTCTCGCGGTCGCCGGCACCCCGGCACCCGCCTCGAGCCCGGCCTCCTGAGGTCAGTCCTCGGGGATCACCCGGTCGAACATCTGCGGCCGCGGCACGCTCGGGTCGGGACCGTTGCGCACGCCCCGGTCCAGAGCATCGATGGAGGCCAGCTCCTCGGCGCTGAGCTCGAAGTCGAACACGGCGAAGTTCTCGGCGATCCGCGTGGGGTTCACCGACTTGGGGATGGCCGAGCGGCCCTGCTGCAGGTGCCAGCGCAGCATCACCTGGGCGGGGGTACGGCCGTGCCGCTCACCGATCTCGACCAGCGTCTTGTCCTGCATCACGTTCACCCGCTCCTCACCCCAGCCGGGGTAGAAGGTGATCCCGCCGATCGGCGACCAGGCCTGGGTCAGGATGCCCAGCCGGGCGTGCAGTTGCTGCAGTTCGGGCTGCACGAAGTAGGGGTGCAGTTCGACCTGGTTCACCGCAGGCACCACGTCGGTGGCGGCGAGCAGGTCGTCCAGGTGCAGGGGCTCGAAGTTGCTCACCCCGATCGCCCGCACCTTCTCCTCGGCCAGCAGCTTCTCCAGGGCGCGGTAGGCGTCCAGGGTCTTGTCGAACCGGTCGGTGGCGGGCTGGTGCAGGATCAGCAGGTCGATCCGGTCGAGGCCGAGCTTGCCGGTGGCCTTGTCGAAGGCGTGCAGGGTGGAGTCGAAGCCGTAGTCGCTGACCCAGATCTTGGTCTCCACGAAGACCTCCGAGCGCTCCACGCCGGAAGCCCGCAGGCCCTCGCCGACCTGACGTTCGTTCCCGTAGGCGGCGGCCGTGTCGATGTGCCGGTAGCCGGTCTCCAGGGCGACCCGGACGGCCTCGGCAGTCTCTTCGGGAGAGCTCTGGTACACGCCCAGGCCGATCTCGGGCAGGGTCACACCGTTGTTCAGAGTGAGCATGCGTTCACGCTAGACCCGGTGCGGCCTGCCCGAGAGGCTGAGCTGTTACCCCTCTGAGAGGGAATAACCGCCGGTCAGAGCCGGAAGGGGTTCCAGCCGTGGGCGGCCATCAGGTACCAGGCGGTGGCTCCGGTGTGCAGGCTGGCGTAGTAGAGGTCGCCGAAACCGGTGTCCAGACCGTCGGAGGAGGCCGCCGGGACGCCCCGGCCGTCTCCGTGCTCGGTGGTCTCCTGCGCCGTGCGGATGTTGTCCAGCAGCTGCTGCGCCTCGCCCCGGCGGCCGCGCAGCTTCTGCACCAGCGCGGTCTGGCCGGTGCCCTCCAGCCACACCTTGCTGACATCGGTGCTGCTGTAGCTGACTCCCTCGACCCCGGCGTCCCTGGCTCTCAGGTTCTTCAGGGCCCAGTCGACCGACCGCTCGTACCGGCGCTCCAGCGTGGCCAGGTAGGCCCAGGTCTGGGTGTCCAGCGGGATCGGGTTGCGGTTGGTGGTGACGCCGTCCGGGTCGGTCCCGGTCCACACGTGCCCGCCCGCCCGGTCCTGCATGGCCCGCACGAAGCCGAACGCCAGCTCGGCCCGGGAGCGCCAGAGCGGCCGGCCGGTGAGCCGGGCCAGCATGGTGAAGAAGGCCCCGACGTCGATGTTGTGCTCGGTGGCCTTGAACGTGTTCGCCACGTCCTCGCCGTTGCGGCCACCGGTGTAGCCGTAGGGCGCCCGCTCGGTGTCCAGCGTCTTGTCCTGGATCCAGTCGGCCTCCAGCAGAGCGCCTTCCAGGAAGCGGCGTCGGCCGGTGCGGGCGTACAACTGGGCGAAGGCCATCCCGACCCAGGCCTGGTTGCCGGTGAACGCGGCCGGGGAGCCGATGTCCAGCGAACCGTTCAGCACCGCGAACGAGTCCGGCTGGTAGGAGGCGCGGGTGCGCCCGTCACCGATCGGGTCGTGCTCCTGGGCGTAGAGCAGGGTGTCGCCCAGGATCACGGCGCGGCGCAGGTCGTCGGCCCGGCCGCCGGCCAGCCAGGCCAGGATCACCAGGGCGTCGTCGTAGGCGAACGAGGACACGAAGTCCCACGTCGGGGTCTGGAAGAAGCCACCGGTGTAGCTGCGCGGCACGCGCAGCGCGGACCCTGACCCGAACTCGTCGAACTTGGCGGCGAGAAACGCGTGGGCCTTGCCCACCGACGTCTTCAAACCGGTGTCGGCCGAGGCGGTGGCCGGGTACAGCAGGCTGAGTCCGAGCGTGGCCCCGCCGAGAATGGCCGTTCGGCGCGAGGTCTGACTCACGTGATGTTCTCCACCAGAGACGCGATGTGGGCGGCGCGTTCCTCGCGGCTGGAGGGCCGGCCGGGCACCCCCGGACGCTTCTGCCACGGCTTGGGGCCGTCGGCCGGCCGGTACTCCACGCCCAGCGCGTCCAATCGGGTGAGGTGGTGCTCCAGACGGCGGCTGAAGTCGTCGAAGTCGCGCTCGGCCGGGCCCCACAGGGCTTCGGCAACCGCGCACAGGCGGGGGTAGGCGAAGAAGTCCACGGTGCGAGGGCTGTCCATGTGCTCGGTCCAGATGTTCGCCTGCCCGCCGAGCACGTGCCGGGCCTCTTCGGGGCTCAGTTGCGGGGGCACCGGCTCGAAGGCGTAGACATCCTGCAGGGTCAGGGGAATGGCGACCGGGATCGGCTCGTCCGGCGAATCGGACTGCCGGTAGTCGAGATACACCACGTCGTCGGGGCAGGAGACCACGTCGTGCCCGCGCCTGGCCGCCGACACCGCTCCGGCCATACCGCGCCAGGAGGCCACCGTGGCGCCCGGCGCCAGTTCACCCTCGAGGATCTCGTCCCAGCCGAAGAGCCGGCGGCCCTTGGCCGTGAGGTGGTCGTCCAGTCGCCGGATGAACCACGTCTGCAGGTCGGCCTCGCGGGTGATACCCAGTTCCTTCATCCGCTCCTGGGTGCGCGGGTCGCTCTCCCACTGCTCGCGCGGGCACTCGTCACCACCGACCCCGATGTACCTCGACGGGAAGAGGTCCACCACCTCGTCGAACACGTTCAGGAAGAACTGGACGGTCGACTCCTCCAGGTTCAGCACGTTGGCATCGATGCCCCAGCGGGTCCACACGTCCAAAGGCTTCTTGTGGACGCCCAGCTCGGGGTAGGCGGCCAGGGCCGCCTGAACGTGCCCAGGAGTTTCGATCTCCGGGACGACGGTGACGAACCGCTCGGCCGCGTACGCGACGATCTCGCGCACGTCGTCCTGGGTGTAGAAACCGCCGTGCGGGCGCCCGTCCTCGGGTGCGTCCGGACCGGCGCCGACCTGGCTCGAAGGTCGCCAGGCGCCCACCTCGGTGAGCTTCGGGTAGCGCTTGATCTCGATCCGCCAGCCCTGGTCCTCGGTCAGGTGCCAGTGCAGGGTGTTCAGGCGGTGCACCGCCATCAGGTCGATGAACCGCAGCACGTCGTGCTTGGGCAGGAAGTGCCGTGCCACGTCGAGCATCACACCCCGCCAGCCGAAACGCGGCGCATCGGTGAGCGTTACCGCCTTGATCGCCCAGCGCTGGCCCGCGACCAGGCCCTTGCGGTACACCGCCGGTGGCAGCAGCTGCAGGAACGACTGGCAGCCGTAGAAGACCCCGGCCGGTGCCCCGCCGCTGATCACCGCCCCCTGCTCGGTGACCTCCAGCCGGTAGGCCTCCTCGCCCAGGTCCGGGTCGAGCCGCAGAACCACGGTGCCTGAGGACGATTCGCGCAACGCGAGTCCGGTGGCCGGGCGCAGGGCCTGCTGGAACCAGGCCAGCACGCCCCCCAGTTCCTCGGGGGCACTCAGCGTGGTGGCCCGGTCGAGGACGAGTTCACCCTCGGCGTCGACGGTTTCGAGCGGGCGGGGGATCAGCATGGTTCAGCCCTTCACAGCGCCGGCGGACATCCCGGCCACGAGGTTGCGCTGGATGATGAGGAAGAAGATGACGACGGGCAGCGAGAACAGCACCGATGCGGCCATCTGGCCGCCGTAGTCGGTGCCGATCAGCGGGTTGATGAACGAGGCCAGCCAGACCGGAAGGGTGTACTGGGCCTCGTCCTGCATGAAGGTGTAGGCGACCAGGTAGTCGTTCCAGGCCGCGATGAACGCGAAGATGCTGGTCGCGATCACCCCGGGGGCGACCAGCGGGAACAGAACACTGAACAGGATCCGCCAGGTGCCGGCCCCGTCGCAGCGGGCGGCCTCCTCGATCTCCACCGGGATGGCCACGAAGAAACCGCGCATCACCCAGATCGAGAACGGCAGCGAGGTGGCCAGGTAGGCCAGGATCAGGCCCCAGTAGGTGCCGAGCAGACCGGCCTCGTTGAACAGCACGAACATCGGGATCAGCAGGGCGGTCACCGGGAGCATCTGGATGGCCAGGATGACCACCAGGATCGCCCGGCGCCCGGCGAAACGGAACCGGGACAGCGCCGCCGCGGCGAAGATGCCCACGGCGATCGACAGGACCACCGTGGCCGCCACCACGATCACGCTGTTGCGCAGGTTGATCAGGAAGTTCTCCTGCGTCAGGGCGGTGACGAAGTTGTCCAGCGTGGGGTGCGCGGGCAGGAACTGCGGGGTGGTGGTGGTCAGGTCGCGCGGGGGCTTGAACGAGCTGTTGATCATCCAGTAGACCGGGAAGATCCAGACCAGGCAGAAGATCGCGGCGAGAACGTTGGGGATCCGCCCACGCTTACGGGCCGGACGGTTCACAGGTCTTCTCCCGACTTGAGCAGGCTTCGGATGTACAGCGCGGTGAGGCCGAGCAGGATGGCCGTGGTGATCACCGAGATCGCCGCGCCCTCACCGACCTGGAAGCCGACGAACGCGGTCTTGTAGGTGAACACGCCCAGGGTGGAGGTGGAGTCACCCGGTCCGCCGGCCGAGAACAGCCAGATCTGGTTGAAGACGTTGTAGTCCCAGATCACCGACAGGATGGTGACCAGCAGCAGGGTGGGCCGCAGGAACTGCAGGGTGATCATCCGGTAGACGGTGAACTCGCTCGCCCCGTCCAGCCGGGCCGCCTCCTGGTACTCCGGGGGCACCTGCTGCTCGGCCGCGTTCAGGGTCAGCGCGATGAACGGCACGGCCTGCCAGACCACCAGCATCCAGATCGCCAGGTAGGCCAGGGTCGGGTCGTCGGCCCAGTTCAGGTCGGTGGTGTCGCCGAAGATCCGCAACTGCGCCAGGATCCAGTTGACCACGCCGTAACCGGGCTGGAAGAGCCAGTTCCAGACCAGGGTGGAGGCCACGTTCGGCATCGCCCAGGCGGTGATCAGGACCACCGTGGTGGTGTAGCGCCAGAACAGGTTCACCCGGGTGAGCAGGTGCGAGACGCCCATCCCGATCAGCATGCTGCCGATCACCAGGGCGGCGGTGAACAGGACGGTGCGCAGCAGGGACTTCCAGAAGTCGCTGCTGGAGAGCAGGTTCGTGTAGTTCTCGAGGCCGGCGTAGGTGAACTCGCCGGTGAACAGCGTCCTCTGGTTGTAGTCGGTGAAGGACGTGTAGACCAGGTAGACGATCGGGGCGATGGTGACCAGCACGATCACCAGGCCCGCCGGGGTCAGCAACCACAGCGGGGTGAAGTCGGGGCGGCGCCCCCGCGCACGGGGCGCGGGGGCGTCGGCGGTACGGGGACTGCTGGGGTTGCTCGGCGGTGCCGGGGTCTTGACGCTCATCACAGGGTGTCGGCGATGTGGGCGTCGAGTTCCTTGGCGGCCTCCTCGGGCGTCTTGGACCCGGAGGCGATGGACGAGAACATCTCGTTGATGCTCTTGTCACCCTCGATGGTGGCCCACTGCGCCGCGGCCGGGGTGGCCTTGGAGTTCAGGGCCGCGTCGTAGAAGCCCTTGAGCTGCTCGGACAGGGTGGGCTGGGCGGCCTCGATGGCCTCGGTGCTGTTGGGGATCCAGCCGTCGTTGCCGTACACGTACTTGTCCTGGAACTCCGGGCTCACCGCGATCTTGGTCCAGACCAGGGCCAGGTCCACCGCGTCGCTCTTGGCCGCGATACCCCAGTCCGAGCCACCGAGCATGGCCGGCTGGGTCTCACCGGAGATGCCCGGGATCGGGAACGTGCCCAGGTCCTCCTCCTTGATCTCCGGGTTCAGTTCCATCACCTTGGCCAGGCTGCCGGTGGTGGTGATGATGGCCGAGGTCTTGCCGTCGGCGAACACCTGGTTCCAGTCCGGCTTGTCGGTGTCCAGACCCTGCGAGGCCTTGGTGGAGTAGGTGTTCTGGAAGGTCTTGAAGTCGTTCAGGCCCTTGATCGCCTCGGGGGAGGACAGGCCGCCCTTCCAGGAGTCACCCTCCTGGGTGGCCAGCTCCGCACCCGCGTCCCACACCCACTGCATGCCGGCGGCCCACTGCTGGCCCGGCAGGTACAGGGGGGAGAAGTCCGCGGCCTTGTTCGCCGCCTTGATCTTGTCCAGCGACTGGGTCAGCTCGTCGTAGGTGGTCGGGGCCTTGGTCACGCCGGCCTCGGCCCAGATCTTCTTGTTGTACATGACCGCGCGGGCTCCGGCGAAACCGGGCACGGCGTAGAGCTTGCCCTCCACCGTGGCGGGCTCCTCCAGGCCGGCCAGCCAGGTCCGGCCCTGGGCCAGGTCGGCCTTGTAGTCGGTGACGTCGACCAGGCCACCGTTGGCCGCGAAGCTGGCCACCTGGGTGTTGCCCAGGTCCAGCACGTCCGGGGTGTTGTCGGTGGACAGCGCCGTGCTGATCTTGGTGGTGATCCCGTCCCACTCCTGGATCTGCACGTCCACCTGGGCGCCGGTCTGCTTGGTGAACTCCGCGTTGATCGCGTCGATGGTGGCCTCGGTGTAGTCACCGTTCATCGTCCAGACGGTGAGGGTCTTGCCCTCGCCCTTGGCCGCGGCGACCGTCTTGGGGCCGCTCCCGGAGCCGGACCCGGAGTCCGTGTCGGAGTCGGAACTGCTGCTCGCGCAGGCGGACAGGGCCAGGGCGGCGGTGAGGCCGAAGGCGGCCGTGGTGGTGAAACGGCGGGGACTCATGGCGGGACTCCTTGTGCGGGGGATTCGGGCGGGAGACGGGCAGGTGGATCGGGAGCGGTCTTACGGTGTTGTCTCGGCCTCCACGGCGGTGGCCACGGCGCCGAGCAGGGCGGCGCGGGAGCCGAGTTCGGCGGGCAGGACGACGATGCGTTCTGCGGTCAGGGGTTTGGTGTAGCGCTCGACCGCGTCGCGGATGGAGTCGGCCAGGTGGGTTCCCCCTCCGGCCAGCTCACCGCCCACGAGCACGGCCTGCGGGGCGAGCACGTTGCACAGCGCGGCCACGGTGCGGCCGATCGCCGCCCCGGCATCGGTGACCGCGCGGATCGCCGCGCGGTCACCGGCCTGAACCAGTTCGGCCAGGTCGGCGGGAGTGCGCACCTCGGGCCGGACCACCCGCAGGGCGGCCAGCACGGTCTCCAGCGAGGCCTGGGTCTCCAGGCAGCCGCGGTTGCCGCACAGGCACAGGTCACCGAACTCGGCGACCTCCATGTGCCCGAGCTCGCCCGCGCCGCCGTGGTAGCCGCGGTACAGCCGGCCGCCCAGGACCAGCCCGGCGCCGATGCCCCAGGAGGCCTTCACGTAGGCGATGTCGTCCAGGCCCACCGCCGCCCCGAAGCTGCGCTCACCCAGGGCGCAGAGGTCGGCGTCGTTCTCCACGTGAGTCTCCAGGCCGGTGGCGGCCGCCAGCACCGGGCCGGGAGCCAGCTGCTGCCAGGCCGGAACCCGGGCCGAGACGACGTGCCCGGTGCTGGTCTCGACCACCCCGGGCACGGCCACGACCAGCCGCGAGATCCGTTCCCGGGCGGCCTGCCCGGCCTGTTCGGCCAGTTCGTCGACCAGCGCGGCGATCCGGGTGAGGGAGTCGGCGCGGTCCACGTCGATCCGCCGGTCGCACTCCAGCACGACGGCCCCGGACAGGTCGCAGACCGCGGCGTGCACCACCTCGCGGGTCAGGTTCAGGGCGATCACCAGGCCCCGGCCACCGACCAGGCGCACCAGGCGGGCGGGCCGTCCGGTGCGGCCGGTCCGGCTGTGGTCGTCGACCCCGCCCTCGCTGACCACACCCTCGTCGGCCAGTTCGGCGACCAGGCTGGAGACCGTGGTGGCGGACAGCTCGGTGAGGCGGGCCAGGTCGGCGCGGCTGACCTCCCCGTGCTCGCGCAGCAGATCCAGCAGCCGGCGGCGGTTCGTGGAGCGCAGCGCCTTCAGCCCTCGGGTACCGGGGGACAACAGCGACATGAGCGGAAACGATCACAGTTAGACCATTCCCCGTCAATATTCCTGGCGTACAGAAGCGGTAAACGGTTTGTTTCTCCAAAGTCCGTAGAAACAACGGCTCTCGGGCCGGACCGGGTCGGGCAGTTACTGACGACCCCGGCCGAACGTCGTCTCCGGGGCCACCGGGTAGGGCGCGAGCCGGCCGCTGCTCTCCTCGATCGCCAGGCGCTTGCCCACCTGGGGCACCGCCCGTTGGGCGCAGTCGTCGCGCGCGCAGGTGCGGCACCCCGGCCCGATCGGCACGGCCGCCACCCGGTCGGACAGGTCCAGGCCGGCCGAGTAGACCAGGCGCCCGGCGTGCCGCAGTTCGCAGCCCAGGCCGATCACGAAGGTCTTGCCGGTCGCGCCGTAGCGGTGCGGGCGGTGGATCACCGTGCGGGCGATCCAGAAGTAGTGCCGCCCGTCCGGCATCACCGCGATCTGGCGCAGCACCTGGCCGGGGGCGGCGAAGGCCTCGTAGATGCTCCACAGCGGGCAGGTGCCGCCGGTCCGGGTGAAGTGGAAACCGCTGGCCGACTGGTGTTTCGACATGTTCCCGGCGCGGTCCACCCGGATGAACGAGAACGGCACGCCGCGGGCACGGGGACGCTGCAGGGTGGACAACCGGTGGCACACCGTCTCGAAGCCGACGCCGTAGTGCCGGGCCAGTCGTTCCACGTCGTAGCGGAAACGCTCACTGGTGGCGAGGAAGTCGCCGTAGGGCAGGAGCAGGGCGGCGGCGAAGTAGCTGGACAGGCCGATCCGGGTCAGGGCCCGCACCTCGGGGTTGGCGATCTCGGCGGTCAGGGCCGAGAGCTCCTGCTCGTGCTCGGTGAAGGCGAGGTGCCCGGCCAGCCGGAACGCCTGCTGGCCGGCGTCCAGCCGTTCCGACAGGTGCAGCACGTTCGGCCCTGTGTCGAACCGGTGCAGGTGCGCGTCGGTCTCGGGCAGCGTGCCGATCCGGATGCCGTGGTGGGCCAGTCGCCGGGTCAGCGGTTCCAGCGCCCGGGCCGAGGGCAGGCCGATCAGCCCGGCCAGTTTCTCCGCGGCCTGGTCGAGCACGGCGAAGTGATTCTTGTGGCGGTAGAAGAAGGTTCGCACCTCCTCGTGCGGCATCGGTGTGGCAGTGGGCAGTTCGCGGTCGCCTGACAACGATGCCAGCTGTTCGGTGGCCTGCCGGTAGCGGTGGTGCAGCAGGGTGATCGCACGGGCGCTGTCCGGGAAATGCCGGGCCAGCTCGCCCACCTCGCCGGTCGGGGCGCCCAGGTCGGCGAACGCGTCCCGCAGTTCGGCGGTCAGCCGGGTGGTGTCGTCGCCGGCGAAGAACCCGGCGTCCACCCCGAACACCTCGGTCAGCCGCAGCAGGACCGGCACGGTGAGCGGGCGCTGGTTGTGCAGCAGCTGGTTCAGGTAGCTGGGGGAGATCTCCAGCAGACGGGCCACATCGACCTGACTGAGCCGGCGATCGGCGATCAGCTGACGCAGGCGCGGCCCGGCGAACGTCTTCTCCATCGGCGAACGATACCCACCCCGAAAATCCGCAACTTCGCAGACGGCGGCGAAAAGTTGGCCGGACTTGGCCGATTGGGGCCCTCGCGGGCCGGCCGGGCGGCTGTCAGGGTGGAGGGAACCCGATCAGGAGGCGGCCATGACGAACGCGGAACAGCTTGCGCAGCAGTGGAAGACGGACGAGCGCTGGAAGGGCGTCGAGCGCACCTACTCGGCCCAGGACGTGGTGCGGCTGCGTGGCAGCGTGGTCGAGGAGCACACCCTGGCCCGGCTCGGGGCCGAGAAGTTGTGGCGCTCGCTACACAGCGAGGACTACGTGGCCGCCCTCGGCGCGCTCACCGGCAACCAGGCGGTGCAGCAGGTGCGGGCCGGGCTGAAGGCGATCTACCTGTCCGGCTGGCAGGTCGCGGCCGACGCCAACCAGGCCGGCCAGACCTACCCCGACCAGAGTCTGTACCCGGCCGACTCGGTGCCCAAGGTGGTGCGCCGGATCAACAACGCGCTGCTGCGGGCCGACCAGATCGCGCACAGCGAAGGGGGCGGCGACGTGGACTGGCTGGTGCCGATCGTGGCCGACGCCGAGGCCGGCTTCGGTGGGCCGCTGAACGCGTTCGAGCTGATGCGGGGGATGATCGCGGCCGGTGCGGCCGGGGTGCACTGGGAGGACCAGCTGGCCTCGGAGAAGAAGTGCGGGCACCTGGGCGGCAAGGTGCTGGTGCCGACCGGGCAGCACGTGCGCACCCTGAACGCCGCCCGCCTGGCCGCCGACCTGGCCGGGGTGCCCTCGCTGATCGTGGCCCGCACCGACGCCCAGGCGGCCACCCTGATCACCAGTGACATCGACGAGCGGGACCGGCCCTTCGTCACCGGCGAGCGCACCGCCGAGGGCTTCTACCGGGTGCGCGGCGGCCTGGAACCGTGCATCGCCCGGGGCCTGGCCTACGCGCCTCACGCCGAGCTGTTGTGGATGGAGACGTCCAAGCCCGACCTGGAGGTGGCGCGGGCCTTCGCCGAGGGGATCAAGGCGCGCTACCCCGACCAGATGCTGGCCTACAACTGCTCGCCCTCGTTCAACTGGCGGCGGCACCTGGACGACGACACCATCGCCAAGTTCCAGCGCGAGCTCGGGCACATGGGGTACAAGTTCCAGTTCATCACCCTGGCCGGCTTCCATGCGCTCAACCACTCCATGTTCACCCTGG
This sequence comes from Kineosporia rhizophila, assembly GCF_021277265.1. GTDB lineage: Bacteria > Actinomycetota > Actinomycetes > Actinomycetales > Kineosporiaceae > Kineosporia > Kineosporia rhizophila. Next base: position 60,748 of record NZ_JAJSOH010000020.1, read on the forward strand.
CCCAGGGGTACGCGGAGACCGGGATGAGCGCCTACGTCGAGCTGCAGGAGCGCGAGTTCGCCTCGGAGGAGCGCGGTTACACCGCAACCAAGCACCAGCGGGAGGTCGGCACCGGCTGGTTCGACCTGGTCAGCACCGCGATCAACCCGGCCGGGGAGACCACCGCGCTGGCCGGCTCGACCGAGCAGGAGCAGTTCTGATGCTGATCGGTGAGCCCGGGGTGCGGGCGAGTGTGGCCGAGGTGGTGCATCACCTGAACCTCCGGCTCGGCGGTGGCGCGGCCGAAGACCCGCTCGCCGCGCAGAACTCCGCCCACCTGGTGTGGCAGTGGGTGCGCGAGGAGCTGGTGGCCCGGGCCCTGGTCGAGCAGATCGTGCACGAGGAGACGGCCGGGCTCAGTTCCGGCGGCCGGGTGTTCGACCTGTTCGTCCAGACCGCACTGGGGGTCCGGCCGCCGGCCCTGGAGGTGTAGCTCTACGGTCGCGCGACATCTGGTGCCTGAGCCCCCGCTTCTGCGAATATCGGATCTTTCCGGCACAGGAGTGGGGGTCGGGTCCGTGAACCTGCCGCGGGACTTCGTCTTCGGAACGAGTACGGCCGCCTATCAGATCGAGGGGGCGGCCACGGCGGACGGCCGGGGCCCGAGCATCTGGGACACCTTCTGCGCCGAGCCCGGCCGGATCGCCGACGGCAGCAGCGGCGCGGTCGCCTGCGGTCACTACGACCGGCCGGCCGAGGACGTGGCGCTGCTGAAGCGGCTCGGCGCCGGCGGCTACCGCTTCTCGATCGCCTGGCCGCGGATCCAGCCGGGGGGCCGGGGCCCGGTCAATGCCCAGGGGCTGGCCTTCTACGACCGGCTGGTCGACGCGCTGCTGGAGGCGGGCATCCGGCCGATGGCCACGCTCTACCACTGGGACCTGCCTCAGGAACTTGAGGACGAGGGGGGCTGGCTCAGTCGCGACACGGCCTACCGCTTCGGTGAGTACGCGTCGGTGGTCGCCGGGTGCCTGGCCGACCGGGTGGCCTCCTGGTGCCCGGTGAACGAGCCGAACGTGATGACGTTGCAGGGGTATGCGCTCGGAGAGCTGGCCCCTGGGAAGAACCTGCTGTTCGAGGCGCTTCCCGCGGTGCACCACGCGTTGCTCGGGCACGGTCTGGCGGTGCAGGCGCTGCGCACGGCCGGAGCCACCGGGATCGGTACGGCCACCAACCACTTCCCGGTGCGCGCGCTCGGCCGGTCCGAGGCCGACCGGGTCGCCGCCCGGTTCCTCGACCTGCTCTGGAACCGGCTGTTCGCCGACCCGATCCTGCTCGGCCGCTATCCCGAGGGCCTGGGCGAGGGGATGCCCGGCCCGGTGGCCGAGGACCTGGAGCTGATCGGGCAGCCGCTCGACTTCTACGGTGTGAACTACTACAACCCGATGGGTGTGCGGGCGGCCGCCCCGGGCTCGCCGCTGCCGTTCGACTACGCGGAGCTGAGCGGCTACCCGACAACGGGTTTCGGCTGGCCGGTGGTCCCCGAAGGGCTCACCGAGCTGTTGCTCGACCTGCACGCCCGCTACCCGGGCATCCCGCCGGTCGTCATCACCGAGAACGGCTGCTCCTATCCCGACGCGCCCGACGAGCAGGGAGTCGTCGACGATCAGGCCCGCATCGACTACCTCCAGGCCCATCTGCGGGCGGTCGAGGAAGCGGTGGCTCAGGGGGTGGACGTGCGGGGGTACTACTGCTGGTCGCTGATGGACAACTTCGAGTGGGCGCACGGGTACACCCAGCGGTTCGGGCTGGTGCACATCGATTTTGAGACGCTCGTGCGCACTCCCAAACGCTCGTTCAGTTGGTACGCGGACCTGGTGCGGGCGCACCGTGAAGGCCGGGCGTGAGCACACAACTCGAGCGGGTCCCGCGCCTGTGGGTGGGTGGGCTCTTCCTGGCCAGCATCGGTCTGTGGTCGGGTTTCTTCGGGCCGATCCAGGTGCTGCTCGCCCAGCAGGCCGAGGTGCTGGCCCCCGAGCACAAGGAATCGGCGCTGTCCCTGGTGACCGGTGTGGGGGCGGCGGTCTCCACCGTCCTGAACCCGTTCTGGGGCGCGCTTTCCGATCGCACCACGCTGCGCCTGGGACGTCGGCTGCCGTGGGTGCTCGGCGGGGCCGCTGCGGGCGCCGTGTCGATGGTGCTCCTGGCTCAGGCCGACAGCGTCGGGCAGATGGTCCTGGCCTGGGCGCTGGCCCAGGCCGGCCTGAACGCCATGCTGGCCGCGATCACCGCCACCGTGCCCGACCAGGTGCCGGTGCACGAGCGGGGTACCGTCGGCGGCGCCCTGGCCGTGGCCCAGACCCTGGGCGTGGTGGCCGGTTCCGGCATCGCCGCGGCCACCGGGAGCATTGCCGCCGGGTATCTCACGCTGGCGGCGGTGCTCCTGATCACCACCGTGCCCTACGCCCTCAATTCCCGCGACGTCCCGCAGTCCCGGCCACCGGCGTCCTTGAATTGGTCTGCGTTCTGGGTGTCGCCGCGTGAGCACCCCGACTTCGCCTGGGCCTGGCTCACCCGGTTCCTGATGAACCTGGGCAACGCGCTGCTCATCCTCTACCTGCTCTTCTACCTGGAAGACGCGGTGGGCCTGGCCGAGGACGAGGCCGAAGGGGCGGTGTTCGCCCTGACCGCGGTCTACGGCGCCTGCACTGTGGTCACCGCCTTCGCCGGTGGCTACTGGGTCCGACAAGGTCGGCCGGCGCAAGGTTTTCGTGATCTGGTCGGGCCTGGTCACGGCGGCCGCGCTGCTGCTGTTCGCCCTGGTGCCCACGCTGGCGGCGGCCTGGGTGGGGGCGGTGCTGCTGGGCATCGGGTTCGGCGCGTACACCGCCGTCGACTTCGCACTGATCACCCAGGTGCTGCCCGCGGCCGACGACCGCGCGAAGGATCTGGGCGTCATCAACATCGCCGCGGCCCTGCCGCAGGTGCTGGCCCCGGCCCTGGCGGCGGCCGTGCTGGCGCTCGAGCTGGGTTATGCCGGGGTGTTCGGGCTGGCGGCGGCGATCAGCGTGCTCGGATCGGTGCTGGTGGGACGGATCCGGTCGGTGCCGTGAATGGCGGCGCGGTCCGCTACTCGGCCAGCCCGAGCAGCTCCTCCTGCCACGACTGCCGCCGGCCATCGATCGAACCGACCGGACCAGCCGACCGGATCCCGTGCAGAGCACTCATCGACCAGCACACCAGCCCGTCCAGCGCCCTCACCCCAACCTGCTCGAACACCACCTTCTGCCCCCGCCGGGCAGCAATCCGCAGCACCAGCGCACGAGTAACACTCGGCAGCAGCCCCGGCCCGTCCGGCGGCCCGCACAGCACATCGCCCCGCCACCACATCAGCGAGCTCAGCGCCCCCTCCCGCACCCACCCCTCCGGTGACACGAGCACCGCCTCGGTGCCGTCGCCGCCCTGCGCACGCAGCTTCAGCAGGGTCTCCAGGTCGGGTCCTTTAACTAAAGGACGTTTGCGAGGGTCAGGGCGGTCGGGGAACCAGAGCGACACGGAGGACGAGGGGGGTGGGGCGGGCCTGACCCAGGCCCGGAACTCGCCCTGGTGGAACTCGATGCGGGGGAACCAGCGGCCGGTACGGGGGAGCAAGGGGAGCACGTCGTCGAAGAAGAGGCCGGCGTCGGGGTGGGCGCAGGAGCGGGTGAAGCGCTCGCGGTGCAGGTCCAGCCCGCGGCAGCGACCCTCGTCGACCAGCCAGGAGTCGGCCACGTCGACCGCCACCGTGGCGTCGTTCGTGGGGGCGAAGGCGCCTCGGCCCAGCCAGCGCTGTTTCACGGAGCTGATTGTCGCTCAGGGGTCACACGCGGAGCTCGACGGGCTCGTCGGGACTCGTCGTGGCCGGTCGTCGCCGCTAGCCTGAACCCGCACAGAAGCGACAAAGGCGCCGGGCTGTGCAGTCCGGGCGCGGATCGGGAGGGGAACCGTGACCGAGCCAGAGAAGTCCGACCAGCCGAGCGAGCCGGGGCAGCCGGGTCAGCCACCGGCGGATGCCACCCGCCAGGCCGTCCATCCGGACCACCTGATCCCGAACTCGGCCCGGATGTACGACTACTGGCTCGGCGGCAAGGACAACTACGCGGCCGACCGCGAGCTGGCCGACTTCTTCCTGCAGAAGATCCCCTCGATGCGGGAGATGGCGCGGGCCAACCGGGACTTCGTCAACCGGGCCACGCACGCCCTGGCGGCCGAGGGGGTGCGCCAGTTCCTGGACATCGGCACCGGCATCCCCACGAGCCCCAACCTGCACGAGACCGCGCAGTCGGTGGCGCCGGACGCGCACGTGGTCTACGCCGACAACGACCCGGTGGTGCTGGCGCACGCCCGGGCGCTGATGATCAGCAACGAGGTGGGGCAGGTCGCCTACATCGCCGCGGACGTGCGGCGGCCGGAGGCGATCCTGGCCGATCCGGAGCTGCGGGCCCAGCTCGACCTCGAGCGGCCGGTCGCGCTGATGCTGATCGCGGTGCTGATGCTGATCGACGACCGGGAGGACGTGCAGGGCTCGGTGGCCAAGCTGCGCGAGGCCCTGCCGTCCGGCAGCTACTTGGCCATCACTCATCCCACGGCCGACTTCGACCCGCCGGTGGTGAACGAGGTCACCGAGTCGGCGCGGGCCTCGGGCATGACCTTCGTGCCGCGGGCCAAGGCCGAGGTCGAGCAGTTCTTCGGCGACTGGGAGCTGATCGAGCCGGGGCTGGTGCCGGTGCGCGCCTGGCGGCCCGACGGCCCGGTGGAGGACCCGCAGTCGGCCTGGTACTGGGCAGGCGTGGCCCGCAAGCCGTAGGCCGGGAGGTCGCGACTGGCGGGACGGGCGGGGCTGACTAGATTGGGGCGCAGTGGGACAGCGGGGTTGAGCACCAGGCCTGGCCTGTCCCGGCAAGTGCTGAGGAGTGGGCGGTCATCGGCAAGCAGAGCACTGCCGTAGCAGCGACCGGCACCTGGGTGGACCCGGACGGAGTCCGGCGTCCCTCGGGTGAGGTGCACGGCTGGCGGCAGGGGATGAACCAGACGTTGTGCGGGCTGGCGCTGAGCCGGTCGCGGCTCAGTCGCTTCCCGCACGTCTCCTGGGCCGACGCCGACCCGGCCACCGGGGCGCACGCCGACGCGGTGGCCGAGGTGTGCCCACGCTGTGCCGCGGCGATGGGGGTGCGGCGTGACAGCCGGCCCTGGACACGCCACGACCCCCGACCCTGAGCAGCTCAGCAACCAGTCAGCTTCTCTTCCCCCGGAGGCGATCAGTCATGTTCTTCTTCTTCTCCAACCGCCTCGGCTGCCTCGGCTCGATCGCCGTCAGCATCATCGGCACCCTGATCGTCGTCGCCCTCCTGGCCATGTTCCTCTGAGGCCACCCGGTGCAGCAGTGTCTGCCAGTCGCGCAGATACTGCTGCACCGAGTGGGTTCCGGCCTCGGCCCGGGCCGCCGTGCTCAGCCGGGCCAGCAGATCCGGGTCGCGCACGAGCCGCAGCATCTGGTCGGCCAGTTCGCCGGTGTCACCCGGGCGCACCAGAAAACCGGCTGATCGCACCTGTTCCCGCGGACCGTAGGCGATGTCGTAGGCGATCACCGGGCACCCCCGGGCCAGGGCCTCCAGCACCACCAGCGGGTAGCCCTCGAACCGGCTGGTCAGCAGGAGCGCGGTGGCGGTGTGCAGTTGCTCCTTGGCCGCCGCGTCGTAACCCCGCAGCCGAACTGCGTGCTCGAGACCACTCGTCCGTAATTGGTTCTGCAACTCCTCCCGAAGGCTGCCCTCACCGTAGATGTCCAGAGTGGCCCCCGGCTCCTCGGCGACCACCGTGGCGAAGGCGCGTACAGCGTCCTCAATCTGTTTCTGTCGTTCCAGCCGCCCGATCATGACGAACCGTTGCGCTTGCCTGGCCTTTTCGTCTCCGACGGAGGGTTCGGTCACCGGATTCGGGATGACGTAAACGTTGTCGGCGGTGTCGAAGCGCCGGACGATGTCCTCACGCTGCCGTCCGGTCAGGGTGACCAGGGCCGAGAGCTGAGGAATGGCCTCGAGCACCGGCAGATGGGTGGGATGCGGCTCCGAATCCGGGTGGTACGGCTCGAGAACGTGGATGTTGTGCACCACATGGATCAGCCGTACCTGTTCCTGATGGGCCAGCGGAACCAGGTGGCGCAGGGCGAAACGGCTGTCGGAGACGACGAAGACGGGCGTCGAGGGGTCGGGGTCGAACAGGCCGGTGACCCACCACCGGCGCAGGGCGCCCAGCCCGCCGAACCGACGCACCACCCGGTTGTTCCGGTCGGCCAGCAGCAGACCCTGCGAACTGCGGCGCAGATAGACGCTGCCGTCGGCCCGCCGGTAGTCGGTCATCACCGCCGTGCCCTTGGAGTACGAACTCAGATGCACCGTGCCGTCCGGATGCGGCTGGTCGGTGCGGTCCAGGTCCACCGGATCGGGCAGTGGGGGAGCCTGATCCGGGGCCAGGGGCGGTGGCTCGTTGCGCAGCCATTCGAACAGGTTCAGGATCACCGTGCTCGGGGCGATCTGCCCAGCGGCCGCGAGTTCCGCGCGGATGTGCGGGTAGTCGGGCTGGTCGTCGAAAGACAGCAGAGTGGGCGTGATCCCGGCCTGCTCGGCGAAGAGCCGGTTGCGCAGCAGGAACATCGCCGTCTGCCCACCCCGGCCCAGGGCCAGGCGGGAGGTGACGGCGAGGTACTGACCCGGGGGGAAGGCGAAGCCGGGCACTAGGGCTTGATCGCGACGCGACCGGTGCCGGCCCGCCACAGGGCCAGCTGGAAACCGTTGTCCCGCAGCCACTCGTCGGTGGCCTGCCGGGCCCCCTGCCACCAGCCGTAGTCGTCGAGGATGAGCACCCCGCCGGAGACCAGGCGCGGGTACAGGTGTTCCAGCTCGTGGCGGGTGGAGGAGTACCAGTCGGTGTCCAGGCGCAGCAGGGCGATCGACTCGGGAGCCTTCTGCGGCACCGTGTCCTCCACCTTGCCGGGCACGAAGTGCACCCGCTCGGCCGGGTAGGGCACCGTCTCGAAGCCGGCCTTCACGTCCTCCAGCGAGGCGTAGGCCCAGATGGTCTGCTCACGGGTGCCCTCGGCGAGCAGTTCCTGCGCGGTGCGGCCGTCGGTGCGCACGTCGTTCTCCTCTGGCGGCGGCATGCCCTCGAAGGTGTCGAACAGGTACAGCTCGCGGGACTGATCGCCGCCGGCGGTCAGGGTGCGGGCCACCGCGTGCATCGAACCACCGCGCCAGACACCGCATTCCACCACGGCGCCCGGGACCTGGTGGTCGCGGATGTACCGGGTGGCGGTGATCAGCGCGTGCAGCTTGTCGTTGCTGGTCATCGTGTAGGGGCGGACCGCGGTGATGACGTCCTTGATCTCGTCGTCGAAGTCCCGGGGGAACGGCTTGGCCTTGCTCGCGCTCTTCGGGGCGGCGGGAGCAGAGGCAGGGGTGGAGGCAGAGCCGGCGAGGCGTTCCAGGCGAGCGGTCGCCTTCTCCAGGCGGGTGACCGTCTTGTTCAGCCCGCGCGGAGCCGCCGGGGCCGGCCGCGACAGCTGGTACCCCGTGGCGCGCACCAGTAGGCCATTTACCGTTCGCTTGAGATTCACATGTCACATTAGACACGTTTGCCCGCCGTTCTGCTGGCCAGAACGGGTACAAACGGGCAATTGACTCGGAAAAAAGGCTTGCGGTCAGCTCTCCGGCGGCAGAAGTCGCTGCAGCAGGCGAGGTTTGAGCACCTCGGCGAGCCGGGTACGGACGAACGGGGCCAGGGTGCGTGAGTAGGTGCCGGTGAGGTGGTGGTCGTCGCGGTAGATGAGGGCGTCGCCGATCACCGAGGGGCACTGCTCGTCGGTGCACAGACGGTCGTTGAGGTCGAGCACCGGGTCACCGGCCCGCTGGGCGGCGGTCCGGACCACGCCTTCCCCGGCCAGTGCCTCCTCGCGGTCCTTGGCGCAGTTGGCCAGCGTGTTCAGGTTGAGGCTGACGCACTCGGGCACGTCCATCGCCATCCGCGGGGTCTCGGCGAAGGTCACCACCGGGATGCCCGCCCGCTTCATCTCGGCCAGCCGCACCCGCAGACCGCGGATCATCTCGCGGCGCTTCACCTCGCCGCGCACCACCTTCCCGTTCTTGAACACCGGGTAGGTCTCCAGTTGGGTGGTGAACAGCAGGTCCGGGTCCATCGCGGTGACCTGATCGCGCACCGCCTGGTTCCAGTCGATGCAGGAGGTGTAGAGCGCCCCGCTCTCGAATCGCCGGGTGTCGGAGAAGGCGCAGCCGGCCTTGGTCATCGAGATCAGCTGCCAGCGTTCCTGCCGGGCGATCTCCTCCAGCGCGGGGATCCACTGGCCCATCTTGGAGTCGCCGACCGCCACGACGGTGGGGGAGTCCGGCCCGGCGCGGAAGTCGAACACGCAAGGACGGACGGTTGCGTCGGCGTAGTTGGACGGGCAGCCGCGCGTGTAGATCTCGCCGCTGTCGTTCTTGGCCTCCTCCGGTCGCGGGGTGAGGGCCTTGGCTGCCGGCTGCACCTCGATGGTGCCCGCCGCGCCCACGGCGTGCACCGCTTCCTGTACCGAGCGGGCCTGGGCCAGGAGCGTTCCCGAACCGGCGGCCACCAGGGCCAGAGTCAGACCGCCGGCCAGGCCCAGCCGGGTAGGGGCCCAGAAGCGGGCGGTACGGGCGGGATTCTCGACCAGCGCATAGGTGGCGGCGGCCAGGGCCAGGCTGATCGCCACGACGGCCAGGCCCTCGACCACAGTCAGGTCGCCGTCGACCTGGGCGAACACCACCAGGGGCCAGTGCCAGAGGTAGAGCGAGTAGGAGATGTCGCCGATCCGGGTCAGCGCGGGGTTGGACAGCAGCAGGTGGGCGCCCTGTGCGGCCAGGCCGTAGCGCAGGATCAGCACGGTGCCGACGACCACCACCACGGTGAGCGGGCCCGGCCACATGGTTTCCGGCCGCACCACGAAGAGGGCGCCGAGAATCAGGACCAGTCCGCTCCAGCCGAGCAGGGCGCGGCTCCAGCGCTGGCCCTGGGTGGCTGCGCGGGCGTGGGCCCGGCGGCGGGCCCGCGGCATGGTGATCGCGCACAGGGCGCCGGCCGCGAGCTCCCAGACCCGGGTGTGGGTGGTGAAGTAGGTCTGGGGTGAGTAGGTGAGCAGGGCCAGCAGCAGGGAGCCGGCGATCACGGCGCTGATCACGCCGATCGCCACCTTCTTGGTGCGGGCCAGCAGCACCAGGCTGATCAGCAGGGGCCAGGCCAGGTAGAACTGCTCCTCGATGGCCAGCGACCAGAAGTGCTGCAGCGGGCTGGGGGCGGCGCCCTCGCTAAGGTAGTCGACCGATCCGGCGGCCAGGCGCCAGTTGATCGCGTAGGCCGCCGAGGCGATGGCGTCCTGCCCGACGCTTTCCCAGCGGGAGGCGGGCAGCCACCAGCGTGCGGTCAGGCAGGTGACGAGCAGCACCAGGACGCTGGCGGGCAGCAGTCGGCGGGCGCGCTTGGCCCAGAACGCGGTCAGCGAGATCCGGCCGGTCTTCTGGTGCTCGCGCACCAGCAGGCCGGTGATCAGGAAACCGGACAGGACGAAGAAGACGTCGACGCCGAGGAAGCCGCCGCTGGGCCCGAGACCGGTGTGGTACAGCAGGACCATCAGGACGGCGACCGCCCGCAGGCCCTGCACGTCGGTGCGGAAACCGGCGCCCGGAGTGGTGACCGGCAGCCGGTTGGTGTGCGGCGTCTGAGGGCGCCGGTTCTGCCGGGGTATCCGGGGGCCGCCGGACGGGCGGCGCAACACCTGGAGGACGTCGGTGCCGGGTGTTCGGGTGACCCGGACCGATTCTGTGGTGCTGGTTCTCGTGCGCGGGCGAAGGGGGAGGCCGGTGCCTGCTTCCACGTGCGTCCCCCGGGGATGGGTCATGCCGTCCTGGCGTGTCGCATCCCTTCGATCCGTGTCACCAGGATGGCCTTGCTGATCACGTTGTGTGATCCCGTCCGGGCAAGTTACCGCACGACGCGGGCCGGTGTCGCCCGCCGCGCGGCCGTCGTGTCCACCCCCGCCGCTCCGAGGGCTTTGCCTGCGCCGCAACGATCTTCGCAGTGTCCGATGTGCCCCGGAACGCCTCCCGGGGCCTGAGGCCGAAAGGCGGGTGTTGCGCGGATCGGGCGGGAAATGAGAATGTCCTGCCAAGAGACACGGGGTGCCCCGCAATCGGTGGCTGAGATGAAACCCGTTGAACCTGATCTAGTTCGTACTAGCGAAGGGATGTCTGCGGATGCCGGATTTTGCCGTGCCCGTGAACACCGTTGTCGTGCCGAGTTCCGTCGAGTTGCTGGCCCGGGTCAGGCAGCACTCGCCGCTGGTCCAGTGCATCACCAACGACGTCGTGGTCAACTTCACCGCGAACGTCCTCCTGGCGGTCGGGGCCGCTCCGGCGATGGTCGACATCCCCGAGGAATCGGGTATTTTCGCGCAGGTCGCCGGAGGGCTGCTGATCAATCTCGGCACCCCGCACGCCGGGCGCAGGGCCGCGATGGAGGTGGCGGCGCAGGCCGCCGCCACCGCCGGAACTGCGTGGGTGCTCGATCCGGTGGCGATCGGCGCGCTGCCCGTGCGCACGGCGCTGGCCCACCAGTTGCGCGAGCTGCGCCCGACGATCGTGCGGGGCAACGCCTCGGAGATTCTCGCTCTGGCGGGAACCGGGACGGGTGGACGAGGGGTGGACGCCACCGCGACGGTCGACGCGGCCGAGGTCGCGGCCGCTGAGATCGCCTCCGGCACAGGGGGAGTGGTGGCGGTCTCGGGCGCCGTCGACCTGATCACCGACGGCACTCGTACCGTGCGCCTGGCCAACGGCCACGAACTGCTCACGAAGGTCACCGGCGGCGGTTGTGCGCTGGGCGCCGTGATGGCCGCCTTCGCCGCGGTCGAGACCGACCGCTTGGCCGCCACCACCGCCGCGGTGCTGGTGTACACGGTGGCCGCGCAGAAGGCGGCCGAGGTGGCGGCCGGTCCGGGGTCGTTCGCGGTCGCCTTCCTGGACGCCCTGGCCTCGGTCGACGGTGACGACCTCGAGCGCCTGGCCCGGGTGTCGTGACCGGCCTCGGTCTCCAGCTCGGTCTCCACCTCGGTCTCTACCTGGTCACCGATTCCGGGCTGGCCGAGCGGGCCGGGCACACGCTGCCCGACCTGGTCGCGGCGGCCGTGGCGGGCGGTGTGACCACCGTGCAGGTGCGCGAGAAAGAGCGTCCTGCGGGCGATTTCCTGCGTACGGTGATGGAGGTCGGCGAAGTCGTCCCGGAGGGCGTCACGCTGCTGGTCAACGACCGGGTCGACGTGTACCTGGCCGCCCGGGAGCAGGGGGCGCCGGTCGCCGGGGTCCACGTGGGCCAGGAGGACCTGCCCGCTGTTCTGGTCCGGCAGCTGATCGGCCCGCAGGCGGTGCTCGGGCTCAGCGCCGCGCACCCGGAACAGCTGGCGGCGGCAGCAGCCAGCCCGGCGCGGGTCGACTACGTAGGTATCGGGGTGCTGCGCGCCACCGACACCAAGCCCGACGCGCCCGCGCCCCTGGGGATCGAAGGCATGCGCGAGCGCGCGGCCCGTTCGGCCCTGCCGGCGGTGGCGATCGGCGGGATCAAGGTTCAGGATGCGGCAGCCCTGGCCGGCAGCGCACTGTCCGGGGTGGCGGTGGTCAGCGGAATCTGCGCGGCCGCCGATCCCCGCGCGGCGGCTGCCGCCTACGCGGAGGTGTGGAAATGATTCCCCGAGTTCTCTCGATCGCCGGCACCGACCCCACGGGTGGGGCCGGCGTCCAGGCCGACCTGAAGAGCATCGCGGCCAACGGCGGCTACGGCATGGCCGTGGTCACCGCGCTGGTCGCGCAGAACACCCGGGGCGTGCGATCGGTGCACACCCCGCCGGTGAGCTTCCTGCGCGAGCAGCTGGAGGCGGTCAGCGACGACGTGGAGATCGACGCGGTCAAGATCGGCATGCTCGGTGAGGAGGCAGTGATCGGTGAGGTGACCGCGTGGCTGGACCACGTGCGTCCGTCGGTCGTGGTTCTCGATCCGGTGATGGTGGCCACCAGCGGCGACCGCCTGCTCGGCGCCGGCGCCGAGCAGGCCCTGCGCGAGATGCTGCCGCTGGCCGGGCTGGTCACCCCGAACGTGCCCGAGCTGGCCGTGCTCTCCGGAGCCGAGGTGGCTCAGGAGTGGGACGAGGTGGTCCGGCAGGCGCTGGCGGTCTCCGAACGGTGGGGCGTGCGGGTGCTGGCCAAGGGCGGGCACCTGAACGGCGACGTGGTCAGCGACGCCCTGGTCGACGCCGGCGCCACCGTGCCGGTGCGAAGGCTGGACGCGGCCCGGGTGCGCACGCAGGCCACCCACGGCACCGGCTGCTCACTGTCCTCGGCGGTGGCCACCTGGCAGGCGGCCACCGGAGACTGGTTCACCAGCATCGATCGTTCCAAGCGCTGGCTCACCGAGAGCCTGCGGCACGGTGAGGCGCTGGCGGTGGGGCAGGGGCACGGGCCGGTGAGTCACTTCGCCGGGCTGTGGGAACGCGGGGGCCTCAGCACCAGCATCACCGGCGAGTGGTGGGCCCGCACCGCCGAGCTGCGCCGGGCCACCGACACCGACCCGTTCCTGACCGGGCTGGCCGACGGCAGCCTGTCGCGTGAGGCGTTCGCGTTCTACCTGGCCCAGGACGCGCTCTACCTCGAGGGCTACGCCTCGGTGCTGTTCCGTCTGGCCCAGCTCACCGGCGATCCGGGCGAGCGGGCGTTCTGGGCGGCCGGGGCCAGCACCTGCCTGACCGTCGAGACGCAGCTGCACCGCACCTGGTCGGCCGACGGTGAGGTCGAGGTCGCGCCGGGCACGCAGGAGTACCTGTCGCATCTTCGCCAGGCCGTCGAGCAGGGGTACGAGCAGGGCGTGGCCGCGGTGCTGCCCTGCTACTGGATGTATGCCGACGTGGGGGCCCGCCTGGCCCCGGCACCGGAGACCAACCCGTACCACGAGTGGATCGCCACCTACGCCGACCCGCTGTTCGTGCAGTCGGCCGAGCGGGCCCGGGCGATCACCGAGCGGGTGGCCGAGGCGGCCGCACCGCAAGTGCAGGAGAGCATGTGGCAGGCGTTCGAGAAGTCGGCCAGACTGGAGCGGGACTTCTTCGCCGCACCCCTGGTCCCGGTCCTGAACCCGGCTTGACGGAGGTCTGACATGCGTCATCGGCACCCGGTCTAGCGACGGCCCCGTCCGGGGCGTCGCGGAACCGGAAGGTGACCGCCATGAGCAGGACCGACAAGACCAGGCCGGCGTGGGTGCGTCTGGCCGACTCACCCATGCACACCTGCGTGCCGCACCACGACCACCGCTTCGGCCCGTGCACCCTGCCCGACGAGGTGAGCGCCAAGAGCCTGAGGGCAACCCACGGCTGCCGCTGGCGACTCAGTGAGCAGTTCGCGCCCTACCGGCTGGACCGGGGTGGCCAGGAGTGGAACCGCTACCGGCGCCAGGACCGGCTGCGCAGTCGCCATCAGGCTCGCCGGCTCCTGCGCCGGATCGTGGTCGGTGAGCTGCGCGCCGAAGTGCGCCTGTAGGAAGTAATTCCCAGGACGGGACCGGACCCGCGGACGAATGCGGTGCAAACGGTCGGGTCGTCGCGAACCTCGCGATGATCATGATCCTGACAAGCCGCTCGCCGAGGCGGTCCGGACCGGCTCACCCCGGTCCGGATCCGGCCTCGTCGGCGTGCGAACGACTTTCGAGAACCGGGCGCGCCACGCCCGCCGATCGGGTGATGTGGCGCCTGCCGGTTTAACCTTGGGTCATGTCGCCGGCACCCTCTCCGCGAAACGTCCTGGGTCTGCTCGGCGCCTTCGTGGTGACCAGCCTGGTGGCCGGCGTCCTCGCGGCCGGCCTGGCGGTCCCCGCGATCGGCGCGTCCGGCCTGGCCGCCACCAGCGCGATCGACGCGTTCAACGAGCTGCCCAGCGAACTGGAGCAGTCGCAGATGGCGGCCAACACCCGGGTGCTGGCGGCCGACGGCTCGCTGCTGGCCACGTTCTACGACGAGAACCGGGAACTGGTCGGCATCAAGCAGGTCTCGCCGTTCATGCAGACCGCGATCGTGGCGATCGAGGACGAGCGGTTCTACGAGCACGGCGGGGTCGACCCCAAGGGCCTGATCCGGGCGCTGGTGGTGAACGAGATCAGCGGCGGCGTCTCGCAGGGCGCCTCGACGCTGACCCAGCAGCTGGTCAAGAACATGCTCAAGCAGGCCGCCTACCTCAAGGGCGACATGGAGGCCTACGACGCGGCGCAGGAGCAGACCAACCAGCGCAAGATGCGGGAGATCCGGCTGGCCTCCGCGCTCGAGAAGAAGATGACCAAGAAGGAGATCCTCGAGGCGTACCTGAACATCGCCTGGTTCGGCGGGCAGATCAACGGGATCCAGGCGGCCTCGAAGTACTACTTCAACACCACCGCGGCCAAGCTCACGCTGCCGCAGGCGGCCACCCTGGCGGGCATGGTGCAGTCGCCGCCGCAGTTCAACATCGCGGTCAAGAAACGCCAGAAAGACGCTCTGGAGCGGCGCAACACGGTGCTGGACAAGATGTACCAGCAGGGCATGATCGACACCGAGACGCACGCGAAGGCGGTGGCGACCAAGCTCAAGGCCGACATCACGCCGACCTACCAGGGCTGCGCCAACTCGGGGATCCGGGCCTACTACTGCGACTACGTGTTCAACCTGCTCACTAAGAGCCCCGACTTCGCGTTCCTGGGCAAGACCGAGGAACAGCGGGCGATGGCGATCAAGCGGGGCGGCTACACGATCAAGACCCACCTCGACCCGAAGATCCTCAAGACCGCGTGGAAGGCGTCGATCGACGCGATCCCCCCGAAGGACGACAGCCGGGTCGCCACCGCCACGGTCACCGTGGAGCCGGGCAGCGGCAAGGTCCTGTCGATGATCCAGAACAAGTACTACAACCCCGGCAAGGGCCGGCAGAACACCACGATCAACTACTCCACCGACTTCAACTACGGCGGTTCCTCGGGCTTCCAGACCGGGTCGACGTTCAAGCCGGTGGTGCTGGCGGCCTGGCTGAAGGAGGGCAAGTCGCTGAACGCCAGCATCAGCGGGGCAGCCCCCTACGTGGCGGCCAACAGCAGCTTCAAGACGTGTGCGGACACCCCGCTGGTCGGTACCTGGACGGTGTACAACGCCAGCGACGGTGAGGGCGGCGGCAGCATGACGGTGATGAACGCGACCGCGCAGTCGGTCAACACCGCCTACGCCCGGATGGAACAGCAGCTCAACCTGTGCGACGTGGCCGACACCGCCGAGGAGCTGGGCATGCACCAGGCCCAGACCACCCGCGACCCGTGCATCACCGGCAACCTCGGCTCGGACGTGAAGAACCCGAAGACGACCACGAAGATCCCCGGCTGTGTGCCCTCGGTGGTGCTCGGGGTGGCCAGTCAGTCGCCGCTGACCATGGCCAACGCCTACGCCACGTTCGCCTCGGGCGGGATCTACTGCAAGCCGGTGGTGATCGCCTCGATCACCGACCGCAACGGCAAGAAGCTCGCGGTCCCGCAGCCCGAGTGCAAGCGCACCATGCAGGCCAAGGTGGCCAACACCGTCACCCTGGGCCTGAGCAAGGTGTTCACCGGCGGCACGGCCAGTTCCACCGGGCCGCTGGAGAGCGGCCAGCCGGCCTCGGGCAAGACCGGGACCACGAACAACTCGCAGGACAGCTGGTTCGTCGGCTACACCCCGCAGCTGGCCACCGCGGTCTGGGTCGGCCCGGAGACGGTCAAGGGCAAGCGCAAGGAGATGCGCCGGATCTACATCAACGGCGACTACCACTACAACGTGTACGGCGGCACCATCGCGGCACCGATCTGGAAAGAGATCATGACGGCCGCGCTCAAGGGCAAGAAGATCAAGGAGTTCCCGAAGGCCGACGCCAAGCTCACCCAGGTGCCCACCGCCGACGTGCCGTGGGTGGTCGGGATGAGCCCGGACGAGGCCCGGGACCGCCTGGAGGACGCGGGCTTCGGGGTCAGTCAGGGCTCGGAGCTGGAGACCTCCGACCAGCCGGCCGGCACGGTGGCCCGGATGGATCCCTCGGGCCGGGCCAGCGTCGGCTCGACGATCACCATCTACATCAGCGCGGGGCCCAACACCGGCGGCAACGACGAGGAGGACGGCGAGGACGGCGGGGACGGGGGCGATCAGGACGAGGACGAGGACGGCGGTCAGGACGAGGGCGACGGGGGAGGCGGCAACGACAACGCCCGGAACGCCGACGACGAGAGGTGACCGGCGCGGGTGAACCGCGCTGGACCGTGCTCGACCGGGCCTTGTCGTCCCGGCTGATCGCCGCATACGGTCGTGATCATGGTGGGGGATGCGCGGGACGAACGATTTCCACGAAGAGTGCTCAGACCGGCCCCAGAACCGGCGGGACCCGTGCCGCCGGGCGCGATTGCCGAGGCTCTGGGGGTGTCGGCATCGTTGGTGACCAGCGAAGCAGCCGAGGAAATGCGGGTTGCCTACCACCGGCGTCCTCTGGTTGGTCCCGACCGTGTGGCCGCACTCGCGCTGGCGAGCACCGCGATCGGCTCGTCGTGGCCGGGGTCGTACCCGACTCGGACCGAGCACGTCGGAAAACTGCGCATCCAGCAGTTGTTCCGACAGACCTACGGCGCCCACCTCGCCGAATTGCCGGCGATACTGCCGGAGCCGGGAGACGACCTTCGCTGGGTGGCCCGGGCCGACGCCGAACGTGGCTATCTGTTCGTCAGTAACCAGCGCGGACCACGGGACGTTCAGTTCGAGGTGCAGTTCGCTGAGCGCCGCATCGCGCTCCCTGCTGTGAAAATCCGCTCCCGCAGCTGTTTCGCCTGGCCGCTGCGCCAGCGCTTCAACGACATCCCGGCCCTCACGGTCACGGCCCAGCCGATCACCGAACTCGAGGTCGCCGACGAGACCTACGTCCTGTTCGCGGCCACGCCCGGCATCGACGTCGAACTGTTCGTCGAAGGTGTCGATGCCGACTGGGTGCTGCACGCTGACGTGGAGCCGGCCGAAGGCGGCCTGATCGTGCGACCGCAGCGCGAACCCGGTCAGAACTGCGAGATCTGGATCGGTATGACGACGCTGGTCTTCCTGGACGAGGCCACGGCCGAGGCCGTCCGGAAGGGAGAGGTGGCCGGCCGGGAAAGGCTGGTGGTCTGGGCCGGGGACGGCTGGTTCGACGGCGGTTTCCACGCCGTCGTTTCCGAGCGGGATCGTCCTCTGGACGTGTTCCCGGCGCTCGCCCAAGGAGTGACGCACGAGGGCGAGGGTTCGGTTTTCACCCGCTACCGCGTGCCTGGTGGCGATGTCGTTCACCCGTTGGCGATTCCGGTCTTTCCCGCGGCGGTTCCGGCCCCGGTGCGCAGAAACGACTTGCAGAAACAGTTCTCGGCCCCTCGCGACGAGGACTTCGAGATTCTGGAAGCCGTTTCGGTACCGATTCCGCCCGGACTGCTGGAACGCGCCGGACCGTTGATGCTGCGGCTCGCCTGGACCGGAGACGTTCTGAGGCTCTACGCGGGGCCCGAGCTGATCGCCGAGCAGTTCTGGTCCGGCCTCGAACTGGAGATCGACCTTGCTCCGTTCAGTCGCCGGATACTCGCCGAAGGCCTGTGGCTGAAGGCTTTTGCCTGGGGGCCGGACTCGGAGGTGTTCGTCGATCCTCGGGTACGCCCGCGAACCACGACCCCGCTGCTGACCGTGCACGAGGCGTCTCTGATCGAGATCCGGACACGAGAGATGCGCTGAACCGGGCGACAGCGAACCTAGTGGGACTCGCGGCCCACCTCCGGTCCGCTGGAACCGGTGAGGAAGTCGAGGTCGGCGCCGGTGTCGGCCTGCATGACGTGGTCGACGTAGAGTTTCTGCCAGCCGCGCTGGGGGGCCGCGTAGGCGGCGGCCGCTTCGGTGCTGGGGGTGCGGGTGGCCAGTTCGCTGTCGGGCACGTCGAGGGTGAGACGGCGGCCGGGCACGTCGAGTTCGATCCAGTCGCCGTTGCGCACCAGGGCCAGCGGGCCTCCGGCGGCGGCTTCTGGGGCGACGTGCAGAACCACGGTGCCGTAGGCGGTTCCGCTCATCCGGCCGTCACAGATGCGCACCACGTCACGTACGCCCTTCTCCAGCAGCTTCTTGGGCAGCGGCATGTTGGAGACCTCGGGCATGCCGGGGTAGCCCTTGGGCCCGCATCCGCGCAGCACCATCACCGAGTCGGCGTCCACGTCCAGCTCCGGGTCGTCGACGCGGGCGTGGAAGTCCTCGATGGAGTCGAAGACCACGGCGCGGCCGCGGTGCTGCAGAAGGTGGGCCGAGGCGGCGGCGGGTTTGACCACTGCGCCGGAGGGGGCGAGATTGCCCCGCAGGACGGCAATTCCGCCCTCGGTGAGCAGCGGTTCCTGGCGGGGGCGGATCACCTCGGTGTCCCAGATCGGGGCATCGTCGAGGTAGTCCACCAGCGGTCGCCCGGTGACCGTGAGCCCCGCCGGGTCGAGCAGGTCGCGTACCTCCCGCAGCACGGCCGGCAGGCCCCCGGCCCGGTGGAAGTCCTCCATCAGGAACCGGCCCGCGGGAGCCAGGTCGACCAGAAGGGGCACCTGCGAGCCGATCCGGTCGAAGTCGTCCAGGGTCAGGTCTAATCCGAGGCGGCCGGCGATGGCCAGCAGGTGCACCACGGCGTTGGTCGAGCCGCCGATGGCAGCCAGCGTGATGATCGCGTTGTGGAACGAGGCGCGGGTGAGGATGTCGCTGGGCCTGCGGCCTGCGGTGACGAGTTCTACTGCCAGTCGGCCACTTTCGTGGGCGGCGACCTTGAGGCGGCTGTCGGGTGCCGGAGTGCCGGCGGTGCCGGGCAGAACGGTGCCCAGTGCCTCGGCCAGCAGGCCCATCGTGCTGGCGGTGCCCATCGTGTTGCAGTGTCCCGGGCTGCGGATGGTGGCCTGCTCGGACTTCAGGAAGTCGGCCTGGGACAGGGTGCCCGCCCGGACTTCTTCGCTGAGGCGCCAGACGTCGGTGCCGCAGCCCAGTGGGACACCGCGGAAGGTGCCGGTGAGCATCGGCCCGCCGGGCACCACCAGGGCGGGCAGGTTCACCGAGGCCGCGGCCATGAGCAGGGAGGGGATGGTCTTGTCGCACCCGCCGAGCAGCACCACCGCGTCGATCGGGTTGGCCCGCAGCATCTCTTCGGTGGCCATGGCGGCCATGTTGCGCCACAGCATGGCGGTGGGCCGGACGTTGGTCTCGCCGAGGGAGACCACGGGCAGTTCCAGAGGGATACCGCCGGCCTCGTAGATGCCGTTCTTGACCGACTGCGCGACCTCACCCAGATGTGCGTTGCAGGGCGTCAGGTCGGAGGCGGTGTTCGCGATCGCGATCTGTGGGCGTTCGAAGGCCTTGTCGGGTACCCCGCGGCGCATCCAGGCGCGGTGGATGTAGGCGTTGCGGTCGTCGCCGGCGTACCACGCGGCACTGCGCAGGGCCATGGGCCACCTTCCAGCTATTGGAACACTTCATCCAACGGTGGAACGTGGCTATGGTAACTCCTGGGACGACCCGCGCCGGGGGCGTGGTCCACATTCTTGCTTCTTGTCGAAACCATCGGAGAATCCGTGTATCTCATGAGGATCGGAGCCCCTGGCGCCGAGAAGCCCGTTGTCCGCGTCGACGAGGACACCTATGTGGACGTCTCCGACCTGGTCCCCGACTTCGACGAGAAGTTCTTCGGGGCCGGTGGCGCTGCGGGTATCGCCGCCGCGGTGGCCGAGCGGATCGCTGCCGGTGCCGTGCGGGGTTTCGCGGACGAGCGGATCGGCGCCCCGATCGCCCGGCCGCACCAGATCCTCTGCATCGGGCTGAACTACAGCGACCACGCGGCCGAGACCGGCCAGGCCGTGCCGGCCGAGCCGATCCTGTTCACCAAGTCGCCCAACACCCTGGTCGGCCCGAACGACGACGTGCGCATCCCCCGCGGCTCGGCCAAGACCGACTGGGAGGTGGAGCTGGGCATCGTGATCGGGGCCCGCACCTCCTACCTGGACAGCGTCGAGGACGCCAAGAACGTGATCGCCGGGTACGTGGTGGTGAACGACGTGAGCGAGCGGGCGTTCCAGATGGAGCGCGGTGGGCAGTGGAGCAAGGGCAAGTCGGCCGAGACGTTCAACCCGGCCGGGCCCTGGCTGGTCACCCCCGACGAGATCGCCGACGTGAACGACCTGGACCTGTGGCTGGACCTGAACGGGGTGCGGCGGCAGACCGGCAGCACCGCCACGATGGTCTTCGACCCGTACTTCATCGTGCACCACCTCAGCCAGTTCATGGTTCTGGAGCCCGGCGACCTGATCAACACCGGCACCCCGCCCGGCGTCGGGATGGGCCACGACCCGCAGATCTGGCTGCAGCCGGGCGATGTGATGGAACTGGGCATCCAGGGGCTGGGTTCGCAGCGGCAGAACGTGCTCGGCCCCCGGTAATGCGGGCTCTGGTTCTCACCGGACCGGGCCAGGCGGAAGTGCAGGAGGTCCCGGCGCCGGTCGCGGCGCCGGGACAGGTGGTCGTGGACGTGGAGCGGGTCGGGGTCTGCGGCACCGACGTGGAGTTCTTCACCGGCGAGATGGCCTACCTGCACACCGGTGTCGCCCGTTACCCGGTGCGGCTGGGCCACGAGTGGTGCGGCCGGGTGGCCTCGGTCGGCGCAGGTGTGCCGGGGAGCTGGATCGGGCGCCGGGTCACCGGTGACACCATGCTCGGCTGCGGGCACTGTCGCCGCTGCCGGGCCGGGCGGCACCACGTCTGCGCCGAGCGGGCCGAGATCGGCATCCAGGGGCCCTTTCACGGCGCCCTGGCGGAGCAGTTGGTGGTTCCGGTCAACGCGCTGCTCGAACTGCCGGACGAGGTCGACGCCACGGCCGGGGCCATGGTGGAACCGGGTGGCAACGCCTGGCGGGCGGTGAACGCGGCGCAGGTGCAGGCGGGCGAGCGTCTGCTGGTTCTCGGCACCGGGGCGATCGGTCTGCTGGCTGCTCTTCTCGCCCGGGCCCAGGGTATCGACGTGCACCTGCTCGGGCAGTACGAAGCGCCGGGTCTCGAGCAGGCCTGGACCAGGGACTCGTTGCCCGAACTGGAGTGGGACGGCGTGATCGACGCGACCAACGCGGCGGCGCTGCCGGCCCTGGCGCTGGATCTGGTCGAGCCGGGCCGCCGGGTGGTCTACATCGGTCTGGCCGGGGTGCCCAGCACGATCGACACCCGCGATCTGGTGCTGCGGGACGTGACGGCGGTGGGGATCCTCGGCGCTTCGGCGGGACTGGCCGGCGCGGTCGCGGCCTATGCCGACGGCTCGGTGGATCCGCGCCCGCTGGTGGCGGCCACGGTGGGGCTGGATCGGGCCGGCGACGTGCTGGGCGGGTGGCGGCCGAATGATACGTCGGGGCCGAAGATGCACATCGACCCTCGGGTGTGAAAGACCTTTCAGGGGCGCGGTCGCTCGCTCTCGGCCGGTTCGTGGGCTGCGATCACGGCCTTCACGGTGCGCTCGACCAGGCTCCGGTCGGGTGTCCGGCCCTCGAAGACGCGTTGGAGCGGCCAGCCCTCGAGCAGGACGTCGAGGGCCAGCGCCGTTGAGGGGGAGAAGTGCTGGGAGAGGCTCTCCCGGGTGACGAAGAGCCAGTCACGGAGCAGTTTCCTCACGGCCTCGTTGTAGTTGCCGAAGGAGTACATCTCGATCAGGGCGGTGACGTCGGCCGGTGAGGCGTGCCCGACCCCGCAGATCAGGTTGATCAGGACCTCGGTGGCCTGCTCCCGGGTGCCGGCCGCCTGCAGGTCGCGCCGGACGTTCGCGGCCCAGGTCACGTACAGGTGGTTGAAGGCCTCCTCGAGGATGGCCGTCAGATCGTCGAAGTAGTAGGTGAGCGAGCCCAGGGGCACGTCCGCGGCGGCCGCTATCCGGCGGTGCGTCGTCCTGTGCACGCCCTGCTCGACGATGACCTGGAGCGCCGCGGCGATGATCCGAGCCCTGCGCTCAGGGTCGTTCGGTACCCGTCTGGCTCCACCCATGCCTCACCGTCCGCCGGAAACCGAGCCTTCAACTGCCGTCCTGAAGTGTGTACCTTAGTACAGACAAGTGTGGACTTACGTACACACCGCTGCGGCAGACGTCCGTGAGCGGTTCTGGAGAGTTGTGTCAAAGACGATCGCCCAGCGCCGCTGGGCACTGTTCGCCCTGTTCTTCCTCCCCGGGATCGGTATCGCCTCCTGGGTGACCCGCACCCCGGCCATCCGCGACGCGCTGGGCGCCTCCACCCAGGAGATGGGCCTGGTGCTCTTCGGCCTGTCGGTGGGCTCGATGGTCGGCATCCTGTCCTCCGGCGCCCTGGTGCTCAGGCTCGGTGCGCGCCCGGTGATCGCGGTGGGCACCATCGGCATCGTGGCCAGTCTGCCCACCATCGCCCTGGGGGCCGCGATCGATCAGCCCCCGGTGGTGACAGCGGGGCTGTTCCTGTTCGGCGCCGGGGTCGGTGGCGGCGAGGTAGCCATGAACATCGAAGGCGCCGACGTGGAACAGGAAACGGGTAAGCCGTTCCTTCCAGTGCTGCACGGTTGCTTCAGCCTGGGCACGTTCGTCGGTGCGCTGTTCGGCATCGCGGCCACGGCGCTGGACTTCCCCGTGGTCTGGCACCTGTGCATCGCGGGGGCGCTGGCCCTGGGGCTTTTCGTCTGGGCGATCCGGTTGATCCCGGCGGGTACCGGTAAGGCGGTGCGTGGGGTTCCAACAACGGACGTCGGTGGCGGGGACACGTCGGTCGGTTCCCCGGCCGTGTGGAAAGACAGCAGGCTGCTGCTCATCGGCGGCATCGTCCTGGCCATGGCGTTGGCCGAGGGGACGGCCAACGACTGGCTGCCGCTGCTCATGGTCGACGGCCACGGTTTCGACGAGGCGCTGGGCTCGGCCATCTTCGCTACGTTCGCCGCCGCCATGACCATCGGCCGGTTCGTCGGCGGGGGTTTCATCACCCGCTACGGTCGCGGCCGCGTGCTCACCGTCAGCGCGATCTTCGCCGCAGTGGGCCTGTCTTTGGTGTCGTTCCCCGACAGCCAGGTGCTGGCTGCCGTGGGCGTGGTGCTGTGGGGCCTCGGTGCCTCCCTCGGCTTCCCCGTGGCCCTGTCCGCGGCCGGCGACTCCGGGCCGAACTCCGCCGCCCGCGTCTCCCTGGTGGCAACCCTCGGCTACGTCGCCTTCCTCGTCGGCCCGCCGCTCCTGGGCTTCCTCGGCGAGCACTACGGCCTGCGCACGGCCCTGGTGGTCCCGCTGCTGTGCACCTGCGTCGCCGCCTTCATCGCCCGCGCCGCCGACACCGCCCCCACAGACGAACGAGACACGGTGGGGTCACGATGAAGGCGGGGCTGTTCGCGGCCAAGGAGGACAAGGTCTGGCTCGGCGCCCCACCGGCGCCGGAGGGGCCGGGTATCGAAATATCTCCAGCCGGACTCGTTTCCTGGGCTCACGGATCCGCGGAGCGGCACTACAGCTGGGACGAGGTGCGCGGACTGCAGGTACTGGTGGCTGAGCCAGGCATCAAGTTCCCGTGGCTCATCTCCTGGGGTGTGGGTCTGCTGCTGGCGGCAGTAGCGCTGTGGAGCCCCCGCGAGCCGGAGATGCTGCACGTCGTGCTGGAGAACGGTGATGAATTGACCGCCGTGACCACCGAGCCCTACGGGTATCCGGCCCGGGAGACCGACCTGGCCACCTCGCTGCTGCAGGGGCTGGCCCAGCGGGACGGGGCCCGTCACCACCTCGAGAACGCGGCTGGTTTCGTTTCAGCGGTGCAGAACATCAGGACCGACGAGCAGTTGGCGGTCTTTCTCAGTTGAGTTCCGTACGCCGCCGCAACAGCGGCCCGGTGAGGGCCAGCACGGCGAACTCCGGGATCAGCGGGACCAGGACGGCGAGCGAGTCGCCGTGTGTGTGCCCGCCGACCGGGATCACCGTGTGATGGGTGACTGTGGCCTCGAAAGGGGCGGTCACGGCGAAGAGGTGGCCCAGGTGCAGCACGATCATCGCGGCGGCCATGAGGGCGGCCAGGCCCAGTCCTTCGTTGCTGCGCCACAGGTGCGCGGCGCAGGTGAGGCAGGCCAGCGACATGGCGGTGAAGAGCACGGAGTGAGGGGAGAACCCCGGGTGGGGCAGCAGCATCAGCAGATGTGCCGCCCCACCCGCTGCGGCCAGGGCCGCGACGGTGCGATGGTTCACTCAAGCTTCCCGAGCAGGGTGGTGCTGGCCGTGGGCCGAAGGGCGGCCAGGACGAGTCCGGCCACCACCGACAGCACCAGCACCGCGTCGATCACCACGGCCAGGGTGGTGGAACCGCCGACCAGCAGCGGCATGTTCTGCACGGTGATCACCAGGCAGACGGCCAGGCCGAGCAGGCCCAGGCCGGGGGCGATGCGGGTCTGCCAGACGCGGGTGTCGGCCCGGGACCGGCGGAACCACAGCAGCACGGCCACGCTGGTCAGGAACATCAGCATCAGGATGCCCAGGGTCGCGGCGCCGGAGAGCCAGGCGAAGACCTCGGCCACCGGGTCCAGGCCGGCCCCGGCCAGGAGCAGCAGGAGCAGGGCGGCCGTGACGGTCTGGGCGATCGAGCTGATGTGCGGTGAGTGGTGGCGGGCATGGCTGCTGCCCAGCCGCGAGGGCAGCACGGCGGCGTTGCCGAGGGCGAAAAGGTAACGCGAGAGCACGTTGTGGAAGGAGAGCACGCAGGCGAACAGGCTGGAGACCAGCAGCACCTGCACCACGTCGCCGGCGGCCGAGCCCAGGTAGTTCTCGGTGGTGGTGGCGACCATGGTGCCGGGGTTGGCGTTGGCCTCGGCCACGGCTGCGTTCTCGCCCCAGCCGCTGATCACGGCCCAGGCCGACACCGAGTAGAAGGTGCCGATCACGGCCAGCGCCGCGTAGGTGGCGCGCGGGATGGTGCGGTCGGGGTCGCGGGCCTCGTCGCGGAAAACGGCGGTGGCCTCGAAGCCGATGAACCCGGCGATCGCGAACATCAGGCCGATGCCGGGGGCTCCGGAGGTCAGGGTGTCGGGCTGGAACACCCCGGTGGAGAAGCCTTCGGTGTCGCTGCCGCCCTTGGCCACCACGGCGAGGTCGAGCAGGAGCACGATGGCGATCTCGGCGATCAGCAGGACGCCGAGAACCTTTCCGGAGAGGTCGATGTGGCGGTAGCCGAGCAGGCCGGTGATCGCGATCGCGACCAGGGTCCACAGCCACCAGGGCAGGGAGGGGACGCCGTAGGAGACGAGCAGTTCGTTGACGGCGAAGCCGAGGTAGCCGTAGACCGCGCCCTGCACGGCCGTGTAGGTGACCAGGGCCAGGAACGCGGCGCCGAGTCCGGCCCCTCGTCCCAGGCCCTGCTCGACGTAGGAGTAGAAGGCGCCGGCGTTGGGCACGTGGCGGGCCATGGCCACGAAACCGACTGCGAAGAGCGCGAGGATGACGGCCGCGGCGGTGTACATGGCGGGGTAGCCGGCGCCGTTGCCCAGGGCCATGCCCAGCGGCACACTGCCGGCCACGACCGTCAGGGGTGCGGCCGCGGCCACGACCATGAAGACGATCGCGCCGGGGCCGAGGGTGCCGGTCAGCTTCTTTTCGGTCAGTTCAGTCATGGCAACCACCAGAGGACGCTGGGCCACAGTGGCCGGCGGAAGATGCGGGGACGTCGAGGGTCGGGTTGCGGTCGAAGAAGCCGACCGGTTTCAGCGTGAATCCGGTGTAGTCGACCGGCATGATCGGCCAGTCCTCCGGACGCGGGGTGTGGGTCAGGCCGAAGGTGTGCCAGAGCACCAGGTCCTGGTTGTCGAGTTCGCGGTCCTGGGCGGTGTAGGTGGGCAGGCCGGCCTGGCCGGGGTGCTGGTTCACGAAGTCCCCGGCGGCGTACCGTTCGGCGGGGTCGTACTGGGTCACCCAGAGGTGCTGGGTGGCGAAGGCGGCGCGGGCGGCCACCGACGACTCGGGGTCGGCCAGCAGGGTGGGCAGGCCCTCGGGGATGAGCGCGTAGGCGACGGGACGCCCCAGCCGGTTGAGTTTTTCGGGGTTGCTGACGTGCCACACCCGGTTCTTTCCCGGGTCGGCGTCGCGGCGGGCCTGGGACTCGCGGGCCAGAACGGTGGCCTGGGTGCGGAAGGCGTTGCCGCGCGGGTTCTCCGGGCCCTTGGGCACGCGCACCGCGTCGATCTCCTCGACCCGGTTGCCCACACCGTCCACCGCCATGTCCAGACGGGCGCTGAACAGGTGCTGGTGGAAGGGGGCGCCCAGGCCGGGGGCGATCTCGCTGGCGTAGGGGTAGTCGCCGCCCGGGTGGGCGCTGGTGAAGACGATTCCGGTGGCCTTGGCCTCGAACTCGATGGTGCCGTCGAGGTAGAGGTACCAGTAGAAGCCGTAGTCGTAGTTGCCGATGGTGGTGAAGAAAGAGACCACGAGCCGGCGCTGGCGGCGGGTGTGGCGCGAGCCGGACCACAGGTCGGTGTGCTTCCAGAGGATGCCGAAGTCCTCCTCGTGGATGCAGATCGCGTTGGGCAGGGTCTTGGGCCGGCCCTGGTCGTCGGCGATCACCGCGTCCAGATAGGTGATCTCGCCGAGGCAGTCGCACCCCAGTTCCAGGGCGTTGGCGTAGCGGCCGACCAGGTACTCGCCGGTGTCGAAGTAGTTCTGCCAGGAGCGCACCGGGGCCGGGTCGGCGTAGGGCACCACCATCTCGCTGATCGAGGCCCGGTGGATGATCGAGCGCGGGCCCTGGCCCTCGTCGAACCCGATCTGGTGCAGGACCAGCCCTTCACGAGCGTCGAAACCGACCCGCAGGGACCACTTCTCCCAGGTGAGCAGGTTGTCCTCGTCGATGCTGAGGCTGGAACCCTCGGGCTGGGTGATGTGCAGCGGTTTCTGGGTGGTGCGCGGCGGCCCGCTCACTGCCGGGTCGTCGTAGTTGCCGGACTCGGCCGGCAGGGCGACGGCGCCGTAGTCGATCACCTGGTCGACCACGTGGTTCATGGTGTCCACGTAGGCGAGCAGGTTGTCGATCGGGTGGGCCCAGGCGGAGTCGGCCGGGTGCTCCTGGTAGAAGGCCAGCCCGCGCAGCACGCGGCGACCGGCCTCGTCGGGGTACTCGTCGGCGTAGACCCCGGCCGAGAGCGGCGCCACCCGGACCTTCTCGATGTCCAGGCCGCGGGCCTCGATCGCGGCCAGCCAGCGTTCGTCCTTGCTCAGGAGCTGCTCGACGAGCTCGAACTCCTCGTCCAGGACGGGCAGGTGGCCGGTGGTCGCCGGGTCGAGGGTGACCTCGGAAACCACGGTACCGGAGGGGAGATCGACCAGGACGTCGCGGGAGACCTGGGTTCGCACGTCGAGGAGGAGCGCGCGGAAACGGCGGGTGGCGCTCTCGTCCGCGTTCCAGGCCAGGACCTGCGCCTTGGCCGGTTCTTCGAGGCCGACGTAGACGAAACGGGTTTCTTCACTGAGCAGTTCGTGGTGGTCGAGAGCGGCCCGGACGGCCTGGATCTCGACCTCCGTAACGGGGGCGAGGGGATGTCGTGGAGCGAGGTCTGTCACGGGGATTTCCTTTGCGAGCGAACCACTACCGGGGGAGGGGGTGGGCTACGGAGCAAGTAAAATCAACAGATGTACAAAATAAAGACCCTGGGCTGTTACGTCGAGGTAAATCCCGGATCGGTAGCCCAGCGGTCCGGACCCGGGGTCGCTGGCCTAGGGTGGAACGGAGGTGTCAGGCAAGAGAAGGGCCCGGCGTAGTGCCGAAGATCGTTGACCACGACGAGCGCCGCCGGCAGATCGTCGAGCTGGTCTGGCGGCTGATCGCCGAGGAGGGCATCCAGGCGGTCACCACCCGCCGCATCGCCGAGGTCTCCGGCACCTCGAACGGCGCTCTGCGTTACTACTTCCCCAGCAAGGAGGCGGCCCTCACCGCCGCCTTCGAGTACGTGGTGGACGCCACCAACCGCCGGGCCGACCGGGCCGACGCACACCGGCACGGCCTGGGCGGGCTGCGCACGCTGTGCCTGGAGATCATGCCGCTGGACGAGGAGCGCCGGGCCGAGGCCCGGCTGGTGATCAACTTCTGGCAGCAGGCCCTGAACTCCCCCGAGAAGGCCGCCCTGCACGCCGAGATCCAGCAGCGCTGGCGGGCCGAGATGACGGCGCGGCTGGACGAGGCCGAGGCCGAGGGCGAGGTGGTCGCCGGCGCGGCCGGGGCCGCCACGGTCGACGCCCTCGCCTCGTTCCTGCTGGGCCTGCAGATCGAGGCCGTGCTGGCGCCCGGGTACGCGACCCCGGAACGCCAGCTCGCCCAGCTCGAGGACTTCCTGGCCCGGTTGCGGCTCAGGCCGTCGGCTGGATGACCGTCTTCGGCACACTCACCACCTTGGGCACGGCCACCGCCTTCAGGCCCTCGACGCCGAACTCGAGCCCGTACCCGGACGACTTGACCCCGCCGAACGGGGCCATCGGGTGCACCCCGCCGTGCCCGTTGATCCAGACCGTGCCGGCCTCGAGCTGGTCGGCCACCGCCTGCGCCCGCTGCGGGTCGCTGCTCCAGACCGAGGCGCCCAGGCCCACGTCGAGGCGGTTGGCGCTGGCGATCGCGTCCTCCACCTCGGTGTAGCGGATGATCGGCAGGGCCGGGCCGAACTGTTCCTGATCGACCAGCGGGGCGCCGTCGCCCAGCCCGGTGACCAGGGTGATCGGGTAGAACAGCGGGCCCAGCTCGGTGGCCGGGGCGCCGCCGGTGACGATGGTGGCGCCGCGCTCGCGGGCGTCCTGGACCAGCCCGGCCACGATGTCGAACTGCATCGAGTTCTGCACCGGCCCCAGCACGCTCTCCTCGCTGAGCGAGGGCCCGAGCGGCATCTGGGCGGCCACCGCGGCCAGTGCCTCGACCACCCGGTCGTGGATCGACTCGTGCACGTACAGGCGCTTCAGGGCCGCGCAGGTCTGCCCGGTGTTGATGAAGGCGCCCCAGAACAGGTCGCCGGCGATCGCCTCGGGGTCGGCGTCGGGCAGGACGATCCCGGCGTCGTTGCCGCCGAGCTCCAGGGTGAGGCGGGCCAGGTTGGCGCCCGAGGCCTCGACGATCTTCCGGCCGGTGGCGGTCGAGCCGGTGAACATGATCTTGCGGACGTCCGGGTGGGCGACCAGCGCGGCGCCCAGTTCGCGGTCGCCGGACAGGGCGGTGAGCACCCCCTCGGGCAGTTCCTCGTTCAGGATCGAGACCAGCGCCAGCACGCTCAGCGGGGTGAACTCGGACGGCTTGGCCACCACCACGTTGCCCATCCGCAGGGCGGGGGCGATCTGCCAGATCGCGATCATCAGCGGCCAGTTCCAGGGGCCCACCGCGGCCACCAGGCCCACCGGGCGGTAGGTCAGCGTCGAGACCTGCTGCTCGTCCTCCACCACCACCTGGTCCTCCAGGACGGTGGCGGCGGTGGCCCGCAGCCAGGCCGAGCAGGCGCCCACCTCGAACCGGGCGTTCGGCCCGTTCAGCGGCTTGCCCTGTTCCCGGGCCAGCAGCCGGGCCAGGGGCTCGGCCACGGCCTCGATCCGCTCGGCCATCCGCAGCAGGCGGGCGCTGCGCTCGGCGTGGCCCAGTTTCTCCCAGGCCGGCTGGGCCTGCCGGGCCGCGGCCACGGCCCGCTGCAGGTCTTCGGGGCTGTGCTGCGGGGCCCGGCCGAGCAGTTGCCCGGTGGCGGGCTCGAAGATCTCCCGCCCGCCCTCGGCGGTCACCCGGTCGAGCAGGTCGGTCTCGGTCGTGCTTCCGGACATCGTCGTCCTCCAAGAAAGTCGGAGCTGTCAGAGCTGGTTGCCGAGCTTGAAGCCCTTTTCCACATCGCCCTCACGGGTGTACGAGAACCCGTCGGCGCCGATCGTCACGGCCATCTCGCTGGAGTCGGTGCGAGCCTGCAGCGGCACCGGCTCACCGTCCAGGTCCAGCACCGGCGAGGCCTCGGTGTACCAGCTGGGGACCACCGGGTTGCCCCACCAGTCGCGCCGCTGGTTGTCGTGCACGTCCCACGTCACCAGCGGGTTGTCCGGGTCACCGGTCCAGTAGTCCTGGGTGTAGACCTCCACCCGGTGCCCGTCGGGGTCGAGGATGTACAGGTAGAACGCGTTGGACACACCGTGCCGGCCCGGGCCGCGCTCGATCCGGTCGGAGATCCGCAGCGCCCCCATCTTGTCGCAGATGGCCAGGATGTTGTGCTTCTCATGGGTGGCGAACGCGACGTGGTGCATCCGCGGGCCGTCGCCCCCGGTCATCGCGGTGTCGTGCACCGTGGGCTTGCGGCGCATCCAGGCCGCGTACACCGTGCCCTCGCCGTCCTCGATGTCCTCGGTCACCCGGAATCCCAGGTCGACCAGGTGGGCGGCGGCCCGGGGGACGTCGGGGGTCACCTGGTTGAAGTGGTCGAGCCGGACCAGCGCGCCCGGGTTGTGCAGGTGGTAGGCCCAGGCCAGGCGTTCCACGTGCTCGACCTCGTAGAAGTACTCGATCGGGAAGCCGATCGGGTCGTGCACGCGCACCGCATCGCCCACGCCCCGCACGAAGCCGTCCTTGCGGCGTTCGACCCGGCAGCCGAGCTCGGTGTAGAAGTCCACGGCCCGGTCGAGCTCCTCGGGGGAGCGCACCCGGTAGGCGAACGCGGCCACGGCGGCGACCGGGCCCTGCCGCAGCACCAGGTTGTGATGGATGAACTCGTCGAACGTGCGCAGGTAGATCGCCTCGTCGGACTCCTCGGTGACCACCAGGCCGAGCAGGTCGACGTAGAACTCGCGGGACCGGGCCAGGTCGGTCACGACCAGTTCGAGGTAGGCGCAGCGCACGATGTCCGGCGGTGGGCTCTTCGGGGTCGGGATACGTTCGCTCATGGATGTTCTCACTTTGACGTGCCGAAGCGGGGGGAATGGGCGTCGGTCAGGGAGATGTGCACGGCCTGCTGGTCGGTGTAGAAGTCGATCGATCGGTAGCCGCCCTCGTGGCCCAGGCCCGAGGCCTTGACCCCGCCGAACGGGGTGCGCAGGTCCCGCACGTTGTTCGAGTTCAGCCAGACCATGCCGGCCTCGACGTTCTGGGCAAAGGTGTGGGCGCGCCTGAGGTCGTTGGTCCAGATGTAGGCGGCCAGGCCGTACTTCACGCCGTTGGCCAGCTCCAGGGCCTCCTCGTCGCTGTCGAACGGGGTGATCGCCACCACCGGCCCGAAGATCTCCTCCTGGAAGATCCGCGCCTCCGGCTTCACGTCGGCGAAAACGGTCGGCTGAACGTAGTTCCCGTCCTCCAGGCCTGCGGGCCGCTCGCCGCCGGCCACCAGGCGCGCCTCGCCCTTGCCGATCTCGACGTAGCCGAGCACCTTCTCGTAGTGCTCCGGGTGCACCAGCGCGCCGACCTCGGTGGCCGGGTCCGACGGGTCACCGACCACCACGTTCCTGGCGCGCTCGGCGTAGGCACCCACGAACTCCTCGTACACCGACCGCTCGACCAGCACCCGGCTGCCCGCGGTGCAGCGCTCGCCGTTGAGCGAGAACACGCCGAACACCGTTGCGTCGAGAGCCGCCTCGAGGTCGGCATCGGCGAAGACGACGGCGGGGGACTTGCCTCCCAGTTCCATCGACAGACCCTTGAGATACGGCGCCGCGTTGGCGAAGATGACCTGCCCGGTGCGGCTTTCGCCGGTGAACGAGATCAGCGGCACGTCGGGGTGCTTGACCAGCGCGTCGCCGGCCGTCTCGCCCAGACCGTTGACCAGGTTGAAGACGCCGTCCGGAACACCCGCCGCGCGGAAGATCCCGGCCCACAACGAGGCCGACAGGGGCGTGAACTCGGCCGGTTTGAGCACCACGGTGTTGCCGGTGGCCAGGGCCGGGGCCAGCTTCCACGACTCCAGCATGAACGGGGTGTTCCACGGCGTGATCAGGCCGGCCACACCCTTGGGCTTACGGTTGACGTAGTTCACCTGCCGCCCGGGCACCTTGTAGGTGTCGTCGCGCTGGGCCACGATCAGGTCGGCGAAGAACCGGAAGTTCTCGGCCGCCCGGCGGGCCTGACCCAGGGCCTGGGTGATCGGCAGGCCGGTGTCCCAGGTCTCCAGTTCGGCCAGGCGCTCGTCCTGTTCCTCGATCAGGTCGGCGATCCGGTGCAGCACGCGGGAACGGGCGCGCGGCAGTAGCTTCGGCCACGGCCCTTCGGTGAAGGCCCGGCGGGCGGCGGCGGCGGCCAGGTCGATGTCGGCCTGCTGGCCCGAGGCGGCCTGGATGTAGACCTCGTTGGTGGTCGGGTTGAGCACGTCGAAGGTCGCGCCGTCGACGCTGTCCACGAAGGCGCCGTCGATGAAGTGCTGGATCCGGTCGGGCAGGTGGTCCGGGGTGGGCTGGGGCATTTCACTCCTTACAAACAATGGACGAGGGGGGTCGGCGGGACTCAGAGCCCACCTTGCTTCTCGGTGCGGTACCGCTCGAGCCACTCGGCATTGGGTGGGAAGAGCCCGTCGACCCGGTGGCCGGCCGCGACCTGGGCCGCCACCCAGGCGTCCTGGGCCTCTTGCTCGGCCGCAGCCCGGACGACCTCGTCGAGCAGTGCGGCCGGGATCACCACCACGCCGTCGTCGTCGCCCACCACCACGTCACCCGGCACGACGGCGGCGCCGCCACAGGTGATGGTGGCGTCGACCTCCCAGGGCACGTGCCGGCGTCCGAGCACCGACGGGTGGGCGCCCTGGCTGAACACCGGCAGGCCGATGGCGGCGACGGCAGCGCTGTCCCGCACGGCGCCGTCGGTGACCACACCGGCCGCGCCCAGGGTGTGCGCGCGCAGGGCCAGGACATCGCCGACGGTGCCGGCGGTGGCATCACCACGGGCCTCGATCAGCAGCACCTCGCCGCTCTTCAGCGAGTCGAAAGCCCGCTTCTGGGCGTTGTACCCGCCGCCGTGGCCGGCGAACAGATCCGGCCGGTGGGCCACGAATCGCAGCGTACGAGCAGTGCCGATCATCCGGGTGCCCGGCGTCAACGGGTGAACGCCGTCGATGCTGGCATGCGGGTAGCCGCGCTTGCGCAGTTCGGAACTGAGGGTCGCGACCGCGACCTCGTTCAGCAGCCCGCGCAGCTCGTCGGTGAGAACCGGCGGTAGCCCGGCTGCCTCCGGTGACCCCCACGCCTCGGCGCGCTGCCGATCGTCCACCTGTGGTCGGGCCCCGAAGTCCGCAAAGGGCGCCGTTCCCTGCACCACCCGGGTGACCAGACGTCCCGTCGAAACCCCGCCCGGGACGCCCACCTCCACCTCGACCGTGTCGCCGGGAACCGCGACCGACGAGCCGGCCGGCGTACCGGTGAGCACCACGTCTCCGGGTTCGAGGGTGATCAGCTGGGACAGGTCGGCGATCAGCACCCCGAACGGGAACAGCAGGTCCGAGGTGGTGTCGTCCTGGGTGAGCTCGCCGTTGACCCAGGTGCGCACCCGCAGGTTCGCCGGATCGAGCCCGGCCGCCGGGATCAGTGCAGGGCCGAGTGGCGTGAACCCGTCGCCGCCCTTGTTGCGCAGGTTCGAGCCCTTGTCGGCAGCGCGCAGATCGTAGAGGCCCCAGTCGTTGGCGGCGGTGACCGCCTCGACCGCTGCCCAGCCCTCTTCCGGGCTCACGCGGCGGGCGGTGCGTCCGATGACCAAGGCGACTTCACCCTCGTAGGCCAGAAGCTCGGTCCCGTGCGGGCGTTCGATCTCACCGCCGGAAGCCGCCACGGACGAGGAGGGCTTGAGGAAGTACGAGGGAACGCGCGGCCTGCGGCCCCGCTGAGCCACCCTCGACGGGTAGTTCAGATGCACCGCGATGATCTTGCCGGGACGCTGGAGGGCCGTCACGGGGTCTCCTGAAGGTAGGTGGCGGCCAGGGCGTCGCTGCCCTTCGCGAGCAGTTGGACGTCGGCGCCGACCAGGATGAAGTCCGCGCCGGCCGCGAGATAGCGGTGGGCCAGTTCGGGGTCGAAGGCGTTGAGGCCGACCTTCACGCCCAGTCGCCCGGCGGCCGCGATGCAGGTCTCGACCGCCTCGATCACGTCGGGGTGGTTCTGCCGGCCCAGCAGCCCGAGCGATGCGGCCAGGTCGGACGGGCCGACGAAGATGCCGTCCACACCGGGGGTGGCCGCGATCTGCTCGACGTTCGCCACCGCCTCGGCACTCTCGATCTGCACGAACAAGGAGATGGTGTCGCGAGCCCGGGAAAGGTATTCCTCGAACCGGTTCCACCGCGAACCCCGGGCCAGGGCCCCGCCGACGCCACGGATGCCGTCCGGCGGGTAGGCCACGGCCCGGGCCAGTCCGGCCGCCTGGGCCGGAGTGTCCACCATCGGCACCAGCAGGTTCTGCACCCCGAGGTCGAGGTACTGCTTGATCAGCACCGGGTCGTCCGAAGGGGCACGGACCAGCGTCGGTTTCGGACCGACGGCGTGCAGCTGGGCCAGGATCGACTCCAGGCCGTTCGGGCTGTGTTCCGCGTCGATCAGCAGCCAGTCCAGGCCGCTGCCCGCGCAGATCTCCGCCACCAGCGGGCTGCCGCTGCACACCCACATGCCCACCAGGGGCCGCCCGGCCTGTTCCAGCCGGTCGGCGAACGTGGGGTCGGGCTCTACTCGAAACGGCACGTGATCGCTCCCAGGGTTGCGTAGTCGGCGTGCACGGTGTCGCCCCGGTGCACCCACATCGGGCGGGTGAACGAACCGGCCAGGACGATCTCGCCGGCCTCCAGTGCGCCGCCGTGCTGGGCGAGCTTGTCGGCCAGCCAGGCCACACCGGTCGCCGGATGGTTCAGAACCGCTGCGGCGAGGCCGGTCTCCTCGATCGTCTGGTTGCGGTAGAGCAGAGCTCCCACCCAGCGCAGGTCCACCGCGTCGACCGGCACCGGGCGCCCGCCCAGCACGAT
Organism: Kineosporia rhizophila; assembly: GCF_021277265.1. Classification (GTDB taxonomy): domain Bacteria; phylum Actinomycetota; class Actinomycetes; order Actinomycetales; family Kineosporiaceae; genus Kineosporia; species Kineosporia rhizophila. The sequence goes on from NZ_JAJSOH010000020.1 coordinate 95,816, forward strand.
CGCGCCCAGGGCGGCGTTGTCGCTGATCGTGTCGACGATGGTGCGGTTGTCCATCTCGATGTGCGAGTTCAGGATCTCGAGGGCCGGCACCACGTACCGCGTCGCGTCCAGGACGTCGAACAGGGTGACGTCCGGCCCGGTCAGGGGCCGGCCCAGCACGAAGGCCAGCTCGACCTCGACGCGCACGTTGGAGAAGTGGTCGAACGGCACCACCGCGCCGTTCTCGTACACCTGGTCGTCGAAGATCACGCCGTAGTCGGGCTCGGTGATCCCGGTCGCGGCCTGCATCACCTTCGAGGTCAGGCCGATCTTGTGCCCGACCACGCGGTGCCCCTGAGCGGCCCGGCGCCGGGCCCACAGCGACTGCACCGCGTAGGCGTCCTCGATCGTCATGCCGGGGTGCCGGGCGGTGAGCAGCGGCACGGTCGTGTGGTCACGATCGGCCTGTAACAGCTCGTCGGCGATGGCCTCGATGTGCTGAGGGTCGAGCACGGAAACTCCTTGCAGATCAGGCGAAGATGCCGGCGAAGAAGGCGGAGAGTTCGTCGTGGGCGGTCAGCGGCAGCACGTTGGCCACGTACTGGTCGGGGCGCACCACCACGAGCGCCCCGTCCCGGCTGATCCGGCGTTCGGTGAAGATGTCGTGCTCCTCGCCGGTGGCGTGCACCTTCTCCCAGTCGGTGATCCGGAACCGCCCGCGGTCCGGTTTGAACACGGCCGGCACCCGGCGCAGGTCGATCTCGCCGAACTGCTGCTGGTAAACAATTTTCACGTCGAACCAGGCGTCCAGGTCGAGGTGCTGCGGAGTATGGGCCCGCACCGGTGAGGCCGGGTCGTCCGCGAGCCAGCCCGCGAACTGGTGAGCTGCCCCGCTGCCGGGCCGCGACTCGTCCGCAAATACGTAGATGCGCCAGCGGCCGTCGGCCCGGGCATGGTGGCCCAGGTGGATCGGGGTGGTGTCGCTGACCCGGTGCACGATCGCGGACTTGAACCGTTTGCCGATCGGGTAGCCGAGAGCCAGGTCCTGGTAGGTGTTCTCGGCGGTGAGCACGGAGGGCTCGTACTGCGTCATGAAACCGGCTGGGAACTCGAAGGTCTGCACGTAGAAGGTCTCCAGCAGACTGGGGTCGGGCATCTGCTCGGCGGGGGTGGCCATCAGCGTGGACCACTCCTTGTCGAAGGCGATCAGGTTCTGCGCCACCACCTGCCGCTCGGCCGAATAGGTCTGCAGCAGTGACTCGTGCGCCCGGCCCTCCAGCACGTGCCCGAGCTTCCAGGCGATGTTCCAGCCGTCCTGGATCGAGACGTTCATGCCCTGACCGGCCTTGGCGCTGTGGGTGTGGCAGGCGTCGCCGGTGATGAAGACCTTCGGGTCGTGGGCGACGTCGTCGAAGCGGTCGGTGAGCCGGTGCCCGACCTCGTACACGCTCCACCAGGGCACGTCCTGCACCTCGATGGTGTACGGGTGCAGGATCTTGTTGGCCCGCGCCACGACGGACTCCAGCGGGGTGGTGCGCACCTGGCCGTCGTCGTCCTCGGCCACCTCGCCGAGGTCCACGTAGAAGCGCGTCAGGTAGCCGCCCTCGCGGGGGATGAGCAGGATGTTGCCGCCGTCGTGGGACTGGATCACGCACTTGGTTCGGTAGTCGGGGAAGTCGGTGCGGGCCAGCACGTCCATCACGCCCCAGGCGTGCATGGCGGCCTGTCCCACGAGCTTGCGGCCGATTGCCTCGCGCACCTGGCTGCGGGCGCCGTCACAGCCCAGCACGTACTTGGCGCGGACGGTGCGGGTGACGCCCTCCTCCCGGACCTGCACCAGGACGGCGTCGTCGGTGACCTCGAGCCCGAGGAACTCGACCCCGTAGTCCGGGACGGCGCGGGCGGGCGAGTTGTGGGCGAACTCGGCGAAGTAGTCCAGCACCCGGGCCTGGTTGAGGATCAGGTGGGGGAACTCGCTGATGCCGGAGGGGTCGTCGGGAACCAGCTTGGTGCGCACGATCTCGGCGGGCCGCGCCGGATCGGGGCGCCAGAAGGCCATCGAGTAGATCCGGTAGGCCTCCTCGATCAGCCGGTTCGCGAACCCGAAGGCCTGGAACGACTCCACGCTGCGGGCCTGCAGACCGTCGGCCTGACCGATCTCGAGCCGGCCGGGACGGCGCTCGATCAGCCGGGTGACCACGTAGGGGAACTGCGCCAGCTGCGCGAAGGCGGTCATCCCGGCCGGGCCGGCTCCCACGATCAGCACGTCGACCTGGTCGGGAAGCCGTTCCGGGCGCTCCGGGCCGGCGGCCGGTTCCCGGCGGGGATCACCGGACACGTAGCCGTTGTCGTGGAACTGCATTCCGACCCCCTGCCGCCGTTGGCATGTTCTATAATCGAACGAGCAGACCGATTATCGACCTGCTGATGGGAACGGTATGTTTCCAGGAATGCCCGCGCAAGGGGTCGGAGGAGTTTTGGTGGCGGACGGTCGGGCGGAAGGGCCCCTGCAGACGTTGTCGCGGGGAATCGCCGCGCTGGAGGTGCTGGCGGCCGCCGACGAGGCCCTGTCCATCGGGGAACTGGCCACCCGCCTGGGCCTGCACCGCTCGATCACCTACCGGATCGTGCGCACGCTGGAGCACCACGGGCTGGTGGCCCGCGACGCGGCCGGTGATCTGGTGCTCGGCGCCGGCCTGGCCACCCTGGCCCGCAACGTCTCGCGTGACCTGCAGACGGCGGTGCTGCCCGAGCTCACCGCCATCGCCAACGAGTGCGGCATGACGGCGTTCCTGACCATCCTCGACGGGCAGGAGATCGTGACCCTGATCAGCGTGGAACCACGCGCCGCAGTGGCCACCGTGGCCCAGCGTCCGGGCACCCGTCACGCCCTCGACCGCGGTGCCCCCGGCCGGGCCGTGCAGCGGGTGGTCAGTCGCGACCGCGGCGCTCTACCTCACGCGCTGCCCTACGAGACCAGCCACGACGAGGTCACCCCCGGGCTCTCCTCCATCGCCGTCCCGCTCGATGTGCCTGGTCAGCAGCCCGCCGCCATCGCCGTCGTCTACCTGACCGGAGGCACGGTCGACGTGGCCGCCATCGGTGAGAGGCTCGCCGAGGCGGCCACGATCGTCCGTAAAGACTTTCGCTGAACCAGTACCGGCTGGTTCCCCTCGGGCGTCGCCGCGCGAGCATAGGGTTGGCGGCATGACGGAGAACTCCATCAATGCGCGCGTCGAGGCGGTCGCTCTCGATGCGGCCGACATCGAGGGCCTCGCCGGTTTCTACACCTCGCTCACCGGCTGGACGATCGCCCACGCCGAGAGCCACTGGATCACCGTGCGCACGAAGGAAGGGTTCGAGGTCGCGTTCCAGGCGGCCCCCGACCACGTGCCGGCGCAGTGGCCCGGGCAGGAGCACCCGCAGCAGTTCCACCTCGACCTGCTGGTCAGCGATCCGGAAGCGGCCGCGCAGAAGGCCGAGCAGCTCGGAGCCACCCGGCTGGGGGCGGGCTCCAGCTGGATCACCATGGCCGACCCGGCCGGGCACCCCTTCGACCTGTGCCTGAGGGAGGGCGTGGGCGAGGTGGCCGGGCTGTACGCGGCCACCATCGACGCCCCCGACGCGGCCGGGCTGGCGGCCTTCTACGCCGAGCTGCTCGGGATCAAGGTGGCCTACGAGGGGCCGGAGGGCGCCATGCTCACCCCCGACAAGAGCTTCGTGGTCATGTTCCAGCAGATCAGCGACTACACCGCCCCGCAGTGGCCCGACCCGGAGCACCCGCAGCAGGCCCACCTCGACATCAAGGTCGACGATCTGGACGCCGCAGAGGCGCACGCGCTGAAGGCCGGCGCCACTCGCGTACCCGGCGACCAGCCCACGTTCCGGGTGTTCCTCGACCCGGCCGGGCACCCCTTCTGCCTCACTCTCGCCGGCTGAGGCACGGCCGTGGCCCATCCGAAGATGTTCGACGACGCGGACCCGTTCCTGCTGCGGGTGCGTGAACTGGCCCTGCGGTTCCCGGACGCGGCGGAGAAGGTCTCGCACGGGCGCCCGGCGTTCTACACCACGAAAGTCTTTGCCTACTACGGCGGCTCGGTACGTCAGGCGGGGGAGTGGCTGGCGCACGACCAGTCGGTGATGGTGCTGTGCGAACCGGATTCCCGCACGGCCCTGGAGCAGGACGAGAGATGTTTCGTGCCGGCCTATCTCGGTCCGGCCGGCTGGATCGGCCTGGACCTGGACGAGCGAACGGACTGGGACGAGGTGGCCGAACTGCTGGAGGATTCCTACCGGCTCACGGCCGGGGTGCGCCGGGTGGCCCGCCTCGATCGCCTCTCGGCCGAATGATCCGGCCCGGCAGTGCAAGTACCGACTAGGAACGGCCGGTGGGGGCCACAGGGCCATACTCAAGATCATGAGTCGACACCGGCGGACCTGGCGAACGGTAGACGGCGAGCGGGTCGAGGGGACATGGCGGCCCGCCTTCATCCGTAACGGCGACGATCACTACCTGACCGATCTGGTGATCTACGCCGACGCAGTGGTGGACTGCTGGGAGCTGCTGACCCTGGCGGAGTTCGAGCTGAAGCTGGCCAGTGGGCGGGTAGCGACCGAGATCCCGGACGGTGCCCGGGCGTCGGCGCATCACCTTGCCTCGTGGACCTTCTCGGACGTCGAGACCTGGGTGACCGCAGACATGCTGCTCGGTGAGGTCAGGGACGAGGTCGAGCGCCTGAACGGGCGTCCCGACTCCTCGGCTCGCTGCGTCGAGGCGGCTCTCAGGTTTGCCGGGGAGCCGAGCGAGGCCCAGCGGGACCGACTGCGGGCGGCCTACGCCGCAGTTCCCGAGCACCTGCGCCGATACATGCTCGGTGACATGGAAAGCAAGGACCTGCCGGTGCAGTTCCTGGTTGCCGGGCCGGGTCACCGGACGGTCGACGGGGTGGTGGTGACCGAAGACCGGCACGCCTGGGCTTTGCAGTACTTCGCCGACCGTGAGGCCTCAAAGGTATTGACGGGCAAGCGTAGGGTTCCGGAACCGGAGGGGACAGGCACCAGCATCTACATTCCGCAGGTGACCTTCCCTGAGGGGTACTCGCAGGAACTCGGACTGTTCTGCCTGCGGAACGAGTTTCCTGCCCAGGTCGTCGTGGACGGGCGCACCTATCCCAGCGTCGATCACGCTTACTGGTGCAAAGCGGTGCTCGATGAGGACGTGCGGGCGCGGGTGCTCGCGGCCGAGGCTCCGTTCGGGACCAAGCGGGCGGTGCAGGGCCGGCGGCTGCGCGAGGGCTGGGAGGTGATGCGTCTGGCGGTGATGACCGACCTGTTGCGCGCGAAGTTCGCCCAGCATCCCGATCTGGCCGCGGTCCTGGCCGGCACGGGGGCCTCGCGTCTGCTTCACACCGGCTTCGACGCGCCGTTCTGGGTGGTCCATGGCGACGAGGGCCGGAACTGGTTGGGGCGCCTGCTCGAACTGGTCCGATCCGAGCGTGCGCTCGCACGTGATGCGGGCCCCGCAGGGCAGTCGCTGAGCTGACCGCGTTACGGGGCCCGCATCTACAGACTCAGAACGCGCCGATGTTCTTGGTGGTGGCGGTCGCGGCGTCGCTGGCCGTGCCGGTGAGTGGGCTGCCCGCGGCCGGCCGCAGGCTGGTCAGCACCGGCAGCCTTCCGTTGGACTGCCGGGCGGCGTCCCAGCCGGTGGTGCTCAGGCTCTGGAAGTGCTTGCTGGTCAACGTGGTCGACAGGTTCCAGGAGTTGTTCTTCTGGGTGCTGCTGCCCAGGTTGCTGGTCAGCGTGCCGCCGAAGGCGACGTTGTCGTGCAGGTTGCCCAGCCCGGTGGCGGCCCCGCCGGAGGTGATGCCCAGCATGTTGTAGTTGGGCCGGTTGTTGTAGGCCGTGTTGTGGTTGAAGTTCAGCGCCACCGGGTGGTGGTTGGCGTAGAACCCGGCCGCGCGGTTGTTGAACGCCACCGAGTAGCGAACCGTGTGCTTGACCGCAGCGGCCTGGTACACGCCGCCGTAGCCGCCGGCCTTGATGCCGCTGCCGTTGCCCGCGGCCGTCTCGGTGCCCGGCACGTAGCCGTTGTGCCAGGCCCAGGAGTTCTCGATGGTCACCGGCGAGTAGGCGTTGATCAGGTCGAAGCCGTCGTCGGAGTTGTTCCAGGCCCGGTTGCCGCTGAAGCGGTTGCCGGGCTGGTTGGCGGCCACGTGCGCGCCGAAGCCGTCGGCGCTCTCACCGGCACCGTTGGAGGTGTACAGGTCGTAGTTGTCGTGCGAGTCGCTGTTGAGCACCAGGTTGTTGCTGCCGTTCTTGATGAACAGGCCCGGGCCCATGTGGTGGTGCAGGTTCAGCTGGTCGAACGTGTTGTTGCTGCCGGTGACGTACACGCCCCACGACTCGTGGTTCAGGTTGTTGTTCTGCCGGACGCCGGTGAGCTCCAGACCCTTGACGTTCAGGTAGCTGCCGGTCACGTTCAGGCCCTTGATGCGGCAGTCGTCCTTCATCGCCGAGAAGTTGAACACCGGCTTCTCGCCCGGGTACGCGGCGTAGGTGATCGGCGCCGCCGCGGTGCCGCTCTTCGACAGCGTGATCGCATCGACCAGGGCGGTCCGGCTGGAGCAGGCCTTGGTGGCCGCGGTGAAGGCGTACGTCCCGGCCCGGAAGTAGACCGTGTCACCGGCACTGACCGCCGTCTGGGCCCGGGCGATGCTCTTCCACGGGGCACTCTTGGAGCCCGCCGCCGTGTCGCTGCCGTTGGGGGCGACGTAGTACGTCGCGCCGGTGGCGGCCGCGGTGACGCTGGTGCTGCTGCTGAGCGGGCTGACCGCGTACGCGGTGGCGCTGCCGGCGATCAGGACGCCGGTGATGCCGGCGATCGAGATGAGCCGGCGCGGGGAGGTACGGGGTTGGCTGCGCATGGGCGCGAGGAGTCCTTTCCTGAAGGTGTCCCGGGCGCGCTGCGCCACGGACGGGGATCGAGAGCACTCTCGACACCGGGCCGGGTCACATCTTCAGGGGATAGAACCACTTTCCGGATCGGTGGACAGTCAACTCCTGGGCAATGTCGACCGTCAACCGCCCGCCGTTAGGTGAATGAAAGCCCTGGGTAAAGCCTTTGCCGGTGACGCAGTGGTCCTCGCGCTCGGTCTTGCTTCGGTGTGATCCGCGGCGAAACTTGAACCGGACGGGACGCCGGGAGCTCTGGGCCGAAAAGGCGTGGCTGCTGTGCAGTCGCTATGAAAAAATCCGTGCGCATCCTGACCGACGTCTGCGTTCCGGAGGTCCGCATGGACATCGCTTCGCTGCTGCCGCTGACTACGCCCCGGTTGACCCTGCGCCGGTTCACTCCCGGCGATGCGGACGACCTGTACGCCTACCAGGGCCTGGCCAGCGTGGCCCGGTACCTGTACCGGCCTGCGCACACACGTGAGCGCAGCGAGGAGGTTGCCGCCGAGCGCGCGGACAAGACGGCCTGGGGCGCTGACGGGGACAAGGTGTCGCTCGCTGTCTGCCGCCGCGATGAGCCCGGCCTCATCGGGGAGGTGAGTCTTACCCTGGCCAGTGCTCACGCAGCTCAGGCCGAGATCGGCTGGACCATTGCCCCCGGTCACCAGGGGCACGGCTACGCGACCGAGGCGGCGGCGACGCTGGCCGGGTTCGCCTTCGAAACATTGGGCGTGCACCGGCTCTACGCCCGGCTGGATGTGGAGAACACCGGGTCCGTGCGGGTCTGCGAGCGGCTCGGGATGCGCCGTGAGGCGCACCTGGTCGAGAACGACCTGGACGGGGATCGCTGGGGGAGCGAGTACATCTACGCGGCGCTGGCCGCGGATCTTCGAGCCGCGGGCCTGGATGTGGCGGGCTCAGCTCGGGGGGCCGGCCAGCATGCTCACCCGTAGTAGCCCGTCCCGCACCGTCCGGCCATGACCTACCCGGCTCACCCACCCGGCGAGCGCGGCCATACGCGCCAGTCGCTGGGTGGTGGGGCGACGTCTGCGGTCGTACATACCCAACCCGGCCGACAACGTCCCCTCGCTTACGCACTCGGCCAGCGTGACCGCGTCAATAATTGATTCGCAGGCGCCGCGGCCCAGATCAGGGGTCATGGCGTGGGCGGCGTCGCCGATCAGTGCGGTCGAACCCCGAACATAGGACGGCAGTGGCGGGGTCACGTAGATGTCGTGGCGGAGGATGTGGGTCTCCTTCACGGAATCCAGGACCCGACTGACGGGGTGCGCCCAGCCCTCGTACATCTCTCTCAGGGTGGTCAGTTCGTGGCCGGGGTGCTGAGATGCTGGTGGTGCGGTCGCGGCGGCGTACCAATTGGTGCGGCCGTGGTCATGGGGAGTGACGCCGAACTTCAGGCCCGGGCCCCAGACCTCGGTGAAGCTGTCGGTCGACATCCCCTCGACCACACCTCGCCAGGCGGTGGTGCCGGAGTACCGGGCCCGGTGGGCCGGCCCGAACAGGTGTTCGCGGGCCTGACTGAACACTCCGTCGGCGACCACCACCAGATCGGCCTCGAATCCTTCGAAGTGGCTGACCGGCCGCCCCAGCAGCACCTGCGCGCCGGCCGATACGGCGGCGTGGTGCAGGATCGAGAGCAGGGTCGGGCGGGGCACCAGATAGACGTCGTCGCCGGCCCGTCGACGCATCCGGTCCAGGTCGAACCGGGCGATGGGGGAGCCGTCCGGCCGCAGGAACGCCCCGGCTTCCTGTCGTCGGCCGGCCTTGCGGATCTCCTCGCCGAGGCCGAGGACCTGCAGGGCGCGGAGGGCCTGTGGCCAGATGCCGAGGGCGGTGCCGGTGTCGGGAAGGGCCGGGTTGCGTTCGTGGACGGTCACCTGCCAGCCCTGTCGGCCCAGTGCGGCTGCCGCGGTCAGGCCGCCGATGCCTCCGCCGATGACGATCGCCTGTCGGGTCATGTCAGCAAGGTACAACAGGTGTTGTTATGAGACAACACCTGTTGTGTCGCTATAAGGTGGCGCGGTGCCCTCCCGTCGCGAAGAACTGCTCGATGCAGCCATCGAGGTGCTCGGCGGTCAGGGTGTGCGGGGTCTGACTCACCGGGCCGTGGATGCCGCAGCGGGAACGCCGGCCGGGGCCACGGCGAACTACTTCAAGACGCGTGAGTCGCTGCTCGGGGCGATCGCCGAACGCTTTGCCGAGCGGGACGCCCAGGCCTGGGAGGCGATCGCAGGTCTGATCCGGCCGACCACCTCCGCCGAACTCGCGGCGGCCCTGACCGCCTACGTCCAACGAGCCCTCGGCCCCGACCGAGCGGTGACGGTGGCCCGCTTCGGCCTGTTCGTCGAAGCGGCGTTACGCCCCGACCTGCAAGAGCGACTGGCCGGGCCGAGCCGTGAGCTCCGGCAGTGGGCCACGGAATGGCTCAGCGGCATCGGTTCTGCCGAACCGGCGGCCGAATGCAATGCGCTGATGGACTATCTCGACGGCCTCATGCTGCACCACCTGGCCTTCCCTCCGCTGGAGGACGATCTGAAAGAAGCCGTGACCAAGGGTGTTCGAAGACTCTGCACCTACGACTCCTGACGCTCGCGGAAACATTGATCTAGGCCGCATTTAACCCTCCTTAGTCACCAGGCCCCTTACCTTCGGGCGCGTTACAGAGCGCTCAGCCGGCGAACTACGCGCTGCGTAGTCGGTCCGGCACCGGTCGCCAGGGGTCAGCCCGAGGCGGGGTGTTCTGGGGTAGGAAGAGCATGAGCAACAAGCGCACGCACCGTCGACGCATCCTCGTGGCCTCGGCGGCCGGGCTGGTCCTGCTGCTGGGGGTCGGGTCGTATGCCACTGCCAGTGCGGCCAATCCCTGGCGCGACCGCGGTGGGCGTGGGGCTGAGCGCCCCACGCCGGTTCAGACCACCACCCCAGCCGCCACTGCGGCTGCGGACACGGAGGTGACGCTGCCTCCGGCCAACGGGCAGTTCGACTACCAGATCGGCGGTGCCTACACGCCCGTGGCCGCGGTGAAGATCGTCGACCGGGACCGGGAGGCGAAGCCGGCCTCGGGCAAGTACAACATCTGCTACGTCAACGCTTTCCAGACTCAGCCGAGCGAAGCCGACTTCTGGACGGGGAGCCACGACGACCTGCTGCTGAAGACGGCGGACGGGGACTACGTGGAGGACTCCGAGTGGGGCGAGTTCCTGCTCGACACCTCTACCGAGGCCAAGCGCAAGGCCCTGGCCGCGGTCGTGGGCGAGTGGATCGACGGCTGCGCGGCGGCCGGGTTCGATGCTGTGGAGCCGGACAACCTCGACACCTACACCCGCTCGGACGACCTGCTGAGCAAGGACGACAACGTGGCGTTCGCGGCCTTGCTGGCCGAGCGGGCCCACGACGCCGGTCTGGCCATCGCCCAGAAGAACACGGCCGAGCTGGACCAGAGCGATGCGAAGGCAGCCGGTTTCGACTTCGCCATCGCGGAGGAGTGCCAGGTCTGGAAGGAGTGCGACGCCTACACGGACATCTACGGCGATCAGGTGTACGAGATCGAGTACACCGACAACGGCCAGGCTGCCTACACCAAGGCCTGCGCTTCCCAGGGCAAGGAGATCTCGGTGATCCTGCGAGACCGCAAGGTCGTTCCCTCGGGCAAGTCGGCCTACCGCTACCAGTCCTGCTGATCCCGGCCGGCGAGCTCGTCGTCGTGTGGCGGCTCGGGTTCAGGCGGTTACCGTGGGGACGACCCGTTCGGCAAGGCCGCTGATCCGGAGGATGCCATGAGTGAACCCGCCGCCGAAAATGTTTCGCCTCAGGACGAGGGCCAGAGCGTGGGCCAGGCCGATGCCGTCGCCGATGCGGAGGCCGCCGGGGCCGAGGCCTCTCCCGAGCTCCGCTTCGACGGCAACGCCGAGTTGGGCGAGAACGACCGGGCCTTCGTCGAGGAGGGCGGGGAGCCGGTGGGTGCGGCCGACGCCGAGGCCGACGCGGCGCAGGCGGGCGCCGACGAGTCCTGACCGCGTGAGCTGACCGCCGGGATCCGGGCGGTCAGCTCTGCCGCGGCTGCGAGCTCAGGCCCGCCAGGTCCAGTAGTAGGCGGTGTTGCAGCTGATCTGCTTGATCTGGGTGCCTGCCCCGGCCGGCACCAGAGTGTCCAGACAGAGCCCGGTGCGCCGGTTCTGCAGACGGTAGTAGTCCAGCCCGCCGACGCTCTTGCGGTTGATCGGCTTCCATTCGCTGTTGGTCGTGACCAGCGTGCACTGCATCTGGACCGCCGGAGCGCTCGAGAGCACCACGTCACCGCGGATGGTCAGGCACTTGAGGGTGCGCACGTTCTTGATCTGGTAGTAGCCGCTGCTGGTGTCGTGAAAGAAGGGTAGACCGCGTCTTCTCATCACCGGGATTCCCACCTCTCGCGACAACCTTGTCGATCAAGGCGAAATTAGCAGGAATGTCCGTTTACGGGAATGGGGTCGGGGACCGGTCGGATTGCGATCGAGAAGGGGGCGCAGGAGGGTCGGGCGCAGTCGTCCCTGAGGAGAGGATCGAGATCATGCCCTTCGAACCGCGCCGGGCCATCGTGACCGCAGGTGATTCCGGGATCGGCCGGGCGGTGGCCGTTGCGTTGGCCGACGCCGGCCTGGACGTGGCCCTCACCTGGCACACCGACCAGGAAGGCGCCGAGCGCACCGCCGAGGAGGTCCGGGGGCTGGGGCGCCGGGCGGTGACGGCTCACCTGGACACCGCTGATCTGCCCGGGTGCGGGGATGTGATCGACCGGCTGGCGGACGAGCTGGGTGGCGTCGACGTGTTCGTCAACAACGCCGGAACCGGCGACGGGAAACCTTTCCTGGAGCTGGATTACGAGACCTGGCGGCAGACCGTGGCCACCGATCTGGACGGCGCGTTCGTCTGCATCCAGCGGGCGGCCCGGCGGATGGTCGCGGCCGGGAGCGAGGGCCGGATCATTGCGATCACCAGTGTGCACGAGACCCAGCCGCGGGTCGGCTCGTCGGCGTACGACGCGTCCAAACACGGTCTGGGCGGCCTGATCAAGACCATTGCCCTGGAGCTGGGCCAGTACGGCATCACCGCCAACAGTGTTGCTCCGGGCGAGATCGCTACCCCGATGACCGGCCAGACGGATGTGGACCCGCACCAGGTGCACCGTCCGGGTGTGCCGCTGGGGCGGCCGGGCGATGCCCGTGAGATTGCTGCTGTGGTGGCCTTCCTGGCTTCGCCGGCCTCGAGTTACGTCACCGGCGCCTCGTGGGCGGTGGACGGGGGCATGCTGCAGATGGGGCCGCAGGCCGGCTCTCACATCACCAGCGACGAGTGGCGTCAGGTCTGAGATCAGCCGCTACGGCCGTCCTGGAGTGCATACTTCGGGGCGGCCGCAGCGTTTTGGTCCGCTTGCTGCCGTTCTGCTGTCTTTGCCGTTGCGGGACGGTCAGGCTCTCCTAGTCTTCTGCAGGAGCGGGGTCGCAGGTCGGCCTGCGCCTGTGAAGGTCGAACAGCGGCCTTGAGCGGCACCGACGGCCAGCCTCGAGCTGGTCGGGTTTCGGAGCGAAGACATGGAACAGCCCAGGGCCACGGACCAGGCCGGGACGAAGCACAAGATCGGTACCCTCGTCGGCGCGACCGGGGTGGTGGCCGGGGTGGCGACCGCGGTACGGCGACGGATCGCTTCTCGCGACTCGCTCGTTCCTGACTGGCAGGATGATCCGTCACGGTGGATGGTGGTGACGGTCTACCGAACTGGTGGCGACAGTGGGCCTTTGGTGCTGCCGGAACCTTTGCGGGCGTGGGGCGATTCGATCGAGGCGCGTACTGCGACCGCGCCCGGCGGGCGCGGTACGGAACTTGCGGTGCGGTTGCGTGATCCGCAGACCGACACCGTGCCCGACCTGCCGGAAGAGCTCGACGGGACCACGCCCGTCCAAAAGCTTCGTTCTGCTCTTCGGCGCTCCAAGCAGCTGCTGGAGACCGGCGAGGTGCTGAGGGCTACTGCCCCCGGCACCTCCGAGCCGACGGCGTTGAATGCGCCGCTGCGCGCGGCAACTTCGGCTTCGGGCGGGGAGGGACGGCTGTGAGGGCGCTGACCTGGGCCGGAGTGAACGAGGTCGAGGTCCGTGAGGTGCCCGACCCGCGCATCCTCAACGACGGCGACGTCGTTCTGCGGGTTCAGCGCAGCGCCGCCTGCGGTTCCGACCTGCACCTGCTGGGCGGCTACATCCCGTTCATGGAGCGCGGAGACGTGCTCGGGCACGAGTTCATCGGCGAGGTGGTCGAGGCCGGGCCCGCCGTGCGCAAGCACGCCGTGGGCGACCGGGTGGTGGTGTCTTCGTTCATCGCGTGCGGCCGATGCTGGTACTGCCACCAGAAACTGTTCTCGCTGTGCGACAACGGCAACACCAACCCGTCCATCACCGATGCTCTTTGGGGCGGCACGCCCGGTGGGTGTTTCGGGTACTCCCATGCACTGGGCGGTTTCGCCGGCAGTCACGCCGAGTACGTGCGCGTTCCCTACGCCGACGTCGGCGCATTCGCCGTGCCTGAGGGCGTTTCGACCGAGCGCGCCCTGTTCGCCTCGGACGCGGTGGCGACGGGATGGACGGGTGCGGATCTGGCCGGCACCGGGCCGGGCGACATCGTGGCCGTATGGGGTGCCGGTGCGGTTGGTCAGATGGCCGCCCGTGCAGCCATTCTGCGCGGCGCCGAGCGGGTGATCGTGATCGACCGGCTGGACTACCGTCTCGCGCAGGCCGAGTCGGTCATCGGCGCCGAGGTGCTGAACTACGAGAAGACGTCGGTCGAGGCCGAACTGCTGGAGCGCACCGGTGGGCGCGGGCCGGACATCTGCATCGAGGCGGTCGGCATGGAGGCCGACGGTCCGGGCGGGCAGACCCTCTACGACCGCACGAAGCAGCAGTTGCGGTTGCAGACCGACCGCCCGGCCGCCGTCCGGCAGGCCATCCACGCCTGCCGCAAGGGCGGAACGGTCTTCGTGCTGGGCGTTTTCGCCGGGGTGGTGGACAAGTTCCCGCTCGGCGCCCTGGTGAACAAGGGCCTGACCGTCCAGGGTGCTCAGATGCACGGCCAGCGGTACATCCCCGAGATCCTGGAGCGGATGGCCCGCGACGAGATCGTCACCGAGCACCTGGCCACCCACGTGCTGCCGCTGGAGCAGGGCCAGCACGGCTACGACATCTTCAAGGCCAAGGCCGACGGGAACGTGCGGACGGTGTTCGCGCCCAACGGCTGAGCCGCCGATGGGGCAGACCTTCAGGTCGGCTCGGGAGTGGGCAGATGGGCGGCGGAGACAACCCGGTCGCGCCCGGTGCGCTTGGCCTTGTACAGGGCGCTGTCGGCCCGCTTCATGAGGGAGTCCAGGCTGGTCTCGCGGTCCCACTGGCAGTAGCCGATGGAGATGGTCTGGTCGTGGGGCATGGCCCGGCGCACCCGGTCCAGGACCATCTGGGCGGCAGCGTCCTGGCAGCCGGGCAGGGCGATCGCGAACTCCTCCCCACCCCAGCGGGCAACGACGTCCTCAGTGCGCAGTTGGGTCCGGATCGCCTGGGCCACCTCGCGCAGCAGGACGTCGCCCTCGAGGTGACCGTGGGCGTCGTTGTAGGCCTTGAAGTGGTCGACGTCGGCCACGGCCACGACGAAGGGGGTGTGGGTTCGGCGGGCGCTCGCGGCCAGGGCGGTCAGGCGTTCCTCCCACGCACGCCGGTTGGGCAGGGCGGTGAGCTGGTCGGTGCCGGCCAGGTCCTCGTAGCGGCGTAGCAGGGCATCGTGCTGTAGAGCGAAGGCGGACTCGTCGGCCAGCAGGGCGACCGCCGCCAGCTGGCGCTCACTCAGGTCGGTGCGTACCTGGTCCCAGCTGACCGACAGCAGCCCGACCACGTCCTCATTGGCCTTGATCGGCTGGAAGAGGATGGACCGGGCGCCGATCTGGTTCACCAGATCCTGGTTGATCGCCGGGTGCTCCTGCGCGTGTTCGATGAACAGCGGCTGCCCCTCACGCCACACGGTCGCGGCGACCTCGACCTCGACGAAGGGGTAGCTGGTCCCGATCAGGCCGTGGTCGCAGGAGCCGGTGATGACCAGGTGACCGGGCCGGTCGAGTTCGAGCATGCTGGCCGTCTGGGCGCCGCCGATGTCGACCAGCGCCTTGACGATGGCCGAGCGGGCGTCGGTGCCGGCCAGGATCTGGCGGGTCATGCCACTGATCGCGGCCAGGTTCGCCTGGCTGTCGGCCAGGGCCGCCTCGGCCCGGCGCCGTTCGGTGATCTCGACGGCCTGCTCGATGGTGATGCGCCGCAGTTCCAGCTGGGTGGAGACCTGGCCGGCCAGGGTGCGCATCTGGTCGCGCTGCAGGGGAGTCAGGGAGCGCGGGGCGGTGTCCAGCAGGCAGAGGGTGCCCAGGATCCGGCCCTGGCTGGTGGAGATCGGGAAGCCCGCGTAGAAGGCGATCTGCGGGGGACCGGTGACCAGGGGGTTGTCCCGGAACCGCGGGTCGAGGCGGGCGTCGGGTACCTCGAGCTCGGCCCGGTCGCGCACCACGTGGTCGCAGAAGGCGATGTCCCGGTCGGTCGAGCACAGGTCCGTGCCGACCTTGGCCTTGAACCACTGCCGCTGTTCGTCGATCAGCGACACCAGCGAGATCGGGCACCCGGTGACCTGCGAGGCCAGCGTCACCAGCGCGTCGAATCCCGGTTCGGACGGGGTGTCGAGAATGTTCAGGGAGTGAAGTTCGGCCAGGCGCTCGGCCTCGGCAGACGTCGCCGCGGCGGTGCGGGACGCCTGGGCTGGACTGCTGTCGCCGGTCGTCATGTTGCCCAGGAGTATCGGCACGTCGGCCGGGCGGGCTGACGTTCTCTACCCGGAAGCACCAGCCGAGGGCGAGCCGGTGGAGGCGCGCACCAGCAGGTCGGTGGTGACCGTGGCCGGCGGCGGGTGCTCGCCGTTCAGCAGGCACTCGGCCTGGGCCACGGCGAGTTCGCCCATGCGGCGCTTGTCGATGTTGATCGTGGTCAGCGGCGGGTCGAGGATCTCGCCCAGGCTGAGGCCGTCGAAGCCGACCAGGGCGAGGTCGCCGGGGATGGTGAGGCCGAGGCTCCGGGCGGTGCGGTAGGCGCCCAGGGCCACGACGTCGTTGAAGGCGAGCACAGCGGTGAGGCCGGGGGCGGCCTTCAGCAGGCGGGCCAGGGCTTCCTCTCCGCCGGCCTGTGACTGTTCGGTCTCGACGATCGCTTCGGCGGGGATCGGGAGGCCCTGGGCGGCGGTCGCCTCGAGCAGCACCTGGCGCCGCAGCGGGTCGCAGGCGGTGGGGCAGTCGATCATCCCGATCCGCTGGTGTCCCTGGGCCAGGAGATGATCGACCGCAGCCTGGACGCCGGGGCGGACGTCGACGTCGACGACACCGAACGCGGGGTGCTGGGCGGGGCGGCCCATCACCACCATGGGCAGTCCCTCGATCGCCTCGGCGATACCGGCGTCGCGCTCGTAGAGGTAGCCGATCAGGGCGTCGACCTGCCCGGCGAGCGAGCGCAGCAGTTCCGGCTCCCGGCCGTGGTCGTTCTGGACGGTGCTGATCAGCACCGTCCAGGAACGTTGCTCGGCGGCGCTCATGACTCCGGCGATCAGTTCGGGGAAGAACGGGTTCAGGATGTCGTCGATGACCAGGCCGATCGTGGTGGTGTCGGGGCGGACCAGGCCGCGGGCGAAGCGGGAGGGCCGGTAGCGCAGCTGCTGGGCCACCTCGAGGATGCGCCTGCGCGTCTCGGGGTCGATCTCGCCCTTGTCGTTGATCGCACGGGACACGGTCTGGTGCGACACCCCGGCCGCCTTGGCGACATCGCGCAGGGTGACTCGCTGGGCGGGCCTGCGTGCGGTGCTTCGGTCTTTTTCCACGGCCTGACCAGTCTAGTTCCTCCTTCTGGCGGTCTTGCTCGGACCGGGCGGGCAATTGCCTGTTACCGTTCACGTTAACGGTAACGGCTTAGGAGGTCGTGATGGACATGAGTGCGCTGATGATCAGCGTCGAGAGGGCCCGGCGGGAGAACGGGTCGGCCCTGCCGCAGGCTGCGATCCGCTCGGACCGCAGTAGGTGGCGGAGGCTGGGTCGCTTCGTGCACCTGGTGGGGCGGCGCGAGGATCCCGCGGTGGCTGCCATTCACCGGGTTCCCCGGAGCCGGCCGGCTCACCCCAGTGAACGCCGATGACAACGGGTTCATCACAGCTGGTTCTTGTATAAACTCACTTCATGACGGCATCCGGGCGCTCTGCAGCAGGGTCGAAGAAGCAGCGCACCGACGAGAGCCGCACCCGCCGCAATGAGGTCCTGGCCTCGCTGCGCGCCCGTCAGGAACCGGCGAGCATCACCACCCTCGCCGCCGAGCTGGGGGTCCACCCGAACACCGTGCGGTTCCACCTTGATGCGCTGACCGCGACCGGGCAGGTCGAGCAGGTCACCGTGCCCCGCTCAGGTCCGGGGCGGCCGGCGCTGATGTTCCAGGCGCACCGGGGTATGGATCCGGCCGGGCCGCGTAACTACCAGCTGCTGGCCGAGGTGCTGGTGGCCGACATCGGTGCCGATCCGGAGCCGAGCCGCCGGGCCGCTCAGGCGGGGGCCGCCTGGGGCTCCAAGTTAGGACGCTCGCGGGCGGCGAAGGCGGAAGAGGCCGGCGACGTGGGTGGCGGGGTCGGGCAGTTGGTCGATCTGCTCGGCGAACTGGGATTCGCGCCCGAGCTCAGTGCCGGGGGAGACCAGGTCGGGCTGCGCCACTGCCCCTTCCTGGAGCTGGCCACCGACCGTTCCGGCGTGGTGTGCCCGCTGCATCTGGGCATCGTGCGCGGGGCGATGGCCGAGCTCGACCCCTCGGTGAGCGTGGACGGTCTGGATCCCTTCGTCGAGCCGGACCTCTGCCGGGTCCGGCTCTCCCGCGCCGCGCGGCATTGAGCTGATCAGTCGGTTTCCTGCCAGTGGTCGGAACCGAAGACCTCGTAGCGGATCCGGTCAGCGGCGACCCCGCGTTCCAGCAGGCCGGCTCGCACCCCACGCATGAACGGGATCGGGCCGCACAGATAGGCCTCCGCGTTGTCCGGCAGCGGGATCTCGCTGGTCAACACCCGGCCCATACGTACGTCCGCGTTGGGTACGCCCTCTGACGCACCGGTCTCGTACCAGACCTGCTGCTGGAAGCCCTGGATCCGGGAACCGTGCTGCAGCATCTCCACTCGCAGCGGATGACGTTCGGCGCTGCGCTCGGCGTGCACGGCCACCACCTGACGCTCCGGCTGAGATTCGGCCAGGTGCCCGAGGATCGAGGCCATCGGCGTGATCCCCACCCCGGCGCTGATCAGGAGGAGCGGGTCTTGGCCGGGTTGCGGGGTGAGATTTCCGAACGGGGGGCTGACCGGCAGCTTGCTGCCCACGTGCAGGTGTTCGATCAGGTGCCCGGAGACGAGACCGTCAGGCTTGCCGTCTGTTCCGCGTACCCGTCGCACCGTGATGCGCAGCGATTGCCCGCCCGGGGCCTGCGAGAGGGAGTACTGCCGTAGCTGCCGGCCGCCGTCGGGCAGATCCACGGCCAGGGTCACGTACTGGCCCGGCCGGAAGTGCGGCGCAGCGGCTCCATCCACCGGCGTCAGCACGAAAGACACCGTCTCGAAGGCTTCTTCGTGGCGCTCACTGACCTCGTAGTCGCGGAAGCTGCTGGTCGGTTCGACCCCCTGCGTGGCGTACAGGCGGGCCTCCATGCCGATGAACTTGCAGGCCATCAGCCAGTAGACCTCGTCCCAGGCCGCGGCCACCTCCGGGGTGACCGCATCGCCCAGCACCTTGCCCACCGCGCGCATCAGGTAGCGGCCGACCACGGTGTACTGCTCCGGCTGGATGCCCAGTGAGGCGTGCCGGTTGGCCACCCGTTCGAACATCGTGTCCATCGGCGGCCCGGCCCCGATCAGGCTGAGCGCGAACCCGGCCACGGCTCCGGCCAGGGCCCGCTTCTGCTCGCCGCCGGCCTGGGCACTGCGGCTGAACACGTTCCACAGCTGCGGGTTCTCGCCGAGCAGGGAGTCGTAGAACTCGGACGAGATCTCGTCCAGGTGCGCGGCCACGACCGGGGCGGTGGCGCGGATGACGGGTTCGTGGGCCGAAGACAGCATGGCGTTCTCCTCGAAGGCCAGGGGTGCGGGCTGATCGCCTGCTGATCTATTTATACAAACGATCGTTGTATTTATTCAAGGTAGGAGGTGGTGAAGGAGGTCTCACCGCGCTACCGGAAGACGGTGCAAGCGGCGCCGGCGGTGGTCGGCGGTCACCGGTGGGGCCGGTTCGTTCCAGAGCAAGGATCTGGGAGTGCGCCAGTTGCGGTGCAGGGCGAGGACGCGGAGCAGGAAGGCCGCGGCCATACTGCCGATCGCCGACCCGACGGCGAGATGCCCGGTGGCGTGAAGTATCGCGGCGCTGCTTGCGCCGAGTACCGCAGGTGTGACGAGCAGTTCGTGCCCCCAGCGCAGCACGGGAGGAACTTCGGCGATCAGTACGTTCGCCAGGATGCCTCCGCCGACGGCGCTCATAGTGCCGAGAGCAACGGCGGCCGGAACGTTGCTGCCGTGGTCCATCGCCTTGACGCAGCCGGTCACCGTGGCAATGGCGACGGCTATGGCATCACAGACATCAAGGGCCTTTCCCTCCAGTATTTTTCGATCACGGGCGGAACTGTGCCCCCAGAAGACAAACAGGGCAACACAACCGGGTGCAATGAAGAACCCCAGATCGTGAAAGGCCACGGGCGGCACGCCGAGAACGAGGTCGCGCAGGAGCCCGCCCCCCAGAGCGACTGCCTCGCTGAGCAGAAGGACGCCGAAGATGCCCAGGTCGCAGCGGACGGCCTGGAAGGCCCCGCAGAACGCGAAGGCCATGACTCCGAACAGTTCCACGCAATATCGGAGGTTTTGCAGAGTTTCGGCGTGCATCGATGCATTCTCTTCCCCGTGAACCGCGTTCCGACGCAGTGTCGAAAACACCTGGTGCGGTCACGATGACAGGTCTGCACCCAGCTATCAGGCCGTTTTGCTGCACCAAGGGGACAGGCCGATGTCCGCGGCGAGGTGGTCAGCCGGACCCGGCACCCGCGGCCAGTCGGTCGCCGAGATCGGTGCGGCGGTACAGGACCGAGCGGCCCACCCGCTCGCGAGTGAGTAGACCAGCGTCCAAAAGCACTTTGAGGTGGTCCCCGGTGGCCCCCAGAGACAATCTGAGGACGTCGGCCAGCTGGGTCGTGGAGCCCGGGTCGCCGAGGAGTTGCAGCAGTCGGGCGCGGGTGGGCCCGATCAGCGGGGCCAGGGCCGCTGCGGGTGCGGCTGCGCTCCCGGTCTCGGCCAGAGTCGCCGTTCCGCGGGAGGGGTAGCGGATCCAGGGCTGGTGCGGCCCGTCGACGCTGATGGCCAGACGTTCGGCCAGGAACACCGAGGGCACGAAAAGGAGGCCACGTCCGGCCAGATCGATCGATTGTTGCGCTCGGCTGCGCACCCGGATCCGGCCGCCTTCCCACCTCAGTTCCGGATGCACGTCTTCCAGGCCGGCGCCCCAGCCGTGGGCCACCAGCCGCCCGGCGCGGTGCTGGACGTCGCGCTGCAGCACGGCCAGAATCCGCGGCCAGTCGGGGCGCAGGAGTACGTCCCAGGCCAGTTCGATCGCATCAGCCAGCCGGTCCAGGACGTCGGGGGAGTGCAGAACAGCCCGCACCTCCTCGGCCACCGGCTCCCTGGCCGTCATGTACGCAATCTCGCGTCGAGCGTCCGTAAGAGAACTGGCCCGCACGGCCGCCAGATCGTCCTGGATGCTCTGGCCCATCCCGGACGGGGGTGGCGTGGTGAAGTCGACACCTTCGCGTTCGCGCTGGAGGGCGGCCAGGGCCCGGACCCCCGGGTCGTCGCGGATGGTCTCCCAACGGTGCGTGAACCGGCCCATCAGGGGTGAGGCGGTGGTGCGTCGGCGAGCGAGCTGGGCGATCAGATGGACGGTTTCGTCGCTGGGGGAGACCGCGAAGCGGGAGGCGACGATGTCCTCGGCCCCCGCGGTGATCCACAGCGATGTTTCGGTCACCGGCGAAACATTAGCTCTGCCGACGGGCGGCTGTCAGGTTGGCGTCATGAGCATCCCCGTCGCCGAGCGCACCACCTACCGAGAGGTGTTCTCCGCTCCGGGCTTTGCGGCGCTCTTCGCCACCAGCACCCTGACCGTGCTGGGCATCTCGCTGCAGATCCTGGCGTTCTCGGTCGTGGTCTTCGAGGCCACCGGCTCCTCGACGTGGTCGTCGGCAGCCTTCGCGGCGGGCTTCCTGCCGGGTGTCGTGGGTGGTCTGCTGCTGCCCTCTCTGGCTGACCGGTGGCCGGCCCGGCCGCTGATCGTGGCCGGCAGCGAGGTCCGGCTGCTGCTGGGGCTGTTGCTGGCGGTTCTGGCGGCGCGCTCGTCGGTGGCGGCCGGAATCGTGGTGGTGGCGCTGGGAGCCCTTCTGCACCCGTTGGTCTCGGCTGCTCAATCGGCCCTGTTGCTGCGCCTCCTCGAGGGTGACCGGTACGTGCTGGGCCGTTCGTCGTTCACGGTCACGTCGATGGTGGCGCAACTGGCCGGACTGGCCGTGGGTGGGCTGGTGCTGCAGGCCCTGGGAACTTTCGCGGTGCTGGTGCTGGCTGCGGGAATGCACGGCGTGGCCGTCCTGGTCGGCGTGCTGGGACTGCCGTCGATCCCACCGAGCGGCCTTCGAGAGGCCTGGTCGCCGGGCGAGACCCTGCGCGGCTACCGGGAACTGTTCGGCAGCCGCCCGATTCGTTCGCTGTTGCTGCTGTGGTGGACTCCGTTCGCGCTGCTGGCGGGGGTCGAATCGCTGGCTGTTTCCTACGCCGGCCATGCTGGTGCAGGCGGACTGGCCACTGCCGCCTTGATGGGGGCCACGCCATTCGGGGCGATGGTGGGGACGTTCGTGGTGGGCCGGGTGTGTCGGCCCGCCACCCGCGAGTGGCTGGTGCCGGTCTTGGTGGTCGTGCTCGGCGCATCACTGCTGCCGCTGGCCGCCGCTCCTGGGCCGTGGGCGGCGGCCCTGCTGATGACGGTGGCCGGGGCCGGCCTGGCCTTCGAGGTGGGCGGGCAGGCGGCGTTCCGGGATGCCCTGCCGCCCGGTCGTCAGGCCCTGGGGTTCGGGTTGCTGGGGCTGGGCATGATGACCGGGCAGGGGCTGGGGCCGCTGCTGGCCGGGCCCCTGGCCGACCTGAGCAGCCCGGGCGTGGCCTCGGCGGTGATGGGTCTGCTGGTCCTGCTCGCGGCGCCGGTCCTGTTGGCGCCTCGACGGTGACGGGTCTACGTCACTGGGCGGTCGCTTCGGCGGGCGCGCCTCGGGCCGGGCCCATCACTGTGTAGGCGATCAGGCCGGTCAGGGCCAGGACGGTCGCGGTGACGGCGGCGGCCGTGCTGGCGGGGTCCTGGGCCTGCCAGGTCAGGACGCGGCTCAGGAGGGTGTCGGAGCGGGGGAAGATGACTGCGGCCATGGTCCAGCCCAGCGGCACGAACCAGGCTCGGGCCGTACCGATGACGGCGGCGCTCAGTGCACTCAGGCCCAGAAGCCCGGCGGTGTCCCGCAGCACCAGCGACATCGGGCCGAAGCGGGTGCCGGTCAGCTGGGTGATGAGCATCAGGCCGCCGACCAGGACCACGACGATGAGCAGGTGCACGGCCCGGCGGACCGGCCAGGGCACTGCGCCGGTCTCGTCGAGTTCGTCGTCCGGGCCGCTCAGGGTCATGGTCAGGGCGGACACCAGCAGCAGGATGCTCAGGACGACCATTTGCAGGCCCGCCTGAGGGCTGTCGGAACTCCTTTCCCACAGCACCCACAGCACCACCAGAACGAAGACGGAGGTGCCCATCGCCAGGGGAGCGCGGCGCGCTCGCAGGAAGAGGATCAGTCCCCTCATCGCAGCAGTCCTTCCGCGGGCTTGCACTGGACCGCGGCCTGCCGCAGGGCGGCCACGCGGGACAGTGCTTCCTCCTCGGGCAGGGCGCTCAGCTGTTGCCAGACCTTGGTGGCCTCGACGCTGACGTCCTCGAAGGCGTAGTCGAGGTCGGGCCGGCCCAGCCCTTCCGGTTTCGGCGCAACCGGTTCGGTGCCCATCAGCCAGTGGGCGGCGGCCAGCTGATCGGCCGAGGAGGGGTAGGTCTCGCAGGTGCGTGGCCCGCTGAAAGCTCCCGTCAGGACGTCGGTGAGCACGTTCGCCCGGTTCGCCAGGTGGCCTTCTCGATTGGTGGCGACGTGCAGCAGGACGGTGTCGGTGCGGAACTCGGGGTAGGTGTCCGGGTAGGCGTAGGTGTCCTCGTGCACCTGGGTCGGGGCGCCGGGCAGCCTCTTCAGGACGGCCAGGGCCTCACGGGCGGGGGCGGTGACCTCGGGCAGCAGACTCTCGTGGGCACGGCTGAGGCATACCTGCGGTTCTCCTTCGGCGCAGACCAGTTCGCGGGCCACCGGGTCCACGGCGTCGTACACGAGACGGTTCTCGTGCGGGATGACGACGACGGAGAGCGCGAGACCGGCGGCGACCGGGAGCACCGCCGCGACCCGGGAGCGCGAGGTGCGGGAGACGAGCAGCAGGACCGAGGTGGCGGCCAGTCCCACCAGCCAGCTGCTCTGGGCGGCGCTGACCCGGCCCGGAACGGTGGCGTAGTCGCCGGGCATGTTCATCTCGGCCATCGGGGAGATGATCAGACCCAGCCAGCGGAATGACTCCGTGGCCATCGGCAGCGCCAGCAGCAGGCCCAGAGCCGTGACGCCGGCGATCGGGGCGGTGACCGGTGAGGGCAGCAACCGGCCGATCGCCAGACCGAGCCAGGCGGCGGCGACCAGCGCCAGGGCGCCGATCACGGTGATCACGAGAACCGTTGCCGGTAGGTAGCTTGCGGTGTCGAAGATCCAGGCGGCCCCGGCCAGTCCCATCACCAGGTATCCGGCGACCGCGGCGATGGCCAGCGCGCCGAGCGTGGGCAGGATCCGCTGGGCCACGGGCCGGGGTGTGGAGGTGAACAGTTCGCCCACGTTCGAGCGGTGCTCCCGGCGGGCCTGCCAGGCCCCGGCGGCCAGCATGAGCGGCCACAACAGCACCAGGTACAGGCGCTGGCTCATGGCCAGGTGCATCCAGCCGGTGGAGAACATGATCCCGTCGGCGAAGTACAGGGCGAGCGAACCGATCACGGCCAGGCCGAGGGCCGAGCCGACGGCGGCGGAGCGGCGCAGCTCGATGCGCAGGACGCGGCTCATCGGGCGGCCGCCCGGTGACGTCGCAGCAGGGCGGAATAGCCACGTTCGGCCGGGCTGTCGCCCGGATCGCCCTCGGCGCCCTGGGCGGTCAGTTCGGCGGGGGTGCCCTGGAAGGCCAGGCGGCCCTCGTTGATCATGACGACGTCGGTGCAGGCGGCCACCACGTCTTCCACCAGGTGGGTGGAGACCAGCACACAGTTGTCGCTGCCGATGTCACGCAGCAGTTCGCGGAAGTCCAGACGCTGCTCCGGGTCCAGGCCCACGGTGGGCTCGTCCAGCAGCAGCAGCGCCGGATCGTTGACGATGGCCTGGGCGATGCCGGCGCGGCGTAACATGCCGCCGGACAGCGTTTTCATCCGGGCGTCGGCCTTGGCGGCCAGGCCGACCCGTTCGATCGCCCGCTGGGTGGCTCCCGGCACGGCCTGCTTGGGCATCTCTTTCAGCCAGGCCATGTACTCGACGAACTCGCGCACGGTGAAGCGCGGGTAGAAGCCGAACTGCTGCGGCAGGTAGCCCAGCCCGCGGCGGACGCCGCGCAGGTCGGCACCGGCGTTCACCGGCTGGCCCAGCAGTTCGAGCCGCCCGCCGGCCGGTTTGAGCACCGTGGCCAGGGCCCGGATGAGGGTGGTCTTGCCGGCGCCGTTGGGCCCGAGCAGGCCGTGCACGCCGACGCCCAGAGCCAGGTCGAGTTCGTTCACGGCCAGGTGTCGGCCGGTTCGCACCTGCAGCTTCTCGGCGTGGATGGCCCAGGGGTGGAGCGTGGGGGCCGTTTCGGCCGCGCTCACCGTACGCATCTGTTTCTCCTTGTAAGCGGCGGATGTGCGGCTGGTCAGCGGGTGCTGGAGAGCCGGTGGAAGTAGTCGGTCCGGGTGGCCAGCAGGCCGGCCAGGCCGGTCAGGGCGAGGGTGGTCAGGGCCCACCCGGGGGCAGCGCCCGGCTGCAGCACGGTGGGCAGGTCGGTGTTCATGACAGTCGGGGTGATGACCGCCAGCGTCCAGAGGGCGCCGAGCCCGGCGGCGGCACGCCGCACTCCGACGAAGGCGCCGAGGACGAGGGAGGCGGCGGTGAACGCCAGGCACGGCAGCAGGGCCAGAGCCAGGGGAGCACCGGTCAGGGCCAAGGCCGGCACGATCACGGCAAGCGCTGTGGCCGTACGGCGCAGCAGCATGGTCAGGCCGGCGGTCGGGGTGGCGGCGATCAGTTCCCAGGCGGGGTCGAAGCGCCGGCTCCAGGCTCCGGCCACCGCGGGCAGCGGAGCTATCGGTGCCAGGAGCAACACCGGTTGCGGGAAGTCGGGTACCAGCCGCTGGATCAGGACCGCGCAGCCGAGAAGGACCAGGGCCATGGTCAGCCAGGGCAGCAGGGCCCAGACGAACCAGCGGTTCAGGGCCACCGACCAGTGGCGCTGCGGGGCGGGCGCCGGGCCTGCGGCGATGGCCGCGTCCAGGTTGACGGCGACCCGCGCCAGCAGGTCGTCGCTGCTGGTGGCCAGTTCGGCCCGGCAGTCGGCGCAGGTCTCCAGGTGCACCTCGACCGCCCAGGAGGTGACCTCGGGCAGTTCGGCTTCCCGGTCGGCGTAGCGGGCCAACACTGCGGGACTGGGGTGGGGCGTCATGACAGGGCCTCCCGAAGGGCGTTCCGGGCCCGCCGGGCCCGGGACTTGATGGTGTTCTCGGGCACGCCCAGCAGCACCGACGTCTCCCGTACGGAGAACCCGTCGAGCACCATCGCGCGCAGCACCTCGCGGGCCTCGGCGGGCAGCTCCAGCAGCGCCTGCTCCATCTCGTGACCGACCAGACCCGCCAGGACCTCGTCCTCGGCTGCTGGGGCGACCGTCTCGGCCACCGGTACGGCGGGCATCCGCCCGACCCGGGCCCGGCGGCGCAGCGCGTCGATCAGGCGGTGGGCCGCGATGGTCCACAGCCAGCCCAGCGCGCTGCCGGAGGTCGCCGAACCGGCGAAGCTGTCCGCCGCCCGCCACACCGCCAGGTAGGTCTCCTGCATGACGTCGGCGACCACGTCGTCGTCGGCGCACCGGCGGCGCAGCCGGGCGAGCAGCCACGGCGAGGTGCGCCGGTACAGCTCGTCGAATGCGCGCCGGTCGCCTGCGGCGATGCGGCGGACGAGGTGTTCCTCGTCGGGGCTCTGACTCACAACCAGCTAGACGATGGCAGGTCTGTGGCCGGGTTCAAGGCATGGTGTGGCGTGGGTCACT
This sequence comes from Kineosporia rhizophila, assembly GCF_021277265.1. Classification (GTDB taxonomy): domain Bacteria; phylum Actinomycetota; class Actinomycetes; order Actinomycetales; family Kineosporiaceae; genus Kineosporia; species Kineosporia rhizophila. The sequence continues at coordinate 122,297 of NZ_JAJSOH010000020.1, forward strand.
CGATCGGCGGGTCTGGGTGATGGCGGTGAACCCTCAGGCTCCCTGGCGCGTGTGAGCGCTGGTGGGCCTGCAGGAGGGACGAGACATGCTGAAGGCAAGAGCAACGGCCACGGTCGCCGCCGCGCTGCTGTTGTGCGGGGCCTGCACCAGCTCGGCCCAGGAGACGGGGCCGGCCAAGACGCAGCCCCTGACGTGGGGTGAGTGCCCGCCGGACTCGAGGGGCGACGGCCTGGAGTGCACGACCCTCGACGTCCCGCTGGACTACCGGGACCCGGACGGCAGGACGATCGAGATCGCGGTGTCCCGGCTGAAGAGCGCCGACCCGGGCAAGCGCCGGGGGATCCTGTTGACCAATGCGGGCGGACCAGGCGGCGCGAGCCTCTCCTACCCGGCGATCCTCAAGCAGTTGGGGATGCCGGAGCGCGTGCTGGAGACCTACGACGTGATCGGGATGGACCCGCGCGGGGTCGGGCACAGCACCCCCGTCACCTGCGGGCTGAAGGCGGAGGAATGGATCTCCAACGTGCCGCGCTACGCGGCGGACCCGGCCGAGGTCACGGAGGCGGCGCAGGCGGCCGAGGCGATCGCCGCCAAGTGCGGCGACTCCGGGACAGCCGGCCTGTTGCCGCACATCACCACCGCCAACACCGCCCGTGACCTGGATCTGATCCGGCAGTCGCTGGGAGAGGAGAAGGCCTCCTACTTCGGCATCTCCTACGGCACGTACCTGGGCTCGGTGTACACCAGCCTGTTCCCCGAGACCACCGACCGGGTGATGCTGGACAGCGCCACTGGCCCAGGTGGCTGGGACTCCGAGTTCTCCCGGCTGTACGGGCAGGGTTTCCAGGACCGGTTCCCGGACTTCGCCGAATTCGTCGCCGAGCAGCCGAAGTACGGCCTCGGCCGCACCCCCGGGCAGGTGCAGGAGAAGTACTTCGAGCTGGCCGGGGAGCTGGACCGCAGGCCCAGCGCCGAGGGTTTCAACGGCGACCTGTTCCGCCAGCTCACCTTCGCGAACCTCTACTACGACTGGAAGTTCGAGGAGCTGGCGAAGATGTGGCAGGCCCTGGACCAGGGCACCCCGGTGCCGCAGCCCTCGACCGGCCCGACCTCCACGCCCGCCCCGGCCGGTGATGTTCCGGCCGACAACTACCTGGCCAGCCAGTTGCACGTGATCTGCAACGACTCGGACTGGCCGGAAGACGTGCAGTCCTACCAGCGCAACGTCGAGGCCGACCGGAAGCAGTTCCCGATGTTCGGGGCGGCGGGGGCCAACATCACGCCGTGTGCGTTCTGGCCCGGTGATCCGCTCGAGCCACCGGTGCAGATCGGCGCCGAGGGCCCCGCGAACGTGCTGATCCTGCAGAACCTGCGCGATCCGGCCACCCCTGCGGCCGGGGCCCGGCAGTTGCGGGAGGCCTTCGGCGACCGGGCCCGGCTGGTGACCGCCGACCAGGGTGGGCACCTGAACTATCTCTACCTGGGCAACTCCTGCGCCGAGGAGATCACCACGACGTTCCTGGTCTCCGGAGAACGTCCGGCCCAGGACCAGTCCTGCGCAGCTGGGCCGAAAGGCAAGGGCGGCCCGCGGGCTTCGCGGTGAGACCAGACGCAAAGGCGGCTGTTGCCGCTTTCCAGCACCACCCGTCCATTGTTCTTCGTTGGCCGGACTGCAGGTGTAGCGGCGCGAACCGGTACGTCCGGCGCTCTGGTGCAAATGCACCAGAGCAATGCGGTTACGACGGACGATGCCGTGCGGGGGCCCCGAGAACGAGAGTGAAGGGCATCGGAGGCCGACGTTGTGTCGGCTGTTCACGAGCCGTTCAAGGGGACGTTTGTGTCTGTGTCTGTATCGCAACCGAGGGTTGCGCCGGCCCGCCTGGGAAGACTCCCGGTCGTGGTGCTCGGATTCCTGGCGCTGGCGCTGGGGACACTGCAGTCGGTGGTGGAGCCCGCGCTTCCACTGCTGCAGCGGGAACTGGGGGTCAGTCCGGCTGAGGGGGCGCTGGTCGCCAACACGTTGCTGGTCACGGGAGCGGTACTGACCCCGGTGGTCGGGAAACTCGGCGACCGCTACGGGGGAAGGCGGGTGATGGTGTGGCTGATGGCGGTGGTTTCCGCCGGTGGCCTGCTGGCGGCGATCGCTCCGAGTCTGCCGGTTCTGCTGCTGGGCCAGCTCCTGCAGGGTGCCATGGTGGGGGCGCTGCCGTTGTCGTTCATTCTGGTGCGCCGGCATCTGCCGACCGGGCGTTCGCAGGCGGCGATCGGGGTGGTCGTCTCCCTGTTCACCGGTGGCGGCATGATCGGCACGCTGATCGCGGGACCGATCGCCGAACTGCTCTCTTGGCAGTGGATGTTCGCGGTGCCGACGATCGCCGTGGGAGCGGCGACGCTGGCGGTGATCCGGGTGATGCCCGACGACGAGCCGACCGGCTCCGAGGGCCCGATCGACTGGCCGGGAGTAGTGCTGCTCAGCGCCACGCTGCTGGCCCTGATGGTGGGTCTGGTGTCGGTCACCAGCGCGGCTCTGCCTCCGTTCGCCATCGGCCTGCTGGCGCTGCTGGTGGCAGCCCTGGCCACCGGTTGGGTGGCCGTCGAGCGCCGGGCCCCGGCGCCCATGGTCGACCTGCAGATGCTGGCCCAGCCCACGATGTGGCAAGGCGCCGTGCTCACCCTGGTGATCACGATCAGCTTCGGCATGGTGGTCTTCCTGCTGCCGCAGCTGTTCGCAGTCTCCGGTGCCGGTTACGGTTTCGCGGCCGGGACCACCATGATCGGACTGTTCCTGCTGCCCGGCGCGGTAGCCGGTGCGCTGAGCGACTCCGTAGGCGGTCTCGCGGCGCGGCGGTTCGGCTCCCGGACGGTGGCCGTGGTGGGCATCGTGGTCATGGCCTTGACCATGTTCTCGCTGGCGGTCTATCACGATGCGGCCTGGCTCCTGGTCGGGGCGAAGGTGCTGACCGCGGTGGCCGCGGGCATGGGCACCACGGCGTTGCTGGCCGGAACCGCGACCGCGGTGGAGGCCAAGGACACCGGTATCGCCACCAGCCTGCTGGTGGTCACCCGAGTCATCGGAATCGCGATCGGGGTTCAGGTGGCCGGGGCGATCCTGGCTGCCGGGACCGACCCGGTGACCGAGCTGCCCAGTGAGTCGGCCTTCGTCACCGGGTTCGTGGTGGCCGGTCTGGTGGCCGGTCTGTCGTTGCTGGCGGTCCGCGGATCCACGAAGGGAAGCCAGGCATGAGATCGGTTCTGATCAGTGGGGCGAGTATTGCCGGACCTGCGCTGGCGTACTGGCTGCAACGCGCGGGATTCGCGGTCACGGTGGTGGAGAAGGCATCGACGGTGCGCGGAGGCGGATATCCGATCGACGTGCGCGGTACCGCCGTGGAGGTGGTGCGCCGCATGGGTCTGCTTCCGCAGCTCTCTCGGCTGCAGACCGATTCGCGCCACCTGACGTTCCTCGATCCCGACGGCGCCACCGTCGCCGTGCTCAGCCCGCACGCGGTCGCCGGCAGCGTGGCCGGTCAGGATCTGGAGGTGCGACGAGGCGACCTGGCCGCCGGCCTGTACGAGCTGGTGCGCCACGAGGTCGAGTTCCGGTTCGGGGACGCGGTCGAGACTCTGGACCAGAGCGCGGCCGGGGTGGAGGTGACGTTCGTGAGCGGGCAGCGACGCACCTTCGACCTGGTGATCGGCGCCGACGGGATGCATTCGCAGACCCGGCACCGCTCGTTCGGACCGGAAGAGCAGTTCCATCGTTACCTGGGTTACTGCTTCGCTCTTTTCACCGTGCCGAACACCTACGGGATGCATCGGGAACTGACCATGTGGAACTCTCCCGGTCGGGCGGCGGCGCTGTACGCCGTCGGGGAAAGTCGCGATGAGCTACAGGCTTTCCTTACCTTCCACCAGCCGCAAGTGCCGCCCGGGGCCCTGCGTGATCCGCAGGCCCAGCGGGATCTGGTGGAGCAGGCCTTCGACGGCGCGGGCTGGGAAATACCAGGTCTGCTGGCGGCCCTGCACGGGGCGGACGACCTGTTCTTCGACACAGCCGCCCAGATTCGCATGCCGCACTGGTCCAATGGTCGAGTGGTGCTGGTGGGGGATGCGGCCTGTGCGCCGTCGTTCCTCACCGGCCAGGGCACCAGCCTGGCTCTGGTCGGGGCGTACCTGCTCGCCCACGCCCTGACCGCCGAGCCCGACATCGACCGGGCGCTGGTGGCCTACGAACACCGGATGCGCCCGTTCGTCGTGGCGAACCAGGCCCTGGTCGACAACGGTGCGGCCACGCTCTTCCCGGTCACGGCAGAGGCTCTGGAACGGCGCAACACCCGGCTGCGGGAGCTGGTCAGCATGCCGGCACCGGCGCCTCGGCCGGCCCATTCGGCGCTCCAGCTACCGGATCTCGGCGTCTGATCAGGAACGCGGCGGCCTGGTCGGTCTAGGGCCGGCCGCCGCGGACCAGGCCGGTGCGGTAGGCGATGACCACCAGTTGCGCCCGGTCCCGGGCCCCCAGCTTGGTCATGGCCCGCTGGACGTGGGCGCGCACGGTGAAGGGGCTCAGGAACATCTGCTCAGCGATCTCCGGATTCGAAAGGCCGGTCGCCACCAGGGCCACCATCTCGCGTTCGCGGGGAGTGAGGGCGTCCAGTTCCTCAGGCGAAGGACCGTCGGTGTCCTCCGGGGTGGCCAGGAAACGGGCCACCAGCGAACGGGTGGCGGCGGGGGAGAGCAGAGTCTCGCCGCCGGCGATGGTGCGCACGGCGTTGATCAGGTCCTCGGCCCCGATGCCCTTGCCGATGAACCCCCCGGCCCCTGCCCGCAGCGCCTGGGCCACGTACTCGTCCGTCTCGTACGTGGTCAGGACGAGGACATGGCACTCGTGCAGGTCAGGATCGGCGCAGATCTGGGCGGTGGCGGTCAGGCCGTCGACCTCGGGCATCCGGATGTCCATGACCACCACGTCGGGTCGTAACTGCCGGGCCAGTCGCACCGCCTCGCGGCCGTCGCCGGCTTCACCCACCACGGCGATGTCCTCGGCGCTGTCGAGCAGGAGCCGGAAGGCCTCGCGCAGCAGGGCCTGGTCGTCGGCGAGCACCACCCGCAATGTCATCGCAACTCCTCGAGGGGCATGGTGGGTACCGGTAGGTGGGCGACCACCGACCAGCCGCCTGCGGCCGACCGGCCGGACCAGAAGCGTCCACCGATCGCCGTGGCCCGTTCCCGCATCCCGATCAGCCCGTACCCGGGTGGGCGCTCGGACCGGGCCGGGCCACCGGCATCAACGATCTCGACGCGCAGGTCGTCCGGGCCCCAGACGAGGTGGACCCGGGCGGTGGCGGTGCCGGCGTGCTTGGTCACGTTGGTCAGGGACTCCTGGACGATGCGGTAGGCGGTGAGGTCGGTGGCCGGGGGCAGCGCTCGAGGAACACCTTCCTGCTGCAGCACCACCTCGAGGCCGGCGAGCCGGAACGACTCCAGCAGGGCGGGGATCCGGGTGAGGCCGGGGGCCGGTTCCGGGGAGGCTTCCACGTCGCCGGACTGGCGCAGCAGGCCGACCGTGGCCCGTAGGTCGTCCAGGGCGTGGCGGGTGGTCCGGACCAGGTCGGCCAGGCTGGCGCGGGTCTGCTCGGGGCGGGTGTCGAAGACGTGGGCCGCCACCGTCGCCTGCGCGTTGGCCAGAGTGATCTGGTGGGCGACGAGGTCGTGCAGTTCCCGGGCGATGCGCATCCGTTCCTCGGCCACCCGGCGTCGGGCCTCGTCCTCGCGGGTCTGCTCGGCCCGCCGGGCTCGTTCCTCCACCGCAGCCAGGTAGGCGCGCCGGTTCTGCACCGAGTGCCCGAGGACAGCGGCAACCAGCGGGAACGCCGCCACAGCGGCCAGTCTGCTGATGTCCTGCGACGACAGCGCCGTGAGCCACGGCGCAGAAGTCCCGACCACGATCGCGACCGCCAGAGCGGTCAACCCCAGGGTCCGGCGCTCGTCGGGAGCGGTGAGGGCGTAGGAAAAGGCCGCCACCACCGCGGGCGCCACGGTCAGCGGGCTCAGCAGTAGGCCAAGCGGTGTGACCAGTACCCCGCAGCCAAGTAACAGCACCATGACTGTCGCCGGCCTGCGGTGCCGGGCCGGCAACACACAGGCCGACACTGCGGCGATGACGTAGGCCGTCAGTGGGGGCGCCGACACGGTGCCGTCGGCGCGAGCCGCCCCGCCGAGCAGGCACAATGCGCCGGCGACGCCCGTCACCGCGGTCTCGGGCCACCAAGCGCTGGGTCGGGGCAGTCGGGCGACCATCAGCTCTCCTCACTGCGTCTGATCTGTCACGGACGTCGGGTGATGAGGGGTTCATTCGGCGGCATCAGTAGTGAACCTGGTGAGTCGCGGCCCCGTGCTGAGAGAAGGCACCGGTCCTGGACCTGGGACCGGCGGTGCGTACCGGTGTGGAGGTAATGGTGCCCGATGTGGGGAAGGTGTGGACGGGGGCGGCGGCCCAGGAGGGGCCGGTAGGGCTGTCGGCGGTGACGACCCCGCATGAGCCGGACCTGGACGACTGGCACACCCTGCTGCTGCGTCTGGCCGGCGCTCTGCCCGACGAGCTGATCAGCGAGGCCCGCACGTGGCTGGCTGCTGGCGGGCAGACGGACGTGGCCCAGGCGATCGGCTTTGCGGCCGCGGCCGCCCATGTGCCGGTTCTGGCCAGGGATGCGGAACTGATCGCGCGGCAACTGCGGGCCGCAGGGCAGGATGCCCAGCTGACCGAGTCGCTGGAAGTTGTGGAAGAGGCCGGGAACTTCTGCGGGCCATGGGTTTTCGGGCCGATGGATCCGTCCCGGGCCGGCGACCCCGTCGGTCCGCTGGATCTGACGGGTGCGAGCGGCCGGCACGCGATGGACGCGGTGGACCAGGCCATCTCCGTTGCGGCCGGCCAGGAAGAAGACCTGACCGCGGTCTGGCGGGTCTGGCGCGCCCCGGCGGAGGGCTCCCCGTGGCCGCCACCGCGTCGGATGTTCGTGGTTCAGGCCGACGCGCGGGTTTCCGGTCGACACCTGATCGAGGTCACCGCCCGGCTCCAGGGGGCCCTGGCCGCCGCCGGAGAGCGCAACCCGCAGGTGGAGGTCTGCAGCCCGAGGTGGCCGGTGCCCGGCTACCAGAGCAGCGCCAGCGCGCAGGGCGCCCTGATCTGGGCGGCCGAGCCGGCCACCCCGGTCCGGCTGGCCCGGACGTTCGACGAGGTGGATGCCGAGGACGGCCCCCGGTTCGCCGAGGACCACCCGGTGATCGAGGACCTGGAGGAGCTGACCCGGCTGCTGCGCTACCTCGGTCACGGTCTGCCGGTGCTGACCACCTCGGCGACCATGACCGACATCCTGGACCCCGAGCGGCCGGACGTGGTGCCCCTGAGCTTCCGCACCGACGGGCAGTGGGTCTGGACCGACACAGTGACCTTCTACCTGGAGAACTATGGGCTGGCTCCGGAACCGGACCTGTTGGCCCACCTGCGCCGGTCCGGCGAGGAGGGCCCGGAGGTGTCGGACGTGGCGGTGCACCGAGTGCTGAGTCTTCTGCAGGGTGAGGGCGGCGACGAACCGGTGTGGACAGTTCCACAGCGTGACGCCTGATGCGCTCCCCGGTCCCGGCCCGCAGAACCCGCCGCAGGGTGCGGTCCTCGGCCTGGATGCTGAACCGGCTGGGCTGGGTGCAGATGCGGGCCTCCGCGGTTCCGCAGTTCTCGGCCACCGGCCGCCCTGTGTTCCGGCCGACCGCCGGAAACCGCTGGACGATCGCTGAGGTGGCGCCCCTGGTCCGGCCTTCGAAGGAGTCGCCGCCTGGGCCCGGGAAGCCGTTGGACGCGGTTACGGAGCGGGTGGTGGGCGCGGGGACGCTGACCCGGGCGGGCTGGTTCCTGGACACGCTGCCGGTGGCGGTGGAGGAACTGCCGGCCGCGCCGGACACCCACTTCGTCGTTCATCTTCCCCTCGCCCGAGGCGGTTTCCGTGTGGCTGGACGCCCGGTCTCGGTCCGGATGCTGGCCGCGGCGATCCGATCGTGTCCGGGCTGGAAGGGCCGTCCGGTGGTCCTGGTGTGCGACGGCGTGGTCACGGCCGAAGCACTCGCCCCGCTCCTGGGTAGCCTGGCCTCGGCGTTGGGTGTGACGGTGGCCGGGAGCCCTGGGCCGGTTCTGCTCGGCCCTCGCCTTCTGCTGGCTCAGGAGGGCTTTTGGGCCCGTGGTCCTGGCCGTTCCGGGTCTCTTGAGTTGGGGCGGACGCTTCCGCCCGTCGGGTACCGGATCCGGTCGGGGCCTTCCGGGCCGGATCCGTTCGCAGAGACGAGCATGCCGATTGCCACGACAGCCGGTGCCGGGGCAGCGGAACTCCCGGCCGACGTGGCGCAGTTGCTGGCCGACAGTTCACCGTCTTCGGTAGCTGTTGAGAAGGTGGGCTTTTCGTCAGGCCCACCCATGCTTGGGGGAGACCGGCCCCCGGGCCCGGCCTCGTTGTGGGAGCCCGGGACCGTGCAGACGCAGTCCCAGATCGACGCTGGCTCTGCGGTGAGCGTCGCGGTAGCCGTTTCCGCTGACCAGGTCGATGTTCCGGCGCAGCCGGAGCGGTCAGCCGGGGAAGACGCGGTGAGGCGGCGGCCGGCCTCCGTGCAGGATCGTCCGGTGAGCGAGGGGCGTACGGTGGCGACCTGGACCCGGGTCGGTGACCAGGTGCAGGAGCAGGATCGTGAGCACCTGCGCTCGCTGCTGGGCCGGCACTACGAGGCGCACGCGCGAGCGGTTTCCGGGATCCTGGCCCTGCAGCCGGGACTTCGATCGGCCGGGACCGGGGCGGATCTGATGGTCGGGCTGGTCGCCGTCCACGCCCATCTGGGGGTCGCTGGCCCAGCGGTGGATGCCGTGCTGCGGGGTGAGGATCCATGGGAGGAAGATGCTCTGGCCGGGGTCGACGCGGCCGGGGCGGGTCTGCTGGCTCGCTGCACCAGCGCCGGGTTGAGGCGGCTGCCCGTCGCGGCCGGGCCGGGCTATCGCGCGGGCGACCCGCCGGGGTCGGCCCCGGAGTCC